>NZ_JAESDI010000006.1 GCF_019249215.1 Alteromonas lipotrueae
GATTAAAGCAACGAGAGTAGTAGTACTCAGTGCTCAAAGATTGATTACGTGAATATCAGAATTCCTAAATTGTTAATTATTAAAGTAATATGGACTGAATAAGTCGGTATTACGCAAACAAATGTTTGCAAAAAGTTTTTCCTGGCAGCCATAGCGATACGGTACCACCTGATCCCATTCCGAACTCAGAAGTGAAACGTATTAGCGGCGATGGTAGTGTGGGGTTTCCCCATGTGAGAGTAGCACACTGCCAGGTCCCATTCGAAGAAAGCCCTTATCGTATGATAAGGGCTTTTTTTATGCGTGATAGAAAGTGAAACGTATTAGCGCATGCCGCAAGCCAAGCTCCCATTCGAAGAAATTGCTTCACAACGATTGCTTCACAACGATAACTAGCCTAACGGATAGCCCTTTTTTTTATGCCTGCAGGAAAGTGAACAGGCAATAAAAAGCCCCGCAGGTGCGGGGCTTAAACTATGAAACTATTAGGCTTAGTATTACTGGCCCATTGTCTTAATTTGTTCAAAATATCTACGGTATTCCATACGAGTAATAAGTTCGTTGCCATCTTTATCCATGGTCATGAAATCACCTTTAATACCTGCGTTTTCAATTTCACGTTTAGATAGTTCACCATCTTTATTAGCATCGGCTTCATCGAATCGCATATTCGCAGCATCCGTAACTTCTGTACGTAATGTGTTGTTCTTTTCACTGATCACAGCACCCGTTTCGTCCATGGCTTCACCATGTTTCATCGAGTGTTGTGTGTCGCTAGTTTTCATTTCAGAACGCATTTCTCTATTTTGTTCACTAATTACATCGCCATCTGCGCCCATAGAATCCTTTTTAGCCATAGCGGATGTCTTGCTCATTGAATCATGGTTTGCATTGGTTTTCGTTTCAGAGCGGAGTTCTTTATTTGCTTCGCTAATTACATCGCCATCTGTGCCCATAGCCTCTTTCTTGTCCATGGGATGGTGTGCGCTATCGGCTTTACCATCGTGGTTTGTTTTTTCTTTAACCACTAATTCGTCAGTAAACCTTTCAGGTTTAGACTTTATGTAGGCAGTAAACTCAGAGTGGTTAATCATATCATCACTGTCTGAGTCTATTTTAGACATAGTCTCTTCAGTAATACTTCCCTTAACCTCTTCCTTGGAAAGCATGCCGTCGCCATTTGCATCTAGTGCCTCAAAGTCTGAGGTTATTCTAGATTCATGATGGGCAGCGAACGCGGAAGTAGACATTACTGCGCCAATAACCATTGCTAACGTTAGCTTTTTCATAATAAATTCCTTCTTTGCATGTGTCATGCTTTGGGTTAAATATGAGAAGTGAATGCCGAAACTGTTCACGGTATTGACGACAATCTAAAAGGCACGAAGGTATTTCCGTACTTCTACTCCTACATATCTTTATTCCTGTTTAGTAAATCACACTGTTTCATTCCTGATTTATAATTCATACTTTGTGCCAAACGTTAATATATTGATTTAAATGCACTTTTCTTGATTTGCATGAACGGTATAGGTAAATATAGTGTTAAAAAGACACAAGCTGTGAAATATATGCACTGTGTTACATAGCCCAGGCATTCCCGCTTAAAAGCTTCATACCCTTCTTAATTGGTTCGAGATTTAACCTTCCTGACTCTGAAATTTTCAATTAAATCAGTGTTTTAATTCGTAAGGTAACCAGAAGGTTTAATTTGAGATTTATCCGTAAGCTTTGTTCAATCAATACGGCCCAAAGCTAGGGGATAAGGAATGTTTTCAACAATGCTTAGTAAAAATATTAATAAAAAACCCACAGAGAAGCTTTTTAACTTTTACCAGGATTCTTCACTTTCGCGCATGATTAATTTTCTCAATGAAGCAGTTGTCGTTATAGATGTTAACGGCACTATTGAAATGCTTAACTCTACATCCGCCTCATTACTGGGAATAGAAAAAGACAAACTGCTAGGGCATAATTTACTTGAGCTAGTTATAGATGATACGGGTAAGTCACAAACTTATGTTATTGAGAGCTTAGATGCAGGCCAAAGAGGTTTAATTTCCGCCCCTCCTATGGAAGTTAACCTTCAAGCAGACAAAGACAACCAAACACATGTGTGTGTTGAAATGTCGATATCAACGCTACCAGAAGCATTCTCATCGGCGAATACATTGTATCTTTGCATACTCCGCGACCTTACGCTTCACAAGGCAGAGTACGGTTCTCTATTACACAAAGCTAATACCGACTATTTAACAGGGCTAGCTAATCGTCATCGGTTTGCCGAATACCTTGATAAACAGTGGGATCTTTGCGAGCAAGACGATGTACCGCTAAGTATTATATTTATTGATATCGACCACTTTAAAGACTTCAACGACCAATATGGCCATATAGCGGGGGATAGATGCTTAAAGAGAATAGGGGAAACTATTTCGTTAAGCCTTCCTAATCGCGATACCTTAGCCGCACGCTATGGCGGTGAGGAGTTTGCCTTAGTGTTGCCCCGATGTTCAGCACAGACCGCCCAATTGTTAGCCATACGTATTAAGCGACATATATCGCAATTAAGTACCAGGCAGTTTGCGTTATCGCAAGAATCAGAGTTAACAGTAAGCATGGGTGTGGCAACGCAAATGGAGAATCGCTACAGTTCAAAAGAAGGTTTGTTGAACGCGGCTGATACATTGCTTTATCAGGCTAAGTCTCAGGGAAGAGATCAGATTTGTTTTTTGTAAAACAATAAATAAGGCTGGGGCTACAAAATGTTGCCCCTCCACTAATCTACGAAGGTTTTTTATTAATAATCTGCGGGTCTTGACTGGTATATACATTCTTCTTAGGCGCAGTAACCAATTTCATGCAGATGTTTTCGGTGGTGGCGTCGGAATCTACAAAGATGATGGTTTGACCGTCAGCAGTAATGCTATAGGTAAGGTCATTGTCGATATCGCCCGTTACTAATGGCCCGACGAATTGTAGATCACTGGAGTCTTCATTAAGGGTATACATTATCATGGTATTTAATTCAGTTACGTTAACGTTTCCTGAAGTAGGTGTCCCTGAAAGATCGTAGATGGTATACCTTGCTGGAACGGCCTTCGTATCAACAGAAACCGTAAATTGATAAACCGGTGTTGGGTTGGACATTTTTAAATTCCTTTCAAATATTTGAAGTAGTAAGGAAAGGCTAACGAATCGCCTTTAGTGATGTAGATATTTTTTATGTGATTTTTATCTTCTACGCATCTGGTGGAAAATAAATAAGGTAGAAGTATTCCCGGGTGCGATGTTTTTTCCAAAACAGGCTCTGAAAAAGCAAGTAGATTCAGACAGAATTGCCCTTTCGTTGTATATTTATCATGGTGCTGACGTTGCACATGCCTAACTAGGGCGGTATTTAATTTTTGTACATCTGTGGTAAATTTAAACGATGGTATAGCATTGTCTAATTGCTCAAATTTATGATCCGGTAGCTTAGAAAGAATTATCTTTGCTTTGTTCCATTCATTATTTAGCTGGAAGTATTCGGCTAGTAACAATAGAGCCCAAGTTGAATTTAAGGCCAAAGCAGAGTTTAGAGTATTGTCGGCGTCAATTGTATTTTTAATAGTTGACTGACTGAGTAATAGTAAAGCTTCAATAGTTACCCAGTCACCTTGCCATTCAGTATTTTTATTGTCTTGGGCCAATGCAAACTCTAATGTCGAAATTGCTGATTCCAAAGTTGAATCTACAATTGTTTGATAATCTAAATATTTAGCCAGTCTTACTTTTTGCACAAGTAGCGCCACATAGGGCTCGATGATTGCTGCATTAGAACTATTTTTTTTATACACCTCTTCGAAAGCTTCTTCAGCCTTCCTATACAGCGCGAAAGCTTTTTCATATTCCCCAGTATGAACAGTAGCCGACGCTATCCACGACAGGGTATCGGCAGCATAAAGTTGAGCATCAAGATCATCAGGGTTTTGTTCAGCGATATATTGTTTGAGCTTTAGTGATGCACTGAAGTATTCAATCGACTTACCAAATTCAAAATTTTCATATTCAAGAGAGCCCAAAGAGTTTTGTGCGTAGGCCACTTCTAGCATAGCGTCAGTATTGTCTGGGGCTATTGCTAGCATACGTTCGCTATAAGCTAGGTAACGCTCGAATGCCGTTCTGGCTATGTCCATCAAACCATCGTTATAAGCAATGTGGCCCAACCAAAATGCGTTTGCCCCCGCCGCTTTAAGTAGCTCGAAGTGATTGGGTGCATCGCTCAACAGCGCCTTTATATGTACATCGGCTTCTTCGTAAGCTTCTTTCGCGGTGGCTACATCGTCTCTATAAAATCGTACTTCTGCCATAGCTTGCAGTGAAAGCGCATGTTGAAAACGCAATTCGAAACTCGCTTTTGGCGGGCTAATGGTAAAAAATCCATATTCACTCGTTTGCTGAGCTTGTTCAACATAACTCAGTGCTTGTTCGCTGATACCTTCCAATAAGTCCATACGTTTTACGCTACGTAGTTTATTGGCAAAGTCACCTATCATATAGCCCATTAAATTTTCAGCTTCTAATCGCTTCCTTTCGGCCAGTTGTTGCGATTGCTGACTTTGTAGCATGGCACCAAATGAAACTACGGTTAAACAAGCAAGGGCTGCAAAGGTAACCCCGCGAATAACCCGTTTGCGTTGCACCGTTTTCTGTGACGCCCGAATGAGCGCTAATTCGTCATTCGTCAGTGTTAAGCTAGTGTCGGCGTTTAACGCCAAAGCATCAGTTAAGGGCTTACCTTGTGTAAGTAAAAACGCCTTACTTTTGTTATCTTGCAGCCATTGTTTGGTTTGTTGTTCTAATCTGCCTTTGCTTACCAGCGCGCTTTGGTGTTGTTGAATCCAACCTTGTACTCGCTGCCAGCGCCTAAGGACGGCTTCATGCGCCACTTTAAAGCAGGCTTTGTCTTGATAAAGGTGCGATACAAATAACCGATGCTCTACCATTAGCTCGACAAAGTTTTTCTCGTTATCGTTACTAAGCTCACTCCACAATGCGGTGCGGCTGGTTAAGTTACTGCCATCTTGGGTAAGCGTTACAATTAGAGGAAGCACGCGGTCGAGTGCAGTTTTCACTAACGCCGGCATCTGTTGGTAAAGCTGTTCAGCTTTGTGGCCAATTGCGCCTTCTATACCGCCCAACTGTTTGTAGGTACTAACTTGCAGCAAGTTGGCTGTTCGCTGCAAGTACAGTTCTTGTAAGGTGTATTGTAATAATGGAAGACAGTTGGGTTCTGCCGCGGCATCGGTAAGTATAATGTCGTCTAACGTAACATCGGTATGGTTATCTTCTTCCCACTCTAGCCCTGCGGCAATAGCTGGAAGGCGTATCATTTGGCTTAATTCACTGGCCGAAGGGGGCGTAAGGTCGAAATGTGCTCCACGCTCTTTATTTTTCATTAGGGTGGGGTAGGCAGCTAAGTGATGGTAAAAATCATTCCGACATACTAAAAGCATTAAAATGAAGCCACTTTCTGCTAATGCTTCAAGCAGCGTAAACACCGCTTCCTTTTGGGTACTATCAACATGGTTAGTGGCCAAATAGGCTTCAAGGCGATCGAGTACTATTACATAGCAAGGGAAAGCGACGTTATTGTACTGGCTTGCAGTTGTAAGTTTAGTTTTCGCTAAATGAATAACCGGCTTAGGGTCGCGTTTCAGTTTTGCCGCTAATGAATCGGCACTTTCCCCTTCAAACAACGGAGCATCGTTGATATCCCAATCTAACATACAGGCGGCAAGTTCTTCCACAATCTGTGCCGTCTGAATATCTGCAATATCAATACTGGCGTAATCGATGGCATGAACACCATTGGCGCCCTTGTTGTTTAATAACCTAGGTAATAAACCTGCGTGCACTAACGAGCTTTTACCTGAACCGCTAGGGCCGATAATAAGGGTAAAAGGGC
This sequence comes from Alteromonas lipotrueae, assembly GCF_019249215.1. Taxonomy (GTDB): domain Bacteria; phylum Pseudomonadota; class Gammaproteobacteria; order Enterobacterales; family Alteromonadaceae; genus Alteromonas; species Alteromonas lipotrueae. Next base: position 5,951 of record NZ_JAESDI010000006.1, read on the forward strand.
GTTTTTTGGTAAATTGATCCGAAAGCCTAGCCAGTAAATTTTTTACTGCCGCATTTCTACCGTAATAAACTTGGCTTTCTTGTTGCGTAAACGCGGTTAAGCCAGGGAACGGAGATTGACCCTGCCAATCGGTTTCGGCGGCACGTGTTTGTTCATCTTCTAAAAACTGAACATCGGCAATAACCCGATAACCTCGTTTACGTATGGTTTCTATAAAAGAAGGGGCACTGGCTTTATCACCTAATGCTTTACGTAATTGGGTTATGGTTTTATGAATAGGGTTATCGCCAACGGGCGCGTCTGGCCAGCACTGGGTAATAATGTCGTCGGCGCTAACCACTTCACCCGCTTGCTGACACAATAGCAATAGAACGTCCATTGCTTTGGGTTCAACGGTGCGCTTCGTTTTACCTAATATAAGGGTGTTTGATGCTGGCTCTACTTGCCAGTCGCCCAAATAAAATTGCTTCAACATGTATTCAATTTGCTCAAAAGAAACCAATCAGAACAAACTTAACCTACTTTAGTTGTAAGGTAAACGAGTTACGCTGAGCTAGGTACTACATCGGGACTATAAAAGTTAGCTAAAAATACCTTTAAATTTAATAATATAAAAAATATTAATAAAAAGTGAAATTTGATCTTCACCCCCTAGGTCTATACTACTACACGTGCCTACCGCACGTTAAAACCAGACTTATACATTTGAGGGTAGACAAAATGAAACAAATTAAAAAATCTTCTGTTGCTACGGCACTCGGTGCGGTTGTTATTGGCTCGTTAGCATCTACGGTTGCTATGGCTGAAGTTAACCCATTTTCAATGCAGTCATTAGAATCTGGCTATAGCCAATTCGCTGCTGAAGGTAAATGCGGTGAAGGCAAGTGCGGTGGTGATAAAGCGGCAAAATCTGCAGATGGTAAAGCAACCGAAGGTAAATGCGGCGAAGGTAAGTGTGGTGGCGACAAAGCGGCGAAAGCAACCGAAGGTAAATGTGGTGAAGGCAAGTGCGGCGGCGACAAAGCAGCTAGCATGGCTGAAGGTAAAATGGAAAAAGCCAAAGAAGGCAAGTGTGGTGAAGGCAAGTGCGGTGGCGATAAAGCAGCTAGTATGGCTGAAGGTAAAATGGAAAAAGCCAAAGAAGGCAAGTGTGGTGAAGGCAAGTGCGGTGGCGATAAAGCAACTAGTATGGCTGAAGGTAAAATGGAAAAAGCTAAAGAAGGAAAATGTGGTGAAGGTAAATGCGGTAGCATGTAACACTACGGCAAGTGCAGTATAAAAAAGGCCGTCATTCGATGGCCTTTTTAGTGTGAAATTGGGGTGGAATAATGAAGCATATTCAAGGTGCAGGTTTAGGTTTTCGTCGCGAGATGTTAGATGAGGTGTTACCAACACTGCCTAGTGAGGTCGACTTTTGGGAAGTTGCGCCCGAAAACTGGATCCCTTTAGGGGGAACATACGAACGCCAGTTTGCCCAAAGTATTCAACAAGCGCCTTTTACCACACACGGTTTGTCCCTTTCAATTGGAAGTAGCGACAAGCTTGATATCGAATTCGTTAAAACCGTAAAGCACTTTTTAGACACCCACAATATCGATTTATATAGCGAGCACTTAAGTTACTGTTCTGGTAACGGGCATCTGTACGATCTCATGCCAATACCGTTCACAGAAGATGCAGTTAAACATGTGGTAGGCCGCATAAGGCAGGTTCAAGACATTATCGAGCGGCCATTGGTGCTAGAAAATGTGTCTTATTACTTGGCGCCTGGGCAAGAAATGTCTGAACTAGATTTTACCAATGCGGTATTAGCTGAGTCAGGTTGCGCGTTACTGCTCGATGTAAATAACGTTTATGTAAATAGCATCAATCATAAGTATGACGCTTACGATTTTATAAACCGCTTACCTAGCGATAAAATTGTCTATGGTCATATTGCTGGGCACTTCGACGAAGCCCCAGATTTAAAAGTAGATACCCATGGGGCTGATGTTATTGAACCCGTATGGGATTTACTAAAGCACGCTTATGAAACTCATGGCGTATTCCCTACATTATTAGAACGTGATTTTAATATTCCCGCGATGGAAGTATTAGTAAAAGAAGTGCAGCGTATTAAAGCAATACAAGCCCAGTGTATTGCAAATCACCAAAGCGTTTTCGCAGGGCAGTCTGCATGAGCGAGAATTTTAAAACCGTCCAGCAACAGTTTGTTAACGCAATTAAAGATCCAGATTCGTTTGAAACAAACAATGCTGACATTAAACGCCGCATGGATATTTATCAGTCCCTTTTTTTTAATAACATTATGGGTTTTATAAGCACAGGTTTTCCGGTGTTAAAGTCATTGGTAAGTGAAGAAAATTGGAATGATTTGGTGCGCGCCTTTTTTATTCATCACGAAAGCCGTTCACCGTATTTTTCAGACATTAGCAAAGAATTCGTAGAGTATTTGTCAGCAAACCCAGAACTCGCATTTCAATTACCTGAGTTCGCCGCTGAACTTGCCCACTATGAATGGCTAGAATTAGATGTCAGTATTCGAAAAACTCCTCATAAGGTGGTGTATTTTGAAGCGGGCGAACAGGTAATGAGGGTGAGCGTTTCCCCGCTGGCCACCATTGCTTCCTATACTTACCCTGTACATTTAATTGGGGTAGATTATATTCCCGAAAACCCCGCACCCGAGCAACAATTCTATGTGGTGTATCGGAATCAAGAACAGCATGTAGAATTTGTGCATTTAAATCCGCTTACAGCAGTTTTATTGCATACCATTGAACAGCACGAACAGGGCATAGGAATAGAGGTCTTAGGCGAGCAGCTTTGTAAGCAATTACACCACCTACCAGAACACACTGTGCTTCAAGGTATGCAGCAAATAGTAAGCGATATGCTGCAAAAAGGTATTTTGTTACCTAGCTGAGCAGTTTGCTGAACACTAAATCACCAGTTTTTAACTGGCACTTAAGTGCAGAAAGGCTAAAGTTGTACGCGAGTGTATAGCTTTGGCTGTTAAATGTTGGGAAAGTAGGCAATTGACTACAATAGCGCTGTCAATCCGGTCTGCTTTCGATTAACATTTACGACCATTTTTTTGTTAGTTAAATTGTTTAGGTAGTGCATATGGCAGACAATTCAGATTTCAAAGAAGTCTACAATAAGTGGTACTTTCTAGCTTCTATCGTAACTTTACTCGCGTTTCCGCTGATGCATATCATCTGCGGCTGGTTTACCTTCTGGTTATAACGCAGACATTCAAGGCATAATTGTGACTGCACAGTATATAAAATCAGTTGTTAAAACCGTTCCTGACTATCCAAAGCCAGGTATTTTATTTAGAGATGTTACTAGCGTACTAGAAGACCATAAGGCTTTCAGTAGTTGTATCGCATTGTTGCTTGAAGAATTCCAAGACATGGGATTCAACAAAGTAGCAGGAACCGAAGCGCGCGGATTCTTATTCGGCGCACCATTGGCCATCGAGATGGGCATTGGTTTTGTTCCAGTAAGAAAACCCAACAAATTACCCCGTGAAGTGGTGAGTGAAACCTACGACCTTGAATACGGTACTGATACGTTGGAAATCCACAAAGATGCTATCCAGCCTGGCGATAAAGTTTTACTTATCGACGACTTGTTAGCAACTGGCGGTACCATCGAAGCATCTGCAAAGCTAATCCGAACATTAGGCGGCACCATTGAGCATGCTGGCTTTGTTATCGGCTTACCTGAACTAGGTGGTCGTGAAAAGCTAACCGCGATGGGTATCAAAAGCTTCACGCTTTGTGAGTTCGACGGCGAATAAGGATAAAAATACAAGCAATGAGTTATCAGGTATTAGCACGTAAATGGCGCCCGGGTAAGTTTAGTGAACTCGTAGGGCAGGAACATGTTGTTTCAGCTATTTCGAATGCGTTAGATAACGACCGCTTGCACCACGCGTACCTATTTACCGGTACGCGAGGGGTAGGTAAAACCACCATTGCTCGTATATTTTCCAAGAGTTTAAACTGCGAAGAAGGGCAGGGGTCTAACCCTTGTGGTCAATGTAATACCTGTAAAGAAATTGAGCAGGGTAATTATGTTGATTTGCTTGAGATTGATGCGGCTTCACGCACGAAGGTAGAAGATACCCGAGAGTTGCTTGATAACGTTCAATACAAGCCTACCCGCGGCCGGTATAAAGTGTACCTTATTGATGAAGTACACATGCTGTCTAAGCACAGCTTTAACGCGTTACTAAAAACGCTAGAAGAGCCACCGCCTCACGTTAAGTTTTTACTGGCCACGACCGATCCACAAAAGCTTCCTATTACTATTTTATCTCGTTGCTTGCAGTTCAATTTAAAAGCATTGTCGCGAGAGCAAATAGTTGGGCAGCTTAATCATATTCTAGAGCAAGAAACCTTACCCTTTGAGCCGCAAGCGCTAGCGTTGTTAGCCCGCGCTGCACAGGGGAGTATGCGTGATGCCTTAAGCTTAACCGACCAAGCTATTGCACAAGGTGGTAATGCGGTTAACGCCTCAGTCGTTACCGACATGCTAGGCTTGATGGATAAAAATCAGCTTGTGAAGTTATTGCATGCGGTGGTGAGTAAAACGCCAGCCGATGTTATGCGATTGGTTCAGGATATGTCGGAACAAGCACCAGATTACGATCATGTGCTTGCCGAATTAGGCAGTACGCTACATCAAATAGCGTTAACCCAATGGGTGCCTGAAGCCTGTAAATTAGAAACAACTTCAGCCAAAGCTATTTACCAACTTGCTAAATCAATTTCTGCTGAACAAGTGCAGTTGTTGTATCAAATTGCGCTGCAAGGAAGGAAGGACTTACCATTCTCATCAGACGGCAGGAGCGCATTAGAAATGACGTTAATGCGTATGATGACATTTGCACCCAGTACGCCTTTAGCTGATGCGCCATCTGAGATAGCCAGCGGAACGGTTGATAGTTCGTTGCCTATTGCATCGGCGGAAAAAAAAACACTAATTTCTGAGCAAGACGCGCAAAGCTCGACTTCTACCGCTAACTCTCTTTGTGCTAAAAGCGCAGGCGCTGGGTCATCGTCAGCCGATGAAGAGCTTTCCAGCAATGAACAAGATGCTCACAGTACAAATGTTCAAGATGCAGAAACTTCTACTGATGAAACTGAGCGCGCGGGAACTGACGAGATTTCATCTTCTACAAAATTACCAGACTTACCAGACTTACCAGATTTAGCCACTTCAAAGGGGCAAACCCCTGAACCAGAAGCCTCGGCTCATAAGAAAGAGCCGCATGGCGAAGTCGCTTCGCAAGAGGCAAAGCCTTCCCAGCCTGTAGCGCATTCAAAATATAGCCAGCCTTCAGATGCCAATCAGTCTGTAATAAATAATCAGCCTACAGGTAATGATCATTCTACAGGCAACGATCAGCCTACGGGTAGCAATCAACCTTCAGGTGAGCATGGCAAGCCAGTCAGAAGTTTGGCGTCAGAGCATAGTCCTTCAGATTCGGCCCCGTTTAATGATATGCCGCCAGCAGATGCATACATGGACGATGTGCCACCGCCTTACGATGATGATGAGTCGTCATTTATGCCGCCTGAATTTGCCGATGCTCAGCTGACAAATGCACCGCTATCTGATGAATGCCCTGACACGCAATCTACACATTTTGCTTCGCAGCAAGCTGTTGATTCTGTGCCAGCCGCTACGCCCACACCAGAGGCACAGCTAACATCCACTGCTGATATGCTTGCGCTACGACAGCGGTTAAAGCAAAAACGTGATGAAAGCGCAGAACAAGCGGCGAAAAAGCCTGAAGCGACGAACGAAACTACTAGCTTTGTAGATAGAATGAGTAAGGCTTCAAGCCAAAGCTCTCCTGACCCTTCTAGTGAAGGCCAAGATGATAGGCAATCTAAAGGCACGGCTGACGACAGCAGTGCTCAACAAGAATCAACTACTGCACCGGCAACTGCGCCATCAAGCTCTGATACTTTAAATGCAAATTCAAATTTAGATGCTGGCTCGAACACGACTTCTGACGCTAGCATGCAAAACCAAACCGATATGCCCCCGTGGGATACTGGTATACAGCATAATGATGAGCCGTTTACTGCCAACGAGCAAGATACCCAATTTGATTCACCAATGCCTGACGCGGCGCAGTATGGCGGCAATAGCGAAACAGCTCGCAATGAGCCTCAGCCTTTAGAGCCTCAGCTTTTAGAATCAGAGCCAAGCGATACCCGTAATGAATTTAGTGGTGAGCCAGTAAATCAGTTCACAAGTCAGTATCAAGGTAAGCTAGCCGCTTATTTGGATGATGGTAGTAAGCTTGTTCACGCGAGCCAAATTGATAAGTGGAGCAATGACGTAGAGCAAATGCCTATTGCAGGTTTGCTTAAACAATTGGTGCTTCATGCTTCTTTTTTGCGAAATGATCAGGGTATAACGCTTGAAATTGATAACAGTCAGGCGCATCTACTAAAAGACAGTGCAAAACAACAGTTGCTTGATGTATTGCATCATAGTTTTGGTGAAGGGGAGAATATTACCATCACCCTTGGTTCGCCAAAACAAACGCCCTATGCGTTGCAACAAAACATTATTGCTATGCGCCAGGCGCATGCACAATCGGTGGTACATACCGACGAAACGATACAAGCGTTGTTATCAGCATTCGACGCATCAATAGTGACCGACTCGGTTAAAGCGCGATAGCAACATTAACTAACACTAAGACAAAGTGAGAAAAGAATATGTTTAAAGGTGGAATGGGCAACATGATGAAGCAGGCTCAGCAAATGCAAGATCGTATGCAGAAAGTGCAAGACGATTTGGCTAAGCTGGAAGTCACAGGTGAAGCCGGTGCAGGCATGGTTAAGGTAACCATGACATGTAATCATAACGTTCGCCGCGTAGACATTGACGACACGTTAATGGAAGACGATAAAGACATGATTGAAGACTTGGTTGCCGCTGCATTTAACGATGCCGTTCGCCGCGTTCAAGAAACCAGTAAAGAAAAAATGGGTGACGTTACTGGCGGAATGTCACTTCCACCAGGCTTCAAAATGCCGTTTTAAGCCATATATCTCATATTTTTGAACCATAGCGATAACGAACGTTGTGGACTTAAATAGAGGGCAGTAAATGCTATACCTAAAAGCTCTGATTTTATCAGAGCTTTTTTTTACTTTAGCCTATTACATAGAGAGATTTACTGGCGCTATCTCCCCCCTGCATGGCCGTCTTACACTGCATGTGGTTGTAATAAATGTACGCAAGATTCACCAGTTAAAATCGAGATGCTTAACGACTTTTCCCCCGTTAAAAGTAAAGGTGAAAATAGACATTTACATTATCAGCGAAACTAAGATTCGAAGGAACGTAGGAGCATTTAAATGAACAATGGGGTCAGTATGCCTTTAGGCTTAATTAACACTGACTCCATCAAACTAAACTTCACCGGATTGGTCAGTACGTTCAGCATAAAAGGCTTTAGTTATGGTAGACCATCAGTAATAATACGCCCCATCTTAATCTTCAGAAATATCATCATTTTCATGCTGAAAAAAAGTATTATCCTGTCGGTGACGGTTTCTGTCATCGTAGCCATTACCCTCTTTGGCATTTCTACTCACAGGCTGTATAGCAAAAAGAAGTTATCTGTAGATCCTAAATTGAATGAAATTTCTGGTATTGAGTTCGATAAGAAAGGCTACTTGTGGGCCATTAATGATAGTGGCGACGATCCCAAGCTATATCGCTTAGATGACAATGGCGACATCACCAAAGAAGTCTTGGTTGCCAATGCTAAAAACATCGATTGGGAAGACATTACCCAAAACGACTTCGGGCACTTTTTCTTGGGCGACTTTGGTAATAATGATAACGATAGAAAATGGCTAACGATTTATAAAATAGAAAACCCTATCGATATTAAAACCGAGTCGACAAACGCTGAGATTATTAAGTTTACCTACCCTGAAATGGATGGGAAAACACCGGTTAAGCCGAATGATCGTAACTTCGATCTAGAAGCTTTTGTTGCGCTAGGGCGCCATCTTTATTTATTCACCAAAAATAGAACTGAGCCCTTTGATGGTATTACCAACGTATATAAAGTTGGCGATCACGCGGCTAATTTTGATGCCGAGTTAATCGACTCTTTTAAAACCTGTACTACCATGGAAAAACTGTGCTGGATAACGTCTGCAGCATTAAGCCCTGACAGAACTAAACTAGCGCTACTGGATTCCACCAGTATTTGGTTATTCGAAAACTTCAAAGGGGATAAATTCTTTTCTGGAGATATTTACCGCATTGATTTGGGGTTGATTACGCAAAAAGAGGCGGTCACTTTTAAAGACGACAACACCATTATATTTACCGACGAGAAATTTAAAGGTATTTTCGGCGGAAACGCCTATGTGATTAAACTCGATGAAGTGCATAAAAAGTTAATTCGAAAGGCAGTAAAGCCGAAAGAAAAAATAATTGAGTCAAACTAGCCTGTGGCCTACCTTTATTATGAGTGTGCAACAAGAACTTTTAGTGAGTAACATGCAAAGTTGTTTCGTAACCCGATTTAAAATGATAAGAAGTTTGTATGAAGTTTAGCCCGTTACTGAATGAATTAATTCAAGCGTTAACTTGCCTTCCAGGGGTAGGTAATAAGAGTGCCCAGCGTATGGCGTTTCACCTTTTGGAACGCAATCGTAAGGGGGCGATAGATTTAAGTAATGTACTGCACAACGCCATGGAGCATATTCATCACTGCAAGCGCTGCAGAACGTTTACGGAAGATGAGCTGTGCGAAATTTGCCGTCATCCAGAGCGCGAAGCCAGTGGCTTATTATGCATTGTTGAAAGCCCGCAAGATGTATTGGCAATCGAGCAAACGCTTAGTTATAAAGGCCAGTACTTTGTATTGATGGGGCATTTGTCGCCTATCGATGGAGTAGGGCCTGAAGAAATTGGCTTAAACGAATTGGAAACCCGTTTTAGTGCAGGTGGCATTAACGAAGTGATCCTTGCCACTAACCCGACGGTTGAAGGCGAAGCTACTGCACATTATATCGCTCAGCTTTGTGCGGCCCATAATGTTGAAGCGTCTCGTATTGCTCATGGTGTACCAGTGGGTGGCGAGCTCGAATATATAGACGGTAATACCCTCACTCACGCCTTTTCTGGTCGCCGCAAACTCTAAATTGCGGCGCTTCCCCAATAATATTTTTTCGCTTTGCGGTTGAAAACTGCTAGTTCGGCCTTACCTGTTTGAAAGTAACGTGATCCATTCAACGAGGAGATATTGGATTATGGCTGAAGCAGCCCATAAAGAAACCCACGGTTTTCAGACGGAAGTAAAACAACTTCTACATCTGATGATTCATTCTTTGTATTCAAATAAAGAAATCTTCCTACGTGAGCTTGTATCTAACGCTGCCGATGCAGCAGACAAGCTACGTTTCCGCGCACTAGAAAACGACAGCCTTTATGAAAATGATGGCGACCTAAACGTAAAAATTAGTGTAGATAAAGAAGCGGGCACGGTAACTATTGCTGATAACGGCATTGGTATGAACCGCGACGAAGTGATAGCCAACTTAGGTACTATTGCGAAGTCGGGTACAAAAGATTTCTTCAGTAAGCTATCTGGCGACAACGCAAAAGACTCACAACTGATTGGTCAGTTCGGTGTCGGCTTTTACTCTGCGTTTATCGTTGCTGATAAAGTGACTGTACGCACCCGTGCCGCTGGTGCAGATGCATCACAAGGCGTTGAGTGGATTTCAGAAGGCGAGGGTGAATTCACTTTAGCAGAAATCAACAAGCCTACTCGCGGTACTGAAATTGTATTGCATCTTCGTGAAGAGGAAAAAGAATTCGCTGATGATTGGCGTTTACGCTCAATTGTTAGCAAATACTCTGACCACATCAGCATTCCTGTAAAAATGTGGAAAGAAGAAGTGCCTGAAAGCGAAGGCCCTGATGGCGAGAAGACGCCAGTACAGCCAGGCGAGTGGGAACTAGTAAACAAAGCGACTGCTTTGTGGACCCGCGAAAAATCAGATATTTCTGATGAAGAGTATCAAGAATTCTATAAACACATTTCTCACGACTTTGCAGACCCATTTGCATGGGCACATAACAAAGTTGAAGGTAAGACTGAATACACAAGTTTGTTGTACATTCCTTCTAAAGCCCCGTTTGATATGTGGAACCGCGACCAAGCACACGGTTTGAAATTATATGTTCAGCGCGTTTTCATTATGGATGATGCCGAGCAGTTTATGCCTACGTACTTGCGCTTCGTTAAAGGACTTCTAGACAGCAACGATTTGCCGCTTAACGTGTCTCGTGAAATTCTACAAGACAACAAGGTAACTCAAGCATTGCGTCAAGGTTGTACTAAGCGCGTACTTCAAATGCTTGAGAAAATGGCGAAAAACGATGCTGAAAAGTACCAGTCATTCTGGAACGAATTTGGTAACGTGCTGAAAGAAGGGCCTTCTGAAGACCACAACAACCGCGAAAAAATCGCCGGTTTACTTCGCTTCTCATCAACCAATAGTACCTCTGATGCACAAACCGTGTCGTTGGCAGACTACATTGAACGCATGAAAGAAGGCCAAGATAAGATTTATTATGTAACGGCAGACAGCTTACAAGCTGCTAAATCTAGCCCGCACCTAGAAATCTTCCGTAAGAAGGGTATTGAAGTCTTGCTAATGGGTGAGCGCATTGACGAGTGGTTAATGTCGCACTTAACTGATTTCAACGAGAAGCAGTTTGAATCTATTGCGAAAGCAAACTTAGATTTAGGCGATCTTGAAGACGAAGACACTAAGAAAGCCCAAGAAGAAGCAGAAAAAGAAGTAGAAGGTATTGTTGAGCGAGCTAAATCAGCCCTAGGCGATAAAGTAGTAGACGTTAAGTTTACCCACCGTCTAACTGATTCTCCTGCGTGCATTGTTGCAGATGACAACGGTATGACCACACAGATGATGAAGTTGATGCAAGCTGCAGGACAGCCTGTGCCTGACGTTAAGTACGTATTCGAACTTAACCCAGAGCATTCTTTGGTTAAAACCCTAGCAGACACGCAAGACGAAGATTTGTTTAAGCAATGGGTTGGTGTATTGTTCGACCAAGCAGCATTGTCTGAACAAGGTAGCTTAAAAGACCCTTCAGCGTTTGTGCAAAACTTAAACACTTTATTAATGAAGTTAGCAAAATAAGCTTCAATATTAAAAGTTAATTAATATAAAACGGGCGTAATGCCCGTTTTTTGTTTCTAGGGTCTTTAAATCTATTTTGCACGTTAATTTATGCTATATTTTACCCGTTTAGCTAATTTCATTCGGTACGTTTGAAAGTAAGCAGTGAGTTAAGACCAAAGTCGGATTTTATAACGGGCCATAAGTAGTATATATATTCATCATAAGTGTTTAGTTTCCCTCTACAGTGGGGCTTATACTTGTCACTGTGGTGCTGAATGTGTAAAGTGCCCCAAGTAAAAAAGTTCAAAATCATAAGCGGAGAACGCACTCATGCGAATTATTCTTCTCGGCGCTCCTGGCGCGGGTAAGGGCACACAAGCTCAGTTTTTAATGGGCAAATATGGGATCCCCCAAATTTCTACCGGTGACATGCTTCGTGCTGCTATAAAAGCGGGTACGGAAATGGGCCTTGCAGCCAAGCGTGTAATGGATGAAGGTAAGCTAGTATCTGACGAAATCATTATCGGGCTGGTTAAAGAGCGTATTGCGCAAGACGATTGTAAAGATGGTTTCTTGTTAGATGGCTTCCCACGTACAATTCCTCAAGCTGATGCAATGAAAGAAGCGGGTGTTTCTGTCGATCATTGTATTGAGTTTGATGTACCAGATGATGTGATTGTTGAGCGTATGGGTGGCCGTCGCGTACACCCAGCTTCAGGTCGTGTTTACCATGTTGTTTACAACCCACCTAAAGAGGAAGGGCAAGACAACGATACTGGCGAAGACCTTATTATTCGTGATGATGATAAAGAAGAGACAGTTCGTAAACGCCTAGCAATTTACCATGAGCAAACCAAGCCGTTGGTTAATTACTATAGTGCTGAAGCTGATGCGGGCAACTGCGAATACCACAAGTTAGACGGCACACGCCCAGTAGATGAAGTGAGCGCAGAGCTTGCTGAACTTCTTGGTTAATTGTGCTTATTGATTTGTAAAGGCCGCAGTAGCGGCCTTTTTTGTTACTTGTATGTTATGAGCGAATAGCGTTTAATAATTGCAGAATAACTAATATAAACGTGGAGCTAACTCATGGTATTACCTATAACGGCGTTTTATGCCAGTCTGTTGGGGATTTGCTACCTATACCTGTCCTTTTTAGTGATAGGGGTACGTAGAAAAAGTCAAATTAGCTTGGGTGACGGTGGTAATGAAGACCTGAAAAGGCTCAGTCGCGCTCATGGTAATTTTAGTGAATATGTTCCTATTACCCTCATTATGGTCGCTTGCTTTGAGGCGAATACAGGGCAAGCTTGGGCGGTACATGCACTCGCATGTTCACTGTTATTCGGACGTATTTTCCATGCTTATGGATTAAGACATCATAGTGGAGCAAGCTGGCAGCGTATTGCAGGTATGATGCTGACGTTTTTGGCCATGTTAGTAGCGGCCATTGCCAACTTAATGCTAATTCATTTTGGATTGTGATTGCCTGACGTTCAGGCAATCACAGTGAGTGCTAGCGTTTAGAACCTAAACGTTGCTTTGGTATATACGAAGCGGCCGCGTGGATTGTGGATACTACCCACATAACCATAAAGGTCGCTATCGCCATCGCCAATAGCAAAAGGTGGTTCTTCATCTAGTACGTTGTTTACGCCAAGTACAAGTCGAATAGTGTCAGTCACGTTATAGCCACCTTGAATATCCACTAGCATTTGTGAATCGACCATACGGGATGTATTTTCTTCAAAATCTAACACGCCGTCGAAGTCGATATCCGGTGTATCTTCAAATTCACCCACAAAGCTAATATTCAAGTTAGCGTCAAACGCACCTTTGCTCCACGTTGTGCCAAACAACCAACGATGCTCAGGATACCCATACTCACCAGTGTAATCTAAACCGTCCTTTTCAAACTCGGTAAGATAAGACCAATCAATATTGAACTTAACGTCACCGTAGTCGTTTAGGGTAAGCATGTAGTTTGCACTTAAATCGATACCTGCAGCTTCTTGTGAAGACACGTTTTGGTAGGTATTAAATATCTTTTGGATAACCCCTAAACTAGCCCCGCCTTGTGGATCTAAACGTACGCAAATTTCACTGTCTTGGTTATTACACTCAGTGTCGTACACCAAACCAAATTGCTGCTCATCAATTTTGTTATCTTGAGTGATACTCCAAATATCAACGCTTAAACCTAACTCTTGAGTAGGTGCCCAAATAGCGCCCACATTCCAAGATTCAGACTCTTCCGCTTCCAAATCTGGGTTACCCGCAAATTCAATATTGTAATCTAATGATTCGCAGTCTAGGCCTGTTGCTTCACAGCGGTACCTATCCACAAAGAACACGCTCTTCTGCGAAGGACCTAAACCTACTTGTGCCAATGACGGTGCTCTGAACCCTTGTGCCCACGAGGCACGAAGGGTAACTTCATCGCTTGGCGCCCAGCGTAACGCAACTTTCGGGTTAGTGGTGTTACCAAAGTCGCTGTAGTCGTCGTAACGACCCGCCAATTGAAGCTCTAGTTGATCAGAGATCGGAATTGATAATTCTAAATAGGCGGCGTATTGGTCGCGCTCTGCGTTAGCAGAAACAGATTCAGTACCAAAAATAAGCCCTTGCTGGAATTGAATGTCAGGAATGTCTGATACTTGCTCTTCACGGTACTCTATACCCGCTGCCATCATGACCATTTCATCGCCTAACGCAAACGCTTCGCCAGTAATGTGAGCATCGAAGCTAGTCATGCGTGATTCACCTCGGCGAACCAAGCTGGTGGTGATGGCATCAATAACTTCGGGTGAGTTAGTTACACCACCGAAAGGATTGTAGTTACCTAGGTCAATTTGTTCTTGTAGCCAATCTACGCGAACCCAACCCTGCGATTGATCGCCGCTTTGTTCAGAACTACTTCTACCTTTTTGTACAGATGCTTCCCAGTCGTAGTCAAAAATTTGGCCTCGTAAGCCTGCCACAAACCTAAGGGTATCGGTTTCAATATCCCAGCGTCTGGCGCCAGCATCAACCGGGCGGTAACGGCCAATATCAATATCTTGCCCGAAAGGGTTATCAGGATGGGTGCCAGGTACGGTTAAGCCCGCGTCTTCATCAAGGGGCGTGGCTGCACCGCCAGCTTCAGACGTATTGTGCTGTACGGCTACTTCCATAAACGCGGTAACATCTGACGAAATTTTATAATCGAATTGACCAATAAAGCCTACGCGTTCCGATGCAGGAATAGTCAGGCCATACGGACCATAATCGAATAAACAACTGCCAGATGCAGTGGCGCTATCGGCTGGGCAATCTGGATCGATGGTTTTAACGCCATCAACATAGAAATAACCTGGATACCCGCGAGAAGAACGAAAATCCATACCGCCATAAGGGGATTGGTTGGCAGTACCAAACCGGCCCATTTCATCAGCCCCTAACTGGCTGTTGTTGAAGTAATCGAGAATGACAGTAGCGCTGCTTTTTTCACTTTGACTGCCCCACAGCATATTAGCAGTAGTTTCGCCGTAGCTTGGCCCTGTTGTACCGCCATAGCCTACGTTTACTTCTAAACCATCATAGTCTTTCTTCAAAATAACGTTCACTACACCAGCCACGGCATCTGAACCGTAAATAGCTGATGCACCGTCTTTTAAAATATCGATGCGTTCAATGGCCGATACGGGAATAGCATTAATATCAACAAATGAATTCGTGATGCTTTCTGCAAATGCACTGATGGCCACACGCCGGCCATTAATAAGTACCAAGGTGGCATCTGGGCCCATACCTCTAAGGGATACAGAGGCCGCACCATTTGCAGTAGAGTCTTGGCTGTTGTTACGTGTTGAGAATGTACCTGCGCCGGTGGCCGGCATGCGTTCTAGTAATTGTTGTAAGTTTTCATAGCCCATGCCTTTTATCATGGTGGCATCTATTGATTGAATAGGAGAGGGGCCTTCAATATCGGTTCGTTTGATACGAGAGCCTGTTACTGCTATACGTTCTACTCCCTCAGCTTGTTCTTCTGCTTGTTGCGCTTGCGAGGAAGAGATTGAGGAGAGTCCAGCCAGTGCGAGTGTGAGCGCACTAAGTTTAACGCCATGTTTCATTGTGATTTCCTTATAGTTCCATTTAACTTATTGTTTGTTATTTCAGCAACGCGAAGGGTTGCTTGTCAATCAATAGCATTAACGTGGGTAAAGTAGCAAGTTGGCAAGCTATTGTTTTTGAATAGAGTTAGTTACAAATTGTGTACAAATGGAGAACGAGGAGAGGCGTGAAGCGCTGAGGCTCATCGTTGACGTAGAGTAACTGGCAAGTTTAGGCAAATTTGTGGGAAGTTGGGTAAGGCAGAGATAAGAGAGAGGGAGGGCATACCCATTTGAGGGCATGCCTGTCGAACTGATATTATTGAAGCGCTAACAAAGAACGCTCTCCTCTAGGTAAGTAGTAATTTTCTTTGTCTAATGAAAAAGCCACACGGGTAACTCGGCCTTGAATCTCTTCAACGGGAATAAAGCCGTAATAACGTGAATCTACGCTGTTATTTCGGTTATCACCCATTACCAATACATGCTTATCAGGTACAACAACTTCATTAAATGACGAGCGCGCCCCTTTAACAGGTAATAGCTGAATGCTGCGCTGACTATCGCCTATATTTTCTTGGAAAACATAGTGGTCGCGCCTGTGTATTACGACGTGCTCATCATTTACGGTTAGCTTGTTGTTATGTAGGCTTATCGTGTCACCAGCAATGGCAACAACGCGTTTAACTAACCGCGTTTCGGCCGCACTGCTTTGAATAACCACAATATCACCACGGGCGATATCACCCGTTTGGCTAAGCACCACATTGGTAAAAGGCAGTTCGAGCGTGTAGGCACTCTTGTCGACTACAATGCGATCTCCCACTTGAATGGTGGGCTCCATAGAACCCGTAGGAACATGATAGTAATCTGCCACACTGCTTCTGAATGAAAACATCAGTACAACAAATAGTATAAAAGGTAAGTTTCTTTTAATAAACGAGCCAGTTTGTTGCTTCATTTTTAATCCTAATAAAATGTGCTTAGCACGGTATAACTGTAGTCTTTTGCCACGTACAAATAAGTTACGGCGCTAATCGCCGAAAAAGGTGGTAGAAGTATAGAAAGCGAAGGCTGCGAACAGTTCCCATTGAAAGTGTTTCAAGATGTGTTTGCTTTGTTTCACGCTAGTCTTCAGTTTTCATGCTAGTGCTTGGTCGATTCTGACAGGCGGTTTAGTGTTATAAGTTTTACTATTGAAGTACCGCAATGTACGTATAACGGTCGTTGGCTCTTTCCATCTAAGTGGTATAACGAGCGATCAACGACATGAGCGTATTAGTAAGCGAGGCTAATTATTTATCTGAACAGGCTGCGTCGCTCCCATATTCAGGAAAACGACCCAATAGCTCGTTTTTCTCTTTAGCACTTTATCTAGGTTGCTTGCTTTCCTTTATATAGCAATATGATAGCTAGTTTGGTATTAATAGTGAAAGTATAAAAGCGAGCGATGCGTTGGAAGAAAAACGCGCAAATCGCGTTAAATAAAATTGTTATGTTGCGGGGTAAACGTGGATTCTTACGGAAGGAATAAGCTTCATTACCTGATCATCGACTCATCTATTAAAGAACATCCAGCAGGTATCAAAGAGTTAGTCGGTAAGGGAATTGACGTTAATGCACAGGATATTAATGGATGGTCGGCGCTACATTTTGCAGTACAGGAACAATCGTATCCTGCTGTAAAAGCTTTACTAGAACGTGGAGCTGACACAGACTTACTTGAATCAAACGGAAATAGCGCTCTACATAAAGCTGTTTTTCATTCCAGAAATAATAATGACATTATCTCTCTATTATTGGTTTATGGCGCTGATCCAGATACAGTTAATAATCATGGTGTTACACCAAGATCTCTAGCTCAAGTAGTAGGAAATTCGAGTATTGTGGCTCTTTTTAACAAATGCAACATAACAAGCCAATAAACTCACTCACTGCGTTCGCTGGGACGCAAACACGCGGGGCGGCTACGCCATTATGCCCCACATGTCTGCGCCCGTTATTGAAAAGTTATGTGATACTGCAATTTTGGAATTTCAGTGGAAGAATTATTAATAAAAAACGCGAGTGCTGTATTTGCAATTCTTGGCGTGTTTTTAGGTGCGATTGTAACGGGGATCTTTGGTTACGTCGGAAAATCAAGAGAAACAAAATTAAAGCTAGCAGAAAAAATTATAGATAAAAAACTGGAAGCACATGACCAAATAATTAATTTGGCAAACTCAATGCATACAATGTGTGTTGTCGATGGTGAACATGAAGGAACAGAGTTACCACGGTATCCGGCGTTATTTTCTAACAGACAAGATTTCGATAAATTTTTTAGCTATTTAAGTCAAATACAAGCTCAGTCTGAACGATGGTTATCAGCAGAATTAAAACGTGAGTTATACTTTTTTATAGATTATCTAGTTACATTGCGTAAATGGACTGAACAGGTTAACGACATTGGTTTACCTCGTTTGGGAGTTGCCTTACGTAATGACTTTATCGATATTTCTAGTCGAATTGAAGATGCAGCACATGATTTTATTAACAATGATGTAGTGAAAATCAACTTTAAAACAGATCGTCGTTGGCACAAATTCCAACCTGATGAAACTAGAAAAATGTTAGCCGATACCATTTTGGTAAAAAGACAATCAGAGCTTCAGCAGATTGTTAATGGTGAAATTACATAACAAGCGCATTAACTCCATCGCAGGCTCGCTGGGTTATGTAAGCCCATATGAATACGAAGCGATCTACGCTTAACATGGATGTCCACTTTTAGTGGGTAAGACCAACGTAAAGGCAAGATATGGAAACAGATATCAAAAAAGTGTGGCGGGCATTGAGGCCAACGGTTAAAGATAGTTTTACCTTCAATGAAGCAAAGGATGTAATAGCGGCGGCTGCATTGCCAGTGGAAGAGTTAGCGCATCTACAGCAGAAATCATTGCCCGCAAAAGGAGCCTCAAAGGGAGAACTCCTTGATGCGCTAGATGGATTAATTACTAGAGAACCTGATTCTGGGAAGGCAATACAGAACCTTATAGCCGCAATGCTTGAGCAGAAAAGCCATCTTGAATCCCGTATATCTGATTGTGCAGAAAGGTTTGGATGGAAAGTAGTTGATGGACAGCTTCGACCTTTGGACTTTCAAGTGGAGGATGCAGTCCACGATTTCTCTGAAGAGGTGAAGGCTCTGCTGAAGAATGCATATCGGAGGTTTGGCGAAAGTGACTATTCAGGAGCAATGACGGCCATATGCAGTGCACTTGATACTGTAACAAACCACCTCTATGCAGTTCACAATCTTGGAAATCCTCATGATGACTCATATCAGCAAAGGGGATCTCGTTCATTCTCGGTATTAGAGGATGTATATCGCGAGAGATTCAGCCAGATGACGGATGATAGCGCTGAAGTTAATAAGCTATGGCAAAACTATCGAGGTTCTATTAATCAAGCTGCTTACGTTATGGGATCGTTTCGAAGAAATGCGAGTGATGTACATGGTGTTACTGAATGTCCACCAGAGTTGATTAGACATGCCATTGATAGTGGTACTTTTATTATTAGAAGTATTACGTCAGAAACTACGGAAAACGTACAACAAGAAGATCCACTGGACTTTTAAACGCTGGCGCGTTCAAAAGCGAATGATCTTGGCGTTGAATGTCCGCTTCTTGTCTTTTGGTGCCAGTCAGCTTAGCTCATGGGTCTTCAAAGTACGTAAAGCAGACATTTCAAGTTTATATAGCTAGGATATCTTTATTCTGGTAACAGTTACTCTTTTTTAAGCTAATAAATCGAAAATAAGGATTTTTTAGATGGCTAAAATCACTAGAGAAGTTCGGATAAAGATGGAGTTGGAATTTTCTGAATTTAAGGGTCAAAAAAGAAAAAAATTTCTTTCGGAATTATCTCAAATATCAGGTGTGCCACTCGAAGAAATTATCGTAACTAGATTTAACAAAGGTTGTGTGATTTTTTATGGTGAACTAGATAGAGAAGCTGTTGAGAGGCTTGTCGAGCTGTTTGAGAATTTACAAAATCTTGGTAGCGAATTGTATTCTAAAGAGTTTAAGGATTTTCTTAAACACTGGGACATAACAAGTATCACGCAGAATATCGATAGTCATTGTGAGTCACAACAAGAAAAACAAAACAATGTGAGAGATCTCGTTCTCTTTGTTCATGGCTGGAATGGTTCATTAAAATCTTGGGGAGAGCTACCCATTTTCATTGGTGAATTGGTTGACTGCAAAACTGCATTGTATGAATACCCAACAGGAGTTTGGGATAACTCACCGTCATTAGAATTTATCGCAAGAAATCTAGATAATTGGGTCAGAGCAAATTATCGAAACTTCTCTAAGATTTCTATTGTCGCGCATAGTATGGGCGGTATTCTTGTTAGAAGACTTGCAACTTTACAGAAGAATAGGAAAAAAAAGTTAGACAATATAGTTCAAGTTACTTTTATAGCATCACCTCATAATGGGGCAGTTTTAGCGAAGCTAGCCACTTTTATACCAACACTTGAAAAATTGCAACTACAAGAGTTATCCGCGGACTCACCTTTTATTTTTTCATTAAATTCTGATTGGTTAGGTTGGGTTGAAAGTGGTGCTATCAATAGGGAAAACATACGGTGCATTGTTGGTACAAATGATAAAGTTGTTTCAGTCAATAACGCAATGGGCTTAGATGCTTATGCAGTTCCGCTCCTTGGTGAAGACCATATAAACATTGTAAAGCCCAAAGGTAAAAATTCTGAGGTTGTTGTCACGCTCCAAATGTTTCTTGAAGATGCAGCTTTCAAGATTAAAGAAGCGGATTCTTAAACAACAGGCGCTATCTTATGCGACTGTTCGCTCACTAGACACTAGTAATGCTCGTAAAGGCATCGAATAACAGCATTTTGTCTGTTAGTGCCTTCCAGTTTTCGCTGTTAGGCAATTCTGTACGTAAACCGGAAGTTGGTTATCTATTATTTAATGGACCCAATGAGCTAGTTTCTGCCCAAAATATTGTCATTGTTGAGAGTTAGATGTCTGTCTACGTATACGGTTGTAGCTGCCTTTCCCCTATATTCAGGAAAACGACCCAATCGCGCGTTTTTGTCCTTTACGTAATTAGCCCTTATTAAGCGTAACCTCTGTACTCTTTGACTTTCAGTAAACTCTGAATGATGGCACTATGGATAAAAACGAGCACATGCTCGGAAGAAAAACGCGCAATTTGCGCACTATTAAATTGTTATATTGCAGGAGTAACATGGAAAGTCAGCTCGTAGTTTCATCAATATGGGAAGATGAATCTTTATTTGAAATCTCTATATTCGGTAGTAATGGGCAGTTCTCTGGCCAAGCAGATTGCTATACAAATAGAGAGGAGATTGAGCATCTGGGAAGACTTCTTGAGAAGTTTCCTCGAACCACAAAAGATGAGTTCGAGTTCAAAAGCCGTTCCACCCCTGATCTTTCTTATTTTTCCATTCATGCTTTCTGTACAGACAGTTCTGGCCATACAATGTTTGCTGTTACTATTGCTCACATCGAATCTTTCACTAATGTCAGAAACGAAAGCTATAAAGTTAACTTTGATATGAAAGTCGAGCCTCAAGCAATTTGTAACTTTGGTATACAGCTTCAGCGCATAGCGGTTAACCCTCTTGGTAAAACAAAGGCTGTATTGAAAAATGCAATATAACAAAAAAATTAAGTACGCCCGCTGCGCGGGCTGGGACGCAAACACGCTGGGCGGCTGCGCCATTATGCCCTACGTGCCTGCGCCCCTTATTTAAAAGTTAGGTTTCCGATGACAGTTATGCTCCCTGATTTCGACAAGTTGCCCTCTGTCCTAACCTACGAAGAGGTTGAGGAACAACTTAGCGTCATTATGAATATTGCCGAGACAAAAGCGCGTCCTCCGATATATATGATTCAAGAAACTATTAACGATGGAATAAGCGCATTGGAATACAACCCCGAAGGACGTTTTAGTGCTGCGATAGAACATAAGGTTTCAAAATGGGCTATGTCACATTGGGATTGGGAAAAAGGAGACCGCAACTTTATTGATGGGCTTACTGCGATAATCATCAATTTTTCGACCGCTTCAGTATGTAAGCAGTTTTTTGAAAGTAAACTCAAAACGGAAACTCGAAAGTTCGCCCAAGAAGAATTAGAGGATGTATTGAAAAATGATGTGTAGGAAACCTAACAATTGAAACGAGTGTCCACTTTTATGGGGGAACTCTCTTGGGACGCTAACACGCAGGGCCGCTTCGCTATTGTGCCCTACGCGTTATCGCCCCTTATTTAAAAGTTATACCTTCTTATGAAATGCTTGTATTTATTGGTTTTAATTTTCTGTTTGTTTGCCTGTTCATACGGAGAGGTCGAAGCCCCTCGCTTAAATTTTGATTACGCAGAAGAACCAATCAAACTCATTGAACACGTTGACGGAAACTGGGAAAAGGTTTGCGTTCTTGGTCCTTATTCAGACAACGCTGCTGCTAGCGAATTACTTGGGTTTCAGTGGCCTTTAGAATCATTGTCGTCGGTATGGGCCAACGACGGGGTTACCTTATTACTATTCGTTAAAAGTAGAGAGATTCTAAATTACTATGAAGTTGCAAGAGCACCATATGATTTCAGTGTTTTTTCAAATTCATGTATCGACCGAGCTTTGAGTTCATTTTCAAAAAGCGGTTCCAAGGTTGTCCAAACACAGGTATAACAAACGTTTTAAGTCGTGCGCTAACGCGCACTGGGACACAAACACATGGGCTGCTTCGCATTATATCCCATGCGTTTGTACCCCTTAAACGGAAGTTATTGACCGTCCGTTGTTTGTCTATTTCCGACTGTCAGCAAGACCGAGACTTTACATAATACCGGTTAGCTCATAAAGAACACATCATAGGACGAACATCAGCTTACACAATGCCTTGCTAAGCTAGACCTTAGCGAAAAACTGCCCTAAGGCAGATTGCACTATTTAACTTCAAGCTCCATCACAACACCGTCTTCGTCATCTTCCTCGGTTACAACAAAGCCGAACTGTGAATAGAACTTTCGCATTGCATGGTGCCCTGGCATATAGAGTATTGTTATCTTTTTACAGGCAGGGATTGCGCTCATTTCTTTAATAACTTGTTCGGTCGCAATTTTTCCAATGCCTTGCCCCTGATGTTTGACGTCAACCATAAATTGCGCAATATAAAACTCGTTGGGTAGGTTTTCTTCTAACTCTTGATAATATTGAATAAACCCTACAGCTTCATCACCTTGATAAATAGCTCTGTTAACATAATAAGGGTAGAAGCTTGATTCGGCGATAGATTCCGAATTTAACGCCACATAGTTTTCTTGCTCTTTTGTAATTTCTAGATGAATAATATCTAGCCAATTGTCTTTGGTGACTTCCCGTAAACTAATATCCATATAAATCCTCAATGCTTCCCAAAAGAGATAAAAATATTTAGGCATAGTGATAAAAAAACAATGCTACAAGGAGAAATAGATAATCAGTGAGGCAATAAGATGAGCGGTTCATGAAAATAAAAAAGGAGCAAGTTACGCTAGTAACTTGCTCCTTATATTTTACGTGTTGCAATTTCGCTCAATGAAATTGGGCGATGAACACTTACTTTTGACGTTCACGCAATACAGATAGCGCATCATCAAGCGACATGTCGCTCGCTTGCAGCAATACGGTGAGGTGGTACAGCAAGTCAGCGGCTTCGTTTTTAAGCTCTTCTTTGTCGTGTACCGTAGCAGCAAGCGCCGTTTCTACGCCTTCTTCCCCCACTTTTTGTGCAATACGCTTAATGCCTTTATTGTACAAGCTAGCGGTGTAGCTGCTTTTCGGATCTGCGCCTTTACGGGCAGCCAATAAGCGCTCTAAATCAGCGAGAAAGGTAAAGCTAGGCGTGTTGCCTTCAAACCAGCAGCTTTCAACACCTGTATGGCACGTAGGGCCGTTAGGGTTGGCTAACACTAATAGCGAGTCGAAATCGCAATCGGCGGCTACGCTGACTAAATCTAACGTATTGCCTGAGGTTTCGCCTTTTTGCCACAAACGCAGTTTTGAGCGACTAAAAAAAGTGACTTTACCGCTATCTAGTGTAGTGGCTAGTGCATCTTGGTTCATGTAACCCTGCATTAGTACTTTGCCTGAAAGGGCGTCTTGTACTATGGCTGGAAGCAGGTTGTCCATTTTTTCCCATGCTAGGGTATTGCTGTTTTCGGAAGTGACAATCACGGCTTTATTCCTTGTGCGTTTGGTAGGGCGTGACGCTTACGCATAGGTACGCCATTAGCGGTTAAATCGGCCTTTAGGTCATCAATGTTAAGAATGCCTTTATGGAATACGGAAGCGGCTAGTGCGCCATCAACATCGGCTTGTTGAAATACATCGTTAAAATGTGAAATTTCACCCGCGCCGCCAGAAGCAATAAGGGGTACTTCGCACACTTCACGTACTGCGCTAAGCTGGGCTATATCATAACCTTTGCGTACACCGTCTTGGTTCATGCAGTTAAGCACAATTTCACCGGCACCGCGTGACTGCACTTCTTTTATCCAGTCTAGGGTTTGCCATTGGCTCTTTTGAGTGCGGTTCTCATCGCCAGTAAACTTATACACTTCGTATTGCCCGGTGGCGTCGTTGTAAAAGCTGTCTACCCCAATGACTACACACTGCTGGCCGTACACGTCATGCATGGCATTAATTAATGCAGGGTTGTTTAGGGCTGGGGAGTTAATTGAAATTTTATCTGCGCCCATTTCTAAAATGCGCCCAGCATCTTCAATGCTTTTAATACCGCCGGCTACACAAAATGGAATGTCGATAACCTGTGCAATACGGCTTACCCAGCTTTTATCTACCACGCGCTCATCTGAGCTTGCAGTAATATCGTAAAACACCAGTTCGTCAGCCCCCGCTTTTGCGTATTGCTCTGCTAAGGGTACGATGTCGCCAATAATTTCGTGGTTTCTAAATTGAACGCCTTTAACGACTTTGCCGTCACGAACATCTAAGCAAGGAATTATGCGTTTTGCCAACATGCGATAGCCTCCTTTACGGTGAATTTACCTTCAAGTAAGGCACGGCCTAAAATAACGCCGCCAACGTTGGTTGGTTTCAACGCCGAAATGTCGTTTAAGCTACCTATGCCGCCAGATGCTTGCCAGCTAACATTAGGAAAGCGTGCACTCATCTCTTCGTAAAGCTCTACATTAGCGCCTTGTAGTGTACCGTCACGGCTAATGTCGGTGCAAAGCACATGTGTAGCACCAACTGATGCAAAGTCGTTTAGCAAGTCTTCCAGGGCTACCCCTGAATTCTCCTGCCATCCGTGAGTGGCAATCAGCTTTTCGCCGTTTTCACTAATGTTAATATCTAAGGCCAATACGATATGTTCAGCACCGTATTTGGTTACCCAAGATTTCACCAGTTCAGGCTGTTTAACCGCGAGTGATCCAATCACCACGCGGCTTACGCCGATATCGAGTAACTGGGCTACTTCTTCTTCGCTACGAATACCACCGCCTGCTTGAAACTGCATGCGCTTGGTGTCTACCATTGATTTAATTAAGGTAAGCTGGCGCTTGCTGGTGTCTTTCGCGCCAGTTAAATCAACAATGTGCAGCCAAGTAGCGCCTTGGTCGGCATAGTCATTTACCACGTCTACCGGATCAAATTCGTATTTTGTTTTTTGCTCGTAGTCGCCCTGATACAAACGCACTACGCTGCCATCGATAAGATCAATTGCTGGAATAATCATTATAGGTTCACAAAGTTAGTCAGTAGTTGCGCACCAGCATCGCTGGAACGTTCAGGGTGAAATTGCACGCCAAAGAAGTTGTCTTTATTAATGGCCGCTGAAAACGGGTTCCCGTAGTTACAGCTGGCTAGGGTATGGGCGTACTCTGGTACGGCAAAACTGTGCACAAAGTAGAAATAGGTATCTTGTGGGATGCCTTTAAACAAGGTGTCGTCGTTATGAGAAACCGTGTTCCAACCCATGTGCGGCAAACGCAAGCCATTCGCTTCCATTCGGGCAACACGACCAGGCATTAGCGACAAGCAAGGAATATCATCCTGCGTGTCTCCTAAGCGGTTCTCTAAGCTACCTTCAGCGCTGCTTTCTACCATTAACTGCATACCTAAACACACGCCTAGTACAGGCTGGGTTAGGCTTTGCAATGTGCTTGATAAGTCTTTTTGCGTAATGCTTGCCATGGCAGCAGCTGCAGTACCAACACCGGGTAAAAAGACTTTGTCGGCGCGAGTAATCACATCTTTGTCGTCAGATACTTCAACGGTTACGCCTAAACGCTCTAGCGCAAAGCGAACCGATGAAATATTTGCGCAGCCTGTGTTCACAATGACTATTTTTTGTCGTTGTGATTTTTGTATTTCAGGCATTAAAGCGCTCCTTTACTGCTAGGCAGTGCATCGCCTTGTCGCGTAATGGCTTGACGTAACGCACGGCCAAATACTTTGAATAAACTTTCTACCTGGTGGTGAGCATTTCCTTCGCTGGTGGAAAGGTGAAGCGACAGCCCCATGCTTTGCGCCAAAGAATAGAAAAAGTGCGGCACCATTTCAGTGGCCATTTCGCCCACTTGGTCGCGGCTGAAATCAGCTTCAAACTTAAGGTGAGGGCGGTTTGAAATATCCATAATGCATTCTGCGCGGCACTCATCCATAGGCAGGGCAAAACCAAAACGGCCAATACCACGTTTATCACCGAGGGCTTTCTTAAGGGCTTCACCCAACGCCAATGCAGTGTCTTCCACACTGTGGTGATCATCTATGTGCAAATCGCCATCTACGGTCACGTTTAACTCAAACCCACCGTGGGTCGCAATTTGATCGAGCATGTGGTCGAAGAAACCCAAGCCAGTGTGAATGTGCGACTTCTCGGTAGAGTCTAAATCTACGCGTACTTTAATGTCGGTTTCTGAGGTAGTGCGGATAACTTCGGCAATACGTGAAGACGACAACAAGGTTTTTTGGATGTGATCCCAGTTCAAGGTTTCAGGGTTATATTGCAAACCTTTAATACCCATGTTCTCGGCAAGTTGCATGTCGGTCATGCGATCGCCAATCACGTATGAACGGGTGAAATCCACCTTTCCTTGCTGAAGGTAGTCTTTCACTAACCCCAGTTTAGGCTTACGGCAAGTACAATTGTCTTCTTCAAAGTGTGGGCAAATAAGCACGTCGTCAAACGTAATGCCTTGGCTTTTGAAAATGGCCATCATGGCATTATGAGGCGCGTCAAAATCAGCTTGTGGAAAGCTATCGGTTCCAAGGCCATCTTGGTTAGTGACCATGACAAACTTAAAGCCTGCTGCTTTCAGTTTTAATAGCACAGGAATAACGTTTGGCTCGAAAACCAGCTTTTCTAAACTGTCTAGCTGTTTATCTACCGGTGGTTCTTCTACAAGTGTACCGTCGCGGTCGATAAATAAAATGGCTTGCTGACTCATGCCGCTAGCTCCTTTTTAAATTCGTTGATCAGTTGCAATAAACGCTGGTTTTGTTCTTCAGTACCAATGCTTACTCGCAAGCAATTTGTAAGGTTAAGCTGTTTAGATTGGTCGCGTATTAATAACCCTTTGCTCACCAAATATTGCATGAGTTCGCTAGCACGCTCGTAGCGAAATAGCACAAAGTTTGCTTTTCTATCGCCAACCAATTCAAAGCCGTCAATATCGGCAAGCGCGGTTGCCAGTAGGTCTTTTTCTCTATTGATGGTATCTACCTGCAACTGAATTAATGTCAGTGAGTCAGTAGATAACGCCTGTGAAGCAATTTGTGCCACAGGCTCTGCAATAGGGTAGGGGGCAATGACTTTTAGCAACGCTTGAATAACCGGCGCTTGGGCTAGAGTAAACCCACAGCGTAAACCCGCTAACGCAAAGGCTTTTGAAAGCGTGCGTAGTACTACTAGGTTGGGGTAATTCGCTATTTCATTTGCCCAGGTATTATCGGAATCAAACTCAATATAGGCTTCATCCACTACCACTAAAGCGCTATCGGCAAAGTGGTTGAGTACCGCTCGTATATCGTCTCTGGCAACCTGTGTACCCGTTGGGTTATTTGGCGCACAAATAAAGATAACATTGGCGTTATCAATTGCGCACACACCTTCAACGTCTAAACTAAAATTGCCTTTTAGTGGCACAGTAGTAATACCCACATCACAAGTTTCTGCACTAATGGCGTACATGCCATAGGTGGGCGGGCAAATTACTATGCTGTCTTTACCTGGAGTACAAAAGGTACGAATAAGTAATTCAATGCCTTCGTCTGCACCACGGGTAACCATCAACTGAGAGGTATCAATACCTGCATAAGCCGCATAGCTTTCTACCACCGATGAAGGCTGACACGACGGGTAACGATTAAAGTTACTTGCATCTATCGCATATTCATTTGCATAGGGCGATTCATTGGCATTTAGCCAATCTTGACCGCCTGAATACAAACGCCTGGCCGACTCATAAGGCTTAAGCGGCACTAAATTGTCGTTAATTAGGTTATCAATAAGGGTATCTACAAGCGCAGACATTAGGCACCTCCCTTATCGTTAGCAAGCTTTTGCATACGAAGCGCTACTGCTTGTTCGTGAGCATCAAGCCCCTCAGCGCTAGCCAATGCCATAATAGCTGGGCCTAAATTGCGCATGCCGTCTGCAGATAACTCTTGAATGGTGTAACGACGCATAAAGTCGAGTAAACCTAAACTAGAATAGTTCTTCGCATAACCGTACGTAGGTAATACGTGGTTAGTACCCGAGGCATAATCACCGGCAGATTCTGGCGACCAAGGGCCTAAAAATATTGAACCTGCGTATTTGATTTTCGGCAGTAAACTACGGGCATCTTCAATTTGCACTATCAAGTGTTCAGGCGCATAGGCATTGCTCACTAAAATAGCGTCATCTACTGAATCGGCCAAAATATAGCGGGCATTTTCCATTGCAGGGCGAGCAATGTCGGCACGTGAAAGGGTCGACAACTGGCGTTCAACCGCTGCCTTCGCACTTTCAATCAGTGCTTCGCTGTTAGACACTAAAATGGCTTGAGAATCTGGGCCATGCTCTGCTTGAGAAAGTAAGTCTGAGGCAACAAATTCAGCATCGGCAAATTCATCAGCTAACACCAATACTTCAGACGGGCCTGCTGGCATATCAATAGCCGCACCATCAGCACGCAAACTTACTTGCTGTTTGGCTTCAGTCACAAAACTATTGCCCGGGCCGAATATTTTATCAACCTGCGGGATAGTCTCTGTCCCTAATGCCATTGCTGCAATGGCTTGCGCGCCGCCACAAAGGTATATGGCTTCAATGCCACATTTTCTTGCGGCATAGGCAATTTCAGGGGCAATTAAGCCTTGCTTGTTTGGTGGCGTACAAAGCAGTTTGTTTTCACAACCCGCTACCAGCGCTGGTACACCTAGCATTAGCACCGTTGAAGGCAAAGGTGCACTGCCACCTGGAATATACAAACCTACTGCGTCTAGTGGGGTGAAGCGCAATTCGCAGTTCACACCAGGCGTAGTGGTTAGCGCAATATCACTTGGCAACTGAGCATCGTGAAACGCTTTAATATTGTTAAATGCAATATCAATCGCACCTGCTACTTCAGCGGTAACCGAACTTGCTAACGTGTCGATGCTTTCTTGCGATAACACTAACGATTGCAAATCAGGGCAATCAAACTGACGAGTGAAGTCGATAACAGCGGCATCGCCTTTACTTTCAACGTTAGCGATAATGTCGCCCACGGTTTGTTTTAACTGTTGGCTATTGGCCATAGCCGGGCGCGAAAGCGCTGTTTTTTTCTCAAGCTTTGATAGAGATGACCAGATAATCATAATCTTTTGCCTTTTAACCCATCATTTTTTCGATAGGCATAACTAATATTGAAGAGCAGCCTAGGGCTTTTAGTTTTTCCATGGTTTCCCAAAACAGGGTTTCAGTAGAAACAACATGAATAGCCACATGCTCTTCATTGCCAGACAAAGGCAATACGGTTGGGTTTTCAGCGCCCGGTAACAAGCTTTTCACTTGTTCTAGGTAAGCTTTTGGTGCGTGAAGCATGATGTACTTGCTTTCTTTTGCCAGCAATACACCATCAACACGTGGCAAAAGGCGATTAACAAGCGTTTGCTTTTCATCACTCATGTTGCCGTCGGCACGTTGAATTAATACTGCTTTTGAGCGGAAGATGACATCTTCTTCAACCAGACCGTTCGCTTCAAGGGTAGCGCCCGTTGATACCAAGTCACAGATAGCGTCGGCAACGCCAGCGCGTGGTGCAACTTCAACCGAACCTGTAAGCATTACTGCTTTAGCATTAATTTTTTGCTCTGCAAAATAACGCTCTAATAGGAATGGGTAAGTGGTAGCCACTTTCTTGCCTTCTAAAGACTGAATGTTGGTGTAGTCCATTTCAGTAGGCACGGCGATAGACAAGCGACAACCGCCGTAGTCTAAACGACGTAATACTTCATAATCAGAAGGCTTGTTAGATGCTTTGCGTTCTAACATTTTTTCTTCAAGTTCGTTTTCGCCAATGAAGCCAAGGTCGGCTACACCGTCCATCACTAATCCTGGAATGTCGTCATCGCGAACACGTAATAAATCGATAGGCTCGTTGGTAGAATGCGCAATCAGCAGGCGATCACGAATGTTCAATTTTATGCCAATAGCCTTAAGTAGAGCGATGCTGTCATCACTTAAACGGCCTGATTTCTGTATGGCAATTCGAAGTCTTTTGCTGTTACTCATTGAAACGTTCCTTACACGTTGTACTACTTTTTACTGTCTTAACGATTACGCCTAAAACGAAAAACCCCCGGAAGTTTCCTTCCGGGGGTCGAGAATTTTTTCTATCTGCGCCACTGGAAGGAATAATAGACCTTCCAGCACGAACCTGAAAGGCTATGCTTTATGATGGTGGTGATGTTTTACAGCGCAGTTATTCATTTAATTTCTTAATACCTATTTCCGAACGGCTGAAACATTAGCGGTTTGCCCCCGATTTTGCAAGGCGAAAGTGAACTCTTTTTGCAGTTTCAGTCTAAATTAATATGTATATAGTAAAACTTTTTGATCTGAGCCAATGTGATCGTTTTCCCTATTAGGTAATGTAGTGGATGAAATATCACAGAATTAACCTTAGCGGGTTGGGGTAGCCATGAGTAATGATCTAATTTTTTCCATTTTACCGCGAAATACCAAAGTGCCCATCGAAACTGATAATCGGGTAAAAAAAGTGTCGCGCAGCGAAAAGTCAGAGGCGCTCAACCAAGACGAAAAAGAGCAGCACGATGAAGTGCATATCGTTGATGAAATGGAGCAACGGGAACGGCACGAGCAAAATGAACAGAAAGAACACCCGAGCAACCAAGAAAATCGCCAACAAGAAGACAGCCAAGGCGACAAATCGACAGGGCGGCAATTGAGCGAAAATGAAAACCGCGAATTAAATACCGCAGATGCAACGGGTACTAAAATACCGCGGGGCATTAAACATGTGGATATTACCATTTAACCGTGCAGGTTGTTTTAGGGTTCCTTCCCGTCATCTCTTAAATGTTGCCGCTCAGTATCACTGAAGTAGAAAGACACATTCAGCGAGCTTATATTATTTACTGCCGTTGTCTTTGATCGCACGCTTTAGTTCAGTAGGCAGTAAAAACGCATAGCTGATAAACATAAGCGCGATGCCAGTCACAATAAACAAATCATCTGCATTTAAAGAAAGTAGCGCTGTCATAATAATACCTCTAGGCGTTGAGAAGGAATGTAATAAACTACAACCCAATATTACCATTTTCGTGTCTATAAAATAGGGGGAGGCTACCCAACTTTAGTTTAAAAATCAGGCGCTTTTAGACTAATTGATTAATCACAGGTTATGGGTGGTAACTGAGGCGGTTGAGGCGGTAATTCAATGTCGTCAACAAGCAGTAAATCTAGTGCAAGGTTAACTTTCCCATTAGAACCCTTAAAGCGGTCGGGAGCATTGGCTTCTAAAAACAAGTCATTCTCATACACTTGCTCATCAACCACTTGTTGACGCATTTCAAAGACCCGCGCTGAGCAATCATCCATACCTAATTTTTCGTGTAAACCAACGCTGGCGGGGTTAGGTAGCGTTATACCTCCTAATCATTACCGGCAACACGCATCAGACAGAAAGCCAGAAGCAGGGTTGCGAGCACACCAAACCCTCCAGCCACCGCGGAAGGTAAGAAGGCGTTACGGCCAAATACGATCAAAATTGCATTTGCGACTATGGCAACAACACCTACTAGCGCAGTCACTCCACCTAAGGGCTTAGCGCCATCTTTCATTTTTGCAATGCCAAAAATAAGCGCCGCAAAGCCTAGCAGGAGCTTGGCAGCGTAATAAATCATGAAGGACAAGGCTACTACTGCGCTGGCTAACGGCATTAAGCTCTCATTTTGTGTTGCAGCTTCACGAAAGGGTGTAAACATAGTAAGGCCAACACTCACTTGTACTAAGTTGAGGGCTGCACTGAACGCAATGGCAGACCATCCTACATGGTTGTCCTTTGTGTGTTTATCTTCAACGCCGCTAATACTCGAATCTAAAGGCGGTTAAGGTATCTATATTAACCGTACGTTTACCTAGGGGTAAACTCAATACATTAAAGGTGTTAGCTGCACACAAAGTTAGAGTTAGGCGCTTTAAAACATTCTTCGTCGGTAGGATTTTTATAGACTTAAGTCTTAATTTTCGATTGGTCGCAAAAAATTGTTAATTTAACGCTTTACATACGAATGAGAATGCTTATCATCTTCGCTATGTTTGACTTAATCGATTAACTCTAGAATGAAATATCCTCAATCACTCCTTAGCTTGGCGGTTATCGCCTCTTTTTCAACGGCAGCAGAGCAGGCAGTCACAAAAGATGTTGAAAGCATCACGGTGACAGCTTCTGGTTTTGAACAACTTTTGTCTCAAGCGCCTGCGTCAGTAAGTGTTATTGATCGTAAACAGCTTGCTCAGCGTGCTTACAAAGATGTGACTGATGCATTGAGAGATGTGCCTGGAGTAACAGTAACGGGGGGAGGCTATCGACAAGATATTAGTATTCGAGGTTTACCTGCCCAGTACACCAGTATTTTAGTTGATGGTAAAAAGCAAACAGGAAGAGAATCACAACCTAATGGCAGCGGCGGTTATGAGCAAGATTGGTTACCACCACTAGACAGCATTGAACGGATTGAAATAGTGCGTGGCCCCATGTCTACCCTATATGGTTCAGATGCCATGGGCGGCGTAATCAATATTATAACCCGCAAAAACTACCGTAAATGGGGTGGAAACCTGCGAGCCGAAACCCGACTGCAACAGCATTCAGACTCGGGCTCAGATAGCCAAGTTCAGCTTGCCGTATCAGGACCGTTAATTGCTGATTTGTTAAGCGTGAGCTTAAGTGGGTTATATCAAAAGCGGAGTGAGGATGATATTGAGCGCGGCTACGCTGAAAAGTCACTGAGCAATGTAAGAAGCGCGCTTCATTTAACGCCGACGAAAACCGATGTTTTCTCACTTGAATATGTTACCCAGGATCAGAGCCGAGAGTCGAATCCAGGCCAGTCGCTTCCTGAGACAAGTAATGCATCAGAAACGGAAAGTGAACGACAGTCTATAGCTTTAACCCACGAAGCGAATTATGAAAGCATCAAGGGCCGTTCTTATGTACAGCAAGAATCGGTAGAGAATGTTGGAAGAAACATAACCATCGACAACCTTGTCGTTAATTCTCAGTGGTCTTTTTCTGCCACTGACAGTCACAAAGTGACGTTGGGCGCTGAATATCTAGAAGAAACCCTAGATGATTTCGATACTAACGGTGGCGATGCAACTGAAATTAAAAATAGTCAGTGGGCAGTTTATGGCGAAGATGAGTGGGCTATTTCTAAATCTGTGGCGCTAACTGCTGGTATCCGCCTAGACGATAACGAATTGTTCAATTCTGAAATTAGCCCGCGTTTATACGCGGTATGGAATATGAGCGACGATTGGGTATTAAAAGGTGGTGTTTCAAGTGGATACCGAACGCCTGAATTGCGTGAAATGGCAGCCGGGTGGATTCAAGAAAGTCGTGGTGGCGACATTCATGGTAACCCCGAACTGATGCCCGAAACTACTCTTAATAAAGAGCTTGCACTTTATTACATAGGCGCGCAAGGCTTTGAAACGAGCGTTACCGTTTTCCATAACGACTTTGAAGATAAAATTGCCATTACGAGTTGTGAACTGGATACCTGTTTAGACGACGCCGATCGTTACAATATTAATATCGATGAAGCA
The DNA here is from genome assembly GCF_019249215.1 of Alteromonas lipotrueae. Taxonomy (GTDB): domain Bacteria; phylum Pseudomonadota; class Gammaproteobacteria; order Enterobacterales; family Alteromonadaceae; genus Alteromonas; species Alteromonas lipotrueae. The sequence continues at coordinate 39,631 of NZ_JAESDI010000006.1, forward strand.
GAGTCTTACGGTTTTGAATTGGCTTCACGATTGAAACTAGAAGATTGGTCTTTCAATGCTGCGTATAGTTTTACTCGCTCCGAGCAAAAAACAGGTGACAATGCAGGCTTACCATTGGTACAACAACCTAAACATTTATTTACGCTAAATACCACATGGACACTGAGCGAAGATTCAGAACTCTGGTCTAGATGGACGGTACGCAGCGCAGAAACAGCATTAACCTCAGTATCGTCTCGCTCGGTACTGACACCTGGGTTAGGGTTATTTGATATTGGTTTTAACACCAAGTTGACTCGCAATGTTAAGTTGCAAACAGGTCTTTATAACCTGTTAGACAAAACCATGCGATACAGTGAGTATGGTTATGTGGAAGATGGACGCAGATTATGGGTTGGGGTGAATTGGGTATTTTAGAACGGATGAAAATTGATGGAGGCAGAGCGCTCGCGCTTGCCTCCGTTACCACTCTATTGAAACTAATGTGCATGGGACTAGTCGTTAGTCCAATGCACATTGCTTTTGCCAATACCGCCTCATCCTATACAAGCACAAGCGAGACAGTCTCAGGCAACTCATTTCAAGCAAACTTAAAGAGCGAAAAGCCCGATAGCCGTGGTGTTTTTTCTGACGAAATCGCACCGTCTGAAAAATTAACTGAAGCTCGAACGTTTGCAGACACGGGGCTCAGTTTCTCACATATGTACCCCGGTTTTGCTGATTTGTGCGATATCGATTCACCATTGCGTAATATGTCTATAAAGCGAGAGCCAAGATCAAATAAATCAAGTCGCAATAGCAAAAGGCAAGTAAACCAAGATACAGCAAAGCATAAACGTAGCGCACGACAACCTATTGCACCGCAGCGCGTATTCGATAATCTTTATTATGTGGGTGCAGGTAACGTGGCTAGTTGGGCGATAGATACGGGTGATAGCATTGTGCTAATTGACGCCTTAAATAATGCAGCACAGGCAAGCAAATACATTGTTGATGGGCTAGCAACACTTGGCCTAGCAGATAAACCCATTTCACATTTAATTATCACCCACGGACATGGCGATCACTATGGTGGTCAAAAGTGGTTATCTACCCGCTATAACGTTGAAGTGATAATGAGCGACCGTGAGTGGAGGTGGCTGCAAGACGGTGGTGATGGCTTCTCTAGTCCAAGTTGGGGGGCGGCGCCTGAAGAGGGCACCGCGGTTAGCAACGGAAAAATTTTAGAAGTCGGTCATATGCGGTTTCAATTCTTTGATACACCAGGCCATACGCCGGGCACGCTCTCGGTCGTGTTTTCAGTAGTGGATAATGGCGCTGCACACAAAGCCGTATTATGGGGCGGCACCGGGCTAAACTATGGGCCTGATGCAAACCGCATTAAAGCGTATACCCAATCGGCAATTAAAATGCAGCAGGTAGTGAAGGATCAACAGATTGATGTCTTTCTATCTAATCACCCCAAGCGAGATGGCACTTTGGGTAAAATGAAAGCCCTACATCATCGCGAGCCTAATCAGACTCATCCATTCGTGGTGGGAAGTGACATAACCGCCGCAGGTTTTGAAATGCTTGAGAACTGTACCAAAGCGCAGTGGATGAAAATTGAAGCTTTGGCAGAGGAAACTAAGTAGGAACACTCAGTAGAGTGGACTTAATTATAAATGCGCATACGAATTGTGTAGTAGTGGATAGCTCGGTTTACCTAATTCCTAAGCAAACCGAACGAAGTTATAAAGCGGATTTTCAATTAGTTAAGTTCTTTATCTACCCAGAACTTGGTACCTTTCACTGTGGCTTGCAATGCTAGGCCGCTTTCGGTCATGGTATAAACCGTAACATTGCCTAAATAGCCTTCGCCTTCCGCTGACATACCTTTGTTACCGGCTTTAGCTGCAGCATCAGCATTACCGCCTACTGTCCAACCATTCTCGATAAAGTAGTTCATGGCTTTTTGCGTATGGAAAACCATCACTACGCGGTAATCTTTCGCACCTAGTCCAAGGCCAACACCGCCTTCAGCCATATTCATATATGTTTTTGTGCCAGTGACTTGGTTGTTCACTACGCCATAACCCGTACCAGCAGCAAAGAAAATGACGTTAATATTTGCATTCGTGAATACCGCGTAGCCAGCCGCATCACGAACTTGAGAACGAGTATCAGGCTTTTCTGTGTATAGCCTAGCTAATGCATTTTGCTGCATATCTAATATAGCTTGTCGCTTTTCAGCAACACTGCCGTCACCCATGGAGGCGCAGCCCGTTACTGCGAGTAAAACGAAACCTACCAACGAAAGTGAAGCTAAGTTTTTGAAATTCATATTTTTTCCTTTGATTCAATTTTAAAGCGTACAGTCTAAACTTTGGGTTTAGGTATTGAAGAAACCTAAACGGGTCGGTTTAATCGTTTATTGCATGTCACTACAATCGTAGTACGCAAAAAATGTGCTCAAAGGTTAATTTTAAATGTAAATGTTACCGCTATTGCACCTTCTCAACCTTGAAACCATGCTGTTCTAGCATGTTTAATACACCCAATTCACCGGGCAAATGCAATGCGCCTACCAGCACAAATTCAGTGGGCTTTGTTGCCAATGCTTTCACTAAAAATTGCATCCACGCTTTGTTTCTAGATGATAGAAGCGTATCGAATATATCTGGGTATTCGGATTTAAAATCGGCCATGCTTTCTTCGTACATTGTGTCGAGGTCGCCTGCTTTCCAACTCGCTTTTAACTTAGGTAAAACCTGAGGGAGGGTTTTAACGTCTTCAAGGGTGTATTGAATAAATGCATCTTCATCGCCATTGCCCATTTGCTGAATAAATGAAAGTTGTTGCTCGGGGCTTTCTAGCCAAAGAATGGTTTTATCGTCGTTTTTGCTACGATTAAAAAAATGCTTATCTACGCCTTCACTGGTTAGCCCCATGATTTGAAGTTCAATCATACTCAAGGTAATGCTTAAAAAAGCAGGCTTGTACATCATAAAGTTAGAAAGTGATAAACCACGGGCTTCCATGTGTGCTGATAGATTCGCTAAGGTTTTTTCTGAAAGATCATTGGCAAGGCTGCTACCTTGGGTGTAAGTCAGCTTCTTCATCATAGACTGCGCAAATGCTTGTGTTTCTAAGGCATCTAGGTCTGTTTCAAACACTAACGTTTCTGATTGTTGATAAGCAGAGTCGTAGGCGTCAGGAAGGGGGTAGTCGCTCTCGCTGAGTAAGTGAAGCGTACCGCCAATGTAAAGGGTGTTTTCGCCGTTACTAACTTTGAAAACAGAAGCAGAAAAGGCTGGCGTGGTTAGCCCTACTACACAACTTGTAAGTAAAAGCGCTAAGCTAAAAGCACGTGGGCTGAACTTCATCATATTGTCCTATTAGATGAGAATCAGCCACTTTACCGAGTAAGTTTCCTCTATTCAACCAGCATGTTGTGTAACTCATTACCGCTGACAATAGGCGAGTTAGCGGTGCCAATCAATTTCGAGCTCCAACGCATCTGGAATCTCTGACTGACCTACCATTTCCTCGTAAGGAGTGGATTGCCGCAGCCATACATGTTCAAACTCCTCGGAATTAAAGTGATCTTTAATTTCATTTAGACAATGAAATGTTTTGGGTCGAGAGGTCTTATCTCTGACTAGCGTGCGAGATGCACCTCGCCCTGTCGCTGCTAAATAACTTCCGCCTTCAATTGACTCTATGTATAGATTCATAATTGTTCTCCGAGATAACACGAATAGACATTACTATTTGTAGTTCATAGGTGGAAAAATGGATATTAAATTTAATTTAAACTTCGCTTCAATAAAGCTAACGCGACAGGCGCATTTTGCAAAACTAGGTTTTCCACCAATGATTACGGCATACCATAATGCCTTCATTACCTAGTGTTTCTTTTAGTAATGCGCGATCCTCAAGATTAAGAAATTCGCCCAAGACAATGCGTTGTTCGCCATCCACTAAGGTAACGATGGGAAGGCGCCAGTCGTTTTCATCTTCGGTAAATTCAACGTGCGCGGATGGGCGAGCAAAAGAGATGGTGCGGTGTCGGGTGCAAAAGTGAATAGTGTGGGGGGCAATATCAATGGTTTCCCACCGGTATGTACTGCGAGACACTTGGTACATGATAAAAATAAGCAATACGACTTCTATGCCGGCAAAGGGTAATATTACCCAAACCCCCACCACCGCCCAGCCTATAGCAATAGTGAATACAGCAACGGCAAAAATTAACATCAGCCATTTAGTATCTTGCCAGCTTGCTGAACGGTTAGGCGTGAGCCGCAATCTTTTCTTACCTTGGAGTGAGATTGTTTCTAACATAAAGTTCAAAGGATAAAACGGGAACTACCTAGTAATATTAGTAGGCATTGGGTATTTTGCCGTCGTGATTTGTTTAAATAAAAACACTCGCCGTACACGAGAGTTCCATCTCCATGCGCCGTTTAGGAGAATGTGTTGAATCGTTTATTTCAATGGGTAATACAAAGCCCATTAAAAATTCTTTTGGTTGTACTGTGGGTAGTGGTGATTTTTTCTCAATCCGCGCCGCTAGTGCTTATTGCCGAAAATAGCCTTTTTAGTTTGCTTGGCATTATTGGCGCTATTTTCGCAAACGCGACCGGCGCGGGTGGGGGCGTGGTATTTGTTCCTTTCTTTAACCATTTACAGTTTTCATCTCAGAGTGTGGTGGCCACCAGTTTCGCTATTCAATGCTGCGGCATGACTGCTGGCGCTATTACGTGGTGGCGTTATAAACGTTGTCATCATCAAACCGACAGTCAATGGCGCGCGTTACCTTCAAGCTTAATGCTAAGCGTACCTGCCTCACTGTGTGGTGTGTGGTTCGCTCAGTTTGGCCCAGAAACGTTTAGTGTGCTTTCACCCATCAAAGGAGGAATAGAACAGATTCACTTAGGGTTTGGCGCATTTTCTATATTGCTTGCCGTGGCTATCTTTGCCTCTATTCCTTTTTTAAAACGGGTTGCCTTAAAACACGATGCTGAGCAATTCGATATTGTTGCATTGCCATTTGTTTCTTTTTTCGGGGGGATTGTTACTGCTTGGCTTTCGGTGGGGGTAGGCGAGCTGGTGGCTGTCTATCTTATCATCAGAGGGTTCAACGTGACTATGGCGATTGCTGTTGCAGTCATCTTGTCAGCATTTACCGTTTGGGGCGCTGTAATTTACCACGTTTTAGTAACCCAAGCCGTAGTTTGGGACGTAGTGATATTTGCAGGTGCGGGAGCAATTATTGGTGGCATGCTAGCAAAGTATGTTGTGTTGGCTTTTTCACCCCAAAAACTTAAACTTTTCTTTGGCACTTGGGTTCTTTTGCTCGGCGTATCTGGTTTACCTATTTTCTGAGTGTATATTTTGTAAAGGAATAGTTTGGCAAAAAAGGATGCATGGATGACAATTCAGACAACTCCCAAGAAAATTTATCGTGTAAAGCAGCCCGAATGGTCGAAACATGCCGTTATCTATCAGGTGAACACTCGCCAGTTTTCTGTATCTGGTACATTCAAAGAGGTGACGAAACGCTTAAATCATATTTGTGATTTAGGTGCTGATATTCTTTGGCTTATGCCTATTCACCCAATAGGTGAAAAAAATCGAAAAGGTGAACTTGGTAGCCCGTACGCGGTTAAAGACTATTTGGGTATTAACCCTGAGTTTGGCAATGCAGACGACTTTCAAGAGTTGGTGCAAGAAGCGCACAACCGGAATTTAAAAGTTATCCTAGACTGGGTGCCTAATCATAGCGCTTGGGACAATCCTCTAGTGGATACTCATCCTCACTGGTATGCCAGAGATCACCACGGTGAGTTTCGCCCGTCTCCTTGGTGGGATTGGTCAGATATTATCGAGTTTGATTACGACGAACCTGCGCTACGTGATTATATGATTAATGCCATGCGCTATTGGGTAGAACGCTTTGATATTGATGGTTTTCGATGTGATGTAGCGGGGTATGTGCCGAACGATTTTTGGCATCAAGCGCGTGTTGCCTTAGATGCCATAAAACCCGTATTTATGTTGGCAGAGTGGGAAAATCGCGATTTACACGAAACCGCTTTTAACATGACTTATGCATGGAGCTGGAATGAAACCATGCATGAGCTCGCTCATGGGCGATGTTCTCTTGATAGACTGAGAAAATATTATTCATGGAATGAACGGGCGTGGCCGCACAGTGCTTATCGAATGACGTTTGTGAGTAACCACGATAAAAATGCGTGGGATGGTACTCAGGCAGAGCAATTTGGCGATGCGTTAAAAGGCGCCATTGTATTGTCGGTGTTAGGCGAAGGTATGCCGCTCATTCATAATGGCCAAGAAGCCGGGGAAACAAAGCGGTTAGCGTTTTTCGAACGTGATCCCATTGAATGGCAACCTCATAGCATTGGTGATTTGTATAAAGCGCTCATTAAGATAAAAAAATCTATTCCTGCCTTGGGCAATGGTGAATTTGGTTCACGTATGATTCAGGTGCCAAGTAACGCTATGTCACAGGTATTCAGCTTTGTGAGAATGGATGAACACAATAAAGTGTTAGTGATCATCAATTTTTCAGACACTTTAGGCAACGTCACGTTTAATGACCCTATTCTTAATGGTCATTATTATAAGTGCACGCTCGATTCAAGTTCTTCCCACCACGAGAGTAAAAGCGAAACTGAACACTTGCATATTGATAAGGCCGTTCAAATTGACCCGTGGGGCTATCAGGTATGGATTAGCTCTTATTAATTGGCAAGTATGGCTGAGCTTATATGACTGAGCTTATATAGAACAGCAAGCAGCTATGAGTAAAGGTCAGTGTTAAATGAAATCTGTCATTCGGTATGGAATTTTTGTGATTACTAACCATTTTTCGAAAAACTTTGGCATAATGCACCGCTTTGTGGCCTAGCGGCCAAATCTTCACTTTTACGTTAAGTACACTATGCCAACTATCGATGACATCTTTTCTTCCACGGGTTTACTTGCTAAGACCATCAATGGCTTTGTTCCCCGTGAAGCGCAAACAGAAATGGCGCAGGCGGTAAAAGAAGCCATTGATGAAACCGGCTCCCTAGTGGTTGAAGCCGGGACCGGTACGGGGAAGACCTTCGCTTATCTTGCGCCAGCACTGTTGGCTGGAGGCAAAGCGATAGTGTCGACGGGAACGAAAAACCTGCAAGAACAGTTATTTCATCGCGATTTGCCTTTAGTGAAAAAAGCCCTTGGCAACAGGCGCAAAACGGCGTTGTTAAAAGGCCGTGCTAATTACCTTTGCCTGCACCGACTAGAACAACATGGCGGTAACTCCACGTTAGTGGAAAAAGAGGTGTTAGGGCAGCTATCTGAAGTGAAACTATGGTCTACCACTACTAAAACTGGCGATATGGGCGAGCTGAAAAGCTTACCTGAAGATGCTCGGGTGTTGCCATTAGTGACGTCTACCGTTGACAATTGCCTTGGTCGGGACTGCCCCGATTATGAAGAGTGTTATTTGGTTAAGGCACGGCGTAAGGCGTTAGATGCCGACATTATTGTGGTGAATCATCACTTATTTTTCGCTGACATGGCATTAAAAGATACGGGGTTCGGTGAGCTTATTCCAGAAGCTGACGCCATTATATTTGATGAAGCCCATCAAATACCCGATATTGCCGCAGACTACTTTGGTGAATCGCTTTCCACGCGCCAAATTCAAGATTTAGCCAAAGATATTACCCTTATTTTTAGAACCGTATTGAAAGACGCGGCACAGTTAGACAAAGCTGCCGACAAATGCCGCATGATTGCTGCAGATTTACGCCTGCTTTTCCCTGATACAACTCAGCGAGGAAACTGGGCCGAAGCCTTGATGCGTGACGATGTGCGCTTAGAAGTGGGTAAACTAGCAGAAGCGCTAGGGGTACTACATGAAGTGTGTAAGCTGCATATTGGTCGCGACAAAGATTTAGATAATCTTTATGAAAGAATAGTGTCCGTTAGGGAACAACTTGACTCGTTAAGCGATGAGAAACAAGAAAATGTGAGCTTGTGGTATGAAACCACGACGCGCCATTTAATTATGCATTTAACGCCGTTGTCTATTGCAGCTAAGTTCCGCCGTTTTGTGGCATCGCCGCCTCGCGGGTGGGTATTTACCTCGGCGACCTTAATGGTTAACGGCGGCTTTGAACATTTTCAGCGCAGAATGGGGTTAGAAGACTCAAGAACGCTAGGCTTAGATAGCCCCTTTAACTACCCTGAACAAGCCATGTTGTGTGTACCTCGGTATTTACCCGAGCCGAACAGTTTTTCTATGCGAGAAACGTTGTTGAATACGGCAAAAAGGTTGATTAAAGCCAGTAAAGGCCGGTGCTTTTTGTTATTTACCAGTCATGCCATGTTGCGTGAAATAGCTGGTAAGCTAGAAGATGAAATTGATAACCCGCTATTAGTACAAGGCACAACAACTAAGCAGGCGTTATTAGATGCGTACTTGGCTGACGAAAAAGCCGTGTTAATGGGCACGGGCGCTTTTTGGGAAGGGGTAGATGTACGAGGGAATGATTTGGTGTGCGTCATGATAGATAAACTGCCATTCGCATCACCAGATGACCCACTGTTACAAGCCCGAATGGACGATGTTAAAAAGCGCGGCGCAAACCCGTTTGGTGTTATTCAAATACCCCAAGCTGTGATTGCCTTAAAGCAAGGTGCAGGGCGATTAATTCGCGACCCTACCGATAAAGGCGTACTGGTTATTTGCGATAACCGATTAGTGACTAAACCCTATGCGAAAACTTTTATAGGTAGCTTGCCGAATATGCGCAGAACCCGAAGTTTAGACGAAGTAGAGTCTTTCCTTGCAAGAATTGATGAAGAGTAAAGAATGAAAATTTTAGCCATAGACACGGCAACAGAAGCCTGTTCAGTAGCACTAAATACCGGTGACGCTGTTGTTTCACGTTTCGAAATTTGCCCACAGCAACATAGCCAGCGTTTACTGCCTATGTTGGATGAAGTGTTAAAAGATGCAGGGCTTGTTCTGGCCGATTTAGATCTACTAGCGTTTGGGCGAGGCCCAGGCAGCTTTACCGGCGTGCGCATTGCTACCGGCATGATTCAAGGTTTATCACTAGGTAGTGGATTAAAAGTGGCCGGCGTAAGCACCCTTGCGGCGATGGCACAGCAAGCGGTAATAAGTAAACAGGCTACTTGGGTAGTGTGTGCTACCGATGCCCGCATGGGCGAAGTGTATTTTGCCATGTATAAGTCCGGCAACGGATTATTGAGTGAGGTGATTGCAGAGCAGGTGTGCCCCCCTGAAGCTGCTGTAGAGCTTATCAATGAAGCCATAGCAGCCAATCAAGGTGAGGCTATTGGTGAGTTTGAGCCTGTTGGTACAGGCTGGCAGGCCTATCCGGCACTTAAAGCATTGCTGTCTGAAGACCATGAAGTGTCTATTGAATTTCCTGATGCGGTTTACATGCTTCCACTTGCTGAACAACTCGCGAACAAAGGCGATGTACAAGTGGCCAGTGAGGTAAAACCTGTTTATCTACGAGACAAAGTAACATGGAAAAAGTTACCGGGCCGCGAATAAGGGGGGAAGCCCTCAGGCTGATATACGTTTAAACCACATTCTCTGCCGTTAACTATGTCTTATCCTGCATGGCTCACGATTAAATAAGGAAGCGTGCAGTAACTGGGCGCGATTTTTGCAGTCGCTTCTTGCAACATAGGCTTCTTGAAGCATAGATTGCAACGTAGCGAACAACATTGAACCTTGTATCGCTCAGAAGATGGCTGTTGCGACATTGAAATTCGATGTAGTCGTCTCACTACATATATTAATTGGTTTAATTTAAAAGACTGACACGTTTTGGTATGCATATAACTAACAATTTTTCGATACCTTCATCACATCAATCAGAGCCTTCGCAAGGGCGCGTCGCTAAAGTTAATAAAGATGCGCAGCAGCAGAGCAATAGTGAGGGGAAGCAGCAGAACAACCATATTGTGGTGGCCCCAGATGCGCAAGGCACCGACAATGCACAGGCTTATCAACGTTTTGTACGTGAAGATAGTGCGGGCTATTCTCAACAAGCCATCGCGTCGTATACCAGCTTTGAAAAGCAGCAAGAACGTGAGTCTGTACAAAGCATGTTTGGGGTAGATATTTATGCCTAGTATTCACATTAAATCAGTGCATTTCTGGCGCAGTATTGCCTTCATTTAACGTCTTCCCACTAAGCGTTATAAAACCTAACTAAACTTTTTGTCAAAAATCCCGTCTAAAGATTGATAATCTTTTAAATCAATGTTCTTTATGGCATTTGTTATGTATCAATGCTAACTTTTAAGTCAATGTATTCCATCGGTAATGGTATTTTTTAATGATTGTCTCGAGTGAATGTGCGGGTTAACAGCCTTACACCGTTACTCAGCGCAATGTGGTTCGATTCGTTACTATTTGTAGTACTATATATTTTCTCGGCGCTTAGTTTCAGCTCCAGGTTAAAAGTGCTTAGGCGGCCAAAAGGAGGCTTCATGCTGGTTAGAATGTTAGTGATAGTAAGTGTGGTACTTTTCGCAGGGTGTGCGATTGTGCCAGAAAGCGTAGAGGTGCCTGAAGGTACTGAGCTAGTTTCTTATTCCAAAGCCGTTACCTCTGGCGCCAACGCACAAGGTAAAATGGCGCGGTGGGGCGGTGTTATTGTTGGGGTCGAAAATAAGCCAAACAAAACATTCATCGAACTTGTTCATTTTCCACTAAACAACTATGGCAAGCCTAACAGTAGTGGCGAAACGGTTGGGCGCTTTAAAGTGCAAATAGACGGTTTTGTTGATCCCATTGTTTTTGAAGAAGGTCGTTCGGCCACGTTTGTTGGTAAATTGGTACCGCCCACATCAGGCATGGTAGGTGAACAACCATACATATATCCTACAATATTGGCTGATGACTACCACATGTGGCGTAAACAAGAGGTTTACGACGTGAACATGTATTATTTTGATTATGGTACTGGTTGGTATTCACCGTTTATGCGACACAGACCCTGGGGTTATCCAAGTTATAGAAGAGTTCGGGTAACTCGCTACGATAATTCTCCGTCTAGTCCTAAACCTATAAAGACGCAATCTAACGTTAACACTATTTCAGGCCCGCATGACAAAATGCGCAAGGATAAATCGAAATAGGTAGACTACCAGATGAAAATTTTCGTAAAGATAATCGTATTTAAATAAAAATATGTATTTACTAGGGAGGCAGGATTTTGCCTCCCTATTTTTTTATCTGGCAGTATTTTGTTCTGTGTCGGCAATATATTGCCGCCATATTGTGTAAGGGAGCAACATGATAGAAACTGAATTTACAGCAGGAAATTTACACTTAGCCGCGCTAGAAAACCAAGGTGCTGGAACCGTAGTAATAGGGCTGCATGGGTATTTAGATAACGCAGAAAGCCTACGATTACTTGCTCCGTATTTGCAATCTCAACGCTTTATTGCGCTTGATCTTGCTGGGCATGGCCGTTCATCGCACCGACCGATAGGCATGCACTATAATCAAGCTGATTATTTACAAGACTTGCATGCATTGATAGAAGATCAAGGGTGGGAACAGGTTATACTGTTGGGGCACTCTATGGGCGGCATTTTGGCAACATTATATGCGGGGCTATTTCCTGAAAAAGTGAAAGGTGTGATAAGCCTTGATGCGTGTGGCCCCTTAACGTTAGCGGCGAATACTAGCCAACAGCAAATGCGGGACGCCATTCTTAGCCGCAAGAAAAAACAGCGCAATAAGTTAACCTTGGTTAATTTAGAAGATGCAGTGAAAGCCCGCTGCAAAGTCTCTGATATTCCAGCTGAGCATGCGCGCGCAATTCTAGAAAGGAATCTTACGCAAGATGCCGGTGGCCATTGTTTTTGGTCGAGCGATCCGCGTCTTCGCACTAAATCTGTGCTTCGTTTAACCGAAGAACAGGCAGAAAACATCATGAGTGCGATAGTTTGTCCTATACTTTTCGTTGGTGCGTCAAGTAGCTTTAAAACCTTGGACAGTGTTTATGACAAAAGGCAGTCTTGGTTTAAAAATGCTCGGTTTGAGCAATTAACAGGCGGTCATCATATTCACATGGAAAAAACTGATGAAGTTGGCGTGCTAATCCGTCAGTTTGTTGAGCAAATGTAAACTGTATAGTTTATTTTTTTTTACACTTCCTATACTATTCGCAAGTTATTAGACCAGTTGCTCAAACGCGCGTGAGACAACACGCGCCTTTGTGTTAAAAATAAGTGAAGGAGGTTTTGGTGGAAAAAACCTGGCTCAAGTTTTACGATCCTCGTGTATCTGCAGAAATTGATGCAGATCGTTACGCATCCGTTGTCGATATATTCGAACAATCAGTAAAAAAGTTTAAAGACAAAGTTGCGTTTATCAACATGGGTCAGTCGATGACCTTTGGCGAACTCGACAAATTATCTGCACAGTATGCTGCTTACTTACAAAATAGTGGGTTGAAGCGTGGTGATGCCGTGGCAATCATGATGCCGAACTTACTACAGTATCCTGTAGCTATGTTTGGTGTACTTCGTGCTGGTATGGTTGTGGTTAATGTAAACCCGCTGTATACCGCAAGAGAGTTGAAGCATCAATTAAACGATGCGAATGCAAAGGCAATTGTTATTGTTGAAAACTTTGCGTGCACTCTTGAAGAAGTGATTAGTGAAACAAATATTCAAGAAGTGTTTCTTACTTCGCTAGGCGATATGTTGCCTATACCTAAACGTTGGGTAGTGAATGCGGTAGTGAAGTACGTGAAAAAAATGGTACCGGCTTTTAATTTGCCTGCTACCACGTCATTCACCAGCGCGATAAAGAAAGGGCAATCTTTAACCTACACACGCCCCAATTTAACCAACGATGAACTGGCCTTCTTGCAGTACACAGGTGGAACAACTGGTGTGTCTAAAGGCGCCATGTTGACGCATCGCAATATGATTGCGAATCTTGAGCAGGTTTCTGGCATTTTAGAAACGGTAATAGAAGAAGGCGAAGACTTTGTGGTAACTGCGTTGCCGCTTTATCATATATTCGCATTGCTTGCGAACTGCCTGATGTTCCTTAAATACGGTTGCCAAAACTTACTGATTACTAACCCACGAGATATGCCTGGGTTTGTAAACGAACTGAGCAAATACCCATTCACTATTCTTCCGGGTGTAAATACCTTGTTTAACGGTTTGTTAAACACACCAGGGTTTAGCGAACTTGATTTTAAGAACTTCAAGTTTGGTTTAGGCGGCGGCATGGCCGTTCAGCGCCCTGTTGCTGAAAAGTGGGAAAAGGTTACCGGTACCGTACTTCTTGAAGGCTATGGCCTTACGGAATGTTCACCTGTTGTAACGGTAAACCCACCACAAATTGACGCTTACAAAGGCGCCATTGGTATGCCAGTACCTTCTACCGACATTAAACTTCTTGATGATGATGGTAACGAGGTAGAAAAAGGCGAACCAGGTGAGCTTTGGGTGAAAGGCCCGCAGGTGATGAAAGGGTATTTAAACCGCCCAGAAGCCACCGACGAAATTCTTAAAGATGGCTGGCTTGCCACCGGAGACATCGCCACGGTAGACGATGAAGGTTATTTCTATATTGTTGACCGTAAAAAGGATATGATCCTCGTCTCTGGATTCAATGTGTTTCCAAACGAAATTGAAGAAGTGGCTGCTATGCATGACAACATTGTTGAGTCAGCAGCGGTTGGTGTGCCAAATGAAGCCAGTGGTGAAGTGGTGAAGTTGTTTGTTGTTCGCAACAACGATTCGCTCACTGCTGAAGCGGTTATTGCGCACTGTAGAGAACACTTAACAGGCTATAAAGTGCCTAAGCAGGTAGTCTTCAAAGAAGATCTACCTAAAACCAATGTAGGTAAAATTCTGCGTCGGGAACTACGAGATTAATTCGGTAAGTGAATTAGGAAAACTGTAGAGCCGGCGTAAGCCGGCTTTTTATTATTATGCAATATGAATTAGTAACCACCTTTGAAAGACTCGATAGTGTGTGCAACCTTGCCCAGCAACAAAAAGCGGTAGCGCTAGACACTGAATTTGTTCGCACTAGAACGCTGTCACCTCATCTTGGTTTAATCCAGTTATATGATGGGCATCAGTTAGTACTTATCGATCCGCTTGCGATTGATGATCTCTCGCCCTTTGTTGCCTTAATGGAAAATACCAGTGTGGTAAAAGTTCTACACTCGTGCTCAGAAGATCTTGAGACTTTCCTGACCGCTTTTAACTCCGTACCAACACCCGTATTCGATAGTCAATTTGCGGCGAGTATTTTAGGCTTGGGAGCATCCCTAGGATACGCAAAGCTGGTGGAGTTGTTGTGCGATGTTAGCCTAGATAAAGGCGAATCTCGTACCGACTGGATAGCACGCCCTTTAAGGGAAGCACAGCTTAGCTATGCGGCCAACGATGTACTGTATTTATTACCTTGCTACGAACATTTAGTAGAAAAAATAAATGAAGCCGGAAAGTTAGATTGGGTATATCAAGAAATAGCCCAGTTAGCAGATAAAAAGCGCAGTCAAATGCCGGAAGAATTTGCGTATATGCAGATTAAAAACAACTGGCGTTTATCAAAAGAGCAGCTTACCGTACTACAAGCACTTGCCGCATGGCGACTCGCCACTGCCCGTAAAAAAGACATGGCATTGAATTTTGTATTTAAGGAAATACATCTTTATGAAGCTGCGCGTCTAATGCCTTCAAGCAAATCGGGTCTGTCTCAACTTCACGGTGTGAACCCACAATCGATTAGGCGCTACGGTGAGACTATAATTACGCTAATAAGCGAAGCTCGAGATAAATATGCCGCTACTTCTGAGCCACAGAGGTTACCTAAAGTAAGTCGCTTAATTGACGTTGCAAGCTACAAGCAAACATTAGCATCACTAAAAGCCGTGAGCGATAAAATTGCCAGCGAAAATAATGTGTCGCCTGAAGTTATAGCGTCTAAAAAACAATTGAACCAGGTGTTAAAATGGTACTGGTTCGACAGTGACGAAACCCGAGTGCTAGGCCTTAAGCCAGATGTATTATCTGGTTGGAGAGCGCCGCTATTTGAACCCCATTTAGAAAAGTTACTAGGTAAAAATCCTAGTCTCTAACGTTGAAGAGTTTACGAAATGATGTTGTGCGCGATTTATAAATCACGAAAACACCTAGGCATGTATTTATATGTGCCTAATAAAGACCAATTTGATGATGTACCTGAAATACTAAAAGAGAAGTTTGGCAAGCCAGAGTTAGTTACGGTGTTATCGTTAGATAAGCACGAGAAACTAGCCGGGGTGGATAAGCAAAAGCTTGTAAATGAGCTTGAAGAGAAAGGTTTTTACCTTCAAATGCCACCTAAAGAAGACGACTTATTGATGGCCCATCGCACGTCTTTGGGTTTGCAAGCTACACCAGATAAAAAGTTTTAAGCATGGCTAAATGGTTAACTGCATCGCTACTTGCAGTAGCGGGGGTTGTGGCAAGCATTGCTTTTGCCCAAGCCGAAGACAAAACAGCACAAGGGTTTGCCGAGTACGTAACAGCGTTAAAAGCCGAAGCCCAGCAAAAGGGCTTTGATGAATCATTACTTAACGACGCTTTTAATGATATTAGTTTCCGCCCAACGGTTATCAAGTCTGATAAAAATCAACCTGAAAAGAAAATTACCCTTGATAGTTACTTAGCCAGTCGTGTGCCTGACTGGAAAGTGCAACAAGCGGTTGAAATGTACAACAAGCACAAGTCACTGCTTGAAGAGATAGGGCAGAAGTTTCAGGTTCAACCTCGCTTTATTGTTGCGCTGTGGGGTAATGAATCGAATTTTGGACGTATTCAGGGTAATTACAGTGTGCTGTCTGCCTTGGCGTCACTCGCGTACGAAGGCCGCCGAGAAAAACTGTTTAAAGACAACCTTTTTGCCGCGCTGACTATCCTTGACGAAGGGCATACCAGCGTTGATGCGTTGAAAGGTTCTTGGGCTGGTGCCATGGGGCAAAGCCAATTTATGCCAATCTCCTTTTTAAACTACGCGGTAGATTACGATGGTGATGGCAGAAAAGATATATGGCAAACGGAAGCCGATGTTTTTGCTTCTATTGCAAACTACCTATCATCAGAAGGGTGGGATAATAACGGCACGTGGGGTAGGCAGGTATCTTTAACTCAGCCTATAAAAGAGTTCGGCCTTTCAAAAAGTCTTTATAAGCCTTTAGCCGATTGGCAACAAGCTGGCGTTAGACGTTTCGACGGTAGCGATTTGCCAAACGCTGATATTCCGGCTTCTCTTATTATGCCTGATGGCAGCGAAGGGCGTGTTTATCTTGTTTATAATAATTTTCATACCTTGATGAAATGGAACCGCTCTAGTTACTTTGGTGTGTCGGTAGGTTACCTTTCAGAACGTATAAAGCGAGGGTATTAATATGTATCAACATTTAGAACTTCAGGGCAATCCCATTGCATTGCCCACAGGTAAAGTGGCGTGTATTGGTCGCAACTATCTTGATCATATTGAAGAAATGAAATCTGTAGTTTCAGCCTCACCCCTGTTGTTTTTAAAACCCAAAGCGGCGTTGTGCGACATGGGCAAACCGCTCAGTATTCCTACCGACCAAGGTGAATGCCATAACGAACTAGAAGTTGCTGTGCTGCTAAAGCACACGGTGTCTAAAGCAACAGAAGATGAAGTGTTAGCGGCCATTTGGGGTATTGGTCTTGGTTTAGATTTAACCTTGCGTGATGTTCAGCGCGAGCTTAAGGCGCAAGGCCAACCCTGGGAACGCGCAAAGTCCTTCGATTTAAGTTGCCCAGTGTCAGGCTTTGTTCCAATCGATACCATCACTGACTTACAAGATTTACATTTCACGTTAAGTATAAACGGTGAAGTGCGTCAATCAGGGCATACTGCAATGATGCTGCACAAAATAGTGCCGTTAATTGCCCACATGTCGCACACTTTTACCCTTGATGCGGGTGATGTGGTGCTAACCGGCACCCCGAGCGGGGTAGGGCCATTGCTTGCGGGTGACACTATCGAAGCCATCTTACACGATAAAATTACTGTTAATACAAAGGTTGTACGCTAATGACTGCCCCTTTTTGGGAAACCAAAACCCTTGAAGAAATGAGCCAGAAGGAATGGGAGTCATTATGCGATGGCTGTGCAAAGTGTTGCTTACACAAGTTTATTGATGATGAAAACGAGGAAGCGCAAGCGCCGACGGATTACATCAATGCCAATGAGCAAATTCATTACACGAATATTGTCTGTTCGCTGCTAAATACAAAAAGTTGTGAATGTACCCAATATGCGAAGCGAACTGAACTTGTGCCAGACTGCGTTCAGTTAACTAAAGCGAACCTAAAAGATATTTTCTTTATGCCAACTAGCTGCGCTTATCGCCGTCTGCATGAAGGGCGAGGTTTGCCGTCTTGGCATCCACTATTAAATAAGGGCAAGAAACATGTGATGCACAAAAATGGCATGTCTGTTCGAAACAAAACGGTGTTTGAAACCGATGTAGATTTAGACACCTTCGAAGATTATATTGCCATTTGGCCATTGGAAGATTTAGATTAAGCGATAATACTGTAAAGTAGCGCATCTCGTCCAAAAATGCGTTTGCGGCAAAGTCCTTCTTTTTCAGCACCAATTCTCTCGGCTACGCGCAAACTGGCTTTGTTGTTAGGTTCAATTAGGCATTCCAGTCGGTGTAAATTCATTTGATTAAAGGCTAATTTCTTTAACGCCTCACAAATGGCCGTTGCTAGGCCTTTTCCACATGAGTCTGAACGAAGCCAATAACCCAAATTCGCGGTTAAATGGGTGTGGTGGATATAGTTGATAATTCCCATGCCCAAACAGCGCTCATCGTGCATAAGCAAGTAGGTTAAGCCATAGCCTGACTCGCGTGCGGCTTCCATCGATTGAATACATTGTTTCGCCAAGGCGGGAGTAACTGGGCACAGTGCAGCACCAAGCCAGGGTTTTACATGGTGAATAGATTGCTGTGAAGCCTCACACAAGGCTTCAATATGTTTAGGGGCTATGCGCTGTATTGTCACCGGCCCCTGTTCTGTGTGGATTGGAGGGAGCCTAGACGGCAAGATAGAAAGGTCTATCAAAAGGGCTTCTTATCCAGCAATCGGCATGCAAACACAATAGCAAAAACCGCAAAGTAAGCGGCAAAGATAATCTGCATCCATTCAGCCATTCCCATTGAAAGAAACTGCCAACTGTCCTCCAAGCAATCACCCTCGGCGGCAAAAATGGCAGGTATCCACTCATGCAATTGCAGCCATGATGGAAAGTTAGGCACTATTTCGCAGCTGGCGAAAAAAGGGTTTGGTGCATTTAAAATACCAATATGTTCTTTGGCGACTAAAAAGCCCCAGCCAGCAGATACTGCCCAACCGGCAAAACCGACCATACGAGTAAGGCCGTTATTTTTAATCAATACAAAAAGTGCTGACAGTACAATGCCGTACATAGCAGTACGTTGGTAAATGCACATGATGCAGGGCTTAAGGCCCATACCATATTGAAAATAAAGTGCGGCTAGTTCTAGCCCCAGAGATGTGGCGAAAAGCACAAGCCATGAAGACTTGTGCTCTGCCCAGTGACTAATGCGATGTACTACTGAACGCATGTCTAATTCCTAGTGTGAAACAATACCGCTAACAGCTTCTGTTGCGGTATGATGTTCGATTAAGTGCATGTCATACAACCATTGAGTTGCATCGGCTAAGCCTACATAGGTAGCCACCAAGCCCACAATGGTTAGCACAATGGTGTATGGTAACGCCATCATCACCATGCGGCCGTAAGACAAACGTAGTAAAGGCGCAATAGCCGAGGTTAGCATGAATAAGAATGCAGCTTGACCGTTAGGCGTAGCAACACTTGGCAAGTTAGTTCCTGTGTTAATCGCAACGGCTAGCATATCGTACTGGTCACGGGTAATTTGGCCAGCTTGCAGGGCTGCAGTAACTTCTGTGATATACACGGAGCCTACAAATACGTTGTCACTCACCATAGATAGCACACCATTGGCGAGGTAAAACATCACCATCTGAGTTTCACCTTCAAAGCTTAGTACCCAATGAATAACCGGTTGGAATAAGCCTTGGTCTATAATCACTGCTACCACGCCAAAGAATATGCAAAGCAATGCGGTAAACGGAAGGGCTTCTTCAAACGCTTTACCTAAGGCATGTTCTTCAATAATACCGCTCATTGAGGTTGCTAACACAATAACAGAAAGACCGATTAACCCTACTGACGCCATGTGTGTAGCCAAGCCTACTACTAACCATACGCCAATCAAGGCTTGAACCACTAGCTTAGCCGTTTCACGTTTACTGCGGCTTTTATCCATATGTTCGCTGTAATCGGTAAGGATTTTTCTCACTGAATTGGGTAGTTTTGCACCATACGTAAACCAACCTGTTTTCTCTAAAACCATGGTGGTTAATAAGCCGAATACGAAAACAGGTAAGCTAACAGGGGCCATACGGATAAAGAATTCGACGAAATCCCAGCCGGCCTTATCAGCAATAATAAGGTTTTGCGGTTCACCTACCATAGTCATCACGCCGCCCAGTGCGGTACCTACCGCAGAGTGCATCATTAGATTACGAAGGAAGGCACGGAAATTTTCTAGGTCATTGCTGCCTAGCGAATCTACTCCGTCGTCACTTGTATGGTCATGATCTGAGTGGAATTCCTTGCCTGAAGCCACTTTATGGTAAATAGAATAGAAACCTAAACCCACACTGATGATTACAGCAACCACGGTTAGCGCATCAAGAAACGCCGATAAAAAGGCTGATGCAAAGATAAACGATAGTGACAAGACCATTTTGTTTTTAACCCCAATCACTAACTTGGTGAATAAAAACATAAGCAGGTCTTTCATAAAGTAGATACCGGCAACCATGAAGACCAGAAGCAACAACACTTCAAGGTTAACCTCGATTTCGTGCATCATGTGTCCGGGGGTTGTCATCCCAATGAACATGGCCTCAATCAATAGTAAACCACCTGGCTGCAATGGATAGCATTTGAGCGCCATTGCGAGCGTAAAAATAAATTGGATCACTAATG
The DNA here is from genome assembly GCF_019249215.1 of Alteromonas lipotrueae. Lineage (GTDB taxonomy): Bacteria > Pseudomonadota > Gammaproteobacteria > Enterobacterales > Alteromonadaceae > Alteromonas > Alteromonas lipotrueae. Next base: position 59,795 of record NZ_JAESDI010000006.1, read on the forward strand.
TCCAACCCGCCAAGTAGGGGTCAACCATAAACAATACTGGGTTTATAATGAGAAAGGCGATTATGGTTTGCTTATACCAATTTGGTGCGTGTCCCAGAAAGTTACTATAGACCGCCGAGATCATTGAGGTTTGCATGAGTTCCTATTCCTTTTACAACAAAGGCGCTAACGTGCGTCTTTACGTTTTGAATTTCTGGTTATTGCAAACATAAACTGACTTTCATCGAGGGCAAGTGATTGCAAGTTATCGATAATCGGGCAGTTTTGCTGCTTTCATTATAATAGTCCGAAATTAAGCGTACATGATATTACAACCTTGAGAAAGCAATTCACAGACCCCATAAAAGGAAAGTTAGCGGAAATACTCAAGTTAGGTTGATAATCAACCTAACAATGTAGTTTATTGCGTTGAGGAAGTCTGCTTTTGCGTGATAAAAAACCATTAACGCAAAGGTTTTAGGGTTATTTTAATGAATTGTTAACAAATGTTGTTGGCATGGGATTTTTCATTGTGATAATAAAAGCGCATCTGGTACAATCAGTCGCAGAATAACAATAACGTGCAGGCGAATAGTTATGATTTATAAGGCGCAGAGTCCCGCTGGATTTGCCGAAGAATATATTGTTGAATCGATTTGGAGTGGACGCTTCCCGCCGGGTACAATTTTGCCTGCCGAAAGAGAGCTTTCAGAACTTATTGGTGTAACACGCACAACCTTGCGTGAAGTTTTACAACGTTTGGCGCGTGACGGTTGGTTAACCATTCAACATGGTAAACCTACAAAAGTGAATAACTTTTGGGAAAGCTGTGGCTTGAACATTCTAGAAACCTTGGCTCGCCTTGATCAAGAAGGTATTCCTGAATTAGTGGACAACCTTTTAGCCGCGCGTACTAATTTAAGTGCTGTGTTTATCCGAGGTGCAATTCGTCACAATCCCAAAGCGTCAGCCGAGATTATTGCGCGTTATAAAAACGTGGAAGAAGACGGTGCTGCTTTTGCGCAATTCGATTACCAAATGACCCATGATTTAGCATTGGCATCAAACAATAATGTGTTCGTGTTAATGATGAATGGTTTTAGAGGTATGTACTCGCGTATTGGTGGGTTCTACTTCGATCATCAACAAGCGCGAGACGTGGCTAAAGCTTATTACGCGAAATTGCTCGATGCGGCAGAAAACGAAAGACACGACAAGGTACCTGTAGTGGTAAGAGATTATGGTATCGAAAGTGGCAAAGTATGGCAGCAAGTACGAGACAGCATGCCTAAAGATATCGTGGATTAGCACAATGGCAGTAGGGGGAAGCGAATTCACCCTCAAGCTAAAACCGTAGTTATTAGCGTATTATTAAAAACGTCCTATTCAGGGCGTTTTTTTGTTTTAAGACACAGCTTGTAACTATTTAGAACTAAGTTTGGTCGCATTAGTGCTTTTTAACCCTATATTAACGTTAGAAATTACCTATACTTTGGGGTTAAGTTTTGTCACATATCATCTCCCGGAAAAGGAACTATCATGAAATCTTTATGGATAGCATCGTTTATGACGTTGACGGCGAGTCTCTCGCTAGGGGCGTGCAGCGATAACAGCACTAGCGTGGAACAATCCTCACAAACAAAATTAGAAAAACAGCAAGGCGTTAAATTGATTACTGATATTCCAGCACCGGTTGCACAGAAAATTCCTCATGAGTTAACGGCTCACGGTGTCGTTCGCAATGATGACTATTACTGGATGCGAGATGATAGTCGAGAAGATGAAAAAGTGTTGGCACACTTAGAAAAAGAAAATGCGTATTTAGAATCTGTTATGGCGCCATTAAAAGCTAACAGAGAAACACTCTATGAAGAACTGATTGCCCGAATAGAGAAAGATGACACAACGGTTCCTTATTTAAAGAATGATTATTGGTACTTCACCGAATACTCTGGGGAAAATGAATACCCTATTTATCTGCGTAAACCATCGATGGATGCAGAGGAACAGGTATTACTGAATATGAATGTGATGGCCGAAGGTCATGATTACTATAATATTGGCGACTACTCAGTAAGCACCGACAATAACTTACTCGCGTACTCTGAAGATACATTGAGCCGCCGAGTTTATACCATTTTTGTGAAAAATTTAGCCACGGGTGAGTTGCTGTCTGACCAACTGACAGGTACCTCTGGTGCAGTAGAGTGGGCTAACGACAATAAACACCTTTTCTATGTGAAAAAAGATCTGCAAACCTTACTAGGCTTTCAGGTTTATCGTCATGTGCTTGGCACACCCCAAGAAGACGACACGCTAGTGTTTGAAGAAACTGACCCTACGTTTTATACCTACATTAGTAAAAGCAAAGATGATGACATGATTTACATTCATCATAGCCACACAGACAAAAGTGCGGTGACCTTAATTGATGCGAATCAGCCCACTAAGGCGCCAGTCCCATTTTTGCCCATTAGAGAAGATGAGGAATACAGCATTGAAAAGTCGGGTGATAGTTACTTTGTTCTGACTAACAATGCAGCAACTAACTTTCGAGTCATGAAAGCGCCAGCTTCTGCAACCGATGACATGTCCAAATGGGAAGAGGTGATTAGCCATAACCCTGACGTATTCATTCAAGATATTGAAGTGCTGGGTGACTTTTTGGTTGTAAAAGAAAAGCAAGATGGTGTTTTACGCCTGGTTGCGCACAATTTAAACACTGATAAAGCCACAGTAATACCTACTGATGACCCTATTTACGGCGCTTACTTTACCGGCAACACTCAGCAAGATACCAATACCTTACGTATTTATTATAGTTCGTTAACTACGCCCGCAAGCATTGTAGATATCGATTTAAACACCTTTGATAAAGCGGTTCTTAAACAAACTAAGGTCTCTGACACATTTTCTTCAGCGGCTTATACCTCTGAACGTGTCATGATTAAAGCGCAAGATGGGGCAAGTATTCCCGTTTCGTTGGTTTATCGTAACGATATGTTTAACAAAGATGGCACTAATCCACTGTATCAGTATGCGTATGGTTCTTACGGTGCCACGATTGAGCCCACATTTAGAAGTAGTTGGTTATCGCTAGTAGATAGAGGCTTTGTGGTGGCGATTGCCCATATTCGGGGCGGCCAAATGTTAGGCCGACAGTGGTATGAAGACGGTAAGATGCACAGCAAAATTAATACATTTACCGACTTTATCGACGTATCAAAAGGCTTGATTGAAAAGCAATATGCCGATCCTAATCGTGTGTTCGCGATGGGCGGCAGTGCGGGTGGTTTGTTAATGGGCGCGATTGCGAATATGGCACCTGAACTTTATTTAGGGATTTCTGCGCATGTTCCGTTCGTGGATGTTGTTACTACCATGAGTGACGACACCATTCCTTTAACCACCGGGGAATATACAGAGTGGGGTAACCCTGCGAATAAAGATGAATTCGACTATATTTTATCTTATTCACCGTACGATCAAGTGAGTGCCCAAGATTACCCTCACATGTTAGTGACAACAGGGCTTCACGACTCACAAGTGCAATACTTTGAGCCGATGAAATGGGTTGCGAAACTACGAGACTACAAAACGAATGATCATTTGTTGTTGTTTCAAACAGATATGGAAGCAGGTCATGGTGGTGCATCTGGTCGGTTCAAACGTTTTGAGTCAACAGCGCTAGAATATGCATTCGTGTTTTACCTGGCAGGTATAGAAATCTAGCGGTCGAGAATTAAGCTAGCATCACTATGTTTTACTGACATAACGAACAGGCAAGTGCTTTAGCATTTGCCTGTTTTTACATTTAGCATTTGTTAATACTAAAAGGAAACATGCTATGAACAGTAATCCCGTTGGTTGGTTTGAAATTTATGTTGAAGATATGCCTCGCGCGCAGGCTTTCTACGAAAGCGTGCTGAAGGTTTCCTTAGAAGCACTGGAAGATCCCTCAGCAGATAAATCCCAAGGCGCATTCAGTATGATGACGTTCCCCTCTGATATGGAAAACTATGGCGCCAGTGGTGCATTAGTTCATATGGAGGGCGCCCCAGTAGGTAAAAACAGCACCTTAGTGTACTTTGCATGTGAGAACTGTGCTGATGAAGCGGGTAGGGTAGTTGGCGCAGGAGGCGTTCTTGAAAAAGAAAAAATGGCGATTGGTGAATATGGGTTTATTGCGTTAGCCACTGATACAGAAGGGAATATGATTGGGTTCCATTCCCAAGTGTAAACTTATTATGGTTTTGTTTTTTTATTAGTATGCGGTTTCTAATTGTACTTTGTATAGTGACTCTGTAATCGAACATTCACAGGAGCTGACGATGACAACCACTGATACCATTAAAGGTAAAATTAACGAAGCAGAAGACATGGCTCGCAAAATTTGGCTAGCAGGGCTTGGCGCGTACGGAAAAAGCGTAGAAGAAGCGCAAGGTCGTTACGAAAAGCTAAGTGAAGACGCGAACAAAATGTTTGATGACTTAGTGACCAAGGGTGAAACGCTGGAAGACGATGCGCGTAGTAAGTTTAAGTCGACCACCAATGATGTTGAAAACCGTGTAGCAGATGTACGAAAAAAATTGGGCCTAGATACCGACCCTGCAGATCATCGTATTGAAGAGCTTTCAGCAAAAATTGACGCGTTAACGGAAGCCGTAGCAAAGCTAGCGGCGAATAAATAGCACATCAGATGCATTGTTGCTATTTTTCAGCAAGGTAGTTGCTTATAGTACTAGTACTTACAAAGGGATTAGCGCAAATGCTAGTGCCAATGCTAGTGTAAACTACCTTGCCCTATTCGTTTTCGAAGCGGGAGGTTACATGCCTAAGAATCACAAATCATCACCCTTATTTGGATGGCTTACAGCAGGTTCTGATTTAATATCAGCGCAACTTGAAAGTACGGCGACTACAGTCAGTAAAAAAATTGACGATACTCACTCTTCAATTGAGGCTATGCAGCGCAAGGGCGCTGAAGTTGAAGGTGAGTTGAAGCGTCGATTCAATCCAGTATCATTAGTTGATAGCGCACAACAGTTAGTGATGTCGACGCCACTTTTTAGCTTACTTTCAGGTGGAAAAGCACGAGTTGAAAGAGAGTATCAGATAGAGCTACTCTCTGCTAAAGTTGATTTATTGGTAGAGCAAGTGGCGTTACTTGCCGCGAAGCGTGCAGCTGAGAAAGCCAAAGCTCCTGCGAAAGCGGCACCAAAGTCGACCGTCAAGGCCGCTCCAAAAGCGACACCTAAAACCGCCTCAAAACCTGCCATCAAAACAACAGCTGCGGCAACTAAAGCGAGTGGGACGACCAATAAAGCTACTACAGCTAAAAAAGCACCTACCACGGTTAAATCAACCACTACTGCTGCTACAGCTTCGAAGCCAGCAGCGGCAAAAACTACAGCGGCTAAGACTTCAGAAGCTAAACCCACAGTAACCAAGCCTGCAACATCGAGCAGTACATCAACGGCGACCAAAGCTTCTGGCGACAGCAAGACCGATAGCGACTCTTAAACCTGAAGTTAAGACAATGCTGATATGGTACTGTAAAGATAGAGCTCAAAAAGCGGATAGCGAAGGCAGTGTTTGGTAGGGTAGGTAATGACTTTTGCCAATGCGGTATCGGTAGAAAGTTACACCCTAAGCGCAACAAGAAAGAAGAGGGTAGACACTCTCTTCTTGTAGCTTGTTCACGCTTTTAGCAGCAGCGGATGGTTGATTTTAACGTTTAGCCATAGGGCTAACTCGTTTTGCTCCACAGACTTTGGTGCTTCTTAAAACTGAAGTAGTCGTAAGGCTCCCAAAAGCTGGGAAGCAAATCATCTATCGCGTCTGGGGTGAAATTACTGGAAAGCTGGCTCATGATTTCTTTCAAGCGGGCTTGATCCACATTCATTAATTTTTTTCTGCTAGCGGGGAAGTAGAGGTTTCTGCTTTTCTCAATAACTTCGATATGACCACTGCTAATATGCTTTTGATTGCGCGTGGTCACTTTGCAGATTGGCTCAGCGGGTTTAGTTGGATTTAATCCCACCACCACCGCACATTCATATTGGTCTTTTTCTTGGCCGTTTTCATTTACGGGAATGAAAGTAACACCGAAGCCTTGCGGGAAGTAACCGACCAAATCAACAAAGTCCTCTGCTAGCTTTTTATTTAAGGCCCCTTTTTTTGATAGCTGCTCAATAAGTAAATAGCCTTTAGGTAAATTTTTTCGGCTGTAATCAGCTTTTGTTGAAAAAATAACAGACGCATAAATTTGCGGTATTTTAATCAGCTCACCTAAGCCAGTTTTACAAACAAAGGCATCTTTTACCAACTGGCTAACAAAATCATTGGCTTCATTGTGGGTTTGCACAAATCGGTCACGTTCTTCTTTCACGTTCCCCACATAGGCAGGAATGCCTAAACCTTCAACCAGGTATTTCATGGTGAATTGATAGTTTAGCTTCAACAAGTCTTTTCGCTGAGACTCTTCAAGTAATCGGAATTCATCTAGATTGTTGTTTGCGCCACGTAATATCGTTAATGCACCTGGGCTTTGTAAACCTACATCTTGTAACAAAGAGGCAGTAATTAGTGGACGGCCTAATTCTACACGCCACTTTTCACGCCAATAGCGGTTACCCCGCATCCGAGAAATTGCGTCACGATATTTTGAAAGGTACTTGTGCGCAATGGTATCGTGTTTAAGTAATTTATCGGTAAGCCTTAGTACCAATACAGCTTTATAAAGAGGCTTAAAGCGCTGGTGAATGCGGGCAAACTTACCCTCAGGGCCTTGAGTGAGTAACATTAAGGTGCCAAGAAATTTTGCACTTAGCTGCTGGGTTTCTTGCCAGCTATCTCCCTCGCATAGCTTAATAAGCTTATTGCTCACTTCATCAATGCGAGCAAGCCGCGCAAGGCGTTCCTCTTCGAGCTTTTGGCTAGAGTTTTTAATTTGCTTTTTGAGTTGATCTATCAGTACTTCTTTCTTTGCTGAAGCTTTCGCTTTTTTTAACTGCGCCTTTAATTCTTCAACGTGCGCTTCCAGCTCAGGGGTTAAAGAAAAAAAATGTTTTGCATCTTCAAAGACTGAACCATAGCCAACCTCTTGCGGGTATACCATGTTTATTAATTGTTTAACTTGCTGCGTGTAGATGCTGTCTGGGCTTTGAGTTTGTGCGCTCACCGATATCCTTCGTGTTTGTTTAACCCCAAAGCTAGCCAAATTCTTGCGTGGGGTGGGTATTTAGGCACTGTGACCTAATTCAACCGCTTCTCTTTGTTTCAATTTACCAAGATAATACCGCAAACTTTCACTAATTTTGGTATTTTTTTCAATAACATCTAGCTGCGGCCAAGTTGCTTTTTCTCCACTCACGATAAGCGCGTTTATACTTTCTAAGCTGGGATTCGCGATAACCTGTGTCAAATTGCGGATTTGTCGCTTGGGAAGAATGTTTATGTTCCCAACATATTGCTGATCGATAATAGACTTCACTTTATGAATAGCAAGTTTAGCGCCCTTATTGTCAGTCATATTTTCAATTATATCGATGGCAAAAATACTGTTACTTTTTAAAAGTTGCCCCACGTGACGCGTTGATAGCCCCCACAATGATTGAGGGTTGATGCGCGTAGATTGAATGAATGGCACGGCGAGCGGATTGGTTTGGCTTACAATGCTGTGATTAACACCGTACAATCTTGCAAGCCTGTCAAAGGGCAAATCGGCCATTAGCGAGCCGTCAGCGAAACGTCGGTTAGGAATATAAGGGACAATATTACCTGCAGGTGTTTTAGCGCGAAGTTGAACAGGGCTGAATACTACCGGCACGGCACAAGACGCTCTTACCGCTTGGGTGATAATGGCGTTAGGCGACGTTTTGGCATTTAGTAGCCTAGAATGCTGGTGTAAATCTGCAGGCGATACCGTTACGGTTACATGGCGACGGGTCTTTTTATAAGCTTCCTCAAAGGTGGTTAAATCGAAAAGGTTGATTAATGCATTCTCTAAGGCAGTGCTATCAAACAAACTATTTCTGCCAAACCCCGCCCAACTTCGCCATTTTTTGAAAGTTTCGTAGATATTTTCAGCACTTAACGCCTCGAGTAGTTCATCATGAGTGCGTGTGCCGACCAAGGCGGCAATAATGGAACCAGCACTTGCGCCTGACACAACAGAAGGTAACAGCTCTTTTTCATTTAACGACTTTACCACCCCGCAATGAAAGAACCCCAATCCAGCCCCGCCAGATAGCATAAGACAGCTGCGTCCGAATGCATGGGCGGTTTCTTCAAAAAATGACAGCTTCTCATAAAAGTCAACATCGTCTTCATTGGCTTGGTAAATTTGATCAAGAGCTAGCTTGACCTCTTCAATGAATTGCACGATGAGATACTTAGTGCCCAACTTGCATTTGCGGCGCATAGCTGGGTTTGCAATATTGCCCAGATTCCCATGCAAGCCTTCATGAATAATTGACATAAGCGCATGCATGTCGCCATTGCCTCTTGCAATTTTTAAGCGCTGAACCCGTTTTTGGATAAGTATGTAATCGTAATCATCTGATGCATCATCGGCTTTCCACGCTTCTGCACCGGAAATTTCGTCATGCGCTAAGCAAGCTTCTTGGTACGCTTGATAACTTGATGCATGGGCAATGTCTTGGTCTAATTTTTTTAAACGTAAGTCAAATAAAGCCATATTTTCATTGTCACGAGTGAGCATACAAAAAGTGTACAAAGGAAATTTAGAATGCGCTACCTAACAAGAATCAACCAAAATTAAGAGGGTTTATTTGATGTATTTTAATAAATTTTGGAAACCTTCGTGCATTTAGAGATAAAACATTGACCAATTCGTAAGCACTCAGTAGCCTGAAAGAGAATAAATATAATTCGAGCAAGTTGTTCGCCATATGGAATGGAATTTAGAAACACTGAGTTTGCTGTCAATTCCGCTGATAAGCGCACTGGTTGGCTGGTTAACAAATTACCTCGCGGTAAAGATGATGTTTTATCCCATCGAGTTTGTCGGGATAAAGCCTATATTTGGCTGGCAGGGGTTAATTCCAGCTAAACGCAGACAAATGGCGGAAATTGAGGTTGAGCTTGTTTTAGGCAAGTTGCTAAGTGTTGAAGAGCTCGCGCAGCGCATCGACCCTAGCGATCTTACCAAAGCAATAGAACGACGGCTTGGCCAGGTTACCCGTAAAGTCGTTAACGACGTTATGTCCGAGTCTGCCCCTCAATTGTGGGCAGCGCTTCCCGTGCAAGGAAAAAACCTTGTATATCAGCGTATCGAAAATGATATTCCCAATGTGGTTCACAAGATGGTGGATGACTTTCAGCACAATGTAGCCGAAATTCTAGACATAAAAGAACTTGTTGTTGAGCAACTGGTAAATTCACCTTCGTTAATTAATGAAATTTTTCTTACCGCAGGTAGTAAAGAGTTTCCCTTTATAGTGCGCTCAGGTTTCTATTTTGGTTTCCTTTTCGGGCTACCCACCATGGTTTTATGGTATTTCTTTCAAAACTGGTGGATTCTACCTCTTGGAGGACTTCTAGTGGGCTATGCAACAAATTGGATTGCGATAAAAATTATATTTGAGCCTAAACGACCCTTTAAGTTTGGCCCAATCACCATACAAGGGATGTTTCTTAAACGGCAAAAAGAAGTGTCTGAGGTGTACGCTGAGATTATTGAGCAGAAGTTGATCACGCCTAAAAATATTACCCACGTTATATTGCATGGCTCTGGATCAGCTCAACTTTTGGAGCTTATAGAGCTTCACGTTAACGACGCTATTGAGCGCTATGTCGCTATCACTCAGCCTTATTTTGCCCTGGGTGTGGGCTCAGAAAATTATCATAAAATGAAAGCCTTGGCGGTGAAGCAGATATTCGATAATTCAGATAAATATCTGTTGTATGCCTATGATTACGCTAACGACGCGTTGCACGTAGGCCAAGATTTAAGCGAACGAATGCAAGCCTTAAGCGCACAAGAGTTTGAAGGGGTGTTACGCCCCGCTTATCAACAAGACGAGTGGAAGCTTATTGTCACAGGTGCCATATTGGGGCTACTGGCTGGCTTCGCTCAGTTGTATTTGGTGTTTTTATAAATGAAAACATCACAGCGAATTTTACTCACGGCACTCACCTTGTTTAATCGGCACGGGGAGAATGGTGTTACCAGTGTGGATATTGCCATGGAGTTGGATATTAGCCCTGGCAATTTGTATTACCACTTCAAGGGCAAAGAAAGCATGGTGAGTGCGCTTATGCGTATGCATGAAAAGCAGATGCAGCGTATGCTGGTACCCAACGCTTTAGATTCACTTACCGCAGAAGATGTCATGTATTACTTGTATCTGCTGGTAGACAGCTTGCACGTATTTCGGTTTTTTTATCGAAGCCCAGCGGATATTGTTGAAAAATATCCGTTAATTGAAAAGCCCCGTAAAAATATTCTTTCAAGTTTACGCAAGCAGCTTTCTCAATTACTGACTACGTTGAGCAATAAGAAGGTATTGGTCGCATCGCATTCAGATCTCACATTGCTGGTTGATTTACTTAGTCTCATTATTACCCAGTCTTGTCAATTTGATGAAACTAACAGCCATATGGATGAAACATCTCAGCGTTATCATGCGCTGTCGCTCATGATGGTTAGCTTACTGCCACGATTAGTACTCAGTGAAACACAACAAAACAGTATTTTAGATGCGTTGCGTTCACATGCATTAGCGAATGTCACTGAGCATGTGCCACAGGATATGTTTAATACAAAGGAATAGTCGATGAGTAAAACACTTAGTTTTCTTGATAAATCCTTTTGGATTACGGAATCCGACGACAACCCAAAACATGTTGGATGTCTTCAATTACTTGAGATGCCAGAAGGGGCGAAAAGCCCTGAATATGTGCCCGCTATTTATAATGAAATTAAAGGTTTTGCAAAAGGGACTTCACCGTTTAATTGCGTTGTAAAAACCGTGCTAGGCTATCCGGTAGGACTTTCTCCAGTGAAACATTTGAACATGGATTATCATGTTCAATTGCATCACGTTGACGATGTGAGTAACCGACAGAATCTAGATGAATTTGTCGCGCAACTGCACGCTGCACGATTAGATCCCGATAAACCTCTGTGGCAATACCATTTCATCTTCGATACTAATAGTAGTACCTATGCCATTTACGCCAAGGTACATCATATGTATGGCGATGGCGCGACCTTAGTAAGGTGGTTTCAGTCTTGCTATGTTTCTGCTTCTAATAATTCTGAATTCACGCCTATTTGGGCGGTGAAACGACTACGACATAAACGCAATGACTCCCCCAGTTTCTACAAACGCTTACTGAGTGTGGGAAGCGCTATAAAAACCGGTTTCGATTTGCTGGTCATCTTAATACGCATTTTTTTGAAGTTGTTGAGAGTGAATCCCCATTATATGCCCGTGCCTTTTTCAGGCACTAAAACTGTGTTAACTGGGCAGGTTGAAGCGGGAAGGGTAGTCACTACAACAGATATCGATTTTAAACGGGTGAAAGCGCTAGCCCGACGCACCCGAGCCTCTGCCAACGAGATACTTTTGTGTGCCTTTGATATTGGCGTGCACCGGTTACTAAAAGATCATGGTCAGGTTTTTAAAAAAGCATTGTTTACCAATATGCCCATCAACCTCAGAAAGCCAGGAGAGAAAACCACAGGCAATAAAATTGCTATTGTGCCGGTACAGTTGGCCCATGGCGATCAAGACCCTTACCTGCGTCTACGCCAGATTATTATTAACCATAGAATAGTTAAACATGCCGCTATGCGAGCCCGACCGGCTTCTTTCAGTGGTTACACCATCGTGATCCAATCCTTAGCATTGGTATTTGAATGGCTTAATATTTCCAATGTGGTTAAACCTATCGCTAATATTTTGGTATCGAACATACCTGGCCCACGAGATACGCGATATTTAAAAGACAGTAAGCTACTAGCCTGTTATCCCATTTCCACCATGACCCCAGGCGGCGGGGTAAATATCACGTTGATGACTTATGCAGGGGTGGCCAATGTAGGTATTGTTTGCTGCAACAAAAATATCAGTACATTGCAGCCGTTAGCCGGTTATGTGCAAGAAGCTTTCGAGATGTTAGAGGCTTGTATAGATAATCCACGACTGCGTATTACTGATATAGGGGAACATGAAGAATCGGTGCCTGTGTCGATTGTAAGCGAACATTAAAAATAGAACCGTAGCGAGGCTTGTTCGACTCTAACCGTTTTTCCATAGCGTGCAAAAAGCACTTCCCGCCATTGATCTTCGCGCATTATATGGTGAAGAGGGAGTGTAGCCATTTTGTCCAATATGGCTTTTTCAATTTGAGGCTTATGGAAATCAAGTACGGCTTGTTTCGAGCCGCTTAAAAATAGCTTCAAATATTCTGCCGCTTGGTCGGAAGTACCCACGGTTACCAGTGATAATATACTTTTAAGCGAGCGGCCCAATAATGCATCTAAATTTCCGGGCACAAAGCGAGAAAGTAAAAATTGCGTGTCTTTTAATAAGGCGTAGTCGTCATTCACCATCGTAATGTTATCTACCTGCTTCTCGGTAAAATAAAGGGTAGATTCATGTTTGTTGTAGTCCGGTGATGCACTTAGCGTAATGATAAGGTGGGCACGATAAATGGTCGTTTCAGCAACGTTAATGGTGATTGACGCTAATAATTGAATGCATAGGCGGTTGCTTGGGGCATTAAAGGTTAATTTGCCACTGTTTACCACGACATGAGCTTGGCCTGCCGGTATGGCTAAGGGGAACGATTGAGGCAGGTTTTCAGACAGTAACATATTGAGTTCATCGGCTGAAAATTGGTCGTAGCGAAGCTTTCCTAGCTTGATTAAAAGCTGGGAAATAAGAAGCATACCTCTGTCGCGCAAACCTAGTTTCATTTTTTCATGCTATGCATTTAATTACTCGGGCGGGCTATGATGGTCTTAACTCGTTATACATAAAACAGTTTTTAAAATATATAACATATCACTTTTAGATGGGCTGTTTATTTTGATAGTCTGGTCTTACCACAATGCTGCATATCATTTTATTTTTGATAATAAGTGACTAATACTAAGCATCTAATAATAAGAGTCGGCACAGCTCAGTCATGCGCCTACAATTCGTAATTGCATAGTAATACAGGCATTAACTGAGTATTTCACCGCGTAAACGTGTTTTGGAGCAATGCATGAATGAGATTCAGGGTAAGTATGACTATATCATCGTAGGCGGTGGGTCTGCAGGTGCGGTATTAGCGGCACGATTATCTGAAAACCCAGCTCTGAAAATTCTTATGCTAGAAGCCGGTACGAAAGACACTAACCCGCTTATTCATATTCCTTTTGGTTTATCGCTATTAAGCCGATTTGAAGGCATAGGGTGGGGGTATCATACCGCACCACAAAAAGAACTATACGATCGTGAGCTATTTTGGCCTCGAGGAAAAACACTAGGCGGCAGCAGTTCCGTTAATGCTATGTGTTACATTCGTGGTCAAAAAGAAGACTACGATTATTGGGTAGAGCAGGGCGCAGCTGGCTGGGGTTTTGAGGACGTGCTGCCTTACTTCAAACGCTCTGAAAACTTCTTCAAAGGTGAAGACGAATTTCATGGAGAAGGTGGGCCGCTGCATGTTTCTCAACTTAAGCACACCAGTGTGCTTTCCGATGCTTTCGTTGAAGCCGCAAGCCACGCAGATTTTAATGTTGTAGATGATTTCAACCGCGATATACGTGAAGGCATTGGCTATTATCATGTTACCCAAGTAAACGGACAGCGTTGCTCAACCGCAAAAGGCTATTTAAGCCAAGCACTTCACCGCAATAATCTTACTGTACTTACCGGTGTGGCCGCGGAAAAAGTACTATTTGACGACAACAGAGCCATTGGCGTGCAAGTACGAGAAAAAGGCAAAATTGCGCGGTATTCTATTAACCGTGAAGCGGCTAATAGCGAAGTAATACTCTGCGGCGGCGCTATCAACTCTCCCCAACTACTTATGCTTTCCGGTATCGGGCCAAGAAACGAATTGGAAGACCAAGGCATTTATGTCATGAATGACCTGCCAGGGGTGGGGCAAAATTTACAAGACCACCTAGACGCTATTGTTCAATTTACCTGTAAAGCACGAGAAGGTTATGCGATTGCTGCTGGTGCATTACCCTCGTACCTAAAGGCCTCGTACGATTATCTTTTTCACCGTAAGGGAATTTATTCTTCTAATGTGGCTGAAGCGGGCGGTTTTGTAAGTTCAAGCCTTGCTACCCGAGGGCCAGACATTCAATTTCATTTCTTGCCCGCTATATTAGATGATCACGGGCGAAAGTTTGCCTTTGGTTATGGATACGGCGTGCATGTGTGTTGTTTGTACCCTAAAAGCAGGGGCAGTATTACACTGCAAAGCAGCCATCCTGCCGATCACCCGCTTATCGACCCAGGTTACCTCACGGAACCTGAAGATAGACAAGTAATGATTGAAGGCATACGAATGGCAAGAAAGCTGTTAGCTGCACCTACGTTTGATAAATTTGAAGGCAGTGAACTGCATCCAGGCACTGATGCTGAGTCTGATGAAGCGCTTCTTGAGTTTCTAAGGGAGCGGGCTGAAACCATTTATCATCCTATCGGTACTTGTAAAATGGGGAGTGAAGGCGACCCTATGGCCGTGGTCGACAATCAGCTTAAAGTGCGCGGCGTAAAAGGCCTGCGTGTGGTAGATGCATCTGTGATGCCAAGCCTTATTGGCGGAAATACTAACGCGCCCACAATCATGATTGCGGAGCGAGCGGTCGATTTTATTAAAGCCGAGCATGAAGGGCGTGTTGCGCCCATTTAGCTAATGCGTTAGTTTTTCGACACTTGCATAAACAAATCGGCGGCGCAGTCACACATTTCATCAATGTGACTGCGATCAGCATAAATCCCATCAATCAATAGCCGTGCAATGCCATGCAAAGTACCCCACGTCACTTGCGCCATGCGAAGCGCATCTTGCCCTGCCGGTAGTAGGCCTGTTTGCTGCCAGTATTTCGTCATATCAACTTGAAACTGAAAGCAAGGGTAAGCCACTTCTTTGAGCCCCTGTGTTGCGCCATTGTCGTGCCAAATAGTACGACCGAACATAAGCTCATACATTTGCGGGTTATCCGCCGCGTACCCTATATATTCATGAATAAACTGACGAAATCGCAACTGGGGTGCCACATCATGCTGATCGAATATTCGCTTGGCGGTGGTATGCCACTGGCTAAAACCTTTTGCCGCAATAGCACTTAACAAGGCGCTTTTGTCTTTAAAATGATGATAGGGTGCGGTTCGCGACACACCAGCATCTTCCGCAAGCTTTCTAAGTGACAAGCTGTCTATGCCGAATTCTGCCACCCGTTTGGTTGCCGCCTCTAATAACGCCGTGCGTAGATCGCCATGATGATAAGTTTGTGCTGCATTTGTCATACTGGTGTAAACCAAACCCTATTTTATGGTTGAGACGAATAGATAACGTTTTATCTTGACAGTGTCAACATTGCATTTTATCTTGACGCCGTCTAGTTTGCAAAAATGTTAACAGGAGAGTGAAATGGAAGCCGAGTCAATGTCACAAGAAAACCCGTATTCTACCCTTGAAGTGATACAAGAAGGGTATATTGCAAAGGTCGTGTTAAACAGGCCAGAAGCCATGAACAGCATGAATCCTGCCTTTTGGACAGAATTCCCCGCTGCCATTCGCGCGATAGACGACGAGGGCACCGCCCGCGTTATTATCATTTCTTCTACCGGAAAGCATTTTTCAGCTGGCATGGACTTGTCGGTATTTTTGAACATGGCACAAGACTTTAAAGGCGACCCATCAAGGCGTGCAGAGCGCATGCGCCGTATGGTGATGCTATTGCAAGATAGCTTTACCGCCATAGAGCAAGCCCGCATGCCGGTAATTGGAGCAGTACAGGGCGGTGCCATTGGCGGCGCAGTAGACTTACTTAGCGCCTGTGACATGCGTTATTGCACCAGTGATGCCTTCTTTACCATTAAAGAAACGCAATTAGGCATGACCGCCGATGTAGGCACATTACAACGTTTACCTAAGCTTATTCCTATTGGTGTAGTAAAAGAGTTGGCGTATACCGGCCGTAATTTTGGCGCCAAAGAAGCTCAGCAGTTAGGCTTCGTGAACAAGGTATTTGATGACCAAGACATCATGCTAAGCGAAGTGACTAAAGTTGCGCAGTCTATCGCGATGAATTCTCCGGTTGCGGTAGCAGGCACTAAAACCATGATTAATTTCGCGACCGAGCACACTATTGCTGAGAGTTTGACTTACATGGCTACGTGGCAAGCCGGTATGTTCCAAATGGAAGATGTGATGAAAGCCATGGAAGCACAGAAAACCCAATCGCTTCCTGATTTTGAGCCACTTCATGGCGCAGTAAATAAGATGAAAGACTAGCGTGCAGGCAACCGAATAGCCTACGAGTAACACGCTGTAAAAGCAGAATATAAAAGCATTAAGAAACAGGCACTAGTTAAGGATTTATGATGAATACGACCGTTACCGATCATCCTGTATACCCAAGTTTATTTCGCCCGTTAGATTTAGGTTTTACCCAGCTTAAAAACCGTGTGCTAATGGGCTCTATGCATACTGGCTTAGAAGAAATGCCAAAGGGCCATAAGCATATGGCGGCGTTTTATGCAGAGCGTGCCAGAGGCGGTGTCGCCCTTATTGTTACCGGTGGAATTGGCCCGAATGAAGAAGGCTCAACCCATCCATCAACTCGCCGACTAGATACAGACGAAGCTATCAATCACCACAAAGAAGTTACCGATGCCGTGCATATTGCAGGTGGTAAAATTTGTATGCAAATATTGCATACCGGTCGTTATGCTTATAGCGATAAATTGGTGGCGCCTTCTGCAGTGCAAGCGCCCATTAATCCGTTCAAGCCAAAGGCATTAGAAGACGACGAAATAGAACAGCAAATTAAAGATTTTGTATTTTCAGCCACTCAAGCACAGCGTGCTGGTTACGATGGCGTTGAAATTATGGGCTCTGAAGGTTACTTCTTAAACCAATTTATTGCTAAGCGCACCAACCATAGAGATGATGACTGGGGCGGCGAATATGAAAACCGTATCCGCCTACCTATTGAAGTGGTTCGTCGTGTTCGCGAAGCAGTGGGTAAACACTTCATTATTATTTACCGTTTATCAATGCTAGACCTTGTTGAAGGTGGCTCAAACTACGAAGAAGTGGTTCAGCTAGGTAAAGAGATTGAAAAAGCCGGTGCAACTATCATCAATACCGGTATTGGTTGGCATGAAGCCCGAATTCCTACTATTGCGACAAAAGTGCCCAGAGCCGCTTTTACCTGGGTAACAGCGAAGTTCCGTGAAGCCTTGAGCATTCCGGTGATAACCTCAAACAGAATTAATACACCGGAAGTGGCGGAAGAAGTGTTGGCGCGCGGCGATGCCGACATGGTGTCGATGGCACGCCCTTTCTTGGCCGATTCGGATTTTGTACGCAAAGCGCAGCAAAATCGCGCAGATGAAATAAACACGTGTATTGGCTGTAACCAAGCCTGCCTTGACCATGTATTTAATGGCAAGTTAACCAGCTGTTTAGTTAACCCTCGTGCCTGTCATGAGTTAGAACTTAACATTGTGCCGGCCGACACCAAAAAACGCATTGCGGTAGTTGGGGCAGGGCCAGCAGGTTTAGCGTCAGCCGTAACGTCTGCCCAGCGTGGTCACGACGTAGTGATTTACGACAGTGCTAACGAAATTGGTGGTCAATTCAATGTAGCGAAACAAATTCCGGGTAAAGAAGAGTTCTATGAAACCTTGCGTTATTTTGCTCGTCAAATTGAGCTGCACAAAAATATTACGTTAAAGCTAAATACCAGAGTTGATGCAGCCATGCTTAATGATGAAGGCTTTGATGAAGTGATGGTGGCCACCGGTATTAAACCGCGCACGCCTGCCATTGAAGGCGTTGAGCATGAAAAAGTGATGAGCTACTTAGACGTGCTTAAAGCGAAAAAGCCAGTAGGGCAGCGCGTAGCCATTATTGGGGCCGGTGGTATCGGCTTCGATACGGCCGAGTTCTTATCACACGGTAAATCGACCCCAAGCCAGGATATTCCTGCGTTTATGAAAGAGTGGGGTATTGATATGACCTTTACCGCGCGTTCAGGAATTGAAGGGGTTAAGCCACAGCCTGAGCCGTCTAGTCGCGAGATATTCTTGCTACAACGTAAAACCAACAAAGTGGGGGCTGGCTTAGGTAAAACCACGGGCTGGGCTCACCGCGTAGGGTTGTTAGCGAAAGGGGTTAAAATGATTCCAGGCGTAACCTACGACAAAATTGACGATGAAGGCTTACATATTACTGTTAATGGTGAAAGCCAACTACTTCCTGTCGATAACGTGATTATTTGTGCTGGCCAAGAGCCAATGCGCGACATCGTTGAAGGGCTTAATATGCCTTATCACCTTATTGGTGGTGCTGATGAAGCGCTTGAGCTAGATGCAAAACGTGCTATCGACCAAGGTACGCGAGTGTGTGCTGCGGTTTAAGTTGATGTTTGGGATTTTGCAGCAGGGTTAGGAAGATACGTTAATATTTACTAACCCTAATATAGATTCCAACATTGATAATTTTCTAAAAGGCCTATTCCTGCGGGAATAGGCCTTTTTATTTGCTGCGGTATTTTATAGGCAGCTAAGCGCCAGTAATAGCCTTTTGGGGCTATTTGGGTATGCGGCAGCTTTGTACGTGATGCAGACCTTGAAGTTATGAATTTTCCACCCTAAAGTTTAGTAGACTCTCACTATTATCAACTGCACACTGATAGACCAGTCTATGGTAGAGAGTGGTTGACTGGTTCAGTCAATGTGGTTTGAGCGTCAGGTTTCTTTGAAGCCAATACGGTCGTCATGCCAGACTTGATCCGGCATCCACTTCAAACAGGCAGTATCAACACTTGCCAATTAAGTGAACAATGACCATGCTAGATAATAGGCAGAAAAATTCACCCATAATTCAATAAACTCGTGTAAAAACAACGGAGTGTATTCACACAATGGTGTCGACTAATACCGAACAGGAATGGAATCGAAAAGAGGTTGAAAAGCGGCTTGATACTTTATGGGAAAAAGACAACTTATGGCCAGCGGTATTAGCCGCCCGTGCCGCTCTGCGTGTATTTCCACTCTTTGGTGTTGAAGGGCATTTTAACTTTTTTATCGGCAGTGAAGGGCATCAGCACGCATCTGAAAAACAGCATGATGACGCAGATGAAAAGGAAAATTCACATCCCGAACAGGATAACCGTGCGCGTTTTTTATTGGCGAGCTTTTTCGCTATTCGCTTAATACTGCAACAGGCGAGTTTACCCACTGAGCAGCGACAAGTGGACAAGCTCGTCGGCTCCCCCGCCAGAGCCGCCGGCGCAGCCATCGACGCCATAGCCTGGGACGCCGCAGCCTTCGACGCCGCCAGAGCCGCCACCGCAGCCATAGCCGCCTTCAACACCGCCTCCTCCGCCAGATCCACCAGAGCCTCCTCCACCTCTTCCGTCGAGGTCGCCTCGTCCGTCGACGTCGTCAGAGGCGCCTTTTTACAGGATCTCAAAACCGCCGAAAATGGAGATTCGACTAATAGTGTACTGAATAGTCCACTTTGGTTAGAAAGCTGCCCGGAAGAAATAAAGGCGATAAAAGACAACAAATTTAGTCCCGCTGTCAACTCCCTTATTCGCGAAATACCCGATTCGAATCCTGACAATGTAAATGCACTGGCACACATGCTAACCCTCTATGAGGGGTATTTGAATGGAAGCGCAACGGCGGATAAAGACACTGCTATCTCGGAAACCTTGTATGAGGCACAGAGTAAACTAACCGCCGAAGACGCCAATAGTAAAAAAGATACCTTAAACCGCGGAGCGTTGGTTAGCGGACTGGCAGGTATTCTTTGTGATGACGCGCATACCCAACCGCTTACTATCGGGTTAATGGGGCACTGGGGTAGCGGCAAAACCCAAGTGCTGGCATTACTGAAAAAAGAACTTAAATCCCGCGACTGTAGACAGCCATTTCTCTTCGGCGAGTTTAACGCCTGGGCCTATGAGCATGCCAAAAATAGTCAGGCGGCGATGGCTCACGAAGTGATTTCGGCGTTAACCTGTTGTGACCGGCTACAGCCTGTTGACACCAAAAGCAAGTGGTACAAGCGCCTAACATGCTCGATGTTGAATCTTGTCCGACAGTTACTATGGACAGTGGGCGGGCGTATTCGGCTTATTTATGCCTTTGCCATGCAAAAGCACTTTACCAAAGTGCTCCAATCAATGGGCTGGTTTGTGCTTTTCGTCGCAGCGTTGTCATGGTTAGTAGCTGATGGGCTAAGCCAAAATACTTTACCTGACTTTTCAAAACCATTAACCAGCGGCGCGCTTGTTGCCTTATTGGCCAGTTTGTGGCAATTCCCTAAACAACTGCGTGATATTGTTTCCCAACCCATGACCAAGGAATTCCTTACCTATATAAAGTTGCCGAACTACGTCTCGCATATTGGTGAAATTACCGAAATGCAAAAGGATATTCGTCTGATCGCCAATATTCGCCTCGGTTTTGTTGAAGAACAATGTCATGATCATTTGGGCAAAGTATCGAAGCCCCGACGTTTATTGTTCGTGGTGGATGACCTCGATCGCTGCAGTCCAAAAGGCATAGTAAAAACCTTTGAAGCAATTCGGCTGGTACTGCATATACCCCAAGTCACCGTGGTTGTGGCGGTTGATCAGCGCATTGCACTGGCTGCGTTGGCGCTGCATTACAAGGATATTGAGCCGTACCATACACTGCAGGATGCGCGTGCCATTGCTCGCGATTATCTGGCGAAAATGATTCAACTGCCTGTGGTAGTAAGTGATGGTGACAACAAATCGCTAACAGGATTTTTAAGTGACATCTGGCAGGAAAAAGGCGATAAAAAACTGAATTGGTTGAAAAATATCGCCGAAGACAGAGAACCAAAAAAACAAGAGATTAATGCTTCGACTCCAGATCTTGATGAACCAGATATCGCTGCCGTGACCACGGAGATGCGGAAACGAGATGCAGATTCAGATATTGAGGGCGAGGGATTTACCGAAGTTGATTGGGTAAAAATGATATTAGAGGATGATCCTAAGCCTGAACCAGAGATTCTTCCCGGCTTAAGTGATCATCAAAAAGCCGCGCTTTACTATTGGACAACCCACTTTGGCTTATGTAACGCAAGGCAGTTAAAGCGTTTGGACAACAGTTATAATCTCATTCGGCTGGTGACTGATAAGGAAGATCAAATCGGATTGCAACAGGCTGTCGGCACTATGAATAGCCAGCAGTCGAAGTTCAGCTATGGCTATTTGGTTACTCTGATGACACTGGAGTTTATTAACGGGATTGAAGTTACTGCACTGCGCGAAGACGCATCACGTTTTCTACGCAAAGGTGATGAAGCCAAATTGAACAGTATGGCTAATCAACAGCACAAAGAAACGCTGATGGTTGCTCGGATTATTATCCAACACACGGCCGAACAACTTTATCTCAAAACAGACAGCCATTTAGCCTTTGATCAACTACTGCGCTACATCGAAAACTTCGTGCTTCCTGCCATCGACGGCTTTGATATTGATACTGAAACTGCCTCAAGCTTTTAACCTGAAACTCATGAACATGCTAAATAAGCGCTAGATTGCTGCAAAATAATGCGCAGGCAGTTCCCACGACAAGGTGAGCAACTCACCATTCCATTGCTGAATAGTCAGCCATATTTTGTCACCTGCTGAGAAGCTTGGTTGGCTTAACGCGTGCACATGATTGCCGTGTTTTGTGCCGTGGAGAATGCTGGGTTTTTCATTGGCCATTTCTTCAATGGGTAGCGCGCTGGCTGCCAATATTTGAGCCTAGAGAGTGACTGTCTTTGTTTTGTTGTTCTTCTGTTTTGCTTGGTGGCCGATACGTGATTGCTGGAAATAATTGAGCTCGATTTGAAGCTTAGCTTTCAAAAAAATTTTAATTAAATCATCAAAGGCAATTAAGCTTAGTTGCTGTGGCTGCAATAAACAACAGCCGTATCACCTATAGAAATCTTATTGCTAATGGCCCATGTGACCAAATTCAGAATTAGGAAAATGACTTCGTTGAATGTCCGCTGTTTGTCTTTTGGTGCCAGTCAGCTTAGCTCATGGGTCTTCAAAGTACGTAGAGCAGACATTTAACCTTTCCCATGAAAACACCAAAAATGGTTTTTCAGTGGAAACGGGTGTTACTATGAAGTCTCAGTAATAAACTGTTATGTTCATGGAGGATAAATCATGTCACCTGAAGAACTGATAATTAAGGCGTTAGAAAAAGCAGTAATTCCTGAACAAAAGAATAATCTTATTGAATTGGCAAAGCAGGTTTTGCCTCTGCTAATCACTTTAGCAGTTGCATGGCTAGGCTTTAAAGCAACATTGAAACAAGCTGAAAAAAGTTTTGATGCTCAATTAAAGACCGCTCTCATCTCTCGAAATACTGAACTAGATAAACAGTTCATAGAAATGAAATTGTCTCACTTTATGGAGGCACAAAATTCAATCGAACAATTCAATAATACCTTTTCTGACTATTGTGCAAATGTTAGGAATTGGAATGATCACCAAAGAGATGGAAATTACGAAAAACTACCATACTGTGATGAAGAGCATACTAAGTTAGAAAGAGAATGCTACGCAGCGTTTTTGATCCTTTCCTGTGCGGAGTCAAAGTTATTAATTTTAGGAAAGTTGGAAGTGCACCAAAACTTTCAAAAGTACAGAGATCATGCGCGTCAAATATATAGAACGGTATACCTTAAAAAAAGTTCTAAAGGGTGGGAAGAAAAAGATTGGAATGAATATACAAAAAATATTCAAGAACAGTCCGATGAGTTAAATGAATATAAAAGAGCGTTAATGAAACAGCTTGGGGAAGAAATTGAAAATGAACATAACAAGCAAATTAACAGGAAAACGTAACGCTTGCTTAGTTTCGTATCTCAACATTTTAGCAAGCGTAACTTAGCCCGTTCTTTGGACGTTAGCACTTAGGAGAGTTCATGCCAGAAAAGAGAAAAAGACCGAATTCATTCAATACCGGTATTGCTGCTGAGTATTTCATCTTGTCTCAGTTATATCGCCGAGGTGTTGAGGCATATGTCAGCCAAGGAAATAAGAAGGCAATTGATATTCGTGTAGTTCTGGAAAATGAAAAAGCCATTTCAATTGATGTGAAAGCTGTTCGGGGTTATTCATCACTAGTAGTTAATAACGTTGTACCTACGGAGAATCATTTTTGGGTTTTCGTTATTTACAATAATAAATTCGAAGATTTGAATGTTTCACCAGATGTTTTTGTGGTTCCAAGTGACGCAGTTCCAACAATCACGAAACAATGGAAAGAAGAAAAGCGCGTGATGAAAGGTGATTTAACACCCTACTTAAACAAATGGGAATTACTGTGCTAAAACCACTCAGAGGGACAGCCAAACCGCTGCGTGCTGTGGCTGCCCGTGCTGGCGGCGTTGACCGTCTGCTCCTTGTCTGAAGCGGTCGCTTAATACCTTCAAGGGTAGTGAAGCGGCTATGAAGTATGTTTCTACAAACTATCTGCCATTCATACAAAACTGTCTAGTAAATGCGTTCTTTAGCTACGCTAACGCTTTCATCTAGTTGAAATAAAATAATCATCAATAAAGCATATAATGAAACGATAGAATCCCAGACATCTATAAATAAAACAGGTTATTAATTTATAAGCGCTGTTTTTTCACTTTAAGCTATTAAATCATTACGAACATGAGATTCATTTATTATGTGGATTGTTTATGCTTTGCTCGCAACCTTTTTCTTTGGTTTGCGAGGGATCTTGTATCAATGGACATCGCAGAAAAGCTTAAATCGCGATCTACTACTATTTGGTGTTTTCTGTATAGGTTTTATCATCAGCGTAGTAGGGGTACTGTTGTTAAATCAACGATGGTACGGCTGGGCAGATGTCGCTGTTGGTATGGGGCTAGGCTTTGGATCTTTCGCCGCTAATACTGTTTTACACAAAGGGTTTTCAGTAGGAAAAGCATCACTCATCAGCGTTCTAGCAGGGTTGACGCCTTTGTTTGTTCTCATCTTTGCCTTTTTACTTTGGAATGAGACGTTAACATCCATTCAATTAATTGGATTTGTAATTATTTTTTGTGGTCTTTGTATTATTAGATATTCTTCAGATATCTCTATTAATAATTTAAAAGGGGCGCAATGGGGGCTACTGGCTGCACTGTGCTTTACGTTTACTGATTTAATGGGTAAACAGTCCACACTTTTAGAGGCAGATGTTTTTGCGACGTTAACGTCTATGTTCGGCTTTGGAAGTTTCCTTTTTGCCATGAGATGGTTAGCAAAGCGTAAGAAATTTATAGGGTCTCAATATTCAGAGAAAACTCATTGGTCAGAAATAAAAACCTTCTCTTGCGGACTGATAGTAGGGGTCGCAAATGTAAGTGGAATGGTTGCAATAATATCCGCTTTTTCTATTGGTAATACTGGGTTAGTTTCCGCAATTTCAGGAATGAATATTTTACTTATTCTCCTTTATTCTCATATTGTTTTGAAAGAAACATTTAGCCGTCAAGAAGTGCTAGGCTTAACCGCTGCTTTTGTCGGCGTTATCGTGCTTAGATTGAATTAAACCTTTTTTGCCAGTAGCTTTTTCTGCCAGTACCTTTACCTGCAAGCACCTTTTTCTGTAAATACCTTTGCGCGCAAAAATACCAGCGCAATCGCGATGGCCGGCTGGTAGGTTTTGCGCTCAAGGGCTTAAGGAAAAGAGTAGCGAACAATGCGTTTTAGTACGCTAGCGTACTGCTTCCAAAAACTGCCAGTGTTGTAGTGCATGCCGTGCTGTTTAAATACGGCTTGTACTTTAGGGGCCATTTCTCGGTATCGTCTGGCGGGAATGTCAGGAAATAAATGGTGTTCTACCTGAAAACTTAAATGCCCAGTAAGTACGTGAAATAAATTTCCGCCCTTGATATTTGATGAGCCTAACGCCTGACGATAGTACCACTGGCCGCGGGTCTCATTTTTGCAATCCTCTGCTTTAAAGGTTTCCACATCACCGGTAAAGTGCCCGCAAAAGATGATGGTAGATGTCCATAAGTTACGTAGCAAGTTGGCTATAAGGTTGCCTGACAATACCCATAAGAACAGCGGGCCAGCCAGCAAAGGGAAGAGCACATAATCTTTTACCAGCTGACGTGCGCCTTTACTGAAAAAGCGTTTTTTAAGCTCGCTATGGGTTACTTGGTTTTTGCGGCTGTCTTTCTTCTTGCCGAAGAATACGCGTTCTGCGGCCATCTCGTGATACGACACACCCCACTGAAACATTACGCTAAGCAAAATATAGGTAGCGAACTGCCAAAGGTTTTTTACCCGCCATCTAAAATCATTCGATAAGCGAAGTAGGCCATAGCCAAAGTCTCTATCCTTGCCAATAATATTGGTGTAGGTGTGATGTTCGTAGTTGTGCACGCGGTTCCAGCTTGCCCCATCGCAGGCAATATCCCACTCATAGCGCTTTGAATTTATATGACTGTCGTTCATCCAGTCATACTGACCGTGCATCACGTTATGGCCAATTTCCATGTTATCCAGTATTTTCGCTGCTGCTAAACTTAGTACGCCAGCTACCCAAAGTAGAGGCTGTAAGAAACCAAGCATTAATAATATGCGGCCACTCCATTCACAAATACGCTGGATAAGTATAATACGTCGAATATAGGCTGCATCTTCAGCGCCGATTTTATCTTTTACTTCCGACTTTATTGCATCAAGTTGAGTTTCCAACATGTCGTAATCGGGTTTGCTTACGCTCTGCGGTGGGGTAGTTGCTTGTTGTAATCGCGCGTCAGTTTTACTAGGCGCTTGTTGTCGTTCCTCGGTATTAATTAAGACGCGAGTGTTCATAGTTGAATCTCCAAATCGGTTACGGCTTGCGATACACACAGCTGAATAAGTTGCTCGGCACTATCGGATAACTCGCCGGTGCGGGTATCGCGCACTACGCCCCGCTTTTTCACACATTGGCATTGATGGCAAATACCCATACCACAGCCATACGTTACAGGCTGTTTGGCTTCTTGAAGCTGCGAAAGCAGAGATTTCTGATTATTCACCGATAAATGCTGGCCGTTGTGCATCAAAGAAAAGGTTTCTTTTTCGCTCAAACTTCCAATGTTCACAGTGGGCAATGCGGCAAAATGTTCACTGTCTAACGTTGCCCTCACCAGTTTTGCTACTTCACGTACCTGCTCGTACATCGCTTTAGGGCCACACACCAACCAGTGGGCATCAGCAAAGTGGGATAGGTAATCCTTTACATCGCCATCTTTTTGTCGAGTTAACACGGCAAAAGTAAAGTTGTTGGCGCGTTTTTGAAGTGCTAGTAATTCGCTTTGCAACACGTGCTCGTTGGGTTTTGCAAAGTAAAGCAGATGAACAGGTGCGCGGTGTATTAGCTTATTTTCATTGGCGTCTTCAAGCATAGCGATAAACGGCGTTATGCCTGAACCTCCAGCCACCATAAGTACGGGTTTATCGGTATTAGGTAAGGTGAAATTCCCCTTAGGCGCTGAAATATTCACCCATGTATTGGGTGTTACCGAGGACAGGTACGGGGTAAGTGCACCTTCGTTATTGACCTTAGTGATAAGCCGAATATTTTTCGTTTCGCGGTGAAAGCTTGCACCACAAGCGACGGTAAATACACGGGTAGTAAGCCTTCCATTCACTTCAATGGTTAGCGCGATATGTTGCCCTGCAATATGACTAGGCCAAGCTTTTTCGGGCTTTAGAATAACTTCCAGCATGTCAGAACTAAGATTTCTGACAGCTTCAACTTGCGCTCTGTAATAGCCATCTCGCCACGCAGGTTTAAACTGCTGTATAAGCACTTCCCAATATCCTCTCCATGAATTGTGATGGAGCAAGCGATGGGCTAGATTATCGAGTAATAGTTTCAACGTTGAGATCACACCTATTAATTTTTCAAAACGGACTTAACTAGAGAGTAAAAATAATTTAAGCGTACAAGTGTATGCTCAGTCAGCGCACAAGTGTAAGCTTAAATTTATTCTCGTCAAGTGAATAGTTAAAAATACGTACTCACGCAGGTTGATTTTTGGCAGGTAGGTTTTTGTAAGGTTTGTAATGGTAGTTGACTGGTGCTGCAGGAACGTTATGAATTCGAGGAAATAATTGGCATTTCGATTAAACCCGAGTTTTGTTCGAAGCGCTACGAGTTCATAAAGCTAGCGCTCTTTGAGCCGTAGCCCTGAGCATAGCCACATGGGAAGCCCAGCAATTGCGGTGTTGGCAGATAATTTCGCGAAGAAAACCGGCCTTCCTTCTAAGAAAACCGTCTTTTTAATGCTTAAGTAGATGTCGAGCTGGTTAAGACGCTGTATTGAGCTAGATATGAATGAGTAGAAGTTAGGATGTACTCGGCCTAGTCTAAAGCGTTATTTTCTTCTCGTACTTTTAACGTAAGCTCGCTGTCTTGGGGGCTAATGGAAAAGTCGAATTTTCCTAATATATTCATTCCTAATAACCCATCTGCGTTGGGTAAAGCGTTTGTTGGTAGCACTAACGCAGAAACGTCGTTAAATCGATAGCCAGCAAAAAGGAAACTAGGTATATGTACCAAAGGGGCATTAATGGTGCCCGACGCGGTATTTACGTCAAAGTTACCAATAAAAGTAAGGCGTCCCAAACCGCCTAATCGGTTGAATAAGTCCGTGGTGATAGCAGTAGTGCTTGCTCCAGTATCTAACACCATGTCGGCGGTTTGATTGAGTGCTTCAACGTTTACCCGGTACTGATCGCCTTCTCGAAGGAGTGCCACGCGAGTAACGTCCTTACCTAAAAGTTCACTTCTTGGCAACGTCTCGTCTGTAGCAACTTCATTGTCATAGTTTCTTTCTCTATATGCGATATTTCGTATAGCATTGGCGGCGTTATCATCGTAAGCCAAGCTTGCAAGAACATCTTCCATTAAGGTTATTTTTTGCTGTCTAGCATAAGCTTCGGCAAGTTGAAGCGTATATCGTCTGTTATCAGGCACTCGCTGGAACAAAGGTTCGTTCAAGCTTGCCACTAAATCCCACTGCCTATTTGCTTTAAGCTCTTCTTGCGCGTTGTCGTATAGGCTAGTAATCCGGCTTTCAACGTTATCTTGCATGTTAGGTGATAATGGTAGTTCAGCTAAATCGTGAAAATAAATAAGCGCTTCGGATAATGGCTGAGTTCTTAATACCAACTCGGCTTCTAACAGTAAAAGATCTTCATTGTTAGGGAAGCGCTGTAATTCATAGTTCAGTTGTTGATTAAGGAGTGCGTAGTTACCGCTACTTAACAGTTGATGTAATGCATCAATGTTCGTTTCAGATATACCTGCCTCACGGTATGCTCTCGCATTATTGGTTGACGAGATAAACCCCTCGCTAGGATCTTGGCCGTTAGTTGACGTTGAGTGCCCAGTACCTTTTTCATTCGCAGCGTTTTCTTTGTATGCAGCGTTTTCATAATCAGACATGCTATTTGACGTAGCTATATCTACAGCCTGGTTTAATGACAGCCATAAATAGCCGTTCAGAAATACGGATGCAGCAAGTACCACAACTAAACATGCTAATAGCCCTTTATTCATAATTAAAAACTCCGTTGGGCTTCGCAATTAAAAATTGGGTTCAATACATGCTTTGCCATAAATCACCTTAAAGGGTTCAGGCAATCGCTTAGGAGAGCCAGTATCTAAACTCACGCAAACAAAGGTGGTTAAAGCTTCAAATACGGTTTTTTGTCTGCGCTCACAAACAAATTGAAAGTGTCGTTTTAGGGTTAGCTTGTTATCACAACTCACAATCCACGTTGCACATTGTAGACTGTCACCTTCGTGAGAGGGCAGGTGGTAATCAAGTTCATGGCGTTTAATCACCATGGCGCGGTTGAGCGACTGATAGTCAGAAAACTGCAAGCCAAGTGAATTGGAATGGGCCCACGCCAATGCTTCTACTTGGGTTAAGTAAGCCACATTATTAACGTGGTTATAGTGATCTAAGTGGCTAGCATCTATTTGCCAAGATTTGATAAAGGGCGATTCATATCGCCATGGTAATAAAGACTCTGGCATTCGGGGTAAACTCAGTTGCTACCTTGGTGCGACTCTATAAAAGCCCACATCAGGTGGTTAAATTAGTAGAAACGATAGGAAGCGGGTTATCTTCTGGCAGAGGGACTGATTCATCAAACAACGTATGCATAAGCACTTCTTCTCGTTCGAGTACAGGATGAATAAAGCTTTGCACATCGCCAATGGCTTTAAATGAGTGGAAACCATTTTCTAGCAATTCGTGAAGCGACAATAAACCAGCTAATTTGGCGGGGCGTCTTGATAAGCTAATCAACATACCGATTCCCCTAATTTTAATCACATCGCCGAGTTGATCGCCAAGGTGTGCAATAATATCGAGTTGGCGTTGCCTGTCTTGCTGCCGACCCGTATTGCGGTAGGCTAGGGCGTAGCTGTCACGATTTAATGGTGCTCCTTTGAGTTGATGTACCATTTGCATATCTAAATCGAATGACAGGGCGTTAAGTGCCAACGCATCATTCATGGCGTTCATGGCTTTGTCGGGAAGCACTTTGGCAAGCTTGGGGATCACCCTAACTAAGTCAGCGTCACGCTGGCTGAAATCTTTTGGGCCATACAGTTCATCTACAAAAAATTGCATGGCTTTTTGATAGCGCGCTTGTTTGGCTAAATCATCGTGAGACACCAGCAAGCGCTCGCATTGCCAATGCTGAAGTTCGTGAATATTATCCATAATACCCACTTTAAGCGCTAGGTCTCGAAGCGCATTCACTCTGTGTATATGCTTAACGATATTCTGTGACACGCAAATAATATCCTTCCGTAGTGCTTTAATACTAGCTTGACGCAAGCGAGTGGCGCATGCAAGCCGCTAAGCCTATTCCCGCCATATTTTCACTGTTATAATACCCGCCCTTAAATGTATGGCTAACGGGAAACGTCTTTGAATTTTAGTACTCGGTGCAATCTAACTCGGCTAACTTATTCACTCGCTGCTGGAGTTATTCTGCGTGGCGAATGAGATAGACCCTGACGTACCTGCGCTTATTACTTTGTTTAACAGCACCTTTACCGACTTTCAAACGAAGCTGGTATTAGGTGATGACGAGCCTGTTTATCTTCCTGCCACTGAAGATATTCCTTATCATCGCATTGTGTTTGCCCACGGCTTCTTTTCCAGCGCGCTGCATGAAATTGCCCACTGGTGTGTGGCAGGTGAGAAGCGTCGTTTGCTCGAAGATTACGGTTATTGGTATTGCCCTGATGGGCGAGATGCCAAACAGCAAGCCGAATTTGAAAGTGTAGAGGTTAAGCCGCAAGCTATTGAGTGGGCGTTTACCGAAGCCGCAGGGCGAAAATTTCAAGTTAGTACCGATAATTTAAATGGTGCAGAGCCCGATAGACAAGGTTTCACGCAGAATGTTGAAGCCCAGTTAGCGTGCTATAAAAACAATGGTTTCCCCCCTAGGGCAGTACGCTTTATCGATGCTTTAAAAAAACACACAGAAATTAACGGGAGCGCAGTAAACCAATGAATAAACCGGTATTTCGATTAGGTGTGGTAGTTAACCCTTTTGCGGGTATAGGTGGCGCGCTTGCATTAAAAGGCAGTGACGGTGCCGATGTGCGTGAAAAGGCATTGGCGATGGGCGCTGAAAAAAAGGCTAACGAAAAAATGGCCAAAGCGCTGTCTATAGTAGAGGGCTTGTCAGAACAGTTCACTATCGTTACCGCCGGTGGCGAAATGGGCGAAGACGTGTGTGCTTCTTTAGGTTTACCCTTTGAGGTGGTGTACAAGAGTGCATCGCAACAAACAGAAGGGGAAGATACCGAGCGTGCCGTACAGGCTTTTCTTGGCTGTAATCTTGATGTTATTTTATTTGCTGGTGGCGATGGTACTGCCCGCAATGTATGTAAAATTGTGGGTGACAAAGTGCCGGTGCTGGGTGTGCCGGCGGGATGTAAAATCCACTCGGGCGTGTACTGTGTGACTCCGTCTGCCGCAGGGCAGGTTATTAGCCAAATGATCAAGGGCGAAATTGTCAGTGTGATGGAAGGCGAAGTACGAGATATCGATGAAAACGCATTTCGAACCGGAAAAGTGATAGCAAAACACTATGGCGAGATGCGAGTACCCGCCGAACTAACTTACGTGCAAGCAGTAAAAATGGGTGGTAAAGAGGACGAAGCGCTCGTCCTCGATGACATTGCCGCTACCATTAGCGAATTAATGGACGACAACACAGACACCTATTTTGTTATGGGGTCGGGCTCTACCGTAGGCGCAGTTATGGAGTTTCTGGGTTTAGAAAATACCCTACTAGGTGTTGATGTGTTGCAAGACAAAGCGCTTGTAGCCAGCGATGTAACTGCATCTGAATTGCTTTCGCTTACCCAAGGAAAGCCAACCCAAGTGGTGTTAACCGTTATCGGAGGGCAAGGGCATATTTTGGGGCGTGGAAATCAACAGCTTAGCCCAGACTTTATCCGCGCTATTGGCAAAGAAAATATGCGGGTTGTTGCGACTAAACAAAAGTTACAATCGCTTGGTAATAAACCATTACGATTAGATTCTGGCGATGCTGAGTTAGATGCATCGCTACAAGGTGCGTTCACCATTATTACCGGTTACAAAGACAAGGTTCTTTATAACGCCGAATAGTTTTAAAGTTTTAGATTACGTTTAAGAATAGGAGAAATACGTGTTACCTCCGGCTTCAGCCCCCCAACAAGTAGTAAACCAAATTGCAGCGATAGAGGCTGCGTTAGATGATGTAGTTAATCATGGTAGTGACGATGAGCTGTTTACAGCCAGTTACTTACAAGGCCATTTCGCCGTGGTGTCTCGTCAGCTAGAAATGCAAAGCAGCGCAACTATGCAGCAACTAGATTCAGATATGGCAGCAAGCTTGCAAGCCGCATTTAACAACAAAGAACTAGAGGGCGATGATGCTGCGCAGGTTAAGAGCCTTTGGTCACGATTATTTGACCAGGCGCGCAGCTAAGCGCCAAAATGTCGCACAACAAAGCGCTATGCGTGGAATCTGGAAACGGAATAATTATCCGGCAAATTACGCCTGAAAGCGGCATGGCTTTGCCGCTTAGGCACCCTCACTTTCTCTCAATCGTTGGTGTTATTTTAAACACCCAGCCACGTTGATTGGCGTTCCTTTTCTAAAGGTAGCTAACTACAATATATTCTCTCTAAGCCCCCAAGTAGCGGAGTAATGCGGCGTACGGCTGTGTTTTATAGGCTTTCTGACATCGCTTGCTTTAGCTCGGCACTTGTTAGCGTTAACCTTTTTTCAGTCTTTATGCGCTACATGACACGCCCCCACAGGTTGTGGTGCGAATATTGCTAATTCTTGTTGTTGACAAGAAAAGACAAGTAGTGTGACACAACGCGCTTTTTACAAATGGCTTATTTCTAGGTGAATATATGTTCGGTTTAATTCAACTTGCGAGTTACAAGCGTAGCGCTAGTAACACACCCAAAAGAGCAAGGTACTGCACGGTACGCTGTACCTTTCGCTGTATTTTGCGCAACACTTCGCGAGCGATTTCTGCCGGATTAATACTTGCCATCATTGGCGGCTGTCAATCGTCGGACGACCCTAAAGCCCAAATGTCACAGTCTGATCCCTTGGCGATTCCAGCCCTTGGGAATGTTGAATATCACACCTACATTTTAGCCAATGAGCTGTTTGCCGATTTGCGACCTTCTAGGCAAGCGCGCTATGCCGTGGCGGGATTTGTGCCTATTGATACCATGAAATACAACAAGAATGATCAACATCCATTGATGATGTTAGGGCATCAATTAGAACAGGGTATGATGACCGAAGCCACAAAACGTGGTTTTACTACTCAAGAATTTAAGCTTTCGAACGATATAATTGTTAATGACGAAAGCGATAGAGTACTTACGCGCAATATCGACCAATTGTCCGATATCGAACGGGTCGATTTCTATATAACAGGTACCTTGGTTTACCAACAGTCTGGGGCTGTGGTTAACGCAAGAATTATCAATGTTAGAAATAAAGACGTGGTGGCGGCAGCTACCCGCTTTTTTCCCGCTGAGATTTTCTGGGAAGAAGAGCGAGTGACGAGCCGTAATGGTCGACTGTACAGAACTGAAGGTGGAAGGTAACGGGATGAACGCACTATTTAAATGCACGGCATGTATCCTAGCAATATCAACGTTAACCCTGAGCGGTTGCTCTATGATGTTAGGCGAAGAAGAAGTGGCAGTTGAAGAAACGTCTCGACCGGCCATGAATGTAGTAGATATTATGGCGATAGACCGTCCTTCACCACAAAAAGAAGACGACGAACAGTCAGACGAGCAAGAGGGAATGGATGCTTTCGGCGCCTTGGGCCAACCTACACTTTATTCGAGTGTTCAAGGGGCCTATAAAGGGCGACCGCTAACTAAGCATATTGGTGATTACGTAAAAAATATGACCCAAGACCTTATCGCAAATATGGAATATGTGAATGAAAAAACGCCCATAGGCGTAACGCATTTCGCGCTTATTGATACCAATCTTCAAGAAACGGATTTGCTGGGTAAGCAAATGGCAGAATCATTTGTTCACGAACTGCATAAATTTCGTGTGCCCGTTATCGATTTTAAAGCCACAGACTACATTCGTATTACCGACGGTGGCGACTTCGTTCTTAGCCGCGACTATTTAGAGTTAAGCAGCAGTTTACCCATAGATTACGTACTTACGGGCACCATGGCTAAACACCAAGGCGGCGTGTTAGTTAACGCCAGAATATTAGGCATAGAGTCTCGCGCGGTAGTGGCGAGTGCACAAATGCTGGTGCCATTTTATGTGGTAGAAGCGTTGATCCCTAGCGACGGTAGCCAAAAGAACGGCATGCGTGATGGCGTTAAATTAAGTAGAGGTTAATCATGAAAAGGCTTATTGCTTTGCTGGCAATGGGGTTAGTCGCTAACCTCACCGCGTGTACCAGTACTGAATCAATCGGCTCTTTTTGGCTAGGTGATGACGGAGAAATTTCTCACTCCGCTGAGCCTGTTCCTGTGCCAAGGGGATCAGGCCTTGAGTACCACCCAGACTCTCGCGACCGTGAATACCAGCAGCATGTTGCCGTAGACCCAGGCTACAGAGACCCATTGCACCAAGGATTTTCTCCTTCACAAACCCACAAACGCTTAAATGACTATGCATCGCAATTGGCGATGGACTTAATGGATAACGCAACCCGCCTTACTCAGCAAGACATGGTGGGGGTGACCAGCTTTGTGCGCCTGAATGAATCTTTAGGCGATAGCACGGTGTTAGGAAATCAACTTTCTGAATACCTTATTGCCGAACTTCAAGATTTTGGGCTAGCCATTGTTGACTTTAAAATGGCTGGTGGCGTGACAGTAACGCCCTTTGGTGATTTTGTATTAAGCCGCAAAGCGAATGCACTGGCCAAGCAAGTGTCGATGGACCATGTAGTGACAGGCACTATTATTGAAGACGACAGGGGCGTTCGCATTAATGCCCGTATTGTTTCAATGCAAAACAAGCAAGTTGTTGCCAGTGCGAATATCTATATTCCCGCGTTCATCGTGACCGATTTAAATAAAGGCTTAACGGCGCAGGTGCCAGTACAATAACGGGTTACGCATCGGTGAGTTTCTAACTGCCGGTGACAATCGAATTAAACAAAAAAGCGCAGTCTGAAGTGGCCCAGTAAAATAGGCGTTCAGCACTGCGCTTTTTTATTGCAGCTTAAAAAATTGCAGCTTAAAAATAGCGATAAAAGCCATCGCTATTCATCAAAGATACTTCGTATACAGTCTCTCACCATAAACCGTGCAGGATGTACCGCTTGGCACAAATCATTGTTTAGCGGCAAAGGCTCATGGGTTAACGTGCTTGCTAATAATTCCGCCATTAAAGGCGCGGTAGTGAGGCCGCGTGACCCTAAGCAGCATAATGTGCTTACTGGAGTTGCTGGCAACGGGGCAGCGGTATAAAGCGGCTTACCTAACGACAACCCAACATATTGAGTTTTAAGTGCCGAAAAATCTGCAAGCATACCAGACACAGGTTGATGATCCGGTGAACCTAACCGCGTGGCCGCCCTTGCTTCGCCATCATGCTCGAGCTGTTGTACAACATCAGTATTCGCCATTGCTTGCTGGTGGGTTTGCAGGTTTTGTTCGCTTTCCTGAGCTCGTACTTCTGTAGATAGGTCGTTTTTGATGTAGGTTGAGCCAAGGGCATGTCGGCTATTTAATGCTGGAGTCATATAGCCTTTGTGGCATATCACAGTGGTTAATGCGTTTATGGGCGCTTGAGTAGTAATGGCTTCTACTT
Organism: Alteromonas lipotrueae; assembly: GCF_019249215.1. Taxonomy (GTDB): domain Bacteria; phylum Pseudomonadota; class Gammaproteobacteria; order Enterobacterales; family Alteromonadaceae; genus Alteromonas; species Alteromonas lipotrueae. The sequence goes on from NZ_JAESDI010000006.1 coordinate 95,394, forward strand.
GCCCGCGCACGGGGCGCAGCGGTAACGAAGCAAATGCATTACTGCCCACAGCACCAGCACCTGTGGCCAAAATAAGATGATCAGCATACAAGGTCTTATTATTTGATGAATCCTCTATGCCCGCCGTTACACTAAACTCCACGGCAAGGTGGTGTGCTTGGGCAAGCGCATCCGATAATGATGTTTTGTCACTGTCATTCAATACAGTGTGAGAAAGGTACTCATGGTGACATAATACGGTCACATCTGCGTACTGTTTTGCTTGCTCAATTAGCGCACGCACTAAGTCAGGTGGCGATATCCAGCCCCCTTGCTCTATAAACAGTCCATCATAAGGTAAGGCGATGCTCGCTTTTTCCGATAGCGCCTCAGGGCTTATTGGTTTGATTAACGCCTCTGGCCATACACCATTAGCCACCAGTTTTTTCTGCCGAACAGCGACCTTCTCGTTAAAGTTAAGCTGCGCAACACCGCAAAAGTCGTATGCCACAGTCGTTTTTTTCAACGCAACGTTTGTTGAATCTTCTTGCTCATCAAGCAAGGTGTGGTAAATATGCGAAGCATACAAAAAGCTATGCGCTTGGATACGGCTGGCAATACTGGCCTCGGAATGAAGCTGAGGGAAAAAACCTCCTTGTGGGTTGCCCGATGCGCCTGTGGCTAAAGCCTCTTGATCATGACATACCGTAACGTTAATGCCACGCTTGGCTAAAGAAAGTGTCACCGTTGCTGCCGCAAGGCCATTGCCCACCACAATAACGTGGCTTTTAGGAGCAATAGCAGCTTGATTGTAACGATAGTAGGGGCCTTCGAAGGCACGCTTTTCAGCTAATGTCGACGCGGCTTCTGTTTCATAAACACCCACCAACATATCGCGTTTTCTACCAAAGCCTTTACGTTTTGATACGGTAAATCCAGCGGTAGCCAACCCGCGCTTTACAAAACCCGCCGCTGTAAAGGTGGCAAAAGTAGCACCTACTTTAGACAATCGCGCCATTTGCTCAAATAACGTGTCGGCCCACATGTCAGGGTTTTTACTGGGGGCGAAGCCATCTAAAAACCATGCATCAATCAGCCCAGCTGTTGGGCTATGCCATTGAGGCAATAAATCGTGTACATCCCCAACCCACAAATCCAACGTGGTATCAAATTCATCGAAATGACGCCTATGGCACCCATCTAGCTCCATAGGATAGCGCGTACTTAATGCGCCAGCTTCTTCTTTCAAAGCGGGAAATGCCAGTAATGCCTTTTCCATATCTGGTTTGGGTAGTGGGAATTTTTCCGTACTTAAAAAGAATAATTGTTTAAGCGGGTGGCTGGGATTGGCGTTTCTAAAGTGTTTAAACGCTTGCATGGCAACCAGAAAGTTAAGCCCAGTGCCAAAGCCGGTTTCAGCAATCACAAAGCTAGGGTTGCTATGTGCCAGCCAACGTTCAACAATGCTATTTCCACCCATAAATACATATTGGGTTTCATTAATACCACTGTCATTGGAAAAGTATACGTCGCCAAAATGGTCGGCGACAGGCGTGCCGTTTTCATTGAAATGCACGCTTGCTTGTTGAGATTTCACCGGTGTAATTTAACTCTTTATGCGGTTGATAACTAACTATTCAGAGACAGTCTGATTGCGACCTTGTTCTTTGGCTTTATAAAGCCTCTCGTCGGCGACCTTGTAAATTTGAGACAACGTGTCACCATTTTCAGGCCAGCGGGCCACGCCGATACTTACGGTCATTTTAGCGTCAAAGCCTTCTACGCTTAACGTGTGTTCAACTGAATGCCGTAAGCGCTCTGCAATGCTATGTGCTTGAGAAGGCGTAACATCGGGTATAAGTAAACAAAACTCTTCGCCGCCGAATCGAAAAGCCCAATCGTTTCGTCTGCGCATACTATTGATAATACGAGATACGTCAACAAGTACTGCATCGCCCACGCCATGACCATATTTGTCGTTCACCTTCTTAAAATGATCAAGATCGACTAACACCATAGATACATTTTTTTGTTTCTCGGGCAATGTTTCGCAGAGCATGTCGAAAATAGAGCCTAGAAGCAAGCGGTTGTTCAGCCCTGTGAGCGGGTCTAATGAGGCCATTTCCTGCAAACGTTTGACGGTCTCTGCCCGCTTTCGTTCATAGGTATAAGATAACGCCCAAATAGCCGTAAGTGTTAAGGCAATATTGACAATGGCAATGACGGGTGTGTCGGGATTATGCACAATATGTCGGTAGGTCAAGATGCCGCAGCCTGATAATACATATAAGACAGAGTAGATGGTGCCTAATTTGGTACCCAACAGCAAATAGGAAAGAACTGGCACAATGAATAGCCAACTGTACAGTGCTGAGGTAAATGAGGCAGAAAGAATGCCAATAAGAATAACCGTATACAGGGCGAATAAAAATACGGAAGACCATAATTTTAAGTTCGGTGTCTTTTTATGAATCGCTAGAATAGCGAGGGAAAGAAAGACAACCAGCAACTCAACAAAGGCCAATACTTTGTGGCCTACAATCCAGTTATTGATAGTAAAAATGACACCTGCAACAATGATAACAAGTAGAACAACTCTTAATACCGTACGACGAAACTCAAGTTCGTTGCCCCAGAAGTTAGAAGTGGCCATGGTGATGTGTATTCCCGCACAAATTTTACTAAAGATTTTTATGTTATAAGAACTGCACGCAGTAGAACGCGCTGGTGAATAGTGATAGTACACAATTTTATCTGAATTGATTCAAAGAGTTTATCTTAATTGTTAAAGATAGACGAATGGATAAGAGATGTGAGCAGTTTTGTGAAGTTAAACAACTATATCGATACCCATCAATACAGTTGCCTTGCCATAGACCGAATGAACTGCTTAAAAATTTAGTGAAGCTTTTGTGAACTTGCTATTTTCTTCTAGTATTTGAATGTGCCTTTCATGATACATTGATTGAAGCAATTCACGTGGCGCAAAAATAATTAAAGCAAATGCATCAGGATGCGGTTAGAAAAAGTGAAGTGCTGGGTCTTAAGCTGCAAAGCAGACCACTTTACCAATCAAAATCGTTACCATAGCCGCATCAACGCAAAGGGTAAACTATGAGAAGAGCAGTTATCACCGGTCTTGGAATTGTTTCAAGTATCGGCGTCAATAAACAAGATGTACTTGCTTCATTGCAAGCAGGTAAGTCAGGTATTACACACTCTGAGCAGTTCGCTGAGATGGGCCTAAGAAGCCAAGTGTGGGGTAATATCGATATCGACCTTAAAGAGCACATCGACCGTAAAGCTATGCGGTTTATGGGTGATGCGGCGGCCTATGCTTATGTTGCAATGCAACAAGCCATTGAAGATTCAGGCCTTGAAGACAGCGACATTTCTAACGATCGCACCGGCATTATTGCTGGCTCTGGCGGCGCGTCTTCTGAAAACCAAGTACTTTCGGCAGACATTCTGCGTGAAAAAGGCGTAAAACGTGTGGGGCCGTACATGGTTCCTCGTTGTATGGCGTCTACGGTTTCAGCATGCCTTGCCACGCCGTTTAAAATTCGCGGTGTGAACTACTCAATTGCGTCGGCATGTGCAACCAGTGCTCATTGTATTGGTAATGCCATGGAGCTTATTCAACTGGGTAAGCAAGACGTTGTATTTGCAGGTGGCGGTGAAGAATTGCACTGGGCACTGTCAAGTCAGTTCGACGCCATGGGCGCACTGAGTTCTAAATATAACGACAACCCTTCAGTAGCATCACGTACTTATGATGCAGCACGCGATGGCTTTGTTAGCTCTGGCGGCGGCGGTATGGTTGTGGTTGAAGAGCTTGAGCACGCATTAGCCCGTGGCGCAAAAATCTATGGTGAAGTGGTTGGCTACGGCGCAACTTCTGATGGCTTCGACATGGTAGCACCATCAGGCGAAGGCGCAATCCGTTGCATGAAAATGGCCATGCAGAATGTATCTGCACCCATCGACTACTTGAACACCCACGGTACTTCAACACCTGTAGGAGATGTGAAAGAACTGGCGGCTATACAGGAAGTATTCGGCCAATCTGGTGTGCCAATTAGTGCAACAAAATCACTAACGGGTCATGCATTAGGTGCAGCTGGCGTTAACGAAGCTATCTATAGCTTGTTAATGATGGAAAATAATTTTATTGCGCCATCAATTAACATCGACACGCTAGACGATGCCGCCGCTGGTCTCGACATTGTCACACAAGCACGTGAAGCAACGTTGAACACGGTTATGTCTAATAGTTTTGGTTTTGGCGGTACTAACGCAACGTTAGTGATGCAGCGCTACCAAGGCTAGACTATAACGATAAGCAAGTTCGTATCGGACTTGTTGATATACTTGATGGGGAGCTTGATTTTCCCCATCGAGTTAGTAGTTTTCACCTGCTATCTTGCCGTTCGTACCTGTGACTATCTAACTATCACGCCTCATCTACAAGCAGCGCGAACAAAGCCTTTGGTCGACTGATGGTTATTTTTCCATAATGTAAATGCAGTAATCCTTGGCTTTGCAAGTCGCCTAAGAGTTGGTTCACCGTTTGTCGGCTACTGTTTATCATTTGCGCTAAAGATTCTTGCGATAACGTTAAGGTAATAGCGTTGTCTTGGGGGAGATGCTGGCCGTAACTGGTGGTTAGCATCAGTAGGCGCTTAATTAACTGGTGTTGTAAGTTTAGCCCAGCGCTGGAATCGATAAATTGAAATGCACTTCTTACTCTTGAACACAGCAGGCGGGCAAAGTGTGGGTAAAGCTCAGGGTGAGCCTTTAATACTGCGTTAAACGCACCTTTTGGGATAACCGCAATCACAGTATCGATTTCACACACACTATTGTGAGTGCGGGGTAAATCGTCGAAAAGAGAAATTTCACCAAACCACGTGCCAGGCCCAAGCAATGCAAACAGCATTTCCTTGCCATTAGCACCAATATTCATTACACGCAGGCGGCCTTCGCATACGCCATAAAAACCAATGCCTTCCTCGCCTTTAGCATGCAGTTGTTGACCTACTTTTAAATGACGAATACGTACCTTAGCAAGCAAGGCGCACTGCAAGTTTTCAGGGAGTGAAGAAAACCACATTGAGCTGGTTAAAACGGTTGAGTATTCTTGAGTTAACATTTTCATTACAGTGTCGTTTATCCGACAGTTTAGCCTGTAAATTAGGCGTAAGGTAGAAAAAAATGTAGGAGATGAATTATGAATTCAGAAGTCAAAGCACAGGTGAGTGAACAAGAGTGGCAAACCCGTGTGGATCTAGCGGCGTGCTATCGTGCAGTGGCCATGTACGGTTGGGATGATTTAATTTTTACCCATATATCTGCAAGAGTGCCAGGGCCCGAGCATCATTTTTTGATAAACCCTTACGGCATGATGTTTGATGAAGTCACAGCGTCAAGCTTGGTGAAGGTAGACTTACATGGCAACAAGGTCATGGAAAGTGAGTACGACATCAACCCCGCGGGCTTTACTATTCACAGTGCGGTGCACGAAGCTAGAGACGATGCGAAGTGCGTGATGCATTTGCATACTACTGAAGGGGTTGCACTTTCAGTATTAGAGGAAGGATTACAAGCGTACTCACAGCAGTCTTTGTTTCCGTTAGCCTCTTTGTCTTATCATGCCTATGAAGGCGTAGCCTTGAACCCTGATGAGAAAGCGCGCCTAGTACGCGATTTGGGTGAGACACAATTTATGATTTTACGGAATCACGGCTTGCTTACCTGTGCCGACACCATTCCCGATGCGTTTTTGTTTATGTTCATTTTTCAGCGAGCTTGCGAAATCCAGTTAAAAGCTCAGGCCACAGGCCAGAAGTTAATCCCTATTCATTCTGCTATTTTGCAAGGGATCCGCGCACAAGCGTCTGAAGTTACAAAACAAGCGGGGGGAAGCCTAGCGTGGCCAGGAATTAAGCGGCGGGTTGCCCGACGATTCCCTGGTTTCGACAAATAAGCGCTAAAGTAGACTAAAAAACTGTATTGATTCATGGTGCTCAAGGTTACTAATCCAAAGGATTGAGGTAAACTTAGCATCATGAAAATACTCTTTGAAGATACAATTCCTTTAGGCCGTGAATACTTCAGCGGCTTAGGCGATGTTAGCAGTTATGCATGGCAAACCCTTACTCCGGAAGATATCAAAAACGTAGATATCTTGGCTGTGCGTTCCACTACCAAAGTCAATGAAGCCTTGCTTAGCCAAGCGTCGCAACTCCAGTTCGTTACCACTGCCACCTCTGGCACTAACCACATGGATAAAACCTGGCTTAATAGTCAGGGGATCAGCTGGAATTCCGCGGGCGGTTGTAACGCCGTTGCCGTGGCCGAATATGTACTTAGCGCATTATTTTTGGCTGACCAAGCAGGTAAGATAGACATTAATGCTATTACCGTGGGTATAGTGGGGGCAGGACATGTAGGCACGGCCTTGGCTAAACGATTAGCGGCATTGAACATTGAATATAAGTTGTGCGATCCCCCATTAAATGAGTCGGATGACCCACGCAGTTTTGTTGGTTTTCAAGACATTATCGATTGTGATGTGATCACGCTTCATGTGCCCTATGTGAAGACAGGCAACCATGCCACGGGTAAGTTGATTAATGCTGATGTGCTAGGGCAACTAGGGAGTAATCAGTTGCTTATCAATGCATGTCGTGGTGAGGTGATTGATGAACAGGCTTTGTTAAATCGGCTGAAACAACCAAACGCGCCCTCGGTGGTGTTAGATGTGTTTGAAAATGAGCCCGCCATCAATCTTGAACTATTGCAATATTGTTGGCTTATGACACCTCATATTGCGGGGCATTCAGTAGAGGGTAAAGTGCGAGGTACTCAGTATGTTTACGAACAAATATGCAATTTGCTGAAAGAACCTTGTACTAAAACTCTCGGCGAATATTTATCCGCTGTTGAACCCATAGAAGTAGAATTGACCTCAGCATCAGCTTCCACATTGTCGAAACAAGATTTAATAGGCTTAATGCTAAAAGTTTATAGCTTGCGTGTTGACGATAAAGCATTTCGAGAAGGGGTAGGGGATGTATCGAGGCAGAAAAGTGAAAGTGCGAATAGCGAAAAAATTTCTGCCTGCATTAGCCACACCTTTGCTACTATGCGCAAAAGCTATCGGGTAAGACGGGAATGCAGTGCGTATACGCTGATATTGCCCAGTAACACATCAGATGAAATTAAACAGCAATTGAGAGGGTTAGGCTTTTTGTTGCAAGCCTAGCTTGCCAGCCTAACGTCTTCTATTTTTAAGCAACACTATTAGCAGGAGAAACAACACTTATGTCACAAGCCTTTGACGTTGCCGTATTAGGCGCGACCGGTCTAGTTGGGCAAACCATGATAGAACTACTGGCAGAGCGTGGCTTTCCAGTAAATCGTTTATATCCACTAGCCAGCAAACGTTCAGCGGGAACCAGTATTAGCTTCAAGGGCGAAGATGTAGAAGTGTTGGATGCAGATACGTTCGATTGGTCGTTGGTACAATTTGGCTTTTTCTCTGCAGGCGGCAGTATTTCTGCTGAGTTTGCGCCACGTGCCGCTGATGCAGGGTGTATCGTTATCGATAACACGTCTGAATTTAGGTACGAGCCAGACATTCCGCTTGTCGTGCCAGAAGTTAATGCCCATGTACTGGCTGATTTTCGCAATAGAAACATTATTGCCAACCCTAATTGTTCAACCATTCAAATGATGGTGGCGTTGAAACCAATACACGATGCTGTGGGTATTGATCGTATTAACGTAAGTTCGTATCAGTCTGTATCTGGTGCAGGAAAAGAAGCGATGGAAGAGCTGGTGAAGCAAACTGCTAGCCTGCTAAACGCGCGAGAGCTAGAAACAAAAGCGTTTAGCCGTCAAATCGCCTTTAACGTTATTCCTCAGATTGATGCGTTTCAAGACAATGACTACACCAAAGAAGAAATGAAAATGGTGTGGGAAACACAAAAAATTATGGGCGATGACAGCATCTTGGTTAATGCAACGGCAGTAAGAGTGCCAGTATTTTACGGGCATGGTGAAGCCATTCACTTAGAAACTCGCGCTCCAATTGATGCTGAACAGGTTAAGCAATTACTTGCTGATGCACCAGGCGTAAAAGTTTATGATGCTGCCGATCAGTTTCCTACCCAGGTAAGCAGTGCCAGCGGCAATGATATGGTCCATGTTGGGCGTATTCGAAACGATATTACTCACCCTTGTGGTCTTAACCTTTGGGTTGTGTCAGATAATATCCGTAAAGGTGCGGCGACAAACAGTATTCAAATTGCTGAAACCTTAATTCGCGATTACATGTAATCATAGGGCTAAGTAGGCAAAACCCAAATTAGGGCATTTAACATTGATTTCGCCGAGTAAGTAAACATTTTGCTTGCTCGGCCGATAAGCAGTTATATCGATATTCAACAAATAGATACCGAAAACAGAAGGGCTAACTAGATTGCCTTTAATAACTGGTTTATAGTTTCTTAAACCAGATTACAAATACCGTCGACCCAAGTGGTGTTGTCAATACATCAGCGAAGGTTAAAAATAGCGGTAAGCAATGTAGAAAATCTGTATTGATAGGGCATTTTCATTCGTGCGCAGGCGCTATCAAATGATAAGAATAAAAAGCTGAACCCGTTTGCAGCATTTAAGTGCAAATTAGAAGAGGTTTAGCTACGAATCTCCACCATGACACTTGGTGGTGTTGACGCTTGAGGGCATATAGGATTGCTATGAAATTGCATTTGACGGGCTTAGTTTTACTTACTTTATGTTTACTAGCCCCCCACAATAATGTCGATGCACAGGAACGCGCTACCCTGCTGAAAGGGCCCAAGAACGCGACCAGCCAGTATTCTGGATTAGAATACGGCCCCATTGATTCTCAAGATACTCTTTGGCGTATAGCCGAGCGCTATCGCCAAAATAATAACCTGTCGGTTTATCAGGTTATGTCAGCTATTTATGAACTAAACCCCAATGCATTTGAACAGCAGAACTTAAATTTACTGGTTGATGGTTCAGTACTGAAATTGCCATCAGAACGGTATATTTCTCGTATCGATGCTAGGCAAGCACAAATACGCGCAGAAAGTGACGAGCGAACCTTTGCTGAGTTGCTAAACAAACCTGGTAGCAGCGTACGAAATATCAAACCGCCTGCGCCTTTGGTGAATCAAAACGATTTAAGCCAAACCCAATCCAATATTGAACAAAAAATTACGCGTTTAGACCAAGAGCAAACCCGTCAGTTTGATGAACTTCGGATGCAATTTGCTGCGTCATTAGAAAACGTAGAAGCTTTATTAAATGAAAATCGCAAACTGTATGAGCGGGTAGACGAGGTTAACGGTGAACTTCAAGAGCTTCGTAATCAGGTTGAAGGTGATGTTAAAACACAAATAGATACGCAAGTTGCGCTGCAACAAGAGTTGCTCGAGATGATGAGAGCCGAGCAAATGCAGCGAGAAGCGGAAAAACAAAACTCGATGTGGAGTTCGCTTTCTAGCCCAATGCTTCTCATTATAGGCTCCGGCATTATTACCTTATTGTTGGTCGGCGGACTGATTGCTTGGTTATTGAAACGTAAACCGGCAGAAGCTACACAAACACCAGAAGTTCAAGAAGTTTCTGATGATGTGCCAGTGCCCGATACTGACATGGCCGATTTGGCCAATGCGCTGGAGCCAGATCTTGGCGATAGCATGGAGTTGACGGATGACGATCTGTTTAACGACGACGACTTGCTTGATGATGTGCTTACGTCTGAGTTAGAAGAAAGCCTTGATGATGATTTAGAAACCTTTGGCGACCTCGACGATGACATGCTGGTGCCGGAAGATGATACCGATGATTTATTTGAGTCGGGCAGCGATGAACTCGATCAGAATGAGCTCGACAGTTTGTTCGATGATGATGATTTGTCCGATAAGCTCAGTGAAGATGACAATAACAGTTTAGAAGGGTTTGATTTATCTGGTGATGACGATGATTCACTTGATACCGAGCTTGATACAGACCTAGGTGTAGGCGAAGCACAAGATGAAAACGATATTGAAGAAGCGCCAGATGCGTCTGAACCCGATGCCTTAGATGACGACTTTGATATCGATGATATTTTAGATGGTGCAATGGCTGAAACTGCCACGAGTGACGAAGTAGACGACATTTTCGAAGCAGCACAATCAGCTTCGAATGAAAGCGAAGAGGATATTGCCACCTTACCCAGTGTGGATGACGAAGACGAAACGCCTGAAATCAGTATTGATGATTTGCTTGAACAAAATGCACCAGAGCCCACGCTGCTTGATGAATTAGACAGTAAAGATGAACTTATCAATGAAGAAATGATTGATAAGCTTGATGATGAAATTAATCAGCAGAATCAAGAACTCGATCGAATTACCGATGATTTGCTCAACGAGATTGAGCAAATCGAAATGATGGGTGGCCTAGATGAAGGCGACGAAGACAGCGAAAGCGAAGAGGATGCAATAGAGTCTGTTGCATCAGCACCTTCACCACAAGCTATTCAAAGCCTAGACAGTATTACTGGCGACTTAGAAGAAGTTGATGTTGAAGACATGGAGAATGCAGAGGATTTCTCTGATCCATTGTCGGATGACTTAATTTCCGAATTGCAGGCTGAAAGCGAAGAAGAGCTAGGATTCGATGAGAATGCATCTGAGGAAGAGACTGATTCTGAGGTAGAAGAATCCGCAGATGATGATTTTTCTGACCCTGTTACAGATGACTTACTGGCCGAGCTTGAAGCAGACATTGAATCGGATGATGACGATGTTGAGCCTGAATCAGCGGACGCTGAGATGGATGGTGAATCAGACAATGAAAATGCTGATTTTGACGATCCGTTAACCGACGATTTGCTCGCAGAGCTCGAAGCGGGTATCGAGTCGGAAGATGATGCGTTAGCGCCCGAAGCAGCAGATGAAGCTGCGCCTGCCTTCGACGAGAATGGCGATTTTGATGACCCGCTTACTGATGACTTATTAGCAGAGCTAGAAGCTGAAAATCAGCCAGATGAAGCGCCTCATGACTCCCCAGAAGAAAACCCTGTAGTTGCTGAAAACTCTGAGGCCGACAGTGACATTGATGATCCGCTTACCGATGATTTACTCGCTGAGCTAGAAGCAGATATTGAATCAGATGAAGACACAAATTCCGGCGATGCGCTTGCAGATGAGCTTCTCGCTGAACTTGAAGCTGATATCGACAGCGACATCGAAGAAGCTCCGTCCGATGCGCCGTTAGATAATGATGAAACACTATCAATTGACGACCTGAGCGATGAAACCGATGCGCTAGAGAATGAAGTCGTTGAAAATGATACCTTTGAAACTGTAAACACAGACAGTGAAATCGAGCAGCAAGAAACGACAGATTCTGACGAGGCTGGCGAAGCACCTGTTGATGAAGCGCTTGCTGACGAAGAACTTGAGGTCGCTGCACTAGCACCAGAGCCCGAAGAATTAGCACTAGACAATGTAGATGATGCGGCTGCCGAAGAACTGCCAGTTGAAACAAACCCCACCGATGAAGAGCTTGCATCAGACGAATCTGATGACGCTGCACCAGCAACAGAGTCAGAATTTGCCGAACTAGATGAAGCGCTGGAAGATACTCCAGCAGAAATTACGCCTGAAGATGAAGATAACGCCGATGGGCAAGATGAAATCGATACGCCTATCGAAGAAGCGATAGAGGATGCTGGGTTAACAGTACAGGAGCCAGCAGAGTCACCAGAAGAGTCATCAGAAGAGCCAGCAGAAGCACCGGCGGAACTAGAACAAGAGCCCCTCCCCAGTGATGACGCTGTGCAGCCTGAAAGCGACGGTGAAAGTGAAACTCACGATGCTTTAGCAGATGAATTGTTAGCGGCCAGTCACGCCGATAGTGATTCAGAGGCTGAGCTTGGTGTTGATAAGCCGCTTCCAGCAGACGAAAATGCAGATGAGTCAGTTTCAGACGAATCAGATACTGATGAATTGGATTTAAGCGATGATGAGCCGTCAGACGAACTTGAATCTTTAGGTTCCGCTGAGCAAGTCATTGATGATCCAGATGCAGAAATACAAGATATAGCCTCGTTAGAAGAAGCCGAGTCAGAAGATGAGATTGACGGGTTTAATGAAGACGAAGTATTAGATGAAGCACCGCCAGCTGAAGCTCAGCTAGACTTTGATGATGATGATGACAGGGACGATGCTCTCGAATCTGCTGAACCCGAAAGTGTAGAAGTAGACGGTGCCCACAGCGACGAAGAAAGCGACAGCGATGAAGAAAGCAACAGCGATGTAGAAAACGACAGCGATGTAGAAAACGACAGTGATGAAGACGAGTTACTGACTGAGGACTTACTTTCTGAGCTTGATTCTGACATTGAAGCGGGCCTAGAGGTTGCGCCAGATGAGCCTCAAGTTGATGAAATTAATGAAGATAACTTAGACATCGAGCCAGTTGCTGATGAGCGTCTTGCCGAAGCCGAAGCTGATCCACTTGATGATGCATTGGCGGCGTTTGATAAACAAATGATGGATGATATTCCTACATTTGGTGAATCGAGCGATGATGCTGAAGAGCCAGAGCCAGAGCCAGAGCCAGAGCCAGAGCCAGAGCCAGAGGCCGAAAGCAACGATTACGATGACAGTATTCTTGATAGCGCATTCGATGAAATTGATGAATTTGAATTAGAGCATGAAGTCGATGGCTTGGTGGCAGAGCCTTCAGCCAATGAAGAGCCCTTAGTGAATGTAGACCCTTCTACCGATGAAAAAGATCCTAGCGACTTCGACGAGCTAGAAGATGTGCCAGGATTAGATGACTGGTTGTCGGGAACTGAAGAATCAGAACAAGAAGAGATATTTGACGATTTAGATGGTGCAGAATTTGATGAATTGCTGCAAAGCATCGAATCAGAGCAAGAAGATGAACCAAGTATTGAAGCGAATACCGCTGAATCGGCAGAGAGCCTAAATCTTGAAGAAGGCCCCGAGCCTGAACTTAAGCTCGACAACCCAGACTTAGATTTAAGTGCACTATTAAACGATGTGGAGCGCGATGCTGAAACCGAACCACGTACACCGCCAGAAGATTTCTTGGATGTGGAAGCGCTCATGGATGATGGCGAAGATAACGAGATAGATCCAGACAGTGCAGAACTTGATTTAGATGTAAGCCTTTCTGATTTCACCGGTGTTAATGATGCCGATGACGTCATTGATATTGATAAAGATGCTGGGCAAAACGCGAACCTCGACCTCGCACGGGTTTATCTAGAAATGGATGATATCGTTGCTGCGAAGGAATTACTCGAAGATGTGATGAATCTGGGTAGTGAAGAGCAAAAGCAAGAAGCTGAAGGTATTTTAAAATCCATCAGTTAATTGCATGTTGAGTGCGGTATGACTACACTTAGCGGCTTTTCTATTTAGAGGTGTTTGAAACATGGGGCGAATCGCCTTAGGCATCGAGTATGATGGTGCATCGGTACATGGTTGGCAACGTCAAAAAGACGTGGCTAGCGTGCAAGAATACCTAGAGAAAGCACTCACCGTTATCGCAAATAAGCCTATTATAGTATTTTGTGCTGGTCGCACCGATGCTGGTGTACATGCAACTGGCCAGATAGTCCATTTTGACAGCGATGTAGAGCGTCCAGAGCGTGCTTGGACACTCGGTATAAACGCTAACATGCCTGACACGATCGCCGTAACCTGGGCCAAACCTGTCTCTGATGATTTTCATGCCCGCTTTTCGGCTACCCATCGTCGTTATCGCTACGTTATTTATAACTCCCGTATGCGACCTGCTATCCTGCACAATGGTGTTACTCACGAATACCGCGAGTTAGACGCAGAAAAAATGCATGAAGCCGCACAGGCGCTGGTAGGGGAGCACGATTTCACTACATTCAGGGCTTCGCTGTGCCAAAGCAAAACGCCTCACCGAACCGTAAGTAGCGTGAGTGTACATAGGCAAGGTCGTTATGTGGTGTTAGATATCCGTGCGAATGCGTTTTTGCATCATATGGTACGTAACATCACGGGTTCACTGCTTTGCATTGGGGCAGGAGAGCAACCTGTCGATTGGATGGCGCATCTACTTACCCTAAAAGATCGTGCAAAAGCCGCTACCACCGCCAAACCTAATGGGTTGTATTTGGTAGATGTGACTTACCCTGAGCACTTCGGTATACCAAAATCACCTCTAGGGCCTCTTTTTCTTCCAGAATCTTAAGAGCGTGAACGGTAGCAATGGGTTACCGTTCAACTTCTTAGACCAGTTTTGTTTTTTCCATTTTACTGTATTGTGGTCTAATAGCGCGCTATATTAGGTGGTTGTACTAACGTAGTGCGTATTTTTCTCTTGCGCTACAATAAAGTAACCGAAATATTCATGTAGTATTGACACAAAGCACGAATGAAAAAACAGTGTCGGTGCGCTAATAAATATAAAGGATTCCTTTTCCATGAGCTGGATTCAAAAAATTCTTCCGCGTACGCAAACATCCACAAAAGGTAATGTACCTGAGGGGATTTGGACAAAATGCGGCTCTTGCCAAGCTGTGTTGTACAAAACTGAGTTGGAAAAACTTCAAGAAGTTTGCCCTAAGTGCGATCATCACATGCGTATTACGGCCCGTCGCCGTATAGACGGCTTTCTTGATGAAGGCGACCGCGTAGAACTTGGTGGTGAATTTGAACCACAAGATATCTTAAAATTTAAAGATTCAAAACGTTATAAAGACCGAATCGTAGCCGCGCAAAAGCTAACCAATGAAAAAGATGCCTTGGTAGTTATGCAAGGCAAACTAAAAGGTATGCCAGTTGTAGTAGCCAGTTTCGAATTTGCCTTTATGGGGGGCTCAATGGCCTCTGTGGTAGGTGCTCGCTTTGTTGCTGCGGTAAACGCTTGTCTTGAAAACAACACGCCACTTATTTGTTTCTCTGCTAGTGGTGGTGCACGTATGCAAGAAGCGCTTATGTCGCTAATGCAAATGGCAAAAACATCTGCGGCATTGGCAAAAATGAGCAAAAAAGGTTTACCTTACATTTCTGTGCTAACAGACCCAACAATGGGCGGTGTTTCTGCCAGTTTAGCGATGCTAGGTGATGTTAACGTTGCTGAGCCAAAAGCGTTGATTGGTTTTGCTGGTCCTCGTGTTATCGAGCAAACAGTACGCGAAAAGCTACCACAAGGTTTCCAGCGTAGTGAGTTCCTTGTCGAGAAAGGCGCTATTGATATGATTGTTGACCGCAGGGAAATGCGTGATAAATTACACGGCTTGTTACTTAAGCTGCATCATCAGAATTAGTGAATACACAAAAAAATCAAAATACTGACTCAACAACCACGTTGAGTCAGTGGCTTTCTCATCTTGAATCTATTCATCCAAGTGCCATTGATATGGGGCTTGAACGCGTTAAATCTGTGGCAAATGCCATGGGTATCCATCTAAAAGACTCTCTACTTATTACCGTGGCCGGTACTAACGGTAAAGGCACAACTTGCCGCTTGTTAGAGCAAGCTATGCTTGCGCAAGGTAAAACCGTCGCGGTGTTTGGTTCTCCTCATCTAGTGAGTTACTGCGAGCGTGTGCGGCTAAACGGTGAATTGGCTGAAGAAGGCGCATTTTGCCGTGCTTTCGAGCTTATCGAAAAAGCCCGAGGCGATATCACGTTAACCTATTTTGAATTCGGCACCTTAGCTGCAATGAAAATGATGCAGGATTGGGGTGTTGATGTGGCCGTATTGGAAGTAGGGCTAGGGGGAAGGTTAGATGCCACCAATATTCTCGACCCAGATTTAGCCATCATTACTACCATTGACCTTGATCACCAAGACTGGCTGGGTGATACCCGCGAAGCAATTGCTCGTGAAAAAGCCGGTATAATGCGAAAAAATGGTAAAGCTGTTATTGGTGAGCTTTTTCCACCAAGTTCGCTACGTGAAGTTGTGTTTGAATTAGATGTTGATGCTCGATGGGCGCAGCAAGACTTTTTCATTGTTGATAATACCGCGCCTGACTATAGCCTTAGCGCTAGCACCAGTCGAACGTGGCAATGGAAGGGTAAGCATACTGAATTTACCCAGCTACCATACCCGCATATTCCGCAGCAAAATGCAGCAACGGCACTTGCGGCACTGGAATTATTGGACTTACTGCCAGATGAAACAGCGATAAAGCAGATTATTGCCAATACCCGTTTGCCAGGCCGCCAGCAAGAAATTAGCCATAACCCGCTAGTGGTGGTGGATGTCGCGCATAACCCCCAAGCAACCAACGCAATGCGGGAATGGCTTAAACGTTACCCCGCAAGTAAAATACGCGTGGTAGCGGGTATGTTAAAAGACAAATCTATTGCAGAAACCCTTGCGCCTTTGTCATCGCTGAATGCACAATGGTACTTAGCATGCACTTCAGGCCCTCGAGGGTGCGATTCAGACGTGCTAGCGGATGCACTTTTGGATGCTCAGCTTGATAAAAGCTATATCCAAACCTTCAATGATGTGACTAATGCTTATAAAGCAGCACGTAATGATTACCATGAAGGCGAACTTATATTGGTCTTTGGTTCCTTTGTTACCGTGGCTGAAGTGTTAAATTATACCAACGCAAATGAACAACAATAAAATCGAACAATAAGTTCAACAGGAGATAATAGTGACGTCGGCATTAAAGAATAGACTCGTGGGCACCATCATCATTGTGGCGCTGGCAGTTATTTTTTTACCAGACTTTCTCGATGGCAAGAAGCAAACCAATAAAGAACCGTTTGTATCTGTTCCTGCAAGTCCCCCTAAGAAACCTATTGTAGAGCCCGAAGCCTTTCCAAGTGAGCGGGTAGCTAAAGCTGCACAGTTGCCCGTAACGGTAACGGATGATAAGGCGTTGGATGATGAAGGTGCAACGTCCAATGTGCCCAGTGAGACTCAAGCGTTGCCTGAGCCGGTAGAGGCTTCAATAACGCCAGAAGATTCTCTTGCCAGTCAAACCATTGTTGAAGCACCGGATTCATCTACTGTGGATGACGCAGGTTGGGTTATACAACTTGGCAGCTTTCGCCATGAGAAAAACGTAAAGTCATTATTGAATAAGCTTGAAAAAGCGGGATATCGTGCGTTTAGCCGCCGGATAATGACTAACTCTGGCCCGCTTAACAAAGTGTTTGTTGGGCCAGACTTAGAAAAACAAAAATTAGAGGCAGCATTGCCACATTTACGTGAACTCACTGACCTGAAAGGGAAGGTCACCACGTTTAAAGTAGAATAGTGTAAACCCATTTATACACAGCACTTTCTACGCTATGAAAATCAGAAGCTAAAAATATTACACATTGGTAATCTTTCTGGCTTCTGTTAGAATGCGCGCCATCTCGCCAACGGCATGTCGCTACTAACAACTTCCGCGACTATAACGCAATTAAGAGACAATGAACTGGGTAGACTTTTCCATATTGGGTATCGTTGCGGTATCTACCTTAATAAGCCTTATTAGAGGGTTTGTTAAAGAAGCCATCTCTCTTGTGGTATGGTTTGGCGCACTCTTTATTGCCAGCCATTTTTATGCCGACTTAGCCGTATACTTTACTGCCATCGATGATTTGTATCTTCGAAATGGCGCTGCCATTGCCGCTTTATTTGTATCAACTCTGATGTTAGGCGGCATGTTAAATTTTGCAATTGGACAACTGGTTCAGGCAACAGGCCTGTCAGGTACCGATCGCGTTTTAGGCATTGTATTTGGAGCGCTCCGCGGAGTACTTATCGTTAGTGCGCTTCTCTTTTTCATGGACACTTTCTCTGCTGCTGCCTCATCGCAGTGGTGGCAAACGTCGGTACTTATTCCCGAATTTGGTGTCATTATTGAGTGGTTTTTCACGTATGTGAAAGGCTCCTCCAGTTTCTTAAATCCCGCTTGATATAGGTAACGCACATGTGTGGTATTGTCGGAATAGTTGGTAAAACACCAGTAGCTCAGTCTTTGTACGATGGTTTAACGGTAATCCAACATCGTGGACAGGACGCTGCTGGAATAATGACCATCGACCAAAATATGTTTAATTTGCGTAAGGCAAATGGTTTGGTTCGTGATGTATTTCATACGCGTCATATGAAGCGCTTATCGGGTAATATGGGTATTGGGCACGTTCGCTATCCTACCGCAGGTACCTCGAGTTCAGCCGAAGCACAGCCATTCTATGTGAACTCACCGTTTGGTATTGCTTTTGCGCACAATGGTAATTTAACCAACGCTCACGATTTGCAAGAAGAAGTATTTCGAATTGCCCGTCGTCATATTAACACCACATCTGATTCAGAGTTGTTGTTAAACATTCTTGCTCACGAGCTACAGCAAGTGGCAGGGCTAAGTGTTACTGCTGAACATATCTTTGAAGTAGTAACCAAAGTACACAAGAAAATTCGCGGTGCTTACGCGGTGGTAGCCGCAATTATCGGCCAAGGTATTGTGGCATTTCGTGACCCACACGGTATTCGCCCGTTAGCGCTAGGTAAGCGTATGACAGAGCTTGGCGAAGAGTGGATGGTAGCATCAGAAAGTGTGGCACTGGATGCGGTAGGCTTTCAATTCATCCGCGATGTGTCGCCAGGTGAGGCGGTGTACATTACTGAAAATGGCGAGCTTCATACCAGACAATGTGCTGAGAACCCCATTACCTCACCCTGTATTTTTGAGTTTGTGTATTTTGCACGCCCAGATAGCTTTATCGACGGTATTTCAGTTTATGCGTCTCGCGTGAATATGGGCCGTCGATTGGGTGAGAAAATTTCTCGTGAATGGAGTGATTTAGACATTGACGTCGTTATTCCTATTCCCGAAACGTCTATGGATGTGGCACTTCAAATTGCCAACACTTTAGATTTGCCGTACCGTCAGGGCTTTGTGAAGAATCGCTACATTGGCCGTACGTTCATTATGCCTGGCCAAACTATGCGTAAGAAGTCTGTGCGCCGTAAGCTAAACGCTATCTCGTCTGAATTTAAAGGCAAGAACGTACTGTTGGTTGATGACTCTATTGTTCGTGGTACTACATCAGGCCAAATTATTGAGATGGCCAGAGAATCTGGTGCTAAGAAGGTATACTTCGCCTCTGCAGCGCCTGAAATACGTTTTCCTAACGTGTATGGTATCGACATGCCTTCTGCCAACGAATTGATTGCCTATGGCCGAGAAATTGATCAAATAGCCGACCTTATTCAAGCTGACGGCCTTATCTTCCAAGATATCACTGATTTAGTGGAAGCTGTAAGGGAAGAAAATGATGCAATTCAACGTTTTGAAACTTCAGTCTTCGACGGTAACTACATTACCGGTGATGTAGACCAAGACTACCTTGAACGTATTGATATCTCGCGTGGAGAGAAGTCTCGTGAAGCGCCAATTCTGCAAGCAGAGTTGAGCAATTTAGATATGCACAATATCGATTCAAACGACTAGGCCAATTGCCAGCAGATAGTTATGGCTATGTGGTTAACTCATAAAAAAAGCCGCTATTAAGCGGCTTTTTTGTGTTTATTATTTTATGGCTGAATGGGTAAAGTAATTAACACTTTCTTTTTATTCGCTAGCTGGCGAAAATAGGGCCTGTTGTAATACCCCACAATAGTACTGCGCCAGTCATTAGAATAACCATTAACACGAGTCCACAGGTAACCACTGAGCTGGAATAGATAAACCCTTTTTCTTGTGGCAATTGCATCAACAAAGGCACACCAGAAAAAAGCAGATAGACTGAATAACCTACACCAACTAATAGTGCTGCCATTACCACCCAAAGCTCAGGGTACAAACCAGCAAAGCCCACCATAAATAATGGAGTAGCGGTGTAAGCGGCTAACTCTAATGATTGCGTGAAAGTAGTTGATGATTCAAACGCTTTAGCGAGCTCATGAATGACTACAGCCAAGGCTACTACGCCAGCAACTAAGCCGAAATACATACCCGTCGCCATTAATAGCGCACTGCTTTCGCTTAATTTTATTAGGTCTGAGCCCATACTCCAACCTGTGTAGGCCGTTGAGTAATACGCCACAATAGTGGGTATTAACGCAATAATAGCAATGTGGCTAAAAGCGTAGAAAAAGGTTTCTTGGCGTCGATCGATATTACGGCATTCTTCTTTTGGATGCGTGTACATCCCAATAACATGGTTTAAAAGCATTGTCCTTCGCCTCTGAGAAAGTCTGAAGAGTATTATTTATTATAAGAATCAATGTTAATACTGAAGTATAAAATGCAACATTTATTTTACACGGCAATTTTGCTACAGGATGATGAATCAGTCAAATAAATAGTGTGAAAAACAGGGCCTAAAATGCACTTATTTAGCTAATTGATGAAGGTGCACCAAGATGGGTCGAAGTCAGGCAGTCATTTGAGAGAAATGATGGCTAAATAGCCTAACAAATATAAGGATTATCTTAGGTAATGCGATGCCATCAATTAGGTATGAGCAACCAGATTTGGACATATTAACAAGAGGTAATAGTAGCTATGCAAGACTAAAAGGGAGTGAAACGAGAAGGTAGCAAGAAACGATGAGTTAAACGCGCGGCATGACACCACGCATTATCAACTTCCACCCCTTCATTTTAGAAAGCCTGTAAGGGCCTTATAAATACCTTAAGCTGGAAGCCCGCTATGGAATTTAAAATCGCTGTCACTGGTAGTGATTAATTCAGCTTCTACCTCACCAAAGTACGCAATTCTTTCTGAAATATCTTTGCCCGCGATATCGGTGGCCAGCGACAAGTAGTCTTGATAGTGCCTAGCTTCGGAGCGAAGCAAGGAAATATAAAATTCACCAAGCTTTGCATCTACGTGGGGCGCTAATTTTGCGAATCGCTCGCAAGAGCGTGCTTCGATATAAGCGCCACATATTAGTTTGTCGACTAACGCATCTGGCTCATGAGTTTTAACGTGCCTAAGTAATCCTTTTGCGTAGCGCGAAGGGGTGATGCTTCGATACTCAATATCGAAATTGTCCATCATCTCCAATACTTGATAAAAGTGATGTAACTCTTCTTTAATCAGCAGCACCATTTTATCAATAAGGTCTTGGCCGTATTTTGAATCAGAGCGTGGGATAACAGATTTCGACAGTTTATTTTTAGATAGTAAGTCTCGCCAGGCACCTTCACGTTTATACACGTATTGCTCGAAGGGTTGCAGCCACGCCAAAAGGGCATCGCTACTTTCTTTATCGACGGCATATTTTCGAATAAGAAACATGGCCGATTGAGATGCTTTAAGCTCACAAATCAAATGATCTAAAAGCAGCATGGAAAAGTTTTCAGGCTTTGTAGCTTCTTCAACCCATGCATCTGGTGTTGTAGCGTGTAAAAACCTATTTATGGGGGCGAGTAATTCTGCTGTATTCACTGTCTTTAAAACTAAATTAGGGCTAACGTAAACCACAATTGTACCACATTCATACTTCGAACCGATGGGGGACCTAGCAAATACCAAATAATATTTGTAGGGGGAAGCGATTTGCTCGTTAATTGGCGTATAATGGGACAATGAATTACCTCGCTCATCTTTTTTTAGCCCAACCCAATGCTGATTCTCACTACGGCAATTTACTTGGCGATTTTCGCAAAGGTGTAGCACTCGCCACGCTCAGTAATGGCGTTAGTAAAGGCCTAGAAAACCACTATACGGTAGATAAGTTTACTGACAGTCATGCTAGTGTGAAACAAGCAAAAGCGCTGTTTAAACCTGAGCACAGGCGTTTTGCACCCGTGGCGATAGATATGCTGTTCGATCATCTATTAATTACGCATTGGGCGCGGTTCTCTAACATTCCCTTTGAATCATTTTGTGAGCACAGCTTTTCGTTATTGGAAAAGAAGCTGCCTGTTATGCCCACATCTATGCAGCGTAGTGTTTCTCATATGATTACGCACAACTGGTTTGCAGACTACGCGGAGTTTGAAGGGATAGGTTTCGCTATACAGGCGGTAGCGAAGCGCATACGATTTAAAAATGATTTTGCTCAATGCGTGCAAGATATAGAAGCAAACTTCACGCCCTTGAATAGCCTATTTCTAGGCTTTTTTCCGGCCCTAATTGAACATGTTCAGCAACACGGGCCTGAGCGCGGTACTCCCAGCGGACTTATCACGGTTTAGATTCGCTCCTCGGCAAAAATACCTGCCGCCACCAACTGTTGTAATTGGTATTGGCATTGAGTCCTAAGGGTATCTCTTAGCAACCTTACGGCGGGCGTTATGGATTGCCTACTAGGGCAAATTAGCCATAATTGGGTAGGTTTAACAATATAGTCAGGCATTAACGCCACTGCGCGGTTATTAAGTAGGTCGTCGCACATGTCTAAACTAGACTTTACCGCAAGGCCATGACCATTCACACACCATCTTCGCACCATGTCGCCGTCATTAGCAGCACGGTTACCCTGCATTTTAATTTTCACGGGTTGATTGTTGCGGGTAAGTTCCCACTCGTTATAAATAATATCGTGTAGCTGATAAAAAAGGCCGTTGTGTTTAGGTAGGTCTTCTAAGGTTTTTGGTGTGCCGTGCTTCTTTAAATAAGCGGGGGAGGCGACCAACAACCTAGGCACCTCACATATTTTAAAGCCGTATAAACTGGCATCGTTTGGCGAGCCGTAACGAAGGGCGATATCAACAGGGTCGCGATAAAAATCGATATTGCTGTCACTTAAATGCAGCTTCATGGTGATACCAGTGTGCTCATCCATAAAGCTATTAAGCCTAGGGGCAATAACATTGCGGCCTAAATCTGACGATAAGCCTATGCGTAATTCGCCCTCAATATTTCCCGTATCTTCTTGCAAGTTTTGCTTTGCGTGTTCAAGCATGGTGATGGCTTGCTCGCAAACAGGTAAATAACGCTCACCCGCAGCAGAAAGGCGAAGCGAACGAGTTGTTCGAATAAAAAGGTCGGAACCTAGCGTACTTTCAACTCGTTTAACTGCAGCACTAGCAGTTGCTGTGCGCATGTCTAAGCTAGATGCTGCGGCAGTAATACTGCGAAACTCAGCGACCTTTAAAATAACAATGAGATCTTCAAGTAACATAGATTATCTATTTTCTATTGAAAATGTTTCAAATATTGTGCTGTTTAATTTGAAACAGTCAAGGCGTATTATATTCTCATTGCATATGAATATGCACATTCGTTCAGTATTTTACTTAAGCAGAAGGGGATTTCTCGATGAAAGCAATTGGATACACTACATCTTTACCTATAACAGATGAAAACGCACTAACGGATGTAGAGCTTGCCAAGCCTGCCGCGTCGGGACGGGATGTGTTGGTGAAAATCAATTCTATTGCCGTTAACCCAGTAGATTTTAAAATTCGCCAACGTGTATCGCCTGAAAATGGTGAACCTAAAATTTTGGGGTGGGATGCGGTAGGTGAAGTGGTTGAAGCTGGTGATGATGTAGAAACCTTGGAAGTAGGTGATAGAGTATATTACGCGGGCGATTTAACGCGCCAAGGCACTAATGCTGAATTCCAGTTAGTAGACGAACGCATTGTTGGCCATGCTCCGAAAAGCTTGTCTGATAGCGAAGCGGCGGCATTACCGCTTACCGCGATAACTGCATGGGAATTATTGTTCCAACATTTGGCGCTTGAAAAACAACAAGCGGGTAATACCAAGAAAACTGACGAAACCGTGTTGGTAGTAGGCGCGGCTGGCGGGGTTGGTTCAATCATGCTTCAACTGCTAAAAACCTTAACCGGTGCTACGGTTATTGCCACTGCTTCTCGTGAAAGTTCTATACAGTGGGTTAAGAGCTTGGGTGCTGATTATGTCGTTAACCACCGCCAACCATTAGCTGAACAAATTACTGCGCTAAATATTGGGCCAGTTACACATGTGGCAAGCTTGAACGCCACTGATGCATATCTCGATGCCTACGTAGAAATCATGAAGCCTATGGGTAAAATTGCGCTTATTGACGACCCTGAAGCATTAGATATTTCAAAGCTCAAGCCTAAAAGTATATCGTTGCATTGGGAGTTTATGTTTACCCGTTCAATGTTCCAAACAGAAGATATGAGCGCCCAAGGTGAGTTGCTATCCGATGTTGCCGCGTTAATTGATGCAGGCCACGTAAAAACGACAGTAGGCAAGCATTTGGGTAAGATTAATGCGGCGAACTTAATTGAAGCGCATAAGACCCTAGAAGCAGGCACAGCAATTGGAAAAATCGTTTTAGAAGGTTTCTAACTTGTTTGTTGGGGGATCGTATATCGAGTTTGATGTGATAAAACTAGCTCAATGCAATTTTGACTAGCGAAACATAACGTATTCAACGTGGCGTACTAAGTGGTACGTCACGTTTATCATCCTATTCACGTTTTTATTTAGTACCTGCCTATACAAGATTTTTTAGTAAAAATACTACAGCTGATTGCATTTTGAACAAATGATTGATTGTTTTTGCGTTTTCTCCCAGTGGTCAGCTTTTATACCTTAGAGGTTCTGTTATTGTACTAATCCTCAATTCGCTATCTTCTTATTAACAATTTTTACCCTACACCCATTGTTAATAAATTCTAAAAAGGCGAAGTGTTAAAAACGGAACTTATAATATGAATATAAAAAAATTTACCCTTACGTTATTAACGGTGGGCATAACTATGTCGCCTTTTACCCTGCAAGCAACAGAACACCCTAATCTTATTCTTACCAAACCTGGTGTGGAAAGAATGAGAGACAATTTAGGCCAAGTTCCCCTGTTTGACACAACATTATCAAGTGTTAAGCAGGAAGTAGATGCAGAAATTGCTATGGGAATTGATACGCCTATTCCTAAAGACTTTTCAGGCGGTTATACCCATCAACGCCACAAGCAAAACTTCTTTGTAGCTCAAAAAGCCGGTGTGTTGTATCAGGTATTGAACGACGAAAAATACGCAAAATACATTCGCGATATGTTGTTTCAGTATGAAGCCATGTACAAAGATTTACCGCTTCACCCTCAAGAACGCTCGTATTCACGTGGTAAATTGTTTTGGCAGTGCTTAAACGACAGTAACTGGTTGGTTTACATGAGCCAAGCTTATGATGCCATTTACGATTATCTTTCTGCTGAAGAACGGGAAACGCTAGAAACGAATTTGTTCCGTCCGTTCGCTGATTTTATCTCACTAGAGAACCCGCAGTTTTTCAATCGCGTTCACAACCATAGCACGTGGGGCATCGCGGCGGTCGGTATGATTGGCCTAGTAATGAACGACGAAGAACTTATTCAGCGTGCCTTGTATGGTATTGAAGATGATGGTTTAGAAGTAGGCGGTAAAGATAACGACGGTGGCACCATTAAGGTAGAAGGTCAGCGCAAAGGCTTCTTTGCTAACTTAGAAGAACCTTTCTCGCCCGATGGCTATTATACCGAAGGACCATATTACCAACGCTATGCAATGTATCCTTTCCTTATTTTTGCTTTAGCAATGGACAACAGCCGTCCAGACTTAAAAGTACTTCAGCACAAAGACAATGTGTTATTGAAAGGCGTAAACGCGCTTCTTAATTTGTCTGATGCTGATGGTGAATTCTTCCCAATTAACGATGCCCAAAAAGGGATGTCTTATTACAAGAGCTCCTTGGTGAGTGCGGTGGATTTAGCTTATTTCTACGGTGATAAGAATCCACAACTGCTTAGTGTTGTTGAAAAACAAGGCGAAGTGTTATTGCAAGAATCAGGGCTACAAGCGGCAATTGACGTTCGCGATGGTAAGGTTGAACCTTTTATCAAGCAATCAGTGAACTTAAGTGACGGCGTGAATGGCAAGCAAGGTGGCATAGGTGTGTTGCGCCAAGGTGATGAAGATATGACCTTGGTGTTTAAGTATGCGGGCCAAGGCTTAAGTCATGGCCATTACGACAAACTTTCTTTTTCAATGTATGAAAAAGGCGAGGAAGTACTACAAGATTACGGTTTAGCTCGTTTTGTAAATATTGAGCAAAAAGGTGGCGGTAACTACTTAAAAGAAAACAAAACGTGGGCGAAAACCACCATTGCGCACAACACGTTGTCAATAAATCAGAAGAAACATTTTAACGGCGATTACGATATTGCAAGTCAGCATCATTCTGAATTATTTACTTTTGATGCTGAACGTGAAGATATCAAAGTGGTGAGTGCGACAGAAGAAAATGCGTACCCTGGTACCTTGATGCACCGCACTATGGCTATGGTCGCTAACGACAACTTCGAAAAGCCGTTCGTGTTAGACATTATGCGTGTTGAGTCAGATAAGAAAAATCAGTATGACTTTCCGTTCTACTATTTTGGCCAAGTATTAGATATGAACTTCAAATACGATACGCCAACGAGCCTGAATCCGTTAGGTGATGATAATGGCTATCAACATTTATACGTTGAAGGAAAAGGCGATGCGGCTGACCACAACACTCAGTTTTCGTGGTTGAGTAATGGTAAGTATTACACCATCACATCTATCACTAACAGTGAAGATGAAGTGTTTTTTACCCGTATAGGCGCTAACGACCCTGAGTTTAACTTACGACGCGATCCTGCCATCATGCTTCGCAGAAGTGATACACAGGATACCCTGTTCGTATCGGTAGTAGAGCCTCATGGGTCATATAGCCCAGTAAGTGAATCATCACAGAATTCAAAAAGTAGTATTACTGATTTGAGCGTGATGATTGATAGCGAAGCCTATACAGGTATTAAAATTACCGACGTTAAAGGCACGGAGCAAGTGTTTATTATCTCCAATGAAGATGCGTCGCAAAACGCGAAACATAGTGTGAAAGTAGACGGTAAAAAGTATAGCTGGACGGGCCCTTACTTTTACCAGTAATTTGGTCGCTATAGAAATTACGGCATAAAATCAAAGCATCGTAATGACAGGTTCAAGGAAAAGTGTAAGTGAACGCTGTTTTTAAATAGCAATGCTTTTCGTAATGAAATGCGCAGTGTAACTAAAGCCGCACCAACTCCAATAGTCGTCGTTAGCATTCAGATGTTATCGGCAATCTAAAGAGCGTGCGGTTTTTCTTTTTTAAATCGCAACATCAAATGCTGAACCAAACATAAAAAGGGGGCGTAGTGAAAAGGTGAACGACAAATATTCAGCTAACTCCTGAGCAGTAACGGATTGATAGCTGTACGGTATAGGAAAACGCCATGTCTACACTTTTTGTAAATGAAGAAGCTTACCCCCT
Source organism: Alteromonas lipotrueae (assembly GCF_019249215.1). Lineage (GTDB taxonomy): Bacteria > Pseudomonadota > Gammaproteobacteria > Enterobacterales > Alteromonadaceae > Alteromonas > Alteromonas lipotrueae. Next base: position 122,644 of record NZ_JAESDI010000006.1, read on the forward strand.
CCCTGAAGATCCAAGAACCACGCTACTCGATTTTTTACATCAACATCTCTCTATGTTTGGCGCCAAAAAAGGCTGCGACCACGGTCAATGCGGTGCCTGTACCGTATTAGTTGACGGAGAGCGAATAAATGCGTGTTTGGTTTTCACCTTTCAGCTTGAAGGAAAATCGGTTACCACTATTGAAGGAATAGCCAAGAATGATGAGTTACACCCCCTACAAAAGGCCTTTGTAGAGCGGGATGCTTTTCAGTGCGGCTATTGTACTTCGGGGCAAATTTGCTCAAGTGTGGCATTGCTTGGTGAGCGAGCAGCAAAGAACCCCAGTGCGGTAACCTGTGGTCCTGATTACTCATCTAAAGAAGATATCAGGGAAAGAATGAGCGGCAATTTGTGCCGCTGTGGCGCTTATCCCAATATTGTTGATGCAATACAAGATGTTATTGCTTTGGAGCCACAATAATGAACCCCTTTAGCGTACAGCATATAAAGCATACTCAAGATATTACCGGTTTATCAACCGAAGACCGCGCTAAGTATATTGCTGGAGGTACTAATCTTATCGACTTGATGAAACTTCAGGTTGAAACCCCTTCACAGTTGATTAATTTAAGCCAATGGGAAGATGAGCAGAGTATTACTGAACACGACGATCATTATCGTGTTGGTGCCATGGTTACGAATACGGCACTCGCCAACTATGCCTATCACAAGCCATCACTCTCCTTGCTATCTCAAGCATTATTAAGCGGCGCCACGGTACAACTTCGAAATAGAGCGACCACCGGAGGCAATCTACTACAACGAACGCGGTGCTACTATTTTTACGATACCACTAATGCCTGCAATAAGCGCCAACCTGGTTCAGGGTGTGCGGCATTAACAAGCATGAACCGTATTCATGCCATTTTAGGTACTAGTGATGATTGCATTGCCACTCATCCATCAGACATGGCTGTAGCTATGATAGCCCTAGATGCAAAAGTGCTGCTAACCGCAAAATCAGGTGAGGAAAGGGGGGTACCAGTACGTGAATTTTACTGCGAGCCCGGTAGTACACCTCATATAGAAAATATTCTCGAGAATGAAGAGGTTATTACTGCCGTCATTATTCCAAAACAACGTCATGGCAGCCAATATTACCGTAAGGTGCGTGACCGTTCTTCTTATGCCTTTGCTTTGGTATCGGTAGCTGCTGGGCTTGTGGTAAAAGGCAATAGAATTGAAAAGGTTACATTAGGCTTTGGCGGGGTAGGAACTAAACCTTGGTTCCCTGCGAGCGCTATTAAAATGCTTATAGGCGCTGAGTTTTCTGATGAAGTTTTAGACCTCGCTATTGATGCTGAGTTGGCCGATGCGAAGGTATATGGCAGTAACAATTTCAAACCTGATTTACTCCGTAATACATTCAAAAGCGTACTGAATTCACTTTATGAACATCAGTGTGAAAATGATGATTACGAAGGAGCGCTTTATGAAAATTGATACTTCGAAAAACGTATTAGGAAAGCCGATAAATCGTGTAGATGGTGTTTTAAAAGTAACTGGACACGCACGTTATGCAGCCGAGCAGCAGTTCGATGAAAAAGCGTTAGTGGGGTGGCTGGTATCTTCTGACACTGCCGTAGGAGAAATTACTCATTTATCGACAGAGAAAGCTGAAAAGGCAGAGGGCGTGCATGCTGTACTAACCTATAAAAATGCTGGACCGCTTAAGCCATTCAGTAAGCCCGCAAGCGAAAGCCGTTTTACGCAGAGTAGGGCTGTACTAAACGAGCCTCATATTCGTCATTTTGGTGCGCCAGTTGCTTTAGTCATTGCTGATACATTGGAGCAAGCCCGTTATGCTGCGAGTTTGGTTGAGTATACGATTGATGCTAAAAGTCCAGATTTGCTTCTATCTTCAGAGCAGGCCACTACCGTGCCTGATTCCCTTGATGGCGGATTTGAAGCTGATGTCGAAAGTGGAAATAGCAGCCATGATAAAAAGGCAGTGGAGATAGAGGCTGACTATACCACCCCCTCTCAAATATCCGCGGCCATGGAGCCACATGCAACCATTGCAAACTTTGATGGCGAAAAGCTAAGCGTGTATACCAGTGTGCAAATTATTGCATCAGCAGTGGACGCGTTAGCGGTTACTTTCGAATTAGATGAAGAGAACATTGAGGTGAAAAGCCCCTTTATTGGGGGAGGTTTTGGTTCTAAACTAGGTTTGCATTACGATGCCGTATTGGCCTGTTTAGGGGCGCGATATTTGAAGCGACCGGTGAAGGTTGTTCTAAGCAGACGCCAGGTATTTTACAATGCGCCTCATAGAGGACATAGTTTTCAGCAGATGCATTTGAGTTGCGACAGTGATGGTTTGATAGGTGATATTGAACATCATAGTGCTATGCCGAAAGCAAAAGGTTACGAGTTTGCCGAGGCTACTGGAGCGGGAGCACGTGTAACGTATGCTGCAGAATTTATAAACAGTACCCATAGAATAAAGGATGCAGACACCCCGCTTATCGATTCTACACGTTCGCCTGGCGATGCCATTGGCTCGCTGGCGTTTGAATCGGCCATAGATGAATTAGCCCTAAAAGCGGGGATAGATCCGCTTACCTTTCGAATTAAAAACCTACCTGAAGTTCACCCTGTTAGTGGTAAGCGCTTTACTACCCATAGGTTGGGAGATTGCTTACAAGAAGGGGCACAGAAATTTGGGTGGCAACATAAACCAGCGCCCAAGCCTGGGAAATTAATAGGCCATGGCGTGGCAAGTGCTATGCGTATGAACGTTCTGGTACCCAGTGCAGCCAGCATAAGCCTCGACAGCAATGGAAAGCTTACTGTGCGTTCGGATATGACAGATATCGGAACGGGATCTTACACCATTTTGGCGCAGATAGCGGCAGGCGCATTCCATTCACAGCTTGATAGTGTAGATGTACAACTTGGTGATAGCAGCTTGCCACCATCCTGTGGTTCTGGGGGCTCTTTCGGCGCGGCAAGTACAGGCTCAGCATTAATGAAGGCCTGCGAGTTGTTGAAGCAATCGTTGAAGAAAACACTCAAACAAAAGTTGCCAAACCTTACGTCGGAATGTGAGTTGGTGTTAGAAGGCAACATGCTGGTGGTTTACGAAACCGATGTGGACACCCACACTACAACAAATCTGGACACACACATTAAGAGAGCAGATGTGGACACACACACTAATAGTAGTGAGCCGCAGCGTTTTCTTTTAAGTGAGCTTATCGATAAGGATAATTTTCCACTAACTGAAATAGGTGAAGTGGGAGAAGATGATACAAGTGAAGACGAACAGTATTCTTGTGGCGCTCATTTCGTAGAAGTGGAAGTGGACACCCACACAGGTGAAGTGCGACTGAAAAGACAATATGGCATTTTTTCAGCGGGTAAAATCCTCAATGTTAAAACGGCGTCTTCGCAAATTAAAGGCGGTATGGTGTGGGGGGCAGGGTATGCACTTACCGAAGCCATTCATCATCACACCGATTCGGCCAGTTTTATCAACCCCGACTTCGGCGAGTATCATATTGCAGTTAACCGCGATATTGCTGATGTCACCTTAGATTTCCTAGAAACGCCAGATTATGAAGCATCTCCTATTGGCGCCAAAGGCATTGGCGAACTCGGTATTACAGGCGCAGGAGCTGCTATTGCCAATGCGATTGCAGATGCAACGGGCGTGCGAATTCGAGAATTTCCGATCACAATGGATAAGGTAATGGAAGGACTGCAAAATAAGCGTGGAGGTTAGGCATGAGGTTCGTTAAGGATATATGGCGAACCAATAGGCTTTAACCGAAAGAGTAGTAACTATTATCTTCAATTTTGGAAAGATAAAATTATGTGTGACTCATAATTCGCAAGGACGCGATGAGTCACACGTCGAGAGGTTCGATATAAATCACATAGATTATTTTAAAATTATTTCACGTAACATATATTCCCCGGTCAAGGTACGGATTTTGGGGTACCCGGCGCTGAGTTCTTCAGACATAGTTTGATTGTCTTCCCCCCATTTTTTCATAAAAGCTTCATATTTTTTCTTACTGGGCTCCAAATCAGAGAGCTTCTCATAGGTAACGACTAATAGCATATTGAAGTCACCAGTTAATGGGAGTTCACTTGCGTATATTTTCCAGTCCTTGATGTAACCCATATCTTTTTGAATTTGGACTGCTTTAGCCCATGATTGCTGTAACCCAGCTAAATACATGTCTTCCATATTGGGGGCGACTTTAACCATGGTCATTGAGACAAGCTCGGTACCAATATCAAAATCTTCATAGACATCAAGGCGATCTTTGGCTTGTAGGTTTGTACAAACGCCAATTAACGTAAGGATTAAAAGTATAATTTTCATGCATTATCTCCTGATAATATTGAAGTGAGTTAATGCCCCCTACTTCAAATTCCAAGAGACTTGCGGAGTGTAACAGTTTTTATGGGTTGGTTAAATTTCATACAGATTTTATTTTTACTTCAATCTAAAAATCGAGTATCTCGATAGAGCTCCAATATCTAAAAGCTCCAATATTTAGACACCCATACTTCTGCAACGATATAGGGTACTTATCTATCTGAAGTTTTAGTAATTCGCTTAAACCTTCAACCTTGAGACACTCACTCAAGTTCAAACTGCTAATGCAATATAATCACATTTCTCGGGCTATAAAACAGGAGCAAATTAAGACAGCCACCTTTAGGGAATGTATAGAATATCTGCTTTTAGGAGTAAATCATTTCCCTTCTCGTTGCTGGAAGTGACTTGTCAGTGAGGTTGGAACAATACGTATATCGCTTGTAACTATTGCTTGAAATCTAGCATTTTTTATAAAATGGAACGAACGCTTAGTTACTATTAGAAGAGTTGCGCTGAGGGTGCCGTTTAGGTTTATACAGTTAGTTAAGCGGTTTCCAGTATCTTCTGTCTCCGTATAGCTATTGAAAGACTAATTGACGATGAAAACTGTTTTTCAATCCCTTGGCACATGCCTTCCCAGTCAATATTTTGTAGTCCAGTGCGAACAAGAATAGGTGAGAGAATATTGGAAATATAGCCATTTTGATCCGAACGGATTTTTCTTCCCAATTTATCGACGAGCTCTAGGTAATCATCGAGTAGAAAAGGGAGCCCTTTAATTGTATTCCCGTTACCTGCAAAAGGTTGTAAATGCCGAGGTTGCTTTCCAATCCTAGCTGCAGCAACTCTTTTTTTGATACTTGTGAAATCAGATTGTTCTGGGGTTTCTGATAAACCTACGCGCAACGGATTCAAATCGACATATGCCATGCAGGCGGCCAAGGCAGCTTCATCAAGTAATGATTGAGATTTAAACCTACCCTCCCAAAAACGTCCGGTACATTCGTCTTCTTTGTTTGCTAGACGCGCAATAAACTCATTTAAAAGCCGCATAAACCAACTGATATCGTGCAACCTTTGACGATATATATTTGCTGTTGCTATTACGGATTCTATTTGGGCGTCTGAAAGTAAGCTACGCTGTTCAGCTTGCATATACTGACGGGTTAAGTTTGTGCCTTTGTGGAGCGTATGCCAACGTTTCAATACTTCGTGAGTAGTCCACGATAAGGCTTCATCTCTGTCGACATGCAAAACGACGTGTGTGTGGTTGCTCATCACTGCATAGGCACAAACGTTAATAGCGAATATACTGGCTAGTTTAATTAGCCTAGCTTCAACCCACTGACGGCGATGCTCGTAGCTCTTTCCGCTGTAATGGTCTTCACCACACAGGAACGCTCTGCGCACGCACCGCGAAATACAATGGTAGTAAGGGGTATCTTGTAAGCAGATGAGCGATTTTCGAGGGCGAGGCATAGCGTAAACTCAGTAATCTTTATAAGTGTCACAATAGTGCCGTTTACATGAATATTAATATACTGAACTTGGGGCGGGTTTGTGTGGCTGTCCAAGCTTAAGTTGCTAGTTTAAGCGAGGCATCGAAAATGAAGTTCGGTGGGTGTCCAAGTTTTGCTTAGAGAAAGTGAAAATAACCTATCGATATGAAATAAAGAAGCCCCTGAAAGGGGGCTTCTTTATGAGTTTATCGGCTACGCAATACTATTCCGCCAATGCATCGGGTTCAGGAGGTTTGGGGGCTTTTATGACAGGTGCGTTAGCAGCTGTACCTGTTAGTATTTCACTTTTGCCAGTAAGTAAGTCATCGAGGGTACCACTTTCACTGTTTACCAAGCCGACTTCCCGAAGCATTGCGTCAACTACAGGCGCATTTGCTCGGTAACTTAAAGCCGCTTGTGTGACCTGGTCTGCTAAACCGCTACCTGTCGCAACGGTTTGGCCACTACCAGATTGACCGCTCCCTTGACCGTAGCCTTGAAGAATTTTAATACCTTCGATGTTCTCAAGAGGCTTAACTGCTTGCGCGATAAGCTCAGGTAAAACTTCCATCATAGCTAGCGACTTTTGAAGTTCGATCTGTTCATCTTTAAGTGTATTTTCTGCTTCATAAAGTGCCTGTTTACCTGCGGCTTCTACGGCAAGCACTTTCTCGTCTGCTTCAGCTTGTAGCATTTTCGCATCAGCGCTGGCTTTTGCTTCCGTTAAAATGGCTTCAGCAGTATTTTCAGCAGCCTCTTTCTTTGCAGCTGCTTCAACAGTAATATTCACCGCATCACGTTCCGCTTCTTTTTGCGCATCAATGACTTCAATTTGCTTCTTACGTTCAGCATCGGCTACCAATTTAGCGGTGATAACAGCTTCTTCTTTTTCTACTTTGGTTTTCTCTGCTTCTGCGGCTTTCGCGCGCGCCGCCGATTCTTCTTCAGACTTATTTGCAACCGCAATTTGTTTTACTTGCTCAGCAACTTCTACTTCTTGCTGTTGACGAATACGCGCTTGTTCAAGAGCCTGACTCTTAGCGATTTCTTGAGTTTCTATCTCGCGAGACTTTTCAATTTCGGCAGCTTCAATTGCGCGATTTTTAGCAATCTCTGCTTCGCGCTCTTCACGCTCTTTCATTTCTCGCTGCTTCGAGATTTCCGCTTTTTGTTCTTGGCGTTTAAACGCAAGGGTTTGCTCCTGCATCAAACGGGCTTCTTCTTCATCGCGCTTTACTTCTAAAGACTGTTTCTCTGCAGCCAAGTTACGTTGTTCAATAAGAATACGGTTCTCTTGTTGAATATCGTTGGTTTCTTTGCGCTTTTCTTCAATAATTTTAGCAAGACGAGCACGACCTTCAGCATCGAATGCGTTGTTTTCATTGAAAAATTCAAGGTCGGTTTGATCGAAACCAGTTAAACTGACTGATTCCAACTCCAAACCGTTCTTTTCTAAATCGTTAGCCACGCTCTGTTGTACTTTCTGTACGAAATCGGCACGTTGTTCGTGCATTTCCGTCATGGTCATCTCGGCTGCCACGGCGCGAAGCACGTCAACAAACTTAGACTCCATTAGCTTTTTAACTTCTTCAGCTCGGGTTGTGCGTGTACCTAATGTTTGCGCTGCCATAGAAATTCCGGCTGAATTAGGCGCTACACGAAGATAGAAGTCAGCTTTAACATCAACGCGCATTCTGTCTTTCGTTATAAGCGCATCTTTCTGCGTTTTTTCCACCTCTATCCGCAGTGTGTTCATATTGACTGGAATAATTTCATGTACAACAGGAAGTACAACTGCACCCCCGTCTTTAATAACTTTTTCACCACCAAGTCCGGTTCGAACAAAGGCGGTTTCTTTGGTCGCTCGAGTGTACAGTTTGGCAAAAATAAGCCCAATAGTGATAAGGGCTACTACAATAATACCTGCAATAAATAGCAATGAAGGTAAGTTTGACGTTTGAAGGGTTTCCATACTCAGTCTCTTATTTATTATTGATAACGGGTGGCTAACCAGCTGTGGGTGGTTTTCTTAACAAGGATTACGCGCTCACCTTGCTTGAAGAGTTCATTGTCTTCAAAAGGTTCGACTAAAACATAGTGGGGCTGTGCATAATCATCGGTGAATTTAGCTTCTGCCGGATTCCCCTTCGATGCAATCCCAATAGTTATATGTGCTACCGCACCTATGAAGTCGTCGTTTTGAATAGCAGAAGTTTGAAATTTTGGAATTACAGCCGCAATTATCACACTTACTTTCGATGTGAGTAAGGTGCCGACAATCGCGGAAAAAGGGAGCGTTACCCAAACGGGTAGGGTGGTATTAGCAATAGATTTGGTGGCGTAATTAGTCACAAACCCAAGTAAACCGAAAATGCTTAAAAGCACCACCAGCCATATTAGCAGCGGGACTCTATCTAAATTGAGCCAGCTCCCAAAACTAAGAATAGAGCTACTTTCTACATCAATATTTGAGCTAGGCATGTCGTCAAGCAAACCAATCATGCTTATGCCAAAAACAAGCCCCACAATTTCTATAATGAATAGAATGGCTACCGTGGCTAACGCGATACTAAACCAAAAATTCGCATCGCTCAGCAAAATATCTAACATTTACACCGTCCCTGATGATGTCTTTATTAACCTTTTTATATCACATTCTGTTTATATATCCAGTCAAAAACGACCAAACTAGGGACAGTTTTATATGATAAACCTAAAGTTTAATGACGGTGACCTTCACCTATCGCATTCCCATTTTGGTCATAAAATCCGCTAGCGCCTGCTTCTATAAAACCCTGATTTACCATGTTAGTTAAAAAGGGGTCGGTATGATCATCGCCAATGTCAGCATAATCGGTAGCTTTGTATTTATCACGGCTTTCAAAAAATGCTTCTAAGTTTACATTGTCGTCAACTGAAACTAATGACCACTCTCGGGTAGTATTCTTTTCATTAACACGAAACTGTTGGATTAGTTTTAACTCAGGTAGCCAAGCGAGCGTCATATCCACTTTGCTATTTTGATAAGTTAAATACTCAATTCTCATACAACCTTTGCCTTCAGAACGCTCTAAAGTCATTTTGTTTAGCAAAGTATTGCTAATTAATTGATAACGAAATGAAAAGTCTTTTTCTACTCGGCCGTGAATACTTTCGCCTGGCTGATATTCGATAGCGCGTTCGTGCTTATCAAAATAACGAACAGGCTTGATTAGCTTGTTTCGCACCATTGTCCAAGTTTCAGTAATGCCAACCTGGGGGTACTGATGAGCAACCGTATTGTTATAGCGCAAAAGCGAAATTTCCGTGCTATTGCCGGGAGTGAATCCGCGGCGGGTAGTGACGGTATAGTCAGCTTTCAGGTTGCCTGCTTCAAGTTCGCATTTTGTGTGGATGTCCACCTTGCTGGCATTGCTGGCATTGCTGGAGTGGGTGTCCAAATCTGTGCTAACAGACGTCGCGTGGCTAGGCGCGATAGTTAGCAGGGCTGAAATAACATACGTGGCTAAAGCTAACGAGGGTAAAACTAGGTACTTCATGTATATAAAACTCCGAAATAAGGGAGCGCAAACGCTCCCTTACGAACTGACGATAAACGTAATTTTTTATTCCACTACGGCGTCTGCTTGGGTAACGAAGTCACCCGCGAAGTCCATAATATGGAAGATTACGCTTTGTTCGTTTGTGCCATTTACTAAGAAAGCGCCAGGGCCCTTAGCATGAATACTCACGTCTTCTCCTGAGTGAGTTTCTGAGCCCATAGGAACTAACGCTTCTTGGTGATAACCCGGGGTAGTAGTGTCGATATCAGTAAGGTCTTTGCGACCAGTATCGTACGCTGTAGCGTAACCCGCATCTGAATTGGTTTCGTCTCCAAGGTTTCTGAAGCCAAGACCATTGGTGTAACCCAACGTGGTATAGGGTGTACCATCAGACGCTGTAGCGGCTTCGTCAGCGCCAACATTTACCACTTTACCTAATATGGGATTACCACGTTTAGGGTAGCCGGCAATGGTAAATACATGGCCATGGTCAGCAGTAACAATAATGAGTGTATCTTCATCGTTAGTCAGTTCGTCAGCCATGGCAACAGCGTCAGCAAAGGCTAAGGTATCGTATAAAGCGCCATAAGCATTTCCAGCATGGTGAGCATGGTCAATACGACCCGATTCAACCATAAGGAAGAAGCCTTCATCGTTATTATCAAGAATATTGATAGCCGCTTCAGTCATTTCTGCCACCGAAGGCTCACCAGCAATATCGTTGCTGCGATCAGCTTCATACTGCATATGCGATTCATTAAACAAACCAAATACGCGTTCGGTCGTTTCGGTGTCTAAGCCGTCAAAACCAGATTGGTCGACGATATAAACACCATTTTCATACATATTCTGCCATTCCGCTGTAAGGTCTCGACCATCCGTTCTATCACCTTCAACTTCGCTTGCAGCATCTACACTATTAAACGCAGCATCGTTGGGAAGAAAGTGGCGGCGGCCGCCGCCCATTACTACTTCCAAGCCATCCACGTCTAAGCCTTCATAGTTAGCTTCTAAGTTAGCTTCGAAGTTTACTAGCTGATCGGCTATATCAGGGCAGCCAGCAGTAACCGCATCTTCAGGCATATCAGATACATCTTCCCAGTTGCGATCGGCCGACTTGGCGTAGGTAGCTGCTGGTGTAGCATGAGTAATGCGAGCAGTAGAGATAATACCGGTAGATTTACCCGCTATTTCTGCAAGTTCTAATGCGGTCATGAGTTCGTTGCCAGCAACCGTACTGCATTCGCCGCGCTCAATATCTTCATCAACGCCAATAACACCCACATCGGTTTTTACACCACTAACCATGGCTGTCATGGTGCCAGCAGAGTCTGGAGTTTGCGCATCAACGTTATACGTTTTAGACAATCCAGAGAATGGGAATTTACCAAAGCTAAGCTGGTTTTCTTCGCCATCAAGCCCTTTTAACTGGCCATCTAGAATTCGTGCGGCTGTAATGGTTGAAATGCCCATGCCGTCACCAACGAACAGAATAACGTTCTTCGCTTTACCGCGAAGGTCGGCTACCATAGCCTGTAACTCTTCATTGTTGGCTACTTGAGTAACTTCGATGTTAGCGCTCGAGATACTTGCTGAGGTGCCTGTCGCATCCATCCACACTTGCTTGTTGTTTTCCACTTTTGCACTGGCGGCTATAAACCAGTCGTTGTTCAAAGTGGTAAGCAGCTCACCGGTTGCAACTTCAGAACTGCCGGGTGCACAAACGTAACTTGTATCGGTGATTTCGTCGTCACCTAACGTGCCATCTGCATTGGTATCTAGGCCAGAATCAAACTGTACACCGCTATTCGGGCAGTTTGCATCGCCTACTGCTAACGCAGTTTGCACGGTTAAGCTATTAAGGCCATTTGAACCATCAACACCTGCTGCGCCATCGTTTCCGTCATCGCCTTCAAGAGAGCAGGCGGTTAGGCCGGCAACTGCTAATGCAACAATACTCAATTTAAAAAGTTTCATTGTTCTTCTCCACTTATTCGTTTATCAGGCCAAGGGCTTGGTTGATTAGGTGGAAAACAACATTTTGTTCTATCACACCTTGTGCTAATTGACTTCCTGGTCCAGTTGCGTGTAATGCTATATCTTCACCAGAGTGTGTTTCAGATCCAAGTGGAATAAGTGCTTCTTGGTGATAACCGGCGGTAGTGGTATCTACATCGGTCAAGTCCATACGACCTGCCGCATTGTCGTAGTTGTAACCTTCATCAGAATCGGTTTCTGTTCCTAGGTCACGAAAACCTAAGCCATTGGTGTAACCTAACGTGGTATATGGCGTGCCGTCGGACGCTGTTGCGGGTTCTTCTGCTCCAACATTAACCACTTTACCTAAAATAGGATTACCGCGTTTTGGGTAGCCTGCAATAGTAAACACATGGCCGTGATCAGCAGTAACTAAGATAAGTGTTTCAGAAGGGTCGGTATTATCATAAGCGGCCATAACAGCGGCTTCAAACGCCAAAGTATCTGTAAGTGCACCGGCTGCATTACCAGCGTGGTGAGCGTGGTCAATTCGGCCTGATTCAACCATTAAGAAAAAACCAGTGTCGTTGTTATCTAAGATGTTTACCGCAGCTTCGGTCATTTCAGCAATAGAAGGCTCGCCCGCTACGTCATTGGCGCGGTCTGCTTCGTATTGCATGTGCGACTCGTTGAACAAAGCAAAAACCCGTTCTGTTGATTCAGTGTCTAAACTGTCGAAGCCTGTTTGATCAACAACATAGACACCATTTTCATATATCTCTTGCCACTCTGCGGTAAGGTCACGGTTGTCTGTACGATCGCCTTCTACTTCGCTAACTGCATCAGCACTATTAAAAGCGGCATCATTAGGTAAGAAGTGACGACGGCCACCGCCCATAACCACTTCAATACCGTCTACATCAACACCTGTATATCTGCCTTCTAGGAAGCTCTCAAAATTGACTAACTGATCGGCAATATCAATACAGCCGGCCGCAGCAGCCTCTTCTGGCATATCTGAAATATCTTCCCAGTTACGGTCAGCTGATTTAGCGTAAGTGGCTGCTGGCGTAGCGTGTGTAATACGTGCAGTAGAGATAATACCGGTTGCTAAACCTTTAATTTCAGCAAGTTCAAGTGCAGTAATAACTTCATTGCCAGCAACGGTAGCGCATTCACCGCGTTCAATATCTTCGTCAACGCCAATAACACCCACATCCGTTTTTAGGCCCGACATCATCGCTGTCATCGTACCTGCTGAATCTGGAGTTTGTGCATCAACATTGTAGGTTTTAACCAACGCTGTGTGAGGGAAGGTTTCAAATGCCAAGTAACCTTCTTCGCCCAACCCGCCTTCTAGCTGCCCTTTGTGGATGCGCGCAGAAGTAAGTGTAGAAACCCCCATTCCGTCGCCTACAAACAAAATCACGTTTTTGGCTTTGAACTGGTTGTTTGTCACTAGTTTTTCAGTAAGTTTGCTTTGCGCATCTGAATACCATTCGTTATCTGTTTGGTGTTCGGGTAAAACAGCTGCTTGCAAACCAGATGAAGCAACCAGTGCAAGAGCACTAAGCTTCGTTTTCCAAGTACGATTCATCGTCGTTCCCTACATTGAATTTAAATTGTGATGGTCAGTTTTATTGTTAATTAGTACGCAAATCGCCAAATGAAATTGATTCTCGTTATCATTTAAATGCGCTATTTTCAACGATATATCGGGAAAGTGACGTTTATTTGACAGATTTTTGAACGGGCTTTAACAAAGCAACTACTAAGTACAAAATTTAAGAGAAGGAGGGCAAGACTATTTGTAAATTATCTTTACAAATTAGAGTGTTGGAAAAGCGTATTTTGAAGACAAATAATAAAATTAAATTTATGAAATTTTTAGTATGACAGGAAGCTAAGTATCAGATATCGCTACTTAAAAGTGTGATGTTGTAACATAACATTGGAGTGTGATACACACAATGTGCTGCCTTGATCATACCAGTCACCTAACACGATTCTGGTTGCAGGTTTGCCATTGGCGGTAAGAGAATGAATGTTAGGGCGGTGTGTGTGTCCATGAATTAAGCGTTGAACATTGTGCTGCTCCATAACCTTAATCACTTCTGTGGGTGTCACATCCATAATATCTGGTTTAAGATGCTTTTGGTTCTCTTTACTTTCCGCTCGACCATTTCTTGCAACGCGGCGTCTGTACCATAAAGGCAAGGCTAGCATTAGCCTAGGCCACCACCAACCGCGAGATTTCTTTCTGAATTTTTGGTAAGCCACATCGTTAGTGCAAAGCTCGTCGCCGTGGGTGATAAGTGTGGGTGTCCCGTATAGGTCAATAACGGTGGGTTCGTTGATAAGTGTCATTCCCGCCTTGTATGTCCAGCCTTCGCGTATCGCAAAATCGCGATTGCCATGCATAAAGTAAATAGGCACATGTTGGCTTAAAGTCTTGAATGCCTCTGCAATAGCGGTATTAAATGGGGTAACGTCATCATCGCCAATCCATACTTCAAATAAATCGCCCAACACATATAAGGCATCGGCTTCCTTTGCATCGCTTTCTAAAAATTGCATTAGGCACGCGGTGATGTCAGGGCGGTCTGCACTTAGGTGTAAATCAGCGATGAAGTAGGTAAATGACATAGAAATGGACAACTTTGAAAGGCGTTTCGAAAAAAGAGGCCGCTTTGAATGAGTACGGCCTTTGCTTAATAAGATGTAGCGATAGTGAGCATTTAAGGTTTTAAATGCTCACTTAACAGCACTAAGCTACAACCGCTTTTTCAATAACAACTGGCTCAACAGGTACATCTTGATGATAACCGCTTGAACCGGTTTTAACGTTTTTGATTTTCTCAACTACGTCCATGCCGTCGGTAACTTTACCGAATGCGCAGTAGCCCCAGCCATTCACTGATTCGCTAGTGTGGTTAAGGAAGCTGTTATTACCCACGTTAATGAAGAACTGCGCAGTTGCTGAATGCGGATCATTAGTACGTGCCATCGCAATAGTACCAATTTCGTTAGCAACGCCGTTGTTTGCTTCATTTTCAATAGTATCTTTGGTGTCTTTCTGATCCATATCTGCAGTGAAACCACCACCTTGAATCATGAAACCGTCAATCACACGGTGAAAAATAGTGTCATCGTAAAAACCTTCTTTAACATAAGCTAGAAAGTTCTCTACAGTTTTAGGGGCTTTGTCTTCAAATAATTCTAGGGTGATGTCACCAAAGTTTGTTTTGAGAGTAACCATTTCTTCGTGTCCTGCCTTTAAATAAGTAAATACCCAGTAATATTACCGCATAACCAGCCATGCGGGGAAGTAGCGATGCTAAAAAGCATCGCAAAATCTTACCATTTGGCCACATACAGTGCTAAACTTTGCGGCCATTTTGATACTTAGGAATTCACTTTATGCTACACCTTTACAATACCCGTACCCGTGACAAGGCGAAATTCGTGCCGCTTCAAGAAGGGAAAGTGGGCTTGTATGTGTGTGGTATTACCGTGTACGACCTAAGCCATATGGGGCATGCTCGCACTTACCTTAGCTTTGATATCTTAGTTCGATACCTGCGTCATTTGGGTTTTGATGTGAAGTACGTTCGTAATATCACAGATATTGACGATAAAATTATTGCCCGTGCTAATGAAAACGGTGAAACCTTTGAAGCGTTAACTAAGCGCACCATTGGCATGATGCATGAAGACTTTGCGGCTATCAATTTACTTGAGCCAGACGTAGAGCCAACCGTTAGCGGACATATGGATGAGATCATCGATATTATTAAGATATTGATGGATAAAGGCTTTGCATATCAGGCCTCAAATGGCGATGTATTATTTGATGTAAGCAAATTCCCTGAATATGGCAAGTTGAGTAAGCAAGACTTAGATCAGCTTCAATCTGGAGCCCGTGTTGAAGTAACATCGGACAAAGATGACCCGCTAGATTTTGTATTATGGAAGCCCGCTAAAGCCGGTGAGCCTGCATGGCAATCGCCGTGGGGTGAAGGCCGCCCTGGTTGGCATATTGAATGTTCTGCCATGAACAAAAAGCATTTGGGTGCACATTTTGATATTCACGGAGGAGGTTCTGACCTTACGTTCCCGCACCATGAGAACGAAGTGGCGCAGTCATGCTGTGCATTTGATACACCGTACGTAAACGTATGGATGCACGCTGGCATGGTGCAAGTAGACGACGAGAAAATGTCTAAGTCGTTAGGTAACTTTTTTACCCTTCGTGACGTATTACAAGAGCACGATGCTGAAACCTTGCGCTTCTTCTTAATGTCGGCACATTACCGTAGCCAGTTAAGTTACTCGCAAGATAACATTACCCAAGCAAAAGCGGCATTAGAGCGTTTATACACTGCGCTTCGTGGTGTATCAATAGATGAATCTACCGACCTTAGCTACGGCGGTTATTTAGCGCGCTTTGAAGCTGCCATGAATGACGATTTAAACGTACCTGAAGCATTTTCAGTATTGTTTGATGTGGCGCGTGAAATAAACCGTAATAAAGATAATGCCGAAGAAGCGAGTAAATTAGCTGCGGTGCTTAAAGGTTTAGGTGCTATTTTGGGCATGCTGCAAAGCGACCCAGATGCTTACCTTAAAGGCGGTAGCGAAAACGATGATGAAGCCGCTGAGATTGAAGCGCTGATAAAACAGCGTAACGATGCGCGTGCAGCTAAAGATTGGGCAGCAGCAGATGCTGCGAGAGATGCACTTAACGCTAAGAATATAGTGTTAGAAGATGGGCCTGCAGGTACGACTTGGCGCAGAGGGTAGGTGCTCAAAACAAAAAAGGGCTTAGCTGACATCATCGGCTAAGCCCTGATTATCAAAAAACATTCGCTTAAAAACGCTTTTCAATACCAATTTCAAATCTACGTTGTGCACCATACCAACAGTTATTCGTGTCGTAACATGCACCAACATACTCTTTGTCGGTCAAGTTACTTACACTGCCTGTTAGTTTTAAATCGTACTCTGGCATGTCGTAAGACAATACCGCATCAACCAAGGTGTAAGAAGGCACAGTGTCGGTGTTGTACTTATCTACTTGGGTTTCACCCACGTAACGTACACCTGCACCTAACATTAATCCGTCTAGAGCATCGTCGAAAAAGTAGTTTGCCCAAACAGAGGCACTTTCTTCAGCAACCCATACCGGTGTTTTACCTACTACGTCTGGGTCTAATGTATCTTCGGTCACTTCCATATCAAGGAAAGTCGCATTTGCTTGAACCGATAGTGCGTTGGTCACGCGGGTATTAAGTTCTAGCTCAATCCCTTTAGATTCAACTTCACCATTTTGTGTATATTGCGCAAAGTCTGACGTATTGACCACTACATTTTGTTTCGTCAGTACGAAGTACGCCCCCGTAAACGTGGTTGCGCCATCACCGCTAATATATTTAGTACCCACTTCAACTTGGTCAGCTGTAGTAGGTTTGAAAGCTTCGCCAGTAACTGAGTCGGTGCCTGAAACAGGTTCGAAAGATTCAGAGTAGTTCGCATACATGCGCCACCCTGAGTCAAACGTGTACATAGCTGCTACACGGCCTGAAAACTCATTCTGGTCAATTTCTGTGGTGCTGCCGTAAGGGAAGCCAGCGTACTCATTTTCAGCTACATCGGTACTTTCAAATTGATCATATCGACCATTAAGTAAGAACGTGAAATTATCGATACGAATTTCGTCTTGAAGATAAAAGCCAATTTGCTCAATGTCGATAACGTGATCTTCTTGATAGAAATCCAGTGGCAGCGAACTTACATCGAAAAGGTCGTTATCAATATTGCTTAAATCAAGCACTGGCGTATCTGTGGTTAATGTATCGCGATACGCTACGGTTGAGTCGGAATTTTGATAATCCACACCGAATAACAGGTTGTGTGATACATCGCCAGTTTTCACAAAACCTGCGACCTGCGTATCAACGGTCACACCATCAATTTCTTCATCGGTAAGGTACGCTGAACGGGTAAGGAAAATTCCATCCGTTGGTTCACCAGAATGATACGAGTTTTGCTGCAGGGCATCCGCATCGGTGTAGCGAAATTTTTGTAATACTGACCAGTTTTCACTAAATTCATGGTTCAGTTTATAGCCAAGCATAAGCACTTCGCGAGAATAACTGTTCCAGTTTTTATCACCGGCGTAAACACTAGCGTCAAGCTTGCCATAAGGTGCTTCGTAAAGGGTACCAACGCCTGGAAGTGGGGTAGAGGGCACCATTTCAGGGTCGTCTTGATAGTACGCAGAAAGGGTAAGCTCCGTTGCCTTGCTAATATCTACGGTTACAGAAGGCGCAATGGTGTAGCGCTCATTCTCAGTAGTGTCCTGAAATCCATCTTGTTTTCTACCAAGTGCCACAATACGAAAGCGCGCGTTGTCGGTAAGTTGGCCGGTAGTATCTACACCAAGCTCAAATAAGTTATCTGAACCTACCGCTGCACGAACCAAAGTTTCGTCTTCGTCTTTTGGATATTTGGCCACCTGATTCACCATTCCACCTGGAGGAACTAGTCCATAAAGTGAAGATGCAGGGCCTTTTAGAATTTCTAATGATTCAGTGGCGAACGAGTCTACTTGCGGGTACAAATTCCAACTGTTGTTACTTAAAAGGGGTAGGCCATCGTAAAAAGTTTGGTAGGTATCGAATCCACGAATGGTAAATTGGTCAAAAATAGTGATGGTTGGGCGACTTTCAGTCGTTACACCGGAGCTATAGCGCAAGGCTTCTGACACAGATTGTGCTTGGCGCAATTGCAAAAGCTCTTGATCGATAACACTGATACTGACAGGCGAATCGATAGGGCGCAAAGAAGATTTAGTGGCCGTACTTCTGTACGACTGCATAGGGTTAACTTCAATGTGCTCAAGGCTTTCATCTTCTTGTTCTTGTGCAACTGGTGATGTAGCTACCGCTATCGCTAATGCGGTTAAGGAAGGGTAAAACCAACCTTTACGACCGTTCGACATTCTTTATTTCCTCAAAATGTAAGACTAACAACCAATGGTATTGGTCAGAAGTCTACCATATGAGTATTGAAATGATAATGGTTATCATTAGGTTTTAATTCGCGCAAAGGTGTATCTACAAGTTCCTTTTTATTGTTGTATCCTCTGAAGGCGCTGTTACTGGCATTGTAGATTCTTTTTTAGCGAGCTCTGATTTCCAGCGCTGTTGTGCAATGTGTCCTTTCATCAATTCTAAGCATTCATTCACCACCTGTAATACTTCTTTATCTAATGCATCGGCTGTAGGGGTGTAATCATGCATACCCACTGAGATGAAATGGTCGATGCGATCAGCATCTAAATCAGACAACAAATTTACCAGCGACATGGTGACAATATCGGTTACCGATTCCTCCAGTGTGTTTTCAATTGTTTTACCAATTATGGGTAAGTAATTAAGCGTAGACACCTGGGAGTTTCCACGTACCGCTTTGCCTACACTTTTGCGAACATGTTCACGTATCACTTCACCATGTTCGTCGTTACTTATCGATTGCCCTAAGTGATTAATAACACCCGCCATCCATTGGGTAATAACAGGGCGGCGTGGTGCAAGGACTTGCTCGGTAATCTCATCTACCAATGGTGAGCCTGCGGCAATGTCTTTTTGCGCATCGCTTAATACTTTCACCACAATTCTGTCGCTAAGCTCTTCAACAAATACATCGTAATAGAAGGCGAAGAACCGAAAAATTGCGGTGCGGTTTAAATCAATAATTTGATATTTGTGCAGCCGATGCAAAATTGAAAATATGCGTAGGAAGCGGAACAGCCGCGTAGCCCCAAGAGGAATTAGTCCAACTAAATCGTACCAATGCAGAAAAGGGAAAAAATACCAACGCAGGTGCTCTTTGCGCACGATGGCAACAATCCACCTAAAACAAAACTCAGTGAGAAAAATGCCAATGAAGACTAAATCAACCAACAAGAAGTTGTGATGAATGGGGTCGTAAGCGTTAATTAAAGCGGGGAAGAAGGCATCTATTTGAGAATAGATAAAATCGGTAGCGTACAAGGCATCGAAAATTAGCCATGCTAGGTTTAAAAATAAAATACCCAGCATGACTAAATCTAAGATTAACCAGGGCGTTTCATGACTGTTACGTAAATTGTCCCGGTTAATCCTTAGCATTGCTCTATCCTTTGCTATTTAGCCTGTGCTATTTAATCTAGTGACGTCTACAAACAGCTTTAGCTTCTGGCCCGGCTGTAAGTAACGCGATGTATTAATGTTATTCCATTTGCCAATATTGCTGATGCTGACATTGAATTTATTCGCAATGCGCGACAGGGAATCACCGTTTCTAACCGTATAGGTTACGCGTTTGGTTATAGCATCAGCGTTTTTTGAGTTGCTATTGTTATTCTGCCAAACCACTAATTTTTTCCCAAGACGGAGCATGTCGCCAGGCGCCATATTGTTCCAACTCGCTAGTTTTTTAGTAGTAACGCCATATTTACGTGCAATATCCCATAACGTATCACCTGAGCGAATAGTATGGGTAACTTTATATGCACCGTGCTTTTTGTTTTGCACACTGGCTAAACGCTGGCCTTGTGATAGGTCGTAATTATCTAGCGCTTTCAAGGCCACAGGTACCATAATGGGTTGGCCAATACGAATAACGTTAGAGTTAAGCTCATTAACTTGCTTAATCACTTTTACAGTGGTGTGATATTTATTCGCAAGTTTCCCTAAGCTATCGCCAGGCTTCACCGTATGACGTACCCAATTCAATCGGTCGGTACGATCAATTTTAGCAAGCGCATCACTAAAATCAGCGGCTTCGGTTAACGGTAACACTAATCTATGCGGGCCCTCTGGAGCAGTAGCCCAGCGGTTAAAGCCAGGGTTCAATGCATGTAACTCTTTAAGCGTCATGCCCGCAAGGTCGGCAGCAAAGGCCAAATCTACCTGTGAACCAATATCAACCACTTCGATAACGGCGACGTTTTCAACTTCAGGCCATGCAAAAGCATATTCATCACGATGTTTTAAAATGTCTGCCAATGCTAATAATTTCGGTACATACGCACGCGTTTCACGAGGTAAGTTTAACGACCAAAAATCGGTAGGCTTACCGGCTTTTTTATTTGTGCGAATGGCTTTTGAAACTCTGCCTTCGCCACTGTTATACGCCGCTAGAGCATGTAGCCAATCGCCATCGAACATGTTCGATAAATAGGTTAGGTAATCTAAAGCACCTTTTGTGGACGCTATAACGTCACGACGCCCATCGTACCACCAGGTTTGCTCCATTCCGAAACGCTTGCCCGTGCCGGGAATAAATTGCCACATACCAGCGGCTCGGCCATGAGAGTAGGCAAAAGGGTCGAAAGCACTTTCAACAATGGGCAATAACACCAATTCCATTGGCATATCACGCTTTTCTATTTCATCAACAATGTAGTAAAGAAACGGCTTGGCACGAGTAACCACACGTTTCATGTACTCTGGATGCTTTAAATACCAGTTTTTTTGCACATCAACGCGGCGATCATCGGGAATGTATAAATCAAGCCCATCGCTTACTCGCTGCCACACGTTGGTAATAATGGCTTCGGTTTCTACTGAAGGATCGTCAATAAGCTCTTCTGCTTCCGACAGCAGATTATCTTTAGGGTGCACTACATCAATAACGCCTTCGCGCGCTATTTCACAGTCTTCAATTGCTTCTGGTGTGTCGTGTAATGTGTTGCAAGGTTCAGTTGAGCCTTCAACATTTTGTACATTCACCACGTCTTCTTGTATTTGTTCTTCGGTGATTTGGCACCCACTTAGCCCTAACGCTAATAAAACGGGTGACAAAACAAACAACTTCAACTGCATGTAGAAGGGACCTCTCGAATACCTGCAAACCGCACATTCTACCTTCAGTGCGTTAGTTTTGCATTAAAACTCATCTTTCCAGCGCCGAACTGCAGCAAATACCGCTACATCGTCGCCCATGTTTTTTTCGCAATAAGCTTCGGCAGCAGTTTGTACAGAAAGTTCATGAGAACGTAAGAAAGGGTTAATTTGTTTTTGCTCTGCCAAATATGAGGGCAGGGTTGGCATACCCATTTCTCGCTTTTTATCTACCCACGATGAATAGTTTTGTAGGTTTTGATTTTCTGGTTCTACTTCTAATGCGAAGCGTACGTTCGATTGAGTATATTCGTGGGTACAGTAAACCAGCGTGTTGTCGGGCAAGCGCTTCAGCTTGTTCAACGAGTGCAACATTTGTTCAGGCGACCCTTCGAATAACCGGCCACAACCTGCTGAAAATAATGTATCACCACAAAACAAAACGTTGTGGCCAAAAAACGCAATATGATCGAGTGTATGACCGGGCACTTCCATTACTTGGAATTCTAAATCTAATACAGGAAGCTGTAAGGTATCGCCTTGCGAAACGGATTTAGTGATGCCACGAATATGTCCCCCTCTTGGGCCGATAACGGGAAGGCCTGGGTTTGCCGACACTAATTTGGCAATGCCACCCGTGTGGTCATGATGATGATGCGTAATTAACACGGCCGCTAAATGTAGGTTTTCACTGTTTAAAAACGAGAGTACGGGCTCCGCATCGCCTGGGTCGACAACGATCGCTTGGTCGTTATTGTGAATACACCAGATGTAATTGTCGCTAAATGCTTCTATTGGAAAAATTGAAATGCCGTGAGGAAGAACGTCAGTCGTCATGGTGCACCTGCTTGTGTAGGTATAATTATGCGATACTATAAGAACTTGTTGTACACAGAGCAACCTTAAGGCACGCTTAGCATCTATGAGATCAGCATTTCGCTCCCAAGCACCCCGTTATCCTGAAGACTGGACCGACTTTCCAGCAGGAGAGCAAATTAAGCAAGCCATCACGCAAGTGTGCGACGACTACACCCAACGCATTTTTGGGTATCACTTCGTGAAACTCGGCAGTTTAAGTGCTCAAATTCCTTTGGTGAAAAGCCCAATACGTAACATTGTTAGCCAAGTGCCATTTAGTGCGATGCATTTAGAGCGTGATGAGATAAGTGAAAGTGCGAGTAATAGTGATGGGCGGATAGAAAGCGTTGATAGTTCAGCAAGCCCCAAAATAGTAGGACAGTCACATCAGCTGCCATTTTCTGAAAACAGCATAGATGGCTTTTTACTAGCCAATGAATTGGACTTTGCGCAAGACCCTCACGAAATTTTACGGGAAGTAGACAGAGTTATTACTCAAAGTGGTTACGTTATTATTAGCGGGTTCAACCCGCTGAGTTTAGCCGGCATCGCCAAGTACTTACCGGTCAAGCGCGACAATAAACTGCATGACGCTCGTTTTTTTACCTCATATCGCATTAAAGATTGGTTGCAGCTGTTGGGCTTTGAAATTGTAGAACAGCGCCAAATTATGTTTTCTACTTTGTTTTTTGAACAGCGGTGGGATTATGCGAAAAACATTCAGCAATACCTTTCCACTTATTTCCCATGGTGTAGTGCCGTTTACGTAATATTGGCCAGAAAGCGGGTAATGCCTATGACGGCTATTCGCCCGAAACTTCAACTAAAACGTCAGTTCTCTCCTGTTGGTGCCGCGAGCGCCAGAACCTCTTCCTATAATAAAGCCAAAAGCTGAGACACCCACAGTTTTAGTCTAAGCCGAAACATGGACACCCACGATATTTCTGGGTGCTTAAACGTGGACACCCACGTTAATTTGGAATATTAATCAGTGGATGTCCATTTTTTGATTGGGGTTAAAACATGGATGCCCACCTTTATCACCGATTTGACGAGAGCCAAAAACAAGACACCCACAATTCGCCTTGGCAATATAAAAGTGAGTGTCCGCAATAGAACTGGGGTTTTAAAAGTGGGTGTCCATGTTTTTAGTGGGCGTTAAAACATGGATGTCCACTTTTAAACTAGGCAGAGAAACAAGAAAATCTACATCATTTTCCCCACAAACAAAAAAGCCGCGTTGAGACTATCAACACGGCTTTCAAATTTTCTAGCGGTTCGTTTACCTAAAAAGTCAGCAACCCAATATTACTTAACGCGCATACCAGGCAATGCACCTTCGTGTGGCTCTAAGATATAAAGCTCATCACCCCCCGGGCCGGCAGCTAAAACCATGCCTTCAGACATACCAAAGCGCATCTTACGCGGTGCTAGGTTAGCCACCATTACGGTATGCTTTCCAATTAACGCTTCAGGTGAGTAGGCAGACTTAATACCGGCAAATACCTGCTTTGTTTCGC
Source organism: Alteromonas lipotrueae (assembly GCF_019249215.1). Classification (GTDB taxonomy): domain Bacteria; phylum Pseudomonadota; class Gammaproteobacteria; order Enterobacterales; family Alteromonadaceae; genus Alteromonas; species Alteromonas lipotrueae. The sequence continues at coordinate 146,308 of NZ_JAESDI010000006.1, forward strand.
CGCCCAAATCTAGTTCTAAACGTAAAAGTTTATCGGCCTTTTCAACATGCTCAGCGTTGGCGATACGTGCAATACGTAAATCTACTTTAGCGAAGTCATCGAACGAGATTGTCTCGCTGATAGGATCTTTACCTAACGGGCTGTCTGGGCTAACCGCTGGCTTTGTTGGTTCTAGGTTTTCTTTTGAATCATCAACCATGGCGTCTACTTTCTCCATTTCTACACGTTGCATCATTGGCTTAAACTTGTTGATAGCGTGGCCCGTTAGCACGGTTTCAAGAGACGACCACGTAAACTCATCGTTCAAGAAGCCTTCCGCTTTTTCTGCCAATACTGGAAGCACAGGTTTTAAGTAAATGACCAACAGGCGGAACATATTAATACCCAACGAGCATACATCGTGAGTGAATTGCTGTTTGGTTTCGTCTTTAATAGTTACCCAAGGGGCGTTGGTATCAATGAACTGGTTGGCTTTATCGGCCAATGTCATGATTTCACGTATCGCTTGATGGTAACGACGGCGCTCGAATAAATCGGCAATAGTGTCGGCTGCATTTTGGAACTCGGCAATAAGCTCTGGCTCTAACACGTTGTCAGACAATTTGCCGTCAAAACGCTTAGTAATAAAGCTGGCACACCGGCTAGCAATGTTTACTACCTTACCTACTAAGTCTGAATTCACTTTTTGAGCGAAATCGGTAAAGTTTAAGTCGATATCTGTCACGCTATCGCCAAGCTTAGACGCAAAGTAATAACGTAAGTACTCTGGGTTTAAGTGGTCAAGATAAGTGCGCCCTTTAATAAAGGTGCCGCGAGACTTAGACATTTTCGCCCCATTCACCGTAACAAAACCGTGAATATTTACACCAGTAGGCTTACGGTAACCCGCACCTTCTAGCATCGCAGGCCAAAAAAGGCAGTGGAAGTAGGTAATGTCTTTACCGATAAAGTGGTAAAGCTCAGCGTCTGAATCGGCTTTCCAGAAATCGTCGAATTCCAAGTTGTTTTGGTCGCAGAAGTTTTTAAAGCTGGCCATGTAGCCAACGGGGGCATCTACCCATACATAGAAAAACTTATTCGGCGCTCCTGGAATTTCAAACCCAAAGTAAGGTGCATCGCGGCTAATATCCCACTGCTGCAAGCCTTCGGTAAACCACTCTTGAAGCTTGTTGGCCATTTCTTCTTGCAGGGCACCCGAGCGGATCCAGCCTTTAAGCATGTCTTCAAACTTAGGTAAGTCGAAAAAGAAATGTTCAGATTCTTTCAATACCGGCGTAGCACCCGATACCACACTGCGAGGGTTTTTAACCTCAGTAGGGCTGTAGGTTGCGCCGCACACATCACAGCTATCGCCGTTTTGATCTTCAGCACCACAGCTAGGGCAGGTACCCTTAACGAAGCGGTCTGGCAAAAACATTTCTTTTTGCGGATCGTATAATTGATTAATCGTACGCTTGCTAATGTAACCGGCGTTATCTAAACGAGTGTAAATTTCTTCACACAACGCCTTGTTTTCAGGCGAATGGGTTACATAGTAGTTGTCGTACTCTACGTGAAAATCGAGCAGGTCTTGGTGATGCTCTGCACGAGTTCTGGCCACCATTTCTTCTGGTGTAATACCCAGTTCCTGCGCTTTAAGCATAACAGGTGTACCGTGTGCATCATCGGCACAAACACTGTAACATTCGTTTCCACGCAGACGCTGAAACCGTGTCCAGATATCGGTTTGAATGTGTTCAAGCAAGTGGCCTAAGTGAATAGAGCCATTGGCGTAGGGCAACGCACTGGTTACCAGAATGCGGCGATTTTCAGACATAATAACGTATAGATTCTTCGCGTTTCAAAATGGCTGCAAATACTAGCGGAAATCCGCGTTTTTTGCATTACGAAATTCACAAAATACCCCGTAGACAGGATAATTTATGTTCTTTTCCCGTAAAGCTAAGCCACTCATCGACAGAGTTGCGGCTATTTTAGCCAGCTATTTCAGTATTGAAGCCGACATTACCGCACAATGGTGTGCAGATAAGTTAGGTTCAGAGCAAGCCATTGGTGACAAAAAAGCTGGTAGCGAAAAAGCTGACAACAAGAAAGCTGATCACGAAACTCCTTCCAACACATTCACCATCAACTTACCGTTTTGTTATAAAACTCAGCAAGCAACAATTAAAGCTTACGTGCTAGAAGCACTAAAAGGCGAGCTTTCCGAGCAGCAACTCATCGTTAGCCAAAACATAGCGTCGGGCGAAACTAAAAACACTGCCGTAAATAATATTAAAAATATTATTGCCGTGGCATCAGGCAAAGGCGGGGTAGGGAAGTCGACCACAAGTATTAATTTGGCCTTTGCACTTATGCAAGAAGGGGCAAGTGTAGGCATTTTAGATGCTGACATTTACGGCCCATCTGTGCCTATTATGTTGGGCAATACGGATGCACACCCTCATAGTAGTGATAACAAACACATGCAGCCGTTAAGCGCCCATGGATTGGTGGCAAACTCTATCGGCTACCTAGTGCCACAAGAAGACGCAGCAGTATGGCGCGGCCCAATGGCGAGTAGGGCATTAAAACAGCTTATTGACGAAACCTTGTGGCCAGTGCTCGACTACTTAATTGTAGACATGCCACCGGGTACTGGCGACATTCAGCTTACTATGGCACAACAAGTGCCGCTAACTGCTGCGGTAGTAGTAACCACACCCCAAGACTTAGCTTTAGCCGATGCCCAAAAAGGCATTAGCATGTTCGAAAAAGTGAGTGTGCCAGTATTGGGGCTGGTTGAAAACATGAGTTATTACCAATGTCGCGCCTGTGGCACCAAAGACTATGTGTTTTCAAAAGATGGCGGCGAAATCTTAGCTGAGCGACATGGCTTGCCACTACTAGGCCAATTACCACTCGATATCACCGTGCGCGAACACGCCGATGCGGGTACGCCACTGTTGGTAAGTGCACCTGAGAGCCCATTAAGTGAAAGCTACCGCGAAGCCGCTAGAGCGTTGTCGATGCAATTAGCGTTAACCGTTGTGCCCAGAACGCAGCAAAGCAAGCATATTAAAGGCGACCCCATTGGCGTTAACAGTAAGCTGTAAATGATAAATTTAAACAGAAATTAGTCACTTTTAACCGTCTCAGTTATTAATTTTGGTATTTAAAGTAAATAGAGCTTATAGCCAGTTGATTGGCGAGTGCTACATACGCATAATACCGCACACTTTATAGTAAGGACTTACCGCTTATGCGCCTTTGCGATCGCGATATATACGAACATTTAAAAGCTGGGAAAATAAAAATAGACCCAACTCCCGACTACGAAGAAATTAGTGGGGTGACGGTAGATATTCGCCTAGGTAATAAATTTCGCGTATTTGAAGATCATCAAGCACCTTACATCGATTTAAGCGGCCCTAAAGCGCAGGTACAAGAAGCGCTAGACCATGTAATGAGTGATGAAATTGAATTACCTGAAGGCAAAGCATTTTTCTTGCACCCAGGCGAGCTTGCACTGGCAATCACTCACGAATCTGTGACGCTGCCAGATTATATTGTAGGTTGGTTAGATGGGCGTTCATCGCTAGCACGATTAGGCCTGATGGTACATGTAACCGCACACAGAATCGATCCAGGTTGGTCTGGCAATATTGTGCTGGAATTCTACAACAGCGGAAAATTGCCGTTAGCTCTTCGCCCCAAGATGAAAATTGGAGCGTTAAGCTTTGAAGTGTTATCGAACCCCGCCGAAAAGCCATACAATGCCCGCGTAGATGCCAAATACAAGGGGCAAGACGGCGCAGTCGCCAGCCGTATATCGTCAGACGATAAAAACAGCGCCTAAACTCTACGGCGCAAAAACTCTATAAAGCAAAACATGTAACAAAACATGAAGTAAAGTATAAAAAGGATGCGCAGTGAGTGCCAATAAGCCGTTCGACAAAAGCTCGTTTATTATTCTTGTTGCCCTTCTTACTTCGCTTGCGCTTGGCTCAGGAATATACTTTTCAGATCTAAGTGCTGATATTGCACTTACCGCAGGCATTACCTTGTTTGTGGCTATATTATGGGTAACGGAAGCGCTGCCCATACCAGCCACTTCACTTATCCCGTTTGCACTATTTCCTCTTGCCGGGGTATTGACCCATGCCGAAGCGGCTTCATCGCTAGGTAGCCACGTTATTATCTTGCTAATGGCGGCGTTCATGCTATCGAAAGGGTTAGAGAAAGCTAACCTACATCAACGGTTCGCTATTTATATGCTACGAGTCACTGGGGCGGGAAGCCCGCTAAAGCTAATATTAAGTTTTATGCTGACCACCGCTATTTTAAGCATGTGGATAAGTAACACAGCCACCATTTTAATGATGCTACCTATGGCCATGGCCATTATTAATGCTATGGAAAACCCACGATTTGGTGTAGCCCTTATTTTAGGTATTGCTTATGCCGCAAGTCTAGGCGGCGTGGGCACGCCCATTGGCACGCCGCCCAATATTATTTTTATGAGCGTTTATGAAGAAACGCAAGGGCATGAATACAGCTTTATTGAGTGGATGAAAACTGGGGTGCCCATTGTACTGGTCTCTATTCCGCTAATGGCGTTGTGGCTAGCACGGGGATTGACGCAAGTGGGTAACATTGCTTTACCTCAACTAGGCAAATGGACAGTGGCCGAAAAGCGCGTTTTGGCGATATTCGGCACCGTCGCCATGGCATGGGTATTCAGGCCGTTCTGGAGTGCGTGGTTAGGTATTACCACTATTAGCGATAGCACCATTGCGGTAGCCGGTGTTGTGGCCATGTTTATGACCAATAACGGTGAAACAACGCCTGCCACTGAAACGCGCAAAGGCCAACACGACAAATTACTCGACTGGAAAACCGCCAATAATATTCCTTGGGGCATGTTGTTATTGTTCGCTGGTGGTATTTGTATTGCTAAAGCGTTTAAATCATCGGGCTTGAGCGTGCTAATGGGGGAGTGGCTTACCGGGCTTTCAACCCTACCGGTAATTTTCCTTATTCTGGGTATCTGTTTATTTGTAACCTTCTTGACCGAAATTACATCGAATACTGCCACAGCCACTCTGCTTATGCCTATATTAGCGGCAGCAGGCTTTGCGGTAGGCGTAGATCCTAAACTACTAATGATACCCGCCGCTATTAGCGCTAGTTGTGCGTTTATGCTGCCAGTAGCTACGGCGCCAAACGCAATTGCTTATTCCACCGAGAAGTTTGATATAAAAACCATGGCACGAGAGGGCATAGTGCTTAACGTAATTGTCGCCGTAGTGGTAACCGGTGTATGTTATTTAACGTTATAAAAACGGCGTTGTGCACCAAAATTTGCAGTATTATTTTACAAACTGATTAGCAATTAAGCGCTTAACCAAGGATTTGTGTAATTGTCGTTGCATTGTGACTAAAAATAAGTAGACTTATCGGCTCTTTCGGTCGGTGTGTGGCGCAGCTTGGTAGCGCACTGTCATGGGGTGTCAGGGGTCGGAGGTTCAAATCCTCTCACACCGACCAACTTCTCTGCTCCCCGCAGTATACATGACCAAATCATATCTATTTATTCAAGTACACCAAAATCACGTTAAGTCCACGCCAGAACCAATTGTCCTAAAGAATTAAGACATTTTTCGTTCAACGAAGCGCTTTAAACAAGCCCATTCTTTTTTTGCTGAAGCCTTAGTACCATCAAGAGTCATGAAGCTGGCAAACCAACCTAGTGTTAAAATCATCAGTACAGCTCCATTCGTGTCTTTATCATCAACAACTAAAGCCATAGCAAGCATTACGCTGGCCCATATTATCGCATGACCGAGCACTAATGGTGAATCTGACGAGGAATTGCCTTCAATTTTATTTATTACTCGACATATTCTTTGAATAATTTTGGCTCGGCCAGAAGACGCCCCCATCTCTGCTTCGGGGTAGCCCAATTCACTGGTCGCTTTTTCGAAAGCGAGCTGTTCATTGGTACCTGAATTTACATCTTGTTCGATAATGCAATATAAGTGGTCTTTCAATTCATCAACTTTATCTGCATCCCAAATGTTGTGAGAGACAACCTTATTACACCAATTCTCAACAGCGTTATCGAGATCAAACATGCGTTATTCTCCTTTAAAAGACATAAGTAAAGTGTATAGCTGATGCCACTGCTCTTGCATCTTAATTAATTCTTTGCGGCCTTCATCCTGCAAGGTGTAATACTTTCGCTTTCTACCCGTGTCGGCCTTACCCCAATAGGATTCAATGAAGTCGTTTTTCTCCATGCGATGTAAAATGGGATATAGCATTCCATCTGCCCATTCAAGCAAACCGTTTGAATGCTCTTTTACCTGCTGAATAATTTCGTAACCATAACTGTCACCATTCTTCAAAATAGAGAGTATTAACGGCGTTGCCGAAGCCGCGACTAAGTCTTTTGCAATTATTGAAGCCATAGCGTCTCTTTGCATAGGAGTGTTAGGTATAACTTACATAATACTTCTATGTATGGCAATGGTTGTTTTTTGAGCGGGAGCTAAGCTGTTAAAACGCAGGAGAAAATAGCTGTGTTAAGTAAGTATGTATTTGATTACCCGCTAGCGGTGGGTGTCCAATGATTGCCGCGCTCACTAGTCAATTGAAACGTTCCCTCACAATTTAACTGCTTTTAGTGTTTAATTATTGTGATATAAACACTAATTGAAGCCATTGTATTAATCGTTCAGGAGTACGTAAATGGAATTAGACACCTTACTAGGATACGTTTTTTCGTATCAAATCATCTTACTTGTGCTAATTGTTATTACCCTTAAATCGTCAATAAAATTTGTACCTCAAAACCGTGCGTACATCATTGAGCGCTTTGGTAAATACAACACCACCTTGGAAGCCGGCCTTAACTTTATTGTTCCGTTTATTGATAAGGTTGCTGCAAACCGCTCTTTAAAAGAGCAGGCGGGCGACGTTCCAGAGCAATCTGCCATCACTAAAGACAACATCACTCTAAGTGTTGATGGTGTGTTGTATTTCAAAGTGGTAGACCCTTACAAAGCCACTTACGGTGTGGAAGATTATACGTTTGCGGTAACGCAGTTGGCGCAAACCACCATGCGCTCTGAACTTGGAAAAATGGAATTGGACAAAACCTTCGAAGAGCGAGACTTATTGAATACTAATATTGTGTCTGCGCTTAACGAAGCCGCTGCGCCATGGGGCGTTCAGGTATTGCGTTACGAGCTAAAAGATATTAACCCACCGAATTCAGTGCTAGATGCGATGGAACAGCAAATGAAGGCGGAACGATTAAAACGCGCCCAGATTTTAGAATCTGAAGGTGATCGTCAAGCAGCGATTAACCGCGCCGAAGGTGATAAGCAAGCCATCGTTCTTGCCGCTGAAGCCGATAGAGAAGAGCAAATACTAAAAGCTGACGGTGAAGCGCAAGCGATTATTCGTGTTGCTCAAGCAGATGCAGAAGCCATTGAAACCGTGGGTAAAGCGGCCGCAACCCAAGAAGGGCAAAAAGCGGTGCAGCTTGAGCTGGCGAAAGGCGCTATTCAGGCGAAAGAGAAAATTGCAAAAGAGTCTTCCATTGTGTTGCTGCCTGAAAGTGGAACAGAAATAGGTAATGTTGTGGCGCAAGCAATGACGATTGCGAACACAATAGGTAAGAAGGCGTAGCCATGGACAATATGTTTACCAACTTACCGCATTTTTTAATTGGCATAGGCTTATTGTTGCTAATTATCGAAGTATTAATGGGTTTCACCACAATACTTCTGTTGACGTTGGGCATCGCAATGATGCTGGTGTCAGGTCTTATGTATATTAGAATACTTGATGAGGCGTTGTTAGATGCGTTTATTGCCATTGCGATTATTGATGCAATCCTTACATTAGTGCTCTGGCGTCCATTGAAGCTACTTCAAAAAGATCGCGCTCCTAAAGAGGTAAAGTCAGACTGGATAGGAACACAGTTCGATTTAGAAAGTGACGTGGCTCCTGGGGCGCCCGGTACCGCGCGATTTTCTGGCGTGGTATGGACAGTTAAATCTTCATCGGCCATAAAAAAGGGCGCAACGGCAGAAGTGGTGAAAGTGGAAGTAGGCGTTCTACACGTTCAGCCGGTTTAACAAAAAACCAAAAGGGTCAGAGTTAATTCACCATTTCAAAGTACTCTGATCCTCTTATCCCTTTACCGTTTTCCTCCTTCACGCTTTCCCTCTCATCAAATACTGGCGGTGGGTATCCACAAAATCTCCAATTTGCTTGTAGCTCGCTGTGGGTGTCCATAAAGTTAGATGTCCGTAAAATTATTGTGGGTGTCCATAAATCCCCTCTCAAATATTAACTCGATTTCCACATCTTTATTTGCGAGTTTGGTGTAAAATACGGTTATCACACATGAGGTGTTGTTCTAGCTTATTTGTGCGAAGGCATCTGAGTATATCTAAGTATAAAGGGTGCGCTTATTTCTAATCTTTCCATCTTTTTTGAACGGTGCAGGAAGTTGAACCGCTACACATCTATTCACGTTGAAAGCTAGAACCGCTGTAATATTGAACATACAAAACATGAGATTTATAAATGACAAAATTTGATGACAGAGTTAAAGAAATAGTGGCTAAACACCCTAACTTAACGCAAGAAGAAGCGATTAAAATTGTAACCGACAAGAACGAGCGAAAGAAAAAGAAAAGAGCGGAACGTTCTGATAAGAAATAGCCCGTTTAAAACCTAGCGATAAAAGTGGGTGTCATAGCTATAAAATATTAGGCATTGTGTAGTTCAACTCCCACGCATCTTTAAGTTTCGTTCTTATCTAATTTGAATATCAATAAAAAGCCCCAAACACTTCGTGTTTGGGGCTTTTGTGTAGCTATTTAAAATAACGTTAATTCAAACGTTACCGATTGAAATTAGTTATCTTCAATCGGCGTATTTTCGGTGATAGGCACAGTATTAACGTCGGTATCCAAGGTTTCTACCGCGTGCTTCACACCCGCAGCATAATCTGGATGTACTTTTTCTAACACGGCATACCAGCGCTCTTTTACGCTATCTGAGCATGGGCCCATCGCCGCCGCGTAGTTTTTATACATACGCTCTTTTTGTGCGTCATCGAACATCTCATAAAGTTTACGAGGTTGAACGTAATCAACATCCGCATCTTCTTGATGATATCTGTCTGCATCGCCGTCTATGCGAAGTGGCGGCTCTTTAACCGAGAAATCTGCCACAGGGCCTTCGTGTTGGTTTGGCTCGTAATACGCATCTGGATTGCCAAAATCATTGGTAAAGAAGCGCATTGCACCGTCTTTATGATAGTGGTTCACCTTGCTGTTTTTAGGCGCGTTAGCGGGTAACGCTTCATAATGCGTACCTAACCGGTATCTGTGTGCATCAGCATACGAAAAGATACGAGCTTGCAACATTTTGTCAGGGCTGAAACCAATGCCAGGTACAACGTTGGATGGGCTGAATGCCGCATTTTCAATCATTTGGAAATAGTTTTCAGGGTTTTGATTCATTTCCAGCTCGCCTACTTGAATAAGCGGGTAATCATCATGCGGCCACACTTTCGTTAAGTCGAAAGGGTTAAAAGCTTGCTTACCCGCATCTACTTCAGGCATAGCCTGAATGTACATGGTCCATTTAGGGAAGTTCCCTTCATCTATGGCGCTATACAGTTCTTCTTGATATTTCTCACGGGTACTACCAATAATTTGCTCAGAGGTTTCATTGGTGTAATTCTTAATGCCTTGCTGTGTTTTGAAATGGAATTTCACCCAATGGCGTTTGCCGTCTTTGTTCCACATGCTGAAAGTATGGCTTCCATAACCATTCATATGCATAGGCGATACGGGTATACCTCTATCAGACATCAGAATAGTCACTTGGTGTACACTTTCTGGCTGGCCTGCCCAGAAGTCAAACATCGCTTCTGGAGAGCGAAGGTTGGTTTTCGGGTGGCGTTTTTGGGTGCGAATAAAATCAGGGAATTTGTAGCCATCACGAACGAAGAACACCGGGGTATTGTTACCTACCATGTCCCAGTTGCCTTGTTCGGTATAAAACTTCAGGCTGAAACCACGCACATCGCGCTCGGTGTCAGCCGCGCCAGATTCGCCTGCTACGGTTGACCACCTGCTTAGCACTTCAGTTTGCTTGCCTACATGTGAAAAAATATCAGCGCAAGAATAGTCAGTAATATCATGGGTAACCGTGAAAGTACCTTGAGCTCCCCAGCCTTTAGCGTGAACAACGCGCTCTGGAATACGCTCTCGGTTTTGGTGAGCTAGTTTTTCTAGCAATTGATAATCTTGAAGAAGAGCGGGGCCGCGTGCTCCTGCCGTTTTAGTTGTTTCATTACTCGCAACTGGCGCACCAGCTGACGTTGTTAGTTGGGGTTTTTTAGCCATTGTAAATATCCTTCAGGGCTTTGAATAAAGCCAGTTTCCGTTGCAATCATGGTCGCTCGACCGTGGGCTTATTATTGCTACGGCACAATGCGTGAAAGAGTTTAGAAATGATTACGCAGGTGAAAGAATAAAATCAGAAGCGGGTGGGGAAGTTTACTTACTCTTTGTTCATTGACGGCTCTATAAGGTTAACAATCTGCCTCTACAATAGATGTCAGTATGGTATTAATAATATCTGGAAGTGGTTCACCGATAACTTGCTCGGCAGCTAACGACACTTTGTAATTGGCACTTTGCCCCTGCATAACCAGGGCTGCATTTATATCGTCAGATAAATAGGGCTGTACAAGAGTTTGAACGTCCGACCAAGCGATATCTTTACATTCCACGACAACCTTGTGTGATTGTCGTGCTTGCTTGGGGTCAAAAGCGTAGCTGTTTACTGAAAGTGCTGTCAGTATTAATGCAAATGCAACGTACTTCATTGCTGGTGCCTTATAAAGGTAATTAGGAGCGTAGTGAAAAGTTACACTATTGCGGCAAGCAATAGCCAGTAGTAATAACGTTTTTTGTTCAGTTTAAGGCAATCGTAAAAGGCGCTTTAAATTGGGGTTTTGGCTTCCCGTCTGCATCCGTTTTCCTAATTAACCATGCTTGAACAGTCATGTTCACTTTGCCGTCTATTTTGTTAAAACCAATTGTCATCATGTGTTCATTCGTTTTCTCCCGCCAGTAAGAAGAAAACCATCGGCCTTTCGTTGTGGTGAGTTTGTATGGCTTATCATAATAGTCAACGTCACTATCTGGCCAATTTACATCTAGCTTGGCTTTCGGGTCGGGAAATTTCTCGGGGCAATAGCTTGGCTTAGATGAGGCAACAGAGTTTACCCCAGTAAGGTTCGATGTTGGCGATGCAACGACTTCAATGAGTTTAATGCCCTGTGTACCAATATCTACCGAGCATATACGGCCAAAGTGCACATCGCCCGCCAGTACAACAATGTCATGGCTGGCAGTAGCAAGGGCATTTAAAAGCGCGGTGTATTGTTTTTTAAAGCTTAGTAAATTGCGTTCTAGTTTATTTTCTTGGGTGACTAAAACCTGTGGAATGACCAATACCCCAGGCATTGTAAGCGTGGTTATCCATTCAATGAGCTCAGCAAATCCCGCTTTGTTGATAAACTGGGTTTTTGACCGCGAAGAGCGTAAATCAGCGATGCAAAAAGACAAATCGTTACCAATGGTGAAGGTTTCAACCAGCGCTTTCGTTTGCTGAATGCGCTTAACACCATCTTCAGATGCGCCTTTCCACGCGGCACGAATTTTAGGGATTTTCAACATGTATAGGGTAGGTACTATGCCATCATAAAACGGGTAATCATTCCAATATTCGTGGTCGTCCGGTAGCATCCATGTGCCGCCACGAGAAAGCATGCTTCCTAGTGCTTGCCAATGCTTGGCGTAGTCATCGGCAATTCTAAGTCTTACTTCGTTGGTTAGCGGGGAAAGAGAGTCAGCGCCAATATCTAAGTAAACTTGGTCGCCTACCATGAACTTTATGTCGGGTTTAAACACCTTATCATTGTTTGCGTACAGCGTTTTGAAGGCTTGGGCAGTTTGGCCATAGTCTTTGTGCTCATAGAAGCAGCTGCTTAAAGAAACCGTAAAAGCGTTTGCCTCGCTGGTGGGAAGTGCTAAAGGTAAGGTGCTGAAATAAGCTGTTTTTAACAGAAGCCAATCGCCTGCGTAATCCAGTGCATCGTCCTCTAATTGTTGAAAAAAAACCACTTTGTATTCTTGATTTGACTGCAAGTTATCCAGCGTTAAAAGCGTATAAAATCGCTTGCTGACACGGCGAAAAGGGCGTTGCCATTGGTCTAGGGTAATATCTACTCGGCTTATTTCGGTATTATTTATATATACAATTATACGGCTAAGCGCCGGTTTTCTTAAATAAGGGAATAAAGTGCCCGTCCAAATTTCAGCACTGTGTTCAGAAACCTTATGAGGCACTAGGCTCCAAACCGATGTGTCTGAAAAAAGATCGGGTATCTCGTTCTCAATACTGCTCCGATTGACTATTTCCATATGAAGCCCACGTGAGTTAGTGGTAAATTGACAGTAATGGGTTAGTGTCGTTGTCGTGTTAACACCTCGATTGCGGCTTTGGGTTATACGTGCAATCTAGTCATCCATTTGTTCTCTTATTTCTGCCGACTTTTTGGCCTTGGCGTAAAAGCTGAATTTTTCTCTTAGCTCGGGATGCTCCATGATTAGTTGCTCCATGTGAGCATTTGCGGCTTCTTTAGTGTTGGTAGTTAAAAAAAGTATATCGTCAGAATTTGGCGCGCTGCTCAATCTGATTGAGCCATTATTCGTACTGCCATTATTGATATCGTTTTGCGTTCGATTGAACATTGCGTGCTTGAAGAACATGGGTTCACATACATTTCGCTTGATGTTCGAACCAATTGGTTTTTCTGCTCTGCAAACCATTCTAAATTTTTCAATTGTATTAAGTTGATTAAATAAGTCGTAGAAATCAACTTTAGCCTGTTCAGCTATTTGGCCCCACTTTGCTGCAGAAAATTGACCTATAATTTGAATAACTTCCATGTCTTCTTGGCTGCTTGTTTGTGTGTTTTTAGCCGAGGCTACGTGTGAAAGTAAAACAAGGGGGATTATTAACATCATCCTAATTTTCATTAATATTCTCTCGTCAAATATGTTTTTTTCAATTTGTTGTGAATAGAATAAAGGTTAAATGTTTGTTCGAATTTTGTTCAATTTAAAACGTAGCAAACTTTCTCTGATTTAACAATATGCTGTTGGGGCGGTGAACAGGGAAAAGGAAATTGCCTGTCGCCAAGCTTGTGGCCTGTCGCAAAGCCAAGAGTGTGATCGCGAACAATTTCCAAACATTTTACTGCGAGTTAATAAGCTTGAAAGGCCGATTAAACTATTCGTTAAGGTAATGATGTGCAATTGAAATTGGGTTATACAGATACGAGTGAATTAACGTTAAACGTCGTGCTTGATAGTCGTGTAGACAAAAGTATAGTGCCTAAACATGCGCGGGGCTGAAATTTAATTTTCCACAAAACGCCGTTGATAATCCTTCTCTGGTTGAGTAAAGTGTCTGGCAAAATAATTACAAAAAAATCAAAGGAATGAACTGCGTGAAAGCTGTATTAATAGCAATATTTGCCTTATTTTCGGCTGAGGTATTTTCAGAAATAGAACCCCTTGGACCTGATGAAGGATACGTTGCCATTGCACTGTATTCTAAGGGCTATTCAGAAAGCATTGTTTTAAAAGGCAGCGGCTTCGGGAACAAACTTACTTTTGGGCCGTTAAATTACTCCCAACATATCGAAGTCATAAAAATGCCAGCCGGTACGTATTCGTGGACCGAAGTATACGAACGTACGGGTTCCAGAAAAAAAGGTAACTTACTAAAAGTTTATTACGATTTATCTGACGATAATTTGACCTTTTCCGTTAAGCCTGGCGTGTTGAACTACACAGGCTTATTGATGATTGAAAAGTTGGGTAGCCGACTTCAGGTACGACAGCTAAACAGAGCGTCAATTATTCTCAAAATTCTAGAGCAAGATCACCCTGGTTACATAGGGAGTTTCGATGTAGTAAACGGTCTTTATCCAAACGATCACTATATCGACTTTTATCTCACTCATGCATTAAAAGAGGGGGAGTAATATATGTCACATCTTAAAATTATACTTTTGGTAATGTTTTCAAGCTTAGTGTTTATTTGTGCTCCTGTTCAGGCTGTAGATAAGGAAGCCAATGGTGAAGATATAAGCGACTTTTTCAAAGCATCTAAGTACAAGTTATTTTCCATAAACCCTTCAGGCACCGCCGTGGCATTTATCGAGCCTAAAGCAGCCACTTACGACCTTATTATTTATGATTTGAAACGGGGCACTATGGACGACCCAATAACGTTCGAGCGCCAGCAACTTCAAGTACAGCACCAAAACAAGATAATGAGTTGGGAAACTCATTATAATAAAATTCATGAATTAAAGTGGCTCTCAGATAGCTTTCTTTCACTTAAGCAACATTCTAACGGCCGTTTTCACCGTTATGTGCTCGTTGAGTTCGCAGATAGAAGTCAGCAGCCTAATCCGGCTTTTAGACTTTCTTATATTTCGCAGGAAGGTTATTGGGTAGATACATTACCTAATCAGGCACACAAGGCTATTTTCGCCCGTTATGAATACTCTGATGATTACGATTATTACATCAACTTATTTAAGCTAGATCTCACTAAAAAGATTTCTGAGTCTAATTTTCGTAGAAAGCTACGACTCAATAAAACGGGGCCAAAACTGCACAACTGGGTGTTCGACAGCAAAGGTTGGCGATTGGCTGGAACCAGAACCGTTGATGAAGTCACTGAACTGTTTGCAAGAACGGGAAGCAAACCCAAGAAATACCGTTACAAAGCAGTGTGGAAGAGCAATGAAGGCGATGTTTTAAAAGTCGTTGGCGGTAATGCAGACAAATTGCTTTTACTCACCAATCACAACAGCGATAAAATCAATTTACGTGCCTTCGATATTGAATCTCAACAGTTTACTGAGGTTGTTTTTGAGCACCCCTCTTACGATTTAACTGCTGCCATTAGGCACCCTGAGACGAAAGATATCATCGGTGTATCTTTTATTGAAAAAGGCATGGCGAAGCAGGTCTATTTTTCTGATGGCTACAACGCGCTAACATCTCGGCTTAGTAAATCAAGTCAAACGGAGGGGGTTTATGCGGTAGATATGGATAAGTCGGGGAACAATATTATTTTCGTGGCTGACGACAGCGCAAATCCTGGGCAAACCTATTACTACAACCGCACCACTGACAGTTTTAGCCACCTTATTGATTTGTACCCTTGGCTTGCCAAAAAGTCCCTCAGTAAAACAAAGCTATTGCGCTTAGAAGCTGAAGACGGAGTATCGCTAGAAGCATTCCTAACCCTTCCAAATAGCGAAAACCCTCCATTGGTGGTTATTCCCCATGGTGGCCCCATAGGCGTGAGTGACTCGCGTCATTATTCAGGTAACATACAAGTGTTGGTTGATGCAGGCTTTGCTACACTTCAGGTTAACTACAGAGGTTCTTCAGGGTATGGAAAGGCCTTTAAGCAACAGGGGCTTCAGCAATGGGGGCGCCTTATTGAAGATGATATTGAGCAAGCTCTCGCTTACACCAAAGAAAATTACGAGGTAAACCCAAACCAGGTCTGTATTGTAGGGGGCAGCTATGGCGGCTACTCAGCCTTGTACAGTGTTATTCGTTCCCCGCAGCTTTATAAGTGTGCAGCGTCTTTCGCAGGGGTTACTGATCTCGCTTTGCGATTCCAACGAAGTGATGCCAAAAGCGATGACATGATGCGGGCACTTACAGAAATAATGGGTGATCCCAAAACTCAGCAAGATGAGCTATTTAAATATTCACCATTGTATCAATTCAAAGATATAACAAAGCCCGTTTTTATTGCCCATGGTACAGACGACAATACGGTTGATATTGAGCATTCTTATCGATTACATTTTGCGTTAAAAGACCATGGTATAAAACACGATTGGATGGTGATGGATGACGTGGGCCACGGCTTTATAAATCCTGATGATGCGGGGTTGTATTACAATGCACTCATTGAGTTTCTTAATACGCATCTTGAAGAAGAACAAACCAATATTAATCACTAAGCATCTACCCGAGCTTGAGCACGGGTTATCGTTATCAAGATAACCCGTGTTTTTCAGCGGTTTCACATTAGCCTTTTCTACTTCATTTTTTTCCATTTTAAATCAATGCCCTTGGCAAGTGTTTTGCTTTCTTTCGTTTTAATTTGCAATATAAACCGAGTGTCTTGCAGTAAAGTCGGATATAACCAAAAACACATTGAGGAATGGGCATGGTGAACAACAAACTCAAACGCCGAGAGTTTATACAAGGTATTGGCGCAGGAACGTTAGCAGCATCACTTGCAGCGTGCGCTACATCAGCAACTAAAACCTCAACAAACCACGTGTTTCAGCGCCCATTTTCTCGTAGGCCCATGGTGGCGCCTAAAATTTCTGCCAATAATATCGTTACCGAAATAGTGGGGCATCGTCCTTATAGACCTGAAGGCTTTGTGGTAAAAAGCGAAGCATTCGGGAATAAAACATTGGTGCACAATTACGGGCATGGTGGTGGGGGGATTTCCCTATCATGGGGCTCTTCGGCACTGGCAGTGAATGAAGTTGCTAATTTTGAAACTAAAGAAGCAGCTATTATCGGTAGCGGGGTGATGGGGTTAACCACAGCCCGTTTGCTGCAAGAAGCGGGTTGGAAGGTGACTTTGTACACTAAATCTATGCCGCGCTTTACTACTTCACAAGTAGCAGGTGGAGAATGGGGGCCATATAGTGTGCACGACCCATTAATATCTAGCAGCACGTTTAAAACCCAATTGCAGCAAGCAGCAAAAATAGCACACAGCACCTTTGCGAAGATGGTGGGGAAGGACTACGGCATTCAATGGAAAGAGTTATATACCGCCGGAAACACAAAGCCTGATAGTGAAGGGCTTTTTCGGCGATACTACCCTTATACACAAGTGTATGGGCCTGAGCAGCACCCATTTCCAACCGATTACTGCATTTCATCTGCCACTATGCTGGTGGAAACCACCACCTTTTTAAGGCGCTTAGTAACTGATATTCGATTATCGGGTGGTGAGTTTGTGATACGTGAATTTACCAGCCAAGACGATATACACTCATTAGCTGAGCCAATTGTATTCAACTGCACAGGTTTAGGCTCAAGAGCGTTGTTTAACGATGAAGGTATTATGCCAGCTAAAGGACAGTTGGTGTTGTTACCGCCAGACCCCGCCGTCGATTACCTTACGGTAGGTGGCGGTTCTGACGTTTTGTATATGTTCTCTAGAAACGACTATATGATATTAGGCGGAACCTTTAAACTGAACGATTGGACTACCGAACCCGATCCTATCGAGACGGCAAGGATCATCAGCGAAAGCCAAGCTTTCTTCTCTTCTATTACTTAACAATAACCGTTAGCAAGCGCGTATGCGAGACTTGATATAGAGAATTGATATCGAGAAGATAAACAGAAATATGCTGTTTAAAATGACTCGCTAAAATTAAACATCTAAATTTGGAAAATACGTGAAATTCATAAGTACTTTACTGCTTATTTTGATAGTAAGTGGCTGTCAGGCTCATCAAAACGCGCAAGAACACAGTCAAAAACAAAAGCAAGCTCAGCAAGACATTCAATCATCAATAAATACTATTTCACCGGCTTTTGAACTTATTACCTTAGGTGACACGGGCGGTATTGAAGATGGAAACCTAAGTTCGTTTTTATTGCGCAGCGTAGAAGATGAGAACTTTATTAGCTTAGACGCAGGCTCTTTAGTGAACGGCATTAACGTGGCGCTTGAAAACAAAGCTTTTGATAGCTTAACTACCACACCAGACCCTTCGTTAAACCCAAACGGTAATATTCTGCATCATCATGTTAAAGCTTACTTACTTAGCCATGGTCACCTCGATCACGTCGTTGGACTTTTAATTGCATCCCCTGATGACAGCAGTAAGCCTATTTATGCGCTTTCGTCGGTAAATCAAACCATGAGCGATACTTATTTTAACTGGCAGGCATGGGCCAATTTCACCAACCGTGGTATCGCGCCAATGTTAAATAAGTACGAGGTTATCGACTTAACGCCTCAGAAAACGGTAGAAATTAAAGACACAGCACTTAGCGTTACGGCGTTTAGTTTAAGCCATCCATTAGAGTCCACCGCATTTGTGATTGAGCATAATAACGATATGTTTGTGTATTTTGGTGATACCGGGCCTGATGAAGTAGAAAAGCAAGGAAAGCTAGATGCAGTGTGGCGTTATCTCGCAAAGCAAATGCAGCATAAAACCCTTCGCGGTATTTCCATTGAAGTCTCGTTCGACAACACACGGCCTGATAATCTGTTATTTGGCCACCTTACGCCTAAATGGTTGATGCAAGAACTCACAACGTTTCATGCATTGGTAGAAGACAAAGAACAACTTAGCAATATGAAGGTTATCATCAGCCACATAAAATACAGCTTAAAGCGAGGCACAGATCCGCGAGCAGTTATTGCACAGGAATTAGAAAGTGCTAATGCACTAGGCTTTAACTTTATATTAGCGAAACAAGGGCAAGTGCTAGCGTTATAAAATGATTTTTTGACTAAATGGTCAATATTTTTATGGAGAGCATTGTTGTTTCAGTTCTAACTCGGTATAAAAGAGTATTACTAGCACCTAGGTCTAAGAATTGAATCGACTTTTACTTACCGCAATAGGGTTCATTAGCTACATGATAATGTCGGGTTTACTCACCCAAATTGGCGTTATTTTGAATGCGGTATCGTCTTCGCTAAATGCCACGCCAGCGGCAACCGTCGGCGTGTTTTCATGGCTAACTGGTGGCGCACTGTGCGGTACATTCGCATCACTATTCTTGTACGCTCGCCATTCGCTAAAGCAAGTACTTATAGCTAATTACACGCTATTTTTGGCGATCATGCTGGTATTGGTCGTCGTGGCGCCTACTTCCTATTGGCCGCTTGCAATAGTGCTTTGGGGGCTTGGTGTAGGCTGTGGTTGTGGGCTTGCTGGTGGGGCAGTCATTTTATCCAAGATTTATCATGAAGCAAAAAGAGCTTCGGCATTTTTAGCCACCGACTGCGCGTTCAGTGCTGCGGGGTTTATCTTTCCTTCTTTAGCTGCCGTAATCATTGCCGCGCAAGTAGATTGGGTTTATAGCTTTGGGGTTGTGGGGGCGTTGGCACTAGTACTTTGGGCAACCTTATTTTTTGTTCGCTTTCCTGCCACTGAGGCAGACGATACTAACGCGGCATCGGCATTGTCACAATTTAAACGGGTATTAACCCCTAGGGTGTGTTTAATTGCCGTGGGCGTTTGTACTTATTTAATGGCCCAAACTACTTTTCTTACTTGGTCTCCAAATTACTTACAACACACGTTCGGGGTAAGCGAAAAAATATCGGCGCAGGCCGTTGGGAATTATTGGGGTATGTCTATTTTCGGATTAATTACCGCAGCTATTTTTGTGAATAAAATTCCGCAGCGCTCGTTATTGATGTTGGTAACCGTGTTAGCAAGCCTGATCACTTTCACATTTATGTTAGCTTCCTCTGCGGAGTGGTTTCTCTTAACCAGTTACCTATTTGGGTTAACCACTACCTGCATATATAAAATTGCGATATCTGTTGGTTCTCAGCAGCTAACTTCAGCGCCCGCTGTGCTCGTCACCTTTTTATTATTCAGTGGCAACGTAGGCAGTACAATTGCACCCATGTTATCTGGTTGGGTGGTGCAGCTATTTGGCGTACAAAGCGCGATTATTATGACATGGGTTGGCTACACCTTTGTGGCGCTTGTGTTTGGTTTTTGTTTATTTTTGGAAAAACGTGAGCTGCGTGCCCACGCGTAAGGAATTAAAAATGGAAAAGATTATTTTTGATACCGATCCAGGTATTGATGACGCTATGGCGATTTTGTTTGCACAGGCAAGCGCCGATATTGATTTGGTGGCCATTACTACAGGCTTCGGTAATGCGAATATCGACACCGCCACGCGTAATGCCTTGTACCTTAAAAAGCGCTTTAATTTAAGCGCAGATGTGGCCCGTGGTGCAAAAGAACCATTAGTCATTCCGGTAGACGAGCCTGCCGATTTTGTACATGGCGATAACGGCTTGGGCAACGTCGATATTGATGAAACCGACTTACCAAGTGAAGTGTCACTTGCCGCTCACGATTATATTATCGAGAAGGTGAAAGCAAACCCCGGTGAAATCACGTTAGTAGCCGTTGGCCGTATGACTAACTTAGCGCTGGCACTTCGAAAATGTCCTGAGATTATTAATTTAGTGAAGCGTGTGGTGATCATGGGCGGTGCATTTGGTTACCATGGTAATACAGGAAACGTGAGCCCCTTTGCTGAAGCCAATATTATTGGCGACCCTCATGCCGCCGACGAAGTCCTTACCGCTGACTGGTCGGTAACCGCAGTGGGGCTTGATGTCACTAAAAAGGTGATAATGAGTAACGACTACTTAGCAAGCCTTGCTGAGTGTTCGCCTAAATATGGGTCTTTCATTTATGATATCACTCGCTTTTATGCCAATTTCCATCAAGAAACAGACCAAGTTGATGGCATATACGTGCACGATTCATCAGCGATTATGCAGGTGATTGCGCCACAATTGTTTGAAACGGTAGAGGGGCCAATTCGTGTGATCACAGAAGGGCCTGCCATAGGTCATACTATGCAAAAAACGGTAGCAAAGCGTTTCCCTATCGACGAGTGGGCCAATTATCCTGCGCAATCGGTTTGTTCAGATGTGGATGTAGATGCCTATTTGGCCAAGTATAAAGATATACTTAGCCAAGCGGCTTTTGACTAACGGGTTGCTAAGTTACTAAATTAACTGACAAGTTTCGCCGCCACTGCACGGTGGCGCGCCATTAGCGTTTGGGTATCTAACCCAATAATTTGCCCTGCTTTTACCCGCCATTTTCCGCCAATCATTACCTGTTCGGCTTTATCTGCTCCGCATAACAATAGTGCAGATATAGGGTCGTGACTGCCACTAAAACGCAGCTCATCGAGTTTGAAAAAGGCAAGGTCGGCTTGTTTGCCCACGGCAATTTCGCCTATGTCACAGCGGCCTATAAGCGATGCAGAACCCTTAGTCGCCCAGCCTAGAATTAACTCTGGGGTGATTTTTGCTGCACCATACTTTAAGCGCTGTAAGTAAAGTGCTTGGCGGGCTTCGTACATCATATTCGATGCATCGTTAGAGGCTGAACCATCTACACCCAAGCCAATGGGGGCACCCGCTTCAATCAGTTCAAGGGTAGGGCACATGCCGGAGGCTAAGCGCATGTTTGAAACCGGACAATGCGTTATGCCTGTGCCCGCTGCGCCCAAGCGGCGAATTTCATCTTTGTTAAAATGAATACCATGAGCCAACCATGTTCTATCGCTTAACCAGCCCACACTTTCTAAGTAATCGACGGTGCGCATGCCAAACATCTTCAAACAGAAGTCTTCTTCATCTAAGGTTTCAGCGAGATGAGTATGCAAACGTACATCTTCGTCTATTGCCATTTGCGCGCTGTCGGCCATAATTTCCCTAGTAACCGAAAACGGAGAGCAGGGCGCTAGAGCTATTTGCATCCACGCGCCGTCACCACGTTCATGGTAGGTGTCTATTAGCCGTTGGCTGTCTTTTAGTATTGCATCACCACTTTGCACCGTGTGCCTAGGGGGCAGTCCACCTTCATCTTCACCCAAGCTCATGGAGCCTCGAGTAAGAAGGGCGCGCATGCCCATACGCTTTACCGAGTCTACTTGCACATCTATGGCATCTTCCATACCGGTTGGGAACAAATAGTGATGATCGGTCGTGGTAGTACATCCAGACAGCAACAATTCAGCTAACGCCACATCGCAGGCTAGCGACAACGCATCGGGGGTAAGCTTTGCCCAAACTGGGTATAAGGTTTTAAGCCATGGAAATAGCGGCTGATTGACCACAGGCGCCCATGCGCGGGTGAGGGTTTGGTAAAAGTGGTGGTGAGTATTAATAAGCCCCGGAAGCATAACCAATTGAGAGGCATCTTCTGTTGCATCGATAGGCGTTACTGGTGTTTTTCCCGCCCCTACAAGCTCAACAATTTTATTGTCTTGCACCACAATGCCGCCTGCAGCATCGAGCTCGTTGCCGGTGAAAACGGCTTGCGGGTTTTTAATCCAAAGTGATTTAGATTTAGATGAAGGTTTAACTTGAGGCTTATCTTGAGGCTTAAATAAGGACGACAATTCAGACATAACTTGGCTCCATAAAATAATAAAATTAAAGATGCCAGCTCAGTTATGCCCTGTCTGCTGATCCAGGGAGCGTTTGTTTTACAAGTCTTTGCTAATTAACACTGCTAATAAACAAAGACTATTAACGATTAACGCAATATAGGATTGTAATGCTAATGCATTTTAGGTTCGATTTAAAGCCCTTCTACGAAGGGAGGATTGTACTGTTGTGGTATTACGCTAAACTTCATTTTAGCTGTTACATTAAAAGCAGCAGCCTAATGGAGAGATGGAAACCACATGCCTGACAATAAATTTAGACTAGTTACTCGAAGCGACTTTGACGGATTAGTTTGTGCCGTTCTTTTGAAAGACTTAGGTCTCATCGATGATATTTTATTTGTGCATCCAAAAGATATGCAAGACGGTAAAATAGATATTACCGAAAGTGATATAACCACTAATCTGCCTTATGTGGCAGGCTGTCACATCGCGTTCGACCATCATCTCAGTGAAACAGTGCGAAACGCGAGTGATATTAAAAATCATGTTATCGACCCTGATGCGCCTTCTGCTGCGCGAGTGGTATACGACTATTATGGCGGCGCAGAAAAGTTTCCTAATATCTCCCTTGAAATGATGGAGGCCGTAGACAAAGGTGATGCCGCGCAGTTTTCCGAGGAAGAAATATTAGAGCCAACCGATTGGGTATTGATGAACTTCATTATGGATGCGCGTACTGGTTTAGGTCGTTTCCGTGATTTCAAAATTTCGAATTATCAGCTAATGATGAAATTGATTGATGCTTGTAAAGACAAGAGCATTGAAGACATTCTGGAAATAGAAGATGTTGCCGAGCGTGTTGCTTTGTATCACGAGCACAATGAGCTAGCGAAAGTGCAATTGGCTAAATGTGCAACTGTTCACAAGAACCTTGTTGTGCTTGATTTAACAGAAGAAGAAACCATTTACGCTACAAATCGCTTTGTTATTTATGCCATGTACTCCGACTGTAATATCTCTATTCATAAAATGTGGGGTATTAAGAAGCAAAATGTGGTTTTCGCTATTGGTAAATCAATCACGAACCGCACTTCAAACACGAACGTAGGTGAACTATGCCTTAAGTATGGAGGTGGTGGTCATTTGAACGCCGGTACGTGCCAAGTAGAAAGCAGTAGAGCGGAAGCCGTTCTAGACGAGATAATTGACACTATCACGTCTGATGGTTAATCCATACCAATAAAAGTACGCTGGGGGGGATGTTAAAAATCATTGGTAACGCACCCTGGCTTTCCCCTCGAATACATATCTATAAAAACAAACAATCCAATATCTGGTTAGCGCTTATTGCATACCTATCTTGCTGTGTTTACTCTATTTTAACAATTGAGCGTAATGACTAAAATAGGAAGTAAGTATGAACTTTGCTGAATTTGCTGCATCACGTAAGAGCGTACGTGGTTTTACGAAACAAGCTGTTACTAAAGAAACCGTTGATGCCATAATTAACGCAGCAAAATGGGCCCCTTCGTCTTACAACACCCAAACGTGGAAAATACATGCGGTATCGGGTGACGTGCTTGATAAAATTCGTGAAGGTAATACAGAGAGAACATTAGCCGGTACGCCTTACGTGAGAGACTTCCCGTACAAGGAGGATTATGACGGCGTTCATAAACAGCGCCAGCGTGAAGTTGCCATGCAGTTATTTGATGTAATGGGTATAGCCAGAGAAGACAAAGAAAAACGTATGGACTGGATGATGCGTGGCTTTCGCCAGTTCGATGCGCCTGTATCGCTCGTATTAACTTACGATAAAGCTCTAGAGCCTGCAGGTATCACGCAATTTGGTTTAGGCTCTCTAGCTTACGGTATTGTATTAGCCGCGTGGGATTTAGGGCTTGGTTGCGTAATTAACGGTCAAGGCATAATGCAGTCTGATGTAGTGCACAAACATGCGCAAATACCAGACTCTGAGGCCATTATGATTTGTATTGCGCTAGGTTACCCTGATGAAAACTTTGCTGCTAACGAGGTAAGGTCGGTACGTGCCGACAATGAAGAGTTCGTCACGTACCACGGTTTTTAGTTCTAAATTAAACTTAAATTACGTCTCTAGCTAATCTTTGACGGCTAGCAATTGACGGGTAGCAATTGACGGGTAGCAATTGTTGGTAAGTAATCGGCGGTTAATCTTCGTTAGTAATCACACCGTAGGCCGCCGTTCCCCATAAAGGCACGGTTGATAAGCTATGTTTATAACTTCCTGATGTTTCTTTTGTAGAATACGAAAGATACATCAAGGTTTGTGACTTGGCGTCAAAAATGCGTCTCACTTTCATATTTTTAAAGAAAATACTTTTCGACTTTCTGAAAATAATATCGCCTGAATCTGACTTATCGATATCTCTGAGCATTTGCGCGGTAATTTCACCGGTTTGACGGCAAGCGATAGAGCTATCGGAAGGATCAGACACATCTAAATTCGCTTCAATGCTAGAGATGTGGCAAGTTACGCCCGTAACGATAGGGTCTTGCATGGCATCTAATTTAATATCTTTAGTGGTGAATACGCCTAACGACACATCTCCCACTTCGTTATCACTGCACGCGGCTAAGCTGGCTGCTGCGACCATCACGGCAATTATCTTTTTCATTTTTCTATCCTTTTAAAGCACGTTCTAATAGTGCGTCTACCCCTAATACGGTAATCACTTAAAAATCGATTTTTATCCCCAAATGACACAGGCACTCTAGCATAGATGGTGCATAGTTTTATTGGCTCACTTAAGCTTATTCACAACTAACTCGGCGACTTGATCGCAAAAGTCGAAACCGGAATAGTCTGGATTAAACCCACTAATATAGGGTACTGCCATAATAAAATAACGTTCATCCACGCTGCCGTTCGCTAGAAGGGGCTGAAAATCATCATTAATAGCAAAACCACCCGTTTCTAAATAGTATTCATTGTCGGAACCTTTGCATTCGCTATTAGGGTTGTCTGCTAAATGCTTTTTACCTTGGTGCTTGTCTTTAAACGTACTTTAGCGACCAATGGCTCGGCATCTGCAAACATAGATTTAAAGGGAAATTCGTCTATTGGCAGCGACTTCTGCCCAGTGCAATCGATAAAAGTTTTATATGTGTTTACAGCAGGCTTGTTATCCTCGTCCTTAAAATGAAATTGAAAATCGCCATCGCCTTCAATTTCAAGGTGACTACTGCTATCTACAGCAACAATATCGAGTACGCCACTATCGTGAAGGGCAAGTAATTGAGAAGCGGATGATTGCGGAATGTTCGCAATCATAAGGCCAATGAGTGGTAAAAGGTGATTGCGTAGTCGTAGGGTATCTTCTGCGCTAAAATACTTAGCGGGGTGGTTCATCGTGAAGCTTAACAATGCGAGGGCTTCTTTCCATTCTAAGGTGTGCGTTTGTTTAATCGACTGCTCAGCTTGCAGGTACTCAATTTTAAATAAGGTGGAGGGCTCATACGCTTTACGAGACTCAAGCATCCATTGGCAAAACGCTTCTACATTCATGTCTTCGATTTTCTGATGAAAGTGAGGGGCGCGTTTTTTTAATGTCGCTTTGAAGTTTCGCTCAAAAATAAAGTCTAAACTTAAGAAACCATCGTTATCAGCCCTATGTTGAGCAATTTCTTGCTCGCTTAGCATGCCTTCATCAGACACTAGTGGGTCGTCTAAGTGAAAGCGAATATTCGGCAGTAAGCCCGCTAAAGAGTGCATGATTATCTTGAAATCTGGTACGTCGTCGAATAAACGATATTTTAGTTGGTTATCAGATTGATAAAACTCACCATTAGCTTCGCTTAATGTACGAATTGCATCAATAGCGGTAAGGGAACTGCCTTTAAGCGCTATTGTATGGTTATATTTTTGCTGCAACTTAGTGGGCGGGTAGGGAGAATCAAAATACCCTTTTACTTTACCTTCGTGGATCTTGGGCCAAATATGGCCAGTGCAGATCACCACGTTATCGAATCCTGTTACCCATCCACTGTCAGTTAATATGTTAGTGCCAGTATGACTGTCGGTGTTTGTAAGCTCAGGGCTATTATTACGCTCAAGGCTACTTTCATCTGCAGTGCTGGGTTTAATGTCCAAAATGTTGCACTGAAGATGCACGTTCACGTGTATCCCTGCTGAACGGCATTTGCCAATTAGTTCACAAAATTGGGCCTGTAAATATTCCCCAATGAGCAATCGGGGTACCACGTGTTTTTCATGTAGTTTAGTTTTTACAATTTGATATTCCGCGAGGTGCTCGGAGCTTTGTTGGCGCAGCCATTCAAGTAGTGTTTCATCAAACGGAGCCAGCTCATCAGATGAAATGTTGGTAATATGTTCCCACGACGCCCCATCTTTACTATAAGGCATGCCTTTGCCAAGGGCGGTATTTCGCTCAAAGATATCGAAGGTTAAACGAGGAGGTGCTCTGCCATTTACACTCTCGGCATCATCAAGCTGCTTGTCAAAAAAGCGCAATACTTTTTTTAGAATAGAAAGGGCGCTGGGGCCGCCACCAATTAACGCAATCCTTGTTTTTGTCATCATTATCCTGCCCGTAATAAAGCACGCTATTTATTAGAAATATATTATCTCCACGGTGTTGTCGAGCCTATACTTCAAGCACGTAACGCAGGCTATTCACATTGGCAAACACGGGGAATAAGTTAGCTAGTCATCATAAATAAGCAGGTTATATGCCTTATTTTCAAGCTGCATTGCACTGGTTTTTTACTCGGCTGTAGGGGGCAGGTTAGACAGTACTGGTTTATATCAGGATTGAATCTGGTTCAACGTTCTATATCGAATAGTTGGCGGATTATACGCGGTGGATTACTGATTTATCGGCAACGCAATTGCAACGCTTAAGCCACCATCGGCAGGGCGAGTCATTTGTAATCTTCCACCATGTTTTTCAATGGCTTTTTTCGCAATGCTCAGCCCTAGTCCGAACCCTGATGTATGCATTTGGTTGCCTGCACGGTAGAAAGGTTGAAGCAACTTTTCTATTTCATCACTATCAACGCCAGGGCCATGGTCGCGCACGGTAATTACAGCCATGTTATTCTGCTTTTCCGTGCTCACCTCAACCAATTCACCGCGAGATGAATATTTGCAGGCATTGCCGATAATATTTTCCAGTGCTTGATGAAGGGCTTCTGCATAACCTGAAATTGTTACATTTGGCTCGCAGTTAAGGGTTAGAGGAATGCCCGGGTAGTGCACTGCCATATCGTCGGCTATACGTTCGCACAGGGCATTAATATCGCAAGCTTCTGGGGTTGGCTTACCTTTTTCTAACTTTGAATAATCCAATATTTGTTGAATAAGTGCATCCATACGAACGCAATCATTATGAATTTGCTTCACATGGCGACTATCAGGCGTGTGCTGCTCTATAATGGCTGCTGATGCTTGCAAACGAGCCAGCGGCGCGCGAAGTTCATGGGAGACATCATGCAACAGTTGTTGCTGATTCGTGGCAGCTTGATGCGTTTTATTGACCATAAAGCTAATATCAGCGGCTAAGTCGCCTAGTTCATCACCACGAGTCAGAATGGCTCTAGGCAGCGTGGCAACTTCTTGTTGGTTGGCATAACGTCGACTAAACGCACCTAGGTAGTTAATAGGGCGTACGATGCCCCAACTTAATAGCGCACTGACAATGGCTGAGGCAATAAAGATAAAAACGAACTGCAGAGATTGAAACCGGTAAAGTACTTGTTTATAGATGCGAGGCGCTTCTGGCAATCGGGTTTCTACCCGGTAGGGCAGTGCAGATAGGCCATAAACTAATTTTACTGTGCGATCCCGTTGAGGCACTTTGTTCATACGATAATGATAGATGGTTCTACCCGTGTTATCCGATATCTGCATAGCAATGAGATCGCCACGATGTCTGACATTATGGCTTATCCAATCTTTTATTTTCCCTTTAGGGACATTACCGTTTGCAAGGTCTTGCTCGTAACGCCACACAATGCGTTCGGCTTGGCTAAGTACACCATTAAAATAACGTTGGTTGTATTCATCAGAAGTGTATTTACTAATCAGTACATATCCTGTGGCAGTCATCACGAGTAGGCTAGCTAACCAGAACGTAAGGAATATTCGCCAAAACAGGCGTTTGAACCCAAACGTTTGTTTTATTGAATGCCAAACCTCTGAACGCTTCATGCTATACCTTACTGTTGCGTTGGTGGGGTAAGCATTTGATAACCCACGCCACGAACCGACTTAATCACGTCGTTTATACCTACCGCAGTCAGCTTCTGGCGTATTCGGCTTACGTGTACATCCATCGCGCGGTCGTAGGCTTCAAGTGGCCGATTAAGCACTTCTTCTGTCATTTCTTGTTTAGTAATGGTTTGTCCAACGCGTTCCATTAACAAGCTTAGCGCATTGAACTCTGCGCCAGTTAAAGGCAGAGGGGTGTTGTCTACTAACGCCGTTCTAGCGCCGCTATCAAGTACAATACCGTGAAGTTGAGCATGCACAACCGCTTGGGTTGGCGCATTGCCATTTTGGGTCCGGCGAATAATGGCGCGAATACGCGCGCCGAGTTCCCGTGGGTTACAAGGCTTCGCTAGGTAATCATCCGCCCCCATTTCTAAGCCAAGAATTCTATCTATGTCATCACCACGGCCCGTAAGCATGAGAATAGGCGTTTGCTTTTTTGCGCGAACATTACGCAGTACATCAAGGCCTGACATGCCGGGCATCATAATATCTAATACTACCGTATCGAACTCATCGCTTTGCAATAGGCGGGTAACGGCGGCATCGCCACTATTTAAGGTTTCAACTGCAAAGCCGTCGGTCTGCAGGAATTCACTGAGTAGCGCGCAGAGTTCTGCGTCGTCATCTACCAGTAAGATTTTGTATTTTTCATTTTCCATAAAATAGAGCTTAACCGTTTTATTTTGAGGGCTTTTCAACTTTACCGAACTTTACACTAGCTTAACCCTACTTATCGAATCGTTTATGCATACTTAGCTTCGTTGATGAAACAAAACGTTTCCCCCATGTCATGCAGCATCATGACCAAAACAAGTAGGAATATTAAGATGAAAAAATTAATTGCCGGTGTTTTATTGAGTGCATGTATCGCCACTACTGCTTATGCAGGTGGTAAACATTCTGATGATCGTAAAGGTCCCGACTTCTTCCCCATACACAAAATGACGAAAGTGCTAGATTTAACTGACGAGCAACAAGATGCACTAAAAGCATTAAAAGCTGAACTTAAAGCGGAGCGTAAAGCAAACCGCCCAGAGAAAGGTAGTGAAGGCTCGTTCAGAGCGCAATTTAAGGCACTCGATCCGTCAGACGCTAATTACGAGCAAGACCTAAATGAACTTGCAAACCTAAAAGCCGAAAAAGCGAAAGCACGTTTCCTTAAAATGGCCGATGTACGTGTCAAGGTAAGTGAAATTCTAACTGACGAACAGCTAGAAAAGTTCGAGTCGATGAAAGAAAAGCGTGGCAAGCGTGGTGAGCGCGGCGACCGTGGTGACAAGAGAGAAAGAAACAGTTAGTCGTATTATAGACTTTGTTTTTAATAAAAGCCCCCGCAGTTGGAAAGTCCAACGAGCGGGGGCTATTTTGTTGACTATTACTGTTTTATGTTCAGCAAAACTCGCCTTGGTGTTCTTTATTATTGCGAGTTACTAGGTTGTTGAACTTGCGCGTAGGTAAAAATAGATGAAGGCGCTTTGGCAACCTTTTCTAGTGCCTTTCGGTCTGTGCTTGATGGAATAGACGTTATTCCCATCCATGTGTTGCGGCGATTATTTTTCGCGCCATAAAGCGCGGTATCTGCAAACCCTATTGTGGTTTGCCAATCAAAAATATTGTAGTGCTGCTGAGAAAGCGGGTATGCAGCATAGCCAATTGAACAGGTGACGTGTTTGCGTGTTTCTTCTGTAATTTGGAAAGTAGTCGAACCCACAATATCCACCGCTCGCTCTGCCAACACGCAAGCTTCTTCTCTAGGCGTGTTATGGACGACGACTAAAAACTCTTCACCACCCCAGCGAATAAGGTAATCAGTCTCACGAAATATATGCTTTAAGCGTTTTTGTGTTTCAATTAGAACCTTGTCACCAGCCTGATGACCATAAGTATCGTTAATGTTTTTAAAGTGGTCTAAATCGACAACGAAGAATAATATATCGTAGTCGTTATTGGGAACAGTGTACGTTTGATCGCAGTTATCGTAATAACGCTGCACTAGGGCAATATCGCGCTCAATATGTTGTGTTAGATAGCGCCTGTTGTGCAACCCAGTCAGCGGGTCAGTCAAGCTGGCCTCTTTGAGCGCGGCGGCTTGTTCACTGAGTTGCTTATTGGCTGTCAATAACTCAGCGGTTCTTGCGTTCACGAGTTTTTCTAAAAATGCTTGACGGTGTCTGTGGTGTTTTACCCCTAGTAAATGGCCTATGTACACAGCGACACATAAAAATAAAATAGCGGCAAATTTTGCTAGCGGGGTTTGATACCACGCTGGCAAAACAACTAACTGTCGATGCAATGCGTTTTTTTCCCACGTGATCCCATCGTAAGAGTACTCAATTTGCAAAGTATAGTCGCCAGGTTGTGGCATAGTAATGACGGCTAAACGTTGCTCAGCATTTGCTTGAACCCAGTTTCCATCTAATCCCAATACGCGATAGCGATAGTGAGTATGTTCAGGGGTAAGGTAATCAAGCGCCGCAAATTCGAAGGTTATTCGTTTTATCAGCGGAGGAACTGTCAAATCAGTCGCGATTAGCCCTAGCGATTCGATGCTATCGTCATGGTGAACCACAGTAACATCAGTGAGCAAAATCGGCACAGACGACTTCGAAAACGTAAAGTTAGCACTGTCAATAATGGTTAAGCCGTTGATGCCTCCAAAAACAATGTCGTTCTCATCTGTCGTTGCAGCTGCTGAATGTGCATAAGGCGCATTCACCACGCTTGGTGCAGCGACTGCGTGACTGACAACAAAAGTATGGCGATTTATTGCCGCAATGCCCTGTGTAGTACTTACCCAAATATGATCTTCGCTTTCTCCCGCGATAGCAGCAATATTATCGCCTGGTAAGCCACTAGAGCTCTCTATTTGAATCCAGTCGGCTTTGTTAGGGTTAACAAATAAACCTGCAGAGCCTGTACCAACCCAAAGGTAACCTTTATCGTCAACGAATAAGCTAGATATATATTGTTGTTTTAGAATGGGATGAGCAACGTGAGTTGTAGCCAAGTTGATAGTTCGATCCATTCGAATATCGCCTTCGACCAATCCTTGCCACGTACCAATCCATAAGCGATTCTCATCAATGGCCAATGAGGCGATACGTCTCTCGGTAATACTGTCAGCAAATTCAATTTGTTTTTCTGTAGCGTTGTGCTGCACCCATAAGCCGTCTGTGCCGCCTAGCCACAAACTCGTCCCTGTCGATAAAAAGGCAGTGGTAAATGTTGTAGGGCTACGTGCTGAAACCGCCAACGGTCGGCCTTGTTTAGTGACACGGTCAACTTTCACTGTTGCAAAGTTGCTTGACGCATATACATCACCATTTTTAGAGACATGCAAGGTTTCAACGGGGTTTTCTGAAGTTTCCCAAAGCGGTTCTGTTTTGCCGTTTACTGGTGACAGTATTTCAATACCAGCATTACCAGAACCGACGAACAGTTCGCCATGATGAGACTGTACCGAATGTACTTTTCGGTAACTCAAGCTTTTATCAATATTTGCACCACCAAATATATTGATTATTGAATGGTTATTCGCATCGAAAATATTCAGTGTGTGCCCAGCGCCAATCCACACTAGCCCCTTGCTATCGGTAAAGGTAAACCAGATATTGTCGTCAGCAAGCGAGGCTGGTTGAAGTGGATTGTGCGAAAACTGGCGGGTTTCGTGAGTCTTAATATTCACTTCTATCAACCCTTGCCCAAAAGTGCCAAGCAGCAGCAAATCAGGTTTTATTTCGCTCATTGTGAAAAGCCAAGGCAATGTCGTGCTACCAATCGCTAATTGGCGAAACGGTGCATCCACATTTTTGACGAACAAGCCTTTGTCGGCGGTGCCTACGACGAGTGAGCCTGAAGCGGTCGAAAGAATACTACTGATACGGGGTTGTTTATCACTACCAACTTCTACTAGTTGCGGAGCATGTTTTATGCCGCTACTTGCGATATCAACAAGCGGAAAATGAAACAGCCCATGTTGAGAGCCAACCCACAACTGGTGCTTGTTATCTACATGAAGAGCATGGATCCTCGCTTTATTAGGTAGTTCAAATCTCAATAGTTTTTTCGTTGCATCATTAAAAATGAACAAGGCTCTATCTGATGTAAAAGTGAAAATATTATTATTGGCAACCGAGGTGACGTTAAGGTGGAGTATCGATACATCCGAAAGTAAACTTTGTTCATAAGCAATGAGTTGAAGTTTTCCTTGGTGTAAACGGTAGAGACCTTGTTGAGTACCTACCCATACTTCGCCATTGTTTGTAGCAAAGGTGGCTTGAATTTGAGGCGATGGCGTATCGCTTTGCTTATTTTCAAATGTTACCGCTTTCAACGACTGGGAATCCCATCGCCATAACCCTTTGGAATCAACAAACCAAATAAACCCGTCTTTAGTTTCCAATACCGAAAGGATAGGGCCGTCAATGAGTGAAGTCTCGGCTAGAGGCGTGTAAAACGTAGGCTGATGAAGCGTATGCCAGCTAGTGCTAGCTAAAGCAGGGATGCAGAAAAATAATGGCAACACTGATAAAGTGCGAAACAGATTAAAAACTCTAGTTAACAAAGTAGCGTACCACGTTAATCGTTAGTATTAACCCAATGCATACTGATGCACTAAATCTCTTTTGTACTTTGAGAATAAAGCGTTGTTATTCGTGTTGCAACGAGAAACAGGCGGCAGCAGTATTAATATAGACTTCATTGAATAAGCGCTTGTTTGCGTAAAGATTACACATCACCAGTTAAATCGTTACACCTATTCAAAGGCAACGGTAACGCTTAAATTATCGAGATCCTATTAATGTTTGCTTTTCATGTGGTTATAGCGAATTAACCACTTATGGTGCAAATTATGCTGCTCTTAAAAGTAAGTTGTAATGCAAGCTCGCCTAACAATTGCACGGGTACGGGTACGGGTTTCATTAATACGAATTTTAAGCAGAGAAGGAGAACGCGATGAAAAAGCTTACGTTAACCGCTATGGTGGGTGCAATCTCACTAGCCTTAAGCGCAAATAGTTTCGCAGGCCATCATGAGGATGAAGGGAAAAAGATTATGATGAATAATCTGAAAACAGGCGAAGCTATCGGCAGCGTGATGGTAAGTAGTTACGACGATGACGGTGTGGTATTTACGCCAAAATTATCAGGGCTAACCCGAGGTATTCACGGCTTTCATATACATGAAAATGGCGACTGCTCTGCGGCGATGAAAGATGGCAAAAAGGTGCTAGGTGGTGCTGCAGGCGGGCATTTCGACCCTGAAAATACGGGTAGTCACAGTGTACCTTGGTCTGAAGAAGGTCATGAAGGTGATTTGCCAACCTTGTACGTTGATGAAAGTGGTAATGCGACTCAACCTGTGTTCGCACCAGAATTGGAGCTTGAAGACATCGAAGGGCGCGCCATTATGATTCATGCCGGTGGCGATAACTACTCTGATTCCCCAGCCAAACTTGGCGGTGGCGGCGAGCGAGTGGCTTGCGGCGTAATCGGTAAATAGATAGCCTCTAAGAGCAACATTAGTAACCAAAGCGGCAGGAATGCCGCTTTTTTTGTGTTTAAGTTCCTCACAACTATCAAAGCCGTTCAAACCTGAAAAAGGGGGAATAGCGAACTTGCGTTTTACCTCAATGCACTATTGAATACGGTAATACGCTTTTTAAGGAGATGTAAGGTGTTTACAGATAAGTTTGTGTCTACTGTGCTAAAGTCAATGTTAACTGTATTAATAGTAATAGTCTCAACCAATGCTACGAGTGCAGATGACATTTCAGATGTTGTGGGTGAAATTAGCGGTGAAGCATTGCTAGCACAGTATCCAGCCTTTATGGACGAATATAAGTCGTACCAACCGAGCGACGCTGAGATTAAAGCAGTATCTGCTTTAGAAGACGATACGCTAATCATACTATTTGGCGCATGGTGCCATGACAGTGAAAGGGAAGTGCCCCGACTATTAAAAACACTAGATGCTAGCGGGTTAGATGTACCTCAATTTACTTTATTCGCCGTTGATAGAAAAAAGAGCGACCCAGAGGGAGTGGCAGAAAAGCACGGGCTTAACTATACGCCTACCTTCATATTAATGCGCGATGGTGAAGAAATAGGGCGAGTAGTAGAACGTGCGGAAACCAGTTTAACCCAAGATTTACAGGTGCTGGCGTTAGCGGCCGAGTGAAGCAGCGGATAAAGAAGTAGTTGATAAGATGGTATTGAATAAAAGAAGCAGCAGGCCTCTGTTAGCCTGCTGACTTATCCACTAATTTTTTACAATCGCCTTGTTCAAGAGCTAGCCTTAAACCTTAGTTCAATAACCTAACCTAGTCGCTAATTCAAGAACCTGGTCAAAAGACCTAAGCCAAGAGTTAAACTCAGTAGCTATTAATTAATAACATGACGAAAACTGTTACTGGTTAAGCGTGTACTCAAGGGTGATTTTCGTATCTAAAAGCTGCGAAACTGGGCAGTTATCTTTTGCTTCCTGAGCAATTTTAGCAAATTCGTCTTCGGTAATACCCTCAACGCTCGCTTCTAGGCTCAACGCTGACTGACTAATCTCATAACCATCGTCTGTCTTGTCTAAACTAATTTTAGCCGTAGTGTTTAGTTCTCCGTCATCATAGCCTGCGCTTGATAATGCAAAAGATAAGGCCATGGTGAAGCAGCTAGCATGTGCCGCCCCTATGAGTTCTTCGGGGTTGGTGCCTTTGCCATCTTCAAATCGTGTATTAAATCCGTAGGGTTGATTAGATAATGTGCCTGTTTCGGTCGAAATACTGCCTTTGCCTTGTTTGCCTAAAGGTTTGTATGCCGCACTGCCTGATTTAACTATGCTCATTTGCTATTTCCTTACGTTTTTGACCAAACTGGTTATACAGTTTGAATTTTAAAAACGTAACGATGCAAGTGCTCTGCCGTTGTCACTAATTTTCTGCAAACCTAAGCCATGCAGGCGATAGCGTTATAATGCTGATAGTAAACGCCACGAGTGTCGTAAGTTAAATGTGGTGTCATCACGTTATGGCTACAGAGATACATGAAAATTTTACGTGCAATTATAATGTCACTGAAAATGAAAGTTTCTAAGGCTTAATCCGTTCTGTATTAGTGAGCCGTATATTTTGTCTTCGATAGTTAATTTTAAGGTTAATAATGAAATCTATTTTGCCCGCATTATTATTAAGCACGTTTATCGCTGCCCCAATTGCCAATGCTGACGAGACTGTTCTGGCTGGTGGGTGTTTCTGGTGCATGGAATCTGATTTTGAAAAATTAGAGGGGGTAACCGATGTGGTCTCGGGTTTTACCGGAGGAACCGCGCCCAATCCTACCTATAACGGCAGCCATAAGGGGCATTATGAAGCGGTGAAGATAACCTATGATGAAAGCAAGGTGTCGTATCGAGAGATACTCGACCATTACTGGGTGAATATCGACCCCTTCGATGCAAGAGGGCAATTTTGTGATAAAGGCCCTAGTTATTTAAGTGCCGTGTTTGTGGCTAGTGAAGAAGAACGTGCCATCGCACAAGACACTAAAAATGCGGTAAAGGCGCAATTTCCAAATCAAACAGTGGTTACGCCTATTTTAGATTCATCGACGTTTTATCCCATTAAAGGTGACGAGATAGGTCATCAGGATTTTTATAAAAAAAGCCCAGTGCGCTACAAATTATATCGCTGGAACTGCGGCCGCGATCAGCGCTTAGAAGAGATTTGGGGTGATAAATCAACAGGTGAGTCTTAATTGGTTTCGTGCGGTGATCATTATTGAGTGCCGCTGCAGTGGACTAAAACACAGGTCTGCTTTGTGTGGCATTATCCGATTTGTATTTTTATCTCGCTATTTTTTCTTTATAGTTAATTTTAAAAGACACATAAACGTTGTTTAACATTTAATAGCGATGAAATTATCAAAACGGCTGGAAGTTGTACATGAAGAAGTACGTTGTGGTTAAGCTTATCTTGCTGTGTCTGGGATTTTCATCTTACGTTAGTGTGGCTGAAAAAAGCCAGCTACCTATGCCGAAAGATGGCGATACACTGTTAACCACAGGTTCGAGCTATTTCCCTTATGTTGATAAGAAGGCGCAAGACGGTGGCTGGTCTGTTTCCTTAGTGAAAGCTATTTTCAAGCGTATGAATACCCCCATTTATATCGATTATTTACCGTGGCAGCGCGGTTACAAATGGGCGCTTGAAGGCAAGTACCAAGGTACATTTCCCTATGTTTATACCGACGAGCGGGCTAAGTCGTTTATTTACTCTAAAAAAATTAATTCAATTCCCGTACGTATTTACACCTCGAAAGAAATGAAAGTGAATACATTAGCTGACGTTACAGGGGCTCGCCTGTGTTTGCCCTATGGTCATAGCTTAAGTAGCGAACAGTCGGCGTTTATCAAAGCTTATAAACTTTCTGTTCAACGAGCGGCCGATGCAGGAGGGTGTATTGTTCAAGTATCGAAAGGCTGGGGCGAAGTAGGCTTTACTAACGGTTATCTGCAAGGCGATTACAATTCAGCGCTATTTGAAGTGTTAGATAGTGTGAATATTATCGATATTCCTGTAGCCACTATTCCGCTTTATTACATTGTCTCTAAAGAGCTTGAAAATGCGCAAGCGCACATCGATAAATTTAATGCAGCATTAGCGTTTATTGAACAGTCCGGCGAGCGCCGCCAAATAGATGCGCGGTTTGAAGCCATAGCCAATCAAAAATAGCACTGGTTGAAATACTGCAAGCAATTAGGCGCTGTCATTGCGCTTAATCAATGTAAATGTGCTTAATAGATAACCATATTAACTGGCGTAAACCGCTAACTAAATACTGCCTCAATTATCATCAGTTGACTGAAATTTATGACTATCTCCATGCTAATAGCGTGGTAAAGTGAGTTGAGATTTTGTTAAGGGTAGTATTAGGAAAGGAAGTTGGTATGGTCATCGATGGTGTAGTGCTAGCAGGTGGGATGTCAAGCCGAATGGGGGAGGATAAAGCACTTTTGAAACGTGACGAGCGCGATATGCTTACTTACACGGCAGACTTAGTTTCCTCATTACCTATTGAGTATTTATTGATTAGCCGCAATGAAGCGATCACTGCTAATTATCTGACTAATGAGGCTGATGACTGCGCTCAGAACTATAAAGTGGTCAATGATGTTGTGGCAGATATTGGGCCTCTGGGGGGGATATACTCTGTCGCTATTCAGAGCAACGCTGACGCATTGATTATCACGCCCGTTGATTTGCCACTGTTACGAAAAGAAGATTTAGAAGCGCTTATCAACAGAGGAACTAGCGCAAAACGTCCCGTCTATTATTCCCATCATTATCTACCCTTATTTTTGCCATTAACCATAGAGATTCGTCAGTACCTGGAAGATGTTGTTAAAGGAAAAGTGCCGCAGCGTTCGGTCAATACAATGTGTACAAATTTTGGTGCAATTGAAGTAACACCTAAAAAAAATTCGCGGTTAACCAATGTGAATACGCCTGCACAGTGGAATGCCGCAAAAAAATTGCTATTACTGGCCGGAAATTAACGACATTTCAACGAACATTACTTTCTTGTTAGTGTGTTTAATCATCAGCTGGCTTATTATTTAAGCGCGTAAACAAATCGCTTTTTGCCAAA
Source organism: Alteromonas lipotrueae (assembly GCF_019249215.1). Taxonomy (GTDB): domain Bacteria; phylum Pseudomonadota; class Gammaproteobacteria; order Enterobacterales; family Alteromonadaceae; genus Alteromonas; species Alteromonas lipotrueae. Next base: position 184,569 of record NZ_JAESDI010000006.1, read on the forward strand.
GCGCATCAATTTCACCGAATTCAATATTGCTTGTTCAATACATTTAAGGGTTAATGCAATGCTTTGTACCTCTTTATCATCCGCTAAATCTTATATGCAGATAGCTGGCTTGTGCATTTGCTGCGTTGTCTTCTCTTTCTCGGTGAGTGCCGCTAATGCCAACGGTCAGGCTTCCACTGATGGTGAAGTTCGTCAGGAACCACTATCCCCCAGTTTGGTTGACGTTGAACGCTACCCTGAAGCAGATGTTACCCAACCAGTCCCTCAATTTAGTGCAGATGCAAGTTGGCCTACAATGCCGAAAACATTGATTATTGGTCAGGTGCCGGGGCTGTCTGTAGATAAAAACGATAACGTGTGGATACTACATCGACCAAATTCACTGAGTAAGCTTGATGTAGGGCTTTCCAACAAGATGGGACTGTGCTGTGAAGCTGCCCCTCACGTCTTACAATTCTCTGCGCAAGGCGACTTACTGAAAGCGTGGGGCGGGCCTGAAATTTCACCTTCAATAAACGGCGAAAACCAGTGGCCAGCAACAGTCCATGGACTTTATGTGGATGAAGAAAGCACGGTGTGGTTAGGCGGCAATGGCGATGGCGATCATGTGGTGCTTAACTTCACTGAAAATGGGGAATTTATACGCCAGTTTGGCACTCGCGGGAAAACCGACGGCAACTTAAGTAAATCAATGTTAGGTAATCCTGCCGACATTTTTCATAACACCCTGACTAACAAAGTTTTTATTGCCGACGGGTATATTAATAAACGCGTGGCGGCGTTTAACACAGATGCCAACGAGTTTGACCAACTATGGGGTGCGTACGGCACTGCACCCGGCGGCGGTACGCGAGAAGGCGCGTTCGATGTTTCTCAAGCTACCGCCAATGCCGGTGCTACCAGCACACAAGCGCAAAATTTTGGCGACATTGTGCATTGTGTAACCCTAGCAACTGACGGCAGAATATATGTGTGCGATAGACGGAATAATCGGATTCAAGTATTCAAAGCTGATGAGAGTGGCACGGTTAATTTCGTGCAAGACGTGATAGTGGCTGGCGAAACCGGCGGCTTAGGTACAGCTTCTGACATCGCATTTTCGCCAGACAATAAATACATGTACGTGGCCGATATGATGAATGGTCGCATTTGGATTTTATTACACGAAAACTATCAAGTGTTGGGAAGTTTTGGTCGTCCTGGCCGCTACCCTGGTCAGTTTACTTGGTTACATAGTGTGGTAGCTGACAGCAAGGGTAATCTGTACACCTCTGAAGTCAGTACAGGCCGACGAGTACAAAAATTTGTATTAACAGGCTTTGAGAATAATCAATAGCGCTAGGCAAATCGGCTAAGTAAAAAAGTTGAACAATAGCGGTAAGCACCAGAACTAGACACCAAAGCCAAGCCATAGAATAAGTCACAGCAATAAGGATAATAATGGTTCGACATAAAAGCGTTAAATCACACCATGTAAGAAGAAGGCTTAATGTAAGTTTGCGCCTTGGAGCTGGGGCATTAAATACAGTGCTAACTAATTCGGTGCGATTGAGTGAATGGTTATTAAGCCTATTACTATTAAGTACAGCGACCGCTGTATACGCTGATGTCGATATAAGTAGCCAAGGCGAAAGCAATATTGCAACCTTAAGCCAAAACGTAACCTTAAGCCAAAACGTAACCTTGAGCTCGGGTGCCAATGGGGTACTGGACAAGCCTGGCTGCACCGTTAAAAACGATTCAAATGTTAATGTAAAAGGCGCAGTGCTGTTAATTCACGGTTGGGCAGGGCAAAAAGACGAAGTAGGCGACTTATATAAAGATTTGGCTCATCAGTTAAGTACGCATTGCATAGCCTCTGTTAGATTTGATGTTCGAGGTGAAGCTGAGCGTGAAGCAAGTAACTATACGTTGTCGAGTACCTTTAAAAGCCGCGTAGAAGATGCTCAGGCTGGGCTAGATTACTTGCAAGCGCAATACCCTAGTACACGACTGGTAGTGGTAGGGTTTAGTTTAGGGGGCGCGACAGCTATGGAGTTGGTCAGTACGCACCCTAAAGTTTTCGATGGTATGGTGTTATGGTCCACAGCGCTAAACCCAAATGAAATAGTCACGAATGCGCAGAACTATAAAGAAGTTCGACAAGCGTTAGAAGAGGGGCAGAGCACGTTAAAAAGCTGGGTTGATTTGACCCTGACCCGCAAGCACGTAGTGGGAATGTTAGGTTACAACCCTATTCGAAACTTAGGTGATTTTGAAGGGGAGTTATTAGCGATAAGAGGCTCGAACGACTATTTACCTGCCCATGAAAAAGTCATTTTTGAGGCGAGTAATGCGGTTCGTGAAGATGCCTATTACCTAGGTGGCGCCGATCATATATTCAACGTTTATGAGCCTGATACGAGCAAAAAAGAAGAAGTGCTGACTTTATCAGTTAACTGGATCAAGCAGCTACTTAATTAATGAAAGTTGTTTTTCAGACAAAGGCTGAAAACACAGTGCAGGAAAAAGCCGCCATGTTAAGTGTTACGGTTTAACAAAAATTCTATTAACGCGTTTTCAGGCAATGGTGTAGACCAGAAATAACCTTGCCCAATGTCGCAGCCAAGTGACAGGAGCTTTTGCAAGGTTTCTTCATCTTCAATCCCTTCCGCAACCGTCTTCAAGCCTAAACTGGCTGCCATATTGATAATCGCGCCTACCAGAGACTCATCGTGCTCAGAGAAACATAACGGGATAATAAAAGATCTATCTACTTTCAGCTTGGAGGCGTTAAAATTTCGAAGATAACCCAAGTTAGAATAACCAGTTCCAAAGTCATCAATGGCAATGGTAATGCCAAGCTCACTCAGTGACGCGAGCTGCTTTTGTATTTGCTCGGTTTCGTCAATCAATAAGGATTCGGTAAGCTCTAGTTCTAAGGCTTCAGGAGGTAAACTTGCTTCATACAATGCACTTTCTATAGTGCGTTGAATCTGGCCGTCTTTAAATTGCATCACCGATAAATTCACTGCCATGCGTATGTCATGATGACCTTGCTGGCGCAATTTGGCACAAAATTGGGTGGCTTGACGTATTACCCAGCTACCTAGTTCATTAATTAAGCCGCTACCTTCTGCCAAGGGGATGAATAGGTCCGGTGGGATCATACTGCCATCAGGTTGAGGCCAGCGTAATAGTGCTTCTAAGGTGTCAACTTTGCCACTTTTTAAATCTACAATGGGCTGGTAGTGCAGTTCGAATTGCTGTTCACTCAGCGCGGGGCGCAAGAGCTGTAGCATTTTAAACTTGTTTTCGCTGGCTTTGTCTAAGCTCTCATTGTAATGGTGATAGGTATTGCGGCCATCTTGTTTCGCTTTGTACATGGCGATATCGGCTTTACGGCACAACTGCTTAAAATCAGTGCCATCTCTAGGTGCGCTAGCTGTACCTAAAGAGGCTGAAACCGTTACCTGGGTTTGAAATATATCGAAAACAGATGCGCACTGCTCAATCAGAGAATTAGCGAGGGACGTCAATTCATTAGTTTGAGGGGTGATTGGGGCAATAACCAGAAATTCGTCACCGCCGAAGCGGATGAGATATTGTTTTGGCGACAAGATTGCAGTTAGCTGTTGGGTAAGTAGTTTAAGCAATTGATCGCCAGCTGCATGGCCTAAGGCATCGTTAATAGGCTTGAAATTATCTAAATCAATAAACAGAATTGCTAATGACAGCCCATTTTCTTCACACTCGCTTAGCGATAAGTTAAATAGGGTTTCACCATAAAGCCGGTTAGGTAAGTTTGTTAGGCTATCGTGGTGCGCTAAATGCTGAATTTGCGTGCGACTTTGGGCCACTTTTATATTTTCTCGCTGCAGAGATGTCATCAGATTTTTGATATCACGAACTAAAATGTAAACACTAAAACCCGTGACGATAAATATTACTAATGTAAAAATTAAATGCTCCCAGCTAAGCGACGGGATATTGGGGCTAATAACGCCTTGAAGTGATAACCCGACAATCAGAACACATTGCAAAATAACGAAAGAAAGTAGCGTTAAAAACAAGCCTACACCGCCTAAAATAGCAGCGAAAATTATCAGGGTGGGGTAACCCAAAATAGCTAGGTCGAATAACCCTGCACCGGTTGCCGCTAGCGCGAACAACATGGAAGACAATGACACCAGCAGGGTAGAAGCCGAGGCAAGTACTTTATGTTTATAAGCGAATACAAACGCAGCAATTAGGCAGGTAAGGCCGGCGGCAATAATGAAAAAGGTAATGTTTCGAGCCACAGAAAGAGAAGCCACTAGCCCGAGGGCAGACACTCCACAAATTTGCATGAGTCTACGGCGACGTATTTGATTAAACGCGTCTTTATCTATGGTTAACGCAGAGTTAGAAATTGTGAGCTCTTTCTAGTGACTAAAGGCCTTGGGATATGTATTTATAATAGCTCACTTTTCCGGTGAGGTAGATTAATTCCAGCGCTTGTATTAATACCTTGAGCTGCCTCCCGATACTTATGCACAACGTCGGAATGTGCTATAGATGGTGTTAAACCATTTCTTGCTCATTTACTCACTCTCTCTCAGTTCAATATATTAGCCACTTCTTTTGACACTTTTTCATACTCAATTGATTCGATAAAGCCTATCGAGAACGTTTTAGGCGTATTCAGAAACTTGTTTTTTCCTTTTCCGACCGAAACCGAGCACCGTCATATTGCCCTTACTACCGAACTTTTAGCGCACTTAAAACCAAGAAGGGGTGAGTGTTCCTGACGAGGTTCCTTTGTGAGGTTTTGATGATATTCCCATGACAGCGTTTTTTAAAGTACCTGTTACGGTAGTAAAGCAAGAGCCTTACATTATAGGAAAAGAAGCTGCACAACTGCTTCTTGAATTGATAGAAGATAAAGACAAGCATTCACAAAAAATTATGATTTCCTGCTCAGTAACGCAAAGAGACTCTTGCGCTAGCCCGAAGAGAAAAGGGGGGTAGTAAACGCGAGAGGAATAGGTGAATTTTGCTGTGGGGCGTAGGGTTTACTTGATACTTAATGGCAAATAAAAAAAGCGCTTTCAATATGATTAAAAGCGCTCTTGTTGCAAAATTTTATCTAGTTAGAAGCTACCGACTACGGTGACAGAGTCATTCGCTAAACTCTCATCCACAAAGCCAATAGTGTTTGGATTATCAGCAACAAGTTGCAGCATTTCTTCTTGTGTAGATACCTCTTCCGGGGGCGTTCCTTGGCCAGTAAAAACTAATTTAGACCAAAACGCAGAGTATTGGCTCTCTGATTTACCTAGCACGCCAGTATTAAAGGCACCACGAACGTCATTACCTTGTTCAAATGTTAAAGGAAGTGCTTTGCTTCCGTCAGGAAATGCTTTCATTTTGCCAAGATAGATTCTTTTGACGGATTCGGCATCAATACCCGAACTATTTTTTGCACTAACGATAATTACGTTTGCTGCACTTACAGGAAGTGCACACATTAAACTAAGTAATAGGACCGCTTTCGCTTTCATTTTCATTATTCCTTAAAATACTAAATCTAAAGATACTGCTATTGCAGGGGGCGATTGCTCTATCGTAAGGCGTTAGTCGATAGCGCCGTTGCGTCTGTGTCGTCGAATCCAGCATGTATCCTGCTAGGCGCGATAATTACGTATTAATTCTTCGAACTTAGAATAGTATAAGTTCAGTATATTAGCAGTGAAAGCTTATGCAAAATGTTAAATCCTCCATACTGAACGTTAATGTGCCTACTTTTACCTTTTACCTTTAAAAAATAAACAAAGATGCAGACTTCCACTACGACATACCCAGAATAAATACCTAAAACCGAATACCTCACATAATTACCTGAGTGTTATTATGGAGATATGAGCCTTAATACCATAATAGGTGAAGTTTTCGGGAACTTCCATTAATGACAAGCTAAGCGTGTGCCCAATAGGTTTATGGATTGGTGTATTATCAATATAGCGTATGTGGAAAGGATGCTTGTTGTTGCCACAGATGTTTAAATTTAGCATCGCCAGGAACGAGTTGATTCATAAAGTGGGCAGATATGGCAAAACCAAACAAAAAGGGGCCAGTTCGAACAGTGCAAATAGCCTGCGCGAAATGTAAAACCCCCATTTTTAAATACCGTAAAGGTGGTAAAGGAGCATTAGTAAAGTGTTTTAAGGAGCGTATTGTTGAAAACTATACCACCACACCTTGCCAATGCCCGGGCTGCGAGCAGTCTTTTGCTCGAGAAGCTCTCGTGCGGGGCGCTCCTGCTTATAAAATAATTGGCGGCAAAGTGACTATGAAATAGTAAAACTCGCGTTATTTGCCAACGCTAGTTTCTATGGTTGTAACTACCGACATGCCCACCCGTAAATCTTCAATATGTTCTTGTGTCCCGTCTAAACCAATGCGTATGGGGAGGCGCTGAACAATCTTTGTGAAATTTCCTGTCGCATTGTGTGGGGCAACTGCAGAATAACTGACATTACTTGCTGGTCCTAAGCTGGCTACCTTACCCTTCAGGGTGATACCCGGTAAGGCATCGACTTCAACGTTTACGGTTTGGCCCGCTTTAATATGTGCCAATTGCGTTTCTCGGTAGTTTGCCGTGATATATAAAGTATTACTAGGGACGACTACCATCAAAGGTTCCCCTGTATTTATGTACTCACCAACCCGCGCTAGTTTCTTCCCAATGATACCGTCTATAGGGGCATAAAACTTTGTGTAGGACAGTTTAAGCGTTTGAGTGTCAAGGTTTGCTTCGGCAAGTTCAAGCGCAGCTCTGGCTGCATCCAAACTTGCTTTAAGTACCTGGGTTTGCTGCTGTGTAAAGGTTAGTTCTGCTTTACTTTTCGCTACGTTAGCCTGAGCAATAGTAAGTTGAGCATCCGCTTGTTGTAGTGCTTGCTTACTACCTGAACCATCTTGGGCGAGGTTGCTGAAACGAGTTTGATTCGCTTTTGCTAAGGCGAGCGCGGCTTTACTCGCTTTATACGTTGCCTCTGCTTGTTCAATCTTTGTGTGTTGTTGAGATAATTTCGCTTTAATACTCGCGAGGTTCGCATTAGCACTATGGGCTTTCGCTTTGCTAGCGGCAACGGCAAGCTTAACGTCATCATCTTCAATTAAAACCATTAGGTCACCTTGTTTGACCTGCTGGTGTTCCTCGACTAAAACGGCTTTAACCGTACCTGATAACTTTGCTCCCACCGAACTGAAGTCGGCTTCTATGTAAGCGTCGTTTGTGGTTTGGAAGGCGCTGTTAGATTCTGGTTCATTTAAATAAACTACAGTGCCCACTGCTAAGACGACAAGTACGCTAGCGATAGTCAATTTGATAGGGCGGGGTAATGCCATAATTTGTTATCCTTGCTAAAAATGATTAATTGGTTACAGGTGAGCTGGGCGCTGGCACGTGAGTCATACTGAGCACGATGGGGATCAGCAGGCATGCAAGCACACCAAATAGACGGTAAATATCGGCTATTGATAGAGTAAGCGATTGCTGAGCGAAAACGTGTGACAACTCTGCAGGGTTCAGTATGGGTAAATATGAACTTGATGTTGACGCGTGCCCGATAAGCGTATCTGTATGCAAACTGCCGCGCTGCGTCAAAAGGTGGCCTACTAATGCGCCGCCTAACAATGTTCCTAATACCCGCAACGTATTGATAATACCTGAGAAGTAAGGGCCTTCGTGTGGTTGAACCACGCTTGTCATCAGAAACAGCATAGACACCACCGCCATAGGTTGCCCAATGGCTTGCAAAACTTGCGTTACTAAAAATTGATCACGGTTCCAGCTGCTGGTAATACCGGCACCTATGAAACACGCGATACCAATAGTTAATAAACCTATGGCGAACACAACACGTGCATCAACCCACTTTTTATATAGCAGTATGGCTACCACAGAACCCAACACTAGCTGAGGCAGGGCGATGATCAGTGCAAGTTGAGACGATTGGAGTACTCGATAATCTTGTACTGCAGTTAAAAAGTTCATGGGTAGTACCGTCGCTGACATGAACACAATTAGTATTAGAGTAAAGATGAGCGATCCTAACCCTAAATTTCTGCGTCCGAGTAGTCGCAAACTTATAAAGGGAGTAGGGTGGTACCACTCAGTAATAAGATAAAGAGCGAGCAAAGCGCCCCCATTTATTGATGCTAGGGTGATTAAGGTGGAATTGAACCAGTCTAAACGTTCCCCTTGTGTAAGAGCGATAGTTAGCAGCGCCATGCCAATTACGCCTAAGCCCATGCCTAGCCAATTCCCTTCTTTAAATCGCGCATACTTGGTGGCTTCCTTCGGTGCCCCCCAACGTACCAACGCAATAGCCACAAAACACAGCGGGATAACTTGCCAATATATAAGGCGCCAATTGTTTACCTCATCAGTCCATTGTCCGGTTAACCAAATAGCAATATTAGGCGAAAATGTCGCTGTCATGGCGTATAGCGCTAGCCCATGCAAACGTATATGCAGCGGCAATGCTTTTAACGCCATCATCATCAATAGTGGAACAAGAGCCCCACTGGCTACGCCTTGAACGAACCTGAGCGCGATAACCAGTGATAAGTCATTGACGAAGGGCAAGGTAAGCGCAATCAATGCGATAATTATCACCATGTAGGTGTGAAAACGACGAACCGAAAAGGTAATGGCAAACCATGTCGCAAAGGGGGTAATGAGTATTTCCCCTGCTAAATAGCTGGTGGTTATCCATGAGCCACCATCTACCCCAAAGCCAAGCGCGCCACGCACGTCCACTAATCCCAAGGTGCCAACTCTGTTGTTAAGACCTGCCATCATCGCACTGATAAATATACCAAGTAACGCTGCTAGAATTTTGGTGGGTGGTAAAGCAGGTTTACTCATCGCTCACCTCTATTGCGTTCCAGCCGCCGCCCAACGATTTATATAAAGACACCAAGCTTAAGCTTGTACTGGTCACACTTTCGCTCAGTGCAAGTTGGCTATCGAGCAAATTGCGCTGTGCGGTTAATACATCAAGATAGTTTCCCGCTCCTTGTTCAAAACGGCGTTCTGCAAAGTGAAGCGCCTGTTGATAGCCATGGTAGGCTTTTTCAAGGGCATCATGATGGCTTCGCATAGACGCAAGTCCATCGAGGGCATTGTCTACTTCGTGCCACGCATTTAGTACGGTTTTTCGGTAAGTGATAGCCGCACTTTTTTGAGCTTCTTCGGTTAGTTCTAAGCGTTTTTCGAGCTTCCCACCTTGGAAAATAGGTAAGTAAATAGCTGGGCCCATACTAAAAAAACTGGCATCCCATGTGGCTAAGTCGCCACTTTCAAATGACTCGAACCCCGTGCGGCCAACTAAGGTAATGCGCGGATAGAAGTTAGCTTGTGCCACCCCAATATCAGCAGTGGCTTTATGAAGCCTAGCTTGGGCAGAGAGCACATCAGGGCGTTGTTGCGCTAACTCACTGGGTATGCCAATGGGAATGGTATTAGGTAGCGAAGGTTGGGGCATGGCATCAATAAGCAGTGCATCGAGTGCGTGCGGCGATTCACCAAGCAAGATAGCAATACTGTTCATTTGCGCATTTCTTTTTGCAATAATTCTGGGGATTTGCGCTTCCACCGTGGCTAGCTGAGCCTCTGCCATCGACATATCATAGCGCGTAGCAAAACCATTGTTAGCTTGGTTACTAACCAGTTTTAGTTTTTGCGCTGCAATAGCTTTATTGTGTTGCACAATCTGTAATTGGCTTTGCGTACCTCTAAGTTGTAGATATTGGTGGGCAACTTCGGCCATCAAGCTAACCTTAAAGGCTTCTCGGTCTAGAAGCGTTGCCTTTAACTCAGCCATAGCACCTTCTTCGGCACGCTTGATATGACCCCACAAGTCGATTTCCCAGCTTGCATCGAAGCCTGTTTGCCAGTAGTTGTTTCCACTGTCTTTAGCGCCAAGCGCTGCAAATTTACTCTTGTCACTAATATCTTCACGGGTGTAGTCACCAAAAAAAGATACTTGGGGGAGTTTATTGGCTTTGGTTATTCCTAAGCGTGCTCGGCTTTGCTCAATGCGACTCGCGGTAAGTTGTAAATCCAGATTGGCGTGTTCAGCTCGCGCGGCAAGTTCAGTCAGGATAGGGTCATTAAATTGCGACCACCATGAAGCGGAAATCATGGTATTAGAGACATTATATTGCTGAACGTAGTCTCTATTATTCTCTATATCCGTTATTGAATAAGCTTCTTTAGGAATAGTAAAGGTTGGACCTACTGTGCAACCAGCAAGAAGCGCAATGCCTACAGAAAGAGTCAGACTTTTAAGCCTAAGGGCTGTTTTGAAGTAGTGGGTGCGCATAGCAATAGAATCTCTTGGTGTTGGTTATTACAAATCATAAAATCGAACCGAACTTATCGGTACAGTTTAAAGTCGAAAGAAAATCAACTCACTATTTAATAGTGAATCGATTTTCAGGGAATTCGTGGTCTTTTAGACTTAGTGTTATTAATTCTCAGAAAAATTTTTGGGAAGAGAATAATATTGAACTGTACCGCTCAGTTCGGTACTATAAGGTTGAATTGAAGAATTGTCAATAACGCTTAGGGTTGGGTAGTGCACAATGACGATAGCAAATGAACAAGAAAACGTAGCGCAAGCGCTTGGTAAGACACTAGGGGCAAAGGCCATCACGGTTTTACAGGCGGCAAGAAAGGTATTTTTAGCCCATGGATTTTCTAATGCTACAACTGACATGATTCAGCGAGAAGCGGGAGTATCTAAGTCTACGGTTTATGCGCATTTTGCCAACAAAGAAACCCTTTTCAGTGCGGTTGTACAGACCGAATGCTTTTCCACCTCGACTAGTATGCGTACCATTCGATATAAACCCGGACAGTTACGCGACGTGTTACGCAAGGTCGCTAACGTGTACTTGAATGTTGTTCTATCTAAATCAGGGGCAGCATTAGCGCGTATGGTCATTGCAGAGGTAGAGCGCTTTCCGAATTTAGGTAAAATTTTCTATGAATCTGGCCCGCGGGCGAGCATTAAGGTTGTCGCAAATATTATTGTTTCAGCGAATGAAGCAGGTGATCTAGAGCTCGGGTCATTAACGAGTGAAGAAGCGGCGAGAATATTTATTGGTTCAGTGAGAAGTGAGTTACAACTCTATTATTTAACTCACCCAGATGATATGCCTACAAAAGCACAAAAAGAGCAGTGGATCACGTTAATTGTCGATACCTTCACGCGAGCTTACGGTAAGAGCGCTTAGTGTAAAACGAACATTCATACCCCCTGTTGTACTAAGTAATACGTGCAACAGAGGGCGTAAGAAATTACCTATTAAATCTGCTTATTATTTACGTTGCCGCTTGTAACTTGTTGTACAGCGTATCTTTGAGTACTGCGCGGTCATGCTTCATTTGATGCAGTGTTTCGTCGCTGGTTGGACCGCCTTTTAGCTCAAGCTTGCGGATTTCTTCATCTAACGCGTTGTATTGTTTGGTCTCGCTGGCAAACGTACTGTCGCTTTCTACAAGTTTTTCAATAACGGCTTTGTATTCTGGAAAGTCAGATTGTAACGAGTGGTTTTCACCTAACATAATATGCTCCTAAAATTTTTGTTCACTAAAATGTTTCAAGTAGTGTTAGTTAATATCTTGTACGGCTACAACGAGATCATTCCAATTACGTTGATTTTCCATGTCGTATTCCATGCCTTTAATGTCGGCTTCGTTAAATCGTTTAACGGCAGGGGTTTTACTGGTTGCTTGATAGAGCCAGTAAGCTTCTGCACGTAACGCTTCATCTATAGGTTTATCGATAGACTCATAAACGGCTTGTTTACAGGCATTAATCGATTCTGCGGGAAACAGCGCAATGCGTTTAGCAAGGGCGTCTACATATGGGCCTATTTCATCGGGCTCCAGCGCTTTATTAATGGTGCCGTAAGCTTCGGCTTCATCGGCGCTAAAATCACGGGCACTTAAAATTATTTCTAGAGCACGGCCAAGGCCTGTTTGACGAGCCATCCGAGATGCGCCACCACCACAAGGTAATATTCCCATGCCTACTTCCATTTGCATGAACTTGTATTTGCCGCGAGCGGCGAAACGCATATCGCAAGCTAAGGCAAATTCATGACCACCACCTCGGGCAAACCCTTCAAGTTTCGCGATTGTGGCCTGTGGCAATTTGCTGATACGTTCTAATACCACTTGAAGGTCGAGCAATTTCACATCGCTGCGAGCTACCGCTTCGGTAGACATATCTTTTAGAAGGTTAGTGTCATAGTGACAAACCCAAATTTCCGGATTAGCTGATTGGAACACCACAACCTTGACGGTGCGATCGCGCTCAAGTCGCATAGCAAGACCCATTAGGTCTTCTAGCATTTCTTGGCCCTGAACATTAACGGGGCCGAAATCGAAAGTGACGGTAAGTATTGCACCGTCTTGCTTTGCGGTAAAAGTGGTATAGCCGTTATACGCCATGATAGTTTCCTCTGATTGCTTAATTGTTAAGTCATTCTATAGATGTGTTTAACTTTCCATTAAAAGACTAGCAGTGATTGGGTGGCTAAATAATCGGTAAAACCGTGAATACAGTTTATGTATTTTGTTGAAGATAGGATTTGTGCTGCGAATGTCATCACTGCGTGTTTGAGGTGAAAGGAAGGCGGGGAAAGTTGGTAGTAAGATGGAGGAACTCTCTGTTGTAACGGACATTTTTCGTAACAATTTCAAGTTTGATTTGCGACCGCCTACGTTGCGTACCGTGACAAACCTGATTATGCTCCCTCGCGATTATACTTGGGGCAATGCTCCGGCTTCAGGGACTCAGTTCCCTCTCTACATGGAATTATAAGATATGAGACGAATCATAACGTTGTTCAGTTGTGTTTTGGCGCTGCTAACAACACAAGCGATAGCAAAAGATGTGGAATACCGTTTACCCTCTTCCGTTACGCCAACCTTTCAAGATATTCATTTACACCTTGATCCCGATGCACCAGATTACTCTGGTTCTACTCGCATAAACCTTACGGTTAATTCAACCACTAAAAAAGTAGGCTTTTATCAGCAAGATCTTGTCGTCACTCATGCCGAGCTTATTCAAAACGAGCGCGTAATAGCACTTAATGTTGAAGAAGGCGAGTACAACATGAATTGGGGTATGGCTGATGCTAACATTGCACCAGGTAAATACACGCTAGTCATCAACTTCGAAGGTAAGGTAAATACTTCATCTGATGGGATGTATTTATCTCGTTTTGAAGAGACAAACTACCTATTTACGCAGTTTGAAGATATGCATGCACGTAAAGCCTTTCCTAGCTTCGACGAACCTGCATTTAAAATAGCGTATCAAATGACAATTACAGCCCCTGAAAAACAAGTTGTTGTGTCGAATACGCCCGTGGAAACTCGAGAAGTTAGCGAAGGCATGCAAACGGTTAAGTTTGAAAAAACCAAACCTATGCCAACCTACTTAATTGCTTACACCGTAGGGCCGTTCGATAGCGCAGAATTAAAAGGCTTGTCGGTACCTGGTAAAATCTACGTGCCTAAAGGCTATGCAGATAAAACAAAATTTGTGGTGAAACATACCCCTGAAATTTTAGCCACGCTAGAAGATTTCTTTGCTATTAAATACCCTTACAAAAAACTCGATTTTGTTGCAGTGCCTAACTTCACGCACGGTGCGATGGAAAACGTAGGGCTAATTACTTATCGCGACAGCTTATTGTTATTAGAAGACGAGCCGGGTTTAACGGAACGCAAAGGCCCGCTTAACGTTATTGCACATGAATTGGCACACCAATGGTTTGGTAACTTAGTTACCATGGCGTGGTGGGACGATTTGTGGCTAAACGAAGCGTTTGCCTCGTGGGCTGCCAGCTATACCATGATGGAGCTGTACCCAGAGCTTAATTTTGCCGATCGTATCGTGCAAGAATCTGCGTTCGGTGCCGACGCAAGCCCTACCGTTAAACCGGTTAAGAAAGTGGTTCGTACTCAGCCAGATGTAATGGATGGCTTGGGACTTAATTACTCAAAAGGCGAGTCTATTTTGCAAATGATAGAGTCGCTAATTGGTACTGAAAAGTTCCGTGAAGGTGTACGTAACTATATGAACACCCATGCGTGGGGCAATACGGTTGCTGACGATTTATGGGCTGCCCTTGATGGTGTTTCAGATATTAATCTAAGTGCCATGATGAAAGCCTACTTAGAACAACCTGCTTACCCACTTATTAGTATTAACGATAACGGCACTATCACCCAAGAGCGCTTTCATTATGCGGGCGCTAGCGTAGAAGCTCAAACATGGGCTGTTCCACTCAAACTTACTTATAAAGTAAACGGAAAAGTGAAGCAGGAAGTGGTATTTATCGATAAAGCCAAAACCACATTGCCACAACTTGCCGAAGCAGAATGGGTGTTTCCTAACGATAACGCCACAGGCTATTTTCGTTGGGCCATTTCAGCAAAGCAGATGGGCAAACTTCTAAACGACCTCAATGTACTTAATAACCGCGAAAAGAAAAATGTGTTGTATAACATGCAAGCATTACTTAACGCGGGCAAGGTGAGTATTGATAGCATAATGCCAGTATTAACGGCATTGGCAAAAGACAAGGACCCTGTTGTTAAACGTGCCGCGGTAGGCGTTTTGGGTGAGTTTGACTACTTAATTAACGACGATAATAAAGCAAATTATGCTGCCTTGTTGAATCAAGAGTACTTACCTTTGCTAAACGAACTTACACTAACGCCAAAAAGCGGTGAATCAGAAAGTATAATCAGTCTTCGAAATCAGCTTTATAGTTTGCTTGGAAACAGAGCAAACAACGAAACACTGATAAAAAAGAGTGAATTGATAGCCAAGCAATACATCGAAGATAGCAGTGCAGTTCCTGCGGGTATTGCTGGCACCGCGATAGGTATCACCACGAAGTATACTGAAGATGATCTTTACGATACGTTAGTGGCCGCATTCAAAGAAGCGCAACTACCAAATGTTAAACGCACTTTGCTTTATTCAATGCGCTACACCGATGAAGCTACGGTAAATAAGATGCTAGATTTAGCATTAACCGATGATATTACGCCTGCCAACACGCTTTATATGTTGGTAAGAGTATCGCGTAATCTTGAGCTTAAAACCGTATTGTATAAATGGTTAAACAAAAATTTAGATGCATTGATTGCCAAGATGCCTGATTACCATGTATCTCGTATGCCTGAATTTGTATCTACTACCTGTAGTGCTGAAAACTTAGACATGGCTAAAACATTCTACGAGCCAATCAAAGATGAGCATGAAGGAATGGCGCGTAGTTTCGACATTATGTTGGATGAATCGAACCAGTGTTTGCGTTTAAAAGCGACATACCAAGAAGACTTTAATAAATTCTTAGCCAAATACGGTAAGTGAATATAAGATTTAATTAATGTCTTTATAAATCAACAGCATTACTGTCACTCAACGCAAGAGGCTGCCATTCGGTAGCCTCTTTTTTATTTTCTACTCCAAAATGTCATAAAAGAGGGCGGTAAGCTTCAATTTTGTTACGACCCTAGTTTTTGCACGAAATTTACACACTTAGTTTTACCTGTACCAAAGTACACTTGAGTTAAACAAAAAATAAACTTATTTAAAAGAAATAAAGCTTTGTTTTTTATGGCTAAATAAAAAACTGTTATTATTTTGCACAAGTTCTTGCTGTGTATACGCAAGTATATAAATTTATACGTTCCTAAAAAAAGTGGACGACAACAACATGGCGAAACTGGGTAGGCAAGGGCGAGCGAAGTTGAGTAAGTCAGCTTTGTGCGTGAAATTAATATTGGGTAGTGTGTTAACGCTGCCACTTTCTTTTAATGCTTTTTCCGATGTAATTTGGGAAGAGAACTTCGATGAGGCTGCATTAGACGGTAAGGGAGCTACCGGAGGCGACAGCGTCGCAATTGATATGGAAGGCGTTTCGCGTTGGAATATTGATGTTTCTGCAGCGGAATTAACTGCAACATCGGATTGGTTTAAAGTTGTGAATGAGCAACTCAGTGCCCGCGATGTTGATGGCGAAGCAGTATGGTTGTCAGAAGTTATTATTGTTAATGGCTTAAGCGACTTGCAGCTCGACGTAACCGTTTCTGAAAGTGGTACGCAAGAAGCTGCTGATTACTTTGACGTGATGTATTCCGTTGATGGTGGAGAGTTCGTTCTAGTCACCAACGATTTAGGTACAGACAGCCATACTCTTGTAGATGATTATAGTAGCGCCGTGATTAATGCCTCTATCCCAGAGGGAAGTACGGTTCAAATAAAATTAGCCATGATAAATAATTCTGGCAGCGAATATCATCGCGTTGACAGTGTTGTATTATCAGGTTCGACTGGCTCAGAAGGGGAGGGTGAGGGCGGCGATGATGGCGAAGCATCTGAAGACACACTTCGTACCCTAACCGAAACCTGCTTTAACTGCCCTGATTTAACCGCAGTTAAATTACCTAGCGACTATGTTGAAGCGGATTATTATGCGCAGCTTGATACTGCAATAACTAACAATGAAAGTGCTGAAACACTTAAAGCGCTGGCTCAAAATATCATCTCACTCGATCACCATCAGCTTTCTTATTCAGAAGCATGGACAGCCCTAACTGACACCGATCAAGACCCTGCCAACCCAGACAATGTCGTGTTGTTCTACATGGGAACATCGTTAGCTAAATTCAGTAACGGTAGTGGCACGCAAAGCACTAACCAAGACAATTGGAATAGAGAGCACGTTTGGGCTAACAGTCATGGTTTCTCTAGCAATAGCCTAGCGGCATATTCAGATATTCATCACCTTCGCCCAACCGATATTTCAGTAAACGGTTCTCGCGGAAATCTAGATTTTGATTTCAGTGATGGTGCTTTGTCTGAAGCGTCAGCTAACCGTATCGACAGCGACTCGTTTGAACCGCGTGATGCCGTAAAAGGCGATGTAGCGCGTGCTATGTTCTACATGGACGTACGTTACGATGGCAGTGATAGCAGCGAGTCGGAAGAAGACTTGGTATTGGTTGACCGTTTAACCAGCACTGACGAAGCTGCCCATGGCAAATTGTGTGTTCTTTTACAATGGCATGAGAGCGACCCTGTTGATGAATTCGAACTCGAAAGAAACAGCAAAGTTTTCGAATTCCAAGGTAACCGTAACCCATTTATCGACAAGCCTGAGCTTGCTTCACTAATATTCAATGCAAGTTGTGATGGTACAGACGCTGGCGATTCAGATGGCGGTGATACGGGAGAAGATTCTGGTGATTCAGGTGATGATGCTACCGACGGAAGTGCAGGTTCAGGCCACGCGGTTTTCATTTCTGAATACATTGAAGGCAGCAGCTATAACAAAGCGGTAGAAATTTACAATGGCTCAACTGAAGCAGTAGATTTAAGTAACTATAAGCTTAAACTACTTTCAAATGGCGATACCAGCGTAGGTGATGAGAAAGTATTAGAGCTTAGCGGCACGTTAGCCTCTGGTGCCGTGGCTACCTTTAGTCATGCTAGCGCTGATGATGCGCTGACTACAGGCTCGACGTTGAGTAGCTTTGTAATGAACTTCAACGGTGACGATTACATCGAGCTAAGTTACGGTGATGTCACCATTGATGCTGTTGGTACGTTTGGCGTAAAAACTAACTGGGGTAAAGATGTAACCCTAGTGCGTAAAGCTTCAATTACTGAAGGTAATGCAACACGTAACGCTGCTTTTGACCCAGACAGTGAGTGGGATAGCTACAGCCAAAACACTTACGATTATTTTGGTTCGCATAATGGCAGTGTGGTCGACCCTACAGATCCAACCGACCCAACTGATCCGACAGACCCAGTTGACCCAGTCGACCCAACGGTAGAACTGGTACTTATCAGTGAACTGCAGGGCGAAGGTGATGCATCACCATTAGCTGACACTACCGTGATTATTGAAGCAGTAGTGACTAAAGTAGCTGAAGACTTATCTGGTTTCTTTGTTCAAGAAGAAGCGGCTGATTCAGATGGCAACGACGCAACCTCTGAAGGTGTGTTTGTATATGCTACTTCCCTCGAGACTTTCCCAATGGTTGGCGACTTGGTTCGCATGCAAGGTGATGTGGTTGAATACAACGACTTAACCGAGTTTGTACTATCAGGCGACGTTGAAGTGTTAGGCGCAGGTGGAAGTATTCTATATACCGAACTTAGTATGCCATTTAACATAGATACCAACCTTGAAGCCTATGAAGGTATGCAAATTACCTTTACCCAATCGTTACTGGTTAATGACGTATATAACTTAGGTCGTTACGGTCAGTTTAACGTGGGCTCTGAGCGCGTGATGATCCCGACTAACCAATATCCTGCGGGCACAGTCGAAGCGATAGCTTTAGCAGAACAAAATGCCCTCAATACATTGTTGGTAGATGATGCTTCAAACAGTCAAAATCTAGATGGTATTCCATTCCCTGTGGGCGGACTAACGCATGCTAATCCTCTTCGTTTAGGCGATACAGTTGAAAACCTCACAGGTGTAATGCATTACTCGTTTAGCGAGTATCAATTGCTACCGGTAATGGACTTAGAATTAGTTCGCACTAATGCACGTACGGCTTACCCGTTAATTGGGTTAACTGGCGATGTGAAAGTGGCTAGCTTTAACGTACTTAACTATTTCGATGGACCAGACTTCCCAACCTCTCGCGGCGCTACCAATGAATTCGAATTGGTTCGCCAAGAAGCGAAAATCGTTGCAGCACTAGCAGCAATGGATGCAGATGTTGTGGGTCTTGTAGAAGTTGAAAATGATGGTCATGGTGAAAATTCTGCCATTGCAACGTTAACCGCAGCGGTTAATGCTGAAATGGGCGGCGATGTTTATAGCTATGTGTCAATCAGTGAAGCATTAGGAACCGACGAAATTGCAGTAGGCATGATTTACAAGCCTGCAGTAGTAACACCATTTGGTAACGCTGTTACATCGTCTGAGTCACCGTTTGACTATGGTAACCGTCAGCCGCTTCTTCAATCATTTACAGTGAACGCCAACGGTGAAGCATTCACCCTTGCCGTAAACCACTTTAAATCGAAAGGAAGTTGTTCCAGTGCTACCGGTGATAATGCCGATTCAGGTGATGGCCAAGGTTGTTGGAACGCATTGCGTACCGATGCAGCAAACGGTTTGGTTGCTATTGTAGAAAACAATAGCGATACCTTATCTGACCGCTTATTAATTATGGGTGACTTAAACGCGTATGCAGCAGAAGAGCCTATTTTGGCCCTTGAAAGTGCTGGCTATACCAACCTGGTTAACACCTTTGGTGGCGACTCGGCATACTCATACACCTTTGGCGGCGAACTAGGTTACCTAGATCACGCATTATCAAGCCCAAGTTTAACTGAATATGTGGTTGATGCGACGGTTTGGCACATTAACTCAGATGAGCCTCGTGTGTTTGATTACAACGAAGAGTATAAAACTGACGCGCAAATCACGGATTATTACGGCGCTGATGCATACCGCTCTTCAGATCACGACCCAGTATTGGTAGTGCTTAACTTCCCAGATGCGGTTCAGCCTGGCGATTTTGATGGTGACAACGACGTAGATTATGACGACATTATGGCGTTCTACGGCTTGTTCTTATCAGGTGGTGCTAGTGACTTACAGTATGATTTTAATAATGATGGCGTGGTGAGTGCTTACGATATACGTGCCCTTATGACGTTATGCAGCCGCGCTGGTTGTGCAGTAAATTAATAGGAATTTTAATAATGAAAAAGTTAGCTTTAATCTTAATCATGGCTTTTACAGCTAATGTAAACGCTGCAATAATTAATGTTAGTACCGATCAGGCAACCTATAATGTTGGTGATACAATACTAGCTACTGTAATGCTTAACGTCGATGAATTACCAGACTCGGCAATTGGTTTTGGAGAAACACTGGTCAGTGGATATGACTTGAACTTCACATTTGACGATTCGCTATTGTCATTCATTAGTGGTTCTGAGTCGTACGGAACTGGGTTAGGGGTTGTGGCTTTTTCTTTTCCTGTACTTGCTTTCGCTGGCGTCGCTAACGTATCTCAAGCTGCTGACATCTTCGCTGATTTAGCCACATTACAACCTGATTTTGGAGAGTTCATGCTGTTCTCTTTACAGTTCACGGCGACCAATGTAGGAAGCGGAATTTTAGATGTTGTTAGCAATTCTCCCATTGCAATGCTAACCGATTTTTTCGGCGATGAAATTCCTAGTGTAACAACACAATCTGCGAGTTTTTCGGTTGAAGCGACCTCAGTCCCAGCGCCAAGTACTGGAGTTTTGGCATTACTTGCTTGCTTCGGTATGGCGGTATCACGGGTTAAGTCGCGTCGCTAATCGAGATATCGTAGCAATGTAACCCAACACGCTTATTACTAAGCATGTTAATAAAAACCCAGCATCTGCTGGGTTTTTTATATTTTACACTCGCTAAAGCATTTAAGACTTCTCATAGAAAACACCCACAAAGAATACGACAAAAATTTTTATTTACAGTGTGCTTAAAATGAACCACACTGGCTAAAAACACAGTTAAATGGAAATGTTATGTCTGCCACCCAAATGCTAGGTAATGAAGGGCGAGATTTCGGCCTTAGCGATGCTTCACCTTCAGAAAACGTAAGTCTTGATACTATCAGCTTTGCTCAGCGCCAGCGGTTGGCTTATATCGATTTTTGTTTGTTGTTTAAAGGGGCGATTTATCGCCAAGATCTTATAGGTCGCTTCGAAGTGGGCTTGTCTGCGGGATCTCGAGATTTCAGCCTGTATAAAGTGCTGGCACCCAATAATCTTACCTACGACGCGCGAGACAAGCGTTATTTCCAAACCGATACTTTCGTACCTTTGTTCGAGCACGACCCTCGAAGAACCTTGGTGAAGTTGGCAAACGATATTTCTGATGGCTTCGATGCTATCGGCGACATTCACTTTCCCGTTGAAAGTGCGTCTTCATTGAATGTACCCGACATTTATGTGGTAGCAAAATTAGTGCAAGCCATTGTTAATAATAAAGCTGTCAGTGTTATTTATACGTCGCTTTCAAGTGGTTCGGGAGCACGAGAACTGGTGCCTCACAGTATTGTGGATAATGGTCAACGTTGGCACGTACGCGCGTTTGATAGAAAGACGGGAAGCTTCAGAGACTTCGTGCTAACCCGTATTAGTAAAGTTACGTTAAAGGCCGATCCTGCACTCAGCGAACAGAGCCTTGCTGATGAAGCATGGCAGCGAAAAATAGCTTTGGAAGTCGTACCGCATCCGAAGAACATAAACCATCCGACTGCCATTGAGCTCGATTATGGTATGGAGGAGGGGGTACTTCACCTTGAAGTGCGCGCTGCTATGGCAGGCTATTTACTGCGCCAGTGGAATGTAGATTGTACTAAACATGCTAGCCTGCGAACGGGTGAGTACCAGCTATGGTTACGCAATCAAGAAACACTGGAAAACACCGATAACCTTGCCATTGCGCCTGGGTATAGTGGCGAGGAAAAACGCTACGAGTAAAAGGGTTTTCTCTAACGGCAGGTATGTCGGTCGCTTATACGTGCGTTACCACTTTTGCGTAAATTGCTTAATACTAGAAAGCAGAAGCTCTTTATCTAATGGCTTGGTAAGAAAATCATTCATGCCTGCATTTAAACATTCTTCTTTATCTTCAGGGAAGGCGTTGGCAGTAAGAGCTGCGATAGGCGTGTTTATCTTTAATTCGTTTCGAATGATGTTAGCGGCCATAATGCCGTCCATTACAGGCATGTTGCAGTCCATCAATATGAAGTCGAACAAGTTTTTGGCGCAGGCTGCAACGGCTTGCTCTCCATCTTTCACATGCACAATTTTAAAGCCTTCGCCTTCAAGCATTGCCTTTACAATTTCGGCGTTAATATCATTATCTTCTGCAATAAGAATGCGCAACCTAGGCGCTGCTTTATTGGGGAAGCCGGTTGGCTTGCTGGCTCGGGACACTAGGTTTTGTAAATCGAGCTCTAAATCTTTGCGGATGATCGGCTTTGCATGTGAGCGCCAAATAAGGTCTTTCACGGCCTCTTCACAATCTAATCGTTCAAGTTCTGCTGAAATCAAAATGATTTTTGGAAATGGCGAGATATCTGATTTTACTAATTCTCGTAACAAATCAACGCCGCTCATCTCTGGCATCGCTAAATCGAGAATAATAACATCGTAATTGTTGGCCGTATCTTCCAGAAAGTCCTTTGCGCTTGAATACGACGTTGGAATAAGCGACATTGCGGCAACCACGTGTTCTAGATATTCTCGGCTTGTAAGCAAGTCGTCCACAATAGCGCAGCGCAATGTGGCATCAGTTTTAACCTTGATGGAAGGCAGAGACTCTTCAATCACTGGAAGGGTTAGCGTAAATTCACTACCCGCGCCTAAGGTTGAGGTGGCTAAAATATTACCGTCCATTAATTGTGCTAATTCTTTGGCAATACTTAGCCCTAGCCCAGTGCCTCCATAATGGCGGGTGGTAGATTGATCCGCTTGCTCAAATTTTTGAAAGATGGACGACAATTTATCGGAATCAATACCAATACCGGTATCTTTAACCGAAAATAGCAAGGTATTGCCACTCGCCGTGGCAGCCTGGCTAACCGATAAGGTTACGCTACCTGACTCGGTGAACTTAATGGCGTTACTTAATAGGTTATGTAAGATTTGTGCAATACGGGTGATGTCACCTTGAATAATGGGCGCTAGCGTTTGCTGTTTATTATAATAAAAATCTAAGCCTTTGTTCTGGCAATAAATACGCTGTATAGATACCACCTCATCAAGCAGTTGGAGCAAGTCGACAGGGCCTTTTTCAACGACAATTTTTCCCGCTTCGATTTTTGATAAATCGAGAATGTCGTTAATAAGGGTAAGCAGTTGCCGTCCAGCGGTTTTGGCCTTTCTTAAGTAATTTTCACTCTTGCTTGGGTTATCCATCGCAAGTTCAATCATGCCAAACAACCCATTCATTGGTGTTCGTAATTCGTGACTCATACTCGATAGAAACTCGGATTTAGCTCTATTGGCTTCCTGTGCCTTTTGCGCTTCTGTTTCTGCTTTTTCAGAGGCTTCATATAGATGCTGTATTGTCTTTTTTATTTTTCTATCCATGGGCGCGAAAATGAAAAAAGCTTCAACCCCTAGTAAGAATATAGTGGCAAGCCACAAATAGAATTCAAGAGACGAGACCTTATCAACATGATTTTTCGCCTCTTGTTCGAACATATAAACCACACTATTAAGTTGCTTTAGCAGCCTGGTGGCTTGTTCTATAGTAATAACAATTGAAGAAGAACATTGGGGTGAATTCACAAGTGCCCTTGCTTGTGCAATATATTGATTAACCTTTGCATCAAGCTGGCTAGTACCGAAATACATATTGGAGATAGAGTTTGGTAAAGAGGGCAAAGAGATTAGTTTTTGATGATTACTTGAAAAGGTATTAATGGCCGTTTCAAATATGTCGGTAGACGATGCGCTGTCTTCACCACAGGCATTTATTTTTTGTACGAGTAGGGCAATGCGTTGAGAGAGCATTCGCTGCTGCCCCGCAATATTGATAATTTCAGCATCAAGACGCTGACCGATCAGCAGTGTTCGCATTGTGAATACAGATGCCGTAACAAGACAGGCAATGAGAAGCAGCGCTAGCGTGTACCGTATGCGAATGGACATAAAAATAACGTTTTTCTTAGAGTATCTAAAAGATAATTGATACCAAGCATTTACGCAATTTAAGATCTTCTGAATTAGCCACAAGTAGTAGATGTTGTGCTTACATGGGGTGCCAGTCTTGTAAAATGGCTGCTTTACTATAAAAAAGAATTTCTACGTTAGTAAGGGTAGGGCGAGCTTCGTTTTCAATTGCGCCAGGGCCATGGCTTTTAAATTCAGCAAACCTAGCATCGGTAAGCGGATTAAAGAATTTTTTATCACCTTCTTTTGTCTTACCCGACATGCTACTCCAACCGTTTGTTGCAATGTGGGTATCCATATAGGTGTTGATATAAAGTGAGTGTCCAATAGCGTAAGGCGACGCATACTTTCCATCGGAAAAGGTGGTAGTAGGATGCCAAGGGCGCCCAAGGGCAACGGAATGGTTGGGTACGCCGGCTTCGCGAGCTAAGGTGCAATTAAAGAACACAAAGCCAAATGGCCGAGTGTTAAGTGTACTTGGCGCCGTGATATAGCCTGTAATGCCATTCCCTGTATGTCGTTTTCGCGAGACAACATCTACGCCATCGAAAAAAGCGGTGCCACCGCCGAAGATAAAATCGATATGGCCCGCCACTAAGCCACCTTTTATGTAGGCTCTGTTTCCTTTGAGATAAAGCGTATCTTGATAGCCCCAAAGCGCAATATTATCTAAAAAGGTTTTATCTGCAGTTACTGCTGTTTTTAACGCGACCGCTTGGGTACCTGATACTCGATTAGGATCATCTTGTGAGCGAAGTTCATTGGCGGGATAGTCAAAGCTATTCAGTATGCTTAGGTTCGAAAGATGAACGTTTGATGCGGTTATCTCGACAGTGGCTGTTCTTTGAGTGCCAAAAACTTCATCGGTACCTGGGTGTATTGCTTGACCAGCGTACCGCGAAAAGACAATTTTAGTCGTTTTTCTGTCTACGCCTCTTACGTGGATGTTGGGTGTTTGAATAACTATCGATTCCTGATAAATGCCAGGCTGAACTTCAATGACCCACGTCCCAGAATGCTGAGTAGGAATAGCGTTAAGTGCATCAGTCACACGTGTGTATTGGGGAAGGTGGGAATTAAGTGTAACTTGGCTAACGAGCGCATTCGCGTCGGGCTGTTGCGTTGCTTGAGCGCAACTTATAAAGCATAAACAAAGCAGGGCCAACCGCCTTTGTGAAAAAAAGCTAGCCATAAAGAATGCTATGTACATCCGCTCCTGCCATTCACTTTCGATTAAAACGCATAGCCTTTTAAGCATCACGTAAACCCACTTTCTTTCCTGCGATGACAATATTAGAGGTGTCTATTGCCTTCACGTTCTCAATAATAGATGGCTGTTCAACAGAGGCAATAGAGATATCGTGCAGGGACAACCCCGTAATTGGAGTATGGTCATAACCTCTTAACATAAAGGCTCTGTCTGCTCGTTTTACCGTCAAATGTTCTACCGTAATCCCCTCTAGTTTCGGTGGGAAATTCCCAGCATCCCCTTCTTCATAAAAGAAGTTCACTACTATCGCGTCTTTTACATCGCCAATCGAGATATGCCGATAATTTAAATTTTTAAGATGGCCGCCTCGTATACTGTTGGTTTTAATTCGTATACCTCTGTCTAAGTTAGGGCTACTCATCACGCAGTGCTGTGCATAAAGGTTGCGAACCCCGCCGGAGATTTCACTCCCAATGACTATCCCGCCATGACCGGCTTTCATTTCGCAATCTTCTATGATGATGTTCTCACTCGGTTGATTTAGCCGTCGGCCGTCTGCATTTCGTCCCGATTTGATGGCAATGCAATCATCACCAGTGTCAAAGACACAAGATTGTATGAGAACATCAGTACAGCTTTCTGGATCACACCCGTCTGAATTTGGGCCAAAACTTTGGCAGTAAATATTGCTTACCGTCACATTTTTACATAACACAGGGTTAACCAACCAAAAGGGAGAGCGAAGTATCGTGACTCCCTCGATGAGCACGTTTTCACACAAGTAAGGTTGAATAAAAGGAGGGCGAAGATAGTTCTCATCAAATACTCGTTCAGAAACAGGAATGCCATCTTCAACCATAGCTTGGAGTATATCTCTGGTGTATTTTTGATTCTCAACGGCATGATCGCCCCATTCAGATGTTTTCCACTTTCCTTTCCAAGGCCACCAATTATCGGCAGAAGCGCCTCCATCTAATGTGCCTTCACCAGTAATGGCAATATTCTTCTGCTTGAAAGCGTAAATTAAAGGGGAGTAGCCCATTAATTCCATGCCTTCCCAACGGGTGTGTACATAGGGCTTGTAGTCTTGACTATCGGTAGAAAAGTGAAGCGTGGCTCCTTTTTCGATATGCAGATTAATATTGGATTTTAAGTGAATAGGCCCTTTGCAAAAGTATTCCCCTTTTGGCACCACAACCATACCACCCCCTATTGATACGAGATGCTCTATAGCCGCATTAAGAGCGGGTAGGCTGTCGCTACTTAGTGCATTGGGTAAGGCGCCAAACTGCTCAATAAGCACGGTATTATTTGCAAAGGTGGGCCGGGCTATACGGTCTCTAATTAACAGGGCCTCTTTATCCCATTGTGCTTGGCTTCTTGTCGTACTTGGGGCTGATACAGAACAGCCTGCTGAAAATGGGATAACAGGGGCTAACGTAGCGGCCAACCCAGCTCTCAAAAGATGACGGCGGTGTTTATTTAATGTCATAAAAACTCCGTGGGGCAACACAACATAATGATCAGAATTACTTGCCTAGGTATAATGCAGCAAGAATAAATGGACCTACGCCTTTTGCGTCATTAGCGCGAATAGGCTCGCTAAGATAGTAATCAAAAGAGCCATCTCGATAAGGTTTACCGCCAAGTCCTGCAACAGCGCAAACTTGGTTTAAGCTGATGATATTATTCGATGGGTTTACGGAAATCATCTGATCAATAAGTCCTGCAAATCCTTTTTCTGCGTGGTCTCGGTAATGTTCTGGTAACAGTTTTAACGCAACACCCTTTGCGATAGCGTAGGTGATCATCGACGTCCCAGAGGCTTCTAGATAATTCCCTTCTCGCTCTGCAAGATCGGTAACTTGATACCACGCGCCCGTTGTATCTTGATAGGCTAAAGTTGCATCAATAAAGGTGTGGAACTTTGATCTCAGCCATGCCGATTTAGGGTGCTTTGCTGGCACAATTTCTAAAACATCAACCATTGCCATGGCATACCACCCTAACGCCCGTGACCAATGATGCGCCGACAAACCGGTAGTTTCATCCGCCCACTTTTGGGCTCTTGATGAGTCCCACCCATGACGAGGTAATCCAGTTTTTTCGTCGTATAAGTTCGCTTCTATAAGTTCGAATTGAAGAAAAACATCGTCAAGTTCTGCCATGTCGCCATATCGAACGATATATTCAGCATAAAATGGAGCGCCCATATAAAGCCCATCTAACCACATTTGCTCTGGGTAACGCTTTTTGTGCCAAAAACCGCCTTCGTTGGTTCTTGGATGGCTAACAAGTTGTTTTCTTAATAAATCAGCTGCTTTTTTATATTTAGGTTGACCAGTTTCTTCGTATAGGAAAAACAATACCTTTCCTGGATTGACCATATCAATATTGTATTTCTCTATATCGTAAGTATTAATACTCCCATCGTCATTCACTAGCATGTCGTAGTAGCCAAGTATGTAGTCTAAATAGCGTTGGTCTTTCGTATGCTGGTACACCTTAGAGACTGCTAGAAGGTTCAGGCCATGAACATAATCCCACTGCGCTGATTCATCCCAATCTATTTGCCACGCTTCTGGAAAACGCACCATTTCAGATTCAATCATCCGTTGCGACCATGGTTTGGTGTTATCCAAGGCTGAAGGCTGCGCAACAATAAGAGGAGAGACAAGTAATACAGTGGCCATCGAAACCACTTTGGCAATACGTTTAATCATAATATGACCTTAAAACAATGTTGAAACGATAAATGCTACCGGTAGCATAATGAGGCGCATTTATTACTCTGTCAACGAAAAAATACCCCATTTTTAACAGATTGTTTACGCAGTGCTGTTGCTGTTTTAAATGAGTTAACTAATTGAAAAAAATGAATAATAGTTATTTTGGTTACTTTCAGGCGCTATTGCAGTCGTCGCCCATTTTTAAAGGGCTGTAGCTGAAATGTTAACAGTGAAATGATAATTTAGTAAAAATTGTTGCCACCGGTAGCATTTGAATATAGGATGTAAATCAAATGTAAATCATGTTGCTATTTATACATGATTTATGTTTCCCCGAGAAGGTATGTGTATTTAAGAAATACATACTGTATTGCCCTACAGGCCCTAAAATTTATCGGGTTAGGAATGCTGGAAGTTTAAAACTAGAAGTTAATTGGTGTGAAGTTAACAGGAATGATTAAAGGCTTTGAAGATAATTGATAAGTCGTCTGTGCTACCGTATATTTACTCAGTTTGTAAATGAAATGTTTCACGGTGGCAAAAGGCTGGCAGTGTCTATTTTTTGAAAGAGCCACACGGCATGACGTTGTAATTCCTGCACCTCAATAAAATATAAAAACCGGAGAAACAACCATGGTACTTAGAAGAAAACAGCTTGCTGTACTTGTTGCGTTAGCGTTGTCAGGTGCTCACGTGAATGCTCAACAAGTCGCTAACGAAGGCGCCAAACTACAGGACGAAAACCTAGAGATTATTGAAGTTTCAGGATTTCGCGGCTCGCTGAATAAGTCGCTTATGGAGAAGCGTACTTCAGTTAATAATAAAGAATCTATCGTTGCTGAAGACATAGGTAAGTTTCCCGATTTGAATATCGCTGAGTCTATTCAACGCGTTCCAGGTGTGGCTATTTCTAGAGAGGGTGGAGAAGGAAGACAAATAACGTTGCGTGGCCTTAGCCCTTCATTTACCCGCACCACATTAAACGGGATGGAAGTGCCCGCGAGTACAGATGGCACCGATTCTGGTGGCGGTGTTAATGGTGGTCGCGGGTTCGATTTTAACGTATTTGCTTCTGAACTATTTAACCGAGTCGATATTCAGAAATCTCCAACAGCTTCAATGGAAGAGGGGGGGATTGCCGGTACTGTCGATTTATATTCTGCCAAGCCTTTCGATTATGAAGGATTTAAACTAGTCACTTCGGTACAAGGTGGATACAACAGCATTACCGAAGAAACCGATCCTCGCGCAGCATTTATGGTTTCAAACCGATTCGCTGACGACAAAATTGGTGTGCTTTTTTCTGCTGCACTGTCTGAACGTACTGTTCGCCAAGAAGGCTTCGGTACTGTTCGTTGGACTACTCCAGTTCGAGACGGGGGCGGTTTATATGCAGATACGTCTGATACGGTTGTTTCAGGTACACCCGATGTAGGAAGTTGTACAGATAACGATGAAGCGGTAGATCCACTTAATTGTTTATGGACACCACGATTACCTCGTCCTGATTACTTTGGGAACGAACAAGAGCGAGTAGGATTTACTGGCTCTATTCAATGGGCGCCAAGTGAAGATTTAACATTTACGCTTGATGGTTTGGTGTCATCGCTAGAAAACACGCGGACGATGTATAACTTTTTCCACATGTTTAGAAGTACGTTCGATGAAATCACTCCTACAGCAATTACGGTACACCCGAATGGCAAGCAAGTACTTGCAGGTTCTTATGAGGGCATAAAATCAAGAATTGAAAGTAGATTACAAGAATCGACGACTGATTTTAGCCAGTTTGTTTTGTCAGGTGAGTGGTTTGCTCTTGATAATCTTCGCGTAGAAGCGATGTTTGGCACCGCTGAGTCAGATGCTCGCTCCGAGCAGTACCGGTACAACATGACATTGTTAGAAAGCACATCATATGGCTTCGATTTTACTAACAATGCTAATGCGCCAGAGATTACTTATGGTTACGATGTTAACGATGCCAGTAACTATAACCTCAGTGATGGACGCTTACGGGCTACTGATGTTGAACGCGAAAATGACACATTTAAAGTTGACGTTTCCTACCTTGGTGATGAAGTAACCATTAAAACGGGTTTTGCGTATAACGATAGAGTGGTGACCTATGCTGAAGAACAAATCAACGGTTTCCCTGATCAAGACTCAGCCGTAGGTTACGCCGAAATGATGCCGGTTGATGATTTTGGAAGTGGTTTTGATGGTCCACTTGAGCCTTTCCTTGTTGCGGATTTTGATGCAATAAATGCCAATTTGTTGGATGTGGTTTGGACACCTCGCTCAGCTCAAAGTTGGCAAGTAGGAGAAGAAACTAGCGCTTTGTATTTGGAAATGGACACAAGCTACGACATTTCAGATATGTTACTACGTGCCAATTACGGTGTGCGATACGTAAAAACGACTACAACGTCTGAAGGGTTTATTCAGGGAGAAACCGTTCAAATTGAGAATGACTACAGCAATTTCCTTCCTGCTGTAAATTTAGCGCTAGAAGCCACCGATGATGTAGTGGTTCGACTTGCAGTAACCCAGTCGATGACGCGTCCTAGCTTAAACTCGTTGAACCCAGGTAATCCGAGTTTCGACTATATAAATGGCTCAGTATCGGTAGGTAACCCTTTCTTAGACCCATTTACATCAAACAACGTGGATTTCGGTGTTGAGTGGTACTTTGACGATGAGGCGTTATTAGCCGCTACGGTTTTCTATAAAGACATTGACAACTGGATAGTGCGTGCATCGGAAGAGCGGTTTGTCGACCCTGCTTACTTCGACTTTATCGATAATGATGCTCAGTACGACCCGCAAATAGCGTTAGATCCTCGTGAGGTGGCGTATGAGCACAGCAGCCCTAATAATGCAGAAGAGCGCAGTATCAGTGGTTACGAACTTATTTATCAGCAACCCTTAAGCTTCTTACCTGGCATGTTTGAAAATATGGGGGTGGTGTCTAACTATACCCATGTGAATGCCGATGATATTGAAGGAATGAGTGAGACGTCTTACAACTTCACGCTTTATTATGAAACAGATGTTTACGGTGCTCGTGTGTCGGTCAATAAGCGAGATGACTATCTAACTGATTTTACAGGAAGTAATGGAAACGTCGCTCATGGCACGACTGGTCCTACCCAAGTAGACTTCTCATCGTTCTATAACCTCAATGAAGCGTTAACTTTCACCTTTGAAGTGATTAATCTTACTGATGAATATGAGCGATTGTTCACCACAGGTGATGGCTCACTGAATCTTGTACGCGAGTACAACCATACGGGTAGACAGTTTTTCTTAGGGGCGCGTTACTCCCTTTAGCCTAGTGTGTGTAAACCGCTAACTGCGGTTGTGTCCTGGCCATCATTTTGATGGCCTTTTTTTTAATAAAGGCAACGCTAACAAAATAGAGTAAAAATCATGAGACGAAAACGAACGATTGCGTTTTTGCTATTAATTGGAATGGCCAGTGCAACGGCTGAAACACAGCTGTCATCAATTAGTCTTCATCTGGTGGGCGACTCTACCATGTCGGATAAACCTAACGTAGCTTATCCCGAACGAGGTTGGGGGCAAATTTTACCTGAATTTGGGTTGCCTCAGCTTAGGATTAAGAACCACGCAGCGAATGGCCGCAGCACAAAACGTTTTGTTGATGAGGGTAGGTGGAATAGTGTGCTCTCTTCATTATCTGCGAACGATTATGTACTTATTCAATTTGGGCACAATGATCAGAAACGCGAAGACCCTGCACGCTTTGCCAGTGCTGATACAGATTATGCCAACTACTTAAGTCAGTTTATTGATGATGTGGAAAGCAAAGGCGCCAACGCCATCATTGCCAGTTCTATTTGCCGGCGTCATTACACGGATGCCGGTGTGCTTAAAAGAACGTTAACCGACTATGCCGCGGCTGCACAGCGTATCGCGCGTGAAAAAGAGGTTTTATTTGTGCCCATGAATCACCGTACCTGTCATTTTTTTGCAAATATAGGCGAGGCTGAAAGCCAACAATACTTCATTCAGGTTCCGCCCGATTTGTATGGGCGATACCCACAGGGCAAGGTTGATAATACACATTTGAATGTAGTGGGCGCAGCCAAAGTCGCCCAGTTTTTTGTAAGAGAATTGGAAGCGTTAGCGCACCCTCTAAGCAACTACTTTTATAGAGATAGCCTTTAAAGCGCTCAATTGAGCGCAGCGGTGGGGAATCAGATTATTCGGCAAAGGCTATTACTTAAGTGGCGGTATATGACTTGAAAATATACCTGAAGGAATAATCGCGCCAGGGTAGGTAATCACCGTTGCGGCGACTTTTGCCCCAAAGCTTGCACTTTCAACGGCGGGCTTGCCTGACAA
The DNA here is from genome assembly GCF_019249215.1 of Alteromonas lipotrueae. Classification (GTDB taxonomy): domain Bacteria; phylum Pseudomonadota; class Gammaproteobacteria; order Enterobacterales; family Alteromonadaceae; genus Alteromonas; species Alteromonas lipotrueae. The sequence goes on from NZ_JAESDI010000006.1 coordinate 216,662, forward strand.
ACGAGCTGCCATAAAGCCTGCATTAAAAGCATCTCCTGCAGCTGTCGTATCTACCACGGCGCTAACGTGTTCAACGGGCACAATACACTGCTCTTTTTGTGCAAGAATGTGAACACCAATCGCGCCGTTTTTCATAACAACCTCGGTAATATTCTTATCCTCAAGATAGGCGAAAATATCATCGGCACACGTGTGGCGGAACAACATCAAATGGTCATCTGCCCCAGGAAATGCTAAATCGGCTTCTTGGTACGCTTGAGTAGTCCAATATTGAGCGGTTTTTTCATCTTCCCACAGGCGAGGGCGATAGTTGGGATCAAAGGCTATTTTACAGCCTTGTGATTTTAGTTTTTTGATTAAACTAAATAGATTTTCACGCTGCGCATTGTCTAAGATTGCGATAGAGATCCCACTAAAATAGAACCAGTCGGCATTGATATTATCATCGGGCATGAGGTTTATGGTTTGTGTTGCGGCAGACTGAGCGCGCCAATACGCAAAAGTGCGTTCCCCCTGATTATCATTGCGAATCATATACAAACCCAAATTGCGCTCAGTAGAGCGAAATACAAGGTCGGTGTTAATCTCGTGCTCGCCCATCTTTAGTAGTAATTCGTTACTTAAAAAATCGGCACCGATGGCGGTTAAGTAACTTATCGATGACACGGGTAAACAACGCTTGAAATACACCGCTGTATTATAGGTATCACCGGCGAAACTTTTCGCCATGGTATCGCCGTGTTGAGTGCGAAGTTCAACCATGCACTCGCCAAATATAATTAGTCTTTTCATACTAAAGCCTCATAAAGCTCACAAATGCTATCAGTAGAATGTTTCATTACAGGTCTCCCAAAATCGGGTTTAACGTTTCATCAACACCTAGTGAAGAGCACTCACTTAGTGTTTTTACATGGGCTAATACATGGCTGCGAAATACCGAATTTGTACTGAGTTCAGCAAAAATTGCGGCTTCATTGAGTAAAGTATTAGTCACTGCAACGGGATCGAAGGCATGTTGAGAGGCCATGTCGATTAGTGCGGGCGCTTTTGGGTCGGTAATGGCGTCACCCGATTTAGCCTTGCGAGTAACAAACAAACACCATGCTGCAATAGGAACGCACAGCAAGTTAATATCTCGGTTGGCATGTAGATTGTCACGAATGGTGTCTAAAACCCGAAAAGGCAGCTTTTGTGAGCCATCCCACGCAATCTGGGAAAGCATGTGACGAATATGCTTGTTGTGATAGCGAGCGACGATGTCATCAGCATATTGATTTAGGGTTTCAATGTTATCGGTTTCAATCGACGGTATTATTTCTCTCTCTAAGAGCGCGCTAATTAGCGCCTGTATTGCAGGGGTGGAAATGGCGTCATAGACAGTTTCCTTGCCAAATAGCAGGCCTACATAAGCCAGTGCAGAATGGGTACCATTGAGTATCCGCAATTTTGCTTTTTCAAAGAACAAAACGTCTTTGGTAAAGGTAACACCTACTTCCCCCCAAGGTGGCCGAGGCCCTGAAAAATTGTCTTCGATAACCCATTGAGTGAACATTTCACGCTGTATAGGCCAATCATCTTGAATCCCTAGATTGGTACTGACGTTAGCTTTTACTTCATCATCAGTCGCTGGGGTAATGCTATCTACCATAGTACAAGGGAAAGCGATGCTGTCTTGAATCCACTGAGCCAACGCTGGTGAAAGGTGATAGGTAAAATCAATGACCGCTTTTGCTAGTTTCTTGCCATTATCGGTTACGTTATCACAGCTTATGATGGTAACGTCGGCATTGCCCGAATATTTCCGCGCTGTTAAGGCTTGAGCAATAAGGCCTACAGCACTAATAGGCAAGTCTGGGTTGGCAAGATCGTGTTGGATATCAGGGTTCTCAACATCGAGACAGCCGGTGTTATTTAAGCAATACCCTTTTTCGGTCACGGTTAAAGAGATTATCTTAGTGGCTGGCGAACATAAGGCCGCGGTAATGACATCTCTATCTTCACTTAGCGTTGAGAGGGTCTTTATTGCACCTATCACTCGTAAAGATGGCGTATCATCGACAACAGCGAGGGAATAAAGGTTATCTTGGGGGGCCAGCGCTTTTTTTAGCGTATCGCTTCGCATCGATACACCGTGAATGCGCCAATTTCCACCATAGGCCAATGCTAAATCAGTATAGTAGGCTTGATGTGCACGGTGAAAGGCGCCGGGGCCAATATGTACAATACCGCATTGTGAATTAAGCAAATCGTACTCTGGAACGGCAACATTACTGTTGAGCTGGTCGAGTGTTTTAATACTAAGTTGCTTTTCCATGCTTATCCTAACTTATACGCTTGTTTCGCGAAATCGTATGTGACCTTTTTAGCGATACTAGCGGCTTCCGTTTCGCTGATGCGGTGCTGAACAACTAACTCTGCTAAGAACCGACAATCTATACGGCGGGCAACGTCATGGCGGGCAGGAATAGACAAGAATGCACGAGTATCATCGTTGAAACCTACGGTGTTAAAAAAACCAGCTGTTTCAGTAACTTGGTGACGAAAACGTAACATACCTTCTGGGCTGTCGTGAAACCACCAAGCAGGCCCTAGTTTTAAACACGGATAATGGCCGGCCAGCGGCGCTAACTCACGGCTATAAGTGGTTTCGTCTAAGGTAAATAAAATAATATTTAAGCTAGGCTCATTTCCATACTTTGAGAGCAAAGGGCGAAGCGCGCGAACGAAATCCGTTTGCATGGGAATATCGTGACCTTTGTCACGACCAAACTGGTTAAACAGTGTAGCATTGTGATTTCTAAACGATCCTGGATGAATTTGCATAACCATGCCATCTTCAACGCTCATGCCTGCTAATTCCGTTAGCATTTGAGCTCTAAATAGCTCTTGTTCCTGGCTATTACTTTGTCCGGTGCGAACCTTATCGAACAGAGCAATACACTCGTTAGTGCTTAAATCTGCGGTATTAGCAGTTGGGTGACCATGATCGGTGGCTGTGGCGCCGTGGTCTCTAAATACAGCGCGTCGGGCTCGAATAGCGTTTAAGTAACCGTGCCAAGTTTGCGTGTCTTCGTTGGTCATCACTCCTAATTTTTCGATATTGGCGACGATGTCTTCCCGTGAAGCATCAACCACATCATCGGGTCTAAATGTGGTAATAACCCGCTTATCCCACCCCGTACCTTTTAGTGCTCCGTGATGAGGAAGCTGATCAAGCGCCCCTTCGGTGGTTGCGATGAGTTCTATGTTGAACCTGTCCATTAAGGCGCGTGGTTTGAAACTGACGTCTTGAAGTTTGGTGGTAATATGCTCGTAATATTCGCTGGCGTTATTGCTGCACAACATGTCGGTAAGCCCAAACACGTCATGAAAAACGGTATCTAGCCACATTCTTGATGGGGTAGCAGCAAACAAATAATAATTGTCTGCAAGGATTTGCCAAATTTTTCGCGGGTCAGACTCAGTTGCGCCGCCATCCCACCGAGGAACGCCTAATGATTCTAGTGAGATTCCCTGACTATACAACATCCTGAAAACATAATGGTCAGGGGTGATGAATAGCTCAGTGGCGTTAGTAAAATTTTTATTTTGTGCAAACCACCGCGGATCTGTGTGCCCATGGGGGCTGATAATTGGCAAATCTCGTATTTCTTGGTAAAGCGCACGGGCTACTTTTTTAGTGGCTGAGTCAGATGGGAATAGTCTGTCTTCATGTAATAAAATTGATTCCATAACAATCTCTTCTTAAAGCGTGACGCCACGTTTCCAAATAGCAATTTCATGGCTGCCATTTTTCTCGTTGCAGGTTAATTGACCCGATGCTACTGCAAGACATTGTTGGAGCAGCGCGTTGGCACACTTATCGATAGACATGCCTTCCAACACCTGACCGGCGTTAAAATCTATCCAATGTGGCTTCTTATTAGCGATATCTGAATTTGAGGATATCTTTATTGTGGGTACAGGGAAGCCGAGGGGAGTACCTCGACCTGTGGTGAATAAAACTATATGTGCGCCAGATGCGGCCAATGCAGTTGCACTGACTGCATCATTGCCTGGCGCTTGTAGTAAATTTAAACCGTTAACTGTTCTCGGTTGACCGTAATTGAGCACGGACTGTACCGTTGATTGTCCACCTTTTTGCACCGCGCCTAACGATTTCTCTTCTAACGTGGTTAGGCCCCCAGCTTTATTACCTGGCGATGGGTTTTCGTAAATAGGTTGATTGTGTGCAATAAAATACTGTTTAAATTCGTTAATTAAGGTTTCTATATCATCAAAAACAGCCTTGTTTTTGGCGCGGTTCATCAGGAGTTGCTCGGCGCCAAACATTTCTGGTGTCTCAGTAAGAATAACCGAGCCCCCTAATTGACAGGTTAAATCAGTGACTCGGCCCACCGTCGGGTTTGCAGTAATACCGCTAAATGCATCGCTACCGCCACACTTCATGCCTAGCACTAACTCATTTGCACCAATAGGCTCTCGTCTATCCTCGTTAAGGGTTTTCAATAGGGAATAAACAGCATCTACGCCAGCTTCAATCTCGTCTTCCACTTCCTGTGCATTGTAGAAACGTAGCCTCGAGTCGGGCTTATCAATTTCAGGTAACATTGATTTAAGCTGATTGTTTTCACACCCCAGTCCAATAACCAGAACCGCTCCGGCATTGGGATGCGAGGCGAGCGAGGCGAGTATCGTTCTTGTATCATCTAAATCGTCGCCTAACTGAGAACAGCCGAAAGGGTGGGTGAATGCTCTAAAGCCATCACATTCACCAAAGTAACGACGCTCACATTCTTGCGCAATGCGTTCGGCAGTTCGATTGACACAGCCCACCGTATTAATGATCCAAACTTCGTTGCGGATACCTACTTTACCGTTCTCTCTGCGATACCCCATAAAAGTGGGGATATGGGCAGGTTTCGCTAATGCTGCTCGTGTCGGTGTGTATTCGTATACTTCACTGCCATCAAGTTTTGTCTTTAGATTGTGGCTATGAACGTGCCCTCCCAATTTAATACTTTGCGTGGCAGCGCCAATTTGAAATCCATACTTAACAACTGGGGTATTCACCGCAATATTGTGAAGTGCCACTTTGTGGCCAGCAGGGATGTGCTCGGTGATGAAAAGTTGATGACTTTCAATGAAGGTACGTGCGGCTATATCCTGTGTTGCCACGGCAACATTATCACTGGCATGAACTTTCACTAATAAGGTTTGTAAACTCATCGCGTACCCTCAGATTTTGCGTTACTAGCACCAAAAACTTGGGCTAACGGACGGACTTAACAGATTGGTTGATTTTAACACTTTGTAATATACGTGCCACCGGTGGCATAGTAAAGCAAAACCAACTATTTATTAATTTAAGCGGCTAAAAATCACACTCTTTTTATAGAGTCACGAATAATAAGGTGGGGTTTTACTAAGTAGGTCTCAGTTTCGCTCACTTCAGTGCCTTCAATTTGAGCGATTATCTTTCGAGCTGCAAGCGCGGCCATATCGCCTACAGGCCTTTGTACTGTAGTTAATGCAGGAATTACTCGTGCTGCCAGCAAGTTGTCATCAAAGCCAGCAACCGACAATTCATCAGGAACAGTAATGCCCATTTCATGTGCGACCTTGAGTACACCAGCGGCCATTTCATCGTTGTTAGCGAAAATAGCTTTCACACGGGGAGATTGAATGAGTAGGGTTCTGGCGCACTCAATACCACTTTCGTAACTGTTTTTACCTTCGATAATGCGGTCGATGGGAACTTCAACGTGCAGGTCATTCAATGTTTCTAAAAAGCCTTCAAGTCGCTCTTTAGATGAGTAATAGCGCTGTGGACCGCTAATAATACCGATGTCTCTATGTCCTAAAGACACCATGTAGCGGGCTAAGTCTCGAAGGGCTGCCCGATCATCAGAGACAACAATGTTACTGTGATCATCTAAGTCCACCGAGGCCATCCGAACGTAATTTATCTGCTTTTCTCTGAGTGTTTCAGCTAACTCTTTAGCTTCAGATACCGGTGGCAGTATAATGACACCATCTATTCGAGAGCGACTAACGAATTGAATACAGTTACTGATAAAGTCGTCAGTGTTGTAGTTGCAAGGATGAACGACCAGCTCATACCCTTTTTCTGAACAAACGCTTAGTACCCCGCGCTGAACTTGATCGATATACAGTGCATCGGGGTTATCGTAAATAAGCCCAATAAGGAATGATCTACTAGCCGCAAGCCCTCGGGCTTGCTTGTCAGGTGAAAAGCCAGTTTCTTTTATTACTGCATCAATTCTCTCGCGCGTTGCTTTGCCCACATTAGATGCGCCGTTAATGACCCGAGATACCGTTCTTTTCGATACGCCAGCAAGGCGGGCTACATCATTAATAGTGGGGCGTTTGTTCATTATCGGTATGTTTCCGCAGTTTGAGTATTGAATTTACTGAACATTATTGAATGAATAGTACCATAAAATAAAGTCATTCCATTTGACACCAGTTCGTTGTCATATTTTAAAAGCCAAGTGCCCTAGGTAAGGCTTCACTAAACCAAGGAACGTAGGTGACTAACATCAATACAACGAACATGGCAAAGTAGAGGGGCAGTAACGGCTTGATAATATTTTCTAATTTTGTTTTCGCAATCGCACAGGTGATAAAAAGCACAGCGCCTACTGGCGGAGAACACAGCCCAATAGACAAGTTCAACACCAGCATTATACCGAACTGTAGCTCAGACATACCCAGTTGAACGGCAACGGGTAAAAATATGGGGGTAAAAATAAGCACGGCTGGGGTCATATCCAAAAAGGCACCCACGACAATAAGCAATAAGTTGATTAATAGTAAAATTAGAATGGGGTTGTCGCTAATTGCCAGCAATGCATTGCTCAAGGTTTGCGGAATATTTTCATACGACAGTAACCAACTCATTGCGGTAGATGCCGCAATCAATAACATAACAATCGCTGTGGTTTCTGCGGATTTCAATAAAATACTAGGCAGTGCTTTTACCTCGACTTCGCGATAAAAAACGACCGCAAGTAACAGGGCATAGACCACAGCAATCGCACCTGCCTCTGTGGCAGTAAAGATACCGCCCACAATTCCACCTATGACTAAAACAATGAGAAACAAAGAGGGCAGGGCAGCTCCCACTTTTTGTAATACAATTGATAAAGGTAGTCGGGCAGACAATGGATAACCTTTGGCTTTGGCGTAGCCAAAACACACCATCATTAATGCTAGGCCCACCATAATTCCCGGTACATAGCCTGCCATGAATAAAGCGGCAATCGACACACCACCACTGGCAATAGCATAAACAATAAGGATATTGCTAGGAGGGATCAGCATCCCTGTAGTTGAAGCGGCTGCGGTTACCGCAGCACTGAAGTTTGGTTCGTAACCTGCTTTTTTCATTTCAGGCAGCATAAAGCTGCCAATAGCAGATGTGGCTGCAACCGCAGAGCCTGATATAGCGCCAAATAGCATACAAGACACCACGTTAACCAATGCCAACCCGCCTGGTAAGGCGCCAATAAGGGCCATAGCGCATTCGATTAGCCGCTTCGCAATGCCACCTCGTCCCATAATTAGGCCTGATAATACGAAGAAAGGGATAGCCAAAAGAGCAAAGCTATTTAACCCTCCAGCCATTCGCTGTGCAATAGTAATGGTTGCTGGCGCCAAATCCATACTCATCAGCATCGCGATGAGCGTAGCTAGGCCTATACTAATAGAGATGGGGACATTCAATAGTAAGAGTACAAAGAAGGCTACCAAAAGTACTATGCCTGTTAATTCCATTCGTTAAGCTCCTTTTCAGGTGAATGCCATAGCGCAAAAATATTCACTATGCTGTAAATAACAATGAGTCCGCCTGAAAGGGGCAGTACCAGATAAATCAACCCCATCTTTATGCCTAACGCAGCAGAAATTTGATCTAGTTCTAGTGTTAACATCACTAATTCAGTTCCACCGTAGCCCATTACCAACGTACAAAATGTGATAACGCATACTTCAACTAGGGTTAACAGAACGCGCTTTACTAGGGGGGATTGACGCTCTACGAGTAAATTAAACCCAAGGTGAGCATGCTGGCGGTAGGCATAAGCTGCACCTAGTATGCCTATCCATATGAGAAAGAAACGTGAGAGTTCCTCTGTCACTGACGCCGGATCTTGTAAAATATATCGCGATATCACCTGCCAAATTACGGTGAGTAATATACTTGTCATCGCAACAATTAAGGTTCCAGCCAGTAACTTATCTAGCGTTTTAATAATCATTAACTTACATCGCTTTTATTTGCGTAATGAGCTTACCAATGTGGGTGCCGGTGAAACTATCGTGAAAGGGTTCGACTGCGTCTACGAATGGCTTCTTATCTGGGCGAATAACGGTTACACCTTCTGCTTCAACTTGTGCGAGTGACTCAGTGGTTGAGGTTGTCCAAAGCTGGCGCTGAAACTGAACTGAGTCTTGCATCGCTTTGGTTAACCATTCTTGTTGTTGTGTGCTTAAGCCTTCCCAAACGTGGAGTGAACACAGCATAACGTCGGGAACGCTGGTATGTTCATCCAAGCTGTAGTATCTGGCGATTTCGTAATGCCTAGAGAGGTGATAACTAGGCGGGTTATTCTCTGCACCATCTACTACGCCTTGTTGAAGTGCAGTATAAAGCTCTCCCCAAGAAACGGGTGTTGCTGCGCCGCCCAGAGCTCTTACTGTCGCCACAGCGGTAGGGCTATTGAGTACTCTAATTTTCATCCCTTTTAAATCGCTAGGTGTTCGAATAGGACGATCGTTGGTATAAAAACTTCGGCTTCCTGCATCGTAATATCCCAACCCTTTTAAACGAAAATCTTCAACGCCACTTAATAGATCACTACCAAGTTCACTGTTTAGCACTCGCCAAAAATGGTCATTGTTTTTGAAAATATACGGAATGCTGAAGATTTTCATGTCAGGTGAAAAGCCTTCAAGGGGGCTCGCCGATACCTTGGTCATCGACAAAGAACCAATTTGTAATAGCTCTATCATTTCCCTTTCAGTACCTAATTGGCTGCCGGGGTAAATGATGACTGTCATCTTACCGTCTGAATAGTATTCAAGGCGTTCACCCAAAAACTCCATGGCTTTATGCACCGAGTGCTGAGTGTCTAGGGTATGACCTAAACGCAGTACGGTGATTTCGCCGCTATTTTCGTGCTGAGAGCATGAAAATAGCGCAAATACGCTCATCACTAAGATCATAAACTTGCTAAAACACTGCATAATACTATCCATGCCATTTATTAACGTAAGGCTGAGGGAGGAAACTTATCCATGTCATCGTAGTCGAGATTTTCACCCGCCATACCCCATATGAACGCATAGCTTCCTGTACCTACGCCGCAGTGAATTGACCAGGGTGGCGATATAATGGCTTCTTCATTTGCAACGAACAAATGGCGTGTTTCATGGGGTTCACCCATAAAATGACATACACGATTTTCTTCGTTCATATCAAAATAGAAATATACTTCATTCCTTCTATCATGCTGATGTGCCGGCATTGTGTTCCAAACACTGCCATTGTGAAGGCGTGTAAGGCCCATTTGTAATTGACACGTGTCTACAACGGTATTAATCAGTAATTGCTTTATATCTCGTTCATTAGAAGTTTCTTGGCTGCCCAAATGCAGCACGTTGGCATCGTCCTTACCTACTTTTTTACAGGGGTAGGCATGGTGAGCAGGCGCTGAATTCATGTAATATTTAGCGGGGTTATTTGCATCGTCAGACGCAAAAGAAATCTGCTCATTTCCTTTACCAATATACAATGCTTCTTCGGGAGCAAGATGGTACTCAGCACCATTGACTGTGACCGTGCCTGCACCGCCAATGTTGATAATGCCAACTTCACGGCGGGCAGTGAAATAAGGCATTTTTAACTGGTCTTCAATAGTATCAAGGGTAAGTGCATCGGTGGTTGGTACTGCGCTCCCCAGCATGAATCGTTCATAATGGGTATAAATCCAAACCACTTCTCCCTTCGACATGAGTGAAGAGGCTAAAAAAGCATCTCGTAATTCTTCGGTGTTATAAGCGTTTGCTTCTTTTTTTCCTATAGCATAGCGAACATCAATTTCTGGATTCATCATCTTTTCCTTCATTTATCTTGCGAGAAAACCGCCATCCACTGCGAGGGTGTGGCCGCTTACGTAATTGCTTGCTGAGCTAGCTAGAAAAACAGCAGCCCCAGCTAAATCGTCAACTTCGCCCCATCTCCCTGCGGGAATTCGTGAGAGAATTTCTGCGCTGCGTTTAGCGTCGTCTTGGAGGGCTTGGGTGTTATCGGTTTTGATATAACCTGGTGCAATAGCGTTAACTTGAATATTTGAAGTACCCCATTCATTGGCAAGCGCTTTGGTTAAACCCGCGATAGCGTGTTTACTAGCGGTGTAGGCCGGAACTGTTACACCACCACTAAAGCTCAGCATAGAAGCAATATTGATGATTTTGCCACCGCCATGAGAAATCATATGCTTTCCAATGACTTGGCTCAGTAAAAATGAAGCGTCAAGGTTCACTTTCATCACTTTCTGCCACGCGTCTAAAGGAAACTCTGTCGCTGGAGCTCGAAATATGGTTCCGCCGTTATTGACCAATATATCGACTCGTTTACCATGTTCGATGGCTGACGTCGCTAAATTGGTTACTGCGTCGAGGTCGCTTAAATCAGCACTGATTGCCTGTGCACTACCACCTATTGCATCTATTTCGTGAAGGGTGTTTTCACATCCACCTTCTTTCGAACTTGAGCATATAACGTGGGCGCCAGCGCCAGCTAGCGATAAGGCCAGTGCCCGACCAATTCCTCGACTCGCTCCGGTAACGAGGGCAGTCTTCCCTTCTAAACTAAAGTTCACCATATTCATTACCTCTCATTCTCAGAAAATCTGATTTTATACTCTAACCAAATTGACACATTAAGTTAACAATTTATAAAATAATTGCCACCGGTGGCATTTGTCAATATATTGTTTAAGAAATATTGTATTGTTAACCAGCCATAGGAGATGGAATTATGAGATTTATTATGGGCTTAGCATTAATTTTACCAATAATATTAACGGCGTGCTCTAAAGACAAAAACAGTAATATACCGAGTGTGATGGTTAAAAACCCAGCAGAAGGAGGGGGCGTCACTCAAGAGGTTTCAATACCATTGGAAGAAAAGTACCGTGGTTGGTTATTAAAAGAGGTGGCATCGGAATGGCGTGAGAACGCCAATGGTGAGGCTACATTGTACGCGTACATCGAGATGAACCCCGGTGAGGAAAAAGCATTCTCTTTGGTTCAAACCAAAGAGGCGGTAACCGATTCCGCCCACGCTGAGCTATCAGTGCGCTCAGGGGGGCAATGGGAAGGCGCGGTGTATACTGCAGATGGTTTTGCATTTCAGCCTGTAGAATCCTTTACTGCACCTTCACAGCTAACCGATCACTCATATTTTTTAAAGTATGAAGGGCCCGGTTGGGAGAACGACCAGATAGGCTATCGGCTTTACCTAGACTGGCGAAATGCTATCGACGTTTTTGCAAAAACGAAGGATGAAGTGGTATTGCCGCATGTAGGTAATGACGGTTATGACGCTTACCATAAACTTGCAGATTGGGGCGGCGATGCGTTGAAAGTAGGGAAGTCATTAGGGCTGGGTGCATTAGGAAGAAAAGTTGAACAGGGGGTTATGCACTTTCAACATGTAGATAATACCCATTGGGTATTAACTGAGAACACCCATTTAACGGCGGCTTTCGATGTTAGCTACAGTAATTGGCGTACACGTGAAGACTCAGAGGACGGGGTTGATGTGGTAACCCGTTATAAGATTAATACTGGGGATGCATCAACCCGTATAACGGTTAATACGTCATCTCCCACATCAAATATAGTTACAGGATTAGTAGCACATGACGGTATGACGAAGATCGCATTTGAAGAGGGCGAATGGGGCGTTATTGCTACATGGGGCGAGCAGAGTGTGTTAAGTGACAATGACTTGCTTGGCATCGCTGTGTTTTATCAACTACATGAGGTTAGTGGTGTAGCTAAAGGTGAGTTCGATCATTTGATCACTTTTAAACCCACTACCACGTTCGAGTATGAAATAATGGCGTACTGGCCGGCAAGAGAAGGGGATGAAAACCCCAAGGCTAGTTTTGAAACTTTACTGCGTCAAAAGGTTCGCGCCTTAAATCATGGTCTACAGGTGATGTAATTCGAAATTGCTGGTGATTTTACAATCGCCAGCAATTTGTACGTTATGCGGTGGCCATTTTAGTATAGTCTTCCTAAACTGTGGCATGACCCACATGAAATGACATTTTTATTCTTACCTATAAAGCGGGTAAAATTTCAAATTGAATAGGTTTATAGCGAAAGTTATTCGATTCGCCCGCAGAGCATGCAGTAAGACCTACAATCATGTCCATTTTTGCTTCAAAAATAGTGTAATCACCGGCTTTACTCGTAGGCGGTAGCACGGCAATTTTCCCCTCGGGGCTCACATCCACGTTCATAAAGGTATTGAATGTAGTGCCAATATGATGTGCAGGAATGTCGAACTCAGCGAATGCGGCCACTAAGTTCCCATGGCATCCAGGTACCGGTGTTTCACTGGGATAAAAGTGTTTGAAGGTATCCACACTGCAAGGGGTTAAAAGAAAATCGTGTTCTTCCACCGTATCTTCAATAATGTCAAACATCACCTGACTTTCATTGGAATAAAGCTTACATCCTGATTTAAAGTGGGTGCTTTCATTATAGTCTAGCGAACGGCCTGACGACATGAACTCATTTTTATCGTGGGCATTAAAAGCATATAAATCGGCAACTTGTTCGCCTTCAGGATCAATAACCTTAAGTCGTTCCCCTTTATTTATGGTGAATGCCGTGCCGCTTCTTGGTTGAATGGTTTGTCGCATTGCTGCCCCTTTATTTTCTTTATTTGAATCAATGTAGATTAGATTAGTTTTGACTCGCGTGGAAAGGACATTGCCAACGTTTAGGTTGCTGCTTTCCACTGTACTGATATGCTTCTGATTGCTCACCATGATTTTGCAATAAGGTATTTTTTGAGCCACAGAAGGCTTCGTCTTGCTGACGAATGTGGTCCCTTAAATCTTCAAATTTTCCTTGCTCGCGAAGTAGCTCGAATTGCTCATGCAGATTAAACACTAGCGCGGGGCGCTCAAAGCGTCTGCTTTTTCGCTTCGCACCTGGGTGGAGGCCAATGATAAAAAACGCTTTACCGCCCAGACTAAAACTAAAATTAGGGCTATGCGGATTTTCGTCTACTTGGTTATCCCAGTCGTGCATGCAGGTATCGATGTCATGAAGTTGCTGAAGCTTGCGCCACATCAATTTATCAAAAGCAACCTCGCTTAAAATCTCTGGTTGTTCAAACGTGAGTACCAAAGAAGAATACATGTCTTTTTCTAGCTCAAAGCGATGAATGAAGTCGTAGATGTCCGTCAAGATGTCGGTGTCACTCATGTCGCATCGAAAATTATCGTACTGCTTTACAGTAATCTTACCCTTGTTTAGAGCGGTTTTGGCTCCTACACAGGGATAATCAGCTTGATTGATGAAAGCTGATACTTTTTGCGCTAGGTCAGGTTTTAATATAGACATAGTCACTCCTTGAACAGTCTTACCACGATTTTTAAGCAGTTTGCTTTATCAGCGGGATATCATGCGCTTGCGATGAAACTTCTTTTTCAGGTGACGGCTTTTCGCGCTTCGGCAATTGCAGTACATGAATACCGGCAGTTTCAAAATCTTTATTGATATAACCGGCTTCTGCGTAAGCATTTAGCACATCGATACATGGGTTAACACCCCACTTGGCGTGGTAACGCTCAGCGTTTCTGACAAAATCTAGAAGGTGGTTAATAGAGCAACGGTAATTGGGTCGCTCTGGCGCAAAAGTCTGCATTTCGATTTGATTTAAAGAAAAGCCCAATGAACGGCAATTGGTAAAAAAGTCTTCGTCATTTAGTCCGAAGCCGTCGTAACCTTCATCGAAACCGCCGGTTTTCTTAAAATCTGTCTTGCTAATAAAAAACACTGTAGAACAAATGCTATCGTCACTAAACTTTCCATGATCATCTTCCTGTTGTCTTGACGGAATTTCGTTATTGTCTTCGTCTGGTAATGCTTGGCTTTTAATGTGGCATAATGTGTCGTGGGGAAAGGTCCATTGCGACTCTGGAACGAATGTTACTTTGGTATATACCACTGAGCCTGGGCACCATGCATTCATTCCCTTCGCAATGAAGTTTTTATCCACCACGGCATCGACATTTATGTAAGCTAAAAGATTACTTTTAGCTTCTTGTAAGCCACGATTGCGTGCTCTAGCAATGGGTAACGCCCCGTTAGCCACAAACTTATGTACGATATTAAACTTCTCACTTTTCGCTAATGAAAGCGTTGAAGGAGAACACATCCAAACAATGACAAGTTCATCGGGTAGTGGGTTACACGACTCAAGCTGTTCAATGAGTCTGCAGAGTTTTTCTGTACGACTTTTTACTATCGTGACAACACTGACTGGTGAATGCATGTGAACCTCCTAATTTCCTTTTGGTGATTATTTGATAACTTAACTTCAGTGGCTGTTACCAAACGCCGCACTAACTGTCTTAGCTGTTATGCTTATTTTGTATGTAAGCTAGCAATTATTAGACCTTAGTCTAATATATTGAATAGTTTAGAGATTATTTCTTTTCATGGAAGTGGCCAATGCTCACGCCTGCAAAGAATTCACTCAGTGTGAATCTATTTCATAGTGACAAAAAGGGGCCTGGCGGCACATTTGGGAAAGGGGGAGTTATTCACTTAGAAAGGGTGGTGGCTGAATTTATCACATTGGCTTTAGAAGTTTGAGTGGGTTCTATACTTACCCTAGACGTTCTAAATTCTACCTCTTCATTTGGTATTGCTTGCAAATACTCAATGGGCTTATTTCGAACACATACCGATTTTGTGTTAAAAACTTGGCAAGTGCCTGTGTAACGCTGCGCATTGGCCACAAGATAGCTGCATTTATCGCCTTTTGTTTTTGCTATACAGGCTTGGGACGCCTCGTTGTGAATATGACCGCTATGAGCCAAAACTGTCGTCGAGCATGCCATTGCTAGTAAGGTTACCGATGAGAATAAAGGTACTGTACCGGCTAGTGACTTGCCTAATTTTACACGTATAGACGTCATTAATTTACCTCTATACTGCCTTGGGCACCTTGATAGCAGCCTATAAACATATTTTCGGCGGCACTCGCTGCATGGTAATGGTAGCCTCTTGTATCGTCCTCATGGCCTCTACATTCATCAAGATCATAGTCTTCTTCGCCATTGGCGTTCAACATGCCGTAGATGCCGTAGCCATCAAGGGCATATCCCATGAGATTGGCATGATCATCAAGACTGGTTACCACTTCGCTGCACCCAAGTGAAGCATGATAATGATACCCCTCGGCGGGGTTCACATGGCCACCACAATCATCAAAGGCGGCAATGGTATTAGCAGCCAATATCTGAGTGACGGGGGCGGGGCCAGCTATCACTACCCCATTTAAAGAAACGCCCAAGTCAGCTCCTAAAGATTCGGGGTTTGTTAAAGGTACTGGCGTGACTGGAATTAAAATGGATTGTTGCATACCACCGTCATAGTAGCTAATTGAGCACTCTACACAGTGATTTTGATATTCTTCGGCTACGTTGGGACGGGCTGCAGCTTCACAGGCTACCTGAGTATCTGTAACGAAAATTTCGCCAGTATCTTCATCGTATAATTCCCAGTCATCGCCATAAAGTGTCTTTACATCAACAAAGAATTGTCCCTCTAGGTTGTACACTTCGCCATTTCCATCGAACCATATTCCGCCTTGGGTTGCATCGTCAGTAATAGTAGACGGGCAGAACGGCCCTATGTCTGCATTTGCTGGTGCGCCGTTGATAACAACCTTGTAGCAATCGGTAGAGGTTCCATCGGTAAGTGTACAATACGTAGTCGTAATAGTTTCGGCCAAACCCGCAGCTAGAAAGTAGTCAGGGTTTGCGCCAACAATACTATTGCTTGAGTCGCTATCGCTATCTGAGTCAGTAGACGTATCACTATCCTGTGTCGTGGAAACATTGTCGGAATTATCGCTATCAGAGCATGCTGATGTGCCTAGCAGCACGAGCATGAGCAGTGCGTAGAATGACGTCTTCATAGGTAGCCTCAGAACTGTGTTTTAGGTTCGAATGCTTATCGAAATACAAAATCAAAGACTATCGCTAAAATGTGCAGAATAAGTGCAAGTTCAAAGGGGCTTTAAAGAAGATGTGTCACAGCCTACATGACTTTGTAGCCAATGCCGTATACCGCATGAATAGGACTCATGTGCTCAGCTGTGGCTAACTTGTGGCGTAAGTTTTTCATATGACTGTCGATGGTACGGTTGCTTACCACTCTGCCGTCGTCGTAGCCTAGCTCCATTAGCTGGTCTCGAGAGTAGACCACGCCAGGTTTTGTCATCATGGTTTTCAATAATCGAAATTCTACCGGTGTAAGCTCAATAATGTTGCCATCCACGGCACATTCAAATCGAGACATATCCAACTCGATATGGCGAAAAGTGAGCTTTTCTGATGACGACTCGGTTTGGTTTTGTTGCGTGGCTCGCCGCAATACCGCTTGTATCCGTGCTACGACTTCACGGGCTGAAAAAGGTTTGCAAACATAGTCGTCAGCACCTGCTTCTAAACCAATAAGTCGGTCTATTTCATCGACACGGGCGGTCAACATGATAATGGGCACCATAGAAAAACTACGCAACGATTTGCAAATGGTGAGTCCGTCCACTCCGGGTAACATTCTATCTAAAATAATGGCTGCCGGTACTTGCTTTTTTACCGTATCAACCACATGTGTGCCTTCATTCAATACGGTAGATGTGAATCCTTCCAAAGCAAGAAATTCAACTAAAATTTGCGCAATTTTATCTTCATCTTCAACAATGAGTACATGTTTGTGCGGTGTCATTAGTTATTATCCGTAGTGAAATGTTTGGGCAGTTCTGCCGTAATTTTAACGCCGCCGAGCGACGAAACTGACGCGCTAATTTTGCCACCATGGGCCTCAATAATTTGTTTACTAATTGACAGACCAAGGCCAGCACCTTGTGTTCGACGTCTACGTGAGGCATCTTCTCTAAACAAAGGTTCAAATAATGCCGCCGCATTTTCTTTCGCGATGCTTGGCGCTGAATCTTGGACAATAATAACGATAAAGGAAGGTTGTTCTGAAACCACTACCTCCACGGTACCTGGTGCATCGGTATACTCACATGCGTTAACTAACAAGTTGAGCATAAGCTGTTTCAAGCGCTGGTGGTCGGCATTAATGGTGATGTTGGGTGGGCAGGAACAAGTGAAGGTAAGTCCTTTTGTATCAAAAATATGCGCAAGGCTTTCGCTTTGTTGCACGATTACTTGGCTCAAATCCACTGACGAGAAATGATAAGAAAGCCCGCCAATATCAGACAGTGATAATTGGTATAAATCTTCAACCAATAAAGACAAGCGTGTGACCTCTTGGTCAAACGAGGCCAGTTGTTTCTGATCAAGTGGTCGAATTCCTGCTTTTATCAATTCAATTTCGCCCGATAAAATGGTGAGAGGCGTACGGAGTTCGTGAGAGATATCAGCTAGCCATTGGCTTTTAGTATTTTTGTGCGCTTCAAGGGTATTTCCCAATGTATTTATGTGCCGCATCAGCTCGCCAAATTCATCAGGACGGTTTTCTGGCAAGTTGGTTTTATACTGATGGGCGGTTAGGCCTTTAACGCTTTGTAATATTGCCTTAAAAGGGCTTAGCATGCGCGGCGTAACGCCTAATGCCAGTATAAGCGAGGCAATAAGCGACAGTAGGCCTATAAGGATAATGGCTTGCAGCTGTTGTTCAGAAAAAGCGCGAGCCACATCAGAATCAGGTGTCTTAGGCGGGTAACTGGTAAGCCGACCTATGGTCTGGCCGTTAAAGTCGAGTTTTACGTTCACTTCATTTCGTTCGTTTTCGTCTGCATACGAACTTTGCCCTGATATAATGTTTCCATAAGCATCAATAAGTAGTGTGGGCGGACCGACAGATACATCTTCAATTTGATGTCTAGGGGGAGGGAAGCCACCAGGTCGAGGTCGCATTCCAGGGCGTCGATGGGGCATGCCAGTAGGCGCTACACTCTCTATTTGAATGTTATCCCAACTGTTATTATTGCTGCTGTATTCTGCAATAAGTACGCGACTCAAACTCCTCAGACGCTCTCGCTCCTGATTTTGAATAAATTCATTAAAGCCTTGCTCGAAGCTCCAACGTGCGAGTGCTAGCGAAAGCGACAAAGATACACAGGTAAAGCCAACAAGAATAACAAGCAGTTTATGGGATAGTTTCATTATGTTGAGTATATCTATGCTAATGCCTTGCTAGCAATTGTTTCTGCTTTAATTCCGTTACTTCTACATGCTTCTTACACAGAATCTGCACATTTGACGCGTATGCTGAATGTGAGTTAATTAATCTTCTTAGGAAATTCATGAAATTGTTAAAGCTTGTATTCGTTGCCACGCTTATCACAGGAAGTTTAAGTGCATTCGCCCAACAGGGGCGTCCAAATGGTCCACCACCCGAAGCTATTGAAGCATGTGAAGATAAATCTGAGGGAGATAAAATCTCTTTTGAAACCCGTCGTGGTGAGAGTGTGGAAGGTACCTGCGAATTAATTGAGGATCAATTAGTAGCGGTTCCTGAAAACCATCGCGAACAGCGTTAATTCCTCACTCTATTATTTTTATACCCGTCTAAAAATGTAAGCTGGCAGTGTGAATATACACCGCCAGTTTTTGCTTTATTATTACAGAACGCTCTAACAAAAAAATACCAAATATGTCATACTCCTCAATTATTAAGCTTAGTATTTACAGTGCGCTTTTTTATCCGTTTTTTCACCGCGCATTAGCTTAAAGCATCTTATTGGAGGCCGTGTATGCAATACAGTGACGAGCGCCTTAACGAGCTAGTAAACGCCAGAAATTCAGAGGTTCCCGATGTATTTAGCATCCAATGTGATGGCATTGAACTTTATGTTCACGTTAGCCCTTACGTATGGATCCGCCCTTGGGAAGGACGTAACCACACCGCTTTTTCTGTGGGGTTAGCGCCTGGGTGTCCAAATGCATGTCGGCTGTTTGGTAAAATTGATGTGCCTTATTTGCATATTTCGCTAGAGACCCTTAAGCAGGCTGCGGTCAAGCGCGTGACTGAAGCAGGAATATCGTTTTTAACGAAACGAGGAGCGGGGGTGAAAAGCTTTGCCATTCACCCAAGAGGCGGTTTGACATCAGTAGATGAAAGCCGTGCTTACCAAGATGCTTATGTAAATGGCTACCGCTATGTAGTGCATGTTTATCAGCTACGGAGTGGGGGACTTGGAAAGCGCTTTGCTGAATGGTTCTTTTTTGGGGAGCCAGAGCCGGCTGTAATCTTAGCAAAATTACGTCGTCAGCAAGATAACCTTGCAGACTCAATGCA
Organism: Alteromonas lipotrueae; assembly: GCF_019249215.1. Classification (GTDB taxonomy): domain Bacteria; phylum Pseudomonadota; class Gammaproteobacteria; order Enterobacterales; family Alteromonadaceae; genus Alteromonas; species Alteromonas lipotrueae. The sequence goes on from NZ_JAESDI010000006.1 coordinate 236,279, forward strand.
CTTTGAAATATGTCAATTGTCGACGGAACTTCCTAAGTCAGCGTAAATCGTAATTAGTATAATAAACTATGGTTCACTTGTGAGCGTAATTAGATATTTATAAAGTGAGTAAAAATCAAGTGGAGAGAGTTGTGAACTCTGAATCGGTAGTTGAACTTCGCAACTATGATAAAAGCCAGTTAAAACAGGTTAGTGTTATTTCTGGTATTTCGCCCAATGCCATGCGAAGGGTATTTGGTGGATGGATATTGTTTGCTGCGTTAGTAGGAATAATTGTGTCTGTTGCGCCGGATTTAGACAGTCAGTTTATTGGTTTAACCTTGTTTGTTTTAGTTGCCTTCACTGTGGTTATGTTCTGGCAAAGCCGAATCTCTGAAGGGTGGCCGGCCATTATTTGTGATGATGAATATATTGGTGTGGTTAGAGATCCCGTGCTGCGTGAATATGTGTGCGTCAAAAAAAGCATTATCACCGATGCGCAACCGTCGCTGATCAAACCCAATAAAAAAGCGGTTGAAATGAGTTTAGATACCAGCGCACTTAGCGAAACTGACACCGCTATTTTGAAACAAGCGGTGTGGCCGCGGGAAGATAAGCTTATTGGGCTCGCTCACTTTAAACGTCGTGAAGAGGCGTGTGAAAGCGTAATGTGGTGTGTCAATCATAATACGAAAGCGGTGAGGTCAGCTCCCGCACATCATGTGCCCACCTAGTCGTGTATTTGCCTAGTGCTTTTCAATATTAAGCCGCTTTATAGCGGCTTTTTACTTTCTGTGATCAGGCTTTTGGCTTCAATTTCAATCGCGTTAGTAGCGGGTAGTGATCTGAGCCAATATCAGGCAGCTTTCTAATATCTTCCAGCATAAAGTGACTTGAATGAAACACGTGATCCAGTGGCCATTTAATCAGCGGGTAATGGGCGTGAAACGTATTGAAAAATGCGCGACCAATTCTTGGGTCCAGCATACCGCTTATTTTTTTGAATTTTCGGGTAGTAGGCGACCATGCCACATCGTTCAAGTCTCCAGCAACAATAATAGGCCCGTGCTTTTTAGCTATTTCATCGCCTACCATAGTGAGTTCTACGTCTCTGGGCTTAGCCGATTTGTTTTCTGTGGGGCTAGGTGGCTTCGGATGTAAAAAGTAAAGTATCACATCTTGTCCCTTCATATCGATGGTGACAAGCATGGAGGGCACATCATCTTCAACTAAGTAGTTCAGCTTGGCGGTTTTCAGTGGGTATTTACTGTAAAGGTGCATGCCATATAAGTTTTCCAACGGGCAATGCTGCTGGTGAGGGTGAGTTTCGTTTAACGCAGACAAAGCGATTTCCCAGCGTTTATTAGATTCAAGGGTAACGACAAAGTCTGGATTGGTGTCACGTACATGCTTCAGTAGCTTGTCGTAATCTTCATTAGGCATAAAGACATTGCTCGACAAAATACTGATACTCTCACCGGCATCTTGAGAAGATGCTTTAACCACTTCCTTTTTGTAAAAGAGCGTATAAGGCAAGATCCAAATAGCCTGGTAAATAGCGCAGGCTATTAATCCGATATAAAGCACGGCGGTAATAAGTGTGTTAAATCCAGAAAGCTCAGATGGATACATAACGCCTCGAGCAATTATTACCATCACCATCAAGCCTAGCAATTGAAGCCGTGGAAATTCCCATACCCTCACGAGCCAATGTTTCGATGGTAGTGATGGCGCTAAAGTGACAGCAATAAGAAATATCGCCATGGTGTTCAGTAAAATATTCATTGTCGTTCCTGACTAATTTGTTTTTCGCGTTATTGACTTGCCCACAAACCCTTAAAACAAGACAAGCATAGCTATTGCTCGATTAATAATATGTATATTGGTTAATGAATATTCAATTTTCGTTCCGGTTAGGCAAGATGTAGGTAAAAAATGCTCATAGACCGAAAAGTTTGCAGGAATGTTGGTAAGTGTTTTTCGAACAAAATTCATATAAATCTATATTAATCAGTTGCTTGCTATGTTGGCTCGGGTTTCGCATTACCTACTACGAGTTTCAACAAAGGAGAACTGTTATGAAACGTACATTACTTTCTATACTTGTAGCGACCTCGATGACAACTGCAGCATTTGCTGGTGACATGGAGACAGATAACAAATGGGAAAAAGGCGCTAAGGATGCGTGGATAGACGGCAAAGCCGAAGCAACGTTACTATTCAACGGCAACCTTGATTCATTCGATATCAATACAGATGTAAACAACGGAAACGTTGTTCTAACAGGTAAAGTAGATCATTCAGTTGATAAGAAATTAGCGGAAGAGCTAGTATCAAATATCGACGGTGTTATGTCAGTAGATAACCAGCTTTCTGTTATTGAAGAGAAAGACATGGACGAAATGGCAAGCAACATGTCAGATGACGCTGAGTCAGAATACGATGAGCAAACAGGTACACTTACTGATGCCAAAATTGCTACCGTAATTAAAACCCGTCTGCTGATGGATAGCGACATCTCTGGTTTTGATATCGATGTAGATGTTGAAGCTGGCAACGTTACGCTAACAGGTAACGTAGATTCAGATGCCGAGCGTCAGCTAGCTGTCGAAATAGCGAAAAACGCGTCAGATGTGAAAAATGTTGAAGATAATTTGCAGGTCATTACTGAAACAGCAATGAAAAACTAAGCCGTTATCGGTAAAGTGAAAGGGGCCAATTGGCCCCTTTTTTACGTCTAGTAAATGCTATATTTTTACAATAACACTCTGTATTGAGTGAAGAAGTGAATTTAACGTCTTTTTTGAATATCCCGTTTTTTCGCGGCAATATGTAGTATTTTCCCATCTACTTTACAACTTTTGTCTTACAACCTTTGTCGGGTTTTCTTCCTATCCGTTGCTGCGTATACTCCTCGCCGTAATTAGGTGGCAGTAAGAAGTTTGGAACACAATGTGCAATACAACTTGTAATTGATTTTTTTAAATTACAACGTGCAGTAGTCATTTAGAACCATCGCGTTCTTACATGGATAATCGCAAGTTAGATGTAAAAGGAAGTGAATGATGAAAGTATTAAATTGGTTAGTTTCAGGTGTCTTAATTTCTCTGCTGGTTGTGCTTGCAGGTGTGTTAACGAATAACATGGCTTATGTAGGTAAAGCTAACGCTGATGATTCAAACAAATCCCATCACGCCTCTATTGTAAAAATAGAGCGCATACTTGCTCAAACCGAGTTCGATGTATCTCAAAAGCGTGATTTATTACGTAAAACTCGTATCGAGTTTTATCTTGCAGAGGCGAAGCAGGCAGACCTACGAAATTGGACATTTAAGCGTGATGACTTAATTGGCCGCGCAAAGAATATTTTAGTTCACCATCAAACACAGTATGCTGTCGCGACTAGTGAGTTTGCGAGCATCTAAGCTCGCCAACTCTGTGCCGTTCATTTTTCTATTTTTTAACGGTTCAAGGTTTGTGCCCTTAATTTTATCCTTATTCTAAACCCTATCCTCACTACTATTATTTAATAGGCAAAAGTTACCCATAAGGTCGGAGTCTTGAGGCCTTCATAAAGCGCTAACGGTGTTCACCCCCACGCTAATGGCTTCATCCAATGCTGTTGGCATACATTAGTTTTCAAAGTCCACGTTGGGTTTCTAAGTAGGTGGCAAAGCTACCAAGCCAGTGACTTCCCATATAATGCATATCGTTTATCACCGCATCTACTCCTGCAACTTTATGTGCTTGTGCCGCACTATTTATTGCTGCTACACGCTTATCACCCGAAGGTAGCGCAGAAGCGATACCTTCAAGCATCCATGCACGACTTAAATTTAAGCCATCGAGGTGCGCAAGTTTACCGTCACTTTTATCCACTACAGTGGCTACGTTTATCCATGAAGCTTCGCCATCAATGGGAATGCTGGGTAAAAAAGCAGATAGCCACTTGGCGTAATTTTCAGTTGAATACACTCGGCGCATCAAGTCAGCTTCTGCAATACACGGAGATAAGAAATCTTGTCCTGAAGGTTCATAAGTCAAAGGGCAATTCACATCATTTGCGTATAATCGCGTGATGGTTTTGGTGAGCAAATTTTCAAATGCAACGTCGCCAGCAGTGCGGCTCCAATCTAACATAAGGCCGAATGCAAACGCAGTTTGGCTATGTTCGCCCACACGAATAGGAAACGAAAGTTTAGGGAGCCAATCTGTTACATTGGCCACGATTTTTTGCTCAAGTGGCAGTAGGGTGGTTAACCATTGTTTAGCTTCGGGCGAATTCCACTCACGTAGTTCACTAGTTAGTTGTAAAAACCATGCAAGCCCATAAGGACGCTCAAAACTTGTGCCTGTACCCTCACGGCTAAAGTAGGCGACTTCCCCAGTAATGTTTTCTTTGGTAAAACTGATATCGAGGTGTTTTACAATGTCTTGGTAGTGTGGCGTTTCTGGATATTGGCTGGCGATTCGGGTTAATAACCAATGGCCATGTACAGAAGAGTGCCAATCAAAGCAGCCGTAAAACGCAGGGTACAGCTGTTTAGGCGGCTTAACATGTTCTGTCCCTGTCATCATGTGTTTAATAATGTTTGGGTACTCTTTATGAACGCAGGCTAAAGCGAGTTGCGCAAAACGGTTTACAACCGTTAAGTCACTTGATGAGACGTTGGTGTTTACAGTCTTTGCTATCAGCGATGGTGTAACGAGGGTGAGCACGAGTATAAGCTTACGAAGCATGGTTAATTTCATAAAATAAATGCCAATCTGTCTTAAGGGGGGAGTGCCACGTTATTCGTCGTAAAAGTAAAATAACGTGGCGGCAAATAATGGGGTTAATCTTTCAAATGCGCTCGCTAAGGTTTTTATAAAGGCTTTTGCAACGACGCGATATATGCTTCAACAACGGTTTTGACGAACACTTGGCAAGCCTCTGCCGTGTTAGGGTTATACTCGCCATGATTGGTAATGTTGTTCGACAGAATACGAATACCAAGAAAAGGTACGCCATAAGCATGAGCAATTTGCGCTGCCGACGCAGATTCCATTTCTTCTACGCTGGTACCTAGATTTTTGTGAAGCCATGCAATGCGGTCAATTTCGTTATTCCAAAAATTACCGCTGCCGATGGTGCCTTTCACAACGTTTCCACTTTTGTGTTCCTTGCTTAAGGACATCGCGAGCTCAAGTAAGATTTCATCACCTGCATAAAAACGAATCTTTTCAGCATCTGATGCACTGTCACCTTCGCCTGCACTGCCTTCTGAAGCCATTAAATCCATTGGGATCCACGTAAGAGGGCGCGAACCTTCGCCCGCTTCTAGCTTAGGGGTCTTGAAATTACTCGCGTTTACGCTTTTTTCGCCCAATACGATATCACCGACTTTAAGCTTAGGATCGTGTCCGCCCGATGTGCCCTGGTTAATAATGATTCTGGGCTGATAACGACTTATGCCTATGGCCGTTGCCGCAGCAGTGTTCTCTAAACCTTTTCCTGTTTTAGCCACTACGATAGGGTGACCGTTTAGCGTCCCTAAATAGAATGTGGCGTTACCTGAATGTTCAACTCGTACGTCGGTTAATAATGATGCGAAATATTCTGCTTCAATAGGCATTGGGCCTTGAATCATGATTGGCGCTAATGGGGTTTCAGAAGAGGTTACGGTTACGCTCTTCATGGAAGATTCAGCCATGCTGTTAAAGCAAAGTAGCGCAAAAAACGCGGAAAAAAGTGGAGCGGTTATTTTCATTGTTATTCCGTTTAAAGTAAGAAGAGTAAGTAAACTGCGAGTAAAAGCGCCTTTCATTTCTACCAGTTCGTTATGTGAATTACAATGTGAATAGACAGTAAGTGAGGGGAAATGCAGAGTGTAGGATGCGCATAAAAAAGGCAGCCCCTGGCTGCCTTTTAAAAAGTGCTAAGTAGGAATAACGCTTATTCTACTTCAACAATCTTAAGCGTATTGGTTGCACCAATTTTTTCCATTTCATCACCATAAGTTAAAATGATGTTGTCGCCGCTTTGCACTAAACCTTTGGCTTTTAGTGCTGCAACTACGTCATATTTCAACTGACCAGGCTCGCTTTTCGATGAATCGAAATAAACCGGCTTAACACCTCGGAACAATGCCATAGTATTTAATGTGCCTTCATGACGAGACATCGCGATAATAGGCAAAGAAGTAGTAATACGCGACATTAACTTAGGCGTATTGCCGCTTTCGGTTAATCCTACGATAGCTTTTACGCTAGGTAAGTGGTTTGCTGCGTATACTGCTGATAAAGCAATTGATTCGCTGGTAGATGAGAAAAGCTCATCCATACGATGCTTAGAAATTTTAACGCTAGGGTGCGTCTCAGCACCTTCACAAACCCGCGCCATTGCTTGTACAGTTTCAATTGGAAAGCTACCCGCCGCTGTTTCAGCTGAAAGCATAACCGCGTCAGTACCATCTAGTACTGCGTTAGCAACGTCCATAACCTCTGCGCGCGTAGGCATAGGGCTATCAATCATCGATTCCATCATTTGCGTTGCAGTAATAACGATTTTATTAAGTTGGCGTGAACGGGCAATAAGCTTCTTCTGAACGCCCACTAGCTCGGCATCACCAATCTCTACACCTAAATCACCACGCGCAACCATTACAGCATCTGACGCACTGATAATGTCAGTAATGGCTTCATCAGTGGCTACGGTTTCTGCACGCTCAACTTTGGCGCAGATTTTCGCAAAACAACCCGCTTCTTCGGCCAGCTTTCTTGCGTAATTAAGATCTTCACCACTGCGAGGGAATGAAACCGCAAGGTAATCAACACCAATCTCAGCAGCAGTAATAATATCTTTCTTATCTTTTTCTGTAAGGGCTTCAGCAGACAAACCACCGCCTTGACGGTTGATGCCTTTATTGTTTGATAATTTACCGCCAACAGTCACTTCTGTTAACACTTTGCGGCCTTCTACGCCGGTTACTTTAAGTTGAATACGACCATCATCGAGTAACAAAATGTCGCCAGCACTTACATCATCAGGTAGTGCTTTATAGTCGATACCAACTTGCTTAGCATCACCGGCATCGCGATCTAATTCAGCATCAAGAGTGAAACTATCGCCAATAGACAACTGAACCGCGCCTTCAGCAAAACGTGCAACACGAATTTTTGGCCCTTGCAAATCGCCTAAAATGGCAACGTACTTACCTAAGTTTTTAGCTGCTTCTCTTACGCGCTTCGCACGCTCGATATGATCTTCTGCTTGTCCGTGTGAAAAGTTCATGCGAACCGTGTTTGCACCGGCGGCAATCAGTTCTTGAATTTTTTCGAGTGAATCAGTGGCAGGGCCAAGCGTAGCAAGAATTTTCGTTCTTCTGGTCATTAGGAGTCCGTCGCAATTTTTAAGTGATGAAGCACAAATAGATATATGGCTAGCCTATGCATATTGTACAAAGGTTGACCTGTAATCGCTTTACGTAATTTTATTACAGAATAGTAGATGAATCTGACATAAATGTGAATGAAAGATGAAGAAATGAGAACTGAGCCGACCAGTTACGTCATTCACCTCAATAAAGAGTACTAATGCCATTCACTGCCTTTTCTGTATTTTAAATAATCAATAGTTAAGCTTGTTTCACTTAACTAGGGTAGCAGGTATGGTGAGAAAATGTGGTTAATTACCGTATAGGGTAGGGCGCTAGTCGTTTAACAAATCACGACAAATGTAGCCATCCGAGTTAGGCTGCGCAGAATGTGCAGGCGCTAACTCGAATGCAATAACAAGAAGTATCTATTCGTTGCGCTTTTCGTAGCGTGAACCGCGTAAGGTGTCTTTCACCCGCTTTAAATTCTCTCTGAATTTGTTTCCGCGGCGTAGTGTGAACCCGGTGGCCAGCACGTCAATAAGCGTAAGTTGTGCAATTCGAGACGCCATAGGCATATACATATCGGTGTCTTCTGGTACTTCAAGCGACAAAACGTACGTACACTCATGTGACAATGGGCTGTCGGCTGATGTTATACCTACTACTGTTGCATCGTTCATGCGGGCAATCTGTGCAATTTCTACCAAGCTTTTTGTACGGCCGGTATGTGAGATAAGCACCACAACATCACCCGTAGAACAGTTCATGCAACTCATACGCTGCATCAAAATATCCTCAAAGTAGACAACAGGCACGTTGAAGCGGAAAAATTTGTTTAGTGCATCGTGTGCCACAGAGGCAGATGCGCCAAGTCCGAAAAACGAAATTTTCTGTGCTTGGGTTAACAAATCTACAACGCGATTAACCACTTGCACGTCTACAGACTGTCGCGCAACTTCAAGAGAAGCCATGGTCGATTCGAAGATTTTGTTGGTATAATCCTCTGGCCCATCGTTTTCATCAACATGACGGTTTACGTACGGCGTTCCATTTGCGAGACTTTGTGCTAAGTGAAGTTTAAAGTCTGGGAAGCCTTTGGTATCTAACCGTCGACAAAAGCGATTAACAGTCGGCTCACTTACATCCGACATTTTAGCCAAGGTTGCTATACTCGAGTGAATAGCTGTCTGCGGATTCGCAAGGATCACATCAGCCACTTTTCGTTCTGATTTGCTGAATGACGCTTTATTTTGTGTAATTTTTTCTAAAATATTCATACAGAAATAGCAATTAGTAAGGGAAAATTGATGTAGGTTACCCGACTCATAGTACCCAATGTGACGGAAGTGACAAGAAAAATGTAATTTTTTGACATTTTTTATCGCTGACAGGTAACAAAAGGGGTCAAGATAGGGGAGTAACCCTTTAATATACAGAAATGAGATTCAATAGCTCTCAAAAGTTGTAATTTTACTACATTTAGTGTTAACTATATGCTAATAACACGTGGATGGCGTTAGAAGGTACGTCTACCTCACGTTAGTTTCACACATACATTTAAAAGGTCGACGAAAATGGTATTGGAAAATTCCTACGAACCCTGTGATTTCGTGCTATTTGGCACATTGGGTGATCTTTCACGACGCAAATTACTGCCGTCATTATATCAGCTTGAGAAAGCAGAGCTCATCCACCCAGACACTACGATTGTAGGTGTAGCCCGCCATGCAATGGAGTTAGAAGACTATATCGCCGAAGTGCATGCCAACTTAGTGAAGTTTGGTGATAAAGCGCTTTGTGAAGAAACGTGGGAGCGTATGAAAGCGCGTCTTCATTATGCGTGTGTCGATATGAAAGATATCGCTAGCTACTGCGTTTTAGAAGACCATGTTGATCCGACTCGTACTATGGTGTGTTACTTAGCAACACCACCTTCTATCTATGGCGATATCTGTCGTGGTTTGCACGGCTGCAAAATTATTGATTCAAGTGTGCGTGTGGTGCTTGAAAAGCCGATTGGTCACGACCTTGAATCTTCAAAGGTAATCAACGAACAAGTTGCCGAATACTTCGACGAGAAACAAATTTACCGTATCGACCATTACTTAGGTAAAGAAACGGTACTTAACCTCGTTGCACTTCGTTTCGCTAACTCTATTTTCGCGACTAATTGGGATCATAACTGTATTGATCATGTCCAGATATCAGTAGCAGAATCGGTCGGTATTGAAGGGCGTTGGGGATATTTTGATGATGCTGGTCAAATGCGCGATATGGTGCAAAACCACTTACTTCAAATTTTAAGCCTAGTGGCCATGGAACCGCCTACCACGCTTGATGCAGATAGCATTCGTGATGAAAAGCTTAAAGTACTTAAAGCATTACGTCCGATCAACTCAAGCAATATTAGCGAAAGCACGGTTCGTGGTCAGTACACCGCAGGTTTCGTCAAAGGTGAAGAAGTACCAGGCTACTTGGAAGAAGAGGGTGCAAACACCCAAAGTAGAACGGAAACCTTTATTGCGATTAAGGCTGAAATAGACAACTGGCGCTGGGCAGGGGTTCCTTTCTACCTTCGCACCGGTAAGCGTATGCCGTCGAAAGTCAGTGAAGTCGTTATTTACTTCAAGCGTCAGCCTCACAACCTGTTTGGCGATAGCTTCAAGAACTTACCGCCGAATAAATTGGTTATTCGTCTTCAGCCAGATGAAGGCGTTGAAATTACGGTAATGAACAAAGTGCCTGGCTTAACCAGTTCTGGTTCTATGGATTTACAAAAATCTAAATTGAACTTGAGCTTCTCTGAAGCCTTTGCCGACGATCGCATCCCTGATGCTTACGAAAAGCTACTTCTTGAAGTGATGTTAGGTAATCAGGCGCTGTTTGTTCGCCGCGATGAAATAGAACAAGCCTGGACATGGGTTGATTCAATTCTAGAAGCATGGAAATCGTCTAATGAACCACCAGAGCCTTATCAAGCGGGCACGTGGGGACCGGTAGATTCAATTGGCCTATTGGCTCGAGCCAATCGCAGTTGGTACGAGAGTAAAACGGCAAGGAAGAAGAAATAATATGGCATTAACAACCCTTTCATTCGAAACACCCGATGCACTTACCTCAGCATTTGCTGAAGACCTAGTGAGTATTCTTAACACGGGCATTAAAACCCGCGGACGTGCATCACTCGTGGTGAGCGGTGGCAGAACGCCGCTTGCTTTGTTCAAGCAATTGAGCGAAACCGACATAGAGTGGGACAAGGTAGACATTACCCTTGCCGACGAACGTTGGGTGGAAGAAGGCCATGAAGCCAGTAATACCAGCTTAGTAAAAGCGAACCTTATTCAAAATAAAGCAAGTGCAGCACATTTCGTTGAATTAAAAAGTGATGTCGACGATGCCAGTGAAGGCGTAAATGCTGCTGAAACCGCGATTGCTAGTATGTCCCAGCCTTTTGATGCGCTTATTTTAGGCATGGGTGAAGACGGTCATACTGCGTCGCTATTCCCTTGTTCTGAGCAAGTCAACGATGGCTTGAGCATGAACAGCGGTCGCACGTGTATTGCTGTACAACCTACAACTGCACCCCATCAACGTATTTCACTTACGTTGCCGGCGTTGCTAAATAGTCGACATATTTTTCTGCATTTAACCGGTGATAAGAAAAAGCACGTACTGCTTGATGCACTGGATAATGCTACCGAAGCGCAAAAGCCCATCACGGCCGTGGTAAACAGAGCCCCGGTAACCTTGATGTGGGCGCCATAGGAGACAATGATGGATTCAAGAATTGCAGAAGTTACGCAGCGTATTATAGAGCGTAGCAAAGACAGCCGTAAGGCCTACTTAGAAAAAATTGAACACGCGCGCCGCCAAGGCCCTCACCGTGGTGTGCTTTCTTGCGGTAACCTAGCGCACGGTTTTGCAGCCTGTGGAACAGAAGAAAAATCTGATCTGCGCTCGATGACCAAAGCGAACGTGGCGATTGTATCTGCTTACAACGACATGCTTTCGGCGCACCAGCCATACGAAACTTATCCAGCGATAATTCGCGATGCAGTAAAAAGCGTAGGTAGCGTGGCTCAGTTTGCTGGCGGTGTTCCCGCTATGTGTGATGGTGTGACTCAAGGTCAAACCGGTATGGATTTGAGCTTAATGAGCCGTGACAACATTGCCCAAGGGGCTGCTATTGCGCTTTCGCACAATATGTTCGACTCAACCCTTATGCTAGGTATTTGCGATAAAATCGTACCTGGATTATTAATGGGTGCGTTAAGCTTTGGTCACTTGCCAACGGTCTTTGTGCCCGCGGGTCCTATGCCTTCTGGCTTACCGAATAAAGAAAAAGCGCGTGTTCGCCAAGAATACGCAGAAGGTAAAGTAGGGCGTGATGCGCTACTTGAAGCTGAATCTCAGTCTTATCATTCTGCGGGTACATGTACTTTCTATGGTACGGCAAACTCTAACCAGTTAGTGGTAGAGATGATGGGCCTCCACTTACCAGGTTCTTCGTTTGTAAACCCAGGTACAGAGCTTCGTGATGCCCTAACGAAAGCGGCTTCTATCCAAGCGACACGTATTACTGATTTAGGCGATACATACCGCCCAATCGGAAATATCGTTGACGCAAAAGCCATTGTTAACGGTTTAGTAGGCTTGCTAGCAACCGGTGGTTCAACGAACCACACCATGCACTTAATCGCCGTTGCACGTTCAGCGGGTTACATCATTAACTGGGATGATTTCTCAGACATTTCTAATGCTGTGCCATTGCTTACTCGTATTTACCCTAATGGCTCTGCTGACATTAACCACTTTGTTGCTGCTGGCGGTATGTCATTGCTTATTAAGCAACTGCTAGATGCCGGGTTGTTACATAACGACGTTAATACAATTTGTGGTGAAGGGCTAGACTTCTACACCAAAGAGCCAATGTTGAAAGACGGTGAGCTTGAATGGCGTGATGGTCCTACTGAGTCTTTAGACAAAGAAGTACTTGCCACGGTAGAAACGCCGTTTAAACCAGATGGTGGATTAAGTGTACTAGAGGGTAACCTTGGTCGCGGTGTCATTAAAACATCAGCGCTTCGCACCCCACATTGCACTATCAAGGCGCCAGCAGTTGTGTTTGAAGATCAGTTTGACTTAGACGCAGCATTTAAAGCGGGCGACTTAGACAAAGACTGCATTGTAGTCGTTCGTTTCCAAGGGCCTTCGGCTATTGGTATGCCAGAACTGCACCGCTTAACACCACCTCTTGGCGTGTTACAAGACAAAGGTTTCAAAGTAGCCTTGGTAACTGACGGTCGTATGTCTGGTGCATCAGGTAAAGTCCCTGCTGCAATTCATGTTACTCCAGAAGCCTATAAAGGCGGTTTGCTTGCTAAAGTACAAGCAGGAGACTTGATTGAGTTGAATACTGAAACGGGCGCACTAACCCTGCATGTTGATGAAGCCACGCTAGAAGCTCGTGAAGCGACACCTGCTGATATTGGCCATCACCATATTGGTATGGGCCGTGAAATGTTCGGCGGTATGCGTGCCATCCTAACAGGTGCTGAAGAAGGTGCATGCTCGTTGTTCTACAACCAGGAGCAGGCGCTATGAGCCAGAAGTTTGTGGCCGATGTAGGGGGCACTAACATTCGCGTTGCTCGGGTTACCGAAACAGGCGTAGCCGATATAAAGAAATATATGTGTAATGATTTTGCCAGTATCGACTTGGCAATTTCACAGTATTTTACCGATATGCCTGAATACCAATTCACCGAAGGGTGCATTGGTATTGCCTGCCCAGTCTTGGGCGACCAAGTGGTGATGACTAACCATAGCTGGGCGTTTTCGCAAAATGCGCTACGCTCACAGTTAAAATTAGACTCACTGTTTGTGATCAACGACTTTACCGCAGTAGCACATTCATTACCGGTATTGAATGAGTCACAGGTTGTCCAAATTGGTGATGGCACGGCGAAAGCCGGTGGCAATATTGCGGTATTTGGCCCGGGTACTGGCTTGGGTGTAGAGCATATCACTATGACCTCTTCTGGGTGGCAAACCCTAGACGGCGAGGGTGGTCATGTTGACTTCTCTCCCGTTGATGAAACCGATGTTGTGGTGTGGCGTCACCTGCAAAAGAGTTTTGGCCGCGCTTCTGCCGAAGAAGTAATGTCAGGCAGGGGATTACATAATATCTATACCGCACTAGCACAAGATGCAGGTAAAGAGGCTACATTCGCTGAACCTGCTCAAATTACCGAAGCCGCATTAGCAGGTACCTGTGATATTGCTGCTGCCACGTTAACGCAGTTCTGCAGAATTATGGGCAGCTTTGCCGGTAATTTGGCGTTAAATATGGCCACAACAGGTGGCGTTTTTATCGGCGGTGGTATAGCTAACCGTTTCCCTGAATTCATTCAAAATAGTGACTTTAGAGCTCGTTTCGAAGCGAAAGGGCAAATGAAGCACTATGTGAAAGATATTCCTACTTATTTGATAGCAGAGCCTGATCACGGCTTATTAGGTGCAGCTGCTTATCTTCAACAACATACTGCGAGCTGATTTATGACAAGTAAATGGAAATATTCGCCAGCTGATATCTTTGCTGCTGGCCCTGTTGTACCTGTATTGGTTATCAACGATGTGGAAAAAGCAGTTCCGCTAGCAAAAGCGCTAATGGCCGGCGGTATTAAAGTATTGGAAGTAACCCTTCGTACGCCAGCTGCCATTGACGTAATTAAACGTATTGCTGACGAAGTGCCTGATTCGCTTATCGGTGCTGGAACAGTAACAAATGCACAGCAGCTTAAAGCGGTTATTGAAGCGGGTGCTAAATTTGCAATTAGCCCTGGCATGACAGCTGATTTGCTAAAAGCGGGTATGGAAGCAGAAATTCCACTTATCCCAGGTATTTCATCAACGTCTGAACTAATGAAAGGGAAAGACGCGGGTTACACCCATATGAAATTCTTCCCAGCTGAAGCGTCTGGTGGAGTGAAAGCGATAAAAGCGATCAGTGGCCCATTCCCCGAGTTTACGTTCTGCCCAACAGGTGGCATTGGCCCAGGTAACTACAATGATTACCTTGCCCTTAAGAATGTTGTTTGTGTTGGTGGCTCGTGGTTAGCGCCAGACGATGCCATTGAGTCTGGTGATTGGGATCGTATTACGCAACTTGCCAAAGAAGCCGTTGCGGGTGCCAACATCAGCTAATAAAAATGCTTTATAAAAGCCCCGATAATAATGACTGGTATGATGTCACTTATTATCGGGGCTTTTTTATTAAAGACGATTTACCTGTTATGACGAATAAATCGGGCTAAATGCGGCATTAGTGGGAAGCACTTGTGCTGGCGAGTTCATACTTGTATACATTTGTATTTACCAATAAGCACGCAGTATGCCGTTAGACGGCGCGCTAAAGCATTATACAGGCGTTATCGTTTGCACCATGGCGTGAGACTCACTTGGCTGTAGTGTCTTGCCCTGCGTGATAGACGACTCTACACAAAGCATATGTTTGTAGCCAAACGGATCCATATCAGAAATTGACGCAGCGCCCTGCCATGGGTTCCAAACCACCAATGAGTCGTGGCCTTTTGAACCTACATCGGTAAATGGTGTATCGTTTACCACAATAGACGCTTTCTCTACCGCACTCATATGAATACGGTCAGTCTCTGCCGTAAAGGTATAGTTCTCAGGTGTGGGTTTTATCGTCCAGTCATCCAGTTTATCTTTATAGTCGCCGGTTAAGCCTAAAAGGCGAACCGCTTGAATATGATCAACATGGAAGTAACTGTGTAACGCACAGTTGTAGGTAAATGGCACTACGCCTGTGTTTTCCGTTATTAACGACACGGTGAGGGTATCACCTATCGTAATTGATAGGGTAACCGCACAGTCATGTTCAAACCCTTCTGCTCTTGTGAAGGAAGGGGTAAGCGTAATATGCGTGCCAGTTTCATCTTCACTAGATGATGTTAATTGCCACACTTGTGTGCGCAAAAAACCATGGGAAGGTAGCTCACCTTTCGCTTTACCATGGTCATCACTAAACCATGGCCAGCAGACAGGTATTCCGCCACGAATGGGGCGTTCACCGTTAAGGTAGGCATGGGGGCTCACCCATAAGCGTTCTTGTTCATCTTTTTTGGGAATAAAAGATAAAACATGTCCACCAAATAAACTGATTTTTGCTGAAGCGAGGTGGTTATCTACCTCTAAAAACGTCAATCCGTTTGATTCGCTTACTTGCAATGATTCTGTTGACATAAATCCTCCATGAAGCAACGTGTTGATTGTACCGTTGTCGAGATTTCCACAAGGTCCCGCATTACCATTTAATAATGGCTCATTGTGCAATGAAAACAAAAAAGGTGCGAATATTATTCGCACCTTTTTTCAGTCTATTAACAATGTCTTCAATAACTGACCAATAGTGTTGCCGTTATTGATAAACGTGATTACTTAGAAATGTGAGCAACCAAGTCTAGAACTTTGTTTGAATAGCCCCATTCGTTGTCGTACCAAGAGATAACTTTTACGAATGTGTCAGTAAGTGCAATACCTGCTGTTGCATCAAAAATTGACGTATTGGCGTTGCCGATAAAGTCATTTGATACTACCGCGTCTTCAGTATAGCTCATGATACCTTTAAGCTCGCCTTCAGACGCTTCTTTCATTGCCGCACAAATAGCGTCGTAGCTAGTTGGTGTGGCTAGGTTAACAGTAAGGTCAACCACTGAAACGTTTGGTGTAGGTACGCGGAAAGCCATACCTGTTAGTTTTCCGTTAAGCGCAGGAATAACTTTACCTACTGCTTTAGCAGCACCAGTAGACGAAGGAATGATGTTTTGGCCAGCACCACGACCGCCACGCCAGTCTTTCATAGAAGGACCGTCAACGGTTTTCTGTGTAGCTGTAGTCGCGTGTACTGTGGTCATTAGGCCATCTACAATACCGAACTTATCGTTAAGTACTTTTGCTAGAGGCGCTAGACAGTTAGTGGTGCACGATGCGTTTGAGACAATAGTTTCACCCGCGTAGCTTTCATCGTTAACACCCATAACGAACATAGGCGTGTCGTCTTTAGAAGGTGCAGACATAACCACTTTCTTAGCACCTGCCTCGATGTGCTTAGCAGCAGTTTCTTTAGTAAGGAACAAACCAGTCGATTCAACTACCACGTCTACATCTACTTCATTCCATTTAAGGTCTGAAGGATCTCTTTCAGAGGTGATGCGAATGGTTTTGCCGTTTACAACTAAGGCGTTGTTGTCTACTTTAACTTCACCGTCGAATAAACCGTGCGTTGAATCGTATTTTAACAAGTAGGCAATGTAATCTGTATCTAATAAGTCGTTAATAGCAACTACTTCGATGTCTTCACGGGCAGCAGCCGCGCGCATTACTAAGCGACCAATGCGACCAAAACCGTTAATACCGATGCGAATTGTCATGACGTACCTCGATTATTTTTGAATATGAAAATAAATTACGTAAAGTATGGATCAAAATGCCATAATTGGCAAAACAAAAACGCTAAACTGTTGGAAAGTTACGAACAACAGCTTATGCAATCGTATTCAGTTTTCATAGCGCGACTGTTTCTAGAATAATGTTAATATTTTGTACGTATAAGCAAATTTGCTTTGTGCAAATTAAGCGTGCCTCTCACAGGAATACAGGAACAAGTTACGATGACACAAGATCTTCTGCAACAACTGGTTGAAATGCGTGGAATAGAGACTCAATATGTCGACGCATGGGGCAAACCAGCAACCATCGCAGAGTCAAGTAAAGCCAAATTACTTAACGTGCTGGGTTATGACACCGCCAGTGAAGAAAAGATTCAGTCGCAAATTATAGACGACATTAGCTCAGTGTGGTTATCTCCTCTGAACCCTGTTCAAGTGGTTCGTAACGATGAAGCTATTGTTGTCGTTGTGCGCCTACCTATAGAACTTGTAAACGATGAACATGTCATTACAGTTCAGTGTGAAAACGGAGAAATTGAAAAACATACGTTTACACCGGTAGACCAAGAAATGACGACGATGGCACACATCGATGAGGTGGAGTTCCATGAATACATGGTGTCGTTGCCACTTACCTTACCGCTTGGTTATCACACTATGGCGTTAAGTGCTGACGACGATCAGTTTGCCGAGTCTCGCATCATTGTTGCGCCTAAAGCCTGCTACACCCCTGAGCCTATAGCGGCCGGTAAAAAGATTTGGGGATTAAGTGTGCAGCTTTATTGTGTACGTAGTGAAAAGAACTGGGGGATAGGTGATTTCTCCGATCTTGCAACACTAATTGAAAAAGCCGCAGGGGTAGGAGCTGATTTTATCGGCCTTAACCCTATTCATGCACTTTATCCAGCAAATCCTGACGCGTGTTCTCCTTATGGGCCGAGCTCTCGTCGTTGGCTAAATTACTTGTATATTGATGCTTCTGCTGTTGAAGGTTTTGATGATGACAGTGTTCAAGCCGTGGTGAATGCTGAAGATTTTCAAAAAACGCTGAGTCATGCTCGTGCAACTGAGCATGTAGATTATGAAGCTGTCGCACATATTAAATTGGCGGCGTTAAAAGCGGTATTTGATGTCTACGATGCTCGCCACCTCAGAAAAAATACCAAGCAAAATAAAGCATTCAAGGCGTTTATTGCACAAGGTGGCGAAAGCTTAGACATGCTGGCGGTATACGATGCGCTTCAATCTCATTTAAAAGCGAAAGGAAAAGACTGTTGGGGATGGCCTGTATTTCCTGAAGAATACAAAGACTACCATAACCCTGCTGTTGCGAAATTCAAAAAAGCCAATGCCAGCGAAGTAAAGTTCTATTTGTTCTTACAATGGGTAGCGGCGCAACAGTTAGAAGCGGCAAGTAGCAAAGCCTCTGACTGCGGTATGACAATTGGTTTATATCGAGACCTTGCGGTTGGGGTGAGTGAAGGTAGCGCAGAAATTTGGGGTAACAAAGATTTGTACTGCACCGATGCCAGCGTGGGTGCTCCACCTGATATCTTAGGGCCTTTGGGGCAGAACTGGGGGCTTCCTCCTATGGATCCTCGTAAGCTCTACGAACAGGCTTACCAGCCAATCATTGACTTATTTGCAGCCAATATGGCGTCGTCGGGATCCCTCCGTATTGATCACGTAATGGCATTGCTACGATTGTGGTGGGTTGTCAAAGGTGATGACGCGAAAGAGGGGGGGTACGTGTATTACCCTGTTGATGATTTGTTGGGCATCTTAGCCCTTGAAAGCCATCGTAACCAAAGCCTCGTCATAGGCGAAGATTTAGGTACTGTACCAGAAGAAATTCGTAGCAAGTTGGCAGACAATGGTGTGTATTCATACCGTGTATTTTTCTTTGAACAAGCAGAGGACGGCGGTTTCTTCTCGCCAAGCCATTACCCCGTGCAGTCTATGTCTACGCTTACTACACACGACATGCCTACGCTTATAGGTTACTGGCATTGTTTAGACTTGGCGCTAGGTAAAGACATTGGCCTTTATCCTACAGATGAAATTCTGCAAACCCTTTATACTGACCGTCACGCGAATAAGCAGTCTATATTGGACTCACTACATGGACATCTCTCGGTAGCGGATAATGTAGGTAGAGATGTGAACTCTACAGGCATGACAGCAGAACTTAGCCAAGGTATGCAAGTGCACATGGCTGGCGGTTCTAGTGCGTTGCTAAGTTTGCAGTTAGAAGATTGGTTACAAATGGACAAGCCCGTGAATATTCCAGGTACGTTTAATGAGTACCCTAACTGGCGTAGAAAGCTGACCAGGAATGTTGAGGCTATTTTCGAGACTCATGATATAACAGAGTTGGCAGCACAATTAACGCAAGCACGCAAACAAGCCAGTGCTTAAATTATAATTTTCATTTTCTAACGTGAACATGTTGGCGTGCAATTATGCACGCCTTTGCCTAATATAAGGGCAGTAAACCCGCGTTTTCTTGCGGGTTTTTAATAGGAGTAGCAGATGCAGGTAACGCGGATAAAACAGATAGCGCAGCAATTAGAACATGCAACATGTTCTCAGCCGTTTTCCGTTCTTGGGCCAATTGAAATAGGAAGTAAAACTAAGATTCGAGTATGGCGTCCAGACGCTTCATCTATCGAAATAAGTTGGCCAGATACCGCATTACAAAAGGTTATGCTAAAACCGCTCATTGAAGCTGGTTTATTTGAAGGCGAAATCACAAAAGCACAATGCACACAGATTTATTCGGTGACTATCACCAATAAAGCTGGTAGCTATACCTATTGCGACCCGTATCAATTCGCTGATAATGCTTACCACGCTGTGCACTATATAGACAGCAAACCAGAGAATTTGTATCATCAAGCCGGTGCTCAACTCATTACCGTTACGCCTGAAGAGGGGGAGGCACTGGCTGCCACCCGTTTTTGCGTTTACGCGCCAAACGCTTCGTCAGTTTCATTAATTGGTGACTTTAATCAATGGGACGGGCGCTTACATCCAATGGAAAAAACCTCATTGGGGTACTGGGTGTTAGTTGTCCCTGACTTGGGCGAAGGCGAACGTTACAAATACCAAGTAAAAGATGCCCACGGGCATGAGTTACCGCATAAAGCAGACCCTTTAGGTTTTAGCGCTGAGCAGTATCCTTCTCATGCGTCAAAAATATTTAACCACGATAAGTACCAGTGGCACGACGATGCGTGGCTTGCATCCCGTAAACAAAATAAATACGCGAATGCTATGAGTATTTACGAAGTGCACTTAGGCTCGTGGAAGCGTCCTGATGCAGACAGTGGGCAGCGTTATTTAACTTACGAAGAATTGGCCGACGACCTAATTCCTTACGCAAAGGAGATGGGCTATACCCACCTTGAGCTATTACCAGTTTCAGAATTTCCGTTTGATGGGTCGTGGGGATATCAGCCAGTGGGCATGTTTGCGCCAACGAGCCGTTTTGGTAACCCTGATGCATTTAAATACTTTGTCGATAAGTGCCACCAAGCAGGTTTAGGGGTAATTATTGATTGGGTACCCGCACACTTCCCAGAAGACGGCCATGGTCTTGCGCGCTTCGATGGAAGCCATGTTTATGAATATGAAGATCCAAGACGAGGCTGGCATCCAGATTGGAATTCGTGCATCTATGATTTTGGCAAACAAACCGTTCGCCAGTTTCTGGTTGCCAATGCATTATTCTGGTTAGACAAGTTTCATGTGGATGGATTACGAGTCGATGCGGTTGCTTCTATGCTTTATCTCGATTACTCCCGCAATGAAGGCGAGTGGATACCGAATATTGACGGTGGAAACGAGAATTACGAAGCCATCAGCTTGCTGCGTTGGATGAATGAAGAAGTGTATAAGCACTATCCTGACGTAATGACAATCGCCGAAGAATCCACGTCTTTTCCGAAAGTATCACGGCCAGTGTTTGAAGGTGGGTTAGGTTTTGGTTTTAAGTGGAATATGGGGTGGATGCACGATTCTTTAACCTATATCGCAAAAGACCCTGCTTACCGTAATTATCATCACGGCGAAATTACCTTCAGTATGGTTTACGCTTTTGATGAAAACTTTGTTTTGCCAATATCTCACGATGAAGTAGTACACGGTAAAGGCAGCTTATTACACAAAATGCCTGGTGATGAATGGCAGCAGGCCGCTAATTTACGTTGTTATACTGGCTTTATGTTCGGTCACCCAGGTAAGAAATTAAGCTTCATGGGCAATGAATTTGCTCAAAGCAAAGAATGGAACCATGACACAAGCCTCAATTGGCACCTTTTGGAGCATAAAAAGCACAAGGGTATTCAAAGTTTGTATAAAGCCTTAAATCAGTTTTATACCCATACCCCTGCGATGTACGAACAAGATCATACTCACACCGGTTTTGCATGGATTGACCATGAAAATGCCGACCAAAGCGTGGTGTCTTTTGTTCGCACGTCTTTAGATGGTAAGCAAAAGGTATATGTCATTTGTAACTTTACGCCTATCCCCAGAGAACATTACCGCGTAGGTGTTGATGGGGCGGGTGAGCTGTCGCTTGCACTAAATACTGATAGTCAGGTATTTTGGGGCAGCGATTATCCGGTGGACAGCCATGTCACGCCTACGCCGGTAGCATGGAATAACCGAGATCACTCGATTAGTATTAATTTACCCCCTTTATCTACTGTATTTTACATCACGAAATAGGAATTACGTTGGACGCGAAACAGAACGTCACAAAGGCAAGCCATGTTTTATTGGGTGAAGCGTTTCCATTAGGTGCTACGCCCTATGATGATGGCTGTAACTTCGCCGTTTATGCGCCAGATGCGAAAGCGGTGGCGTTATGCCTCTTTCACAACGATACCGAAGAGCCTATGGACGAAATATTGCTGCCTGAAAAAAGCGGCGATGTCTGGCATGGTTTCTTTCCCAATGTAAAAGCAGGCCATTTATATGGCTATAGAGTAGAACGCGGCGAAGGGCAGCTTCACGGCGTGCCCACCGATAAACTACTTATCGACCCTTATGCGAAAAAACTAAGCAGACCCATTCATTGGGATGCAAGGCAATATAAATTTGACTCGCAATTTATGGTGCCTAAGTGTGTAGTGGTGGCAGATGCCGATTACCCTCAAAGCGCAATCCGCAAGGTCGATATTCCAAAACATAAACGTATTGTTTATGAAGCGCACGTGAAAGGGTTAACAAAGTTACACCCCGATGTGCCAAAAGAACACAGAGGTAAGTACCTTGGTGCGAGCCACCCCGCGGTTATTGCCCACCTAAAAGCGCTAGGCATTACCACGGTTCAGTTCATGCCAATGTGCTCATTTATGCCAGAGCCTTACATTACGGAAAAAGGATTAACTAACTACTGGGGTTATAACCCTGTTAACTTTTTCGCGCCTGAACCTCGCTATGCCAGCAAAGATGCGTTGTCTGAAATTAAGCATATGGTTGATGAATACCATAAAGCGGGGCTTGAGGTGATTATAGATGTGGTATACAACCACACGGCAGAGGGCGGTAAAGGCGGCCCTATTTTGTCATATAAAGGTTTCTGCCCTTATCAAGCGTATCTGTTAGAACAAACTAAGCGGGGAGAGTTGGTTTATTCGAATCACTCTGGCTGCGGTAATACAGTACACACGTCTCATCCTTACATGATGACGCTCATCTTAGACGCCATGCGTTTTTGGGCGACCACTATCGGCGTAGATGGCTTTCGTTTTGACTTAGCGGTAACCCTAGGGCGCGAGCCTCAAGCGTACAATAAATATGCTGGGCTAATTCGCGCCATCGGACAAGATCCGGTATTAAAGCAAACGGTTTTGCTGGCCGAACCCTGGGACATCGGGCTTGGTGGGTATCAAGTGGGTAACTTCCCCACGCCTTGGCTAGAAGTGAACGATAAGTACCGAGACACGGCGCGGGCGTTTTGGCGCGGTGACGAAGGTTTAGCGGCCGATTTCGCTACTCGCTTTATGGGGTCTCGCGACTTATTTCACAAAGGCTATCGTCATATTTCCACATCGGTGAATAACATCACTTACCACGATGGTTTTACCCTGCATGATTTAGTGAGTTATGCCGATCGCCATAACCTAGCTAACCTAGAAGAAAATCGTGATGGTCACGGGCATAACTTATCGGCTAATTACGGCGCTGAAGGTGAAACTCAGGATAAAAACATATTGGCCTTGCGTGAACGGCAAAAGCGCAATTTATTTGCCACGCTTATTTTCTCTCAAGGCACGCCGCATATTTTAGGAGGCGACGAACTAAGTCGCACTCAAAACGGGAATAACAACGCCTATTGCCAAGATAATCCAATCAGTTGGACGCAATGGGAAATGAACAAGCGTCAACAGGATTTTCTTAGTTTTTGTCAGTATGTTATTCGCCTTAAACAAGGCTCAACCTTGTTAAGCGAGATAAAACTAGAGGACGACCCTTACTCCTTATCGAAAAATGTCAGCCAAATTAATTGGTTCAAACCTGACGGCACCGATAAAGCCTCTGAAGATTGGAACGTGGCACACAATAAAGCCTTTGGTGTAGAAATTAGAGGGTGTGCGGTGGGTGAGCAAACCCCAGAACATTGGTTTTTGTGTGTCAATGCCAGTGACAACGACGTGAGGTTCAATTTACCAAGTTTATCACCGAACGGGGGGTGGACTTTGCATTTAGATACTCGTTACGCTTCATTAAGCGAGCAACCTAAAATTTGTATTCAAAAGGTATTTTTACAAGCGGGTAAGTCCCTTACCTTGTTTAGTTTTAACGAATTTACCTCGTAAGCTTTACCTCTGACGAAAAAAATAGCATACCGAACGGATATCGGCACGGTATGCTGTTCTTTATTGTTACAGGTGGTATTATGCTCTCCCATCTGAATGTGAGGGTTTTTCTATGCAAAATGAAGGTGGAAATAAGCACGCCACAACAGCGTGTGATATTGGTTTTATCGGTTTAGGCGTAATGGGTAATAACCTTACAATGAACTTGGTAGACCACGGTTATCGAGTAGCATGTTTCGATTTAGATCAGCAAAAGGTCGATGCTATTCTTGCAAAAGACGCCAGTGAGCGTGATGCCAACGCTGAACCTCGTGTTGAAGGTTGTAGCTCTTACACCGAATTACTTAGCAAACTAAAAGCCCCTCATCTTATTATTCTTTCTGTTCCTGCCGGCGACCCTGTCGACCATGTATGTAATCATCTTATTGATGCGGGTATTCATGCCGACGATATCGTCGTTGATACCGGTAATAGCTTATGGACGGACTCAGTTGCACGCGAAGAGCAATACAAAGGCAAGTTTATTTTCTTTTCTACCGCCGTGTCGGGTGGTGAAGTAGGGGCACGCTTCGGGCCATCGTTAATGCCATCGGGCAACCCTTATGCATGGACCCGTATTGAGCCTGTACTTAAAGCAATTGCCGCTAAGGTAGATCCTGAAACAGGTAAACCTCTGGAGAGTTTCGTGCCAGGAAAGCCTATTTTAGAAGGTGAGCCATGTGCTACCTATATTGGCCCTGTTGGCGCAGGCCATTACGTAAAAATGGTGCACAATGGTATTGAATACGCTGATATGCAGCTAATTTGTGAAACCTATCACGTGATGCGTGAAGCATTGCAAATGTCGCCTTCTGACATTGCAGCGGTATTTAAACGTTGGAATGAAGGTAAGCTAAACAGCTACTTAATGGAAATCAGCGCCGAAGTGCTCGACCAACTTGACCCAGACACCAAGCAGCCTCTTGTTGACGTGATTTTAGATAGAGCAGGGCAAAAAGGAACTGGCCTTTGGACTGCGGTGAGTGCATTACAAGTCGGTAGCCCAGCGCAAACCATTACGTCCGCCGTATTTGCGCGCAGCATTTCTAGCTTGAAAGATGAGCGTGTGGCAGCAAGTAAAGTGCTTTCAGGCCCCGAACCTGTGGTTCATTCTGATGAGCAAAAAGAAGACATCATCAATAAATTAGAGCAAGCCTTATACTGCTCTAAAATTTGTGCTTATGCGCAAGGCTTCCAGCTAATGGCTATTGCTGCTAAAGAGCACGGTTGGCAATTAGAGTTTGGTGAAATAGCAAAAATTTGGCGCGCAGGCTGTATTATCCGAGCCGTATTCTTACAGTCTATTTCTAAGGCTTATGAAAACAACGAAGAGTTGTCGAACTTGCTGATGGACCCCTTCTTTGCAAACCAAATTTCTCAATTCCAATCTGATTGGCGTCAGTCAATTGCGCAAGCGACTATTGCTGGTGTGCCGTGTCCCGCTATGATGTCATCATTAAGCTACTATGATTCATATCGCACCGCAGTATTACCGGCTAACTTGCTACAAGGCCAACGAGACTTTTTCGGTGCCCATACTTACCAGCGTGTAGATAAGCCTGCGGGTAAAAAGTATCACTTAGAATGGAGTGATCCCCAACGCCCGCAAACTTCTATAAAACGCTAATACGGTTCCTGTACTAAATTGAAAGGTGTGCCAGGTTCTTTAGGCGCACCTTTTTTCTTTTTAAGGGATGAATTTTAGGAGAAACGATGTCTGAGCAAAAATGGCAAGAAACGCTGTCTGAAGAAGAATACCGAGTGTGCCGCAATGCCGGGACAGAGCGACCTTTTACCGGGGCGTTGTTAGATGAAGCCCGAGAGGGAACTTATGTTTGTAAGTGCTGTGGAGCGGATTTGTTTTCATCACAAACTAAGTTTGATGCTGGTTGTGGCTGGCCCTCTTTCTTTGCACAACTTGAAAACGACAATGTTGGTTACCGAGATGACAATACGCACGGTATGCACCGTGTGGAAATATTTTGCAAACAATGTGATTCCCATCTCGGTCACGTGTTTCCAGATGGACCTGAACCCAGCGGCCAGCGCTATTGCGTTAATTCAATTTCATTAACGTTCAAAGGTAACGGTGATGTTGTGGTAAAAGGCTAGGCTCGAGCGCTGTAGTTATTACTTTGAGTAGAGTGTCTTTCACAAGGTAAACAGTCGAACAAAAAACATACAGTTGTGACTGCCTTAACGTAAAAAATAAAAAAATCCGCCTATATTCGGCGGATTTTTTATTTTTTTAGCACTTATTTAATACCTAAAAAATGTAATTCATTTTCATTATTACAGTCTATTTAGCTTAAGCGCGTTCGCATCGAATTGGCTATTATCAAGGGCAGAGACAATATCACGTACTACGCTGTCTAAAATATCAACCGGTAGATTAAACTTTTGGCCGATTGATTCCCGCCTAGCTGAGGGAATTTTTTCGTCGAAGTATTCGCTTACACCTAGCCATACATAAGCCATTCTGTAGTTTTCTTTATCCATACCTAACGACACCAACGACAGATAAAGTGCACTGTCTATGTCATCAGCATCCGTGTATAGGCTTAGCGCTTTATACAAGGTATCAATAGTGCGCTGAGGATCGGTTTTAATTTGCGCCGAGGCCAAAGAAATTAGCAACTCAGGATCTTTTACTCTGTTACTAGCAGCATAGCGTTCAAACCGGTGAAATGCTTCTTTATCGTTATGGCGAGACCAATGGTAGTAAGAAAGGTAAGGGTCGAGAGAGCGCTTAGTCTCACGCGCTAAACGGTTTAATTCACGTTGCGCTGTAATCACACCCTTAAGGCGGGTGGCTTCTTTGCCTTTACGTTTCACGTGTTCAATATGCTGAACTTCTTCCACACAGACCAAGTAATCTTCAAACGCTAATAGTAATGGGTATTTGAACGCTTCTGAGGTATCTGCTTGGTGGTTGTATCTTAACCTTATGATATCGGCACGTTCGTGGCGACACCGAGCATCTAGGCTTAAATCTAAACACATCTCACTGTTGGTTTTGCAAATTTCACTAATAGTGGGTTCGAACCAATCGCTACACCCAGACAACATAACGGTCATAGAAAGCGTAGCGATAACATTTTTATAACCTGTTGGAAAATTACTAAATAAAGTGCCTCGAACAGGCCGGTTTTGTGATTTCATGAAATTTATCAACAATTTGGTCATCCTTGTTTGTTTCTTTAAGATACTGCTCGTCACCGTCAGACGAAATCTTCACCTAGTGTACCCTAAAATATTAAAAAACTGACGTGTCACATACCGTTAATTTACGTCGATAAAGGCAAAAACATGAACCAACAGTTTGAGCAGGAATTACAAAGCAGCTGGCAAGAGCGTCAGGAATACGCGGAAATGATGTTGCCCCTTATCGGTAAGCTATACCGAAATAGCGCAGTAGAAATTTCAGTTTATGGCCGCTCTTTATTAAATGCCAGTGCGACTGATGTGATTAAAGCGCATCGCAAAGTGCGCTTGCACGAGGGAGTAAAATTGCGACTTCGGGAGAGTTTCCCAATTTTACTTGCGCTGAGCGAAATGCAGATTGCCCCTGCTCAAATTGATATTGGTAAGCTGGCTTTTGATTTTAATTACGGTTCGGCGGTAGACAACGACGACTTACATGCATTTTTAAGTGAGAAGTTAGGCGACGTTATTGATAAAGAGGACGATCAGAAGCCTCAAGACGTTGTACTTTATGGCTTTGGTCGTATAGGTCGTTTATTAGCGCGTTTGTTAATAGAGCGCCAAGGTAAAAATAACAAGTTACGTTTACGCGCCATTGTGGTGCGTGGTGGGCGCGATGGCGACTTAGAAAAGCGAGCTAGCTTGCTTCGCCGTGACTCAGTGCACGGGCCATTTAATGGCAGTATCTCAATTGATCATGAGCGCAATGCATTAAAAGCAAACGGCTCGTTTATTCAAGTGATTTACGCCAATAGCCCTGACGAAGTTGATTACACGCAATATGGTATCGATAACGCTATTATTGTTGATAACACGGGTATCTGGCGTGACCGCGATGGTTTAGGTTTGCACCTGAAAGCGAAAGGTGCGTCTAAAGCAGTACTAACGGCACCAGGTAAAGGTGATATTAAAAACATCGTTCATGGGGTAAACCATGAAGAGATCACGCCAGACGACACAATTCTTTCAGCCGCAAGTTGTACTACCAATGCGATAACGCCCGTGCTTAAAGCACTCGACGAAGAATACGGTATTGAAGACGGTCATGTTGAAACGGTGCATTCATACACCAATGACCAAAACTTAATTGATAACTATCATAAGGGTGACAGACGTGGTCGTAGTGCGCCACTTAATATGGTTATTACCGAAACAGGCGCAGCAAAAGCGGTATCAAAGGCTTACCCTAAGCTTGCTGGCAAGCTAACTGGTAACGCTATTCGCGTGCCTACGCCGAATGTTTCACTGGCTATTTTGAACCTTAACTTAGCGAAAGGCACAGATAGAGTAGCAGTGAATGAATTTTTACGGGATGCTGCACTTTTTTCTACCTTACAGCACCAAATCGATTACACGGCGAGCAAAGAGATTGTCTCTACTGACTTAGTAGGCTCACGTGCAGCGTCAGTAGTAGATTCACAAGCGACTATTGTGGCAGACAAACGCCTTACTCTTTATGTTTGGTACGATAATGAGTTTGGTTATAGCTGTCAGGTAATGCGTGTTATCCGCGATATGGCAGGGATGAGCTTCCCAACATTGCCGCTTTAATATTCAATTTGAATAAAAACCGACCGCTTAGGGTCGGTTTTTTATTTGTGTAAACAAAACCGTGCCTTCAAGTGGCATAAATAGCGCATCGGCACATAGTATTTCTATTGCTGACTATGCTAAATTACCGCTAAAATTAAGAAGAGAAACGACAGTTTATGCATATTTCTAGTCAATTCGATAGCGGCAACATTGACGTGTTGAGCGCTGAATCGGTTGAAGACATCCGTCTTGCCATTCCAAAAGATAACCAATCTGAATTTGCTCAATGGTTTCACTTTCGCTTAGTTGGCGAGTCGTTTGTTACTCATACAATGACCATTACTGACTTGGCAAAGTCTGCCTATCCAGATGGCTGGAAAGGCTACAATGTGCTTGCATCATACGATCGCCAAACATGGTTTCGTATTCCCAGCGAGTTTGATGGCGATAACCTCACATTCTCTCTAACACTCGAACAGCCTAGCGTTTATTTCGCCTACTTCATTCCTTATAGCTACGAAAGGCATCTTGACCTAGTGCACGATGCGCAAATGTCCTTGCTATGTGAGCATCGCTTTTTAGGCTTAACCCTAGATGGCCGCGATATGTCCATGCTAGTGATTGGCGAAGAAGCACCTAATAAAAAGAAAGTATGGGTTACTGCCAGGCAGCACCCAGGTGAGAGCATGGCCGAGTGGTGTGCGGAAGGCCTCATCTACCGTTTGCTAGATGAGCAAGACGGACTGGCGCGACAATTGCTGGATAACGCTGTGTTCTATGTAGTACCCAATATGAATCCTGACGGTAGCGCACGCGGTCATTTACGTACCAATGCGGTAGGCACCAATTTAAACCGTGAGTGGGCAACCCCAAGTGCTGACAAAAGCCCAGAAGTGCTTTATGTCATGGATGCGATGGAAAAAATTGGCGTAGATATGTTTGTCGATTTGCACGGTGATGAAGCACTGCCGTACAATTTTGTGGCAGGCTGTGAAGGTAATCCAAGTTATTCTGATGAAATTAAAGCGCTAGAAAATACGTTTAAAGATGCGTTATTAAATGCAACGCCAGAGTTTCAGGACGAGTTTGGATACGATAAAGATGCGCCAGGTGAGGGGAACCTAACCGTGGCAGCAAACGCAGTGGGTGAGAAATTTAACTGTATGTCTTACACTGTTGAAATGCCGTTCAAAGACAATGCTGATGTACCAGATGAAATCTATGGCTGGTCTGTTCAGCGCAGCAGACAGCTAGGCGAGGATTTACTTATTGCCGTAAATGCCGTAGTAAAGAAGTTAAATGGTTAATACGTTAAATTAGCATTACAAAAAAAGCCCCTTTTCAACGGGGCTTTATTAATAAATACAATAATAGAAATCATAACAACAAGATAATAAAGGGGTGATACCTTGGAAGGGTTATATAGTTTTCTCGTCATACTGGATGGTTTTTTAGGCGGCGCAGGGTGGTTTCCTTACGTATTGCTCGGTGTAGGTCTGTTCTTCACTATCTACCTTAAATTTCCTCAAATTCGTTTTTTCAAACATGCATGGCAAGTGGTAACGGGCAAGTTCGATAAAGAGAGCGACCCAGGGGATACCACCCATTTCCGCGCACTCACCACCGCGTTATCAGGTACAGTGGGTACCGGTAACATCAGTGGTGTGGCATTCGCCATATTCTTAGGGGGCCCAGCAGCATTATTTTGGATGTGGGTCACCGCCTTTTTAGGTATGACCACGAAATTCGTTGAAGTTACCCTTTCTCACAAATACCGTGTGAAAACCGAAGATGGCACCATGGCGGGTGGTCCCATGTATTACATGGACAGACGCTTAAACATGAAGTGGTTAGCGGTAGCTTTTGCCATTGCCACTGTGGTGAGTTCATTCGGTACCGGGAACCTGCCGCAAAGTAATGGCATTGCACAAAGTATTGAAGCTACGTTTGGTTTTGAGCCATGGGCAGTAGGTAGCGTGTTAGGTATTTTGCTTGCGCTCGTTATCCTTGGTGGTATTCAACGCATTGCCGCCTTTACTGCGCGGGTAGTGCCGGTAATGGCGGTTATTTACCTTATTGGTGCGTTAGCGGTAATCTTCGCGAACGTTGAGAATATTATTCCTTCTTTCACCGCAGTAATTAAAGATGCATTTACAGGGTCTGCAGCAGCTGGGGGCTTCTTAGGCGCGTCACTTGCTTATGCATTTAACCGTGGTGTGAACCGTGGTTTGTTCTCGAACGAAGCGGGTCAAGGTTCTGCGCCAATTGCGCATGCTGCGGCGAAAACAAAAGAGCCAGCATCAGAAGGTATGGTGTCGTTACTTGAACCTTTCATCGATACCATCATTATCTGTACAGTTACTGGTTTGGTTATCTTGTCTTCTGGTGTATGGAAAGAAAAACATGAAAACGTATTCGATCGTTCTGACATGTTCTTCGTTCAAGGCCAATATGACGATAGCGATCAAGCCGATGTTGATAAGCTTTACGGTTACCTAAACGATGTCGAAGGTAACGAGATAAAAGCGTATACAGGGAGTATCACTGTGGTGAACGGCACTGCGGTTAGCGATGGCTTTACCTTGTTAAATTCACGCTCAGTTGCCGAGGATGTTAAATACAACATTGGCAGCGAAGACTTGTTTACCGGAACATTAAAAATTGAAGATGGTAAACCCGTACGAGACAACCTAGAGGTGAGCGGTAAATCATTGGTGCACTCAGCAGCACTAACGACCATTGCCTTTACACGCGGGTATTTTGGTAACTTTGGGCAATACATAGTGTCTATCGGGCTTATGCTGTTTGCGTTCTCAACGGCTATTGCGTGGTCGTATTATGGTGACAGGGCGATGACATACTTGCTTGGTCCCCGCTCGGTGATGCCATATCGCGTTATTTACGTAGCTGGCTTTGTATGGGCTGCTTTTTCTGATACCACCCTGGTATGGGCACTGTCGGCAGTGGCCATTGTGGTAATGACTTTACCTAACCTATTTGGTATTGTGCTGCTCAGTAAAGAAATGAAAGAAACCGTTAACGATTATTGGTCTAGACACAAAAAATAATCGCTAACGTGAACGTGGTGTGTAAGCCAACGTGGTAGCCTTTTGAGTTTGGCTTTCACATCACAATTTCAATTAAATTATATTAATGTTCATCTGCCTTTGAATAGGCTTTGCAATACGCATTTCAATACGTAAAATACTCACCTCTAAAACCAATGCTACCTGGTTATTTCCGCATCATTCCTACAGGAGCAAACTATGGCACTCGTTGACTGCCCATCGTGCAATAAGAAAACGTCTGACAAAGCAAAAATATGCCCACATTGTGATTTCAAGATAGGCGATGCTTCCTCAGAAGATATTGAACGTAAGAAAAATCTACAGAAATTCAAAAAGTTACAGAGTATTCAAAATCAATCGCTTATAGCCATGATCATATTTGTGGCGGGATTCGGTTTTATGTATTGGGGCGGAACAAGACCCGGCGACTTGCAACATAATCTCGCTATTGTAGCCAGTATTGCGGGTTTCGTGTGGTATCTTGTCAACCGCGTAAGAATTGTACTTATTAAACGTTTCCGTTCATGAATATAGATGTATTACTAAATAGTATGACGCCAGAGGTGTATGAACGCCTGCGTCAATCCGTGGAAACCGGTAAATGGCTTGATGGTACACCATTAAGTGAAGAGCAGAAAGCCAGCTGTATGCAGGCAGTTATGCTGTATCAAGCAAAAATTGAGAAATCGTCGGAACACATGACGGTAAATGAAAGCGGCGAAATAGTGCATAAAAGTAAATCAGATTTTAAACGTGCACTTTCCAAGCAAGAAGATAATAACAACACTATAGCGCGGTTTAAACAGGATGATATTTAGTCGGTTCTTTGCTCCTTCTCACACCAGTCAGAATCCCGAAAAACGACTGGAAGCCATTAAAAGCCTGTCGCCCGAAAAGCCAACAGACAAAACTATTTTACACGAACTTGCGTTTAACGATGCCAATGCTGATGTTAGCCTTGCAGCCCTTAGCAAGTTAAATACGTTTGTATTGTGGCTTAAAATGTCACAAAGCGCCCATCATGCGAAGGTGAAAAAAATTGCTGAACGCACGGTAGAAGCAGCCTTGATGGGACAGGGTGATGTAACCATAAACGCGAATGAAAAAGCGTCATTTTTGCGTGAAAGTGCCAATGGTGAATTAATTCAGACTGTATTGGTTAACGACCCAAGTTTATTGGCAGATAATATTCTTGTGATGACGTTGCTTCACAAAGTCGATAAGCCAGCTTTTACCCAAACCATTTTTCTTCATCATGCAGATAACGCACTGCAACAAGCTATTTTGGGCACAATTGAAGATAGTAGTGTGCTACAGAAGCTGGAGAAAAAATGCAGAGATAGTGCTATTCACGCCGCTATAGCTACAAAGCTTCAAGTATTGAAAGCGCAAGCCGAAAAGCCTATTGAATTAATGCGACGCGTTACTCTGTGTTTGTCTAAATATCAAGCGCTGGTTGATAAATCAGATGTTGAAGATATTGACAAGCGCCAAGCTGAATTGTTAAGTGAATATAATGACTTAATGACAGATTCATCGATATTGAGTTCAGACGATAAGACGGCGGTAGACGCTAAATTCGCGCGCATTAGCGAAAAGGTATCTCGTCACTTATCGCGTATTCGACCTGAGTGGGAAGCGCAAAAAGCAGCAAAAGAAAAAGCCGAGATTGAAGCCCTTTGTAAGCAGCATTTATCGCATGCTACCACACAAGTTAATTGGCTTTATGGTGAGCGTTTATGTGAGGCTACCCTTGCTGATGTAGCGGTAGTGAATGAATCGGTACGCGCATTAGAAGTAAGCGCAGATCATATGGCTTCAATAGGGGGCAGCGCCAAACTGCTTGAAGAAGTTCGTACTGGAATAGCTTCGTTAAACAAGAGTTTAGAAGCCTTTTCGATGCAACAGCAGTACGGTCAAAAGCTTCTGATTTGCTTGTCTCAGGTGGAATCACTAGCAGAAGAATCTAGGCAACAACAGACGGCAGGCACGCCTTCTGAATCGACAAAAAGTGCACAAGACGATAAAGAGAAAGGGCTAACAGAACAAACTGCTGAATTGCCCGAAGCTGCAAGCACTGATACAACTGAAAGTGTATCTATTGAAGGAGACGCTGTTCAAAATGGCACCCATCAAAATGATGAGGTTAGCCATAAAGCCCCAGAATCAATCGAAGCCGAATTTAAAGCGTTAAGTGAAAAGTATCACGACTTACGCAATGAACTTATTTCAGTACCAAGCGCCATTAATAAGCGCTGGCATGCAGCTTCGCGTGTTTTCAGTCAGAAAAAACAAGCTAAAAAAGCAGAAGTAGATCACGCGCTTCGCCAGTGCAGAAAGCAAATCAGTGTAGTGGATAACTTAATTGCTCAAGGTAAGTACCGCGGGGCTATTACCAAGTTTGAAAAGCTATCTGCAACCTTCGAATCTATGCCTGAAAATGTTAAGAAACAATTGGCTAAGCGTTTTGAGAAAACTGCCGAAGATATCGCTCACCTTGAAGGCTGGCAAGATTATATCGCGGCACCTAGAAAACCTGCACTGGTAGAGGAAGCGCAGACATTAGCTTCAACTCCCGTCGAAGATATAAAACAGCGCGGGGAAGCCATTCGTTATCTACGTCAGCAGTGGCTTTCGCTAGGCGCTGGCAGCGACGATAACACACTACAAAGTGCTTTCGACGCCGCTTTAGAACTTGCGTTTCAGCCTTGTCGCGAACATTACGCTGCATTGGATGCTGAGCGTGAGAAAGCGCTCAAAGCTCGTCAGTCATTAATTGAACAAGTTGCTGCCATCGATTTGTCACAGGACGAAGCGGTGCTGGCTAAACTGTTCGATAGAACCGTTAAGCAGTGGCATGAGTGTGGTCAGGTTGAAAAGCGTGAATACGAGTCGTTAAAGCAACGGTGGAACAAAACCATCAGCCCGCTGCAAACCAAAGTGAACCAGTGGCATGCGATGAATAAAAAAGCGAAGCAGCAACTCGTTGCGCAAGCATCAGCGCTGTTAGCAGAGGAAGATATTGCTAGCGCCACTGAAACCGCGCAGCAGCTTCAACACAGTTGGAAAGCCATAGGCCATGCCGGTAAGCGTGATGAAAGCCGATTGTGGCGTGAGTTTCGCCTAGCAAATGACGCATTGTTCGGTCGCCTAAAAGAACAACGTAAGGCACAGTCATCAGCATTTGATGAAACCTTTAATACCCTTTTTACTCAATTGAATGCTATTGACTCGGAATCTGATGAATCGACGATTGCTACTTCAATACAGGATATCGAATCGCGTGCGAAAGACTTGCCTGGTGCTATGCGTGTAAAACTTGATAAGAAAATAGCCGGTATTCAAAAACAACAGCAAACACGTGCGCAGCAGCGTCATGTGCGTCAAGTACAACAGCGTGCTCAATCGGTTATTTCGGTGTTAAGTGAAAGCTTGCGGGCAGGCGATATTACTAACATCAGTGATGACGACGCTGACATGCTAGGAAAGCGATGGAAGTCTGCACTGTCTAAGCCTACACCTGTTCAACAAAGTCGTCATTGGCTAACCGTGGCGTTAGAAGCCGCTACTGATATACCTAGCCCTAAGAGCGATAGCAGCATGCGAACCAATGTGCAGCTAACCATGATGACAGCGAAACTCGAGAAGGGCGAGAGCCTGTCTCCTGCGCAGTTGTTAGAAGATTGGATTGCGCATGGGAAAGTTGATGACCAAGAAACGCATTTACTTGAACGGGTAGTGAATGTATTGGATAACAATCCAGAGGTAGTTGCTTAAGATGAAAAGCCAAGTTGAATTTGGTTTTGCCAGCGAGATGACGGCGTATCGGTTTATCAACACGGTTAAACACATGGATGTTGATTCGCTTGTCGTGAAGTTTGGCCGCACTGATCGTCACGTGTTGGTATCTTACCGGTATGCGGTAGCTGAATTTGATAGTACGTTATCTGATTTAGACGACTTAGCGCGAGAGCTTGGCGGGGAAGAAGTATAAAAAAAAGCTGATGGACAACGTCCATCAGCTTTTTCTGTGATAAAGCGAGTATTAACAGTCTTTATCTTCGGCGTCTGCGCCTTCTTTAACATCTTCACAAGCATCTTCTACCGCGTTGCCTGCATCTGTAACAATCTCGTCTAGCTCTTCGCCTGCATCTTCTGCATTGTTATCACCGCATGCCGCAAGTGTAAGTGCAAATGTACCAGCTGCTAAAAGTTTCAATAATGATTTCTGTGAGATCATGTCCATTCTCCTGTTTCCTAAAAGTATCTAAAAATATCTAAAAATATCTAAATGTGTGGTAAATCTATGCTCGTGGTGACCGACCGCGTAAGGCATTCGCGACTAGTGAAATCACTAGTAAGGCGATAAACACAAAGAATAAAAATTGTGCGATACCTGTTGCTGCACCTGCGATGCCGCCAAAACCAAAAACTGCTGCAATAATGGCGATAATGAAAAAAGTAATTGCCCAACCTAACATAGCTAAATCCTCTTTTTGCTCCGTTACTGACATAGTTATTAATGCGAACTCCGTGCCTGAATGTTAAGTGCATGATTTATATGTATTTGATATTGAATTTCACTGCTTTTGGCTGGTAATGTCTTCGTCGGCTAAACAAGGTTTACAGAGCATTTGCACTTTTTACATGGCGGGGGGCATAGTAAGCAAGGCAGCATTCCCGATCTGCAAATGCTACTATCAATTTTTACTATCGTTATGCTAAAGGGCGCGAAATGGCAAAAACTCACTCCGCATTTATAGGTTTAATGCAACGGGCAAGAAACGTGAAACGATGGCCTTTAATGGCACAATTTCAAGAAGAAATGTTATCTACACACATCTACGAAGCCTCTATGGTCGCTCACATGCTAGGCGCTATCGCAGCGGATGTGTTCAATGAGGATGTTAACCCCGACCGAGTCGCTGCTATGGCTATTTTCCATGAAGGCAGCGAGATTGCAGGCATGAGTGACATTCCAAGCCCTGTGAAGTACCACGACCCTGAAACTACTGCGGCAATTAAAAAGCTGGAGCGTAGGTTTGAGGCTATGCTGATACAAACCTTACCTGAGCCTTTACAGAAGCGCTACCAGCCTTTAATAGAACAAGATAAAGATGATATTCATGTACGGCTTGCTAAAGCCGCTGACGTGTTATGTGCGTATCTAAAATGTGATTATGAGTTGTCAAAATCCAATTCAGAGTTTTCAAACGCTATGTATGAAATGGAAGTGCAATTGAAACAATACCGAGAGAGGTTTCAGTCAGTAGATTACTTTTGTAAAGTCTTCTTAGAAGATGCCAAGGGGACCTTGGATGAACAAACCAAAGATCTTGATTGGGTGGAGCGAGCCAACACATTGCATTTAGATTCTGAGCAAAGTTAAATAAAGCAATGTGCGTTGTAAACAAAACGACCGCCATTTGGCGGTCATTTCATCAAAAATTATTTCTGTTTGAATCACGCTTACTTAACGTTATCTACTTGGTCAGCGAGAATTTCTGTAACAGACATCGCGTTTTTGCCTAAACTGCCCTGGGTATTGCTCATTCTGACCAGAATGGAGAAGTAAACGTCATTAATCTGTGTCTGCGTTACCGTGTTTTGCCCTTGACCCGGTGCAGGCTGTGCCACCTCGGTACAACCAGACATAGTGCATTGCTGGTTGGTCGCAAATGGTTGGGGTTCATCTGTACTGTGGGTCACTGCTCTGGCCATGACAGGTTTTTTATCAACGTCGGTTTTGACAATAGTTAACCATTCATAATTATGTTTGTTAGCGAGTTCAGCGGCCCGGCGCAATGCGTATTGCTGAATGACATCTGCTGGTGTGCGATCTGTTGCTTTAAATAATACTCGGTATTCATTGTCGGTTAGTTGAACGCTAGAATACCCATAGCCTTCTTTAGTGACCGCAGATTTGTAGGGTGTTGGCGAGGCAACAGGTGTAGTGGTGCAAGCGGTAACAAATAAACTGCATGCTAAAGCCGCTATTTTCATTTTTATTGGTAAGCGCATGGTAATTCCTTGTATTAATTGTAGTGACTATTATTTTAGGAACGAAAGTGCGGTGGTGCGCACAAAAGTCATAATAGCTTGATTTCTTTTGCTCTTTGGAGCGTCAGTATTTATACCTTTGTAAACCCCAGCGGCAACAATACCCAATAATACTTCAGGTTTGCCCATAAGCAGACGACAATCTCGCTTAGCCTCTTCAAATGATTCTTCAGCATGATGTTTTTGGGCTAAATAATTATGCTGGCACTGCCTGATATCCTCTAAGTTCTTTTTCAGAAAAATATTCATGATAAGTGCTCCTTAGTTTTACGCTGATTGACGGCAATCCCGTAACGAGTTTGCTGCTACTTGGTTAAAGACTGCATTAATGTGGTAAGCCGCTTTAGATTAATAAAACGAAATGCACTTTGTGCATGTATAAATGCAACGACACTTAATACGCTATTAACCAGTAACAATATAACCATAATAAGTAATGCAGGCATGCCGGCATGGTGCATCGCTAACCCAATACACGAATTGAGTAAAATCCAGCAAAAGCCACCTAATGCAAATGCGGTAAGTGCGCCAAAAATGCTGACAAAAATCGACTTGGTAATGAGTTGAAGTTCAGCGTTAATCAGGTCGATTAATGCAAAGCCTTGATATTTTTTCTGTGCGTAAAGCGCTTTAAAAGAAGCCAGCGCCTCTTCAAAGGTAATGTCTGGGGGATTGTTGTTAGACGACTCGGATGACGCGCCTTGTGAACTTTGCTGGGGAATGCGAAATGTCGCCTGACTTCTCGGAGAAGTCAGGCGAAACGGATTTTCGCTGCTCAGCGTGTATGTGGCACTACGAAAATCTGGTAAAGGCTGCATGCTTTATTTCTTGCGAAATAATGAAGTAACTAACATACCTGCTGCGAAAGCCATACCAGCAGTTGCTAACGGGTTCTCGATAGCATACTTGCGTACACCAGATGACTGCCATTTTTGCTCAGCTAAACGTTTTCGTTCAGACATATTGTCCGCAGAGCGGCTTGCCGTGTTACGAATATTGTCCTCAGCTACGGCTGCACTATCAGCCAGTTTATCAACTGACGAATGAAGTGTTTCTTTTAACTGATCCGTGACTGGGTGACTAGGCTCGGTTACGCTATTCACTTTCGCTGCTTTTGGCGTAGTAGTTTGTGTTGCCATAGTACTCTCCTTAATTTTGCTAGATTGCATATAGAGAGTTGCAACGCTTGTACCAAGATACACATAATATTTAACTTGTTGTTTTTAATCTATTTTGTTCTATTCCGTATTTTGAGGGGGAGGCTGAATTTTAATTCAACGTAAGAGTTGCAAGGTAGGCCGTGTAATAATTTCGTAATCGATAAGAATTCTACAAATCGTGTGAGGGCAAGTTAGCTACAAGAAGGCAGCTAACAGTATCTTTTGGCGTCTTTTTAAGACACCACACTTATTAAATCTTCTTTGCTCACCGGCTTTAGCAGCGACTGGCTAACACCTAAGTGCTTCATTGTATCTTTATCCGGCTCGTTTCCACTGACAATAACCAACTTCGCCTTGGGCTGAATTTGGTTCAACTCGGCCGCTAAGTCATACCCGTGATAGTCGGGAAGAGTTAAATCCATTAACACATGGTCAAATACCACTTCGTTCATACGCTCAATAGCATCTGCGCCCGTATTTGCCGTAATAACATCATGGCCTTGATGTACCAAAAATAATTGTAATAACTCAGCTGCGTCCTCATCGTCTTCTATCACTAATACCTTTTTAGAGGTGGGTTGAGCTTGAGTACTTTGAGTTACTGTTTTAACGGTTTCTATTTTCGACACGGCTGGTCCTTGAGACCGCACTAAATATTGGTCTAGCACCTCAGTAAGGGCAGCCCGTTCAATAGGTTTTCCAATAACATTGTCAAACCCATCATCCATTAGAGATTGTTTTAATCCTTTACGACTAGCGGCTGTGACTGCCACAACAGGTACGTTGCTCTTATGCCGTCTTATTGCATGAAGGGCTTCAATGCCATTCATTACTGGCATGTGGATATCCATTAACACTAAATGGAAGGGGTCGTTATCTTCCTCGGCTTGTAAAACAGCCTCCAACGCTTTAACCCCGTTTTCAGCATACGCTACAGTTGCATGACATTGACTAACCAAGTGCCCTGTTAAGCGGCGAATCTCACGAATATCATCAACAATCAACACCTTGCCAGTAACTTGTAAATCCAAATTACTGGCTTCAGCCCTGCTAGGTGGCTTAAGCGCAAGATGAGCACGACTTTGTTTGCTAATGTCACCGGGATCGATGGAGAACGAAAAGCGACTGCCTTTGCCAAAAACGGAATCTACATTAATACTTCCGCCTAGCTTAGCAACGAGTTCACGGCTTATTGCTAAACCTAAACCAGCTCCGCCATGGTTTGCACGCATAATATCTTCGATTTGCTCAAAAGGCTGAAAGATTTTCTCTAGCTTATCTGGTGGCATGCCAATGCCGGTATCTTCAACAATAAAGTGTAACCGTTCGTTGATTTTACCAGGCGCTGGAGGGCGAACTTCTACCGTGACGGTAATGGCTCCTGTATCGGTAAATTTCACAGCGTTACTGACTAAGTTGATTAATACCTGACGCAAACGAGTAGGGTCAGTTTCAATCACTTCAGGTATCTTGGTTTCTGCGATTACATCGAAAACAAGATCTTTATCTTTCGCTGCTAATCGCATTAACGAGTGGATATCAGTAAGGAACGGGCCTAAATGTACCTCTTTGATATTAAGTTCAAGTTTGTCAGCCATAATGCGAGACATATCTAGAAGGTCATTTAACAGGCCAAGTAAGTGCTTTCCATTAGAGTAAATAATAGAAAGCTCTTGCGCTAAAGGGTCATTACCTTTGTCATCTAATAGCAGCTCTGTGTAACCTAAAATAGACGTAAGCGGGGTGCGAAGTTCGTGGCCTAAGTGAGCCAAAAATTTATCTTTCGCTTTGTTCTGTTGTTCTACTTTGTGTCTTTCTAATCGCTCGTTTTCTATCTCTCGTCGCACCATGGCATAGCGAATGGTTCGCATGAAACGCGGTGACTCAATTTCTGTTTTTTGCAGGTAATCGGCTGCACCTGCTCGCATAACCAATTCGTCAACCTGAGAGTCTGACTGACCGGTTAAAATAACCACCGGAAGGTTAAACTGATTCGATTTCAGCACTTCCAACACATCTACGGCGTTTTCTGCGCCAAGCAGATAGTCGAGCAGGCACAAGTCGAAATTACGACGTTGTAACGCGTCTATGGCGTCGGCACTGTTGGTCACCCAGGTAAGCTGAAAACGGGGTTCTTCGTATTGAAGTAAATAATCCGATGTTAGGAAATAATCATCTTCGTCATCTTCAATCAGTAAAACCCGGATAACTTCGGTCACTGTGCGCTCCATAAAACATTTGGTCGTAACTTAGCGCTGAATAGCTAGCGCTTTCAAACATAGCGGCCCTAATGGTTAGCGCCGTACAACATGAGTAACAATTTACTGAGCCCAAAATATTGACTCATAACAGCTTGAATCGAATAAATATGATTCAATTAATCGTGTGGCAATTCTACAAATTCAATCCAGTAGCGACCTAGTGCGCGCATTAGCTCGACGAGTCCTTCGAAGTTCACAGGTTTAGTGATATAGGAAGCACAGCCCAAGTCATATCCACGAAGCATGTCTTCTTCTTCTTTAGATGTAGTCAGAATGACCACTGGGATGCCACGTAATTTAGGATCGGTTTTCAATTCTTGTAACGCTTCTCTGCCGTCTTTACGTGGCATGTTGAGGTCTAACAGAATTAAACTGGGGCGGGGCGCTTTGCTCGCATCTGTATATTTACCTTCGTGGCGTAAAAATTCGAGTAACTCCACGCCATCTTCAACACAAAATAAGTTGTTTAACACACGGCTTTCTTTCAATGCGTCAACGGTTAATAGACGATCGTCCTCATCGTCATCTGCCATAAGAATATTAATTGGTTGGGTTTGTTTACGCGTCATGTGTGGTATCTCCATTATTATTTAGAGAGCCAAAAGGCTCACTGTTTGTTGGCAGAAGGATAGTAAAGGTTGCCCCTTTTCCTGGCGAGCTTTTTGCCGAAATTTGTCCATTGTGACGTTCAACAATGCGTCGGCATACCGCTAGGCCAATCCCCGTTCCTTTGTATTCGCTTCTTCCGTGTAAGCGTTGAAATGGGGCAAAAATCTTTTCTGCAAAACTTTGTTCAAAGCCAATGCCGTTGTCTGAAATTTGAATTTTAATCCAGTCATACTCGTCAGCTAACAATATGTCTTTCATGTCAGCTTCACTTGGTGTTGTAGCTGTAATTTCAATAAGAGGCTCTTTGTCAGCGGTTTGAAATTTCAGAGCGTTAGATAACAAGTTTAGAAACAGCTGATCAATTTGTGATTTGTCTGCGCGAATAGTTGGAATATCCTGCACAACAACATTGGCACCTTTTTCTTCGATGGCTATTTCTAAATCACCTAGTACACCATCGATAACTTCACCGACATTCACTTGC
The DNA here is from genome assembly GCF_019249215.1 of Alteromonas lipotrueae. Lineage (GTDB taxonomy): Bacteria > Pseudomonadota > Gammaproteobacteria > Enterobacterales > Alteromonadaceae > Alteromonas > Alteromonas lipotrueae. The sequence continues at coordinate 278,336 of NZ_JAESDI010000006.1, forward strand.
TCGAAATCTTTGCCTCGTGTAGAAACCCGAGAAAAAGACAAAAGGTCAGAAATCAACATAGACATACGCTCTGCCGCATTAAGCATACGGGCAAGAAAGTCTTGTCCACGTTCATCCATTACATCTTTGTAGCCAGAGTCTAATCGGTTACCGAATGCGCGAATTTTACGAAGCGGCTCTTGAAGATCGTGAGACGCCACAAAGGCAAAGTCTTCAAGCTCTCGGTTACTGCGGGCTAATTCATCTGAGTAAATTCGTAGTTCCTGAGTTCGTTCTGAAATTTTATGTTCTAGGTCTTCATTAACGTCAACAAGGGTATCTTTATGCTTTTCATTTTCTCGAATGTTGGCTTTTAACAACAAGAAGATTGAGATAATAAGAAATAGAGTGGTACCGGAAGAGATTAATAGTGTATTCACCGAGTCACGCCTTAGCTTCATTAAGCTTGCTAGGTGCGTGCCTTGGATATCTCTTTCAGACGAATCAATGCGTTCGAACATGTTCTCAAAATCGTTGTATAAATCAAGGCCCCTATCACTTTCAAGCAAGGTGAAGGCTTGATTTAAATCACCTACTCTTACCAGCTCTACAATCCGGACCATACCATTTATTTTAACGCGGGTAAGGGCGAGTAATTTTTCAATTCGTTGCGACTGTTGCGGCAGGTCGGATGCTAACGCACTTACTTCAACTTCGTCTGCTAACGCAGTGAAATTGTTTAAGGTTTCGGTGTATTCCTCAAGGTAGGCTTCGTCTTCGGTAAGAAGGAAACCTCGTGTGCCAGATTCGGCGCGCAACACGGCCACATGCAACTTGTTCACCGCACTTATCACGCGGCTTGTGGTAAACAAACGCGCTTCAAGGGCTGACAAGTCATCAAGGGTTTGAACCACATAAAATGAATTCGCAGTAATAATAGCAATCACGAATACCACCATGATCACCCAGCTGTATAGCGAAGACAAAACTTTGTTAAGCATTACATCAATCCAATAATGTGTCGCCAAAATCTGAAGTCATTTCAGAAAGGGAGTCACTGCAATCTTTTGCACTGGAAATTATTTTATCCAATGCTGCCATCGCTTTTTGGGCGGGAACTTCGCCATTAAGCGCCATTTTTACCAATTCAGCTTGCATAGAAATGCGATTCAGGGGTTTGCGTGCATCGTGTACATAGGTGCTCAATCGGGCAAACTCATCTTCTGTCATAACTTTTTCCTGCCTTATTAGTCTTCTTTGACCAAATCGCCATACGCGTGAAGTCGATTGTATAGGGTCTTAGTACTTATCCCGAGCATGTCAGCGGCCATGGTCTTATTTCCATTTACTTTCTCAAGCGTGGCGTAAATAAGTTCCTTTTCAACATCCTCAATAGTACGTCCAGCTTGAAGTGCTGGCGCTGTACTTTGCTTTTTAGCAAAAGGCGACTCTATGGTTTTAGGAAGCTCTATCACTTGTTTTGTCGGGTCGCTCATAATGGCTGCACGGTGAACAAAGTGCCTTAATTCACGCACGTTACCCGGCCAATCATAGGCTTGTAAGGTGTTTAGCTGACTTTCTTGCCAACTAAATTCAGAACCATTGTCTTTATTAAATTCTTCAATAAAGGTTTTAGCTAATAGAGGAATGTCTTCTTTGCGTTCGCGCAAAGTGGGTATGGTGATTGGAAACACCGCGAGTCTGAAGTAGATATCTTCACGTAGCACTTTGCTTTGTGCAATTTCTTCCATGGTTCGGTTGGTGGCTGACACTACGCGGCAATTAACCGGTATGGTTTTAGTACCGCCAACACGAATAACCACTTTATTTTCCAACACGCGTAGTAAGTTAGGCTGCATGTCGATAGGCATTTCAGTGATTTCATCTAAGAATAAACACCCGCCTTCAGCTTGTTCAAAAACTCCTTCTTTACGGCCAACTGCACCAGTAAAGGCGCCTTTTTCATGGCCAAATAATTCGCTACCAATCAGTTCTTTTGAAAAGGCACCACAGTTAGTGACGACATAAGGCCCTTCACTTTGAGAGGCGCGGTGAATGGCGGCTGCCACTACCTCTTTACCTACACCACTTTCGCCAAGCAGCATGACGTTAGCGCTCGTTCTGCTCACTCTTTCAATTAGTTTGTAGAGTTCTTTCATTGGCGCAGACTCGCCAATAAGTAAGTCGAAATGCTTTTCGATTTTTTCGCTGGTATCTTCAGCAACTTTAGGTTTCCCCGTTAATACCGCTTCAATGTCTTCACGTTGAATAGGTTTAACAAGGTAATCAATATTGGGGCCACATAAGCCTTTAATGACACCTTTTACCGATGGGTGTCCGGTAATAAGGGTAATACGTGGGCGTTTAGGAAGGGCGTTAAGTTCATCGAACAAGTGCGCGCCGCTGCCATCTGGCAACATGAAATCAAGTAATACATGATCGAAAGTTTCTTTCTTTAACCAGTCTCGCGCTTCGCCTAATGTGGCTGCGGTTAGTACTTCGTGACCGAGAAACTCAATAATAGTGCAGGCCACCTCGGTAAACTCGGCATCATCATCTACAAGTAAAACAGTTAACACTTGAATATCCCTTCTGTAATGACCAACCACTTCCTGATAGCTACACTAAGTGACTTGGGTAGGTGAATTGACCAGATTTTATAATTATTTGTGCATTATTACATTCAAACGTAGACCTTGTCGCATTCATACTCAACTTTGGTTGAACAATGCAGCAATATCTTTTAGCTAGCGTTACGATGCGTTCCACGCATTAAATTAAACGATGGCTAGCTAAATATAATCCGCACACCGACATATCTTTACCTGATAAAGCACAGATTGTGCCGTTTGCTACCAAAAAAGCACAGATTGAAACAGCGACCAACTCCAATGGCACAATTATCGCATTGTCATTCGCATTGTAGCTCTGTAACCGAATGCGAAAACTCAGCGCTAATGTCCAAATTTCTGAAAAATTTATCTCAGATTTTTACCTGTAGTCAGCGTTAAGTATAAGCGGTGTGTACGGTGATATTGCTCAACAAGTTTATTTATTGATGGAATAACCAAAGCGTATTGCGCTTCGCTATCACCCAAGACGCATAGGTTTCGATGGAAATAAGGCAGTTGTCTTAGCCATATATAGGGAATGAAAATGTTTAAGGAAACCGGTGCAAGATCAATGACACTTTATGAGTTGTTGGGAAAGATGCAGCCTAAAAACACCACTGATGTTATGGCGTTTTCCGAGTTTTGGAATGCCATGGAAAAAAGGGGGTTTGGACCCATGTTAGCTTTGCCTGCGTTTATTGCGGCAACGCCCATAGGAGCCATCCCCGGTGTGCCCACCATTACCGGTGTGACAATTTTACTGATAGCAATGCAAATTTTACTCGGTCGACGTCACCCGTGGCTTCCCGCTACCATTATGAAAATTGAAATGGATGCTGAGCGAATAGAATTTTTGGTTAATAAAATGAAACCCGTGGCGGTAAGGTTTGATCGTTTCTTAATGCCACGCTGGTTTTTTATGCGTCAACCTGTGTTTCGTTCTCTCATTGCGCTGAGCTGCGCGGCTTGTGGATTGATGATGGTGCCATTAGAGTTAGTGCCGTTCATGGGGTTAATACCGGCGTTTGCAGTATTGATTATGGCTATAGGTATGGCAACAGATGACGGTGCGGTAGCACTATTTGGATTGTCCATTGCCCTATTTGGCTTTTTGTATGGGGGCCAACAATTAGCGCTAGGTATTGGATAGGCGAACTCAGCTTTCAATTACAGAACAAAAAATTAAGTATAATTCGGCGCTAACAGGTTGCCACTGCTTAAGCTACCGCTGTAAAGACTCTACGCATTGTTCAAGCATGCCATCAGCAGAAGGAAGCTGCATCGATTGGTATCGAAGTTCACCGATAAAGCTTCTCGCTGCGGGCCCTAGACCATCGCCATCTTCGAATGTGAGATAAAGCATAGCGCGGCGTAAACCGCTGCTGCTATCAAGAGGTAGTGGCAGCAATAGCCCTTCTTCTAATTCTTTTTTAATGATAGCGATAGGTAACCAAGCAAATCCAAGTCCTTGAGAAATCATATCTACTGACGTTCTAATGTGGCTAACCGTCCAGCGTTGCTCAGCGCCAAGCCAACCTGCATCAACTTTACGTTCAGCCGATGAATCCCTTACTACAATTTGACGATGCGACTTCAAATCTTCTAGTGTTAACGCACGGTCGAGAGCGTGCAAAGGATGATCGACATGCGCTACAGCGGCAAAGTCTATCTCGCATAAATCTTCACTGAATCCGCCGGGGTAGGGGAAAGGTGAAATCGCGATATCGACATTGCCACTATCAAGCAAGGAGTTAGCGCCGCTTAACACGGTTTCTTCAATCTCGATACGTAGAAGAGGAAATTCTTCAGACACTTTGCTCAATACATTATAAAGTAAGTCTGATGGGAAAATGATATCAACAGCGATGCGAAGAAGGGTTTCGGTTCCCGCTTGTAAGCTAGCCGCTACAGCTTCTAACTTCTGAGCTTCATTTAATACAAACGCCGCTCGCCGATACATTAACTCGCCTTGAGGAGAGAGTTTTACTTTACGCCCACTGTTTTCAAACAGCACAACGCCAATGGCGTTTTCTAACTTTTGAACTGCGTGATGCACACTAGATTGGCTCTTGTGCACTAATGCGGCAGCTTGATTGAAGCCTCCCGCATCAACCACTGCCTTAAACATGCGCCACTGTTCTAACGTAGATTTTAACATCCGCGAGCTCTAATCGATTATTCTGTCACAGTATAGCGCGGTTATACCACAAGCGGCCAGAGGCTGTCAGCGCTTATGCGTCGGTGGCTTGCTTAATATCGCTAATTGAACACGTTACCACGCTCACGTTGTCATACCCCATGTTCATTAGCTGTTCGGCAGCTAACTTAGCACGAATGCCTGAGGCGCAATGAATATAGATTGGAAATTTAGCATCTTTACATTTTTCGATAACTTTCATCTCAAGTACGCCACGAGGAATATTTAACGCAGCTTCTACAGGGCTAGAAGCTGCCTCTGCGGGTTCACGAACATCTAGTAATAACCCATGATTAGAAGATATTTCCTGCATTGCTTCTTTAGCCGTTATACAACGAATGGGGAAAGGGATATTGGCGATTCTAGTACTGATATCAATTAACATTGAGGCACCTTGAAGAATAATAATAAGTTTACTATATAAGGAATGCGCTATATTTTCTACCTTCTGCTTTTATTATATTTTTATAAAAAAGTGACATTGAGTTTTGGCGTTCACCGCTATAGTAGTATACTTTAGTATAAGGTGGCAGGGTGGTAGCCTGTTTACGTAACTTTATAAGTGAGTTGTTATGACTGATAATTTAGCCGTTGATGATTTATCTGTGAATATGAGCGAAATGGCTCAATATACAATGGAAGCTGAGCTTTATCTTAAGCAGTTGGCAAATAAAACCCGTTTAATGGTGTTGTGTTCTTTAATGGACAAAGAGTTATCTGTTACTCAAATGTTAGACCATGTAGACGTTTCACAGCCAGTAATTTCACAGCATCTAGCACTATTAAGAGAATCTAAAATGGTGGCCACACGCCGAGACGGACAAACCATTTATTATCGATTGGCCGATGAAAGGGTGAAGCAAACCATAGGCTTGCTCCACAAGTTCTTTTGCGCTCAGAACGACTTAACTTAACTGATAGTTAATCGCTCTTGTTCGAATTGTACTCGTCCAGCTAGACAAGTTTAGCGTTTGCCACCAATGCCTCTACATATGCAGCGTCACTCAATTTATCAAGGTCAACTTCCGGTCTAGCCATCAATCCCTCGTGGGTTAGGTCGACAGAGACATTGTGAGAAGACCAATCAATTTTCCTGATGTCAGAGGGCAGTACTGCAAGCTTTTTACCACCAGGAAGCCAGTTATTTGTATCAACCACTAACAACTGAATCTGCCACCCCTCAGTATCAAACACGAAATCGCTAATATGTCCTACATTATCATCTTGGGTTGCCACTTCGTAACCACTGACTTCTCCGCAAGCCCGTAAGTGATTTTCAGGTTTATTTTCTAGTTCTTCTTTACCCATGGCCGTTAACTCAGGATCGGCTAGTTGATTGGGATGAGCGAAATCGCCCCAAGCGCCAGGGCCTATCCAGTAATAACCATAACCAAAGTAACGAAATAATGTTTCTTCAAATTCTCTTGAAACAGGTTTATGTTCGTCAATTGATGGGCTGTTTTTAAGCGTGTCTGCAGTCATGGAAACATCCACGGTTTCTTCTTCTTGATCCAACCGTGTGACCGAAATAGGTGATATCACCACTTTCCTGCTAAGGGGAAGCCATGTATTCGTATCGGCAACCACATACCTCACGACGAAATCTTTATCGTCAAACAATATATCTCGTACGCCGCCTATGTCCTTATCGGTAGCATGAATTGAAAAATGTTTAATCTGTTTATATGACACCATCATCGCTGCGCCTCCTTTGCCTTGTGGCTTGGGTAATTCATTAGATATTGTTCTACTATTTTTCAACAGCGTGGTTTGCGTAAAATAGCAATTTCACAATGCTAAGTTATTAATATAGAACCATCTGTTTGAACATTACAAATATGCAAAGATTTGTTCGAGCGCAATCTAGATATGGATCAACAAAGTGGGGAATAACGGGGCATATCACAAATAAAATCAACCAGCCCGATTGGCACCAAGCTGGTTGAGGCGATGTTGAGTTGTAATTAGGCTACATCGAATGCTTCATCACTGTAATCTTCATCGTAATCTGATTGGTTACTCGCGGCGCTGCTATGCAGTGTATAGAAATGTTTCTTGCCTCGAGACAAGCGTACATACTTGGCCCAAGTGCGCTCAACAGTATTGTCAGCTTCCACTTTACCATTAATAAAGTCTAGAAAATGGCGCTCATCATCCGTCTCTGGTGCTAACTCTCCACATTCCAGTGCCAGCAGGGTTTTTCCATAACCGGTTAGTATATCTGCCTCACCAATACTGAAATCGCCAGATTTTCGAAAGCCATAAGGAAATTTTTGTCTATCTATAAAAGGTTTTTGAGAAACGCGGATTGATAAATTTTTCATGGTTGTACCCAGCATTGAGTTGTCTTCAAGCGAACTTTTAAGACAAAAGAATCAGAACATAAAACAAAACATTTTTTCCTTATCAATAAAAAATTTTGTTGGAAAATATAAAGTGTAAATATGTACGAGTTTGTGGGGTGTAAAAAGTGTGTGTGTGTAAATATTTTTTCTTTTAATTTTATATAAGGTTATGAATATAATGTAATTTTGCTGTTTTTTTGATTCAGCATTGAAGAGGTGCCTGGGCGTAGGTGAATTGAGGGGATAATGCGAAATACGTGAGCGAAACCCACTATAAAAAATTATTGTCGCAACGATGATAAAAATTCGTTTTCTATTTTTGGTGCCAAGACAATAATGACGAAGTGGCAATAACCTAGAGATAGACATGAGTAAAGACTATCGTTACCAAAGTGAAGAATTGGACTCGGTAGAAGAGGAAGACTTTCACACCAAGAAGGTGAGCGCTAAGCGCCACCAAAGCGTAAAGAACAAACAAAATCGTGACTTACAACGTCGAGAGAAACAGCGCCGTTTGATGCACGAAGGCAGTTAATACGCTTCTTAGTTGAAAATAAATACAGCGCACTGCTTTTATAGCAGTGCGCTGCTGTGCTTTTGTGTTTACATGCCGTATTATCTGTGACAGTTTACAATCACTTATTTATCGGTTTTGTAAGAAGCATGGATATACGCTTTCTCACCACATTTATTGAAGTTGCAAAAACCCGACATTTTGGCAAAGCAGCTGAAAATCTTTATCTAACGCAATCTGCGGTAAGTGCGCGGATCAAGTTGCTAGAAGAATATTTTCATACCACGCTATTCATACGCCAGCGCAATAGTATTCAGCTAACCCAATCGGGTGAAAAGCTGTTGCCGTATGCACGCCAACTTTGCAGTACGCTTAATGAAGCTAAGCAAGAGCTACAAATTCAATCTTCTGAATATGTAGTGTGCGGTGCAACGCAGTTAGCCAGTGAATTAATGTTGCCAACCACCTTGAGTCACCTTCACAATACCTTTCCCGATTGGTCAGTTAAAGCAGAAGTACTCTCCCTCGATGGCTTATCTCGTCAATTACACGAGCGGGTGACTGACTTAGCTTTTTCAACAGAGCCGCTAAAGTCAGAAGAAGTTAAAAGTGAAGTGTTACTGGAAAAACAATTAGGGTTATACCGAATCGGCGAAGGCGGTAATGTGGTAGACGCGGCAGAGTTTGTGGCCATTGATTGGGGCAGCAAAGCCAGAGATCTATTGCTTACGTTATACCCTCAGCTTCGTGATGCTAAACTGCGGACGAACTCACTCAACTTAGCCCTAAATAACCTACAATATGAAGGTGGCGTTGCTGTACTCCCTGAAGGAACGGTAAATCAACTTGATCCAACTATCGCAATTTCACTAATACAGCCTTTAGAAAGTATAACGATGAAAGTTTATCTTCACACCATGAAACAAGTCAGGCGTGTAGGGCTTGAAGCCTTGATTACCAGTGTATCGGCCATACACCCTGCCTAATAGCAAAGAGAAAATTATGACGACTCAACACCCACTATTACAAATGAACGCGTTCGAACGCTTAGAAGCCAGCGTTGAATTAATTAAAACCTCGGGCAAGCTTTTCATTCTTAAAGATGAGCATGGTTGCGTGATGTTAACGACAGACGATGAAGATGGCATTCCTGTATGGCCAGAATCATCTCTTGCTTTGCTATGGGCAACTGAAGATTGGTCAGACTGTGAAGCGATGGAAATCTCTACCAAAGACTTTCTTAACAAATGGGTGGGCGGCATGACGCAAGACAATCTTACGGTTATGGTTTGTCCGGTACCAGGAGAAGAAGGTGAAGTGATGGAACCAGAGGAATTTGCACAGCAAATTTAATGATCCCATCATTTGCTTTTAGCGTTTCAATATTAACGGATTATCATGATTGAAGAGGAGCTACCATGTTTACTGAACAACCGACTATGAGCAGTTTGTTTGAACAGTTAGGGCTAGCTAGTAGCGATGAAGCGATAGAAAGTTTTATTGAAACGCACAAAGGCTTAAATAAGCGCCAACATATTTTCGAAGCGCCGTTTTGGTCTGAAAGCCAAGCGGATTTCTTGAAAACGGCTATCGAAGACGACGCTGATTGGGCTGAAGTTATTGACCAACTTAACGTACGTTTGCACTAGTCGCCAGATGCTAAGTCATTAATTCTCGATTCTAAATCGGCAAGGGTGGCTTTTACTTGCAGTAGAGCCGCTTTTAGTGTTTCAACAGTATCAGTGTTTTCGTTTTTGCTTTCACTGCCACTGTTATTATTCTCGTTCTCATCTAGCTGACAAAATGTGTGGTTATAGCGTATCTCTCTTTTACCTGACTCTCTTGGTAATGAGTAAATAAGCGCATCGGGCTGGTAAGCAAGTAAGCTGCTGATGGTTGCCTCTACATCACTGATATCGGCAAACTGAGCTAATCGCTGGCACCGCCCCCTCAGTTCACCGGGTGTTTGCGGACCACGTAGCAAAAGTTCAGTAACAATGGCCTGTTGATGATCACTCAGTTTTATATCGCCAAATTCGGTATTGCAAAAACGATGAGAGTACTTGTCCACACGGCTACCGTAACCAGACGAAGCTTGAACAATTCGTTTGCCTTTCAACCCATCAAGAATTTTGATTACCTCGTCTTCAGTTAACTGGGTCACGGGCAATCGGTTACTTTTTTGGTTACACCCATTGGTCAGCGCATTAAGTGACAAAGGGTATTGTTCTGGCGTAGTGACTGACTTTTCAAGCAATACACCAATAACACGTGCTTCCATATCAGATAAAGTCGTGGTCATGACAGATATTCGGTCTTTAAGTATTTACGTATGAAAGTATAGTAACAACTCTCATGGAAGTTTTATATTCTAACCTGCAAGCAGTTAAAGGAGTGGTTAAGGTTTGATAACGCCGAAAAAAGAGGAACTTTGGTTTTTGCCCTTAGGGGGAACGGGCGAAATAGGCATGAACCTGAACCTGTATGGGCATGACGGCAAGTGGTTAATGGTAGATTGCGGGGTGTCGTTCGACGAACCTCTTATTCCTCCTTATCGCTATTCTGGCACAAATAAGCAAACTCATCATAGGGTAGTGGCACCAGATCCCTCCTTTATTGCAGCGCAAAAAGAAAACATCGCGGGGATTGTAATTACCCATGCTCATGAAGATCACGTTGGCGCATTGCCGTATCTATGGGCGCGTTTTCAGTGCCCCATCTACACCACCTCGTTTACTGCCGAAGTGTTACGCCGCAAACTGGCACAAACAAAATTAGTCAATAAAGTGCCTATAGTCGAGATTGCCACTGAGCAAACGCTGACACTGGGGCCATTTAATGTAAGTTGGTTATCGGTAACCCATTCGTTGCCCGAGCCTTATGCATTAAAAATAGCCACATCAGCGGGCACGGTTTTGCATACTGCCGATTGGAAAATAGACGCGCAGCCTATTACCGGTAAGCCTTTTGACAGTAATACTTACCGCGCCTTAGGGAACGAAAATATTCTTGCCATGGTGGGGGATTCTACCAATGCAACAAAACCGGGTTTCTCAATCTCTGAACGCAATTGCTATGATGGTTTGTTAAGTACAATTAAACCACTGAAGGGCAGAGTAGTCGTAACGTGTTTTGGTAGTAACATAGCGCGGCTAATTACCCTTGCAAGGGTTGCCCAAAAAACTGGGCGCTACATTGCGTTATACGGGCGCTCACTCATCAATATGTACAGCATTGCCCGCCAGCAAGACATTTGGCCTGTAGATTTGCCTGTGGCAGATGCGTTTCACTTAGGGTACTTACCACCAAATGAAGTACTCGCGGTGGCAACAGGCAGTCAGGGTGAGAAAAATACGGCCCTTTCTCGAATGGCTAATGACAGTCACCCTCATTTGCAATTAGACAAAGGCGATACCGTGATTTATTCCGCTATTGCGATACCGGGCAATGAGGATAGCATCAAGCGGGTAAACAGTGTGCTTAGTGCTAGAGGCGTTAAGGTAATAATGAGTGAAGAGAGTCAATTGCCCATTCATGCAAGCGGGCATCCGTGTGCCGAAGAACTCAAACTCATGTATCACTGGGTGAAACCTCAAATTGCTATTCCTGTGCACGGCGAAGAGGAGCACCTTAAAGCACACGCGATGATTGCCAAGGAATGTGGTGTAAAAAAACACTATGTGGGGCAAAACGGTGACTTGTATCGCTTAGCACCTCAACCGAGCATCCGACGGCAAGTTATTAATACTGGGCGAGTTCCTGTACAACAAGACTAATAAAGTGAAACGGACGAGCGTCTTAGTAACTTAATGGTACTGACTGCAATTTACTCAAACATTCTGATACACTATAAAAAATAATAATAACGATTCATTCATGCGAGTTGTCATGCGCTGGTACCTAATCTCAGTTTTGTTTGCTGTCTGTTTCGTTAGCACTGTTAGCTACGCTGAGCCCCCCCGTCTTTCAAATCCCGTATTCCAATCGCTATCCACTAAAAATGGGCTTCCACAAGACGTAGTTAACGACATCGCTATTGATAAGGATGGCTTTGTGTGGATAGCTACTGATGGCGGCGTGGCGCGTTGGGATGGTGTTAGAACCAAAATCATAAAAGGCCCTAACGACCTCTTCGTTAATGCTTCAATAAACAAGATTAGCCTGGAAACTGACAAAGCGTTGTGGATAAGCACGTACGCATCGGGTGTTTACCGTCTTGATTTCAACACCCAAGTCATCACGAAACAAGTGGCGTTGCCTTTTTCAACCCAAGAAGATTGGTTGCAGGATGTGAGTCAATTTTTTTGGCAAAATGAAACCACGTTATTCATTGCCATGCCTGAACAGGTCGTTCGCTTTGATACTAACACCATGTCTTACGAGTCGATATTCACGCTAAGTGAAGAACTGATTGCTCAACGGCATTTCATCCGAGACATTATCGTCGTGGACAATTGGCTGTTACTGGCCACCAGTGATGGATTGGATGCCCTTGATTTATCCATTGCTGATGCAGAAGCCATTTCCGTTAGTTACCTAAACGGCGTTGAGCCCGATGTGGATAACCTAAATACTAAGTTTTTACTGCATGACACACAAGGCCGAATTTGGGTAGGTACCGTTAATGGGTTATTTCAAACCACGAAAGCCGAATTGTTATCTCATGTTGTTAGCGGCAAGTCGTCGGGGTTTCAGCTGGTAGTCAAAAGCCGCAATGTCTGGACGATGGAGCAACGTGATGACAACGCATTTTGGTTTGGCACCAACGAAGGCCTATTTGAATTACAGCTTAGCCAAAATAAGTGGGTGAGTGAACACATTCTTGAGCCTCATAACGGCAGAACAGAGCTTTCTAACAAGCGCATTGTTGATATTGAAACCGATTATGCCGGTAATCTTTGGTTAAGTTCGGTCTATGCGGGGGCACTGTATTTTGGGGTGAAAAGCGCCGAAATTTACGCTATTCAAAACAATCGAAATGACAAAAGCACAACGCTAAGCGACAGTGTGGTTTGGTCTTTAACCCAAACTGATAAAGACGTGTTGTGGATCGGAACCGAAAATGGGCTGAATCGATTTAACCTCGTAACGCGCACATCTGAACAATTCATTACTTCTGATAGTGAATTTGTGGCCGAAAGAGAGTGGCTGGTTGAAAAGTTAGTACCAACGGGCGATGGCAGGTTGTATGTGCAAACTTACATGGGTATCCGGTTATTCGACCCCAGTACTGGAAAGTTATCCATGCCTCCACTGCAATCATCTTCTGATAACGATGTGTTCAATGCCTGGAACTCCAGCATTACTTTAGGTGCCGATGGCGACTTATATTTTGTTGGGAATCATTACTACCGCTACAACTTAGAAGCGCAAAAATTAGATATTATCGATTTGGACGAGGATATCTTCGATATCAATTTTTCCATAGGCTTTTTAGGTGCGTCCTCTTATCACGACAACCGGTTGTTTCTCGCCATGGTTGGCGGACTATGGCTGGTTGACCCTGTTACCTTAGCGCATGAACTGGTCTATCGCTTTTCAGAAAAGCAACGAGCCAATGAACGGTCGATAACGTCATGGGTTATCGATAACACAGGTGTGCTGTGGTTAGCTTTTAGTGGTTATGGGTTATTCGGGGTAGATGCCGACACTTTTGAGCCGCTTTATAAGTTAAACGAGAGTAACTTGTTGCTCTCCAATATCGTTTACGGTCTACAAAAAGACAGTAATGGGGATATTTGGTTTAGCTCGCATTCTGGATTGCATCGTTACTCACCAGCCTCAGCTCAAGTACAAAACTTTATTTATGGCCGAGAGTTATCAGTGTCAGAGTTTAATCAAGGCGCATCACTTGAGCTCATTGACGGGCGACTCGCCTATGGTTCAACATCAGGTGTTGTGGTTTTCTCTCCTGCTTTACTCAAACAAATCGGTAGTAACTCGAACCTGGTTTCAAGACAAACTGCCATTACTGATGTCAGTGTCGATTCTCGTGAGCTTCCACTCCCATTAGGCAATCTAAACGGGCAGAATATCAGTTTGGATTATCAAGATTACGGAATGACTATCCATTTTTCATCCTTGTCGATGAATGGAGTGGGTAAAGCAAAGTATCACTACACCTTATTACGCTACAATCAAGTTATCAGCGAGGGCGTGTCAGAAGACGATAAAATCACCCTAACTAACTTGGAGCCAGGTCGTTATCACTTTACAGTGGGGCCACTTGCCAGCAGTGTAGAATATAACGTTTTACCGGCGACTTTGACGTTTGATATGCCTTATGTGCCATGGCGTTCGCCCTTCGCCTATGCAGCGTATTTCACCTTGATACTACTGGTTATCATTGCGTACGTGGTATCACGACAGCGTCATCTATTTCGACTCCAAAAAGCGCAGCAGCAAGCGTTACTTTTCAACGATGCATTTCGCCAAACCCGAGACTGGGTGCTTATTTTTGATAAAAATAAAGTGCCAGTGGCTGCAAATCCCGCATTTGAAAACGTATTTAATTTCAACACTAAAGAATCGTTAGCAAAGCAAATTGACAGGCTATTTACCCGTTACCCTACATTGGAATGGCAGCTATCTGGCAAGCTCTCTGATCTTAAAGGGGGAGAGTTTTGGAAAGACGAAGCGGTAATTGAAGGCGCTGACACGAAGCAGTACGACGTACTTATAGACATTAGTGCTGTTAAAGGTAACGAAATGGGCGAGCAACCTGACCATTATTTGCTCGTGGTGTCCGACATTACTGAGCAAAAAAATGCGGAACGCAAATTGTTAAAGCTTGCTAATTACGATGGCCTGACGGGCTTAGTTAACCGCAGTTTGCTACTGGACAGATTAGAGCATGCCATTGCTGGGGCGCGTCAACAAAATACCCATGTTGCAGTGTTATTTGTTGATTTAGACCGCTTTAAAGGCATTAACGATTCACTAGGCCATGATTATGGCGATAAGCTACTTAAGGTGGTGGCTAATCGAATGCGCAATTTGGCATCTGATGCAGGCACCGTAGCTCGCTTGGGCGGCGATGAGTTTGTGATTGTCATTGAAGACATGGAAACCACGGACGGGCTAACCTCTTTTGTGGCACAGTTAATTGAGTCGGTAGAAACACCAATTTCGCTGGCCAATGAAGTGCTACGTGTATCTTGTAGTGTGGGTATTGCCTTTTACCCCGATGATGCCACAGAGCCCGCCGAGCTTATTAAGCAAGCCGATGTGGCCATGTATTCTGCAAAGAAAGATACGCTTAGTGGCTTCACATATTTCACAAAAGATATGAATGATAGGGCCAAACATAGGCTCATCACAGAAAACCTTATAAAACGGGCTTATTCTGAAGACAGTTTCTTCAACCATTACCAGCCAATCATTAATACCCGCGAAAAAAACACCATAGGGGTTGAGCTATTACTGCGTGGTGAGCTAGATGGTAATCCCATTTACCCAGACGTCTTTATTCCAGTATTAGAAGAGCTGAGGTATATCATCGAAGTGACTCGAGCGGCGATGCGTAGGGCTGCCGCAGACCTCGCTATGTGGTATGAGGATGGCTTTAGAGGCTTCGTTTCAATCAATTTATCTGCCCTTCATTTTAAAACTGAATTTGATTTAGAGGGTGTTTTTTCGTTACTAAAAGAATTCAATTTACCAAAGGAAGCGTTTCGTTTTGAAATTACGGAAGGGGTATTGATGGATGATAGTGACAATGCGCTGCGTCAAATTGAACGCTTCGTTGATGCAGGTTTCATTCTAGCGTTAGATGATTTTGGTACGGGCTATTCGTCGTTAAGTTATCTTAAGCGTTACCCACTATCAGTACTTAAAATAGACAAGAGTTTCGTTAACGATATGGCACCAGGTAATGCTAACGACGCGTTGGTTACCACCACAATTACCCTCGCTAGCAGCTTAAATATGCTGAGTGTTGCTGAGGGGGTTGAAACTCAAGAGCAGGCATTAAGTTTGTCTGAGAAAGGCTGTGTATTACATCAGGGCTACTTTTACGCTAAACCTATGCCTAGCAGCGAACTATCCCCTTACCTGAACAAACAATGGTGAGTGAATTCTGCGATTAGAGTATACCGAGGAATTCCTAAAGTGCTGGAATGACGGATGTTTGATTAAAAATGACGCGTATTAGATCATCATAGAAGTTAAGTCTGAACTATAAGAAATCTAAATTTCAGGCGCTACGCCACGTCATTCATCGCATGAAATGTAAACGTCCGTTTAAAAAGCTTGTTATTCATCTGAAAATAAGGCTTATTAGAGATCTGTGAAATGATTGTAAAAATAAGCTACATTATAACAACATATGAGTGACCTATGCCGCTAGACATGACAGCAAACGCAAACAGCACTGAAGTGATTAAATCGCCATTAAGTATGTTGTACCACTGGGAGCAAACCAGTGGGGACGACGTTTTCCTTACTCAACCTGTTAATGGTGAATATCAAAATTATACGTGGAAGCAGGTGGGTAACCTTGCTCGTCGCGTAGCGAAACGACTTGAAGAAATGGCGTTGCCGACGGGCAGCCGTATCGGTATTTTCTCAAAAAACTGTGCAGAATGGTTTATTACCGATTTAGGTATTATGATGGCAGGGCACATCTCAGTGCCCATTTTCTCTACTGCCGGCCCTGACACAGTTCAATATGTTCTCAAGCACGCCGACGTTCAATTATTGTTCGTAGGTAAGTTAGATAATACTGCAGAGCAAGTAGCGTCTATCCCAGCCGAATATAATACCGTCGCGTTCCCTTATCCGAATATTGATACCAAGCAACAATGGAAAGCGTTTATCGATTGTTCGCCAATAGATGATTCTCCTGTTCAAGATATGAATAGTATCATGACTATTATCTATACATCGGGCAGTACGGGTCAGCCGAAGGGGGTAGTGCACAGTTACTACTCTATCTGTTGGGCGGCGCAAAAATCCTTGGAGCAACTTAGCGTTGACAGTACCGATCGGATTTTGAGTTACCTTCCCCTTGCTCACATTACCGAACGGGTTCTGGTTGAATTAGCCAGCTATTACAGTGGTGGCAAAATCCATTTTGTTGAAACGCTATCGTCGTTCCAACGTGATGTGCTTCATTGTGAGCCTACCTTGTTTATTTCAGTGCCACGTCTTTGGACTAAGTTCCAGATGGGCGTATTGGCTAAAATGCCACAGAAAAAACTCGATACCTTACTGAAAATTCCCCTTATTAATAAGTTGGTAGCGAAGAAAGTACGTAAAGGTATTGGTATCGACAGCGCGCGATTATGGGCCAGTGGTTCAGCACCATTAGCGCCTGCTGTTATCGAATGGTTCGCTAAAATTGGCGTTTATATCTCAGAAGGTTGGGGGATGACGGAAAACAGTGCCTACGGCACTAGCAGCGTGCCTTTCCGTCACGACAAAATTGGCTGTATTGGAAAAGCTTATCATGGTGTAGATGTTCGTATTTCAGAAGAAGGCGAGATTCAAGTTAAAGCGCCTTGTAATATGCTGGAGTACTACCTAGAGCCAGATAAAACAGCAGAAGTTTTTACTGATGATAAGTATCTTCGCACGGGTGATAAAGGCGTTATTGATGCAGACGGTTACGTTAAGATTACCGGCCGATTGAAAGATATTTTCAAAACAGCCAAGGGCAAATACGTAGCGCCCGCACCAATTGAAGCTAAATTTATGGAAAACCCTATCGTAGAACAGGTTTGTGTAACGGGGAATAACCTTCCTCAACCTGTCGCGTTGTTAGTTCTGAGTGAAGATGCACAGAAGCATGATAAGACCAGTGTTGAAGCTAGCCTTAAAAAGACTTTTGAACATATCAATGCGAAGCTAGAAAGCCACCAAGTTATGGATCGCGTAGTTATTATGAAAAATGAGTGGAGTATTGAGAACGACTTACTTACCCCTACACTTAAGGTAAAACGTCACGTGCTTGAAGAGCGTTTTGACGGCGTAATTCAAGGTGAATACAAAGAAAAACTAGTATGGGTAGATGCTTAACTTATCGGTTTAGCAGCGTAAATAATATTAAAGCCGAGCACATGACTAAGCTCGGCTTTTTTGTAGGTGCTGTTAGGTAAAGAGTAACTAGCACAAAGTCGTTTACGTTACGCAGTGTATCGTGCTTGTAGCCCTTTATACACGTTGTCACTGAAACTGGCATCTGACAGATTTAAGGCATTCATAACCTCAACTAAATGTTCATTGTCTTCGCGGCCTTGCCACTCTTTTTTGTATGTGCCTTCTTTATAACCGTTATCTTGGCGGAAGAAATTCAGAACGTTTTTACCTACGTACTGGCGATAGAGTTCATCAGCATGCATATCGCACTGCTCAACAATTTCCATGAAAAGTGGCACACTAAAACGTTTAGCAGCACAAAGCCCGGTCATCAATTCTAAGTTATCTAGTAACGATTGTTGTTTTGGTTGGTAGTCTTTACCGTCGAACGTCACGATAGCATCGCCTAAGGCCAATTGTGCGGCAATACTTTCAGCGGCAGTACTTACCTCACCCTCTGAATCGATGATGCAGGCAGATAGAGCAAAGTGCCAAATATCGACCAATTCCATTTGCAGTTGTGGTAAGTCTTTTTGCTGTGCTTTCCACCATTTCCAGCCGTGGTGCTCAATAGCTTCAACGGATTCCACCATAGCTGCTCGCAAATAACCGTAACCGGCGTTAATCCAATCGGGGTTAACTTTTGTGTTCATTTTGTCTTGTAGTGCAAGCATGGTGGCAAGTTGTTGTTGTGTAAGCATTATTATTCCTAAAACGGTGTCTTTATTAAATCAAGCACTAGGTTGCGCTACGCCTGATTTGTTATTGACGAAATTGTACTGCAATGCGAAGAGTCAGTGAATGTTTATTCAAGACTTATTTAGCTTAATTCTGTTGCAGGTTTAAAGAGCGACACGGAATGATTTCATGGTACATAAATGGTGCACCTGCACCATTAGTAACCTAAGGAAAGACTTATATAAATTAAAGGGTAATCTAAGTTTCTGTTTTCATTAGAAATAAAAGTTGGCACTTAACCTGCAAAATCAATTTTGTTAACTGTGTTATGCAGTAGCGCTAACGTGAATGAGCGCCAGGCAACGCTTATTCACGTTGCTACTGGGTAACCCGTAAACCTTACCCATACAGGTTTTTCGTGTCCTGAGGCCTGTATGGGTTTTTTTCTTTCTATTGTCTATCCCTTCTAGTCATCTACTTAGCCCCATACGATATAATAATTTCGCTTAAATCTAATTAATTTCAGCTTACCTATTCATTGAATTACGATACACTCATTATCATAACGCCCGCTGAATACGACAAAGGATTTTCCGATTGCTCGCGCTTTATCCATCGAACAAACTTGAACACCTCAGCTTCCTCCTTACTACGCTAATTAAGCATCAACCCAATAGTGTTTTTACGCCTGAAACGATATTAGTCGAAAGCCCAGGTATGCAGCACTGGGTAAGTATGCAACTTGCTAAAGAGCAGGGCGTGGCGATGAATCTTGATTTTCCTTTGCCGGTTAGATTTATGTGGAACACGGCAAGGCTGGTGTTGGGTAAAGATAAAGTACCTAAGCAATCGCCTTATCGACGTGAAGTCCTCGTATGGCGCATTGATGCCCTTTTACTAGAGGCATCAGGACAAGAGACATCTCTACAATCGATGGCAGCGTTCGAGCAAGTTAATAAATACTGGTTACAAGCGGGAAGTGAGCAAGAGCAGGGCGTACAACGGTTGCAATTGGCAACGGCGCTGGCCGATGTGTACGAGCAATATTTGTTATATCGTCCAGATTGGTTGTTTGCATGGGAAGAAAGCCAGCGTAAAACCAATGATGAATCTGAAATTTGGCAAAGCGAAATATGGCGTCACCTTGCCAAGCAAGAACCTTTACATCCTGCACGACTGCACCAACTTACCCTGACTGCGTTAAATAACGGCGATCATCTAAAAAGTGGTGATAGCGAATTACCCAACCGTATCGTGGTGTTTGCAATCAACACCATGGCACCGCAGTTGATTGCTTTTTTCGATGCATTAGCGGCGCACATCGATATTCATATTTTTCATTTGAACCCAAGTGTTAATTACTGGGGCGATGCGAAAAGCGATAGTGAACTGGCAAGGCAGCTGCGTATGGACGGGTTAGAGAAATGGATGCAGCAAGATCAAAGCAACTCGTTGTTAGGCAACTTAGGGCAGCAGGGGAGGGAGCTTTTTAATTTGCTTACCGATTTAGACACCTTTGAAGTCAGTGCCTTCGACGCGCCGATTCCTGCTGATAGTGAAACTGGTGAAACGTTACTTTTAAACCGAATTCACAACGATATATTA
Source organism: Alteromonas lipotrueae (assembly GCF_019249215.1). GTDB lineage: Bacteria > Pseudomonadota > Gammaproteobacteria > Enterobacterales > Alteromonadaceae > Alteromonas > Alteromonas lipotrueae. The sequence continues at coordinate 298,343 of NZ_JAESDI010000006.1, forward strand.
GAAGCTTTACCCGCAACGCACGTTGGCACTATAGGAAGTAAAGGAAGCACAGAAACAGGCTCTGCCGAAAACGCTGACGACAGTGTTACCATTATGTGTACCCATTCAGCGTTACGTGAAGTGCAGGTACTGCACGATCATTTACTGCACTGGTTATCACAGGACTCATCTCGTACGCCATCCGATGTGCTGGTAATGTGCCCCGCGATAGAAAATTATGCCCCCTTTGTTGATACCGTATTTCATCGGGTGGGTACCAAACCCCTAGCGGGCAATGGGCCTATTCGCTTGCCGTGCTCTATCGCAGATAGAAGCCCCATGGATGCAGAACCCCTTATTGCCGCTTACATGACGCTACTCCATTTGCCTGACAGCCGATTCGGTGTATCGGATATTGTCGACTACTTACAACTTGATGCGGTACAAAAGTGCTTCAGTATTGCTCAAGACGATATCGATCAAATGACCGTATGGCTTAAGCAAGCTCATATTCATTGGGGGTTGGATGGCAGCCATAAAGCCAATGTGTCGGCAGGGGCCACCCATGAAAATACTTACAGCTGGTGGTGGGGAATTAGGCGTTTATTGTTAGGTATGTTAGCGCCAGATAGTGAAGGTGTTATTGACGACATGCTGACTATTCCTGATGTGGAAGGACAGTCGACGGTAACGCTTGGTAAGCTTATCCATGTTATTGAGTTACTAGGCAGATTTGCCACTGAGCTTAATACCCCGCGAAGCCCGAATGCATGGGGTGCCGATTTATTAGCCCTGCGTGATACCTGCTTTACACCAACCAAAGAACAAGAACACAGCTGGGATCTTATTGCTAAAGTTGCCGCTGATTTGGCTGCTCGATGTGAAGAAGCCGAATATACCTACGATTTAAGTTTACGTCAGGTGCGGGAATTACTGTTAAGCCGATTTTCGTCTCCCGATGCAGGTAACCACTTTATGACGGGGCAAGTCACGGTATGCTCCATGCTACCTATGCGTAGTATCCCGTTTAAAAAAGTGTGCATATTAGGGCTTAACGACAGCGAGTTTCCTCGTAAGTCTACACCGTTAGGGCTCGATTTAATGGCGGGGCCTGATAGAAGAGTGGGCGATCGTTCGCGTCGTTTAGAAGACAGGTATCTTTTTTTAGAAGCGATTATTTCGGCCAGAGAAAGCCTATATTTAAGCTACCAAGGTAACGATGTAAAAAATAACAGTGAGCGGCAGCCCAGCCTAGTGTTAGGCGAATTTCTCGATATGTTAGACACGGGCTATCAGGTAAATATGGGTCATTATTTAAAACATGCACCATTGCATCCGTTTAGTGAAAGTGCTTTTACCGGCACACTCCCCAGCTATGAGACGGGCTGGTTGCGTCTAGCCCAATCATTACGTGACGCTGCTACGAGTGGCCCCAACATTGACAAAAGCGAAGAAAGCAGCGAAAAAAGCAGTGAAGAAAGCAGCGAAAAAAGCAGTGAAGAAACTAGGCAAAAAGAACATTCACTCGCGCCTCTGGCAGTAGACAGCTCCCCTGAAAACGCGAGCTTTCAGTGTATGCAGGTGGCTCGAGCGTTTAGAGATCCTCTTGAGTTCTTTTCTCAGCAGCGGTTAGGCGTTGACTTATCCCAATCGGTAACCTTGCTAGACAATAGCGAACCTTTTGAAACCAACGCACTAGTGCGTTACCAAGTACTCGATGCTATGTTTTCTTCCAGTGCTTTCTTCGATGATGCTAATGCGGCAACCCTCCAGCATAGCGATAGGGTAGTGCAATTCGCCGCGCTTCGTGGTGACATTCCCAATAACCCGGTGGCGCTAGAGGAGCTTGAGTTGTGGAAGGAAAGCGCGGTAGCCCTTACCCAAGCGATGGGACCACATGATGCTGAACCCAAACGGGCGCAATTTGCAGGCAACCACTTTACGTTTACCGCCAGTGCGCTTGAAGGTGGAAACAGCTTGATGCAGCCGTGCGCAGGCAAGGTGAATGACATTAGAGCGTTTGGTTACTTTATGACACAGCTTGTGTTTAGCGCAAACGAGGAAGTAACACCCTATACACAATATCCGCTAGATATCTATTACTGCGATTGGGTAAAAGGTGAAACCAAGCTAATGAAGCGTAGCTTTCCGTCAGTAGACAAAAACACAGCCTGCCAAATTTTGCTGAGTATTGAATCATTGTTTGTTGACATATTGAGCGCACCAACGCCCGTATATAGCTCATTAATGAGTGCCGTAGTCAGTGGCACAAAAAAATCCCCCGGAACCCTTCTGGCAAACAAAGTCACCTTACCCACATTTCTGGCAAGTCTAGACGCCCAAGGGTTATATGATAGGGAAGGTGTGGATAAGCAAGGTGGTCTTGATTCTGAAAATACTATTGATACCAAAGACACAGATGAACCCGGCAACTCGCTAATAACCGATATACGTGCATTTTTTGCCAGTGATGATGCCCAGCGCCTACTCAAAAATTGGCTTCAGTCATCAGGGCAATTTACTGCTGATATCGCTAGTAACCCTTATGTTAAATGGTTATTTCCTGATGGCGTGAGTTGGCATGATATGCCAACCACACAGGCTTTTTTATTGTTTGCGTTGGTGGCTAACATTTCATCACAGGAGCAGTTATGAGCTTGTCTACAAGTGCTTCGCAATTACTAAATGTGCCCGCCATGCCGCTAAAAGGAAGGCATTTAATTGAAGCCAGTGCGGGCACAGGTAAAACCTACAACATCACGCGTTTGTACTTACGCTTATTGTTAGAGAAAAAGCTTAACGTAAAAGAGATTTTGGTGATGACCTTCACCAAAGCGGCCACCGAAGAAATCAAAGGCCGTGTGGCCAAAACGCTGCGAGAAGCCACCGCGTTCTGGGAAGCGTGTTTAGGCGTTGATGACACTAATACAGGTAGTGCCAGTGCTGGTGATGATAGTGCTGGTCGTGATAGCGCTAGTAATGACAAAGACGATTTAAATGAAAATGCTGACCTAGCTGCGCTATTAAACAGCACCGACCCTGTCTATGCCCATCTCTATAGAGCCTGTTCACCCAAAGACAGTTTGGCCCTGCTAAAAGCTGCGCAATTAGAACTTGATGATGCGTCTGTCTTCACTATTCATGGCTTTTGCCAGCATGTGATTGGGCAATTAGCGTTTAATAGTGGTTTTGCAATGGCGTTGAATTTAAGTAAAGACACTGCAGATCTGTATTTGCAGGCGGCACAGGATTGGATAAGAAAGGTCTCCCAAAATGAAGACGAATTCATGTTATTGGCGGAACAAGGCTGGCATGTGCCAGAGAGCCTATTAAATGAATTCTCCTCAAGCGTAAGAAGCACGCTTACGCCGGTTTTGCTAGATGAGGAAACCATAGAAAAGGCGTTTATCGCTGGCCTTCACGAAAACGAAAGTACTGCGCCTGCACAGTTTACGTTTCATTATAATAATATTGTTGATAACGAAGCGCTTATTCACGATCAACTACTTAAAAAGCCTGATCATAAAGCGCTGCGTACGCCTGAACTTGCTGCACTTAAGTCTTGGCTTGAAAGTGGTGAATATGAGCCGCTACCGCCAGAGGGCGCTGCCTTTCTTGATGGTCGTCGGTTTGGTAGAAATAAGTCTGGGGTAAAAGAAATACTTGCGCCTATTAAAGGCTTTGCCGATGCCATTTCAACTGCCTGTAAAGACAAGCAGGACAACCTCGATAAAATTCCTGTATTTACCTTGGTTAACCATGCTATTAGCTTTATTAAAAGCAATGTGGCGGCGCAAAAGCAACAACTAGGGGTTATCGACTTTGACGACCTTATTCGTATGCTCGCCGATGAAGTGGTTAAGCCTAATAATAGCTTAGTACCTGAGCTTAGGAAGAAATTCCCCGTTGCGTTAATTGATGAGTTTCAAGATACCGACGCCAAGCAATACGCTATTTTAGATGCGGTTTATCCAAAAGCACAGGTTAATAACAGTAAAAATCACGAAGCCGGCGCTGACATTAAAGCTAGCTTAGGTATTGACGTAAGCTTAGATAGTAACCAAGGTTCTGGGGCTGGCTTTGAACCAGACACGAGCAAATCAAAAAGCGAAAATGCACTTCTGATGATTGGCGACCCCAAACAAGCGATTTATCGCTTCAGGGGCGGCGACATTTTTACTTATTTAAAAGCAGGGCAGCAGGCCGATTATCGGTGGGTAATGAATACCAACTGGCGTTCGGTCGCCGGCATGGTGAAGGCCTATAACCGTTTGTTTTACGGCGCGCCAGTTCCAGCAGCGCCCATCTCACAAACACAAAGCACGCAGGATGCCATTGCGCTAGCGCCTAGCCCGAGAGATGTGTTCGGTTTTAATATTCAATACAATCCGGTTGAATTTACGTCCAAAGCTGCGGCAGCAACCCACCCACTTAACGATTCTAATGACGAACGTGATGCAATGAATTACGTGAGTTTTAGTTTAGATGAAAAAAGTGATGCGAATACGCTGCGCCGTGGTTTAGCACAATGGATAGCGCAAGAGATTTACCGCTTGTTTAACGAGGTGACTTTTGTCGATGAAAAGGATCCCACAAAACCCGCTAGACCGGTTAAACCTGCCGATATTGCCATACTGGTAAAAAACCGTAATGAAGCTTCCGTCATTAAATATGTATTACAGCAACAAGGCTTGGCCTGCGTGTATTTAAGCGATAGAAGTAATTTATTTGCCTCCCCTGAGGCTAAAGATGTGCTGCGCCTACTCAATGGTGTGTGGCACAACACAGATACTAGCAAGGTCGCCTCAAGTTTGGCATCACCGCTATGGGGTTATACACCGCAAACCCTAGTTAATTTGTTGTATCACGAAGACGATGCGCTATGGGATGAGGCTTACGACAAGGTCACTTCACTGCGTGATATGTGGCAACAAAAAGGCTGCATGAGCGTATTGTTGCACTTAATGCAAGAGAACTACACGCCATATGGTTCAGAAGTAGAGCGCGCGCTTACTAATTACCAACATCTAGCGGAAACGTTAGAGAAGGCGGGGGCAACTCATCAGCGCCCAGAGCAATTACTTGATTGGCTGCACAAGCAAATTCATCAGCCTGAAAGTGATGAAGAAATGACGCTAAGACTTGAAAGTGACAGCCAGTTAATACGCTTGGTTACCCAGCACGGGTCTAAGGGCTTAGAGTACCCCATTGTATTTGTTCCCTTTGCTACAGGTTACCGAGACCCAGCGAAGAGTGGAAAGTCGTACTCGCAAATATTCACCTATTACGATGAACAGAGCCAAGAATTGCAGCTGCAATTAGGGCGCACTAATGCAGCAATCGAACGAGTACGTAAAGAGGGTGACGCAGAAGAAATGCGATTAGCTTATGTAGCCGTTACCCGTGCAGCGCATCGTTGTTATATGGGCGTATTGCCATTAGACGGACATGAAAAAAGCGCCTTGGCCCATGCACTCAATATCAATGACGATGAAGGTCGTGATTGGGGCACCGTGTTAGACGCCATTGCCAGTGAACCGCAAGCTCATGCCACCCACATTTGCGCCGATCCCTTGGCTCAACAGTATTCAAGCTTTGACAACACGGAAACGGTTGTGCCCTTAAGTACGTTAACGTTTGCAGGTACTAGCAGCGAAGATTGGCGGTTATATTCTTTCTCGGCTATTAGCCGCATGACGGTTATGTCAGCGGCACAAGGCGTTTCTTTTGCAGTACCCAGCATTCCAGTTATGCAGACGGTACGAGACGAAGAGATAACATCTAATGATGGTTTTGCTGGTACGTTTGGTGAGGTAGTTACCCAGAGCATGGCGGCAGGAAATACGGAAATTGAGGAAACGGCAACGCCATTGCACGCGGCTAAACAGGGCAATACAAAGTCAGATACAAAAACAGCTGCGCCACATGCAGATCAAATACGCTTTACCTTACAGAAAGGGGCGAGTGCAGGTAATTTACTGCATGACTTACTTGAGCTAAACGATTTTTCTGCGCCTGACTGGAGTGAAAGTGGTGCTGAACTCGCCGTTCGATTCGGCTTAGAAACAGCACGTACAGCAGATTTGTATTCGTGGTTAGATGAAGTACTGGCTACACCGCTTTCTATGCCTACGCCTACAAGCCACTTGCTAAGTGACTCCCAAAGCCAGCTTACTTTATCGGACCTTTCGCTGCCGCAAACCCTTCGGGAAGCAGAATTCTATTTTCCCATGAACGAAAGTAAATGGAGCGAACTAAAATACATATTGTTTGAACACAGAAAGTCAGTGGCGAAACAGCTTGCGGTAGGTAACAACTCAGAAACTGCTACCGGTTTACCTACAGCAGAGGTTGTTCCCTCGTTAATGGTGTCGGCCCTTGAAGGCATGATGCACGGGTTTATCGACTTAATATTTACGCATGATGGTAAGTACTATGTTGCCGATTATAAATCTACGTGGTTAGGCGATAGCGTATCGCATTATATGCCTCAAGCATTAAACGCCAATAATCAGCACCATCTATATGACTTGCAGTATTTAATCTATTGCTTAGCACTACACAGATACTTAAAGAATGCCATTGTCGATTATACGCCCGAAGCACATTTTGGTGGCGTGTATTATTTGTATTTACGAGGAATGCACCCGAGCAATACGAACGGGGAGGGCGTCTTTTTCACGCCCATAGATTCCGGAACGCTAGAGGCTTTGGATCGCTTATTTTTAGGCGAAGAGACTTCAAACGAGAAGCCTTCAGCCGAAAAGCCTTTGGCCGACAAACATTCAAATGAAGAAGCCTCAAATGACCCGTCGCCCGATGCTGTGCAAGGGGAGTTGGACTTATGATAGATAGTAACGAGTACGTAGAACAACTTTTCGGGATTGAAGCTATCGACCGCTTTGTGGCACTGGAGTTTGCGCATTGCGAAAGGCTAACCGACGCTGAACAGGTTGTCTGGTTACACTTGTTGGTGGCATTGTCATTTATGCAGCGCAGCGGCCATAGTTGCTTGTTACTCACTGAAGTCGCGGGAACTAGGCTGTTCGTTGAGCCTGAGCTTGACCCTGAGTTAGAAACAAAGTCCAACACGGTATCTGAATCTACCGAATCAGATACCGATACGTCACCACATAAATTAGGCTATGCATTTCCAGGTCTTACCGAAATGATCAGTGTGATTAAAAAGGCACTGGACAGTGAAACGGATGACAAGAATAACAAAATTACTGATCTATTTGTCTATCAAACAGGCAAGTTGTATAGCCGGCGCTACTATAATTTCGAACAGGAGATTGCCGCCAGCATTGCTAATCGAACTCATATCACAGCGCTAAGTGAAGATGGGCTATCAAGGGTTAAAGCCCTATGGCCAGCCATGTTTCCAACCAACGCCATGGATGAGCAAGATTGGCAACAAGTCGCTGTGGCGAAAAGTTTAGTGCAACAATTTAGCGTTATTAACGGTGGTCCGGGCACGGGGAAAACCTACACAGTACTCAGGCTGCTATTAGCGCTTCAAGCGTGTAATCAGAATGAGCGAATTGTGCTAGCGACTCCAACCGGTAAAGCGCAGCAGCGCATGACCGAGTCTATCGTGAGTAATTTGGAAAGCTTACGCGGTAAGGTAGATGATAATCTGTTAAACAGTGTACCTACTGATGCTGTCACATTGCATAGGTTGCTAGGCTTACGGGAACACACCATAGCTACACGCTACAATCAGCATAACCCGCTTATGCTTGATGTGCTTATTGTGGATGAAGCGTCCATGGTCGATTTGGCGCTCATGGCTAGAATTATTCGCGCCTTGCCGCCTCATGCGCGTTTGTACTTTATCGGTGATGCGGATCAACTGCCTGCTGTAGAATTGGGTAACGTACTTGAGCAACTTGTACACGATAGCGATGAAGCAGAGTTTGCCGAAACGGGTATATCTGAAAATAACCTAGGTGCAGTTACTCGCGAGCTACGTCAACATATTGCCACCCTGTGCCCACATCTGCCTTTACTGCCCGTTAACGAAAATGCCAAAACCTGGGTGCATACCCTTCAAGCGCCTCAGCGATTTAAAGGGCAGGTGGCTGAAGTCGCTACCGCTATTCAGACCGGGAGAAGCAAGCAAGCGCTAGATGCTATGCATTCAAAAGAGGCCAGCCAGAAGGCTGAGCCTCAAAGTCATGGCGAGAATAGCCACTGGCTACAAGATGGTGTATATATCCAAGCTGAAACTAGGTTTAAGACCAGCGTGTTAAAAAAGTTAGCACAAGAAAGCTACGAACCTGTTTTTAAAGCGCAAAGTGCCAAAGAAGCGCTTAGTCTGCTCAATCGTGTGCGATGGTTGACCCCAGTTCGAAAGGGCGACATGGGTGTAGAGGGGTTAAATGCACTGGTATTTGACGCGATAAAACACAATATCAAACGCCGCGAAGGTATTTTCTACCAAGGCCAGCCCATTATGATAGTGAAAAACAATCATCCACAGCGTTTATCAAACGGCGAAGTGGGTATTATCTGGCCTGATCTCAATGGAAAGCTACTGGCTTGGTTTGAAACTCAAGACGGCGTCCTACGTTCAATTTCTTTATCTCGAGTTCCTGCTTTTGAAACGGTATTTGCAATGACGATACATAAATCGCAGGGCTCAGAGTTTAAGTACGTGGTGTTATTACTGCCTAGACCTGAAAGTGAAAAAGCCGCAGGGCTATTTCATCGAGGGCTAGTCTACACCGGCCTAACAAGGGCAAAAGAAGGTTGTTTAATTATAGCGAACAGCGCCACATTTAGCGCTATGGTAGAAAGGCGAGATAAGCGTTTTTCAGGTTTGTCAGAAGCGATTAAAATGTGCTTTTCAGAAAATGAATAATATGCAGCAACTCGTAGTTACAGGCTCACAACAATTGGGGCAATAAAAAGCGGGCAACGAAAAGCTAGTAATTACAACGGCAGTCGCTTGTAGGTATACCATTCTTGATAACCTGCTTGCGTGTAGTTATATCTCGTTAACTACACGGGGGTGAAGTAACACAACCCATGTTCCTGAATGTCTCTGGGCGTTTTCGCAAGCAGGTATATGCGAAGCGTTGATGTGAAGCGCAGCATGCCATTTTCCGCGCTTATAAATTGTGAAGGTAGTGTGGTTGTAGTATTCACATTGTCCACGCCAAGGGGATGCTGACCTGAACAAATAGTAAAATAAACCAATCCCCCCAGATCTACCCATCCTAATAGATTGTCAGGCTTAACAATGAAGCTGTCGTACGTGAGTAGGTCTGTGTGAAAAGTAATACTCGCACCAAAGACAGGCTTGCTCGCAACCGCAATGTCCGCATTACGCGTTAAGCTAAGTTTATACAAGCCATGATGTTCGGGACGAATGTTTAGGTTTGTATTGCTGTTATTTACTAACGAGAGCATACACGTTGTCATAATGGTTTAAGGATAGGCGTAGTGTGGTTCAAGTCAGTCAAGATAGCGTTGATATGGATCAAAACGGGCTAAAACTCTCTTCATAGCTTAAGTTATCGTAAATTAATTGTTTAAAAAGTGTACAAGTTCAATTGGTTGTTCCATACTTATTTATCTTAATTCGACATGGATGTATGGATTATGCACACAGGCAGACACGAAGCTCTCAAGCGTTACAGCCTACTTTTGTTTATTGCTATTTTGGTGGGCTCTGCTTACTACTTTCTTCGAATTCAACAGAATGAAATCCTACAAAACCATGGTTATCTGCGCCAGTTAAACGAGGCGGGTAGAGGTCTACAACAATCTCTTGATATGCTTTTGACAAGCGTGAAAGAAGAGTTTAAGTCTCAAGAAAATGAGAAAGACAAAGACAACGAGTTTAAAAAGCGCATTAGTTCGAATGAAAACTTTAAGCACCTTGGAATAGCAGATACCGCTGACAGTGAAAAGAAGAATAATGACAGTACTGGAGAAAAACCTAAGGTCGAAGGAAATGAAGGTAGCGGCATAGAAAGTACAGGCGATGACAGAAAAGTTATTACTAACAGCGAATTCGACGCTAAGTCTCGCATTTTTAAAGTTCACGTAGGGCATAAAACGGTAACCGTTCCCATCGCTGATCTAATCTCAACACATTTAAGCCCGTTTCCATTGCTGGTTATCAGTGATGGAAAAGGGGAGGTTTTAGCAGAAAAAAGACACAGTAACTTTGCAAAAGCGCTATCCGATCTTCGTTTTTCGAACGTAGGTGAATTATTAGGTGAGAACGAAGGAAGTGGCGAAGCGTCCGGCCACAATATAGAAGGTGGGATAGGACTAAAGGCGAGTGATTCTGTAGACAGGCAAATCGCGGGGCTCTATCTACGTATTTATCGGCAACCAATTACAATAACTGGCTTAAACGCTGGAGGTGAAGACAACGCAACAACACTCTACCTGCTCGCTTTCGTAGAAAAAAAAGAAGTGGTTCTCAATAACCTTAAAATTGGCAACAATACGGCATTATGGATAGTACTATTCTTAACACTGCTCGTCGCTACACTTCCTATTCTTAAAATTCAATACTGCGCCCCCACCTATAGCTATACACGTTCTGATGTCACTCAATGCATTTTAGGGTTATTCATTTTGCTGGGGGTTGCTACGATAGCGATAAGCGATCAGCTCTTTTTTAGATACTGGCTTGCCCAAAAAACGCTAGATTCAGAACATATACACCAATCCATAAGTTTAGATTTCGCTAAAGAGTTATCGGAGTTATTACAATTAGATACGCGTTATTTTAAGAGAGCTAAACAAGGAGTCACTTCTGGCTGTAAGGCGTCGAACAATCGTAATGAAAATTTTCGCCCTACAGATTTACTGAATTGTCCGCTGATTAACGAGCAATCAGTAACTGACAACAATGCTTATTTCATTGAAAACTGGTTTTTACTTGGCAAAAGCGGTGTCGTGACCAGCTATAAACAGAACAGTCCATCAATGATTTTTCGTCCTCATGAAAACCTATATAACTTTAAAAAAACACGCTTGAATGAGCGGGAATACTATAGGCGTGCATGGCATGGAAATATGTGGCGTTTGGATAAACATTTTATTGGTGATTTACACTATAAAAGCACAGGGCAAAAAGTGTGCTGCGAACAGTTACTTAAAACAGCCAGCGCGATGCCTCAGCATTTCTTTATTGAACGAATACGTAATATTGACGATGCCAGGTTTAATAGCCAATTGGTTTTCGAACGTACCGATAGAGATGAGGAAAATGATACAGGTGAAATAACAAAGCGTATAAGCTCGATAGGTACATTGCTGAGAAGTTTAAATCAGCGCGTTATGCCAAAAAATATAGGGTATGCCGTAATTGACCAATCGGGGAGAGTGCTCTACCACAGTAACGAAGAACGAAGTTTAGTCGAAAGTTTCGTGGCTGAAAATGGGCATGATTTACAGCTTTTAACTACCTTGTCCAACTTGCAGAATATAGATGTTAACCAGCCCGCACACTTGCAGTTAGATTATCGCGGAGAAGAACACAGCATGGTAATTGGGCCATTGCATGAAGCAATACCCGAATGGGCGCTCGTGGTTTTCTATAATCAAGAAGAAGCTTCACAAATCAACATGTTGCTGGTGTTTCTTGCGGTTATTCTTTACCTAGCACTATTAATTCCCTTAGTACTAATAAGCCGATATGTTAGCTCGCAGGGTGTGTGGGCGCGTTTATTTCATTATCAGTATGATGATGAAAATATCACCACGTCAAACCAAAATACCCTAACGGGGGATCGTAAAACCTATCGCTGGTTAGCCCTGTGGATTTGGTCTGCCTGCGCAATGCAACTTTTCACCATAGGCATTATCAATGCAGTGATCCCACGGTTGGCGTTTTTGTCTTTTACGTTAACTTTCATGCTTATTATTTTGCAGTTTATCTTTGTACCCGTTGAAGTGGAGGGTAAAAAATTATCGTTAAAGGCTTTAGCATGGCGATACCTCAACAGGCCTAGTTTGTTAATCCGAATGCCTTTTTTTATTCCGTTGATGTGCTTCGTCACGTTGTCTTTAGTGCTTTTATCGGAGGTTTACAACAACACTGAAAACAGTCATGTATCTCATTCGAGCTACGATTCGCTACTCTTTCCACTAGTAGGTATCGGGCTATTTTTGCTTTCTAGTTATCTAATGTGGGTGAAATCCGTCCGAGAGGGGATTGCTGTTCAATCAAATAAAAAACCCAGTAGTTTGTCTGAGTTGAGCAGTCGAGTACCGAACAGCTACATTTGGTATTTAGCGGGATGTATTTACTTCATTGCGGTTGTGCCTACCGTTATATTAGTGAATAGCGTAAACAGCTACATGCTAGAAGGGCAGGCGACCTTCCAGAATCAGCATCTGTTGGAGATGCAGCAAGATGTCTCACTGGAAAGCCAGAAGTATCGAGCATTAATGTATCAGGATCCATTGAGTCGAAGAGAAGGCCTGCCAGCTGCTAACCCAGAGATCCCGTTCAAGCGCATATTCCCAGCATTAGAAAGAGAAGAGTGGGTAACACTGGACAACGCAGAGGCCTATTCATCGGTATTGAACAACAACACAGATACCTTTATTAACGCTATTGTCAGTAATTTAAAGTTACAAACGGACTCTGCAGCGGAGTATCGATTTAAAGCGGGTACCGATATAAAAACAACCAGTGACAAAATACTCCACTACTCAGCGCAACGTTTCATGCGAGCATCTAGTGCCTTATACTTTTTACCAGTACTAGTGATTACCGCTGTCTTCGTATTCTGTGTGTTTTGTGCAGCCCTTTTGCTTATTAGTCGCAAGCTGTTAGGTGAGCATATTTTTGATAGCTACCGCTTGCGCCCTCCCTCTGAAGCGGAAGAAAGCGAGTACATTTGGAAGCAACTTACGCCACAACATTCTAAACGTATGCAGGTGCAGTTTATCAGTCAACTGAGCCAATCTGACTTAGAAAAAGCATTCTTAGCGCATGAACACACAATTTTTGAAAATAAAGTGGGTGACATCCAAGATTGGCTCACTCGCGTGAAAGAACCCAATTTTGATAAAATAATAAAAATAGATGAACATGAAAACACGCCTACTATTATCCTAAAAGGGCTAAATAAGGCACTGCTTGATCACACCGAACGAGATGCGGCATTCGAGCTTATTCAAACGCTTCAACAACACAAGTGTCACTTAATTCTAGTATCTGAAATGTCACCCATGCAGCTAATTAGCCACGCTGAGAGCTTTCCTGCATTTGAGCTTGAGCATTTACCGAGTAAAAACGAGTTGTGGCAATGGAGTAAATTGCTTCGCAGTTTTTCTATACATTATTACTGGGTGGCCAGTAAAAAGAATACCCTCACCACATCGCCTTCCGCCTTTTCGGTACTAGCACATGAATCTACTCATTGGCCCGATTTACTTGATGTGCAAAAGGCGTTTTTAATTTACCACCTAGAAATAAAACTGAAACGCTCAGCAGAAGATATTAATGGGCTATTAACGTCACTAAATGGTGCCAATGTTTCCTCTCGAAAGGAGGGGCAACAGTCACTGAAATTAGATGATTACTGGTCACCCCAGCAAATCGTTGAGTTTTTTGTTCACCATGCACGACCTGCATATCGCTTGAGGTGGGAGCAATGTACAACAAACGAACGGCTCATTTTGTTGCAGCTTGCACAAGGTGCCAAATTAAACCCTGCAAGTGCCGAAATTATTGGGCATTTACAACGAAGGGGCTTAATTTATCGAGATTGTGGATGGCACTTGGTGAATGAGAGCTTTAGACAGTTTGTCATGAGTGCAGAGTCTGCGAAGCACATTGAGGCATGGCTTACAGAAACGCGGTCTAGTATTTGGCATAACTTGCGCCCACCATTATTTATGCTGGTGGGGCTGCTATTTTTATTAGTGATTTTTAGTGCCAATATTGCATTCGACTCCATCATTACCACGCTAGCGGCGGTGCTCGGTGTACTCCCCATGTTAATTACTAATTTATCGAGCCTTCGAACATTAGAGATATTGCCTAAGGACTGACAAATAAAAATGCTGAAGGATGATCAGAAAAAGCCGTATTTTTCTAAATCTTCATATGCACCATAATGCACCAACACGTAGCATGATGTTCATCGTATTCGGTGCGCTTTAATAAACTTGAGGATCAAGCAGCTTAATATGGGGAAGTATACAAAAAAGGGTACTACAATTCATGTTTAGTTGCGTCTTTTAAGCCGAAAGATTATAAAAAATAGAGTAAGGCTTGTAGTCACGATGATAAAAACATTGCTGCTAAAATAGGCTATTTTCTTTTGATTTCTAAGCTAATAGTGTCAAACGTGAATGATGAAAATGCGTCACTAATACCCTTTCTTGGTAAAAAGCGGACGAAATTCTAGCGTAACAAAACCATATGCTCCGCTATAGCAAAATATCAGGTTTTCACCGCATTGTATGTGGATTGTCCGAAATCTGATTTAAAGAAGAATTAAAATCTCAATGTAGCAGTTAATAAGTGATGTACATTTTTGAGCATTGCGCGCACTAAATAAGTGCAATGAATTCAGTGGGTTACTAAAAATTCTCTCTTGCATGCCCGCTTGTTACCCATTAATCTAAAGTTCGGTGTACTTATTAGGCATAGTGGCAAATGAAACAAGAAATAAAAAATAATCCTTCAGTTAATTCATCACGTCGTAATTGGTTAAAGTCAGTAGGAATAGGTGCAGGCGCAGTGGCGCTAACAGCATGTGTAGACTCTAGCGTTAAAGAGCTTAGCGCAGCGGGTATGAAAACGGATCATTTTCCTACTGCTACTCCTAATGTGAGTGACGGCCTTGTACGTTTATCGTCTAATGAAAACGCCTTTGGCCCTTCAGCTAAAGCGGTAGATGCCATGCAAGGTGAATTATTCAACTTAGCGCGCTACTCAGATGCAACCGTTAATGTGCTTAAAAGTAAAATTGCTGCACAAGAGGGGGTATCTGAAGATCAAATTATTGTTACCAATGGTTCTTCTCCCATCTTATTTGGCTACGCCGATTGGATTACGAAGAACGGCAATAAATTGGTAACGTCTATGGCTACATACGAGGGTGTGCCTCGTGGGGCCGAATTCATGGGCGCTGACGTCACTTACGTTCCGCTAGATGTGGATATGAATTTCGATTTAGATGCAATTGAAGCTGCGGTTACTGAAGACACCACTGCTGTGTATATTTGTAACCCCAATAACCCGACGGGCACAGTGGTAGATGCCGCTAAGCTTACCGCGTTTGCAAAGCGGGTATCTAAAAAAGCGCAGGTATTTATCGATGAAGCGTATATCGAAATGTCAGACGCCTATCCTGCTAACGTACAATCAAAGTTAGTGGCTGAAGGGCATGATGTGGTTATCTGCCGTACTTTCTCTAAAATCCATGCTATGGCAGGCCAACGTTTAGGTTATGCCATTCTGCCCGCTGAACAAGCAAAGCAATTAGGTGGCATGTTGCGTATGGGGGGGGTGAACTACTTAGCATTAGTTGCGGGCATGGCTAGCATGGAAGATCATGCAAATTTAAATACCATGCGTACGCGAGTGAAAGTTGAGCGTGAGAAGCTAACAGCTGCTGCTGAGTCACTAGGCCACGCTTATGCGAAAAACCCGCAAGGCAACTTTATCTATATGGATACCGGTATGCCGCACGACGAGTTTGCAAAGTTAATGAAGGCGCAAGGAATTAAAGTAGTTGGCCGAACATGGCCTGGCTACGACACATGGTCGCGCATTAGTGTAGGTATTCCTGAAGAAACGGATGCTTGCGTAAAAGCATTAAAAACGGTTTTAGCATAAGTTTGTAACGCAATATAAAGACTAAATGCTGGTGGTTTTGTTGATACCTCTATGGGGTACGTCAACAGCAAAACCATCGGCTTTTAACCCTACCTTTACTAGTACGCATTAGAATTAAAAATACGCTTTCTCTAGTAAAGCACCCTCAATGCAGTATCAATGATGACGTAGCGCATCAATAAGCTCACTTTTACTCATGGTTGAGCGACCTGAAATACCTACTTCTTTAGCGTTGTCGTAAAGCTCTTTCTTGGTACGTTCTTCATATTTTTTACTTTCACCGCCTTTTTTCGAGGGCGATTGCTCATCGTTAGCTTGCGCGTTGGCAATTCTGGCTGATTTTTCTTTGCTGTAGCCTTTATCCCGAAGCGCTTCATACGTGTCGTCGTTCTTAATCTGTGCTGCGTGTTGCTTGGCCATGGCGGTGCTCCTTATTAAACTTTTGCTCTCATATGCATACTTTGCAGACGAGCTATTAGTTTAATTGGAGTGTAGGTAATGCAATGGGGAAAGATTAAATAGAAAAACGCCGGTGCTTAACAATAAGCAGCCGGCGTTTGTTAAATGGGTACTATTTGAAAACCGCTTACTTCTCGATAGTAAACGTAAGCCCTGCTTTTTCAGTGAGGCGAGAAATCAACTTATCACCCAATGCAGATGCAGGTGTAAAGAAGCCGCCAGAAAGTGACACATCTTTACAAAGACAAAGGGCAGATTCTGAAATCATTTTACTGGTTGAGCCATAACCCGGGTCTTTGTCTCCGGTTACTGATACCGCAAGGGTATCGCCATTAGTTGCTTCACCGATAAACATAACATCGTAAAACCCATTTTCCCGCTCTTCTTTACTTGGGCCTTCACCAGGCTTAGGGCCACCCTCGCCACCTAATGATTTGTCTTGGGAAACATGGTTCGCCATCGCTTCGCCTTTCTCGCCAGGGCCAGTAAGCATCATCTCATCATACTGAAAGGTTTTGCCGTAGGCGAAGTTTGCCAAGTAGTTAGAACGGTGTACATTCTTGGTATTGATAGCCGCCATAATAAATGGCGCAGCCCACGAACCTAAAGATTCGTCGTAGTAGGGCTTGGTGCCATCTGGCTGTGGGTGACTTTGGCTAGCATCAGCAAGCGAGAACGGATTAATCAGTGCAGACATAATCGATTTGTCTTTATGTGCTGCTACCATCGTGGCTTTTAAGCTGGCTGCTGTACCACCAGAAAACGTACCCTGCATTTTTCTTACACGGCCTTTTACGTATTCAATCGCTTCGCCGGTTTGCTTTTTAGCGTGTTCTTGTAAGAAGTGAACCCCCAAATCGAAAGGTACAGAGTCAAACCCGCACGAGAAAACAATATTGGCTCCCGTTTCTTTTGCCTTGGCTTCATACTTGTTAATCATCTGGTGCATCCACGCAGGCTCACCACACAAGTCGGTATAACCCGTGCCGGTATCAACACACGCAGAAAGTAGTTTTTCGCCGTAAATTTGATAAGGCCCTACCGTGGTTAGTACCACTGAGGTGCGTTTAGTCAGCGCATTCAATGCAGCGTCGTCTTCACCATCTGCAACAATGCTTATTACAGTGTCGCTGATGCCCAAATCGGCCTTAACATCCGCAAGTTTGGCTTCGTTGCGCCCGGCAATAGCCCACTTTACGCTACTGTCGCTGCCATACTGCTTCTGGAAATACTCAGCAACTAATTTACCGGTAAAACCTGTGGCACCAAAAATCACTACATCAAATTCCCGTTGATCACTCATAAATAACGTGTCCTGTTTTGTATATTTCATGGAAAACTTATGTGCAACCAATATACGCAATCCATACACATTAAATTATTTTTTTAGGTAATAATTGAGTATTGATTTGGGTGTGAATGCACATGCAATTCGCCACCAGTTATTAAATACGCAGTGCTCGATAAAGCAGAATAGATAAAACAAAATACATAAAAGCGACGAGATACCGGTTAGCGAATATAGGTTTCAACAAATCGTTTCATACGGGTTAAGCCTTCTTTTAACCGGCCAATCTCTGTTGCAAACGACAGCCTTACATAACGGGTGGCATTATGTTCACCAAAGTCATCGCCAGGTGTTAAGGCCACATATTCTTTTTCTAATAAATGGTCACAGAATTCAATGGCGGTAAGGCCCGTAGGTTCAATATTGATATACGCGTAAAACGCGCCGTCTGGTGTAGCGTCAATACTCAGGCCCATGTCTGCAATGGCTTGCAGCACAAACGTAGCACGTGTGCGTAATTGTGCTTTTTTCTGTTCGCATTGGGCAAGTGACTCTGGTGTAAAGCACGCTAGCGCAGCTTGCTGGGCAAGGGTAGAGGGGCAAATAAATAAGTTTTGCGCTAACCGCTCCATAACGTGTGTCATACCCTCGGGTACTACGCACCAACCTAAACGCCATCCCGTCATACCGAAATATTTGGAAAAGCTATTTATCACAATGGTGTTGTTGTGAAGGCGCTCATTCGCCAAAACGGTGTTAAGTGGGGCATGTTGCTTTTTAGCAGAAGGTGAACCCTCACGTAAATCTAAGTTGAGATAAATTTCATCAACAATAAGAAAGCCATCGTTTTGCTTACAGGTTTCACCAATGCTATACAATTCACGTTCCGCAATAGCGGTGCCGGTTGGGTTAGCCGGGCTGGCAATGAGCACGCCTTTGGTTTTACTATCCCAGTGACGCATTACATCATCATGCGTTAACTGGAATTGTTGCTCGCTAGAAGTCGGCACTAGCGTAACTTCGCCGCCAAACGTGTTTAAAAATCGACGATTACAGGGGTATGAAGGATCGCCAAGTATCACCTTATCGCCGTTTTCAACCAACGCAGCGCTGACTAATAACAAAGCCGCAGATGCGCCAGCGGTCACCACAATGCGCGAAGCTGGAATATCAACATTGTGCTGTGTTTTATAGAACTGGGCAATGGCGCTACGAAGTTCAGGCAAGCCTAGTGCTGAAGTATACGGGTAATCAGCTTGAGCTAGCGATTGCTTCATAGCGTCAACAACCGGCGTGGGCGCTCCAAAGTCGGGCTCACCCAAATTTAACCGAATAACATCGTGTCCTAGATTGCTAAGCGCAGTGGCTTTTTCACCATAGGACATGGCTAAAAAAGGGGATAGGGTGGTGGCTCGAGTAGCGTACTTCAACATGCTTTCTTACAACGTAGGGTAACAATGCCCCGTACTATATCAACTGTGCAAACCTAATTACCAACAAAGTCGCCATATCTAATAGGCAAAAGCAGGTAGCGTTAGCCAGCAGCCATGACCAATAGTGGTTCAAGTTGCGACTTTTAATAGCAATACACACAAGCATTAATCATCAGCGACTAAGCTAAAACCTTACCCATTAAAAATTCACGCAATACACGGTGTTTTTCGATGAATAGCCATATGCATAATCAAACACTTACGATAGGGTAGAAGAGGTATAAGTTGTGATGATATAAAAAGTAAAATACAGCGCTCGCGTTATTTAAAAGGAAATCAGTCGTGTTAGTCGAAAACAAACAAAGTGATAAAAAGGCAAAGGTTGAGAAGTGGTTCTCATTTAGCGCTATTCGGTGGTTAACGGTTGTTGTCATGTCCGCTTTTTTCGCGACACCTGTGTGGGCAACGTTACCCACCATTAGTGAATTCACCAAAGAGATGTCCGCCAAAGAAGGCCTCATCCCCGTATATTACGATGATGAAACTGACAAAGTGTATTTATCGATACCCAACAATGAGCAGCAGTTTTTATTTCAAAGCAGCTTACCCTACGGCGTAGGCTCTAACGATATTGGTTTAGATAGAGGCCAGTTAGGGCGTACTCGCTTAATTACCTTCGAACGCTTTGGCAATAAGCTGATGTTGAAGCAGTTAAATACTAAGTACCGCGCGGACCATGGTAGCGCAGCTGAAAAGCAAAGTATTAATGAAGCCTTTGCCAGTTCGGTATTAGCCGGCTTTGTTATAGTGGCAAAAAGCGATAGTGCTAATTTAATCGACTACACACCTTTTTTATTCAGCGATATTCATGGCATTGGCAATCGCTTGTCAGCTAAAAAACAAGGCAGCTTTAAAGCAGACAAAAACCGCAGCGGGGTGTATTTACCGCGCACAAAGGGTTTTGAGAAAAACACCGAGCTTGAAGCCTTAGTCACATTCGCTGGCAGCAAGCCTGGCAACTATGTATCTGATGTCACGCCAGATCCTGAAAACCTTTCGGTGCACCTACATCATTCATTTGTTGCATTGCCTGACGATGGTTATACACCGCGTGCTTACCATCCCTACTCAGGTTATTGGAAGTTCCGCTATTTCGATTATTCTACGGCAATTAATGAGCCTACGGAGCAGCGCTTTATTACACGCCACCGTCTAGCCAAGGTATCGCCACATGCGCCTATAAGCGAAGCGGTTGAACCTATTGTTTATTATTTAGACCCAGGTATTCCAGAGCCGGTGATGTCTTCATTAAAAGAAGGGGCCAGCTGGTGGAACCAAGCTTTCGAAGCAGCAGGCTATAAAAATGCCTTTCAGGTGAAAGTATTGCCCCAAGATGCCGATCCCATGGATGTCCGTTACAACGTGATTAACTGGGTACATCGGGCTACCCGAGGTTGGTCTTATGGTTCATCGGTGGTCGACCCTCGTACAGGCGAAATTATTAAAGGTCACGTAACATTAGGTTCGTTACGTGTTCGCCAAGATTATTTAATCGCATTAGGGCTTACAAGCCCATTTTCGGGTGATAATGCTAGCTCACCAGAACAAGAAGCAATGGCGTTAGATCGCATCAAGCAGCTTTCGGCTCATGAAGTAGGCCATACCCTAGGTATAGCGCACAACTTTGCTGCCAGTGAAAACGACATGGCTTCAGTGATGGATTATCCACACCCTCGAATTACTTTAAAAGGTGGAAAAGTAAGCCTTGAAGGGGCTTACGATAAGGGTATTGGCGCGTGGGACAAACACGCTATTGTCTATGGCTATCAAGAGTTTGGTTCTAGCGCAGAAGAAACCGAAGGCTTGGCTAAGCAAATTGTAAAAACCCGCAATAAAGGTCTAGCGTTTAAGTCTGATTCTGATACCAGAAGTTCACGTCATAGTTCGGCAAACGGTCACATGTGGGAAAACGGTGCCGATCCGCTAGATGCCTTTGATGAAATCTCTGCGGTTCGTCGTCATGCGCTTGATCAACTGGGAATGAATACACTGAAACCCAATGCGAGCTTGTCTTCTCTGGAAAATGCGTTAGTGCCTATTTACTTGCTACATCGTTTTCAACTAGAAGCGGTGGCAAAACAAGTGGGAGGTTTGATTTACGAATACGAGCGTAAAGGTGATTACACCACGCCACAAGGCCAGCAAGACGTAGCGCCACAGGTACAGCAACGTGCCATGCAGCAGCTTATTACTGCCACTACCGTGCCTTATTTAGCTATTCCTGAAAGCGTGTTGTCACTCATTCCGCCTACTGCGTACGGTGATGATGTTACCCGCGAACATTTTCAAGGAAAAATGGGGCTTATGCTCGACCCAGTATCTGCAGCTGCCTCTGCTAGTGATTTTGCATTGTCGCTATTACTACACCCAGAACGTTTGAATCGTTTAGCATGGCAAAGTAGCCGTACAAAGGAACTCGTGGGTGTGGAAGGGCTAGTGCGCCAGATATTAAACGTGCATTGGTATCGTGCAAAACACAAACGTAGCGGTAAAGGTGATTTGGTTGCTACCCGTCTACAGTTAGTTGCATTAAACGCCATAATGAAAGCCGTAACAAACCCAGCATTAGCACCAGAAGCTAAAATGGCGATGCACAGTGCGTTATTGGAGTTTGACGAATGGCTAGATGATGACAGCGATAGGGATGCTGATGAAGTTTTACATAAGTACTTCGATACATACTGGAAATCAGGGCATTGGTCTGGGGCGTTCGACGTGAAGCCGTTACCACCGGGTTCACCTATATAGCTTTATTTTAAAAGCGCTGAAATTTAGGCGTGTATTTTTGCTAACGCCTAACCCCCAACAACTAACACGTAAACATTAATAAAAAGCGGTTAACCTAAACAGGTTAACCGCTTTTTTTGTTCCTAGCTTTGTTTCTGTATGTGTTCTTAAACTTAAGGTTATTGTTGGGGCCCAGCTTTTTCTGAATGTTAGGCTTAAGCTTCTTCTATAAACTGCTCATTTAACACCTGATACAAATATTCAGGCTTAACGGGTTTTACGATGTGTGCATTCATACCAACAGCAAAGCTTTTTTCTATCTCTGTTTGCATAGCGTGGGCTGTCATCGCCACAATCGGAACATCTAGCTTTAACTCTTCTCGAATTTTTTGAGCCGCAGTTAACCCGTCCATCACAGGCATTTGCATATCCATCAAGACAAGATCGAATCTGCTTTCTTGCTGCAACATTTGCAAAGCAATTAAGCCATTTTCTGCAACACTGACCTTGGCCTTAGTATCGGCTAAAAACAGCTTGGCAACTTTACGATTTATCGCATCATCTTCAACCAGCAGGATATTTTTTTCAGAAAAATCGGGTGGCGCTTCGGCATCGCTTTCTAACGTTGCCATTTGAGGTTTGCCCCGTGTAGACATTCTCAGTAAGCAATTCTGCAACGAGCTGCTATTGACAGGTTTTTGCAGATAATACTCTACGCCCACTGGTCGCCCGAGGGTTTTAAGTGACTCAATATCATACGCTGACAACATCGCAATATTCGGCTTACCTTGACTGAATTCCTGATTGATAATTGAGGCCAACTCGATGCCATCAATATCTGCCATTTTCCAATCAATAATGATTAAATCATACGGTGCATTACTTGCCATAGCGGTACGCAGATGCATAAGCGCTTCTTTACCCCCTGTGGCCAAATCTGGGTTTATATTGATGCGTAGTAACGCTTCGGCTATTGCTTGTCTAGACAGCATAACGTCGTCAACCACCAACACTTTTAAGTCGGATAACGTTAAGTTACCCAATGAACCGGGTTGTGGCAGCTGATCATGGTGCTCAACTAACACAGTAAAGAAGAAAGTAGCACCTTGACCAAGCTTACTTTCTACCCATATTTCCCCGCCCATCAACGAGACAAGGTGCTTACAAATTGATAAGCCTAACCCAGTTCCGCCATACTTACGGGTAATCGATTCGTCAGCTTGCGTAAAGGCATCAAACAAAGATTCTATCTGATTGGTAGATAGGCCAATTCCTGTATCTTTTACTGAGAACTCAAGTAACACGCCGTGCTCAGAGTATTTTTTATTGACTGATACGAATATCATGCCTTCGTCGGTAAATTTAATAGCATTGCTTAGTAGGTTATTCAGTACTTGTTCAATACGCAGGGCATCACCAGACACTTGCAAGGGAACATCTCTTGCCACGTACTGTAATAATTCTATACGCTTCTCTCTAGCATTTAACCCGTGTAACCGAATGACTTGCTCGACCAGTTTGTCAAGTTCAAATGCCTGAGATTCGATATCAAGTTTACCCGCTTCAATTTTTGAAAAATCTAGCACATCGTTAATAACCCCCAGCAGGGTTTGTGACGACTGTTCAATTTGGGTTAGGTTGGTTTTCTGTTCTTCATTTACAACAGATTTTTGCGTCAGCTTTGTAAGTCCCACTATGGCGTTCACAGGCGTTCTAATTTCGTGGCTCATGCGGGCTAAAAATTCTGACTTCGCGTCGGTGGCTTTTTGTAGATTTAACGCAAGCTCTCGCAATTCTCGCTTCTGTTTGAGCGTGATAACAAACATAAAAAATAAAAGAATAGCGACACAGCAAATAGTGACAATGATGTACACTTGGAACGTACTATTTTGTTCTGACAGTTGCTGACTAAGTTCTAATTGAGTAATTTTTCGTATCTTTTGGTCGGTTTCTAATCGGGCTCTGTTAAACGCTAGTTGCTCCGATTGACGCGTATCAAAAACCTGCTGCTTCAATTCTGAATGTTGGAAAAGAAACTGATAGGCATCGCGATATTGGTCCTTTAGAAGCGCAATATTGGCCTGCATCTTTAAGCCTTCATACTGATATTCAGTAATGTCTAAATCTTCTGCAATAGATAGGAGCTTTAAAACAGTTTGGCTGGCTTCATCAATGCGTTCGAGTTTGAGTAAGACTTCTGACTGCAGTGTAAGGCCCGCTAGCTCACGTTGGCGATGCTTTCCAAGCACAGCGTGCTTAATAATTTCTTCAGTAACAGAGAGTGCTTCTTCGTAGTTGCCTAATTGCAGGTAAGTTTTTGCAAGATAGAAATTTAAGATAGGCGCGAATTTGTAGGGGTTAGTATTTACGTGGTCAATTAACGACTTCGCTTGTTTTACTTCTCCCTTGGCCAATAGGCCTGACACAATAAACCCGTACCCTTGCTCTTCATAATAAGTGTTGCCGCGTTTAATCGATTCTGCGACCAGTTGTTCACCTGTATTTATTAAATTATCGGCCCATTGATTCGATTTAGAATACAAATTTCCGATGGCTTGCAACGTGTTTTGTATGTAGCTGGTGTCTAACGACTGATGAATACTCAGGCTATTAAGGAGCAATTCTAACGACTCGCCATATAAATCAAAGAAATAGGTTATTATCCCTTGTCGTCTTAAGGCTTCAGCAAGTTGCAATTGGTTATTGGCCTCTGTGGCGAGCTTTTTTGCTTGGGTTGCCATTTCATAGGCTAGCTTGTAATTACCCTCAAGAATGTACGAGTGACTTTTTAGGTTAAGTAAATGCGCTTGGTAGGCGGGTAGGTTTTTGTCAGCCAAATACCGTTCGGCTTGATTAAGAAGTTTTTTGGCTAGGGTGGGATTAACGAACACATTCTTATCGGCGGTTTGTAGTACTTTATCAATATCGACAGTTGCGTCTTGAGAAAACACTGAAAAGCTGGGGAGTGCTAAAAGCACTACCCACAAAAGCCACAACAATCTCATGAAATTATATCCATCTCGCCAGTATCAACCTATTTCGAGTGACTGATTTCTAGGTTGTCTGCACCTTCAGCTTCACATCGGCTTTTTATCGCATCAATATCGTTTTTCGCGCATATTTGAACATCTTCGTCAGATAGACCAAAAGCTTCAGCAGTTCCTTTTGGATCGCTGACATACTGCTGTTTTAATTTTTCATCTTTATCCATAGCGATCAAAAATTTTACTAGTAAATCATTCATTTTTTATTCCTTTATTTTATGTGGTTAGACACTTAGGTTTTTAGCCAAACAACTTCTGTTCAAAAAGGGCAGGGGTTAAATCTAGTTCTGCCATCGATTTCATATCAAAATCTGGTAATCCTTTAGAAGGGATCACCAAAGTAGTGATAGGTTTTGGTATTACCGCCGCTAAATCTTTTAGTTCAAGATAGTCTATTCGAGGAGCGGCAATGGGGATGGTAGAGGCTTCATAAACGATAATGCTGTGCTCAGGAGAAAAGTACTTTAACAATTCGTTTTTAAGCTGCATTAGGCCTGGGTGCGATGTTCGGTGTTTGTTATGGGTAAAATCAGCAATACTGCCAATCTGCCAGATAATTTGCATCATATGAGGATCTAAAGTGTATTGCCTAAGCAGGAACTGAGTAGCCTCATATGACTGGCATCCATAATGCGCGGGGTCTAATCCTAAGTCAGCAATTAAGCAGTCCTCAGCAGAAATTCCCGGTAACATTTCGGCATTATAACCTTCTTCTTTTAACTGTTTGATGGCTTCATGGGAGGGATTCACAAATACGCCTGGATGACCATAAAATGCTGCGACCACTTTTTTTCCCGCCTTCACCTCATCAACGATGCGCTGCGTCATTTTTTGGTAGGTGATTGCCCGAGATTTACCTTGCTCGTAAAGGTGGCGTAAACACACCACGTTCGAGTTTATCATTTTTAAATTGATTAGCGCCGACTGCGTGACAACGCTCAATATGATATCGGCTGTTTTAAGTAGGCTTTCCGTAATTAAGGTCATTTGGCCAGATACAGTAATTCCTGTACCTACAACTACCAAAGATCCTTTTGATTCTATGTTCATTTCGTCCATTTCCATTGAGAATTAACTACGTATAGCCTCAATGAAATATAATGGAAAATATACCCATTGTTAATCATTTTATGCTTATATCTGATATAGTTTTGAAGTAGAGAAGGAGTGCGCTTTAAAGTGAATAGTTATAAAGTACTATGCTCTGAATAAAGAATTGCTAAATAAGATAGGGTTTAAAATGTTAAAACACGGCGGTATGACTATAACAAGTTCAGCTATATGTTTAGCGACACTGGGCGCACTGTCTACACTGCCAGGCTGCACGTTTAGTCACGATCCTAGTGCAAAAACCCAGAAGCCAGTTTGTGTAGCAGTTTTAACGAATTCACTCAATTGCGAAAATGAACCACTGGCTTATAACGAAACCAATCACTCATAGTGAATTCGACCAGCAAATGCTTCCGGTCAATCAGCGTGAAGGCATGCTTGAAAGTGAGCTAGAAAATAACAGGCGTAATCGCTAGCGCGAATACCGCGTTGCATTTACCTTATGATAAAATGCAGCGCGATGAGTTAATCTTTAATAGGCCTCTTATGGCTGATATGGCAATGAAGATTGGTGCAAAATAATACGAACCTTGCCATCTTCACACTGCTTAAAGACAAAGCTTTTGTTCACAAATATGTGACTGTCGTCATCCCCAATAAAATGAACGTTGCACTGCACAATGGCCAGTTCGCCGTTTAAAATAAAATCTTCTTTGCTGTACCACACTTTAACCCAAGGCTTAAGTTTAAAACCATTGTCGTTGGGGTAATCGCTGTTTCCGCCAACAAAGTAAGAAAGCGCGCCTTCTTTGGTAGGGCGGAACGTGTGCTGGCCAAACGTTAAAGTAGGCTTAAACAAAACATGGCCATTATCATAATCATAGCTGTCAGAGAGCACTTGAAGAGAAAACGCTTGAACGTCTCCACCTTCGGTATGTACTTTCCCAACTTTTACAACATTATCGCACCACGTTTGTAGCGCCGAATGCACCATCTCTTTAGTAAACATAATGTATACCTCTGCGTTAAAATATCGTTTGTTAGTTTTAAAGCTGGTTAGCAAATTTTAAAATGGTTTCGTCTTTTGCGCAAAACGCCAGCAACGTTTCTTCACGTTGTAAAATTATAAACGAAACACATAAATGCGTTAACAAACAGATACTGTAATACAAATCGCCCTTTTTGTTATGTGATATCATCACGCTAATAGCTTAAATAATTGGCTACAGTTAGCAATAGTAATTGGAGATAGCTTTTATCTATCAAGTGGAAATTCACTCGAATTTTTTACTGCGTATTAATTGCATAAATGTAGTCTGTGATTATTCTAACTTATCTACCGCCCGCAATATCAATAAATGAACCTGTTACGTAAGATGCTTCATCTGATAATAACCATGCGATAGCATCTGCCACTTCCTGTGTATTGCCTCCGCGTCCCATCGGAATTTGTGAGCTTAGGCGATTTACGCGATCGGGTTCACCTCCGTCTGCATGTATATCGGTGGCAATAAAGCCAGGGCGCACGCTATTGACTCTAATATTTTGGCTAGCAAGTTCTAACGACATACCTGTGGTAAGCGTATCCATAGCGCCTTTTGATGCAGCATAATCAACGTATTCAAACGGGGCCCCTGTACGAGATGCAACCGAAGACACGTTCACAATGGCGCCATCACTTTGAATTTGTTTCATAAAAGCTTTCGCGCAAAGAAAGGCGCTAAGTACATTTGTAGTCAGTATTGTTGTGAAGCGCTCGGCACTGATGTCAGAAAATGGGGTTTTGGTAAATAGTACGCCCACATTGTTGACTAGATGCGTGACGGTGCCGAACTCAGCGTTAACTTTGTTAAACATGCTTTGAACTTCTGCCTCTTCTGAGACATCCGCTTTATGAGTAATTGCAACGCCGCCTCTGGTGTTAATTGAAGTGCATAAAGCTTTCGCAAGCTTTTCATTTTTCAGGTAGTTGATGCAAACATGGTAACCCTTTTTAGATAGCGTAAAAGCGGTAGCGGCACCAATACCCCTACTAGCCCCAGTTATAATCGCAACTTTTTTCAACTTTCAGTCCCTGTTTGTCTAGCTCGCCACTGTAGCGTATTTGAATTGGATTGAACCAACCCTAGGTCGATTTAGAGAATTATTCTTTATTGTTTGCCGTCGATGCTGTTTACAAAGTGTTTATACAAGTCTTCTGAGGCGTTAAGCATCTTGTAATCTAACAGATGGTCTAGTTCTGGGTAATCAATGTGCTTACAACGAGACCGTTCATTTTCTATCATACGTTCGCAGATTGAAGCCGCCATAGAAGAGGACGGCCATATTTCATCCATTCCCCCCGAATAAAGCACAACATTTCCGCGAATATTTTCAACAGGGATTGTCGCACTTCCTCCATCCGTTCTATTTTGTAAAGATTGGGTATATAGGTCTAACAATCCTTCAACAGGTCCGGTTGGATTGAAGGCAACAAAGGGTAATCCCTTTTTGTTGTGACTCCAGCTTGAGCCCGGTACCGTTTGCCAATCATCTAGAATGCCTGCCCACACCACTGAGCTTGGTGCAATCGCGATTACTCTATCGAATGCGTTGTCGCGAGAAGCAAGCAGCAACGCCAACTCGGCGCCTTTAGACCATCCGATGAGCGTGATATGTTTTTGTGCAGGGTGTTTTTGTTTTAGCCAAGCTGTCGCTTTTTCGAAATAGGAGAGGGGAATTTCTTCTAATTCTCTGGGAAGCATATCGGCTTTGAAATAAGCAATGGCTAACGTAGGGTGACCATTATTGGCGATGACTTCAGCAAGCTTGGTAGGAATGCCGCCCTCTGAACCACCAAGTACGATAACAGGCTGTTTGTAGGAATTAGCGGGTGGCTGATAATAGTGACCCACAATACCATCTTGTTCCACGCTAAGGGCTTGCGGGGCAGCAATTGAAGCAAGTGCTGGCAAGAGTGAGGTTAAAAATAGTAAAAAGTGGCTCTTTTTAAATTTCATATTTTGTTTTTCCTTTAAGCGCTCAAATGCTAAAATATGTTTAGTTTTTGATGGCTTTATTCTGAGCCAAATATGCCACGAAAAAGGGCGGTAAATACACCTGACATAGTGTCTTCTATAGCATCGGTTTCGGGTGAATTCTTTTTAGCGTGCATTGCGTTCGATTCTTCTTGTTCCCTTTTTTCTGCACTAGAAGATGCACCGTCAAGAAAATCACCCACCGTTTTGTTAGAGGTGGATGCGCATCCTGATGAAATAGCTGACGCTATCAAAATGGCTGTTAATTTGGTTTTCATTTAATTTCCATATTTTATAAGTGCATAACGCGGCAAATAAGGGGGGCGCCTATAGTAAGAAGTGGTACCTGTGTTTGCGTCCAAGCCGAGATAGCGAGATATTTTGACTGTTAGTTTAGCAGCGTGAATGAACAAATCGAAGCACCTGTTCGTTTTTACCCTGAGTTTCAACTATAGAATCTAATTTAGCACCCGATGACGCTATAAGCGATGATGAAACTTTATTACTCTTGTAGCAATGAATATGTACCTCATCGACGCCAATTTCAAAGGCTTTTTCTAGCGTTAGATTAAGGAGTTTCATACCATAGCCTTGCCCACGCTTAGAAGGCCTTATTCCCAACCCTATATGACCTCCTGCAAACCGTAATGCATCATTCAAACAATGCCTTAGATGGGAACAACCGACAATTTCACTGTTTTCAATAAGCCAAAATGTCGTATTGGGAACTAAGTTTTCTGGCAAGTTTACGCCCTTGGAATAGCCATTCAATAGGTTAACAAAAGATGCAAAATTTGAATGGTCTAAGTCAAGCGGGTAAGGGTACCGTTCTTCGTTTCCCAGCTCTTTGATGTATTCTTTGTAACTGGCTTCGTAGAGCACTGTGGGCGTAATTAGCATAAATTTCCTTCTAAGCAGCTAACTTCATTTTGGGGTAATAATACGTGGGATAAGCTTGGCGCCAAGAAACACATGTCTGCTGGTTGCTGTGCGATGAACCGAGGTAAGAGGTGCATTCTCGTAGTTTTTCGCGCACAAGCTAAGCGCATACTCCACAGCATATTTATCGACACTTGGCAAACCAGTAAACGCTACATCACAGCCTAAATTGCGCTTGCCACTGTTGTCTGTGTAGTAAAGCTTACCTGTGGTACAGCCACCCATAAATATGAAAATGAGAACGATAAAAATAAACTTCAATTGTTCCACTAGCCTTGTTTACCTGCTAACTAGCCAAGAATGCTAACGTGCAATGCACTCGCTTTCTTTCAGCGCGATTATTTGTCTAAGGTACTCTGTTCTTTTCATTGCAGCATTTCCCGTTACAAAGATATTGGAGGCCAATAAAATGGCTAAATAACCATTATCAATAGGGGAGATAAATACGTTGTTGATGAAAATAAAAATGACAACGAATAGAAACGCAAAACCAGGAACGTAGTAGACACGAGAAAATTTTTTCTCTAAGTTCTGAATTTTAGTTATCTTCTGTAAAGCTAATTCAGCATCAATATTGTCCATCTATTAATATAACCTCCCTGATCAAATTAACTAGAAATATAACACCCAAGGCGTGTTTAGCGGGTACAGCAGATTGTTACAAGACATTTCTCACACTGTTCCCAGTTCTATTTTCCCCACCCCTGAAACGTATTCTTGCGCTTGACTCATACTTTCAATTCAATTCCTACATGAAAGCTTAACTTGTAAAGAGGCTGCTATTGTAGATAAACCCATTGTCATGCAACCACTCCAAAGATGCGACCTACAACTGCTGTCAATACCATTGCAAGCGCACCCCAAAAAGTCACTCTGATAGCCCCCACAGTCATTGATGCACCGCCTGCGCGTGCTGCGATCGCACCTAGAGCGGCGAGGAACATTAAAGATAAAGCTGCGACGATAGGTATAAGTAGCTCTTGTGGCACTAACCAGGCAACCGCTAAAGGAAGTGCAGCGCCTACTGTGAAAGCACCCGCCGACGAGAAAGCCGCTTGAATGGGCTGCGCATTAGCGCTTTGTGAAATTCCGATATCATCTTTGGCATGAGCGCCAAGAGCATCGTGAGCCATCAGCTGCTCAGCAACTTGTTTAGCCAGAGTTGGTTCAAGGCCTCTACCTTCGTATATTGTTGCTAGCTCTTCTTTTTCAGATTCAAAATTTTGATCCAGTGATTTTTGCTCTATGGCGAGATCGGCATTTTCTGTATCTGATTGAGAACTAACTGAAACGTATTCACCAGCAGCCATAGACATAGCCCCAGCAACTAAACCTGCAGCACCAGCGAGAAGAATGTCTTCATGGGCAGTACTCGCAGCGGCAACACCGATGATAAGGCTTGCAGTAGATACAATTCCGTCATTTGCACCAAGTACTGCTGCGCGCAACCAACCTACGCGTTGTGAACGATGTATTTCAGTATGAGTCATAAGGTTGCTCGGTAATTTCTTTTACAGTTAACTTATATTTAGTTCAGGTGTTTACGTTATAGGGGGGAACTCTCGACCCGCCCCGCGGATTGCGACTTAGGCGTTTGCTAGTTGCTTTAACTCAATGCCTGAGCTAACAGTTGTGTGCACACGAATAGAGAGTTCACCATGGATACTCGCATACAATTTAGTGCTGATGAAGAAACTAAACACTTGGGCCAGATATAGACGTTCTAGCGAACGAAGTGAGTTTATTGAGTTGTTATATCGCTACTCCCCACAACAAAAACCTGACCCATAATGGCTCTTTGTTCCATTCTTTTGATGTTTTGTCTATCACGATAATTTCCTCTTGAAGTTGAGAAATGTCAATTTTAGACACAGAGGTAAAGGCTTTAAGAGATTCTATACTGGTTTTATTATGGTTACGTTGTCTTGTACACGTACCAATTTCCTGTGACATGCTCAATATAGATATAATCCTCATCTGACATTTGGGGCACTTCAGTGCCAGGTGGTACAAACAGGTAGCCAACCGAGTTATCTAAAATCCCACCTACGTTGACGTCAACTATGCCACTACTTGAGTCGTAACCTACTAGATTTAGATTTAAATGTTTAGCAGATTCAGTAGCCTTTTTCTGACTTGTTTTAGCCTCAAAGGCTATCGCATTTAAGCTACCAATATTTTTATGCAAGTATTCTTTAAGCTCCGAATCCAACTGCAAAGTAAGAAGCATGTTCTGATAGTGATTCTCTTCTTCTTTTGTTCTATTGGGTTTGCTTTGTATCGCCTGCAGGGACATAAAGAACATACTTGGTAATGCTAGATTTCTAACGGCTGAAATTTTCCATTTGTTTTGGTCGTTTACCAAATAGATATACCAATCTTGAGATATTCCTTCTTTCGTTAGTAATACAGCGTAAATTTCTCTTCGCGGGCTTTGTTCAAGTGCTCGAAGGCTAACATTGATGCCTTTTGGTAAGTCCTCGCCTAAAGTGGGCTTATCCAGATAATGCTCCAACATCTCTCCGGTATACACTTCTCTTTTATTATCTAGTCCATCTTGGCCAAAAAACTGCTCTACAAGCCTCGACTCATCTGCGAAAGCAGCCAAAGGAAATAATAAAAAAACAATTAAAATTCGCACGAAATTTCCTTAGTGACCATACTTTTAAATAGCGGGCGAAGCCACCCTGCGTGAACGAAGTGAGTGTGTTGATTGGGTTGTTATACTATGCGTTGCGCTCACTCATACCTCTGACAGCAAAGAAGTAATAAACTAAAAAGCCTAACCATGAAAAGAATAATGAAACGAGGCACCAAACTAGTTTGTGTACCCCCTTAGCTTTCTTAGATGTTAAGGCAACTAATACTGGTAAAAGCGTTAGACTGAAAAGCACAATAAAAATGATAATTTGCCAAATACTCATATTAAAAATGACTCCTTGTTTTTTGGCCGTAATGATGCTTGATAAATTTGTTATGTGTACATTACTTGATGCTAGTCTTTTTATCTCTAGCAACTCTGACTTTCAAGCTATGAAATAGAGATGCAAAAACAAAAGTTGTAATTAATAAAACTGAACAAAGTAGTTTTACCCCGATACTTTCACTTCCTAAGAATTCATTTAAAATTGCAGAAAAGAGTATGAACCCAATTAGATAATAACTATGTATTTTATTCACAAAAATTCCCTGTAAATATAGCGTCCCAGCGAGTGAAGGGAGTGGCTTAAGCGTTTGTATGGATAATTCTTCCCTAAATACACCATATTTCCTTTTCAAAGATGGGTAAAGTGAGGCCCAGACTTTGGCT
>NZ_JAESDI010000007.1 GCF_019249215.1 Alteromonas lipotrueae
ATGGTAATACCACGAGCTTTTTCTTCAGGCGCGTTATCGATTTGATCGAAAGCCTGAGCTGAACCACCGTATGTCTTTGAAAGAACAGTAGTGATAGCTGCAGTAAGGGTTGTTTTACCGTGGTCAACGTGGCCGATTGTACCCACGTTTACATGGGGTTTCGTACGTTCAAACTTTTCTTTTGCCATTTTTCTCGTTTCCTAAGTTAAAAGTCCGACCCAAACATAGACCGGACCGAACCTTCATTTAGATTAAATTCTAGATTCAATAATAGCCTGCGCCACATTGTTCGGCGCCTCAGAATAATTGAAGAACTCCATAGAGTATGATGCGCGACCCTGCGTTTGAGAACGCAAGTCGGTAGCATACCCGAACATTTCTGAAAGCGGCACCTTAGCACGTATTATTTTAATACCTGCTACGCCTTCTTCCATACCTTCGATCATGCCGCGACGACGATTTAGGTCACCAACCACATCACCCATCCAGTCTTCTGGAGTAGTTACTTCAACTTTCATCATGGGTTCAAGCAACACCGGATTTGCTTCTGCGGCACCTTTTTTGAAACCCATAGAGCCGGCGATCTTAAACGCCATTTCAGAAGAGTCAACATCATGGTACGAACCGTCGAACAAAGTTACCTTTACATCTAGTACCGGATACCCTGCTACAACACCACTTTGCAACTGCTCCTGAATTCCTTTATCAACCGCTGGTATGAACTCTTTTGGTACCACACCACCGACGATGTCATTTACAAATTCGTAGCCTGCGCCTTCTTCTGCTTGTGGCTCAATACGAAGCCAAACATGACCAAATTGGCCACGGCCGCCAGACTGACGTACGAATTTACCTTCAACTTCTACTTTCTTGCGAATAGTCTCACGATAAGCAACCTGAGGTTTACCCACGTTACATTCAACTTTAAATTCGCGTTTCATACGATCAACAATGATATCAAGGTGAAGCTCACCCATACCAGAGATAATCGTTTGGCCCGACTCTTCATCAGTCTTAACCTTGAATGACGGGTCTTCAGCGGCTAGTTTACCTAACGCGAGTCCCATCTTTTCTTGGTCAGCCTGAGAGCGAGGCTCAACTGCGATAGAAATTACCGGGTCAGGAAATTCCATACGCTCTAGTGTAATGACATTATTCGGATCGCAAAGCGTATCACCTGTGGTCACATCTTTAAGACCAATGGCCGCGGCGATATCGCCTGCACGAACTTCTTTAATTTCTTCACGGTCTTTAGCGTGCATTTGAACGATACGTCCAAAACGCTCGCGTTTACCTTTCACTGGGTTGTATACCGTATCACCAGTATTAACAACGCCAGAGTAACAACGGAAGAAAGTTAGCGTTCCTACGAATGGGTCGGTAGCGATTTTAAATGCAAGGGCCGAGAATGGCTCGCTGTCGTCTGCATGACGCTCAGCTTCAGTTTCATCTTTATCGTCTAAAACACCCGTAATAGCTTTTACTTCACTTGGTGACGGTAAGTATTCTACTACCGCGTCTAGTACTGCCTGAACACCTTTGTTTTTGAAGGCACTGCCACAGGTGGCAAGAACAATTTCGTTGTTCAGTGTACGGGTACGTAAACCAAGTCGGATTTCAGCTTCAGTTAGCTCTTCGCCTTCTAAATACTTATCCATTAGCTCGTCAGAGGCTTCAGCGGCTGCTTCAATCATCTCTGTACGATACCTTTCCGCGTTTTCTAAATATTGCGCTGGAATATCTTCATAGGTAAACGTCATACCCATGTCTGCGGCATTCCAGTTTATGGCTTTCATCTTAATAAGATCGATAACGCCATGGAATTCTTCTTCAGCGCCCATGTTCAATTGAATAGGAACACAGTTTGCGCCTAAGCGTTTACGGATTTGACCCACAACACGCTCAAAATCGGCGCCAGCTCGGTCCATCTTATTGATGAACACGAGACGTGGCACCTCATATTTGTCAGCCTGTCGCCAGACTGTCTCTGATTGAGGTTCAACCCCAGAAGACCCGCAAAAAACCACTACAGCCCCATCCAGTACCCGTAGTGAACGTTCTACCTCAATGGTAAAGTCCACGTGTCCTGGCGTGTCTATAATGTTTATGCGATGCTGATCGAACTGCTTTTCCATGCCTGACCAGAAACAAGTGGTTGCAGCAGACGTGATAGTAATACCACGCTCCTGCTCTTGTTCCATCCAGTCCATGGTTGCAGCACCATCATGCACTTCACCGATTTTATGAGACAACCCTGTATAAAACAGGACTCTCTCTGTGGTCGTGGTTTTACCCGCGTCCACATGAGCCACAATACCAATATTGCGGTAACGCTCAATCGAGGTCTTACGAGGCATACATCTCTCTCAGTTATATTACGTTTATTACCAACGGTAATGAGCAAACGCTTTGTTTGCTTCGGCCATACGGTGAACGTCTTCACGTTTCTTAACCGCAGAACCTTTATTTTCTGATGCATCAATCATTTCAGCAGCCAGGCGTTGAGCCATTGACTTCTCGCCACGTTTACGAGCAGCATCTACCAACCAACGCATACCTAGGGCATTACGACGAACTGGACGAACTTCTACTGGTACTTGATAAGTTGAACCACCTACACGACGAGATTTAACCTCTACAGTAGGACGGATGTTATCAAGTGCTTCTTCGAATACATCTAGGTGAGCTTTGCTGGTTTTTTCAGCAACAATATCGAGCGCACCGTAAACGATTTTTTCAGCGACTGACTTCTTGCCGTCAAGCATTACGACATTCATGAATTTTGCAAGCAGTTGTGAGCTAAATTTTGGCTCTGGTAGGATTTTACGTTGACCTACGACTCTTCTTCTTGGCATTTCTATTCTCCGTATGAATTCAGGAATTACCCAAAACTCTTAAACTTCAGTTTGGCCTTACTAACGGAGAACCGTTAAGACTTAGGCTTCTTCGCACCGTACTTAGAACGGGCTTGCTTACGATCGTTTACACCTGCGCAGTCTAATGTACCGCGAACTGTGTGATAACGAACACCTGGTAGATCTTTAACACGACCACCACGGATAAGTACTACACTGTGCTCTTGTAGGTTGTGACCTTCACCACCGATGTATGAAGAAACTTCAAAACCGTTAGTTAGACGTACACGACATACTTTACGTAGTGCAGAGTTTGGTTTCTTAGGCGTAGTAGTATATACACGAGTACATACACCGCGTCTTTGAGGACAAGCTTGCAATGCAGCTACGTTGCTTTTTTCAACGGGCTTTTTGCGCGGCTTGCGGACTAACTGGTTAACTGTTGCCATTAACTAGCTCCTGATTAAAAACTACAAAAACCCAATCACTCTGATTGGGTCCATTAAAGCGACTTTTCTAACGTCACTCATTTGATGTTAATACTGTGCTTGTCAGCATTAACTGAGCTCTGATACAAAAAACCGCGCCCATTTTCTTCTGCCTTTTAGAGGTCATCCAAAATCGGGTCGCGGAATATTAATGATCATAGCTCGGCGTGTCAAGCTGTACAAAGGTTAAGCAGCCATTTAACTGCAATCTGTCAGCTTAACATGCCAATTTGTTAGGAGTACGTTAACGTACTCCTACGATCATGCCTTATTCGGCTGAGTCGTCACCGGCGTTAAGTGCTTCGGTTAGTGCCTGTTCTGCATCAGCAGCAGAAACTGACATTTCTTCGATTTCTTCTTTACGACGTTGTGCACGACGTTCATGGTAAGCGAAACCTGTACCCGCTGGAATCAATCGACCCACGATTACGTTTTCTTTCAGACCGCGAAGGTCATCTTCTTTACCTTGAACTGCAGCTTCGGTAAGAACACGTGTTGTCTCTTGGAACGATGCAGCTGAGATGAATGACTCAGTAGATAGTGACGCCTTAGTGATACCAAGCAGTTGTGTTTCATACTGCGCTGGGATCTTACCGTGTTTTTCAACTTCACGGTTGGTCACTTTCACGTTAGACACTTCAACTTGTTCGCCTTCAAGGAACTGAGTATCACCTGAATGGGTAATAACGCACTTACGCAACATCTGACGAATAACAACTTCGATGTGCTTATCGTTAATTTTTACACCCTGTAGACGGTAAACTTCCTGAACTTCGTTCACGATGTAGTTTGCTACAGCAGAGATACCACGTAGACGCAAGATGTCATGCGGAGACTCAGGGCCATCTGCAATAACTTCACCGCGTTCCACTTTTTCACCTTCGAACACGTTAAGCTGACGCCATTTTGGAATCATCTCTTCGTATGCATCACCCTCTGGCGGCGTGATAACCAAACGTTTCTTACCTTTGGTTTCTTTACCGAAACCAATAGTACCTGAAACTTCAGCAAGGATAGCTGGCTCTTTAGGCTTACGTGCTTCAAACAAGTCGGCTACGCGAGGTAGACCACCCGTGATATCACGTGTCTTCGAGCTTTCTTGAGGTATACGTGCTAACACGTCACCTTCGTTAGCAACCTTACCTTCTTTCGCTTCGATAGTGGTAAAGCTTGGTAAGCGAATCTCTTGAAGACCGAACTCATCACTTTCTAGGATAAGTTTAGGTTCTTTAGAGTTACTCTTCGCAAGATCTTTAACTACGATACGCGTAAGACCAGTTAGTTCGTCTTGTTGCATCTCGGTGTTAGAGTCGTCGATGTCGGCGAAGCTAATCTTAGCTGCACGTTCAGTAACGATTGGGTGACTATGCGGATCCCAGTTAGCAACAACGTCGCCAGCTGCAATAGTTGCACCGTCATCCACGCTAAGTACAGCACCGTAAGGTACTTTATAGCGCTCTTTCTCACGACCTTGTTCATCGATAACAGTAAGTTCTGTTGAACGAGAAACAATAACCACTTTGCCGTCTGAGTTACGTACAGATTTTTCATTGTGTAGCTTAAGGCTACCCGCTGTTTTAACCTGAACGCTGTTCTCAGCAGAAGCTCGTGATGCCGCACCACCGATGTGGAACGTACGCATGGTAAGCTGTGTACCTGGTTCACCGATTGACTGTGCGGCAATAACACCCACAGACTCACCGCTTCCAACCATATGTCCGCGAGCAAGGTCACGACCATAACAGTTTGCACACACACCGAAGTCGTTATCACATGTGATAACCGAGCGTACTTGAATTTGGTCAACAGAGTTAGCTTCAAGCATGTCTACTAGCGCTTCGTCTAGTAACACATTACGCTCAACCAATACCTCTGTAGTACCTGGTTTAACAACATCTTCTGCAACTACACGACCTAGTACACGCTCACGAAGTGGTTCTACAACGTCACCACCTTCAATTAGCGGTGTCATCTGAACACCACCGAAGGTGCCACAGTCGTCGTTAGTAATAACCAAATCTTGTGCAACATCTACTAGACGACGAGTTAGATAACCCGAGTTCGCAGTCTTAAGTGCTGTATCGGCTAGACCTTTACGCGCACCGTGAGTAGAGATGAAGTACTGAAGTACGTTAAGACCTTCACGGAAGTTAGCCGTGATTGGCGTTTCGATGATTGAGCCATCTGGCTTAGCCATCAGACCACGCATACCCGCTAGCTGACGAATCTGAGCGGCACTACCACGAGCACCCGAGTCGGCCATCATATAAACAGAGTTAAATGAGGTTTGCTCTTCTTCTTCGCCATCGCGGTTAATTACGATGTCAGTCTTAAGGTTATCCATCATGGCCTTAGCAACTTTTTCGTTGGCATTTGACCAGATATCGATAACTTTGTTGTAGCGCTCACCGGCGGTTACAAGACCATTTTGGAACTGTTCCTGGATCTCGATAACTTCCGCTTCTGCAGCGTCGATAATATCTTTCTTCGCAGCTGGGATTACCATGTCATCGATACCAACAGATGCACCCGCAATCATTGCGTAGTGGAAACCGGTATACATGATTTGGTCAGCAGCGATTACTGTGTCTTTAAGACCCAGTGTACGGTAACAAGCGTTTAGCAAACGTGAAATCTGCTTTTTGCCCATTGCCTGGTTGATAATTTCAAACGGCAAACCTTTAGGTAGCATTAGTGAGAAAATCGCACGACCAACAGTAGTATCTGTTAGCGTTACTTTCTCAGTCTTCACGCCATCTTCGTCAATGTCGTATTCAGTGATACGTACTTTAACGCGTGAGTGAAGTTCTGCGTTACCTGTGCGGTATGCTTTTTCTGCTTCATTCGGGCTGGTAAATACCATTGCCTCGCCCAAACCGTTAACTTTGTCACGGGTTAGGTAATAAAGACCCAATACAACGTCCTGTGAAGGAACGATGATAGGTTCACCATTTGCAGGTGACAGAATGTTGTTGGTCGACATCATCAACGCACGTGCTTCAAGCTGAGCTTCAATAGTCAGCGGCACGTGTACAGCCATTTGGTCACCATCGAAATCGGCGTTGTAGGCCGCACATACTAGTGGGTGAAGCTGTATCGCTTTACCTTCGATAAGGGTTGGTTCAAATGCCTGGATACCCAAACGGTGAAGTGTTGGTGCACGGTTAAGCATAACAGGGTGTTCACGGATAACGTCATCTAGTACGTCCCATACCTCTGGTGCTTCACGTTCAACCAGCTTCTTCGCTGCTTTGATAGTTGTTGCTAAACCACGACCTTCAAGTTTTCCGTAGATAAACGGCTTGAATAACTCAAGTGCCATTTTCTTAGGAAGACCACATTGGTGAAGACGTAATGTAGGACCAACGGTAATTACAGAACGACCAGAGTAGTCAACACGCTTACCAAGTAAGTTCTGACGGAAACGACCTTGCTTACCTTTAATCATATCGGCAAGTGATTTAAGAGGACGTTTGTTAGAACCTGTGATAGCGCGGCCACGACGACCGTTATCTAGTAGTGCATCTACCGCTTCCTGAAGCATACGTTTTTCGTTACGTACGATAATGTCAGGCGCCGCAAGGTCTAGAAGACGCTTAAGACGGTTGTTACGGTTGATAACACGACGGTATAAATCGTTCAGGTCAGACGTTGCAAATCGACCACCATCCAGAGGTACCAACGGACGAAGATCCGGCGGAAGTACTGGAAGTACAGTCAAGATCATCCACTCTGGCTTGTTGCCAGACTGTTGGAATGATTCAAGCAACTTAAGACGCTTGGTGATTTTCTTACGCTTAGTTTCAGAGTTGATTGAAGGCAACTCTTCACGCATGGAAGCTACGTCAGCATCTACATCTAACACTTTTAAAAGGTCAAATACGGCTTCAGCACCCATTTTTGCGTCAAACTCGTCACCGTGCTCTTCAAGTGCATCCAAGTAATCTTCTTCGTTAAGAAGTTGGCTGCGCTCAAGGGTAGTCATACCCGGCTCGGTTACTACGTAAGATTCAAAATATAGTACACGTTCAATATCACGAAGTGTCATATCAAGCATTAAGCCGATACGAGACGGAAGTGATTTAAGGAACCAGATGTGTGCAACTGGGCTTGCCAGTTCAATGTGACCCATACGCTCACGACGTACTTTAGTTAGGGTTACTTCAACACCACATTTTTCACAGATAACACCACGGTGCTTCAGGCGCTTATACTTACCACAAAGACATTCGTAGTCTTTAACTGGTCCGAAAATACGCGCACAAAACAGGCCGTCACGTTCTGGTTTGAACGTACGGTAGTTAATTGTTTCTGGCTTCTTAACTTCACCAAAAGACCATGAACGAATCATGTCAGGTGAAGCAAGACCGATTCGAATATTATCGAATTCTTCAGTCTTGTTTTGTTGCTTTAGAAACTTTAATAAGTCTTTCACATTACTCTCCCAGCGGAGTCAGTCTCTAGAACCCGGCGCAAGCGCCGGGCCATCTCTTGTCATAACGTGGCGATTGCCGTGTTACTTCTCTTCCAACTCGATGTTAATACCCAACGAGCGGATTTCTTTAAGTAATACGTTGAATGATTCTGGCATGCCAGGTTCCATTCTGTGGTCACCATCGACGATGTTCTTGTACATCTTAGTACGGCCGTTAACATCATCCGACTTAACAGTAAGCATTTCCTGAAGGGTATATGCTGCACCGTAAGCTTCAAGGGCCCACACTTCCATCTCTCCGAAGCGCTGACCACCGAACTGAGCTTTACCACCCAGCGGCTGTTGTGTAACAAGGCTGTACGAACCAGTTGAACGAGCGTGCATTTTGTCGTCAACCAAGTGGTTCAGTTTCAGCATGTACATGTAACCAACCGTAACAGGACGCTCAAACTCGCGACCAGTACGACCGTCGAACAACGAAATCTGACCGCTTTCAGGAATGTCAGCTAACTTCAACATTTCCTTAATTTCAGATTCACGTGCACCGTCGAATACAGGTGTTGCAATTGGAACACCCTTACGTAGGTTGTTTGCAAGACGTGTAATTTCGTGGTCGGTGAAGTTATCGATGTCCACTTCTTGGTGATTTTCGCCAAGCTCATAAATTTCTTTTAAGAAATTACGAAGCTTTTGCATCTCTTCATGCTCTTTGAGCATGCGGTCGATTTTCACACCAAGACCGTGAGCAGCCATACCCATATGTGTTTCTAGGATCTGACCGATGTTCATCCGCGATGGTACACCTAGTGGGTTCAATACGATGTCTACCGGCGTACCGTTAGCATCATATGGCATGTCTTCCACAGGCTGAATCGTTGAAATTACACCTTTGTTACCGTGACGACCGGCCATCTTATCACCAGGCTGGATGTGACGCTTAACAGCTAGGTAAACCTTAACAATCTTAAGGACACCAGGTGCTAGGTCATCGCCTTGTGTGATCTTGCGACGCTTAGTTTCAAACTTCTTATCGAAGTCTTCTTTGATTTCTGCGTGCTGATCAGCAATTTGGTCGATCTCAAGCTGAACGTCTTCGTCGTTTAATGCAATTTCAAACCACTTCTCACGCGGTAGGCTGTCAAGCTTAGCTTGTTCAACACCAGAGCGTAGTAATGCGTTTTGTGCACGAGCAAAGATACCGTCTGCAAGAATTTCAAATTCGTCAGTAAGGTCTTTCTTAACCTGACGAAGTTGCATGTCTTCAATTTCAAGCGCACGTTTGTCTTTCTCTACGCCGTCACGGGTAAAGACTTGAACGTCGATAACCGTACCGTGAACAGAGTTAGGCACACGTAGTGACGTATCTTTTACGTCAGACGCTTTTTCACCGAAGATAGCTCTTAATAGTTTTTCTTCTGGCGTAAGCTGAGTTTCACCTTTAGGTGTTACTTTACCTACCAGAATGTCGCCGCCTTTCACTTCCGCACCAATGTAAACAACACCTGATTCATCAAGTTTGCTTAGTGCAGATTCGCCAACATTCGGAATATCAGAAGAAATCTCTTCTGGCCCAAGCTTAGTATCACGAGCAATACAGCTTAGTTCTTGAATGTGGATAGTGGTGAAACGGTCTTCCTGAGCTACACGCTCAGAGATAAGGATTGAATCCTCGAAGTTATAACCGTTCCAAGGCATGAACGCGATACGCATGTTCTGACCAAGCGCAAGATCGCCCAAGTCAGTAGATGGACCGTCAGCCAATACATCGCCAGCAACAATCGGGTCGCCTACACTACAAGTAGGGCGCTGATTGATACAGGTGTTCTGGTTTGAACGTGTGTATTTAGTCAGGTTGTAGATGTCGATACCTGCTTCACCAGGAAGCATTTCATCTTCTTCTACTTTAATAACGATACGGCTAGCGTCAACATAGTCAACTCTACCACCACGCTTAGCAACTACAGTAACACCTGAGTCAACAGCAATGGTTCTTTCCATACCGGTACCAACAAGCGGCTTATCAGCACGTAATGTAGGTACAGCCTGACGTTGCATGTTCGCACCCATCAATGCGCGGTTAGCATCATCGTGTTCTAGGAACGGAATGATACTCGCAGCGATTGAAACGATTTGCTGTGGAGAAACGTCCATGTACTTGATGTCTTCTTTCGGCATCAAGGTGGTTTCACCACGGTGACGACATGGAATAAGGTCGTCTACTAGCTCACCGTTTGCGGTTAAAACAATGTTTGCCTGTGCAATTGCGAATTGACCTTCTTCAATTGCAGACAAGTAATCGATTTCTTCACTTACCACACCATCAACAATGCGACGGAACGGCGTTTCAAGGAAACCAAAGTCATTGGTACGCGCGAAGCTTGCCAATGAGTTGATCAAACCGATGTTTGGACCTTCAGGGGTCTCGATAGGACACAGACGACCGTAGTGCGTAGGGTGTACGTCACGTACTTCGAAGCCTGCACGCTCACGCGTAAGACCACCCGGGCCTAATGCAGAAATACGACGCTTA
Organism: Alteromonas lipotrueae; assembly: GCF_019249215.1. GTDB lineage: Bacteria > Pseudomonadota > Gammaproteobacteria > Enterobacterales > Alteromonadaceae > Alteromonas > Alteromonas lipotrueae. The sequence continues at coordinate 10,309 of NZ_JAESDI010000007.1, forward strand.
TGCGTTACTTCTGATAACGGGTTGTTTTGGTCCATGAACTGAGAAAGCTGTGATGAACCGAAGAACTCTTTAACCGCAGCCGAAATAGGCTTAGCGTTAATAAGGTCTTGCGGCATAATGCTATCAAGGTCGCCTAAGCTTAGACGCTCTTTAACAGCACGCTCAACACGTACTAAACCAACACGGAATTGGTTTTCAGCCATTTCACCCACAGAACGGATACGGCGGTTACCCAAGTGGTCGATATCGTCCACTTCATCTTTACCGTCACGAATCTCGATAAGTTGCTTCATTACTGAAACAATATCGTCTTTATCTAGGGTGCCTGAACCAATCAATTCTTCACGGCCTAAACGGCGGTTGAACTTCATACGACCTACAGAAGATAGGTCATAACGCTCATCTGAGAAGAAAAGGTTTTGGAATAAGGTTTCTGCTGCGTCTTTTGTTGGTGGCTCACCAGGACGCATCATGCGGTAAATTTCAACAAGCGCTTCTAGGCGGTTTGTTGAAGAGTCGATACGCAATGTGTCAGAAATGTATGAGCCGTGGTCCAATTCATTAATGTACAGCGTTTCGAACTCTTTAATACCAGCTTGGCTTAGTGCCGCTAAGTTCTCAAGCGTTAACTCTTCGTTAGCGCTAACGATAACTTCGCCAGTATCTTCATTTACGTACGTTGCCGCGAATACGCGACCAATTAGGTAATCTGCTGGAACTTCAAGTTCAGTTAAACCCGCTTTTTCAAGCGCACGAGTATGACGTGCAGATACACGACGACCAGTTTCAACGACAACATTACCTTCGCCATCAATGATATCAAATGCCGCTGTTTCGCCACGAAGACGATCTGGCACCACTTCCATCATTAACTTATCTTTATCGATACGTACACTGACTTTCTCAAAGAACGTATCCAAGATTTCTTCTGACGTCATTTCAAGCGCGCGTAAGATGATAGTTGCTGGCAACTTACGACGACGGTCAATACGAACAAACAGGTTATCTTTAGGATCGAACTCGAAGTCTAGCCATGAACCACGGTAAGGAATTACACGTGCATTATAAAGCACTTTACCTGACGAGTGAGTTTTGCCTTTATCGTGATCGAAGAACACACCAGGTGAACGGTGTAGTTGTGACACGATAACACGCTCTGTACCATTGATAACGAACGTACCGTTCTGAGTCATCAATGGAATTTCGCCCATGTACACTTCTTGTTCTTTAATGTCTTTTACGGTACCTGGTGCAGCGTCTTTATCAAACAATACTAACCGTAGTTTTACTCTTAATGGAGCAGAGAATGTGACGCCACGAATTTGACATTCTTTAACGTCGAATACTGGCTCTCCCAAACGGTAGCTAACATATTGAAGCTCCGAGTTACCTGAGTAGCTTTTTATCGGAAAAACGGAACGAAATGCTGCTTCCAAGCCGTATTGAGCATCGGCGTCGATCTCAATAAACTTTTTGAAAGAATCAAGCTGAATTGAAAGAAGGTATGGAATTTCCAATACCTGTGGGCGTTTGCCAAAATCCTTACGGATACGTTTCTTTTCGCTATAAGAGTAAACCATGGGTTCCTCAGCCTGCTGATTTATGACCCAACCTGCTGCATTATGCATCGCGACGAGTGCTTCAAGCTATGAGCTTCGTGTTGAATTGCGCATAAGCAACAAACTTCCACAACCCTTTTTCGGGGCAATTCCACAGCATACAACAAAATTTAACCAATTATTAGTTAACTTGTTGGTTTTATGCTTTTATGTGTCATTTCCGAGGTGCGCATTTAGTAGTGTAGTCAAGGGTTAGAATCTACACACTGTACAGCGCAAAAAGGCTGGTGGTTTAAAAAACCACCAGCCTTGCCGTCTCAGGCAAATAATCTAAACAAATAGATTACTTAACTTCAACTTCAGCACCAGCTTCAGTTAGCTGTGCTTTAAGTTCTTCAGCTTCTTCTTTGCTTACGCCTTCTTTGATAGCTTTAGGAGCAGATTCAACTACTTCTTTAGCTTCTTTAAGACCTAGGCCAGTCGCTGCGCGAACTGCTTTGATTACTGCAACTTTGTTTGCGCCGAATGAAGTCATTACAACGTCAAACTCAGTCTTTTCTTCAACTGCTGCTGCTTCGCCCGCTGCTGGACCAGCTACAGCTACTGCTGCAGATGCGTCAACACCGAATTTTTCTTCAGCTGCTTCGATAAGCTCAACCAATTCCATAACTGGCATTTCAGCAATCGCGTTTAAGATATCTTCTTTAGTTAGAGCCATGTGGTCTAAACTCCTGGGTTTTTAAAATGTTAAAAAAATCAATATGCCAAAAACGGGAATTACTTCTCGTCTTTGATCGCCGCCAATACGCGCACAAACTTGGTAGGTACTTCGTTGATAGTACGAACGAATTTCCCAACCGGTGCTTTGAAGGTTGCAAGAAGTTTTGCAAGCGCTTCGTCGCGAGTAGGAAGTGAAGCAACTGCGTCCAATTTATCTGGACCAAGAAGACCACTACCAATAGATAGAGCGGTTACGTTCAACTTATCGTTTTGCTTCGCAAAGTCTTTGAAAAGACGTGCTGCACCACCAGGTGCCTCAACTGAGAAGCCGTAGATAAGAGGACCAGTAAGGGCGCTATCTAAGTCTGCAAATTTACTGTCTGCCAATGCACGCTTAGCTAGAGTGTTACGTATAACCTTAAGGTATACGCCTTGCTCACGAGCTTTTACGCGAAGGTCAGTCAGTTCTGCAACTTCCATCCCACGGTATTCAGCGACGGCAACGGATAGAGCGCGAGACGCAACTTCAGAAACTTCTGCTACGATCTCTTTTTTTGCTGCTAAACCTAGTGCCACTGAGTTCACCTCTTTGTATCTGACTTTGTATACAGTTACCTGTTTACGCCATCAGGGTTCACAGATTGATATCAACATAATTGATGATACCGCTCTACGGTGTTTGTTACCCCAGAGAGTCTGAGTCAAACCACCGTCTGCGCAGGTTGTTCTATTAAGCGATATGTTTAATGTGAAAGTTCTCTTACCTCAATCACCACATCGCACCTGCGGTCTTGGACGGGAGTTGCCAATCAGCACTGCTGTATTGACGACTCCAACCCATTACCTTTACAGAGAAGCCGAGTTGCCTCGGCAGGCTATTAAAGACCTACTGAAGCTTTATCTAGAGATACGCCAGCGCCCATAGTGGTGCTTAGGCTGATCTTCTGGATATAAGTACCTTTAGCAGAAGAAGGCTTAGCTTTCTTCAATGCTTCTAGTAATGCTTCAAGGTTCTCTTGAATTTGGTTTGTTTCGAACGCAATCTTACCAATGCTAGCATGGATGATACCGTTCTTATCGTTACGGTAGCGAACCTGACCAGCTTTAGCGTTCTTAACAGCAGTAGCAACGTCTGGCGTTACTGTACCCGTTTTAGGGTTAGGCATTAGGCCACGTGGACCTAAGATTTGACCTAGTTGACCAACAACACGCATAGCGTCTGGGCTGGCAACAACAACGTCAAAGTTCATTTCGCCTTTCTTCACTTGCTCAGCAAGGTCTTCCATACCAACGATGTCAGCACCAGCTTCTTTAGCGGCTTCAGCGTTAGCACCTTGAGTAAATACTGCAACGCGAACGTCTTTACCAGTACCGTTAGGTAGTACAGTAGCACCACGAACGTTTTGGTCAGATTTCTTAGCGTCGATACCAAGGTTTACTGCAACGTCAATGCTTTCAGCGAATTTAGCTGTCGCTAATTCTTTAAGCAAAGCAACTGCTTCGTTGATTTCGTATTCTTTAGTCGCGTCTGTTTTTTCGCGGATAATGCGAGCGCGTTTAGATAATTTAGCCATTCGATTAGTCCTCTACGTTCAAGCCCATTGAGCGAGCAGAACCCGCGATAGTGCGAACCGCTGCATCTAGGTCAGCTGCAGTTAAGTCTGGTTCTTTAGTTTTGGCGATTTCTTCCAACTGAGCGCGAGTAACAGTACCCACTTTTTCAGTGTTAGGACGGCCAGAACCGCTCTTGATGCCCGCTGCTTTCTTAAGCAGGTAAGACGCAGGAGGAGTCTTAGTTTCGAATGTGAAAGAACGATCTTCATAAACCGTAATTTCTACAGGTACCGGAGCACCTTTCTCAAGGCTATCTGTTTTTGCGTTAAACGCTTTACAGAATTCCATGATGTTCACACCGTGTTGACCTAGTGCAGGACCAACTGGTGGACTTGGGTTAGCAGCGCCTGCTGCAACCTGAAGCTTAATAATACCGCTTACTTTTTTAGCCATTTTAAATGCTCTCTTGTTTGGGTATAGCGCCTTGCAAGTACAGAGATTACCTGCTCAATCGGCTTCCCGTTTCCGTTTAAAAGGGCGCGCATTATATAAGGTGTTCAAATGGTATGCAAGCATAAATGTGACTAAAAAACGTTCTCATGGCCAGTTTTATTAAATATTCAGGGTTGTCAAAATTAACGCGGCTTTGTGTAAGTTGCACTAAGCCTTAATTTTAGCAAAGAAGAAGTGTTTGGAGCGTTGTGGGGAAATGCGCTGGAACAATTTCCGGAATGGTTGTAGGTGCAATCAGTCCAGTAACAGGTTTTCGCTCACTTGCTACATCCGTTGGAGGGGGTGTGGCTTCAGGTGCAATTGTCAACGTACTTTCAGACGCCGAAGATGCAGCAACAACAGATGAATAAAAAAAAATGGAACATGCCACTAAATTTCTAGTCTGGATGATTTGCCTTATCATAGTCAACTTCATTTTAAAGCGCGCTTTAAATGTCGGATTTTGGGACTCTTTTAGTAGTAGCAAACAAATATCCAAAAACACGAGCCTAATTCTGCAATTTTTATTTTCATTTTTTTTTTGCTTTTTTAAGCGTGTTTTTGTGGGTGAATTAACCGTCTATTTTTTACAAAAAAAGAAGTAATGATGTTTCACCCATTACTATCTGAATCCCACAAAAGCTCCTCGCACAAAAAAGCCCCTATTAAGGGGCTTTTTTTATGAATTTGGAGGTAGATAAAAAGACCTAGCCTTTCTCTACCTGTCCGAATTCTAGATCTACCGGTGTAGAACGACCGAAGATAAGTACCGACACTTTTACGCGGCTCTTTTCGTAGTCTACTTCTTCTACCACACCGTTGAAGTCTGCAAATGGACCGTCTGTAACGCGAACCACTTCGCCTGGCTCGAACAATGTCTTCGGCTTAGGCTTATCAACTGACTCTTCAAGACGGTTAAGAATGGCGTCTGCTTCTTTTTGGGTAATTGGCATTGGGCGGTCAGAAGTACCACCGATGAAACCAAGTACACGAGGAACGCTTTTCACTAAGTGCCAAGATTCTTCGTTCATTGCCATTTCTACCAATACGTAACCTGGGTAGAACTTACGCTCAGATTTACGCTTTTGGCCAGCACGCATTTCAACAACTTCTTCAGTCGGAACTAGAATCTGACCGAAGTGCTCTTCCATACCGTGCATCTTGATATATTCAAGTAGCGTTTTTTGAACGCGACCTTCGTACTGAGAATATGCTTGTACTACGTACCATCTTTTTTTAATTTCTTCTTCAGACATACGTTATGCTCCTATTCCAGTAATGTATCCAACAACACGAACGATAATGCCGTCTAATCCCCAAAGGATTAATGCCATTACCAACGTAGCCGCTAGTACGATGATAGTAGTTTGGTTTGCTTCTTGACGGGTCGGCCATACTACTTTGCGAACTTCAGTGCGCGACTCTTTAGCAAAGCTAAGGAAAGTGCTGCCTTTCACCGTTGATGCTGCGATGAAGCCAGCAATAACCACTACCACTACTGCGGTAACTGCACGGTATAATACTGAAATTTCACCGAACACTGTGTTGGCCGTAACCAATCCAGCAAGTAGGGCAAATACCACTACCCATTTAAACATGTCCAATGCATTGGACTGATTTTCCGTCTTTTCGCTCATGTCACGATCCTAGCACTACAGCGTCGTTTTGCTCGCGCTAATACGCGAACTTGTAATTTGGCAGGGGTGGAGGGACTCGAACCCCCAACCATCGGTTTTGGAGACCGCTGTTCTACCAATTCGAACTACACCCCTGTGGTGTTTAACTCACAAATTTTACTTACACTACCCTTGGGAATTCAGCGTCATTTCAATGGAAAGTGCGGTATCGCAAGGGAGGGAGGCGTATTATACTCAAGATAACAAGCGGCACAAGGTTTTTGTTAACCATGTTGGTGGTAATTCCCTCAGTGCAAGTTGTTCTGCAACTTACTGTGCCGTTTAACTCGTTATCTCAGTGAAAAACTATTCCACGCCAATAAAGCCGCCTGTTTGATGTGCCCATAACTTGGCATAAATACCATTATGCGCAATTAATTCGGCATGTGTACCCTGCTCTACTATCTGCCCTTTTTCTAACACTAATAATCGGTCCATTTGCGCAATCGTTGAAAGCCTATGCGCGATAGCCAATACGGTTTTACCTTCCATCACTTTATCTAGGCTTGCTTGAATAGCGGCTTCAGCTTCTGAGTCTAAGGCAGAAGTGGCTTCATCTAAGATTAGTACAGGTGCGTCTTTCAATAGCACGCGAGCAATCGCAATACGTTGTCGTTGCCCGCCCGATAGCTTCACGCCACGCTCCCCAACATGGGCGTCGTAGCCTGTTCTTCCTTGGCTGTCAGTGAGCGTAAGAATAAACTCATGAGCTTCTGATAGCTTGGCGGCGTTTATCATTTCTTCTTCGCTGGCATTGGTGCGCCCATAAAGAATGTTGTCACGTACTGACCTGTGCATAAGCGACGTATCTTGCGTCACCATGCTAATTTTAGCCCGCAAGGTTTCTTGGCCAACTTGGGTTATATCTTGCCCATCAATAACAATGCGCCCCGATTGGGTATCGTAAAATCGCATCAGCAAATTAACTAACGTGGACTTGCCTGAGCCTGAGCGCCCTACCAAGCCCACTTTCTCACCCGGGTGAATGGCAAGCTCTAGATTAGAAAATACATCGATGGGTTGGTTATCTGCACCTGCGTAGTTAAAGTCCACATTATCGAACTTAATACCACCGCCCTGCACACTAAGCGCCGTGGCTTTAGGATTATCTTTCACTGCAATAGGTTGGGCTAGGGTATTCATACCATCTTGCACCGTGCCTAGATTTTCAAACAGGCCCGATACTTCCCACATGATCCAATGCGACATACCATTTAGGCGAAGAGACAAACTAATCGCAATGGCAATATCCCCAGGGGTAGCCAAGTTTTCCATCCACAAATACACAGACAGTGCGCCAATGGTAAATACCAATATGGCATTCGACATTTCTACACAAAACTCTAATACCGTTACCAAACGCATTTGTGGATACACCGTTTTTAAAAAGCCATCCATGCTTTCTCTGGCGTAGTCAGCTTCGCGGCGGCTATGAGAAAATAACTTTACTGTCGTGATATTGGTGTAACTGTCAACAATTCGACCCGTCATCATAGAGCGAGCATCGGCCTGTTTTTGTGACACTTCTTTAAGCTTGGGTACCAGCATGCGCAAGATGAACATGTACACAAAGAACCACACCACAAGCGGCACCGCTAAGCGCCAATCGGTACTGAACACCAGTACCACCATAGAAATAAAGTAAACGCTAATGTATACCAGTAAATCGAGGACTTTGGTTACGGTTTCACGTACCGATAGCGCGGTTTGCATGACTTTAGTGGCCACGCGACCCGCAAACTCATCGTGAAAAAAAGTTAAGCTTTGGCCTAATAAATAGCGGTGGGCTTGCCAGCGAATACGCATCGGGAAATTTCCCATAAGCGATTGGCGTGAAAACAGTGAGCGTAACAGGATAAAGCCTGGAATCAGCACCAGCACGGTAACCGCCATGCCAATTAAGGTCCATTTTTGCTCGGCTAAAAAAGTTTCTCGATTTTGTTCTGAAAACCAATCTACCAATTGGCCCAAGAAACCGAACAGCGCGACTTCAAGTACCGCAACAATGGCACTTAAAATAGAGACGGTTGCGATAACGCCCCACATTCCTTGGGTGTAGTACTTACAAAAGGCAACAATACCTGTTGGAGGTTGCCCTGGTGGGGCTTTAGGGAAAGGCTGTGTTAATCGTTCAAAAAATGAAAACATGCAACATAACTCGTGTCGTTCTACATCAACTGCGTTTAATTACATCATTCTACACGATATGTTCAATGCTCGGGTTTAAAACATCGGCTTACTCCTCTTTGTAGCCTAAGTTTGTCAGAATGCTCTCTACCTTTGCACTATGCTGCGCTTGCCACTGCTCAAGTGTCATGGCTGCATCTTTCTCACCACGGGCAAAGGCTATATCAAAAGCTTCTTGTGCTTGCGCTTGTGGAATTACCGCAATACCCTCTTCGTCAGCCACAATAATGTCACCGGCATTCACTGTCACGCCACCACATTGAATGGGCTGATTAAGGGGCGATGTACACTTTTTAGCACCTGGCTTAGGCACTACACCACGGGCAAAGACAGGGAATTGATTTTCTCTAGTTTCTGCTAAGTCTCTAATAACACCGTCGATAACAAACCCTTTAATGCCTCTAGACTGCGCAATTGCACACACGTTACCGCCCGCCACCGCGAATTTATCATCAGCTTCAACCACGATGATATCGCCGGCGTTAGCGCGATAAATGGCCGCGTGAAGCATAAGGTGATCTCCTGCCTCACATTTCACTGTAAACGCAGGGCCAGCAATACGTGGTATAGGCTGCCATAACGGCTTAATTCTATAATCCATAAACTGCTCCCGTGGCAATGCATCGGCGTACTCGCAAGGTGACACGGTATCGAATTGAATCATGTAAATTCCTTCAGCGTTAAATGGAGTGTAAAGGTGGATTTGCCTGCCCTATGTGGTCAATATATCGAAATTACACACAGAAGTTGTTACAAGCTATGTATTTTCACTATAAGTGCTTTTTCTAATGGAAGGGGCGTGATAAATATTAACGTAAGAGAATACTGTCTTTCATGTCTTATTCGATAGGCCATGGGTCAGTATTCAGCCAACGAGATATGAACTTAACGACATAAATTAATAACGACTTGGTTCACACACAAGCTTATAAAATAGGAATAACAATCCATGTTGAAAAGCGTAGTTAGCTTAAGTGTTGCATTAGCACTAACCGCATGTAGTCCGCAAAACACACAACCAGAAAGCCAAGCGCCAACCGCTGTATCGCAACAGCAAGAGTTGAAGTCAGGCGTGAACAAAGAAAACATGGATTTAACGGCCGATCCAGGCAACGACTTTTTCCAATACGTGAATGGCACGTGGGTGGATAACCTTGAGATCCCAGCCGACAAATCAAGTTATGGCGCTTTCACGATTTTGCGTGATGAATCTCAAGACCATGTGATGAAAATTATTAAAAGCTCTGCCGAAGGCGACTTCGCAGATGGTACCGATGAGCAAAAAGTGGGCGACTTCTACCGTGCTTACATGGACACGGATACGCTTAATGAGTTGGGTATAAGTCCAATTAATGCCGACATTGAAAAAATTGAAGATATCACTAATTACGATGAATTAGCTGCATACTTTGCCTATGCCATCCGGTACGGCTATGTGACCCCTTTCAACGTTGGTCAAAATGCAGATTTCAAATCGCCAGAATCTTATATGATTTATACATGGCAGTCTGGCCTTGGCCTGCCTGAGCGCGATTACTATTTTAAAGACGACACCAAATCACAAGAAATCCGCGATGCCTACGTTAAACATATTGAAACCATGTTTACCCTCGCTGAATTTGATGCGCCATCAGATAACGCACAAATGTTGTTTGATATGGAAAGCCGTATTGCTGAGCTTCATATGAAGAAAGAGGAAGTACGTAATTGGGCGGCTAACTACAACAAAGTGCCTGTGTCAGAACTAAGCACTCTTATGCCTAACTTCCCGTGGTCATTATTTCTTAAAAAAATGGAATTAGACGATGTAGACAGTATTGTATTTCTTCAAACTGATTTCATGAAGCAAATGGATACTTTCATTACTGAAACCTCATTGGAAGATTGGAAGGTATTCTTAAAATGGGGCTTACTTAATGCCTCAGCCAGCCGTTTGAGTGAAGATTTCGACACCGCTAATTTCAATTTTTACAGCAAGACATTACGCGGAGTTGAAGAGCCTGAGCCACGCTGGCGCAGAGCTGTTAGCCTTTCTAATGCCCATGTAGGTGAAGTTATCGGTAAAGTTTACGTGAAACAATACTTCCCGCCTGAAGCAAAAGAGCGCATGACCGAGATGGTGAGCAATCTTTTACTGGCATATAAAGACAGTATTGAAAAACTAGATTGGATGACAGACGAAACGCGTGAGCAGGCGTTAGACAAACTATCTAAATTTACCGTGAAGATTGGTTACCCCGATACGTGGAAAGACTATTCTCAGCTGGTCGTTAAAGGCAGTGATTTATTTGGTAACTTAAAGCGCTCGGCTGATGTTGCCTACGAAGAAATGCTCAAGAAACAAGGCGGCCCAGTATGGAAGCATGAGTGGGGTATGACGCCTCAAACCGTTAATGCTTACTACAACCCAACGGCGAATGAAATTGTTTTCCCAGCAGCCATACTTCAGCCGCCATTTTTCGATATGAATGCAGAAGACGCGGTAAACTACGGTGGTATTGGTGCCGTTATCGGACATGAAATTGGTCATGGTTTTGATGATTCAGGTTCGACGTTTGATGGCGATGGCGCGTTACGAAACTGGTGGACTGATACAGACCGACAAGAATTTGAAGCGAGAACGGCGAAACTTGTCGAGCAATTCAACGAATTCGAAGCCCTGCCAGAACTCTTCGTTAACGGTGAATACACCCTTGGGGAAAACATTGGCGACTTGGGCGGTATTAGTATTGCGCTTAAAGCCTATCACTTAACCTTAGAGGGTGAAGAAGCCCCTGTTATTGACGGTTACACTGGCGATCAGCGCGTATTTATTGGTTACGGCCAAGTATGGGCAAGCAAGTATCGTGATGAAGCCTTACGCAACCAAATTCAAACCGACACCCACTCACCAACAAAATTCCGTACTAACGGTGCATTGCGCAACGTTCCTGAATTTTACGAGGCGTTTGATGTTACCGAGGAAAATGATTTGTATTTACCGCCAGAAGAGCGCGTAAAAATTTGGTAATAGGTATTGGATAGTGTTATTGAAGAGGCGGCAATTCATTCATTGTCGCTTTTTTATATCTGCATTGAATGTTTGAATCGTGCCTAAATCGTACGAAAATCGATAGCATTGATTCGCTAGCCACGTTGGCCTGATAGCTGCAGATTTACTATGGTTTTTCGGAGCTTAATACTATGAAGTTTGCCTCGCATTTACGCCACTACTTGAACGGCGCAAACCTTTATCTTCTATTTTTAATAACAAGTTGCTTTTATCTCCTCACCCTCACGTTAGCTTCTTACCCTTTTCAGTTTTTGCCTAAGGTATTGCCTATTTGCATATTGCTCGTTACTAGCATAACGATGCTACAAGGTCGCTTTCGCCAGCTCATTTCATTGGCTATTATTGCCAGTGGATGTGGCGATGTATTCCTAGCAATACAGCTTGAAAACGGGTTTATATTTGGGCTAATTAGCTTTTTAGTTGCCCACATTATTTACATCGTGAGTTTTTGCACGCAGGGGACTATGAGCTTGTCGACTATGAACAACTCGTTAAACCGATGGCGCTTAGTAGGCGTGCTCGGGGTTATTGTCTTTGCTCTCATTATTGGACGCCATATATTGCCCAGTACTGGGCAGCTATTTGTACCTGTGTGCGTGTACTTAGCGGCTATATCTTTAATGGGGATCACTGCGCTAGTATTTAACATGAGTAACACCATCGTATTAGGCGCTTTTTGCTTTATTTGCTCTGACAGTATTCTGGCGCATTCCCTATTTAAAGAACCCTTTCCCTTATCTAGCTTCCTAGTAATGACAACATACTACCTTGCACAATTTTTTATCGTGAAAGGGGCGGTTAGTTATCAAGGTTCGAGCGCTAGCTAGCTTTTGTTCTGAATCTGACGGATTAAGGGTTTGCGCTTTAGGGGGAATGCGTGAGGCTTATGGCTTATGAAGGATTGGCCAATTCAAGCAATACTGCAATGGCTTCATCGGCTCGGCCAACCGGAACGAAAATATGGTCGTGATAATAGCCAGCTACCACATTCGCGCTAATATTAGCCCGCGTAAGAGCAGCCGACATTGCTGCGGTCATACCTACCGCATCTAAACTTGAATGGACATTGCACGTGATGCGCTTAAAGGTAATGTCTACAGCAAAGCCTTCGTTACTTGCAAAAGATGATTCAAGAATAAGGGTTGTACCTTCATCTTCTTTATACACCATTAAGGCATTGGCCAGTTGAGTTGGCGAAACAGCGTAAGGCACGCTCACAAATACAAACGCTTCAATGCTTAACACTGGCTGAAGTGTTTGCAATAAGGTATTTAAATCTGTTTCGCCTGACATGAAATCGCCTTTACTCTGCCTATTGAACTCGTTAAATATACTTGCATAGCATTTGTTCTATACGCTTAGGCTATTATAGTTGATATCACCTATAACTTACGCGCTCTTACTCGTTTGCCTTTAATTTTACCTTCGCGGAAGTGATTCATAGCACGCTTTACACTACGCAACTTAACCGCAATAAAGCTTTGGCTATTTTGCACCGCAATTTTGCCTACATCATCGCCTGGTATGCCTGCATCTTTAGTAAGCGCACCAACTAAGTCGCCAGGACGAAGCTTTTGCTTTTTACCTGCACTCAGTGAAATGCAGCTAAATTCAGGTTGGATGATTCGATTTTTATGGAAACGTAAGCCTTGTGCACCTTTTAGCGGAATATCAGTACCTTGTAGCACTTCAATTTTACGCAAGAAATGTTCTTCCTCGTCGCCCACTAACGTTATTGCTGTACCTTCAGCGCCCGCACGAGCGGTACGCCCAATACGGTGAATATGTGTTTCCGGCTCTTCGCTCACTGTGTAGTTAATTACACAAGGAATATCATCAATATCAAGCCCACGTGCGGCTACATCAGTAGCAACCAGCACTTGTAGTGCGTCACTAGCGAACTGATTAAGAACTGCTGTACGCTCGTACTGCTCCATTTCGCCTTGTAAACCTGCTGCGCTAAAGCCATCTTCAAGTAACGACGCGACCACTTCGGTCACTTGTACCCGACGGTTACAAAACACGATAGCCGTTTTAGGCTGAGAATCGGTAAGAATTGCTTTGAGCGTTTGTATTCGTGTGTGCGCAAGTACGTTGTAACCAATTTGAGTAATCGACGGTTTGTTCGACTCATCACTTTCAACCTTACAAATCACTGGTTCGGTTAAATACTGATCGGCAATACGCTCAATTTCTTCCGTATAAGTAGCAGAAAACAGTAACGTTTGTACGCCCTTCTTCATCGGTGAAAAAATGACTTTTAAGTCATCTTCAAAGCCCATGTCTAGCATGCGGTCGGCTTCATCAAGCACGCGTAAACGTACATCTTTTAGCATCAGCCTGCGCTTCTCTACGTGCTCCATCACGCGACCAGGCGTGCCCACTACAACATGAGCGCCGTGCTTAAGCGACTGAATTTGAGGACCCATAGGTTGGCCGCCACAAATGGTCATCACTTTTATATTGCCAATTTGCTTTGCAGCATTTCTATACTGCACGGCAACTTGATCTGCCAACTCTCGCGTGGGGCACAATACCAGTACTTGAGTGGCAAATAATGTAGGGTCAATCTTTTCAAGCGCCGGTATTACGAAGCAAAGCGTTTTACCACTGCCTGTTTGCGCTTGCCCAATAACATCGCTTCCCGCTAATGCATGAGGTAAAGACTGTGCTTGAATAGGCGATAAGGTAAAAATACCTTGTGCATCTAACGCTTTTGTAATCGCTGGATTTATTTCCAACTGCTTTATTGTTTCAATTGTCATTTCTGTTTTTTCCAAAGATGCACAACACCATTTTCAATATGATGGGCAACATTGTGATTATTATGAACGGCTTCACTCCATTGTTGAGAAGTTTGCCTAAATTTCTTACTTTTTTTAATTTTCGCTGACGTGAGTTTAAGCATTTCTACTAACACCAGCGACGTATCGAGTTTAGATAATGCCAAGTAGGCTGAAGACACTTTATATGGTGCGACTTGTTTTATATCGTTACACCGTGTCTTATCAACACACCCGAAATCTATAGCACCTTGAGAAGCAAAGATGACATCCACCTCATTGCTTAAAAGCGCATTCACTATTTCCTTCCAGCTACCGTACGCCACCGTGTGGAAGCCCCTTGCACTAGCCACCTCGAAACGGTAATCATTCTTTAACGTACCCACCCGCATTGTAGAAGGAACGTCATCGATATTGCGGTATGAGTGTTGATCTATACCAAACAAACCATGCAGATTACGGGATATAGGTGAAATCCAATGAAATACAGGCTCTCTTTGCGCAGTGAGAACGATAGAAAAAACCAGTACATTTGGCTTGGAAATCGCTTCTTTCGCGATGCGCTGCCAAGGGGCGTAGAGTATGGGTGAAGCAATACCCGCATCATCCAATACATCTCTAACGAAATCAGCAGCAATACCTTCTAACTCATTATGCTCACCCACTTCACTGAAAAGCGGAACCAAATCTGAAATGATCCACAAATCGCTGGAATCAACGTTCAACTCGCCAACAAAGCTCAAAATACCGAATGAAAACACATGCTTTGATGTGCCGAGTTTCTCAGCAACGCTATGTTGTAGTTCTTTATAGTCAGCAGACACTTTATATTCACTCGCCGCTAAGGAGAGAGATTCTGCTAACGTTTTATTTTCTTCGCTATTTTTTAAGGCTACGTAGCTTAGACTAACGTTTCCGTTACCTGCCCCTGTATTATTACTACACACTGACACCGCTTTTTCACATGCAAATGCCGCAATGGCGGTCACCCAGTAATACTGATGCTCATTTTCTGGGGTTCTTCGCACTCCAGCATATAGACGGGGCGAAGGCATGAGCCCCTCAAAATGACCAGCGGCTTTTGAATCGGTAGTTGCACCGATAACTGAAGATTCAGGTAAATCGAACTGCGTTTGATAACCCGCTAATAAGGCAATCTCTTTGACTAAACGTTGCTGATAATGACTTAGCCATTCAAAATGCGTACTGGCGTCTTCAACAGAAGACACCTGTATTACTGCGTTTTCTGCCCGAACTGCTGGATGCGCTACCGAATTTATCACTAGCACAAGCAGTACAAGGCATTTGGTTAGTCTGGCTAACGTGTTTGGAAAGTATCTTTTAGTTTCCATTGAAGCGTCTGCCCTGCATAGAAAGGCACCATATCGGTACCATCAGCCAACGTGACCTCTTCAGGTACTGTCCACGCTTCTTTTACTAACGTCATTGTTGTGTTGTTTCTTGGTAATCCGTAGAAATCGGCACCGTAGTTACTGGCGAACCCTTCTAACTTATCTAATGCGCCCAACTGCTCGAACACTTCGGCATAAAGTTCGATGGCAGACCATGCGCTGTAGCAACCTGCACAACCACACGCGTTCTCTTTTTTATGCTTTGCATGAGGTGCTGAATCAGTACCTAAGAAGAATTTGCTGTTACCGCTGGCGACCACATCTTGCAGTGCTTTTTGATGTGTATTTCGCTTTAACACTGGCAAGCAATAGTTGTGTGGTCGAACCCCACCAACCAGTAAGTCATTGCGATTTAACAATAAATGCTGCGGAGTGATTGTCGCTCCTACGTTGGCGCTAGCATCTACCACAAAAGCTGCTGCGTCTGCGGTAGTAATATGCTCAAATACTACTTTTAAGTTCGGAAAAGCCGCCACGATAGGTGACAAGTGCGTATCGATGAACACTTTTTCACGGTCGAAGATATCAATATGCGATTCGGTAACTTCACCATGGATAAGCAGTAGTAACCCGTGAGCCTCCATGGCTTCAAAAACAGGGTATAACGCCTCGATACCTTTTACTGCAGCATCTGAATTGGTCGTTGCGCCAGCTGGGTATAGCTTACACGCCGTTACGCCAGCGGACTTCGCATCAGCAATATCTTGTACTGATGTGGTGTTCGTCAAAAAGAGAGTCATTAGAGGTTCAAAGTTGCTGCCGGCTGGGCGAGCCGCTTCTATCCGCTGTTTGTAATCAACCGCCATACTTGCATTCACCACAGGTGGAACTAAGTTGGGCATAACAATGGCACGCTGGAAACAACGGGCTGTAGCTGGGACAGTTTCTGCTAACATTTCGTTGTCACGAAAATGTAAGTGCCAATCATCGGGGGTTCTAATCGTTAGCGTTTGCATAACCGAAAGCTCTCTTCTTTAAGACCAATTAAGATTTTTTTGTATAAGCCGCGATAATAACAATGCGGGTACCATTCACTTTACCTTCAATATGCAAAGGATTATCGCTTAGGCTAATGCCTCTTACTGGTGTACCGCGCTTCGCCGTAAAGCCAGCTCCCTTCACGGTAAGATCTTTAACAAGGTGCACATTATCACCAGCTTGCAGTGCAGCACCGTTACAATCAAGCGTCGCTTCTTGCTCAATAAGTCCCGCTTCAGCCCACTGTTTAACATCGTCTTCTAAGTAGGCCATGTCTAACAAATCTTGTGCCCAGCTTTCACCGCTTATTTTATTAAGCATACGGTAAGCAACCACTTGAACTGCGGGTGTGGGTGACCACATGGCGTCATTAAGACAACGCCAGTGGTTGGCGTCTATGTCGGCTTCACTGTTAAGTTGATCTCGGCAGGTTTGGCAAGTAAGTATCGCGCAGCCAGCAGTTTCATCTGGTGACTCGGGTACCATGTAAACGTCTAAATTTTCGGTGTTCTTACACAACTCGCAAGCGTTATCCGCTCGATTGAAAACAGCTTCTTGAAGCACAGCAAATGTCCCTACAATATTTTGCCGCAAAGTATACCACAATTCGACTAAATAGGGGCTGGCAAAAACGTCTGCTTCTCACTATCAAGGCGTGTCGTGAGAGACCCAAATCAATTTGCTAGTATCGAAGCCGTTCTGCGTAGCTTGGGCTAAAAGGGCGTCGATAGTTTCTTGAGGTAAGGTCTTTTCTCTCGCTAATATCCACAAATAGTCTCTATCAGGCCCTGTTATCATGGCATATTGATAGTCTTCTTTGTCTAATGCCATCACAACATAACTGGCATAGAAAGGACCAAAAAATGATACTTTCAAATGCGCAGTATCGGCCGTTGATACAAAATAAGCTTTCCCTTCAGCCTCATCCCACTTTGCTTCTTCTTGAGAATAACCTCGGTTGATAACCTTTACGCCACCATCGCCGCGCATAGCGTAGGTGGCCGTCACATTGGATAGCCCCTCTTCAAAACTGTGATCGTAGCGCGCTACTTCGTACCACTGACCTAAATAGCGGTCTAACTCAAATCCTTCCACCGGCTTGATGCCATCTGGTATTGATGTACATCCAACCAACGTAAATAACATGGCTACACTAAACCATTTTTTACTATGCTGGCTAAACAATCGGCGAAAAATACCTTCATACGTATTCAATGTGTTAAACATCGACTAATCCCCTAGCTTCATCTATATATGGCTTACTTTAGCAAAATAGCACGTTATTGTGACTGCCAACGCAGTTGCACATTTATTTGGAGTATAAGATGCAAAACTATTTCCCAAACGCAAGCAGACTCGTCTATGGCTGCATGGGCCTTGGTGGTGGCTGGAACAACGAAGCAGCAACAAAAGAACATGTGTTACAAGCACACCAGGTAATAGAACAAGCATTGGCTCTTGATATAAATGTGTTCGATCATGCAGATATCTATACTTTTGGCAAAGCTGAAACAGTGTTTGGCAAGGTTTTAAAAGAAAACCCGTCGCTGAAAGAACGTATGATTCTGCAATCTAAGTGTGCGATACGATTCGAAGATGATTTAGGACCAAAGCGCTACGATTTCTCAGCAAAATGGATTGAATCTTCGGTAGAAGGTATCTTGCAGCGTTTGAACATTGAGCAACTTGATATTTTGCTGCTTCATCGCCCCGATCCGTTAATGGAATTGGACGAAGTTGCTACCACGCTTTCTTCCTTGCAACAACAAGGTAAGATAAAGCACGTTGGCGTTTCAAACATGCATGGGCATCAAATGGCGTACCTTCAATCGGCGCTTTCAAGCCCAATTGTGGCGAACCAATTGGAGATGAGCTTAGCGTTTCGAGACTGGCTAGAAGATGGTGTTACCACTAATAGCCCGGCAAACCGTAACTCTGGTTATGCACCAGGTACACTTGAGTATTGCATGATGAACAAAGTGCAACTTCAGGCATGGGGAAGCTTGGCACAAGGCAAGTATACGGGCGCCAGTACCCACAACGATACTGATGCCGCTACGGCTGCATTAGTCAACTCTCTGGCCGCCGAATACGAGACTAGCCCAGAAGCCATCGTATTAGCTTGGTTAATGCGCCATCCTACCAATATTCAACCGGTGCTCGGTACAACCAATATTGAGCGTATAAAAGCTTGTCATAAAGCAATGAATGTTAAACTGACTCGCGAACATTGGTACTTATTGCTTGAAACCGCTCGTGGACAAGAGATGCCATAGGGTATGATTGTGTGCAGCACCCTCGGGTCATGCTTTAACGGAGTTTACTTATGTTAAAAGGAATTCACCACGTCGCGCTAATTTGTAGCGACTACCCTGCGTCTAAACGCTTTTATACCGACATTCTTGGCCTTAGCGTTATTGCTGAAAATTATCGCGAAGCGAGAAAATCATACAAGTGCGATTTAGCATTACCCGATGGCGGTCAACTTGAACTATTTTCGTTTCCTGGTGCGCCAGCGAGGCCCTCAAGGCCGGAGGCTCAGGGGTTGCGTCACTTGGCGTTCAGGGTAGACGACATTGATGAGGTCATTGCGCATTTAGCCACAAATAAGGTGCAATGTGAGCCCATTCGCGCAGATGAATACACCGGGAAACGGTTTACCTTTTTCGCTGACCCCGACGGTTTACCGCTTGAACTCTATGAAATGTAGTTTTATGTAAGTGTTTCTGTGTAACCGGCTTGGTACGAAATGTACCTCTGCACTATTAGATAAAAAAAAAGCAGGCTTAGCCTGCTTTTTTTAAGACTTTATGCCGCTAATATTTAAAGGTTTTCGCAGTACATCAAACAATGAAGGGTATGGTACTAAACAGATAAGTAGATTCATTTGCAAACCTAAACTACAATACAACTTAATCGATTAAGTTCGTCGTGACAATTTTCGCTAGAATTGTCGAAAACGCAAATTAAACTGAGTTTACTTTGCCACGCTTTTTGTAAGGTAGTTTTAAGGTAATAAAATGGAACAAGCTATGAACTATGCCGCTGATAGTAATGTTTGCCTAAATCGTATTATGGCAAGCACTGATTTATCTATGCTAACTAAAAAAGATGCCGCCTTATTTACTCGCCGAGTTAAAACGCATTTTGGCGACTTATTCGATAAATACATCACTATTTACGGCCACCAGTTCGACTGTTACTTTCATCTTCAACAGCTTATCAATGTGCTGCGTGACGGTGTTAAAAACCGCAAACCTGCGCTGAAAAAAATAGATAACCTTCGACTTCAATCTCCTAACTGGTACAAAGATGAAAACCAAGTAGGTATGGCGCTTTACGTAGACCTTGCTGGCCCAACCATCAAAGATTTACACACGCGTATTCCTTATTACAAAGCGCTCGGGATAACCTATCTACACTTAATGCCGCTTTACGATTCACCTAAAGGAGACAGCGATGGCGGTTATGCTGTATCTGATTATCGTAAAGTGAACCCTTGCTTAGGGACTATGGAAGATCTTGAGTCGCTAGCGGCCACACTACAAAAAGAGGGAATAAATCTCGTCCTCGATTTTGTGTTTAATCATACGTCAGACGAGCATCATTGGGCGAAAGAAGCATTAGCGGGAAACAAACAGTTCCAACATTACTACTACTTGTTCAACGACCGCACGTTGCCAGATCAGTTCGAGCACACGCTTCGAGAAATATTTCCTCAGGTTAGGCGTGGAAGCTTCACTTTTAATGAACACATGCAAAAGTGGGTATGGACCACATTTAATAGTTTTCAATGGGATTTAAATTACAGTAACCCCGAGGTGTTTAATGCCATTACCGGAGAAATGCTATTTCTTGCGAATATTGGTTGTGCAGCACTGCGACTAGATGCCCTTGCATTCATTTGGAAAGAAATGGGAACTGACTGTGAAAATCAAGAAAAAGCCCATCTGCTCATTCAAGCCTTTAACACCTGCTTGCAAATTGTTGCGCCAGCGGTGGTGTTTAAGTCTGAGGCCATTGTGCACCCCGATGAAGTGGTTAAATACATTGGTAAAAACGAGTGCCAACTTTCCTATAACCCGCTATTAATGGCATTGTTGTGGAACAGTTTGGCTACCCGTAAAACACGCCTGTTGACGCGCTCAATGCAAAAAAGCTTTTCGATTAGCGATGAATGCACTTGGGTTAACTATGTGCGTTGCCATGATGATATTGGGTGGACGTTTGACGATAATATTGCCAACGAGCTTGGCGTGAACCCGCATGACCACCGTTTCTTTTTAAATCAATTTTTTACGGGTAGGTTCGAAGGTAGCTTTGCTAATGGTGTACCATTTGCTGAAAATCCATCTAACGGCGATTGCCGTGTATGTGGCTCTCTAGCCTCACTTTGCGGCTTAGAAGGGGCACTTGACACCAATGACCAACAAGGCATTGAAGATGCTATTAAGCGCATGCTTCTTATGTACGGCATTACCTTTAGTATCGGCGGTATTCCCTTGCTGTATTCAAGTGACGAGCTCGCTAAGTTAAACGACTATGATTATTTGAACGACCCTTCAAAGCGCCACGATGACAGATGGGTTAATAGGATTGCTATAACTCAACAAGATACTGAACTTGCGCTTTCTGAGCCAAGCAGTCAGCTAACGGCAGAACAAGATGCCAGCTTGCTGGTATTTCGAGGCCTGCAAAACATGTTAGCGATAAGACGTAGTAACCCTATCTTCGGTGCATCACGTACTACCATTGTGGACAATGACAATCAACATTGCTTCGCTTATATAAGAGAAAACGATTCGGGTGAAAAGCTATTGGCTATTTGTAATTTTAGCGAACAATCACAGCAAATAACCGGTGGCTTACTCGGTGCGCTTGGGCACAAGCCCGCCACCGACTTACTTACCGGCAACGTACTGAACGGCAACGAATCAACAATCTCCCTCGCCCCCTTTCAACAGTATTGGCTAAAGCAATAACGGTACTTTCAGCCCCTATTCTTTTCGGCGGCCAGTAATGGACAATGTATTTTCTTTTACTCTGCCGCAACTTAGCGAGATTCTAGCGTATTCCTCAGGCAACCTATCAATTTACGACTATAATTTAGTAAGAGTAATCGATTTGCTAAATAGCATCGTATTACTGTACGAATAGACGCAGTCATTCAACACTGAAGCTTAAAATATGCAGTCACCATATGGATATGGATGAAGCTTAAAAGGACAATATATGAAGCCCGAAACAACCCTAGAATACATGTGCCCATACTGCGGCGCTTTCAACGACTTTTCTGAGCACACCATTCGCGATATGTATCAAGAGCAAGTTGAAACTTGTGGGTGTTGCAAAAAGAACTTAAGCCTTATCGCAGCAAATGGTGTAGAAGGTCGTATCAACCTTATTATCAGCGAACTAGAAACAGAGTTTCATTCAAAATAAAAAACCGCTCTAAGAGCGGTTTTTAGTGACTGTCGTTCGTGTTTCTAAAAGAAGGTTAACTAAAAAATGCTCTTCGCAATTCCACATCAGACAAAAATTTTCCACCTAACGCAGACGTCTTAGTGTACGAATTAGTATCGCGTATCCCTCTGGCTTTCACACAATAATGCGTAGCATTAATGCTTACTGCTACGTCATCGGTGGATGCTAAGGTCTGGATGGCAACAAGTACTTGCTGCGTTAATCGCTCTTGCACTTGAGGGCGCTGTGCAAAAAAACTTACTAAGCGGTTTAATTTCGATAACCCGATAATAGTATCTTTGGGGATATAAGAAACGGTAGCGAGACCATCAATAGTCACAAAGTGGTGTTCGCATGTGCTTGTTAAACTAATATCTGACACTTGAACAGGCTGATCAAGACGCATCTTATTTTCGATTTGGGTTATTTTGGGAAAATTACGATAATCCAAACCGCCAAAAACTTCGTTCACGTACATCTTAGCAATTCGGGTTGGCGTGTCGTGCAAACTGTCATCGGTAAGATCGAGCCCAAGCGTATTCATCACGTCACGCATTGCGATTTCAATCTTCTGACGTTTTTGCTCGTCGGACAAACCGTTCGCCACCATAGGCGTTTCAAGCCCTTTTTCTTCAAGCGCTGCTCTGACACGTTGTGCCGATTCAGAAATTGATGGCTCTAGTGCGTCACGCACAATTACCGCTTCTTTTGCTAACATTAACCCTATCCGTAAATACTTCTTTACCCTTAAACGTAATCAACACGATTAAGGCTAACTTGATACCAAGATGCAAATGACAATACCGCCTGAAAGCCAACGCAAGACTACTGAATAGCATGATTACGGCCAAGGCATATAACTACGCTTTGGCAAAGGTTTGGCGACATCTAATGGCCATATTTTAGCATTCTAGCGGCTATTGATCGAGCAAATGCTGAGATTAGCCTCATCTGAAAATGCTATTAAGGGCGTGTTTTATAGTTATTCAGATAAAACGCTCTTTAAGGGGAATAAGATCAAAAAACAAACGACTAGTAATAGCCACTAGGAATAGTGGCACAGTGTCACTCACTCAAATAGCGCTTCGTTTATGAAAACAAAGCGCCATGAAAAACAGACCAAAATTCAAGCAATATTAATTAGCACTTTCACTTGGGGTAGGTTGGCCATACTTCGGTGAGCGAGGACCGAACAATAAACCGTTGTGACTTTCTGCCGACAGCAAACGGTTAGACGTTAATGCTGCAATATCAAAACCTCTATCAGTTACTGTTTCGAAAATCTGACTAACGGCAGCTTGAACTAACATACCCACAAGGCCACCTGAGTTGGCGTTCTGGGTCTCAGCTGATGAAGCCGTTGCCATTCCTTCCCAAAGCACAGTATTGCCTTTTAAATCCATTAACGACGCAGATACTGTGACTCTCGTTTCGCTCGAGATAACTACGTAGCTTGTGCCATAATCTGTGATCGTGACGTAAAGCGCTGTATCAGCACCAAATATTTCATGTAATTTCGTTGTCGGAACAGCATGAATATCTTCTGCTACCGTAAGCCCATTGTTTTTAAACGTCTGGTCTACTAACGCTACTGGAAAGACATAAAAGCCAGACTCTGCAATGGGTCGAGCAAGTTGAGACATCACGCTGTAAGGTGCGATAACTTCAGGCGTATTGTTAATTGGAGGTAATACCACAACTGACGCAGGCGCAGCATTTTTAAATGCAGTGTAATCATATGCTGGTGGAGCACTAACACAGGCTGTTAATAAACTTATCGCCATAAATGAAGCAGCTAATTTAAATACATTCATTTTACTAGACTCCTTTGGCGTTAGATGCGTTTAATAAAAAGTCGATATATTGCGCAGACTCCGGAAACAACGCCTTTTCTTGTTCAAAATGCAGTGTCCCTCTATCCCCATTCCCGCTTTCGAAATACAACATTCCTAAGTGTGCATGAATACCAGGAGCAATGGCTTTATCTTGTGCGGCCGCTTGCTCTATTGCTTGTTGAAGCACAGTAATCTGCGCCTCCAGCGATACATCTTCAGATTTAAAGTAGCTATACACGGCACTATTGTATTCGCCATAGTAATAAAGCGGCTCAGTGGTTTTACAACCAACTATACCTAGGGCAAGTAAGGTTATTAGTATCATTTTTTTCATTATTTTTTACTCACGACCTTTTATTGTTTTAAATTGCCCAAGCACCAGACTCTAAGCCATCAACTAAATTGTTCACTACTTCGCGAATGGCTAAATCAAGCACTTTTCCATTAAGCGTTGCGTCGTAGCTAGCGGTACTCCCAAACCCAATAACTTCACGTTCAGACAAACTATATTCGCCAGCTCCTGCTACGGAGTAAACTACTTCAGATGTTGTTACATCTACTACATTTAGAGTGACTTTTGCATAAGCAATTTGAGATTTCCCTTTACCTAGAAGACCAAATAATTGCTTATCACCGATGGCTTTGCGTCCAAATTCGGTAACATCACCTGTTACTACAAATCGTGCGCCAGCTATCGATTGCGTAGTACCTGAGCGAGATGCTTCAGTGGCAAGCAAATCCATATTGTCGCGATCGAGAACACTAAAGCGATTTGTTTGCTGCAAATGCCCCATCAAGGTAGTTTTTGCTTGGTTGCCTAACCGGTCCTGACCATTTGAAAAGATGCCATTTTGAAAGTTAGAACGATTTACAAATTGCCCCACAACCAGCTTACTTTTGGTGCCCGTATACTGAGAGTTGAAGCTTTCCACTTTTGGGGTTTCAACCACTTTTGAAGAGGTACTAGCGCAACCAGAGACTACGGCAATAGCGACAACAGCTAAGGTAAGAACCTTAATACTCATTAATTTTTGAAATTGCATATCACATCCTTTTATTATCAAATTCACCTTGGTGAAATTTATATTTCCTGCAAGCTAAGCACATTAAATACGTTGTTGCCCCGTTATACCAGCCTCTGATATAGGTGCCAATTAAAATAAAATGTCGAATAATGCATGAATTGATGTTGCAAACCTGATCATCGAAATACAGGCTAGAAATACTAGGAAGCTCACCTCATAAACATCAGAAAGCTTAGCTTGATAGGAGCAGCAGAAGAATTGTCACAAAATGTGTCGAAAGAACAAGTCGCTGTTGTAATCGTGACAGCCAAAGAATTTCATCAAGTTTGCTATTGGTTGGCGTGAGTAGGATAGTTATAATCCACGCATTATTTATTTCTATCGAGAATAAACATGCAAGGTAGTCGTAAACTGGTTCCTGAATGGGAAACCGTTGATGCTGTAATGCTGGCGTGGCCGCATGCAGAAACCGACTGGGCGCCATGGCTAGAAGAAGCCCGTGAGACCTACTTGAACGTGATTGCGGCGGTCAACCGTTATCATGCGGGTGTGATATTGCTGTGCGCCCCTGACGATGTTGATAATGTGCAATCGCGTTTAGGCGATCACGCACGTGTGCTGATTGTGCCTGCGTCTTATAACGACACTTGGGTGCGTGACTACGGTTTTTTAACCTGTCGCGATACAGAAGGTTTTGGGGCGCCAGTAGAGTTTCGCTTTAATGGTTGGGGTGAAAAGTTTGATGCCAGTGAAGACAATATGGCTAACCAACGCTACCTTGCTTCATTGTGTAAATTGCCCCTTCGAAGTAGCCCAGTAGTGGCTGAAGGTGGCGCGTTAGAAATTGACGACCTAGGCCACTTGCTTAGCACCTCTCAGTGTTTATTAAACCCTAAGCGCAACGGTGATATGACTATCAATGATTACGCTGAAACCTTTAACGACATGCTAGGCTGCAAAACGTTTACCGTGTTAGAACATGGTCACCTTGAAGGTGACGATACTGACGGGCATATAGATACCCTTGTGCGTTTCACGCCAAATAAAGGCCTAGTTATTCAAGCGGCTGATAATCGCAAAACCGACAGTCATTATGCAGGGTTAAGTGCGCTTTGTGATGAGTGCGCCAGTGCAATGCCTGAGCACGAACAATATCGATTACCACTACCCAATATTGTTAACGACGAGGGCGAGCGTTTACCTGCATCGTATGCCAACTTTTTGATCTGTAATCGTGCGGTGCTCTTACCTATTTACGGGCAACCTGAAGATGAAGCGGCGATTAGCCAAATGCAGCAGGCTTACCCCGACCATATTATCGAGCCTATAGATTGCTCGGTGTTGGTGAAGCAATTTGGCAGTTTACATTGTATTTCCATGCAGGTACCCACAAATACGTTGAAAGAATCTGTTATTTCCACCTTCTCAAAAGGAGTGTCTGTACATGCAACGAACTAAGCTAAAGATAGGCTTGGTACAACAGTCTGTTGCTGATAACGACAAAGCAACTAACTGGAACAAAAGTGCTGAGCAAGTCGCGAAACTCGCCGCTGAAGGCTGTGAGTGTATTTTGCTGCAAGAACTTCATAGCACCCTTTATTTTTGCCAGCAGGAAGATACCGACGCCTTTGATTTAGCCGAACCTATTCCAGGTGCTGCAACAGATTTCTTTGGTGACCTGGCTGAAAAACACAATATTGTGTTAGTAACCTCTTTATTTGAAAAGCGCGGTTCTGGTCTTTATCACAATACCGCTGTGGTATTTGATAGAAGCAAAGAGATTGCCGGTAAATATCGCAAAATGCATATTCCTGACGACCCAGGCTTTTACGAGAAGTTTTACTTCACACCGGGCGACATGGGCTTTACGCCAATTGAAACCAGCGTGGGTAAATTGGGCGTATTAGTGTGTTGGGATCAATGGTATCCAGAAGCCGCACGCTTGATGGCAATGGCTGGCGCTGATTTATTGTTTTACCCAACGGCAATTGGCTGGGATAGCACGGATACTGAAGAAGAGCGTAGCCGCCAGCATGGCGCATGGGAAACCATTCAGCGCTCACATGCGGTAGCAAACTCGGTGCCGGTCATCGTAGCAAACCGCACAGGCTTTGAAGCATCACCTGTTGATGGCGACCCAGGCATTCAGTTTTGGGGGCAAAGCTTTATTACGGGCCCGCAAGGTGAAATTCTAGCGAAAGCAGAAGCCGAAGGTGAAACTACCCTTTCGGTAGAGCTAGATTTAACCCGCACTGAAAAAGTAAAACGTATTTGGCCTTATTTCCGTGACCGTCGCATTGATGCATACGAAGACTTAACCAAACGCTGGCGCGATTAGCACTAACGGCCTTATATTCTTTTACAAGGCTTTACCACGAATTAAAACGGGCACTTAGTTGCCCGTTTTTTTATGGCGCTCAGCATTATGAAAATTTGCCGATTAAGCTTTAAAAATCGTACCGTCATACAACATATAGCAAGCGCGGGATTTTTTGGATGCTAGCGATAACATGACCTCTTCATCCACATCTAAGCCCCCTGTGAATTGCCCAAAAGCTGGCATGATAAATAAGTCTTCAGTCACCACGAAGCACTTACCGGAAAATCGACGACGGGAAATAGTTTTACGTATTTTAGGATGATAATGGCCAATGACTTGCGACTTAGCTTGGAGCTTGGCTTGTGGCTTAGCTTGCACCCCATCCTTTATACTTGGTTCTCTTTCATGTGGCTCTGTTCCACTTGATTCTGGCTCACGTGGTTCTGGATCATGGATTTCTGGCTCATGGCGAAACACCACTTCATTTCGTGCAATTTCATGGCAAGGGTTGCCAGGAATACCTTCAGGTAAGTCGGGGTCGTGATTCCCTTCTACCCAATCCCAGTGGGGAACGTTATTTATGATATCGCATAAAAGGTTTCTGTCTTCAGCGGTCATACGAGACATACTATGTTTATCGTGGAAACTATCACCTAAGCTAATCACCCGAGCAGGGTTGTAATCGCTAATAATGTGCTGCAAACGTTTAAGCGTGGCAACGGAATCTACACTTGGCAGCGGATTACCATAACTACGCAAGTAGCTGCCCTTTTCAAGGTGTAAATCTGATACCACCAGCCAGTCAAGCGCAGGCAAATACGCCACACCTCTGGCATCTAACAACCAAAGCATCTCTGCAAATTTCACAATACTAATACTACGCAACGCCACCTGTGAAGATAGCCACTGCTCACTGATTGCCAATTACTGACCTCTTTGAAAATGCTTTACTCAGTGCATTATACGCATTCCAGCCCAATTATGCTTAATTGAGCGTTTTGGCTGAATGAGGAATACTATGGAACTTGGATAACAGCAGCTCACGTTTTGCTTGCTACTTTACGTTATTGAATTTCGACCTACTTGGAGAGTCTGTTATAGACCTTGAGTTCAATCAATGGGCGCAACACATCGGTTAAATTTCTGTGCTGGTGTTTCATAGTCTAACGTTTTTCTTGGTCTTTCGTTAAGTTGTCTCGCTACACTGCTAAGTTTTTGTTGGCTGTGTACTGATAAGTCGGTACTTTTTGGAAAATACTGCCGTAGTAATCGATTGGTGTTTTCATTGGTACCACGTTGCCACGGTGAGTAAGGATCGCAAAGATAGACTTTTATATCAGTGGCTAGAGTAAATTGTTTGTGGTCTTTAATTTCTCTCCCTCTGTCCCAAGTTAGAGATTTATATAGTTCCTTAGGTAGCTTTTGAGCGTGTTTGATAAGTGCAGCAATCACGATCGACGTTTTACTACTATCTACTTTCGCCAGCATTACGAATCGAGAGTGCCTCTCTACTAGTGTCGCTATGTAACTGTTGTTAGAGCCACATATAAGGTCGCCTTCCCAGTGACCAGGTATCGCTCTATCTTCAACTGATGCAGGTCGTTCACTTATAGAAACGGCATCAGGGATTTTGCCTAGACCTAATCTTTTCAGTGAAGATTGACGAGATTTGCGAACCACTCTTTTTTACCGCAAACACTTTTGCAGCTCTTTCTTTAGAGCGCCTCGCGTCTGAATGAAGAGTGTTTTATAGATGGTTTCGTGAGACAGGTACATTTCCTGATTATCGGGGTATTGTCGCTTTAACCAACCTGCAATTTGCTGTGGTGACCATGCCCTTTTAAGCTTAACGGCTATCAGTTTACATAACTCTGGGGAGCCAATTAACTTACATGGCTTAGGTCTCAATGCTTCGTCCCATGCTCGTTCTTCAGCTTTTACGGAACGGTAGTGCTTCAATCCACCATTTCTTGTTACTTCACGGCTAATTGTAGATGGCGCTCTAGACAAACGTCTGGCAATTTCTCGAATGGATTGTTTACCGACTAAGCATCGTGATATTTCTTCTCTTTCATCAAGCGAGAGAGACTGTGGATGTCTTTTTCGTTCTGGTGGCCGATACCCACCAGTTTGATAAATGGTTGGCATAATAGAAGAATGAAAGCGGTCAAACATTCTAGCGATATCATGCAGCGAATCACCTCGCTTATATCTGTCCCAAATAAGTGCTTTCTGTTCTGGTGAGTAATAGATACGTTTTCTTTGTTTCATGGCAACATTCCCCCTTTAATAAGGATAGCGTTGCACTCACCAATTGAACTCAAGACAAGGAGCGGACGGTCAACGTCTGATAACCGGTGCAGATTTGCTGCTTACAGCGCCGAAGGGGGCGTAATTAATTGACTCATTATACGGCTTCTCGATATTCGTATACGCTTGTATCTGCATTGAAAACCAAACCATCTATATATTTTACTATATTGAACAAGCCTTCCTTTTCTCTATCGAAGTCGGTAATCGACTTAGTATTTGTGTTGTACCACTCTCTTGGATCTGGAGTTGCATGAACATTTCGATGCCTATTTTTGCAGATTTCATTTAAATAACTTACATCTCTGTTTGTGTAGCTAGTTCCGCGGCCTTGGAGAATGTCGAAATCGAGCTCACACTCAAACAGTTCCTTAATATTCGAGAATTCAGGATTATTAAATGATTTCAACCTTGTATATAGCTCATCGAGAGCGTCTTCGTCGTCGCCTCGCATAACTGCACAATTATATACAATGTGCTTTACAGAGCCCTCTAGAAAGCGAGTAGCCATAATATAGACAGTCAAATCAAGTAAAGACTGAATCTTTATAGCTGCGTGTGTGTTAGGTCTGTGTAGTAAAGCAGATTGTATGCACCCATCTAGGCTGCTTTTCAGTGTTTGAATGTCTGGCGAGTTAAACATTAGTTACTCCCCAATTAATTCTAAAGCACGATAGATACGTTCTTTAACTACCCTCTCACTATTTGAGCCACCTATTAAGTAGTCCTTATGCTTATTGAGAAAATCAAGGTAGTTGTGGTAGCCTCGCTCCAATCTATTGATAGATCTTCCATTCTTCAGACTTAAGCAGATGGCGGTAATTATTGACTCTAACTGAGTCCTGTTTACCACTTTCTTTTTTCTAAACGCATCTTCATTTAATGAATTTAAAACTATTTCACAACTTTCTTTAAATAGCTCTGCTAAATCAGTAC
Organism: Alteromonas lipotrueae; assembly: GCF_019249215.1. GTDB lineage: Bacteria > Pseudomonadota > Gammaproteobacteria > Enterobacterales > Alteromonadaceae > Alteromonas > Alteromonas lipotrueae. Next base: position 40,611 of record NZ_JAESDI010000007.1, read on the forward strand.
GCTTTTCTTCCCTGTTGTCAGACTGAAAATAGCTTACAAACTCTCTCATGGGTGGTTTGAATAGTTCTAAGCGCTCTACCAAAGCTAACACTCTTGCGATTGACTCTATATCTGCCAATCTTCTATGAGGTTCTGGATCGCCTAACAGCTTTCTCCATGGCTTAAAGGCATTTAGTTCATGTAGCATTCTGTTGAATGGACCACTGTACACACAGTTTCTTACTTCCTGGTTGGTAAGAGGAATTCCTCCAGTGTTAATTCTGTAGAAAAGCTCATGAACAATATTGGGATTGAAGTCTATATCGTCTACTACAGTGGCGTTTATAAGTGAGTTCATCAAACGGCGTTGGTATTTTCGAGGTAGCTCTGAGAAAGACATGCCCTCCCACATACGATCATTAAGACCTGTCAGCCTAAATTGACTTTGACTTGTAAACTCCTCACGCACAAAGAAGTAAATTGTTTTTAATCGTTGAAGACCATCAATAACGATAAAGTCTTCTCTCTCAGAATTCCTACCAAAAAACATATTCGGGGTAGGAAATCCAATGAGTAAAGAGTCGATAAAAAGACTGGCGGTTTTCTTATCCCAAACAAAATTTCTTTGGAATTCTGGCTCAAGCTCAAGCTCCCTTCTTTCGATTAAATCAAGTAAAGTTCCTATATTATATGAAATCGTATAAGAACTGATTCTCGAGAATGTTTCTTCAGATGAAAGACCAAGTGGCTCATCATAGTCCGAGTCGAATTTCATTTTATCTTTCATTGTCTTCCTTTGTTTACACAGTTCGCCTGATTTGATCTGCCGCATAGCACTAGTCTTCGGGCGAGGGCACGTGGCCATTATCGCGAAGCGGCCCCGTGTTTGCGAATCAATGACCGAAAATAGTGCCTACTGCGTTTCGTTATGGCTTTTTCCCTGGGGGTTTAGGTTTGGGAACATTTTGGTTCCTAACATTACGAGGTCCAGGTGATGGTGGCGGAGGTGGTGGTTGTTTAGACATATTTAGCCTCTTAAGTTAAAGCCATTATTTTTAAAACGATCGTTGCAATTAATGCTAGAAACAAACTAACGCTCAATGCCCTTACCGTAAAGTAAAGTTGCTCGGAGCGATAGTCATTATTTTTGGCATTGAAAGAGCCATATTCTGTGTAGCTTTCTAAAAGGAATTTATTGAAGTAAGACTTCACAAGATCTTCTTTTTCATCAAACTCTGCGTAAGTTGACTCTAAAGTTTGATGATAGTCTTCTATGTCCTTCGCAGTAGGCATATACTGGTCGACCAGCCCCGACCAGCAATTTTTAAAGTGATAGCACGCTACAAGCAACGAAATAGATGCAAATAATAGGAGTATATAAAAAACAAAGTTTTCACAGGGAGAGAAAGAGTTTGTGTCAAAATTAAACACATATGATAGAAGCCCAAAAATGGCGACAATTACTGCCATTGGTAGATTCAGACGAGCATTGATTTTTTCTCTTCGCTCAATCTCAAAAAGATACATCTTTTCATAAAGCTTTAAATTTTCTATATTTTTCAATTTGGATCTTCCTTGAGGAATAACAATTTAATAGTGCAAAAATTGCGCATTTTTCTCTCGAGCGTGTGCTCGATTTTATGCATATTGCCACCATTCCGAACTTACTGAAAGTCAAAGAATACTAAGGTTGCGCATAATTTGGGCTAATTGTATTTAAGACAAAAATGCGCGATTGGGTGGTTTTTCTGAATATAGGGAAAGGCCGCCACAACTGTATATTCAGAAAGATACTCAACTCTCAACAATGAAAGCAATTTGGTCAGCTATGGCACCGAAAACTCAAGGTTGTTATAAGTCGTGGGAATGTCTTAAATTCGCGCGTTGACGACACAAAGTAATCAATGCCCCAATGACCGCAATACGTACGGAGCAGCCTAACAGCGTCAGAGGCACCTTGAGACAAGGAGCGGACGGTCAGGATTGTGGCGCTGGATTTATCTCATTAGTCAAAAGCGGACACTCTCTGCCCTATTAGTTAAATCCCTATTGTGAATGATCTCTTTTAGTCGATTTCATCTCATGTAGTAGCAAAGAAATTCTTTTGAATATTTCACTGAATCTAACACAAACTAAAACTTGTTCTCTTTTTTTAAACTCAATGACAATGCCTAACGCTTGGCTCTTAAACATTTCATCAGCATCTTGATGAATTCCCATCATGACAACAGGACCGCCACTTAGACCTCGTGCTGATATTGGCCCTGTTTTGTTTAATTTAGAGTCATATCGAATTTTATCGCTATATTGTACTAATATATGCGACTCGCTGTTGCAACCAACCCTTACGTAGACTTCTGGGTCGAGGCAGGAATGACCAGTATAAGAAAGGACATGTAATTTTATAATTTCATTTGTTTTGGGGTTACGTCGTTTTTTATTCTTTGAATTAGGATATCCGATACACATATGCGGACCATCGGCAATTGGGGTGACTTGCAATGTAATATCTTTCTCTTCAATGAATTCTTGCTCATCGATATGTTTATACCAACTACTGTCCATTGCCTGAACAGCAAAGTCCAATCTATCTAAACGCCGCTCACCATTGATTTTTTCAGAAATATAAAATGTTGGATGAAGCAATTGAATTTTATTAGCAAGTGATATTAAAAGTTTACCATCTTCAAAGTGATCAAAAACGTGAGCTGCGGTAACTAATAAACGTACGCCATTTATTATTAAGAGAGTTGCAGTGCCGACTTGCTCTTTTCCTCCGTTATCCAACGATACGAAAATAGGCCTTATGCATTTGTGAAATTTCTCATAAATACATGGCGAAAGTTTTTCCGTTAAAAATTCATGATAATTCTCTACTTCATTATTTTCCTCAATAGATGCTAGGCAATATGACTAATATTTGTTGAATTTTAAAGTTTACCACTCAATGAATAGATGACATGTTAGCTACTCAATATAAAGGTGCCACGAAAGATCAGTTATTTTATAGAGATATTTCCTCAAGCTGATTACTCCCAATTGACTATCTCATCACCATAATTCGCTCACCTCAGTTGTTTAGTAAAACTCATTTGTACAGCGGCTTAACGTACAAAGGGTCTGCACAAGCAGCCTCATACAGCTTAAACTTCAATAGATTCGGATATTTCCAACGCGTCGTCTACCTCGATGCCCAAGTAGCGGACAGTGCTCTCTAACTTTTTATGGCCCAGCAAGAGTTGAACTACCCGAAGATTTTTAGTCTTCTTGTAAATCAGATAGGGCTTGGTTCTACGCATTAAATGTGTGCTGTAGAGCGATGTATCCAGACCAAGTTTTTCAATCCATCCGTGAAAAATGCGATTGTATTGTCTAGTTGATATGTGCTCAGCGTCATGTATCCAAGACTTGAAAAGATAGTCAGATGCTTTCAATCCGGCTTTATTTACCCAAGCCATGATCGATTCTCCGGTGTTTGGTGTTATTTCAAATTGGACAGGACTACCTGTTTTCTGTTGAACAACATGAGTGCGTCTCAGAACTGAACGCCCGCAAACAACATCTGAAACCTTGAGTTTAACGAGGTCACAACCTCGTAGTTTGCTATCAAGTCCAAGGTTGAACAGTGCGAGCTCACGCGTCCGTCCTTCAAGCTCCAAGCGAATCCGGATACCCCATATATGTGATATCTGAAGAGGCTTTTTCTGACCGATAATACGATTTTTGTTCCAAGGTGTATGGATTTTAATTGCCATGAGTTGTCTCCTGTATAATAGGAGACTTAAGTATGGCAGTCAGATTGACAGGCTCACTTAGACAAGGAGCAGACCTTCAACGCCTCAATAACCGGCGCGCTTTAGTGCGACCGGCGCCGTAGGCGCGAAGTTGATTGACTTGTTAGTTTTAGTTGTTGAATTTCCATATCAAGCTTTCTCAAGGTTCTTTCTTTTATATCTCGATCAAGAGCTCTCACCTGCTCTTCAGATTTTAGCTTCTCTAAAGTCTGTTCTTTAATGTCTCGATCAAGAGCTCTCACCTGCTCTTCAGATTTTAGCTTCTTTAAAGTCTTTTCTTTAATGTCTCGATCGAAAGATCTTGTCTCTTCATCAACGAGATGAGTCTTTGTTATCCATCTATAGAAGCCAATCCCAGTTAGGCCAGCCATCAAGGCAATATATAATAAGCCAGCAATCCTTACATCCCAACGCTCCAAAAGTTTTAGCTCTTCTCCAGTTTTGCTATTGAGGATATCACGGTTTTTCTCGATGGCCTCTTGGTGGCTTTCAAGAGCTTTAGTTATAAATAATTTTTCTCGTTCTGGCGTAAATGACGAATTAACCCAGTCAAGCCTATTTTTGTCGAACTCGTTATTTTCAATTGACTCTAAACGTCTTTTTATCTTCCTCTCCATATTTACAGAAAAGAAATAAGATTGGGACTTTAAACCCTCTTTATCTAGTTGAATCTGGGTGTTAATTAACCAAATGCATAGGGCAATAAAGCCTGCGATAAACCATAGACCAGAAATGGCCATGAATTTATAAATATTATCTGTTGGAGTGCTTGGTATACCTTTCAAAATTTCTCCTTGAAACTAACAATTTAATATAGCGCAAATTACGTGTTTTTCTGCCAACGCATCACTCGCTTTTATACTTTCACTATTAATACCAAACTAGCTAACATATTGCTATATCAAGGAAAGCAGGCAACCTGGATAAACTGCTAAAGAGAAAAAACGAACGATTGGGTCGTTTTCCGGAATATGGGAGCGACGCTGATTATTTGGATAAATAAACAGCTTTGCTTGCTAATACGCTAATGTCCCTTGATCCCTCTCAACAGTCCACCTTTTAAAGTAGCAGAGAAGGTCCGCTTCGCGTAAAGACCAGCCTGCCAGATTCAATTAAGTTTTGTGTTTGCTTCAGCCTCAAGTATGGAGCCATCTATAGCTGTGGCGTGGGGTTGGCTTGGGTATGGAACCTTATGCAGCATGGATGCTGCATCAGAGCCTACATGGATGTATTCAATTCATATTCACTCATTTTAACACCAATAGAATTAGACTGGGTGAGCAGTATTGGCACTAGAAACCTTCCGCAGCATGAATGCTGCGGCAGAGCCTACATGGATGTATTTACGGCGTGTTTCGGAGGCTAATACTGCTCGACCAAACCTAATATTCTCAAGACAACAAAGCCCGTACTTCATCTAGCATATTTTCTGCTTCTGCATATAAATCGGCTTGCTCGAGTATCGCCTGAGCACCCGCCCCTTTAATTTGTTCACTTCGCATGTTCAGCACAATAGGGATCGCCATGGGCGATACTTTTTCTAAGTTTACTAACGTGGTTCTATCAACAAAGCGAATAAGTAAATTTGCTAAGCGCTGTAAATCTAGCAACTCCCGTTCAGCATCAGCCCGCGCTACCGCTAAAAGGATATGATCGGGGTCGTGCTCACGCAGCGTGTCGTAAATTAAATCAGTAGAAAACGTTACCTGTTTCATGGTTTTCTGACTAGCATGATAACGCTGTTCGGTTAAGCCACTTACTACCGCCACCTGCCTGAAAGAACGCTTTAACATCGGCGCTTGTAGCATCCAATCTTCTAGCTCATCGCCTAATATATCTGGCTGAAACAGTTGCTGCAGTTGCTTATCGGTAATCTGTTTAACCGCACTTATCGACAAACCATAGTCGGTCACGCTGAAACTCAATGGCTTTATTCCCATTTTTTCCATTCTACGGGTAACCAGCATGCCCAAGGTTTGGTTCGCTTTTCGTCCTTCAAAGGTGTAGTACAACGTATGGTTCACGTTACGAAAAGGAAACTGCTCCACCAATACTTTTTCAGGCTCAGGAAGCTGTGAGAACTGTTGTTGTAAATTCAACCATTCTCGTACTTGCGCGGGCAATTTACGCCAACTCTTGGGATTCGCTAATATTGCTCTAACCCCATCAGCCAGGTACGTCGACAGTGGCATTTGACCACCAGAATAGCTAGGAATTTTAGGCTCTTTTGCCTTCGCAGGGCGAGCGTGCAGCTGCATATCGCGAATGGCTTCGTATTTAAGCACTTCGCCAGCAAAGTAAAAGGTGTCGCCTGGGGTAAGTTGCTGGGCAAAGTACTCTTCCACTTCACCAATAATTTTGCCTTGATTACCACGGCGAATACGCTTCACTTTTAGCCTACCCGCTTCAACAATAGTGCCTATGTTCTGCCGATGCCTTTGTATTACCCGCCTGTTGGCCGGTGAAAACGTACCGTCATCGTTTTGCATTAGGCGCTGATATCGCTCGTAGGCATTAAGCGCACTACCGCCATCCAATGCGAACTGCCATAACTTCTCAAAATCTTGTTTGTTGAGCCCTTGATAAGGCGACGCCATAAGTATTTGCTCGTAAAGCGTATCTGGCGTGTCAGCATTGCTGCATAGGCAGTTCACAATAAACTGGGGGATAATATCCAATGCCCCCGATTGCGGCGCATCGCCATCTAGCTCGCCTTTGTTAATTGCATCAATAGCGGCTTGGCATTCAAGGGCTTCAAAGCGATTAGCGGGCACCAGCAAAGCTTCGCTGGGTTCGTCTAATCTATGATTTGCTCGCCCTATTCGCTGTAGCATTCGGCTTACCCCTTTTGGGGCTCCAACTTGTATTACCTTGTCTACATCGCCCCAATCAATGCCTAGCTCTAGCGCCGAGGTGCACACTACTGCCCTTAACAATCCGCTAGACATCATGGCTTCTGTTTTACGCCGCTGCTCTTTACTTAAACTGCCATGGTATAAGGCTATGGGTAAGGCAGCGGTGTTATGTTCCCACAGCATTTGAAAAATCAGTTCGGATTGGGCCCGCGTATTTACGAACACCAAAGTGGTTTTTGCGTCTTCAATGGCCTTATATATATCGGTAATGGCATAGCGCGCCATAAAGCCACCGAAGGGCATACGGTTTTCAGATTGCAGCATGTCTACTTTTGGTTTTTCACCCGCTTTCACGCTGATGATATTAGCGGTGCCTTCTGTGCCAGCAAGCCATGCACCTAGCGTTTCTGGGTAAGCGACCGTGGCCGACAACCCTACCCGCTTCATGTCGGGTGACAATACTGAAAGCCGTGCTAGCGCTAATGACAAAAAGTCTCCTCGCTTGTTTGCTACTAGGCTATGGGTTTCATCAATAATGACTCGCTTTAATTTTCCAAATAGTTTGTCAGCATCAGCATAGCTCAGCATTAACATGAGCGATTCAGGGGTAGTGAGCAGCAAATTTGGCGGTTTTTTTCGTTGGCGCTGTCTTTTATGCGAAGGTGTATCGCCTGTTCGGGTTTCTGCCGTTATCGGCAATTCCATTTCTTCAATAGGTTGCAATAAGTTGCGATGAATATCTTGGGTTAGTGCTTTAAGCGGTGAAATGTATAAGGTGTGAAGCCCTTGCTGTGGCGATTGAGCTAACTCGACTAAGCTAGGTAGAAAGCCCGATAAAGTTTTACCAGCTCCGGTTGGGGCAATCAATAATGTCGTATTGTAACTATCTTGCGCAAGCATCTGCTTTTGGTAATCTCGAAGCGCCCAGCCTTTATTGTTGAACCATTGGCTAAACGCCGGGGGCAAAATACCACTACCGGTTTCAATTGCTTTCTTAGGTGATGCTTTGGTCTTAGGCATATTTACAGACATGTCTTCTGATATAAAAATTGCGCACAACTTTATGCCATCGCCCGAACTTCTCCTGCGCCATAATTTTTTCGTTACTCTGCTGTTTCGATGGTAAGCAATAGTACGTATACGTTCATTCGGCAGAAGAGTTTAATTTTCCACTACGCTCAACCAATTACGTAAAACCACCGTAGTTATATGAAACGCTAACGAAGAGCATGTAGGTTTTATATGACGGCTGAAAATACAATACACCCTTCAAAGTGGATGAAGACAGACGACGCAGGTTTGTATTGTGTGCCGGGCAATTTTTATATCGACCCAATGCAGCCCGTTGAAACCGCGCTTGTTACCCACGGTCATGCTGACCATGCTAGAGCCGGGCACAAACGAGTATTCGCCCACCCGCAAACCATGGCTATTATGACCACTCGGTACGGTGATGATATGGCTGAAGAACAGATAGCCGTGCCCTATCGTGAAAGCGTAGAATTTGATGAAGTAGCCACTACTGAAAGTCACAGTGACCCAAGTAAAGAAGGCCAACGCAAGATAAAGGTCACCTTTTACCCTGCTGGCCATATTTTAGGGTCGTCACAATTGCTCATTGAGTATGCGGGTTATCGGCTGGTGATATCTGGCGATTACAAACGTAGGCACGATCCTACATGCCCGCCGTTTGAGGTAGTACCTTGCGATGTACTCATTACCGAAGCTACTTTTGGTTTACCGGTATTTGCCCACCCGCCAATTGAACAAGAAATGCAAAAGCTGTTGCACTCCCTTGAGGTGTTTCCAACACGCTGCCATCTAGTTGGCACTTATGCGCTAGGAAAATGCCAGCGGGTTATTTTAGCGCTTCGTGAAGCCGGCTATGCCAAACCTATTTATCTTCACGGTGCGCTACTAAAGTTATGTGACTTATATGAACGAGAAGGTATCGCCCTTGGTCGTATTATTCCGGTTAGCGAGGTAGAGGATAAGGCGTTATTAGCGGGCGAAATCGTGTTGGCGCCCCCTTCAGCCTTGGCCGATAGGTGGTCGAGAAGCTTACCCCACGTTCGTGCTGTGTTGGCGTCTGGCTGGATGCAAATTCGCGCCAGAGCTAAGCAACGCAACGCTGAGTTGCCACTTATTATTTCAGATCATTGTGATTGGCCAGAGTTATTGCAAACCCTTACCGAAGTCAACCCTAGTGAGGTATGGGTGACCCACGGTCGTGAAGATGCCTTAATATATCAGGCACAGAAAATGGGGTTTAAAGCACGAGCGCTATCGCTGGTAGGTTACGATGAAGCGGCGCAGGAGGAATAGTAATGCAGGCGTTTAGCGAATTATTAGAACAGCTTTACTACACCTCAGGCACTAAAGCCAAAGCACAGCTTATTCTGCAATACCTTGCTACTACGCCTGACCCCGATAGGGGCTGGGCAATCGCCGCTATGGCAGGTACGCTTAAGTTTGATTTCTTCAAACGAAATACAGTTAAAAAGCTGATCACCGAGCGGGTAGACCCAGAGCTATTTGCAATGAGCTACGATTATGTGGGCGAAGTTAGTGAAACCGTAGCCCACTTGTGGCCCGAACTAGCGCCTGAAAATGCACCTGATGAAGCACTGCCTAGCTTGTCTGAAGTGGTAGATACGTTTGCGAGTATAAGTAAACAAAAAGTCGCAGCAACGTTGGCGAATTACCTCACTATAATGACCCCACCTCAGCGCTGGGCACTCTTAAAACTTGGTACACGGGGGCTACGAATTGGTGTATCTGCTCGCTCTATCAAACAGATTTTGGCTGACTACGGCAACCAAGATATCATTGAAATAGAAAAGTTATGGCATGGCGTCGCACCGCCTTATACCGACCTTCTCGAATGGCTAGAAGGTAACGGGGCTAAACCTGATATCAGTAACGCGGTTACCTTCCACCCAGTCATGCTGTCTCATCCCATTGAACAAAGCGATATTGACAATTTCGACCCCGAAGCATGGCAAATAGAACATAAGTTTGACGGTATTCGGGTGCAACTCGTTTGCAACACCACAAAAGAAAAGCCTGAAAAGGCCCTGTTTTCCCGCACTGGTGATGACATCAGTCACGCATTTCCCGACCTTCTCGACAGTGTTAGTGGCAACATGGTGCTAGACGGCGAACTGTTGGTGATGCATAACCAAGAAGTAGATACCTTCAACGCCCTACAACAAAGGTTAAATAAGAAGAAGCCCACTGCCGCGTTAATGAAAACAAACCCCGCGGGGCTTATTGTTTACGATGCATTGGTGTTAGAGGGGAAGCATTTAACCGACTCCCCCCTTAGCGCGCGACGTCAAGCACTCGAAGATTGGTTTTATCACAATGGTACTCAAGACAAAGATACGCCCTCTCGCTTGCATCTGTCAGTGCGTTTATATGCCGATTCACCTAAATGGCTTCGAACGCTACACAAAAAGGTGTGTGAAAACCGTGCTGTAGAAGGGTTGATGATAAAACGTTCAAGTAGCCACTATCTACCCGGCAGACCAAAAGGACAATGGTATAAGTGGAAGCGAGATCCTCTGGTGGTCGATGCCGTGGTGATGTATGCCCAGCGAGGGCACGGTAAGCGCTCTAGCTTTTATTCCGATTACACCTTTGGCGCATGGCAAGATGAGCAATTACTGCCTATCGGTAAAGCCTACTCAGGCTTTACCGATGAAGAGCTTAAGAAGCTAGATAACTGGGTAAGAAGAAACGCGATAGGCCGTTTTGGCCCTGTTCGAGAAGTAAAAAAAGAGCTGGTCCTAGAAGTTGCTTTCGATGCGGTTCACCCGTCCAAACGGCATAAATCAGGGGTGGCATTACGATTTCCTCGCATACACCGTATCCGTTGGGATAAGCCTGCCAACGAGGCTGACTCACTTATCAACGTGAAAGCGCTTATTGAATCATGAGCTGAATGAAACATTTTTTTTACAAACGCTAGTTTTGGCTTACACTTAATGTATATTAGCTTTTTCTATTTCATCTAACTTACTGTTAGAAAAGAAATTGTTATACATTTTAAATGTGCGCGAGCCTAAATTAATGCTTCGCCAAGGACAAAAAATAATGCTGTATTCGCGATCGTTCAAACATTGCCTTATTGGTTTCCTTTTCCTTTTTTCCACAGCGAGTAACGCTGGCCTAATTACTAATATCGCAACTGAGACTGTCAGCTATAGTATTTTATCTCAAAACCCTTGGGGTAATTTTACGTGGACGGCAAGTTACGATATTGGCTTTGTTGATCAGGATTTACTTATTGATGTTGACGTTTTTCTCACTGATGATGACCCCGGTAGCGCACTGCGGGACATATGGGAAGAAGGCATTGAATCCATTTGGAGTAATGCCTTTGATTTATCTGACGGTACTTATTTTTACGACACTGTATTTAATGTGGATTGGTTAAGCACGAATGCGGGCGCTGACCATACTGTTTATGTCACTGAAGGTGATGGAAATGTGAACTTGACTCATTGGTATACGGGTAGGCCATCAGGTTATTCGTATAATCGTCAAGGGGTAATAGCTGCTCATGAGTTCGGCCATATGATAGGTTTATTCGATGAATACAGCGGCGGCGCACTAAACCCAGAAGAGCTCATCAGAAACAACAGTATAATGGGTCGAAATCTATCTTTACCTCGCACAGATCACTTCGATGCCTTCTTAGAATGGGCGCAAATTAATTCGGGGGTCGCATCTCTAGCTTTAGTTGCAGACAGTGGCGTAGATAACTATTTCGTTCCCGAGCCAAGTTCATTAGTCATTTTGCTACTTTCGATTTGTATGGCTCTTTCCATCAAAACTAAATCTAGACGAAACGGTATAGAGGTGAGAAGCCCTACTCTCTTCGCTTAAATTGTATCGCTATGTATTTCCGGCAATAAAAAAGCAAGGCATACTCGCCTTGCTTTTTTAATAATATCTCTATATTCATATCAACACTTTGTGCGCCAATACATTCCCTATTTCGCAATATGTTCCATGGTAGGCAGTGCACTAAACGCGCCGTATTGCGTTACTGTGTATGCACCACAACGAATAGCAAACTCGGTGGCTTCGCTTACGTTTTCGAAGCTGCTTGCCCACTTATCGAATTCTGCACTGTTAGCCACTTTAGTAGATAAGAAATACAAAAAGCCACCAATGAATGAGTCGCCCGCGGCAGTCGTATCTTTTACGTCCATTTTTGGCGAAGCCAAGGTACCGCTGAAATCTTTTGTTATGTACTGAATAGGTTCTCCGCCATCAGTCACTAATACCACTTTAACGCCGCTATCTAGCCATTGTTGTACGTGAGTCTGGGCATTTTCTTCACCGTAAAGCTCTGACAACTCTTCGCGGCTTGCTTTCAAGATACTCACTTTCTTAGCCACGTCGTCAATTCGGCCTGGGGCATTAGCTGTGTCGTCCCAAAACGCTGAGCGATAGTTTATATCTAAACAGACAAGCATATTTTCTTGCTTGGCTTTATTTAGAATATAGTCGGTGCCAGGTAGCAATTCTGGGCCTGAAATTGAGCCAGAACAAAAATGCAGCACGCTAGTATCGTCACAGGCAACCGTGGCTAAGTCATCTTCGCCAATGTGCTTATGTGCGGCATTATCAACATAGAAGTCGAAAGAACGTTCACCGTCTTTATCTAGATTAACAAAGGCCAGTGCCGTATTGGCGTCTTTCGTACTCCAAACATAATCAGTGTTTACATTGTGATAGCTAAGCATATCTTGAAGAAAACGGCCAAAGGTATCGTCCCCTACTTTAGACACCATAGCGCCTTGGCCGCCAAGCTTAGCAACAGCAACCGCTACATTTGCGGGCGCACCACCAGCATATGGCTGAAATGAATTCATTGCTGGCATTTCGCTTTGGTCCGCCGCACCCGCACTTAACATATCGATAAGTACTTCGCCTAAACATAAAATTTTCATAAACACCTCTGGCTGAAGCTAACAGCGATGACATTAGTCTTTATGCCGCTGTAGTCATGGATAATAAGCGTAGCCGAAGGATATTCCGACGGGCACGTTAAATTATAGTTAATTAATTGGGGCATAGTATTAACTAGCACCACAGATAAATCAACCTTGTTGATTTATTATTTTATCACTTTGACACCCATAGTGATGAATGCGTAATCTATCGGCTTGATTGGTAGAGAAAAACTCGCCTCGGTGAATTATGTTGAAGATATTGAATTAGTATCTATCCATGACTTATTGATGCTGTTTGTTATAACATTCACTCCATAATGATTCAGGTACACTGTAAATGACAAAATCCCACGAGCACACGGGTTCATCAGAAAGCGCATTAGAAAGAGACATGCACTACTGTGCAACTGCCCCACTAGACAACCGTACTCAAAATGAACGGGATATACTCACCCTTATTCGTCAAGATGGCGCCATTCCAAAAGCCGACATCGCGCAACGCACAGGTTTATCTGCGCAGTCGGCAACGGTCATTATTAAAAAACTAGAATCTGACGACCTCGTTAAGAGATTGCCGCCGGTTCGCGGTGGTGTTGGGCAACCTAAAGTGCCTTTTGGATTGAATGCAGAGGGTGCGTTTGGATTGGGTCTAAAAATTGGTCGCCGCAGTTTTGACATGACCTTGCTAGACTTGGCTGGCAATGTAAGATCGTCGCTTCACGAAAAAGTCGACTACCCCACCGTCGATCACTTATTGTCATTTACCCAGCGCGGTGTGTCGGTAATAACGCAACAGCTCAGTAACGAGCAACGAACCCGTATCCGCGGACTAGGCATTGCCATGCCGTTTGAAATCTGGAGTTGGGCAGAAGAAGCCGGGGCTCCTGCTGACGCGTTAGAAGCATGGAAGCGTCTTGATATTCAGGCTGCGCTCTTTGAGCTTCTAGAGTTACCCATCTATGTGAGTAACGATGCAACGGCGGCGTGTAGTGCAGAAATGGCTTTCGGCAACCCGCATCGATTTAACCACTTCCTCTATGTATTTGTTGGCACTTTTCTTGGCGGCGGCTTGGTCATTAACAATCAGCTATTTACTGGAAAATCGGGGAATGCAGGCGCAATTGGTTCTTTACCTTTTTTATCCAACGCCCAAATCCAACAGCAACAACTAATAACCCAGTCATCGCTATACTTGCTAGAAAAACAACTGAATGACGCGGGACTAAATGGCAATAAATTATATGAGGCTCCGGAACATTGGTCTGGATTAAAAACTAATCCAGAATTTATGCACATCGTTCAAGTGTGGATGGAACAGGCAGCCAAGGGTATTGCCTTTGCCACACATTGCGCATTTAGCATGCTCGACCTAGATGGCATTATTATCGATGGAGCCATGCCACAGAATATAAAACAAGAATTGGTTACCTGCGTGCAAAGCGCGTTAAAAGATGCTGATCTTCGAGGCGTTACTCAAGGTAGTATTAGTGCAGGTAACGTAGGGAGCAAAGCGCAGTCTATCGGCAGCGCAAACTTGTCGCTAATCGCGAACTACTATTAGTGTATATATGTTAAACAAAAGCAGGGGTAACGTGGTTACAACTTCACTCACAGGCAAGGCTACAAAAGCCTCATCGGTAGGGACATCGTCAAACGTTATAATTCTTGATGGTGGATTAGGCCGAGAATTAGAAAAAGTTGGAGCCCCCTTTAGGCAACCTGAATGGTCGGCTCTTTCATTAATCGAAGCGCCCGATTTAGTAGCCCAAGTACATCAGAACTTCGTGGATGCGGGTGCAAAAATTATTACCACCAACACTTACGCGTTAGTGCCTTTTCATATAGGGCAAAAACAGTTTGATGAGCAAGCATTTTCGCTCGCAGAGCGCGCGGCCACTATTGCCAGCAATATGGCTAAGAAGCGTGATGTGTCTGTTGCTGGCTGTATTCCTCCGGCTTTTGGCTCTTACAAACCTGAGCTATTCTGTGCCGAGAAACTCGCTGCTATTTTGCTGCCGTTGATTGAAGCACAAACACCCTACATCGACTTTTGGCTTGTAGAAACCGTATCTTCGGTAGAAGAAGCCATCGCCGTAACCTCTTTAATAAAAAAACACTCATCTAAACCAATTTGGCTTTCTTACTCACTCAGTAATCGTCATGACTTTTCAAACCCTGTTACCTTACGTTCTAGTGAGCCACTGAATGCAATACTGCCCACACTAGAAAACTTGGATGCCGTGTTGTTTAACTGCTCGCAGCCTGAAGAGATGGAAGCAGCCATTACGTTTACGCACTCGCACAATGCCGATATTCCCATTGGTGTTTATGCCAATAGTTTTTCAGAGCATGTTAGAAAGCACGATGCTAATGAAATGCTGTCTACGTTGCGTGAGGATGTCACCCCTGAAAAATATTTAGCGTACGCACAAACGTGGGTGAACGCTGGCGCTTCGATTGTGGGCGGATGTTGCGGCATAGGCCCTGCGCACATAAAAGTACTGGCGCAGGGATTCGTTAACACATTAGAGTAACGTGCTATCGGGTTACCACTTTTTTAGCGCCTTTTATTAACGCTTCTTTATCGATTTTATTGGGAACTTCAACGCCACGGCGCGCCGCAGGGCGTGCCTCGATACTGTTTTTCCAGCGAGTTAAATTATCTAGCCCTTCAATGCTCACGCCCGACCATTCATAGGTTCGCACCCAGCACCAGTTCGCCATATCGGCAATGCTGTAATCACCGGCTAAATATTCGTTGTCTTTCAATCGACCATCTAGCACCGTAAACAATCGGCGTACTTCATTTTGATATCGGTCGATAGCAATGGGGATTTTTTCTTCTAAATAGCGATGGAACACATTCGCCTGCCCCATCATTGGCCCAACCCCCCCCATTTGAAACATAACCCATTGCATTACTTGGCTTCGGCCTTTGGCATCTGTGGGTAAAAATTTACCCGTCTTTTCAGCTAGGTAAAGCATGATAGCGCCAGATTCAAAAACCACATGGTCGCCTTCGCTTTTATCCACAATAACGGGGATTCTGCCATTCGGGTTCATGGCGAGGAACTCAGCGTTTTTTTGCTCGCCTTTCATTAAATTTACGGCGTGCACAGTATAATCGAGTTCCATTTCTTCTAGTGCTACTGACGCTTTCCAACCATTGGGTGTGGCTGCGGTGTATAAATCTATCATTAGGCTTTTGCACTCGCTCTGCTGCTAACGTTGTCGTACCAACGTTGTAGATTAGTTTGTTCATCTTTAATTCGAATATTGATCACCCGTGCAAAATCGATGGCACATAGCGCAGTAATATCCGCAATGGAAAAAGTATCTCCCGCTATGAACTCGTGTAGTTCGAGTCGGCGTTCGAGAATATTAAAGTACTTCGAGGCATTGATACCGGCTTCTTTACCGTATTCCGGTACCGGCACCATTCTGTCTTTAAAATAACCTGTGGTGTGTTGAAAGCACATGCCTACTTGTAACATTAGCGCCATTTCAACTTGCCGTTGCCACATCGAAATAGTGGCTTTTTCAATAGGGGTAGCGCCTAATAATGAAGGCTCAGGATGAATGGCTTCAAAGTAAGTACAAATAGCGTCGGTTTCTGCAATACAAGTACCGTCATCCAACTCTAAAATAGGAATTTTACCTAGTGGATTTTTAGCGCGCATTTCTGCGCTTAAATTTTCACCCTTTTGAATATCTACTTGTACATACTCTATTTGTGACTTATCTATCCCTTTTTCGGCAAGGAACATGCGAACACGGCGAGGATTAGGCGCTGTTTTGGTCTCGTAAATTTTCATGGGCAATATCGTATTGTTAGGATGTAAACAACCAGACTAGTACTGCTTGCGCATGGGTTCAAATCATATTCCATTAGGGTACAACTATTAAAAGTTTGAATGGTTATACCTGTTCACGGATTTGCGTCGATTAACACTCGCAGCCGCTTTTGTTCGGTCTTCGAGAAGTGAGTGTGCCTGTACGTTGACAAGGCATCTTGCCGTGCATCCTCTTTCATTCCGCTAGCGCTTATGAGTTGCTGATATTTGCGGTAGGCATCTACGCGTTGTTGCCATAGTGCTTGCGCCTCCCATAATGCCGAAAACCGCTCGGCTGTCTGATGGCCAAATTCAGCTGCAATGGCGTGGTAACGAGACTCTGAATCTACAAGTTTTTGCTTAAGTTGATTAATTTTCTCCATGTTTAAGGTAGGTTGAAATGCCGCTTTTGCTTGCTTATCTAATGCGTTTAATTGACCAAAGATTTCATTGCGTTTTTGCTCCCTCGAGAGGCCCCGATCGTTAGCAATAGCAAGACGGGCAAGAGCCCTTGCGTCAATGGCCGTATCGGCAGAAAACAAGTACTCATACTCTTGTTGAGAAAAGTAACTAAGTCGCAGCTTGTCTCTCGTTGCTAGCTTTTGTTCAACGTCACTTAACGAAATACCAGCATAAGTAACATCGGTGACGGTGCTCTCTTTTGATACAGTGAGCACCTTTTCGATTTCGGCATCGGTAGTTGCCAATGCCACTTTATATTCAACATATCGGGTGAATACATCAGCGGCGTATATGGCCGACCTAATCTCATACATATTATTAGCATTTACAGCAAACCGTTCAGTAACCTCGCTATCTGAAGCACCTTTATTAGCAAAAATAAAGCGATCGAAATTGTCTTTTACACCAAAATATAAGGTGAATACTGGCAATTTTGAGCCGTGGTCATTGAGTTTCTTGACTGGCTGAAGCGCTTTTTTAATTTCAGTTTCTGTCGCTTCTTTATTGGGTAATGCTGACGTTGAAAGTTGGCGATTTTCACGTATCTCCCCATCACCAACATTCTGACTCTCGCTTATTGAAATAATAACTACGAGTACGAAAAAGAGGGCAACGCCCCCTCCCATTAATACCCACCTGCTCATTATAAGCCTTGGTTTTTCAAACGGTTGGCTTGGTCAACAAATACATCCACTGGATTCGTTTCAAACCAATGGGTGATGCCAAAGCTTTGGTTAACTTCATCAAGGTGGTTCATCTTGTAGTTATCTTTAAGCACTTTACCTAAATGAGAACTGCACGAAGACACTAACCCATCATTGGTTTCACCAAATGCTAATCCAGTGATGGCAAGAAAAGGGTCAACCACGTCCAGCGCATTTGTGTAAGTTCTACCACCACTCCAAGAATAATAGTAAACACCATTCTCGCCTACCTGTTTGCCGTCATTGCGGCAGTAGGCCGAGGGCATGCCTTCGGGGTAACGAGCGTTGAAGGCCACTGAACCAGAGGTGGATAGCGAGGTTAGTGCCGCCACAGAATCTGTGGGTTTATCTCGAGGATCTGAACCCGATGCAAGTTCGATAAGATTAGCAAAAGCGTCGGTGATCAACCCCACCGTACCTTCTTGTACAGACCCTTCCGTAAGACCACTTTTTAATACATCTGCCACAGCGCTTCCCCAGTTCACACCAGCTACCGATGTCACTGACGCCACTTTACTTGGTGCTACGCTCGCGGCATACCTTGCTGTTGGGCCCCCATGGCTATGGCCAATTAGGTTAACTTTCTGGGCGCCAGAAAGTGCAAGTACATCGTCAATATAGTTGAGCAACTGCTCTCCCCTCACTTCGGTTGAATTAGAAGGAGACACTTCTGCGATATAAACTACTGCGCCGTTTCGAGATAGTTTTTGAGGCACCTTGTAAAAGTAATCTACAAACAAGATGTCATCAAAGCCGAAGAGACCGTGAACCAGTACAATAGGGTATTGTGTTTTAGCATAGTTGCCTGCCCAAGATTGAGATGGCAATACTGCGACAAGCAAAAACAGCATGAGCGTTGTTATTTTCGTTCTTAGTTTCATTGCATGTTCCTTGAATTATAAACATTAGTGGTCTGAGGCCAGACCTGTGTTATTTCTATGTTAAATTAATGTAAATAACAAGGAAAATGAGAGAGTCATGCTCAGCTGATTTGGTTTAAGGTTTTAGTGGCGAGCTTGGTTATCGAGGAGCATAAATGTAAAACACTTTATATTCAGAGGGCTAGTCCTCTGAAAGGGTATGCGCCCTCATACTATTTAATGCGCGAATAAAGAAAATAGCGAGAGTGAATAGCTGACGAAAGTAAATAGTAAGTAGCGGCCACATTCATAATAGGTCGCATTTAAATAGGCCTACGACGAGAGGGCAATGTACCTACTATTGGGTTTATAACGTACGAAGGTAAACTTGGAGATAATTTACACTGAGGCTAGGCGTAAGTTTCCATACATTGGTGAGTGGATTTAATGCCATGCCGGTCTCATGACTAAGCGTAAACTCTTTACCTACCCATTGGTTGAGTTCAGTGGGTTTAACAAATTTTTGCCAGTCGTGAGTACCAATGGGTAAATATCGCATGACATATTCAGCGCCTACAATCGCAATAATAAAACTTTTAATGGTTCTATTTAACGTGGCAAGCACCAATAATCCGCCTGGCTTCACTAGGCTTGCACACTCTTGTACTAATTGCGCTTGGTCAGGCACATGTTCAACAACTTCCGCATTAACTACTATATCAAATTGGCGATCTTGACTTACTAAGTCGGACGAAAGCCCATGTATGTAGTTAACCTTCACATTGCTTCGCTTCGCGTGCCGTTTCGCCACTTCAATACTCATGGCGCTTGCATCTATGCCTGTGACATCCGCCCCCTTTAATGCAAGCGGTTCACTGATGAGCCCACCACCACATCCAATATCTACGATTGAAAGCCCTGTGAAAGGCTTTGTTTTATCAATGGAATTCGTTTGGGAATTTGCTGTAGACGCATTTTGAGAAAAGCCCTGCGCTTGCCCACTTTGTAAAAAGTGACTGGTTATTTGAGACTCAATCACAGATAGCCGTGCACGATTAAAATCTAACGCGGTTTTGTAATTTCCATTGGGATCCCACCAGCTTTCTGCTAGCGCATCAAAGCGGTCAATTTCCTGCTGAGAAAAATTAATGGGCGCTGATTTTTGGCTTTTATCTAACATGCACTAACACCAGTTTACAAAATAGGAAGTCATTCAAATCTATCTACGCTAGGTTCCCGTAACTAGAACACTTGGGGCATTGTGCAAGCACCGCCTTGCAGGTGCCTGAGTTTTACTAGAAATAGGTATACAATCAATGCTTATACGCGCAAAAAGAGGTATTCGTTTTGGCTAATGCTAAAAATGTCTATGGACGACCACTACAACTGTGTTGCGGTAACACAGGTTACACCAGAGAAGGCTTTTGCTATGTGCCCGATGCAGATGTGGGTAACCACAGTGTGTGTGCGGTAGTTACCAATGAATTTTTACAATTTTCCCTCCGCCAAGGCAATGACTTGATCACGCCTTGGCCCAGTATGGACTTTGCAGGCTTACTTCCCGGCGATAGATGGTGCTTGTGCGCCGCCAGATGGTTACAGGCTTATGAAGCGGGGGTTGCGCCCAAAGTTAGATTAGAAGCAACCCACGAGCGTGCGCTTGATATTATTCCTCTAACCACCCTTGAAGCCTTTGCAGCGGAGTAAAAAAGCGGGGGCTCCCATCAGAAGCGCCCGCTTATTAACTATGTTGCCTATTAAAGCCTAGGGCGTTCGAATAACCATTAGGCGTGTTTCTGTCATGTCTTCTATGGCATAGCGAATACCTTCGCGGCCAAGACCTGAATCTTTTACACCGCCATAAGGCATATTATCTACACGCCAGCTGGGAACATCACCTATTACTACTCCACCCACTTCAAGCACGTTCCAAGCTTTATGGGCTTTATAGATATCACGAGTAAAAATACCCGCTTGTAGCCCATATCGACTGTTATTCACTTCCTCTAAGGCACTGTCGTAATCGTCGAACGGCTGCAAAATAGATAACGGACCAAACGCTTCTTCAGCGTTGGCATCACAGCCTTTTGGCACGTTCTCCATGACTGTCGCTTGCAGCATGGCACCGTCTCTTTCACCGCCGCATAGCAAACTTGCGCCAGCTTCTTTCGCGTCATTAACCCAACCTTCCAAACGCTTGGCCTCACTTTCTGAAATCATGGGGCCAATGAAAGTATCTTCATCGCTAGGATCGCCAGACACTAAGCCTTCAACCCGTTCTACATAGCGAGACTTAAATTCATCGTAGATTGAAGAATGCACCAATAAGCGCTGCACAGAAATACAGCTTTGACCAGACTGGTAATAGGCCCCAATGATAATTCGGTCGATAGCATCACTTATGTCAGCATCTTCATCTACTATACAAGCGGCGTTACCACCAAGTTCCAACACCACAGGCTTCTTGCCTGCTTTCGCTTTTAGCGCCCAACCTACATCAGGTGAACCCGTAAAACTAAGTAGCTTCAATCGCTCATCGGTCGTAAATAAATCGGCACCATCGCGGCTACAAGGAAGAATTGAAAATGCCCCTTTGGGCATCAACTCGCACTCGGCTAACACTTCGCCAATAATCAATGCACCAATGGGGGTGCGAGAAGCGGGCTTAAGCACAAACGTACACCCAGCAGCAATAGCCGGCGCCACTTTGTGCGCGGCTAGGTTCAGCGGAAAGTTAAACGGAGAGATAAACGAACAAGGGCCAATAGGCACTTTCTTCGTCATACCTTGGTAGCCTTTGGCGCGGGCAGAGATTTCTAAATTAACCACTTCCCCGTTAATTCTCACCGATTCCTCAGCGGCTATTTTAAAAGTATCAATTAGCCGACTGACCTCGCCTTTAGCATCCTTAATCGGCTTACCTGCTTCAATACACAGAGCTTTACCTAGTTCATCCGCACGTTCAGTGAATCGCTTAACGCAATGTTCTAATATCGCTTGGCGCTCGTAGGGCGCCAATGCCGTCATTGCAGGCTGTGCTTTTTCGGCAGCCTCAATGGCCTTATCAATGACTTGTGCATCGGCTAATGCCACTTTTGTGGCCACTTCGCCTGTGTATTTATTGGTTACGTCTAAATCGGTATTTGCAAAACAAGGTTCGCTTGCAAGGTAATAGGGATAGCTGCCTTTTAACATGATCACTCCTTATAATTTCGCGCTTAACTCGGCAATCGTCTGGTTCAGTGTTTTATCGTTCATGCTGTAGTCTACGGGGCAATCAATAACGTGAACACCTGGTGTCCTTAAACAACTCTCCACCATAGGAATGAGCAATTCTGTGCTGTCTACACGCCAACCATGAGCACCGTAACTTTTTGCATACTTCACAAAATCCGGATTGCCGTAATCCAAACCAAATTCATCAAACTGCATATTAGCTTGTTTCCACTTAATCATTCCGTACGCATCGTCACGCAGGATGATCACAACTAGGTCAAGCTTAAGACGAACCGCGGTTTCTATTTCTTGGCTGTTCATCATGAAGCCGCCATCGCCGCATACGCTCATAACAGGCACATCAGGCTTCACCAGCTTTGCTGCTATTGCCGACGGTAAACCAGCGCCCATTGATGCTAACGCATTATCTAGCAACAAGGTATTGGGGTGGTACGCGGGGTAATTGCGAGCAAACCAGATTTTGTACACACCGTTGTCTAGGGTCACTATGCCATCATCTGGCATGACCTTCCTGATGTCACGCACAAAGCGTTCCGGCAGAATGGGGAATCGATTATCGTTTTCTGCTTCCGCTCTGTGTCTTTCATAGGCATCGTGCACGTCTTTGTAAAAGTCGAGCTTCCAGTCACTTTGCGGTGTAATTCCTTCTTTAATTTGCCAAATGCTATTGGCAATATCCCCCACTACCTCAAGCTGTGGAAAATACACAGGGTCCACGGCGGCTGACTCGAAGTTCATATGAATCACTTTCTTGCCATTGTCATGCATAAAGAATGGCGGCTTTTCCACCACGTCATGGCCAACATTAATGATAAGGTCGGCTCTCTCTATCGCTCTGTGCACAAAGTCATGATCAGATAATGCCGTATTTCCAGCGAATCTAGGGTCACTTTCATTTAGCACCCCTTTACCCATTTGCGTAGTCACGAACGGTATACACGTTTTATCGACAAACTCGCGCAGCATTTTTGCGGTTAATTTCCTATTTGCCCCCGCTCCAATTAACAACAACGGAGAGGTAGCTTCTTCAATCATTGAAATGGCTGATGAAATTGCTTTGTATTCGGCGATGGGGCGTCTTGATGTACTAGGCGTTAACAATGGTACTGAGGTGTGCTCATCAGCAACATCTTCCGGAAGCTCTATATGGACAGCACCAGGGCGCTCTTCCGATGCTAACCGAAATGCTTCGCGTACTACCGAGGGAATACGGTCACCGCTGACCACTTGCGTAGTAAATTTAGTAATGGGGCGCATCATGTCGACAATATCGATAACCTGAAATCGGCCTTGTTTACTGGTTTTAATTGGCTTTTGCCCCGTGATCATTAACATGGGCATAGCGCCAAGCTGTGCATACGCGGCTGGAGTAACGAGGTTTGTGGCACCGGGCCCTAAAGTAGATAAGCACACACCCACTTTACCGGTTAATCTACCGTAAGTGGCGGCCATAAAGCCCGCGCCTTGTTCATGGCGGGTGAGTACGAGTTTAATTGAGGAGGTTCTTAACGACTCAAGCAAGTCGAGGTTTTCTTCGCCAGGAATACCAAAGATGTACTCTACACCTTCAGCTTCCAACGCTTTTACGAAAAGGTCAGACGCTTTCATTAATCCTACACTCCATTTTCCGTTAATTTTTACGTGGCAAACACGTATTAGTAAAGGTTGCTACGCAATGAGTATAGATAACGATTAGTGTGGTATTTATGAATCTAGGATAATTACTTAATTTAAACGCTGATCTAGGCTTCATAGCCAGTTAATGCCATGAAGCCTATTCAATAATGCTAAGCGCTCAGCATAATTCGTTTATAGGCCAGCAGAGAGCCATCGCTGTTTTGTGCGGTATTGAATAAATAACTGTCGGAATCACTGCTAAACACAGTGTCGCTTCCAAGCAAGGTATCAGGCGCGCCTCGATGTTCGTAATCAGTGTGATTGACGCAAATGTCTTGCACAAACGTATCTGAGAAACCAAATTGAGAGATAAGTTCATCGCTATTATTTTGCTTTATTCTAAAGTGAATATGAATAGCGCGACTGCTATACCAACCAGGGAAGCAACTTTTAAGATTAATACGCCCGCTCGCATCGGTAACGGCGATACCTCTAAACCACTGTGACTGTAAAGCGTCGCTATCGTTTCCTGTGCAAAATGAGGTATTAAAATTGCTGCTATCTGCACTACTGCTGGTATCGCCAGAATAAATCCCATCTACATCGCAATGCCATACTTCAATTTCATATCCTGATAACGGGGCACAGCTTTCGTCTACCAGTTGTAAACAAAGCATCATTGGCAGGCCAGTTTGCTCATCTGAAATATCGTCTAAGTATTCACTTTGAAAATAACATGGACCTTCTGTTAGCGCCTGAGTAAGAGTAATCGAGCAGGCGGAAGTGTCGTCAAAAAGCGAATCATCAGGAAAGTCGTCGGTCATTGAGGACGTTCCGCCAGAAGCCCAACCATCTGTCGTATCAGCGATATCGTCCGATACATCATCAGACGTATCGTCGGAGGTACCCGTATTGAGATTTGAAGACGAATCAGAACTTGAACCGCCACATCCCATAAACGAAAATACTAAGGGAATGGCAGAAACACCTGCTACCGCCTTTATTATTGTTCGCCGATTTACCAGCAAGACATTGTCTATTTTTGTCATAACCCACCTGAGAATGTTGAACCATCGATTGCATAATCTTGATTCAAAATCTCAGATAAAGTTTTATTCTTTACTCTACCTTTACAGTCGAAAAGTTATTCTTTATCTAGCGCGGCGCTCCACTTCGCCAGCTTCTTTTGGGTTGCACTATCTACATCGGCTTTATTTTCGCTTATCCACCACTTTTCCATTAAGCGTACGTTCTTTTGGTTTGCTTTATAAAATACGTCAACGATATCGCCAATGAAGGGAACAAAGCCTAAGCCAAAATCGATAGCGGAATTCTTTACCATTTGCGCAACCAATGCACTGGGCATTCCCAATGATTTCCCCAGCCACACAATGCGTAAAGAAACGAGCAGCATTAGTGCATCACCCGCACCTGGAATAAGGCCAACGATAGAGTCTAGGCCTATCCGAATAGGAATAATCGGTAACTTAACAGCGGTATCAAGTAAATTTGCTAACTTTTGTGCTTTTAACAGTGCCTTTGGGGCTTTACTATCCATGTTTAGCTACCTTATTAACGTAATAACAAATACTGGCTATTTATCGGCACCTAAGGCGCGAGCTAAGCCAGCTCGTAGTGCAGTATCTTTATTCACAGTCCAACCATGTAAATTCTCTTTAACTAAATCAAACAGCATATCGATATGTTCTTCGTCACTGTTCAGCGCAGGAATATACTCGTATTTTTCACCACCCGCTTCCATGAAGTATTCACGATTTTCTTCACCTATCTCTTCAATAGTTTCTAAGCAGTCTGCAGAAAAACCTGGGCACATCACTTGAATTGATTTCACCCCATTGCCTGGCAAAGACTTCATCGTTTCGTCAGTATAGGGTTTTAACCACTCTGCTTTACCAAAACGAGACTGGAAGGTAGTCATGTACTCGTCATGAGTTAGCCCGAGTTCTTCTGCTAACAAGCGTGATGTCTTATGACATTCACAGTGATAGGGGTCGCCGTTCAACAAGTAACGCTTTGGAATACCATGATAAGAAAGAATAAGCTTGTCAGCTCTTCCATGTTCTTCCCAATATGCGCGCACTTTATTTGCCAACGCTTTAATATAATCAGGCCTGTCGTTGTAATGATTCACAAAACGTAGTTCTGGTAACCAGCGGCGCTTAGTAAAGTCTTTCGCAATAGCATCAAAGGTAGACGCCGTAGTAGAGGCGCTATATTGAGGGTACAAAGGCAATACCACTAACTTTCTTACACCTTGCGACAACATGCGTTCAATGGTGTCGCTAATAGCAGGGTTGCCGTAGCGCATAGCAAAATCAACCACGACATCGTCGCCATATTCTGCTTTGCAACGCGCCTCTATTGCCGTTGCTTGGGCTTTCGTAATAGTCAGTAACGGTGAACCTTCTTCCGTCCAAACGGTTTTATAAGCTTCAGCTGAACGCTTAGGGCGAGTATTTAATATAATGAGGTTTAAAATGAACCACCAAAGCGCACGAGGGATCTCTACTACCCGTGGGTCTGAAAGAAACTCTTTTAAGTAAGGGCGCAAGGCGGCCGCAGTGGGGCTTTCAGGTGTACCTAAATTGGTAACCAACACGCCTATTTTGTCTGATTGACTGTGAGTAAAACCCTGATTGCTTTTGAACTTCATCAACTATTCCGCACTGAAAAAACAATATAACTAGTATACTGAATTTACGGCAATTTTGGGTGAATAGACCACAAATTTAGCACGATTGGCGCAATTAAATTTAGCGATTAAAAAAGGTGGCCTTTGCCACCTTTTTAGTCTTAATATTTTCAACCAGTTAAGGCTGATAGTAGGTGGCTGCACCTGGCCCAACAGGCATACCTAATACAAAGACCCACAGATAAAACAGTATGGTCCAACCCACGATAAATACCATGGAATAAGGCAGCATCATCGCAATCAAGGTGCCCATACCTAGGTCCTTCTTATACCGTGCTGCCATGGCTAAAATAAGCCCGAAGTAACTCATCATTGGCGCAATAACATTCGTTACTGAATCTCCGATACGATACGCCGCCTGAATAACCTCTGGTGAATAGCCAATCAACATCAGCATAGGCACAAAAATAGGGGCAGTTACTGCCCATTGCGCCGAGGCGCTACCTAACGATAAGTTAACCACACCACACATTAAGATGAATAAAATAAACACTGACGGGCCATCTAGGCCAGCCGCTTGAAGAAGCGCTGCGCCTTTAACGGCTAACACTGTGCCCAAGTTAGTCCATTTAAAGAAAGCCACAAACTGCGCAGCAAAGAAGACCAGGGTAATATACAACCCCATTGCGCCCATGCTTTTTGCCATGGCATCAATTACATCACGATCATTTTTCATCGAGCCTGTAACACGGCCATAAACAAAGCCAGGCACGGCAAAAGAAACAAAGATAAAGGCAACTATGCCTTTTAAGAAAGGAGAACCCGCTACCGCGCCGGTTTCAGGGTGACGCAAAATACCGTTTTCAGGCACAATAGTGAGCGCCAAAATACCGCATACCGCTACAAAGGCGATGCCTGCCCAACGAAGCCCTTTCTTCTCAATATCAGAAGGCGCATCCATTGATTGCTTACTTAAATCTACAGAAGCTTCTGATTCGTCGAACTTACCGAGTCGAGGCTCTACGACTTTCTCAGTAACCAAAGCACCCATAGTGGCCACCACAAAGGTACTGATAAACATGAAATACCAGTTAACTTCTGGGCCTACGACATAATCAGGATCAATCATGTGAGCAGCGGCTTCGGTAATACCTGAGAGCAAGGGATCTACCGTGCCAAGCAACAAGTTAGCACTGTAACCTGCGGATACACCGGCGAAGGCGGCGGCAAGACCCGCGAGAGGGTGGCGACCTAACGAATGAAATATCATAGCGGCAAGCGGTATTAACACCACATAGCCAAGCTCTGAGGCGGTATTTGAAATAATACCTGCAAACACGACAGCAAAAGTAACCGTGCGCTTTGAAGCATTCATCACTAATGAACGCATGGTGGCTGACAACAAGCCTGAATGCTCAGCAACCGACACACCAAGCAATGCAACCAACACAGTGCCAAGAGGAGCAAAGCCGGTAAAGTTAGTCACCAAACCAGTAACAATACGCTGCAAGCCTTCCGCGCTCATTAATGAGATGACTTCTATCATGCCATCAGCTTCGCGACCTTTTGCTCCTTCAGGACGAGGGTCAACTACCGCTAAATCGAAATAGCCAAGAATACCGCTTAACACCACGATAAAGCAGGCTAACATCGCGAATAAAGTCACGGGGTGTGGTAGCAAATTTCCAAGAAATTCCACAGTGGCGAGGAATCGGGAGAATAAACCACCCTGTCCGCCCCGATTTTGGGCAGATTTATCTTTTGTATTTTCCGGAATCAAAACATTCCCTCTGTCGTTTTTATTACCCAGTCATTACTCACTAAGCAGCAGTGATATCTGCCATGAAGTTCAATAATGCTGCGTTTTATAATAATAAATTCGCGCTTATTTTAACGTATTTTGAGCAATTTTGGCAGTAGGTGGGTAAATTGAACAATTTAAAACCTTTGTAAATCGCCGAAAAAACTCAGTAAAACCTATAAATTTCAATTAATTATGCACTTTACAGCAGGCACAAAAAAGCCAGTCTAAAGACTGGCTTTTTAACAGAAAAACGATGTTAGGTATTAATTACCTTTAGATGCGTTCATGTAGCGGAAAAAGTCGCTATCAGGCGCGATCACCATCACATCTTGCTTATTATTGAAGCTGGCTTTGTATGCATCCATACTTCTTAAGAAGCTGTAAAAATCAGCATTTTTAGAATAAACATCTGCATAAATTTCTGCTGCTAAGGCATCACCTTCACCTTTAAGCTGACGAGCATTACGTTCAGCATCAGCAAGCATTACCGTTACCTTTGCGTCTATATCAGCGCGGATAACTTCAGCTTGCTCTTGACCTTCTGAACGGTGTTCTCTTGCTACTGCAGCACGCTCAGCACGCATACGTTGGAAGATTGAGTTACTCACTTCCGTAGGTAGGTTGATTTGCTTAACACGTACATCAACAATTTCGATACCAAGCTCATCAGAAGACGTTGAAGCCTGCTCCATTGCTTGGTTCATTAATGCTGAGCGCTCACCAGATACAATCTGTGCAATAGTACGAGTACCAAATTCAGAACGTAATCCGTTATTCACTTTTTGCTTCAATAGCGCTTCAGCTTGCAACTTATTACCACCTGTTGATAGGTAATAACGGGCAAAGTCGTCAATGCGCCATTTCACGTATGAATCAACAATTAAGTCTTTCTTTTCACTGGTAACGAAACGGTCAGGTGTGTCATCCAACGTTTGTACACGTGCGTCTAAGTGACGAACAGAGTCAATGAATGGCAATTTGAAATGAAGACCAGGTTCAAATACTTTTGTATCACCTGTAGCATCATCTCGTTGAACTTTACCAAATTGAATAACAATGGCACGTTCGCCCTCAGTTACTACGAACAAAGAGCCCGAAGCAAGAACCACTAGAAGTACTAATACTGCAATAGCTAAATTCTTCATCATGATTATCTCCCCTCTCTGTAGCTGTCACCACGCACACCAGAGGTGGATGATGAATTACGGCTGTTTTGACCTTCGTCAGCCACTGGCATTTGTAAGCCTTCTAAGGTGCTGCGTGAACGCGGTGTTGAACTGCCTTGCTGGCGTTCCATGATTTTATCTAAAGGAAGATACATCATGTTGTTCCCACCTTTACTATCCACAAGGATTTTGCTGGTATTGCTTAATACCTCTTCCATTGTTTCGATGTAGATACGTTCACGTGTTACTACAGGTGCTCTCTCGTATTGAGGTAGCAACTCTTCAAAGCGAGCAACTTCACCCTGCGCTTCAAGCGTTACACGCTCTTTATATGCCTGCGCTTCTTCGTTCATACGATTAACTTGACCACGAGCGCGAGGCTCAATCTCTCGTGCGTAGGCTTCGGCTTCTCGAATGAAACGCTGTTCATCTTCCTGTGCTGAAATTGCATCATCAAATGCATCTTTCACTTGCTCAGGTGGGCGTGCATCACGGAAGTTCATGTCGATAATCGACACCCCCATGTTGTAAGGTTCAATAATAGCTTGAAGCTCTTCCCAAACACGTTGGCGAGCCACTTCACGACCGTCAGTAAGCACATCATCCATTGTTGAATGGCCTACTACGTAGCGAATCGCACTGTCTAAAGACTGGCTTAAGCTCGTTTCCGGGCTTTCGACAGCAAACGTCCAGCGGTACGGATCTACAACGCGAAATTGCATTTCCATCTGTACGCTAACCACGTTCTCGTCTTCCGTTAGCATAGAGCCTGACGATGATTGGTCGCGAATAGATTGCACATCCACAGGAATAACTCTGTCGATAAACGTTGGTGCCCAACGTAATCCAGGTTCAACTTGCTTAGCGTACTCACCGAAACGTAATACTACGCCTCGCTCAGCTTCACGAATGGTGTAAAAACCGCTTACAGCCCAAATGATCACTACCAAGCCAATTAAAATACCAGCACCGATACCGCCCAAGCTCTTACCCGAGCCACCGCTACCGCCGCCAGACTTTCCGAACTTACCGAATAAGTTCTTGAATACATCATCTAAATCGGGTGGACCTTGATCACGTCCGCCGCGATTTTTCCACGGGTCGTTATTATTGCCACCCGGCTCATTCCAAGCCATGCTGATACTCCATAGATTACAGTTTTATTTTTGAAATTCGCATGCATTGCCGTGCTAAAATTTAGCAGCGGTTAATGTCGCACAACATACTCTGATATTCCGTTTTCTAAACGCTTTTCAAGCCTGTTCCAATCTGCCATTGGCATTCGAACATCTACCACCCAATCACCTTGATTATCGTATTCCTCGCTAGATATACAATTCAATTCAAATAGTACACCACGCAGACTACTTTGTGCTGGGGGTATTTTAAGCGTGTAGTTAACCATACTTTTGCTCAGGCATTCTGTTAACGCTTGCCCCAGCAATTCGGTGCCTTCACCGGTTTGTGCTGATAGCCAAACTCGGGTTGGAACACCTTCCTCGTTTCTTTCAATACGAGGGTTTATGTCATCTAGTTTATCAATCTTATTACATATTAGTAATTGTTGAATCTCGCTGGCGTCTATTTCTTCCAATACCGCGTTCACTTCATCAATGGTTTCGCGATATTTCGCGTCTGCAATATCTACCACATGAAGCAAGAGATCAGCTTCTTGGGTTTCTTGAAGCGTGGCTTTAAATGCCGCCACGAGGTCATGTGGAAGATGCCTAATAAAGCCTACCGTATCGGCTAAAATGGCAGGGCCTACGTCTTTCAAATCTATTTTTCTAAGCGTAGGGTCTAACGTAGCAAACAATTGGTCTGCCGCATACACGTGCGCATCGGTAATAGTATTGAAAAGGGTAGACTTACCAGCATTGGTATAGCCCACTAAGGATACTGTGGGAATTTCAGCACGCTTTCTAGACCTACGTCCTTGTTCGCGCTGTTTTTGTACTTTTTCTAAACGACGAAGAATGGCTTTTATGCGCCCACGGAGTAATCGGCGGTCAGTTTCAAGCTGGGTTTCACCCGGCCCACGCAAACCTATCCCCCCTTTTTGACGCTCTAAGTGAGTCCAACCTCGAATAAGACGGGTAGAGATGTGACGCAGCTGAGCGAGTTCAACCTGAAGCTTACCTTCATGTGTTCTTGCTCTTTGCGCAAATATATCGAGGATCAGCCCCGTTCTATCTAGCACTCTACATTGGCAGACCGCTTCTAAGTTCCGCTCTTGAGAGGGCGACAAACTATGGTTAAAGATAACGACATTAGCGTCGTGCGCTTTAACTGCTGCTGCAATTTCTTCCGCTTTACCCGAACCCACAAAGAATTTAGCTTGGGGTGCACTTCGCGAAGTTGTAATAACTTCTACCGCGTTTACACCCGCAGAAGACACAAGCAATTCGAGCTCAGCTAAATCTTCTTTGCTGTTTTCATCAGTAAAATTAACATGAACTAGTACAGCCTGTTCACCGGCTTCATAACGGTCAAACAAGCGCGTTACCTTTTAATTTATTCAGCTTTAGTATTTTCAGATTCTCCTGTAGCACTCGGCATAGTAATAGCACGAGCGGGAACAACGGTGGAAATAGCGTGCTTATACACCATTTGGCTTACTGTATTTTTAAGTAGAATCACGAACTGATCAAATGATTCAACTTGTCCCTGTAATTTAATGCCGTTTACCAGATAAATAGATACTGGAATACGCTCCTTGCGTAATGCATTTAAGAATGGGTCTTGTAAAGATTGCCCTTTAGCCATTTGATATCCTTAGTTTTTATTATTCGTGGCCCTTACTCACGGCCACTGCACGTCTAATGTATACCACACTCAACTTATTAGAGTGTGACTTTCGCTGTAATTTTAGTCAAATTATCTTTACAAAATGTGTCTAGCCAAGTGAGGTTTTCCCACCCTCTAAGCCACGTAAGCTGACGCTTAGCGAGTTGCCTAGTTGCAATGATGCCCCTTTCGCGCATTTGCTCATAGGACAATTGGCCCTCTAAATATTGCCACATTTGCCTATAGCCAACCGAACGAATTGACGGGAGGTCTTCATGAAGATCGCCCCGTTCAAACAGTCGCTTAACCTCTTGTTCAAATCCATCGCCTAGCATCATGTCGAATCGCTGGGCAATCCGCTCATGTAAGACGCTTCTATCTTTTGGAGCAATAGCAAATTGGCTAATATCGTAGGGGCAAGGACTGCCTTTCTCGTTTTGCCAGTCTGTTAGCGTTTTGCCCGTTCCACGAAATACTTCTAATGCTCTGGTCAATCTTTGAGGGTCGTTAGGGTGAATTCTGTCACCACTAATAGGATCCACTCGGCAAAGCTCGTCGTGCAATTTTTGCCAACCAGAAGCTTCTGCTTCACTGGCGATTTCACTGCGAATCTTTTCATCTGACTTAGGTAGTGGCGAAATTCCATTTATCAAGGCATTAAAGTACATCATTGTTCCCCCCGCCAATATTGGTACCCTATTTCGACCATGAATTTCTTCTATAAGCCTAATCGCATCGTTACAAAACTGTGAGACAGAGTAACTTTGTGCGGGGTCAATAATATCAATAAGGTGGTGGGGAACTAACGATTTCTCGGCAGCCGTGGGTTTCGCCGTTCCTATATCCATTTCAGTGTAGACCAATGCTGAATCAACACTGATAATTTCACAGTCCATTGTTTCAGCTAGCGCCAGTGACAAACCCGTCTTGCCTGACGCTGTTGGCCCCATAATGGAAATAACAGGTAATTGAGACTGATACTGGTTCGATGCAGATTTTATGCCATCAACCATGGTTATTTCCCCATGATGAAAGCAGGCTCTCTAGGGAGCGCACTTTACCAAATCGCTCTATATATTCCCATTGTTTCACGTCGTTTCTCTCATCCAACCAGTGCCATAATTGTTCGCACAACATTTCATCTAAATCTTGGTCGTCAGTTGAAACTAATTGATAGCGTTTATCATCATTTACAACGTCGCTCTCTAACAGCCTTTCAAACCAACGTATCCATGGGAAGTGCCTAGTACCCGCGGGGACTTGCTGCAATCGGTATTTACCCGCCACTTGATTAATTTCAAAGTTAAGAGCGTTAAGTGCCGCAATTTTTTCAGGCTCAACGTGGGCAACTTCAAGCGCCACTGGCATTAACAAAGGTTGTGAATGTTCAGCTGTTTCAAATACATTTTGTAAATACACGTTCGCGAAAGATTTTACGTCCAGCAGGTAAACATTTTCATTATGTACGTAAATTCTACAATATGAGTTTAGTGTAAGATGCTGACTTTGCTCACGACCGCTTGATGCTGGCGTGTCGCTATTTGGCGTCATTAATCGATTAAAGTTAGATTGATAAGCTGCAGTTGGTGCTTTCGATTGCCTATGCCCCGATAAAGCGTTGCCACCTGAGGCCCTCCCCCCTGATTGCGATGACGAGGCCGGAGAATGACTTAAAGGACGTATATAGTCATGACTTTGTTGCGGTGGATTAAATCTCACAGGTTCATCACAGCTTTCAGCTTCACCATGATGGTGAGTTTCACGCTCATTAGTAATTGAGTGCAATGCATCACACACTGTCTTACAAATAAAATCATGTACCAAGCGCCCTTGCTGAAAGCGAACTTCATGCTTTGCCGGGTGTACGTTCACGTCCACGTCTTTTGGATCCAGTGTTAGATAAACAACAAATGAAGGCTGCTCTAGTACACCCCACACACTTTCGTAAGCTTGCCTAATAGCGTGCATAATTAACTTATCTCGCATACCGCGCCCGTTTACGAAGCTAAACTGGCAATCGTTACTGCTACGCAGCATTACTTCGCTGCCTAGCCACGCATTCATGGTAATTCCTTCGTATTCCACATTGATATGCACTGCGTTATCAATAAACTTTTGCCCTACTACAGCGGCAATACGAGGGGCAAGTGAGCCGTGTTTATCGGCAATATAGCGCTTAGTCGTCTTACCGTTGTGTTTCAGAATAAAACTAGCATGGGGATAACTAAGGGCAATGCGCTTCACCACATCTTCAATATGTTGAAACTCCGTTTTTTCGGCGCGCAGAAACTTGCGCCTAGCCGGCGTATTGTAAAAAAGGTCAGCCACATCAATGGTGGTCCCTTTTGGGTGTGCGGCTGGCTGAACATTAACCGCCATTTCCCGGCCTTCACAGTAGGCTTGCCACGCTTCGCTTTGTGATTCGGTTTTTGAGGTTAACGTTAAACGGCTAACTGAACTTATACTAGCAAGGGCCTCGCCCCGAAAGCCTAATGATAAGATGCGCTCTAAATCATCTAATGTTGAAATTTTACTGGTAGCGTGACGGCTAAGCGCAAGCTGCAACTCATCTTTGGCAATGCCTCCGCCGTTATCTTTAAGACGAATGCGTTTATGGCCACCTTTCTCAATATCTATTTCAATTCTATCGGCGCCTGCATCTAGGCTATTTTCTAGTAACTCTTTAACCACTGACGCAGGGCGTTCAACCACTTCCCCTGCGGCAATCTGGTTGGCCAATTGTGGCGATAATAATTGTATAGACAAAAGACACTCGTAGGTAGAAATTGATTAACGTGATGCTAGGTTCTTGGAATAGTTAGTATTTGCCCTATTCTCACCACATCACTATTTAAATTATTGGCAGCTTTTAAGCGGCTAACATTCACATTGTAGCGCTGAGCAAGAAGCGAAAGCGACTCTCCACTTCTTACCGTATGGGTTCGACTATCAGCACGTTCCAGTGCCCATAATGTACCATCTGGGGGGACTTGTTTGAAATAGCGTTTTGCTGCGGTAAACATGGCTTTCGCCAGTTTTTCCCTATGTTTACCCCAGTTAAGGTTTTTCTCTTCTTGCGGGTTAGAAATGAACCCTACTTCAACCAAAATTGATGGAATATCTGGCGCTGTAAGCACAGCAAAGCTGGCCGCTTGAGGTGAACGCTTGTGCAGAGAAGTCACCTGCTTCATTTCCTCAATCACTTTGTTGCCCAAATCATGGCTGGTTGCCATACTGTGGTCCATCGACAGCCCAAGAATAGTTTCCGCTAAATAACGCTCACTCGATTTGTCGCTGATCACTTCTGCGGCACCACCCAGTAATTCAGAGTGACGCTCTGATTTTTCTAGCCAGCGACCTAGTTCTGTATCAGCGCGGCGCATCGATAATACCCACACAGACCCACCTTTGGGTTGTGGTTGGCTAAATGCGTCGGCGTGAATAGATATCAATAAATCGGCTTTTTTCTTGCGAGCCAGCTCAGGACGTTTGTTCGGCGATACGTAGTAATCACCACTGCGAGTCATTATGGCCCGCATACCACGCTCCCCATTAATCATGGCTTCAAGTTTTTTGGCGATGCTTAGCGTAATGTGCTTTTCATACGTTCCGGCAGGCCCTATGGAACCAGGGTCCTCACCGCCATGGCCCGCATCGATGGCCACAATAATATCCCGATTTCGATGGCTACTCGAGCCATCCATTACGACAGAGGAGGTTGAGCTATTTGACGGTGACTTGCTAGATGCGGAAGTATTTGAACTGCTTGAACTCGCAGCTGGCGCACCACTGTCTTTCAAATCAATGACTAGCCTATGCCCGTAGGGTTTAGTGGGCGTCATGGCAAACAAAGACGGCGAGGCCGCACGGTTTAACTCAATTACTACCCGCGCAGAATGTTTATTTTTCGGTGTTGAATAGCGTACCTTGCGCACTAAATCGCCAGACTCAGATTGAAGCGATAACACCTTGCTATCACTCGTATTCGATAAATCGATAACTAAGCGATGTGGGTTTTTAAGGGGGAAGTAGGTGAATTCAGGCGCAGACGACATATCGAGAACAATTCGCGTGTTGTCTGGCGATGGCCAAATTCTTAGCCCATCAATTTGATTTTGGGCTGCATGGACAGTTTGCACTACAACCCAAATGCACATAACCGATAGAATTTTACGTACCATGCTTCGCCTTTATTTTGCTTGTTGCCACAAGCTTATAGTCGTTATTGTTTATCACAGCTCACTATTTATAGCGTTTTACAACCTTGCAATATCTTTGCGCCTTTCACGCTTGTCGCTTCAACACTGAACTGACGACCAGTTGGCACAATATTTATACTAATCACTATATCTGGCGATGCCAAGTATTCAGCGCCATTTTCTGACCATTCTATAAGGGCAATGTTTCCTGTGCCGAAATAATCTCGAATCCCCATGAACTCAAGCTCTTCTGGGTCGGATAAACGATACAGGTCGAAATGATATATTGAGACATTTTCTAATTCGTAAGGTTCCACCAAGGTATACGTCGGACTTTTTACATTTCCGTCATGCCCTAGTGCTTGAATGAAATACCGGCTGAAGGTGGTCTTTCCTGCGCCCAAGTCACCGTTTAAAAATATAATGGCATCTATTGGCTGTTGAGCCGCTACAGCATTCGCCAGATCCTTTGCCATTGCTGACGTATCTTCAGGCGTTGCAGCAAAAAATGAAGAGTGTGGGTAAGACATCTTTTTAACGTTCCACATAATCAAACTAAAAGGCTGATATCGACATTAAGCCCAAACCAGCCTATGCCAACAGATTTACTGATTAATTAATGCACGTACTGCATCAAATAGATCACTGGCTATCATACCACGTTGTCCATAAAGCTGGGCAATATCATCGCCCGCTTTAGCATGGAGCACCACGCCGTACTTAGCGGCAATATCAACACTAAGGCCTTGTGCCATAAGCGCCCCTAATATGCCGCTTAGTACATCACCGCTGCCCGCCGTTGCCATGCCAGGGTTACCATGGCGGCAAACCCATGTTTTCTTTTCGTTGTCGATAAGCGTACCAGCCCCTTTTAAAACACATACCGCATGGTAGCGCTGTGAACATTGTCTGGCGTAATTAAAACGGTCGCTTTCTACATCTTCAACCGACACACCCAGCAGTCGACCTGCCTCTCCCGCGTGAGGGGTCAGCACGCAGTGTTCTAGTGTGAATGCGGTTGACTGTTTGCATAAAAGGTTTAGCGCGTCAGCATCGATGACAATAGGTTTATTCTCACTTTGACAGTGTTTGAGTACAGCAGCGAATACACTTTGTGACCATTCATCTTGACCAAGCCCAGGACCTATCACTACGCATGACGCCCACGCTAGGGCCTCATCTAAATGGCTTGATGTCACCATCAATTCAGGGCGACCTGCGCTTACTTGGATAGTAGAGGCCTCATGGGTATAAACTCGTACCATACCGGCACCACTTCTAAGGGCTGCCTCTCCAGCCAGCCTAATAGCGCCCGCCGTTCCGCGATTTCCGCCCACACACAGCAACCTGCCATAGGTACCTTTATGGCTGTGAACATCGCGAGGCCCCATGCCCTTGAAATGCTCAATATTCAATAAGGTTGCACTGGCTTTCGCTAAAGTTTGAAAAGCTTTACCTATGCCTAAATCAGCGTACACCAGCTTTCCGCAAGACTGTTTACCAGCCCCTGTGACCAAACCAGGCTTTATTCCCACAAAGGTGACAGTGACATCAGCTTGCACACAGCGCCCTAAACTTTGACCTGTGTTCGCGTCTAATCCTGATGGTACGTCGATACTTACCACAGGAGTTGATGATTCGTTGATAGCATCGATAACGTCGGCGAATTCATTGCGAATGTAGCTGTTAATTCCCGTACCTAATAGTGCATCGATTACCACGTCTGCTTTTTCAATCAAGGAATCATCGAAAGGTTTTATATTTCCGCCAGCATCTATCCATTGCTGCTGTGCTTTGCCCGCATCGCCTTCCAAAACACGATCAGGCTCAATGGCGCATACATGTACTTTTTTACCCGCTTTTTTCGCCTTTTGTGCGGTAATGTAACCGTCGCCAGCATTGTTACCTTGACCTAGTAAGACTAAATACACGTCAGAATTTGCGAATAAGCTTTGGCATTGTTCAAATACCGCACCACCGGCGCGTTGCATTAACGTGAACATATCACAGCCAGACTGAGCAGCCGCTTCGGCTTCATTTTCTCTGACCTGATCGGCCCGAAACAGTTTGTATGATAAACTTGAGGTGAGTTGAGTATCTAGCATAAGTACATGTCCACTATTAATTCTATCGACCTAATTCAATTGACCCAAGATATCAAGGCTTGGGGCCGCGCGCTAGGCTTTCAGCAAGTTGGCATTAGCGACATTGATTTACATCAGCATGAAGCCTATTTAACCGAATGGTTAGAGAACGGCTATCACGGTGACATGGCCTTTATGGCTAACCATGGCATGAAACGGGCTCGCCCCGATGAACTTGTGCCGGGCACACTGCGGGTTATTAGTGTGCGAATGAACTATCTCCCTCCAGATGCTTCATTTGCAAAACATTTAAGCCAATCAGACACAGGATATATCAGTCGATATGCACTCGGCCGTGATTATCATAAGGTGCTGCGAAAACGCCTAAAGCAACTAGGTGATAAAATTACCACCGCGCTGAGCAACACGGAATACCGGCCGTTTGTAGATTCAGCGCCTGTTTTAGAGCACGCAATTGCTGAGAAGGCCGGCATAGGCTGGACAGGGAAGCACAGCTTAACCATTAACAAAGAAGCGGGGTCTTGGTTCTTTTTAGGTGAGCTTTTTATCAACTTACCTTTACCCGTTGATTCACCAGTAGAAGAAGGCTGTGGTACATGTACAGCATGTTTAACAATCTGCCCTACTAATGCCATTGTCGCTCCTTATAAAGTGGATGCTCGACGTTGTATTTCCTATCTTACTATTGAATCAGACAAGGATATTCCCGAGGACCTTCGCCCCTTAATGGGAAATCGAATTTATGGTTGTGACGATTGTCAGCTAATTTGCCCGTGGAATCGTTATGCCAATATTACTGAAGAAGAAGACTTTCACCCAAGAAAGGTATTGCATGGGCAAAGCCTAACCACGCTTTTTTCATGGGATGAAGCAACCTTTTTGACCAATACCGAAGGTTCCCCCATTCGCCGAATTGGGTTTGAAAAATGGCAACGTAATATTGCCGTTGCACTGGGCAACGCCAATTATAGTGCACAAACTGTTAACGCCCTTCAGACAAACCTTGGAAAGGTAAGCGATAAAGTGGATCGGCACATTTTGTGGGCGTTAGCACAACAAGAGAATAAGAAAGCAGGCGTAGCGTTCGAAGAGAAGGCCAATAGACAACAAAAAAGATTAACCAGAGCAGTAGAGAAAGGGTTACCAAGAGACGCTTAAGCACGAAGGTACTGGTTAAATAAAGCAGGTTATATTAAAACCTACTAGGTAGTTGCATCGCTGATGAGCACGGACCTAGATGAAAACTTAACACCAACTTGGGTGTTTCCCTCTTCAATATTACTTACTTCAAGCATTTCACCAAATTGCCACCACGACTGGGCTTTCAAGTCGATAAGCATTTGCTCGAAGCCCGCATGACTGCCTAAATATTCCCCAGTAAACTCACATTCGGATTGCGTGCATTGAAACGTATTCAGGGTCAGTTTTTGCCCACTCGGGTGAAACGCTAAAAATTCCGTTATTTCGTTTTGAACCTGAAAGTCTGATAGGCCTTCATTCATAGCAAAATTGTGACTGTTTTCTGGGGTCTGAATGTTTGATTCGCCAGACATTTGAGGGGTGGCTTTAATCACCCTGAGATTGCTACTTGCAGTGGTACGCGAACGCTCCAGCACAGTATTCAAGCGCTCTTTCTCCACGTTGGAACTTGCCAACTTTCCGTGGTAAAAGCCGAACTGATAACCTGTCACGGCAATAAAGAGGATGAGTACAATAACAACCCAGGGTTTCATGATTTCCTTACCAGCTTGTTGGCGAATCGTAGCTACTGATATAGCTACACATATAACTACTTATGATAAGGCGCACTGAGTTCGTGAACTGAATTCACAAACACACCTGCATTTTCTGGTGGTACATCTAAGTGAATACCGTGGCCTAGATTAAATACATGGCCAGAACCTTCGCCATAGCCCGATAAGATAGTGCCCACTTCTTCACGAATTCTTTCTGGTGAGGCATAAAGCATGGAAGGGTCCATATTGCCTTGTAACGCTACTTTGTCGCCAATGCGCGCACGAGCTTCTGCAATATCAATAGTCCAATCAAGGCCGACTGCATCGCAACCAGTAGCAGCAATAGACTCTAACCACATGCCACCGTTCTTGGTAAACAAAGTAACCGGTACTTTTCTGCCATCGGCTTCACGGGTAAGTCCATCAACAATACGCGCCATATATTGCAATGAAAAGTCTTTATAGTCTCGTGGTGACAACACACCGCCCCATGTATCGAAAATCATGACTGATTGTGCACCTGCTGCTATTTGGGCATTCAGGTATTCCGTTACGGAATCGGCCAGTTTCTCTAATAAAGCATGCAATATCGCCGGTTCAGCAAACGCCATTTTTTTGATTTTAGTGAAGGCTTTACTAGAGCCACCTTCTACCATATAGGTAGCAAGTGTCCATGGGCTGCCAGAGAAACCAATTAAAGGCACGTCGCCATTCAGTTCACGGCGGATGGTGCGCACTGCATTCATTACATACTGCAGTTCGCCTTCTGGGTCTGGCAAACCAATTTTATCTACGTCAGCTTTGCAGGTGATCGGTTTTTTGAATCGCGGACCTTCCCCCGTTTCAAAATAGAGCTCTAAGCCCATCGCATCTGGAATCGTTAGGATGTCTGAAAATAAAATAGCAGCATCTAAGGGAAAACGACGAAGAGGCTGTAAGGTAACCTCACAGGCAAGCTCGGCATTTTTGCATAAAGACATAAAGTCGCCAGCAACAGCACGAGTTGCTTTGTATTCAGGTAAATAGCGACCAGCTTGTCGCATCATCCATACAGGCGTGACATCGACAGGTTGCTTTGATAACGCCCGTAGGTAACGATCATTCTTTAAAGCGGGTTTAGCAGCACTGGTAGCTTTTTGCGACATATGTTCACCTGAAATTAGAAAAATAAAACGGCGAAATTATACCAGTATTCATTTCCTTTTGTGCTAAAAAGCTGTCGTAATTTGGCAACTTGCGACACTTATGCCTAATATTGCGACGAACAATACTTGAAAAAGGGGCTTGCACTAATAGTAAGTGTTTGCTACTAATATATACAGCAACGAGAAAGAAGCCCGCAAAGGGACCGTGCTAAACTCATTGAAACCCTGCTTCGGCAGGGTTTTTTATTTGTCTTCTAATTGCGACAGTGTTTTAGCGATGAGCTGGCCTGCAATCGAGAATGGCGGTGGAATAGTTGGCAATGCATCAACGCTAAACCACTGTGCATCATCAATTTCGTTTTCTTGACACCGAATTTCACCACTTTCATACTCAGCAATAAATCCAACCATTATTGAGTGTGGAAATGGCCAAGGCTGGCTATCGATGTAACGTAGGTTCTTTACTTTTACCCCTACTTCTTCGAATACTTCCCGATGGACGGCTTCTTCTAAGCTTTCGCCACTTTCTACAAATCCAGCAAGGGTAGAATACATATTCGCTTCTTTATGCCTGACGCCTTTTGCCAGTAGCAGCTTTTCATTGTTGTGAATTGACACAATAATGCATGGCGATACGCGAGGATAACTTCTGTGATGGCACCGATGGCAATGTACTGCCATTTCCCAATTTACTCTTTCGGTGTGCGAACCACATTGCCCACAGAACTGATGAGTTCTTAAAAAATGGACATATTGCCAAGCGCGACCTATGACTGAAAAACCAATATCTTGTTGCTCGAACAATAATTGCCGTAACGAAACCGACTCCCATTGTTCATCTTCTATCGTTTCAGCGCCAAGATCTACAACAAAGACAGGTTCGTTTCTCTGAGCAGATTCGTGCAATGGAGGGAGTTGATGAACCTCTTCGCGATAATTTTCGAGAAAGGTAAACTCATTGATATGCGCTAAAGGAACGTTTATTTCGCCCTTACGAATGACTATCCGACCTTTGGTAAAAATGATCCACTGCCCGATTTCAGTCTCGATTTCACTGTCACTACGCTTT
Source organism: Alteromonas lipotrueae (assembly GCF_019249215.1). Classification (GTDB taxonomy): domain Bacteria; phylum Pseudomonadota; class Gammaproteobacteria; order Enterobacterales; family Alteromonadaceae; genus Alteromonas; species Alteromonas lipotrueae. The sequence goes on from NZ_JAESDI010000007.1 coordinate 82,585, forward strand.
ATCATCATAAAACTGTCATCCACCCATTAAAGATATACAAGGTAAGGTAACATATATTTAATTACGACAACTCAGTGGGTTCAATTTGTGTCGTATAGGCTGAGTGTTATACTAGGTTAAAATGCTGGTAAATAACAGGCGCTGAATTAGAACAAGCGCTGATTGAAAGGATCATGAAATGTTACAGCAGTTAGAGAAGGTAAAAGTAAAATGGGGCGGTAAAAGTGACACTGTCGATAATTGGCTGTTAGCCAGACAGTCACTGCTTGTGTCCTATTGTCACTTAGCCGGTTTAGACCAGCAAGGCGAGTCATTGCCTGAGGCAAATGACATTGCTAATTTTTGTGAAAACCTAATGGATTACCTTTCCGCTGGGCACTTCGAGGTCTTTGATATGTTGGTTGACGATGAGGTAGAAGGAAAAGCGTTAAAACAGCGTCTTTACCCAAAACTTACGCAAACCACCGACTCAGCCCTACAGTTTAATGATAAATTCGCAGAGGCACTTACTATTGAACAAGCTGCTGTTTTTGACAGTGAGCTTGCGAATATTGGTGAAACTCTTGAAGAGCGCTTTGCTTTAGAGGATCAATTAATCGCACACATGTACGCCAATGTAGAGTAAGTAAAGTAGGCGAACATCTGTCATTAATGACGTCATTATCAATATAATTAGTAAAATAGCCACGGTAACAATAAATGAATAAAGCCACGCTTATCCACAAAGCTCGCGCATACTGCGAGCAAAGAGGCGCTAGATTTACCCCTCTTAGAGAGAAAGTGTACGAAATATTAGTCGCTAAGCATGGTCCAATGGGGGCCTATGAATTATTAGATGCGCTAAAAGAGACAGAGTCCGGTGCAAAACCTGCCACCGTATACCGAGCGCTTGATTTTTTACTCGATTTCGGTTTTATTCACCGTCTTGAGTCGACCAATGCATTTGTCGCCTGTTATCATTTTGGTTGTAACCATCCTGTACAGTTTCTTATTTGCGACAGTTGTGGTGACGTTGCAGAGATACAGTCTGAAGGTTTGAAAGAAACATTAGATAGTCAGGCAGAGGCCAATGGCTTCAAAGTATCTAAACAAACAATAGAGGCGCATGGTCTTTGTGCTGATTGTCAACAAACGGAAAATACCGTTGCAAAGGAGCACTCCCATGAATGCTGAGTTCGTTAATCCGTTTATCTCGGGTTTACTCAATGTGTTAGAAACCATGGCGCAAACCAAGCTTACTCCAGGTAAACCTAAGCGTAAGCAAGGTGAAGTAGCTAAAGGTGATGTATCTGGATTAATTGGTATGGTGGGCCCTAACGTACGTGGCTCTATGTCTATTACCTTCGAAGAGTCGTTAGCGCTAACAATTATGGAGCGCATGGTTGGAGAACGCCCTGAAAAACTCGATGCAGAGGTTGGGGATATGGTTGGTGAAGTCACCAACATGATATGCGGAAATGCAAAACGCGACCTTGCAGATCGCGGTTTTGAATTTGGAATGGCGACACCAATTGTTGTGTCTGGTAAGCAGCACACCATTAGCCATCAGGTCAGCGGCGCGAAAATCATCCTTCCATTTATGTGCGATGAAGGATTGGCGCACTTAGAGATCTGCTTTGACAAATAATTCCTGGTACTCTGAAAAAATTACATTACCTGAATTTCCTCGTGGCTTTCATTTAGTAACAGAGTATATAATTAACGCTTTGCCCATGCTGGAAAGTATGGAGGTAGGCCTTCTTCATTTATGGCTGAAACACACCAGTGCTAGCTTAACAATAAATGAAAATGCAGATCCGACTGTTAGGTCGGATATGGAGGCCTTCTTTAACTATAGTGTAAAAGAAAACTTGCCCTTTTTCCGGCATACTTACGAAGGTAGTGATGATATGCCAGCTCACTTGAAATCAAGTTTATTGGGGTGTCAGGTTTCAATACCGGTGGAAAAAGGGAGGCTACAACTTGGTACTTGGCAGGGCATCATGCTAGGCGAGCACCGAGATATTGGCGGCCAACGAACGATTATTGCCACATTACAAGGGCTAGCGACATCGCCTATATAACAAAGCGGCATATTAATTGCTTAGAACAACTAAGCACAAGCTAGAATTATCATAAATCGATAATCACTCAACGTTTAACAGGATGTGACTATGAAAAAACACTTTAAATTAGCGGCGCTTTCGCTTGCCGTACTTTCATCAACTGCCTTTGCACAAGATTCTTCTGAGCCAGAGTACAAAAACTGGTTTGGTATTTCTGGTCTGTATTACAACACTGACGTTGAACGTCCTACTACTGAAGTGCTAGATGACGGTCAAGGCGTATCATTCGAATACGGTTTCCGTTTCACTCAAAGCTGGGCAGCACGTGTTGAATTTACGGCTCTAGAACTAGACTACGTTGGTGGTTCTAGCGATGATGGCGAAATGGTAGGTGTAGATGCACTTTATTTCATGCCTAACGATGCATGGTACTTATTCGGTGGTGTTAAACGCCAATCAGTCGGCGAGTCAACCACACTAGGTAACATCGGTATTGGTAAACACTGGGATATCTCTGAGTCTGTTAAGATTGTTACAGAGATTGCTACTTACCATGACTTTGGTGAAGACTATAACGACTACAGTGTGAAACTTGGTTTAGCTATTCCTTTCGGTAAATCTACACCTTCTGCGCCAAAAGACGCAGACAACGATGGTGTAATCGACAGCCGTGATCAGTGCCCTATGACACCAGCTGGTGTTCGTGTTGACGCAACGGGTTGTAGCGTGGATAACGACAACGATGGCGTACTTAACAGTGTAGATCAGTGCCCTAACACGCCAGCAGGTACTACTGTTGATGCTAAAGGTTGTGCACTTAAAGATGCTGACAACGACGGCGTTGTAGATGCGAAAGACATGTGCCCAGACACAGCTGCTGGCGTTAAAGTTGACGCTAAAGGTTGTACAGTATTTGACGAAGAAACGGTAGAAATTACACTACGCGTTCTTTTCGACAATGAAAGTTCTGTTGTTAAAGCACCTCGTGACCCAGAAATCTCTGAATTCGCTGAATTCATGAAGCAGTACACTAACACTACTGCAGTAATTGAAGGTCACACTTCTGCACCAGGTTCTGAAGCATACAACATGGATCTTTCTGAAGACCGTGCTGCATCTTTCAAAGAAGTAATGGTAGACATGTACGATATCGATGCTAGCCGTTTAGAAACTGTTGGTTACGGTGAGACTCGTTTACTAGATACAGCTAAAAATGCCGAAGCACATCGTGTTAACCGTCGCATCTCTGTGACTGTTAAAGATACTGTTAAGGTTCCTGAAGAGAAGTAAGCTTCTTTCAGACACAAAAAAAGGCGCCTAATGGCGCCTTTTTTATTGCTTTTTTCTTTTCTTTTCTTTTCTTTTCAACAATTAACCTTGTTGCCATTCATCGACAGCAAACGTTTATACTTGGTTAATATTCGTCAGGCATTGCTGGGCCGGCATAATTGTCAAAACGAGAGAACTGGCCTTGGAACGTAAGGCGACTGGTTCCGATAGGACCATTACGCTGTTTACCTATAATAATCTCTGCTACGCCTTTCTCTTCACTGTTCTCATGATAAACCTCATCACGATAGATAAACATAATAAGGTCGGCATCCTGCTCGATAGAGCCAGATTCACGCAAGTCTGAGTTTACTGGGCGTTTATCTGCTCGTTGCTCTAGACTTCGGTTAAGCTGCGATAGGGCAACTACTGGCACTTCTAATTCTTTTGCTAATGCTTTGAGTGAGCGAGAAATTTCAGCAATTTCCAAGGTTCTGTTGTCACTTAGTGAGGGCACACGCATAAGTTGAAGGTAATCAATCATGATCAAGCTTATACCACCACGTTCGCGAGCGAGTTTACGCGCACGGCTTCTCACATCCATGGGCGTAAGGCCAGATGAATCATCAACAAATAATCTGTCTTTGTCTTTGAGCATCGCCATGGTGTTAGAGATACGCGCCCAATCTTCGTCATCTAACTGAGCGGTACGAATTTTGGTTTGATCCACTCGACTAAGTGACGCCAGCATACGCATCATGATTTGTTCAGAGGGCATCTCTAAACTAAACACTAAAACCGGCTTTTCCTCGGACATCATGGCATTTTCAACCAAGTTCATCGCAAAGGTGGTTTTACCCATTGAGGGACGCGCCGCAACAATAATAAGGTCTGAGGGCTGTAAACCACTGGTCTTTTTATCTAAGTCCGTGAAACCTGTAGTAACACCGGTTACTTCTTTGTTGGTTTTAACCAAGACTTCAAGACGGTCAATGGTCTTACCTAAAACCGCTTCTACATCACGGGGGCCTTCATTTTCGCCGGTGCGACGCTCTGCTATTTCAAATACTTTGCTTTCCGCTAAGTCGAGAATATCAGCGCTGTCACGACCCTCGGGGTTATATCCAACTTCTGCGATTTCATGGGCTACACCGATAAGCTCACGTGTAATTGCACGTTCACTGATAATTTGCGCATATGACACCACATTCGCAGAACTTGGCGTATTTTTTGCGAGCTCTCCGAGATAAGCAAAGCCACCTGCATTTTCAAGTTCATCGTGCTTTTCAAGCTCTTCAGAAACCGTGATGAGGTCGACCGGTGCGCTTCTGTTTAATAAACGAGTTATGGCGCTATATATGGTTTGATGCGAGCGGTTGTAAAAATCGGTATCGGTAACAAGTTCCGCTACTTTGTCCCAACTTTCTGGATCAATAAGCATACTGCCAAGAACAGACTGTTCTGCCTCAATACTATGAGGGGGAACTTTCAACTTCTCTACATTATTATCGCCTTTTGGAGGGGATACCACTTACACTACCTACTCTGTTTACTTGAAGCACGGCTCACTATTATGCGCTTTTGCGCAACGTTGAACAATGGAGGAAGGGATCATAAATGAAGGTTAACAAAAATTATTAACGACTAGCGAAATCCTAACGTTTGTGAAGCGCTTGTCTTGTAAGGGCTCTTCCAACAACTTCACCCCAAGATGGTTATCTTAGAGCGTTTTTTCAATGCGAAAAAAGGTGCCGTCAAAAACGGTATAAGCAACATTATGCTCTTGAAACAGCAGCACTGAGCCTAACGCCTGCGGGCCATTTGCACAAGAAAGCTCGACCTGCGAGATTTTCCCCTCGTCGAAACCTAACGCATTTCCCTCTATTTTAAAACTAGCGGCTATTTCGTCAGAATCAATTTTCTTCTCGGTATACTCGGGTAATTCACATGCCTGCTGATTTAAATGTGCACCATCTGAATGGTAAACCAACGAACTACCTAACACGTCGTTAGCTTCTGTAGCGCTGTGTGCTGAGATACCTGGCTGGTAAACTTGGGTTACCACCCATGTGCCTTCAAAGAAAGCAGGATCTTGTACTGCGCACCCTAATGTTAATACGCTAATGCTTATTGCACCGGCTATCAAACCGTGAAAGCGCCAAAAGCGTTTTAAATGGCTAAGAATATTCAAAGCTCTTTCCCTAATTATTGATAATTTAGCGCTATTTGCGGATATCGACGTTGCTATTTTGACGTGGGGAGATTCGTTACGTTCACTAGCGTGGGGTAAATAGACACAAAACTGCGGCAGGCAGATCAATTGCGTATTAATTATGCGCAATATGGATTAGCACCCTGTCGCAATCTGGTACTAATCTGCCTTAACTTAATTTATATATGGGGGCGTTAGTGCTTATTTCAAGCAAAAACGCCAATGCTTTGCTTCCCTCGGCTGCTGTTGCTACTGAGTATCTAAGGTAATACGCCCATTTACCGTTGAGATATCAACACTCGCAGAACCACCATTATTGATAAATCGCAGCCAGCTGCTGGGGCCGTATTTTGGTTTTTTAACCGCATCGCTACTAACGTTATTAATAATCTTGCCACCTGCATGGGTCTCAATATCAAATTGTGCAGATACTTTAGGTTGAAGATTAAAACGTAACTCTCCGCCTACTGAACTGGCTTTCAGTCGCCCGTTTTCATTTAAATGCAGGCGCGCATTCGTGGTACCATTCACGGTGGTCACACTAAGAGAGTCTATCTTCTCTAGGGTTAAATCTATGCCACCATTAACCGTTTCCACAGCTACGTCAGGACTGGATGTACTTAACCTTAGGTCACCATTAACGGCAACGAAAGACACACCTTCCTTACCTGAATGAACGGCTTCTACATCGCCATTTACCGTTTCAATATCCAGTTTTCCTTTAACATTATTTAACACAATGTCACCGTTTACCGACTCTACTTTAACCCGATTTCCAATGTCGGTTAGGTCTACATCTCCGTTTACCACTTCAACATTAACACTTTGGATAATGTCGTTTATTTGCACATCAGCATTAATCGCGGTGTAGTTAACGTCGCTGGATTTGGGCACAAAAATAATCAGGTCATCGCCTTCATCTTTGTTTTTCCACCAGTGCTTGCCGCTACGCTCCACTTCAACATGAATAACGATAACATTGCCACGTTGTTCGAATATAAACTCATCGGTGTTTTCACCCAGTTCACCGGTAACGTGTACTTGAGGTTTATCCCAACCTCTAATTTCAGCGTCACCGTTGACGTGCTCTATATCAATTTTAACGTTATTTGGGGCATCAAGTACGCGGTCTATTTTCTCGCCCGCATGCGCAGTAAACGCCAACATTGTGCTACTTAAAAGTACACCATGAAAAAGTACACTAGCTAAGGTTTTGCGAATGATAGTCATAATAAAACTCCTTAAATTTGTTGCCATTTGGGCGCGTGCACTCGCTCAATTAATGTGATTTGCTGTTGATATACGTGTTTTAACATCTTTAATAGTGCTCGATTATTTGGATCATCTTTTAATGCTGCTTTTATCACGCCAGCAGCATCGTCTAATTCTTTTAATTGCGCCTGCCAGTTTTCACTTAATTCTGGCGCACTGTCGTAACTTGCTAGCAAGGATGTCATCTGATCATCTTGCTGCTCACTTAGTGCATCAACTAACGCATAGCCTGCGAGCTTAGGTTGTTCACCACTTGTTTCATCCGTGGTAAAAGCTGGCGAGAAAAACCATATAACACTGACTAGCATCGCACTCGCTGCCATCGCCAACCAAGGTTTGGTAGATAAGCGAGCAATTGTGCCGCGCTTGTCTTGGCCTGAGGGCTCGTTATTTAGCCCATTTTCATCGGCTTTGCCGCTTACTTGGCTGTGTAGTGACAATTCAATACCGCGCCATAAATCTCTTTCAGGCTCACGAGTTTTAGGTAGGCGTTGAATCTCAGCCTTTAAGGCGTTATCAAACTTATTCATCTTCACACCCCATCCAGGTTTTTAGCAGTTGTTTAGCGCGGTGAAACTGCGCTTTGCTGGTGCCTACTGCCATGTCTAACATTTGTGCAATTTCTTCATGCCTATAGCCTTCAATAGCGTGCAGTACGAAGACCATTCGTGCTCTTTGTGGCAATCTAACCACTAATGCTTCTAAATCGACTTGGCTACTGTCTGCCTCTGCTGGCATCTCCATCGCTGGACTGGTTTCAATATTAAACATACGCTGCACCCAATTGCGCTGTTTGCGCAAATACGACACGGTCACATTGGCTGATACACTATGTAACCAAGTTGAAAACTGGCTTTGTCCGTCAAATCTGTCTAACTTTGACCATAACTGAATAAATACTTCTTGTGTGGCGTCTTCGGCGAGACCACGGTCGCCTGTTAAACGGAAGCACAGCGCGTACACTCGCCCGACATGGTTATGATACAAGGTTTTGTAGGCCACTTTATCACCCTGCTTAGCCGCGAGGAGAACCGCGGCTTCGTGCTGGCTTTCATCATCGTTAGTCAAGTTGGTAACCTTTGCTAAAGTGCGCTCCATGACAATCTCATTTTTTTTTCGTAAACCGATTTTTTCAACATTTTTGGCTTACCTTCTTGTTATTCTTAAAAGGTTAGTCGTACCCTATGTGATAAAGGTTTAAATTAGCAATAACTTATTTTTGGAGTTTGTATGTCCTCACCCTTGAAAGTTGATGCTTTATTCGCAGGTCAGCCCCAACCACTTGGCCCTCGTGGTGCCCCGAGTAGTATTGTAAAAAGCGCGGTTTCACAGCTAACCGTTCATCTTGATTGTACCGATGAAGATCAACAATCAAACAAGAAACTTCATGGTGGGCCTGAAAAGGTTTTGCATCAATTTAGCCCCCTTCATTACTTCACGCTGCGCAAACATTTCCCAGAGGGTGTGTTTGAACCCGGTAGTATTGGGGAAAATATCAGTGTGGATGGTATGGACGATGCCACGGTTTATATCGGAGACGTATGGAAGTTTGGTGAGGTTGTGCTGCAAGTGAGTGCACCGCGAGCACCATGCAGTAAAATATCCCAGCGTTTCAATATTCAAAACCTAGACAGATTTGTAGGCGAGCGAGGGATAACAGGTTGGTATTACCGCGTGCTTGAAACCGGTGCAATTAACGTCGGTGACTCAGTAACCTTGGTTAACAGAGAGGACGACACCGTTAATGTGCAAACACTCATGCGCTGTGCGCACACAAAAACCGATGTCGAATTAGCGACCAACTTGGCTAACTTAACCATTATTGATGATGAATGGCGGGATAAATGCGCACGCATAAGCCGAAAAGGCTAGTTGCGCGCTGTCAGGCTATCCCCCTCCCACTCGTGACGCACTTTTTGTCCTTGTTTTAAACGCTCGGCCCCGCGAATGACAACTAATTGAGTGGGGTCTACTTCACCAAATACTTCAATTCTACTCCCCATACCTATACCGGTTTCTACTTTAACTTGCTGAGCCTCATTGTCTTGATTGAGCTGGTAAATGTAAGTACCGGATTTTCTTAAAACGAGTGCATCTCTAGGAATAGTCACGCCACCATGCTCCTCACTACTCGGCACCGCCACCCTTACCGCACTTCCAATTGGAAAGTCTCCAGGTTTAAGCGCGATACGCATTTCCATCATGCGAGAATTTTCATTGCCCACAGGGACAATAGCCCGCACCGACTCCATTACCCCGTGGGTTTTACTTAGCACATTAACCTGCATGCCACTCTCGATAAAGGGTAATACGGAGAGCGGCGCCCTCACCTGCACCTCGATATTATTGGGATTTACCACCCGAATCAGTGTTTGACCAATACTCGTGTATTCCCCTGGGGTTTGTATGCGGTCAACCACCAAGGCGTTAAATGGCGCTTTTACACTACTTTGTCGAATGTGATATTCAGTTAAATTTTTTGCCAGTGTGGCTTGCTCTAGCTCCTGACGTGCATTTTCTAAATCAGCCACTACGGTTTCCAATTCTCCTCGCGACGTGTTTTTACTGGCTTCCAAATTTTCGTAACGTGCCAAGCGCTTTTCGAACAAGGTAACCTGAGCGCGCCACCTTGCAATATTAGATTGATTTTGACTGAGCGTGATTTGCAATCGGGTATCATCAATTTTTGCTAAAGCCTCACCCGCTGCGACACTATCTCCTACATTCGCCATCCACGTGATTCGGCCATCAACCTCAGAGGCGACATCTGAATCAGTTCGACTCATTACGGTACCAGGCACCCAAGTTAATGCGGTTATCGCCTCTTCTCTAGCTTCATCAACTTGAACCAACATCGCAGGAGGCACTTGCTCCGCTTCTTGTGCAATAAGGTTCAGCGACAAGCAACACACGCTAATGCCTACGAGGGCTATTTTAATGTTCATAGTGGTTGCATCCTTTAATTTAAGTCTGAAAATTTGCTTAGTTTTACGATTTTTGTTGGCATACCGCTCGGCGTACCATCAATCGGGACTTTTACTTTGTCTTTGAAGCCAAAGTCGGCTCTTGTCAGTCTAAGTAGAGTGGGCAGCAACACTAAGGTGAACACCGTGCTAATTGACATCCCTCCGACTATCACCGCTGCCAACCCGCGATAGATAACACTGCCAGCGCCAGGGAGTAATAAAAGAGGGAGCATGCCGAAAATAGACGTCAGTGTGCTCATAAAAATAGGTCGAAGCCGCAATTGGATTGCCTGCTCCACGGCATCGTCACGATTGAGCCCATTAGCTTGCCCCACTCGGGTTTGGTGCACCAATAAAATGGCATTATTTACCACTAGACCAAGCAGAATAATGAAACCAATCATGGTAAGTAAATCCATCGGTTGAAAGGTAAAACTATTCATGATTTTAATGGCCGCCACGCCGCCCACGGTGGCCAGTGGAATAGACAGTACCACTAACACGCTGTCTTTAAGCGATTTGAATAGCCCTGCCATTAAAAGAAGAAGCAATAACATAGCAAACAAAAAATTATCTGCCATTGAGGCAATTGCCCCTTTCAAGCTATCGGCACTGCCGCCATAATGAATTGCCCCATCTGTTGGCATCATCGCCATAATAGCCGGTTCAACATCGGCTTTAATCACCGTCATGGCATCTTCCAAACTCATACCGTCAGGCGGATTAAAATTGAGCGTAAGTGTGCGTTTACCATCAATACGCTGAATGCGACTAGGCCCTACCGTTCGTTTCATCTCGACAAGCTCACCTAATTGCACCACTTCCCCCATGGGGGTCATTATTGGCGTAGCACTTAAATCTTCAGGGGTTGACCATGGTTCTGAGCGGAAAATGATATTCATCCGCTTTGTGCCATTAAAATACTCACCCACATACATTCCATCGCCCATTGCGCGCACTAAACCCGCCATACGCCCGCGATTTAACCCTACCTCAACTAATCGACTGTCGTTGGGATAAAATTGCAGTTCAGGCTCAGACTGTTCCAACGGTGGATTCGCCCGCGCATTGGCGGTGGGGAAAATACTTCTTAGTTTATCAATGCCCGCTTGCGCCGCTACGCTCAGCATGGCTTGATCTGTACCCTGTAAATGAATATCAATCGAGCGACCGTTACCAAAGCCACCGAATAAATTACCTTGTTGCGCGAACGCTTGAGTATCAGGTAAATCTTTTAGTACCTCATCTCGCACAATGGCCTCTAACGCTTTTACTTGAGACTGATCTTTAGCCCTTACCCCTAAAGTGCCGCCGTTGGGCCAAGTGATGATGTAGTAGTTTTTAAGCGCCGGAGATTTTTCACCCTCCATGTAGGGCTTTAATCGCTCGACAATGACCGGCATCACCTCTTCAGCGACAAAATTTTCACTCGCACCTGCGGGTAACATTAAGAAGGCATCTACCGCATCTCGCTTAACGGGGGGCAAATAGTCCATTGATGGCATTAACAAGTAGCTGCCTGTGATGGGAATGCCCATCAGAGCCACTATCATAATAATTCGACGCATACCTGTTGATGATAAGGTCATAATTTTAGTGGTGATGGATTTCCACAGTGGCAATAATTTGTCTTCGGGTACATCTTCTATAAGCCAACGGCTAGCCACAACGGGTAAAACCGTTACGGCAACCACTAACGACATACATACGGCAATAGCGATGGTTAAGGCTAAGTCTGCAAACAACTGTCCTTCAACATCATTTAAGAACATCACCGGAATAAAAATAGCAACCGTTGTGGCTGTCGAAGCCATTAAGGCCCCGAATACTTCCTTTGTGGCTAAATAAGCACTTTCCTGGCGACACATGGCCTTTTTATTTAAGCGAACAATATTCTCTAGCACCACAATGGCGGCATCTAAGACCATTCCTACCGCAAACGCTAACCCAGCAAGAGAAATGATATTCAGTGAACGCCCCGTGATTTGAAGTACAACAAACGTGCTGAGTAAAGAGATAGGAATAGCAAGCGCGACAATGAGCGTGGCTTTTAATTGGCGCATAAACAACCACAAGATGCCGATAGCGAGCATAACCCCGATGAACAGGTTACTGGTAACCAATTGCACCGCTCGCTTAATAAATATAGAAGCATCAAAGGACTGAACCATTACCAATTGTTCAGCTTCTAGGTAAGTTTTGTTTATCTCGGTAACTTTTTTCTTTACCGCATCCAGCGTAGCGAGAACATTAGCGTCGTTTCGTCTATCAACGCGAATAGAAATAGCGGGGTTGCCGTTTTGTACACTATAATTAGCTCCATCTGCGCGGGTAATAGTAATTTCAGCAATATCACTTAGTGTGATTGGGCTGCCATCACGCCATTCTAAAATCATTTCGCCCATTTTTTGCGGTTCGTAACGCCCCTCAAAACGCAGGGTATACCGGCGGCGTCCAACATCCACAAACCCACCAGAAACATCGTTAGCTTGCCCCAATGCGGTAGTGATAGCGGTTAAATCGATACCGAGTTGCGCCGCCTTGAAAGGGTCGAACACAATTTGGAATTCTTCTTCGCCACCTACCCCACTTTCCATACGGGCACGGGCTACGCCGGGTATAGATTCTAGCTGAGGTTTTATCACGTCCGAGAAGTAGGTAACGTAGGTATTTATTTCGTTAGGGTTGCCGGGCAGTCGCTGCATAAAAAAGTAGGTTAGCGCAGGCGCATCCCCCCCGCTGCCTGCCAACATAATATTGGGTGACAACGCATCCCTAGGTAATGGCGGCACTCTGTTCATGCGGCTTATCACTTCAATAAGGGTTTTTTGCATGTCTGTACCCAAACTAAATTGGAGGTTAATCCACGCATTTCCCTGATTCGACCACGCGTTCATCGAGACCAGCCCAGGTATTCCCTGAAGCACCTCTTCTTGTGGTTCTATTATTTCCGATTCAATTTCTTGAGGAGACGCTGCCCGCCAGGAAGTTTGGATATTGATATTGGGTCTTTCAATGTCTGGAAAAAGCTGAACTGGCAAATTGAATAAGCTATATAGCCCAAGAAAGACTAATATTGCGATGCCAATTCCTACCCCAGACGCATTTTTTATTGCTGCACGTGTAATGTCCATAATGAAGCACTATGCTTTTTGTAGTTTGGATTACTATAGGTCGCAGCTGTGACAGGAAAAGTTTAAAGCTATATTAAGAACAATTTATGGGTTAACCGACATTTTCGTTTAATGCTGTAAAAAACAGCAATCTATCGACGACCAACGGTCGTAATTTATCATTAATTTAACGAAATAATTAATAACTTGTTACATATTGACGACCGATGTTGATGAGCATCATATTTGTGTATGAGATCATAAGAAGAGTACGTGGGAAAATCTAGAAAACGCGAAAGTATAGTGAGTCTTTTATGAGGAAGTATGTAATGCGAATAACCTTGAGGTGGTTGAGATGCATGCAGATATAAAAAAACCGCTCATAAGAGCGGTTTTTTCGTATACGTCAGCGCTTATGCTTCAGCAATGATGATCACTTTAATAGAAGTGGTTACATCAGAATGAAGTTGTAAGTCGATGTCATATTCGCCAGTGTCGCGAAGTGTGCCAGTAGGAAGTTTAATTTCCGCTTTAGCTACTTCAACACCAGCTGCTGTGATTGCATCAGCAATGTCACGTGTACCGATAGAACCGAAAAGTTTACCTTCGTCGCCAGCTGGCGCCGCAAGAGTTACTTCTGCAAGTTCATTTAGTTTTTCAGCACGTGTATTAGCAGCATCAAGCTGCTCAGCGATTTTCGCTTCAAGTTCAGCACGACGTGCTTCAAACTTTTCAACGTTCGCTTTAGTTGCAGGAACTGCTTTACCCTGTGGAAACAGGAAATTACGAGCGTAACCAGCTTTAACAGCTACTTGGTCGCCCAGACCGCCAAGATTGGCGACTTTATCTAGTAGGATGATGTTCATCTTAACTACCCCTTAATTACGCCAAATTACTTGTGTGAATCAGTGTACGGAAGCAACGCAAGAAAACGTGCGCGCTTAATCGCAGAAGACAGCTGACGCTGATATTTTGCGCTTGTACCAGTGATACGGCTAGGGACAATCTTACCGCTCTCTGTGATATAATTCTTAAGAGTAGCGATATCTTTATAATCGATTTCAGTCACACCATCTGCAGTGAAACGGCAGAATTTACGACGTCTGAAAAAACGAGCCATGGGTGATCTCCTTAAGCGTTATCTTCAGTGGATTCAGGTCTTCTTTCTGCGCGCTCTGTACGAGGTGCAGAATCGTCACGACGCTCACGACGCTCTTCTTTAGTCATAGGAGAAGGCTCGGTTACAGCGTTTTTAGTGCGCATTACCATGTTACGTAAGATAACGTCGTTGTAGCGGAAAGCATTTTCCAGCTCGTCAACAGCTTCAGCAGTCGCTTCAGCATTGATCAATACATAGTGGGCTTTGTGCAGCTTTTCAATTGGGTATGCCAATTGACGACGGCCCCAATCTTCTAAACGATGAATCTGACCATCGTTTTGCTTAAGAATAGTGGTATAACGTTCGATCATACCAGGTACTTGTTCACTCTGATCAGGGTGAACCATAAATACGATTTCGTAATGACGCATTATTGCTCCTTACGGTTGTAGCCTCGACAGTACAGCCAGACTGTATAGAGACAAGGAACCTAGTTAGGGTGGCTGTAAGGGCGCGGATTATACGCACATACCTGCTTTTGTACAAGCATTAATCACCGGCAAATTTTATGTTTGCGCATGTTTTGATGATATAGGGCTAAATACGCTTAATAATGAGGTTGGTAGCGGGACTCGTCGACCTTTTGAAGCGGCTATCAAAAGCCATGGTTGATTCAGGTAGAGAGCAAAACTATAACTGCAATAAAACCGAGCTAATTGTTTAAAAGTTTAGGTGTTTAAAAGGCTAAGCCCGATGCTTAACCTTGTAGTTTACAATGCTGCCTTAAAAGAAAACACGGTTTCATTCTCATCGGAATGCACCATCAAGCTGCCTTTATGTGCTTCAGCAATTTGCGAGGCGATAAACAAACCTAAACCCAAGCCACCGTTTTTTTTGTTGTTTTCATTTCGCCAAAATGGATGAAATAGCTTATCGATAACATCAGCGCTTATTGGGGCCCCCCCATTAGACACGCTAACTGTAAGTGTTTCTTGTTCGACATTGGCTATCACTTTAATAGGCTGCGCTCTATCGCCGTGTACGATCGCGTTAATCAGCAAGTTAGACAGTAACTGGCTGATACGCTCCGGGTCACATGAAAAGGTGCCGTCTATATTGATATTCGCACGTATGTCTCGGTCTGAATGCAAGCTCGATAGTTCAGTTACCGTATGAGCTAAAACGCTTTCTAAATCGCTCACTGGCTTAACGTTTAATTGAATCCCCTTGCCCATTTGCCCGTGCGTAAAATCCATCACGTCACTAATGAGTCGCGTCATGCGTTTAGCGCTGTTATCCATTCGAGATAGCACTTTTTGGGAAGTGGCATCGCTGGCATGGTCAACAAGGAAGTCTACACCCATTTTAAGCGCCGATAATGGTGTTCTCAAATCGTGGCCTAAAATAGCAATATATTGCTCACGCAATTTAGCGGCAGCTTGCTCGCTGATAAGATTAGTTTCAGCCGCGATTAGGCGCTCATCCACTTCCATCTGCCTTGAAATCAGCTCGGCGAAAGACTTTATTTGATTTTCAATTTTATCGGTTTTTAATACCGCAGGAAGTGGGTCTAAACCACAAAGCGTACCGAAAAATTCACCATTTTTGTTGTAAATGGGGTAAGAAAAGTAACTTTCGAAGCCATACATGATGGGTATTTCGCTTTCTCGATAAACGGTATCTTCTTTAGCGTGCTCAATCACTACTGGTTTCGTAGATTTTCTTACCTGATTGCAAAAGGTGGTTTTGATATCGAGTTCATCGCCAGGTATTAAATTAAAATTCACCTCGTCGAGAACAGCACACATTGTCCAATTATCTTCAGTCACTCTGGCCACGCAAATAAAGCGAAGACCTGTGGCGTCTGATAACATTTTCATAATATGTGGAACAGCTTCTATCGATTGAATAGTGCGAATATCTCGCTCAATTGAAGAATTCATTACATCCTCTTCGTATCTAAGTCATCTTTATCACGCCGATTTTCGGCACTCGATTTCACGCTCTAATAAGAAACAGTGACGCACCTCTTGATAAATTTACTGTTATTCGATGTTACATTGCTAGATAAAGACTAATTGAAGACTGCAATTAAAAAGAAAAACGTAAATTTTTGACCTTGGGCGTAGCGATGTTAAAGCGGTTTTTTCGCCCATGTAGTCACTATACTTAAGTTGAAAAAAAATAATATCAAAAAACCTTAAATACTGTTTATTTATCCAGTTAAATATTGTACAGTTTTATGGTCTATTCATTTAAGGGGACCTAACATGGCCATTACCACGCAGTATGTTGTCACGCACAAAGGGGTAGAAAAATTGGTAACTACCGATAAAAAAGAAGCAGATCAGTACGATAAAATGCTCGACGCTGCCGACAACCTTGCTGAATACATTCAAGCAAAGGGCTTAGGCATTGAAGATAGCCTTGTTGAAGAACTCACTATCATGTTGTCTAAGAATAAAGACAAGGTGAGCAAAATTTTTAAAGGTGCGACAGCCCAGAGTGTACTAGAAGATGAGAGTGCCGACGTGGTAAAGCTTAAAGCCAACGGATAGGCGTTGCAGAAAAGCTCGGCGTGCTTTTACGTGGAGCTAACGTAAATATAAAATGGTTAAAAGCACGCTCAAAAACAATCAGCACAGATTATCCTGTGCGTTTATCCGTGTTAAAACGAGCAATTAACCCGTTAACTTGATTTACGGTGTCACGAAGATCTCGACCAACTTTGAGCGAGGCTTCTGATGACTTCTGCGTTTCTTCCGCACTATCAGCTACATCTACGAGCTGCTGATTAATATGCTCGGCCACGGTACTTTGTTCTTCTACAGCAGAGGACATTTCAACGGTTGCAGAGGCAATACCGCTTACTGCATTATTGATTTCTTGTAGTGCGCCTCGGGTTTCTTCAACAATTGCACTGCCGTGCTCAGCAGACACCAATCCTTCCGAAGACACCTTTACGGCCCGTTCCGTTCTATCAACAAGCTCTTGAATAATGTTGTGAATTTTATCAGTGGACACGCGAGTTTTAGAAGCCAGCGTACGCACCTCATCGGCAACAACAGCAAAGCCGCGCCCTTGCTCACCAGCACGAGCAGCTTCTATAGCAGCATTTAGTGCTAGCAGGTTAGTTTGATCAGCGATGCTAGAAATGATGCTAGCGGCTTCGCCAATATCACTGGTGGACTGAGCAAGCTCGGTAACGGTATCGGAAATTGACTCCACCGCGCCTTTTAATGACAGTATGGCCTGCATCGCTTCTTCAGCTTTGTCGTTACCCATTTGTACGTTAGTCGCGGCAGTTCTAGCGCTAACCGCATTGCTCTCTACCCGTTCAGCCACTTCTTGAATAGCCTGGCTCATTTGAGTTACTGCTGTGGCAATTTGCTGGGTGGCAAGATTCTGCTGAATAATCGTTTTACTGGTTAACTCAGCTTGGCTGTGAGTTGAAACCGCAATACCTTCTAACCCGTCAGATGCATCTTTAATACGGGTTAATGCCGTGCGAGTACGCGCTAGTTCGCAACCTAACGCCAACTTAGCCTGAGCGATATAATCCACATCGGCATAATATGTTTGTGCCACAAGTGCATTACTGTAACTGGCAGGGCTTAACGAAAGAAATTCCCGCCAGTAGCTCCGGCTTTTTGCCGATTGCCAAAACATCATAGTCAGTAATGCAATGAAAGTAACACCTAGGGGTACTAAACCAGCGGTAAAGCCAATCGCTACCAACAATAGTAAACTTACCACTATCATGGGTGACATGGGTGAAAGTGTTTGACCAAGCTTTGCAGCAAAGGGAATTGGCGATTTTCCGGCAGATAGTCTGCCATATATGCTCGACGCGCGTATTATCTCTTTATCGGCGGCATGAATTCTAACTGACTCATAACCCACCGCGTTCCCCCCCTCGTATACGGGAGTGACGAATGCTGACACCCAATAGTGGTCGCCATTTTCTCTTCTATTTTTGACCAACCCAGCCCAGCTTTGTCCCGACTCTAGGGTTCGCCACATTTCTTTAAACACACCAGAGGGCATATCCGGATGACGAATAATGTTGTGGTTTTTTCCTATCAAGTCTTCTCGTTTATACCCGCTTGCCTCCACAAATTCGTCATTGCAATGTTGTATAACACCACGTTTGTCAGTAGAAGAGATAAGGCGGTAATGAGAAGGGAATTTGTATTCGCGTTGGGTGACAGACTGGCTTTTCTTCACTAATAAGATCCATTGCTATAGCGGTGTTAAAAGTAAATAGGAGAACCCTATTTCTTGGTAATTGCCTAAAAGCGTAGAACATTATTGGGAAGATTAATACTAAAGTAGCAAAAGAATAAGATAATAATTATATTGATATAATCTAAAAAGTTACGCGAGCGGTAGGCGCACCTTAATTGTGGTTCCCTTATCGATTTCACTAGTTACTTCAAACTGGCCGCCGTGTTCTTCAATAATAGTGAGTGAAATAGACATGCCAAGACCAGTACCATCGCCAGGCGGTTTAGTGGTGAAAAATGGCGTAAACATTTTGCCAATGACTTCCTCTGACATACCTTTGCCCTCATCTTGCAAAGTAATGACCGCATCCCCTTCTACTGATTCAACATCAAACTTAATGCATTTGCCTTCATCCGTGGCGTAAATGGCGTTAGTGAGCAGATTGACAAGTACTTGCTGTATTTGCCCCGCATTGCCAATGACTTCTACAGCGGTCTCAGGGGGCGTGAATATGACTTTATTTTTGTACTTATGCAGATTGTTAGTAATTCGCAAGGCTGAGTTTATCGCTTCGGCAACATTGATGGCGACACGCTTTCCACCGCTGGGATAGGAAAAGCCTCTTAGCGCTTTAACGATATCGATAATTCTTTCGATACCCTCTGAAGACTCTTCAAACATTTCAGAGATAGCCTCGGCACTCTCTTTTAATGAGTAAGTGTTTTCAAGCGCCAAATAACGGGCTTCTATTTCTCCACCTGCGTCTTTACAAAGTACCTTTATTTCCGATAAAGCACTTTGATAATCCTTAAAAATATCGCCAGCCACTGACGTGTTACTGCGTACGTAACCTATAGGATTGTTAATCTCATGAGCTATACCTGCCGCCAACTGACCCAGCATGGCCATTTTATCTGCAGTTATTAGCTTTTCTTGCAAATAGCGTTGGTCTTTTTCCATCGATGAGAGGGCGGCTTTATGATGCTTGATTTCGTGTTTGGAACTTCTGTAGCCTATTCCAAACTGTAAGTAGTGCTTATTTGCATCAAGCACATACAACATCTCTTCATCTAATTCGCTGTTTTTGGTCAGCAATGCAAGCCAAGCCTGCTCGCCGTTGCCCAAATTCTGCATGAAGTGTAATACGTAAGCTTCTTCATGAGTGTCTGGCCTTTCAACGATATTTACACACCATTGGCTATAATTATCTGTTACAGAGAGTGGCAGCTCATTTAAAATAACCTTGGCAAAATCATTGCCATCAACCCAACCGTTCTCTATTTGCCAAACCTTGTTGTCACCTCCCTGAATCACCTTTCCCGCTTTCGTAATGAAGGCCAGACCACAATAGGCATCACTGAATTCAACTGCTGATTCAATGGCTGAAAAGATAAAACTAGCACCGCTATCGGAAGATTTAAGGTGGGAAGCGGAGCGATTTAGAAAAATTAATTCCCGCTCTCTTTTTTTCGATTCATGTAATGCTTTACGCAGGGCTTGGGTTGCCGAATAGGCATCGCTTGAGTAGCTTTCTAAAAACCACTCAGCGTTTTCCCTCGCTACTTTTTGGCGCTTAAGTTGTCGCTCAAGTGTTTTCACTTGAGCTTTTAAGTCAGCAACTTCCTTAGGGCTAGGGGGTATTGAAGCATCGCTCAATATAAAAGCCTTTTAGTCTATATCGCTTTAAACACATTCAAGGTATATGAGTTAACTGGTTAGCTGGCTATCTTATCTAGTAACAACATTACTTTCTCGCTAGAGCGTTCCATTTCAACTACTTTTGATTCTAGTGTTGAAGTATCACCTTCTGCTTTTGCGTTGATAGCAGCCACACCCGCACGATGTACTGCCGCATGAGGTGTTTCTAATTCTCTAAATGACGACGACTTACCAATAGCAGCACCTTGATTTTCGCTGTACCATTTTCCTAAACGGCAACTGACGTGATCAGCAAAATCACTTGGTTTTTTATCGCTGAAACCAAATAAAACTGCATATACATCAGACTTCCACA
Source organism: Alteromonas lipotrueae (assembly GCF_019249215.1). Classification (GTDB taxonomy): domain Bacteria; phylum Pseudomonadota; class Gammaproteobacteria; order Enterobacterales; family Alteromonadaceae; genus Alteromonas; species Alteromonas lipotrueae. The sequence goes on from NZ_JAESDI010000007.1 coordinate 102,802, forward strand.
CTACGTGATCGAGCTTAACCGTCTGTATAAAGGTACTTAAGGAGCCCTCGTTGATAGTCGTTTTCATACTATCGCAATGAGAAACCATGGTTTCATAGCTGCTATTAAGGGTGCTAATTCCCTCTTCTAGCTCTTCGTTATTACCTCTTAATTCGTTGACACCCGAAACCGCTTTTGCCGTAGATTGAATAATATCGTTTACCAGTTCAGACACTTCTGTGGCTGATTTGTTTGTTTCAGTTGCCAGTGCGCGCACCTCATCGGCAACTACACTGAAACCGCGACCAGCATCACCTGCTCGCGCCGCTTCAATAGCGGCATTCAATGCCAGTAGGTTGGTTTGATCCGATATACTGGTAATGGTAGAAACAAACTTATTAATGTTATCGGCTGTGCTTGATAAGCCAGAAATGCGCTCGCTCATACTCACCATTTGAGTATTCAAACCGCTCATGTCTTTAACAATTTTAGTAAGTACGTGGGAAGATTGCTCAAACAATTCATTAATATCTGATATTGATTGGTTTTCGGCGTTTATTTTTTGATAAGACCCTAAAACGGTTTCTCGTATACCTTCCACTTGGTTCAAAGAGGTAACTAAACAACGTGTTACCACATCGTCATCAATTTGCCTTGAGGCATCGCTTAACTCGGTAACTTGCCGATGAAGTTCTGCATTTTCAGACTCTAAGTCTGATATTTTATCAAGGGCAACTTGATAGCGGCTTTCAAGTTGAGAGGCCTGAGACTCTTTTTCTAAGTATTTGCTTCGAGAAACGAACATAGGGTGACCAAATTTTATTTGTGTGAAAATTTAGCATAACAGAAAAAAGCGTAACTTCACCATTCGTCGTTGGTTGAATTTACTCAAATTTTCTGGTGGTCCCTCGAATAATCAATTTAGGCGATAAAATATGTTCCATTGTCATTTTCCTATCGCCATAAGCCTGATTTAAAATCCAGCGTGATGCCATAGCACCAATCTCGCGCACAGGGTAGTTCACAGTCGTTAACTTAGGGGTAAGGTAACTAGCAAAATCGACGTTATCGAACCCAATGACAGAGATATCTTCCGGTACGCGTTTACCATGCTTTCTTAGTGAGTTAATGGCGCCTGATGCCATTTCATCATTTGCACAGGCGATTGCACTAAAACTTACGTTGCGACTAAACAGTTCATCCACACACTTCTCACCAGAGAAAGCTTGGAAATTCCCTTCTGCTACAGAGTCTTCATCGAAATGAAAGCTGGCCTCTTTTAATGCTTTTTTATGCCCAAGTAAACGGTTGATACCATCCGCTTTAAACAAGGCACCGGCGGCGTAAGCAATTTGAGTATGGCCCAAATCGATAAGGTGCTTAGTGGCTAGATATGCGCCGAGCACATTGTCTAGGCTGATACATTTTTCACCAATAGCTTCTATATAGCGGTTAACCACAACAATAGGAACATCTTGGCTGGCAAGGTCTACAAGGTACTCATCGCTGACCGCCTCAACATGCAGAATAAGCGCATCGCAACGGCGACTCAGCAAGGCTTCAATTTCTTTTTTCTCTAAAGCTTCATCACTGTGTCCGGTCACCACAAACATATGCTTATTGGCTTGTCTAAGCACTTTTTCAGAGCCCGCCATCATGGCACCAAAGAATGAGCCATGTAGTTCAGGTACCACATACCCCACGGTATGGGTTTTATTTGAGGCAAGGGAAGCCGCTATGACATTGTGTCGATAGCCAAGCTTCTCCATCGCATCAAGCACTTGCTGGCGCGTTTTCTCTTTAACGGTATCTGTGTTGTTTATAACTCGAGATACTGTTGCTGACGACACGCCAGCTAGTTCACTTACTTGCTTAATCGTTACCATAGAGCATTAACAGTGCATACGTGCGCTGTGTATATCCTTGCTTTGCGTAGTTATTATTACGACCCGCGATGCGCGTCGTCTGTGGTCAACCCAAGTCGCTGCTGAATTGCCAACATTTTTTGGTTATCTAATGTATACCAGCGCATAATAATCGCAACACCTATCGAAGCGATTGCTGGCCCGATACAAAATAACGCCACTATGCCTTTTGCCACATCCGGTGAAAAGGCGTCTGGTTGATAGTTAACTGATGCGAGTAACCACCCCGCAAGTGCGCCGCCCAAGGCCAGTCCAACTTTAATGAAAAAGACCACAGTTGAATACGTTAACCCAGTCATACGAAGCCCCGTTTTATCTTCGCCATAGTCCACCACATCAGCAATTTTTGCCCACAGTAGCGGCGTAGCCATTTGCAAGATAAGGCCCCAAAGGAAATGCAGTGAAATGGCCGTAAACCACTCTTGATAAGGCACAAAATAATTCACGATACACACTACTGCGCTGGCTAACTGAAGCCAGGTGTAAACTTTGATTTTACAAAATCGTTTAGCTACTGGGTTCGCCAACGCACAGCCTATAATGCTTCCCACCATACCGGCGGTAACAAATAATGTGGCCGACTCTGGCCGCTGCAACACGTACTTCACATAGTAGAGCGCTAGCGTGTTTCGCATTACCATGCCGGTGAGTAACACGATAGCTACCATACAAAGCACTCGGCACTGATCATTTTGCCAAATAGCCGCTAACTGGGTTTTGTAAGGCGCAGGCGTTTCATTGGCAGGTTTCACCCGCTCTTTAGTACCGGCAAAGCAAAGCAGAAAAAGTACCATCCCCACTATGCTCATCACTATCATGGCGCGCTGATACCCAAGTGCTTCGTTGCCATTACCTAAGTAATCAACCAATGGCAGCATAAATGATGTCACCAGCAGGCCTCCGCCCATGGCAAATACAAATCGATAAGACTGAATAGATACGCGTTCTGAAGCATCGGCACTTAGCACGCCGCCTAATGCAGAATAAGGAATATTAATGGCGGTATACATTATCATTAGCAGTGCGTAGGTGATAAATGCATAGTAAAGCTTACCTTCTTCGGTAAGCCATTCAGGAGAGGTAAACGCAAGCACGCTGCAAAGCGCAAAAGGCAAAGCCAACCATAATAAATAGGGGCGGTATGCGCCCCACCGCGTTCTTGTTCTGTCGGCCAAAGAACCCATTAAAGGGTCGGTAACGGCATCAAATACTCGTACGAGTAAAAACATACTCCCTACCGCTGCAGCCGGTATGCCAACAACGTCGGTATAATAAAATGTCAAAAACAGCATGACGGTTTGAAAAATGAAATTACTTGCCGTATCGCCTAACCCGTAGGCAATCTTTTCCTTTGCACTTACCATTGGCTTCACCGTTATCTTTATTATTTTATACTTTTAATCAATTGCGCATCTATCAGGCTGCGTTTAACGCTTTTCGTCTTTCTTCTAGCAATTGTTGTAGTCTTAGTGCACTGGCTTTTAACGTTCGTTTTTGCGTATCGTAATCAACGTAAATAATACCAAAGCGTTTCTCGTAACCCAGCGCCCATTCAAAATTATCTAACAAGCTCCAAACAAAATAGCCTGTTATATTGACCCCTGCTTCAATTGCATCAGCTACCGCCTGCAAGTGAGTGGTTAGATATCGAATACGCTGCTCATCGTTCACGACACCATCCATCGATAACGTATCATCACTGGCCAAGCCATTTTCAGTGATAATAAGCGGTGGTAGTTGGTAGTCATTATGCAACTGTAGCAGTAAATCAGTTAACCCTTGCGGGTAAACTTCCCAGCCCATTGCGGTAGTTTCACTTTCCTCTGGGGCTGGCAATTGACAAGGATCTTCAGAGCCATCATCGGTGACTTTAGCGCGAGTGTAATAATTCACACCTAAGTAATCTATTTTCTCAGAAATGATATCCATATCGCCATCGAGAATATCTGGCCGGTGAGCTGCCGGAATGTCATCGATAAGAGCAGGGTAACAACCATGCATTAACGGTTTAATGTACCAGTCGTTATGATGATCATGTGCTAATTTTGTGGCGCGAATATCTTTTTCATCACTAGAATTTGCGTAGAACGGCGTAAAGTTAAGTACTACGCCAGCCTCGATATTGGGTGCATTTTTGCGTAGAACGCGCATGCCTAAACCGTGGGCCAACAACAAGTGATGTATCGCTTTTTTTCCAAATTCTTTGCCCACTTTCCCTGGAGCATGAACCCCTACTTCGTAACCTAAATAGGCACTACAAAAGGGTTCGTTTAATGTGGCGTATGAGTAAACCTTATCACCAAAAGCTTTACTCACCACATCCACATATTCAGCAAACGCATAGGCCGTTTTTCTATTTAGCCAGCCTCCGTCATCTTCTAAATACTGAGGCAAATCCCAGTGATACAGAGTGACATATGGCTTAATGTTGTTTTGCTTTAACTTTGCTAGCAAAGCAAGGTAGAAATCAAGCCCTTGCTGATTGACCGAACCATCTTTTCTAATAATTCGTGGCCAGCTGATAGAGAACCGATAAGCGTCTACATTTAACGAATCAATAATGCTTAAGTCTTCTTCCAAACGGTTCACATGATCACATGCCACGAGGCCGTGACTGCCATCGGCAATCTTTCCAGGTGTATTGCAAAAGGTATCCCAAATGCTTGGCTCTCTGTTGTCTGCATCGCCCTCAATTTGAAATGACGATGTCGCCACACCCATGGTGAAATCTGATTGCATAAAGGGAGAGCCTGGTTGGGCTAAAATTTCCATGTGTACAAAACCTTATTCGAATGAATGTATCAGCGCCTGTCTAAAGCAGTCGTTAAAAAAATAAATACGACGGTCACTAACGATGTTGAGATTGTGTGAAGCCAAGTTGTATTAGCACTATATGTAAGGTGCTCTATTGGCAGCTTGTGTATAGTGCCACCCTACGAAACGAAGTGTAGCATTATATGTAAGCGCTTTCATATAGCAACAAGTAGTAACAGGGAAGAATTTTACATTTCATTCACAGATGATAACCCAGCGAAGCACTTCGCTGGGTTATCATTAATGGCAGGCTGTCTAGCACATGCGGCGATAAAAGAACACGACGTTTCGATAGCGCGAATCTTTTAGCTCGCTTTGGGTATGTTCAATGCCGTGCGTGCATCGTTAGTCAGTTTGACAAGGGCTTTTCGAACATCGGTGGAAGTTTCACAAATGGATTCAAATGGAATGAACCAGGTCGCTTCCTCGCTACCACAATGCATACCTTCTGGAAAGGCACTGTGCATAATAGGATGCTCAATATTCACCCCGATTTTATGCTGTAAAATTAACTGCATGGCATCTTGATGGTCTTCATTCATGTGAGTGATCATACCGTCTGGCGACTTATGCCACTCTTGCTCTTCAACCTGCCAGTACCCTTTATCGATCCAATGAATTTTCCCGAACCCGCCGATAAATCTCACACGCTCAGCGCGGATAACGTAAAAATTAAAGTCGTGGGTTTGCTCATAACCTTTAGCCTGTGGAAACAATCTTAGATATTGTGCTTTCACATCCTCTTTTTTAGCCAGTTCTGCGTTACCCATAATAGTCACTCGACCATTGGCTTGAGAGTCATCCTCACCAGCATCGAATATGGTCAAACTAACTTTATCATTCGCTTTAATATTACGAGTGTGCAGGGCAATATCACTAATGTAGATAATGGCATCACCGGCAGGGGTAAGGTAATAGGGAACAACCGAGCCAAAAGGATACCCAGGCATTGAAGTGGAATGGGTTCCTAGCACACCACTGTGGTGAGTTCGGCTTAATTGTTTTGCTGAAAATGCAATATCTCGCATGCTCATAAGAAACTCCTTCTGTTCAAATTAATGCGTAACAAACACATCGTGCTCTTGGTTACGAATAAGGTTTAATTGGGTGTGATAGCAGCGTGCTAATGTGTCTATCGTTAGCGCATTTTCCGGCTTATCATCGGCTATACACCCCTGCTCAGCCAGTAAAATCATTCTGCTGCAATAGGGTGAAATTAAATTGAGATCGTGACTCACACAAACTATGCATAGCCCCTGGTTACTGAGACTGACCAATTGCTGCATCACCAACTTTTGATGGCGTAAGTCTAGTGCCGAGGTAGGCTCATCAAGCAACAACAACTTTCCCACTAAGCTGCTCTGTGGGTTTACTGGCAGTAACTGCAATATTGCTTTGCTTAAAAATACCCTTTGTCGCTCTCCCCCTGACAAGGTTTGAATATTTCGTGACAACAAGTGAGTAATGTCAAACTGCTCAGCAATCTTGCCGATAATGTGATGTCGATTTTCAGGTGACTCAACAATGTGATGACGCGCTAACTGCAATATTTCATCGACCAAAAAGCCAAAAGGAGTTGAGGCACTTTGCGCCATGACTGCGCGATAGTCTGCAAGATTTCGCAAACCTATTTCACTTAGGGGCTCACCGTTAAACAAAAGCGCGCCTTTCTCAAGTGGCGCTAAGCCGCCTATCACAGTAAGCAGGGATGATTTCCCGCAGCCGTTTTCGCCCGCAAGGGCAATAAATTCACCCGCATTAAAGACAAGGTTGAGGTTGCACAATAGCTGTCGTTTTCCCCTGATAACATCGACATTAATGAGGGTGAGTAGCGTTTCATGCGTCTGTGATTCAGTTTGGTTACAGCGAGCCATTAAATACCCCTTTTTGTTGCCATAACAGATACAAGAAAAAAGGTGCTCCTATGGCGGATGTGACAATACCTATAGGGATTTCCATTGGAGTGAATAATGTACGAGACAACGTATCGGCAACCGTCAACAACAGAGCCCCCATTAATGCACAAGCAGGAATGAGTACATTGTGATTAACGCCAAACAGTGTGCGACACATGTGCGGCACAACTAAACCCACAAACCCAATAATGCCGCACAAAGCGGTTGCTAGGGCGACAGCAAATGCCACCAACCACAGTATAATTTGCTTATAACGCGCTACATTCAGCCCCATGTAAGCCGCCTCGTTTTCACCTAAGGCTAATAAATTAAGTGCATTTCGAGACACCATTAAGCCTGTAATAGCGATAACGCCGGCCGCCGCCACCAGCGCGCATATTGTCCAGCTAGCGCCTGCTAAACTGCCCATTGTCCAATAGGTGATTTGGCGAAGTGCATCGTCGCTAGCCACATAGCTAATGGCGCCAATAATGGTGCCGGTGAACGCATTTATTGCTACCCCAGCAAGTATTAGCGTAGCCACCGATACACCTTGCGCACTATTAGCAAAACGTAACACGGTCCACACGGACAATAACGCCCCGCCAAACGCCCAAAGTGCCACCCAAACAGAGGCAAGCGCGGGTACAAGTGGTGGCACGATAGCCATGCTGACTGCTGCTGCCGCTGCCGCGCCGCCGGCAATACCGATTAAACCTGGATCCGCCAATGGGTTTCTCACCAAGCCCTGCATAGCACAACCTGACACAGCCAATAGCGCGCCAATAAATAGGGTCATAATAACCCGTGGTAGTCGCAGTTCAGTAAGCACATACCAGTGCGTGCTATTAAATGTTGTTGAAACGCCTAATGGCGTTGCCTGTCGATTAGCGCCGCTTTCTTCAATCAACGCGCCTTGAGAGAAAAACTGCCCAGTTAGCTGAGAAAGTTCGTGCCACAAAAGCTCGCCCACGTTAATCGATAAACTACCACTCACAACGCCTACGTAAACGCTTAACAGCAACATCGCACCGAGGAGTGCTAGACCATGTTGTTTACGCTTTGCCCTCGTTACAAGTAGGTTTACTATGACTGCTGATGCATTATGTTTCTGCATCTTTTTTGACAGCGTGTTATTTGTCACCCGGGGCTTTGTCGGCGACGCTTTTGCCAGCGGTGAGCTAGTGGCAGAGTCGTGGGTTGAGGTAGACGCTGTCACTCGAACCTTCCCATACCCTGAGTTTCTGTCTTTGTGCTTTTATCTACGGCCGTACTTTCTTTAATAGGTCTTTTAACAATACTCTCTTGAATAGCCTGCTCTTGAATTGCGGTATTTGGCGCTTTTATAGATAAAGCACGTAACCCATGTTCAGCAACCGTTTTTAGCGCAATAGCAAAACGGGGGGACAGTCCTAACCCAATATTGCTATCCATTGCTTTGACTAAACAATGTTGACCTGCAAATGTTGCGGCAATCGCATGGTGTGAACACAGAGAATTCAGCGCACTCTCGCCATGCAGCATATGCCCTGCAGCAAACACAATATCAGGGTTACGGGTGAGTACCGACTCAGCATCCATTAACTTGTAGCCATTGAGATCGCTTGCAATATTGGTCATACCCAAGGTATCAAACAGTGCTTGCGGCACAGTATCGGCCCCTGCCACAGTAATGCCTCTATCATTATTCGCAACCACGAAAAGTGCACTAATGGTGTTGGAATAATCTGTACTTCCGTAAGACGCTATTGCTTCAGAATATTGCACTCGCTGTGCGTCCACTTGACGATGTAAGTCAGTAACAAGCTGCTTGGCTTTTTCCACCGCCGATACTCTGTGACCGATATCAAGAATCATCTTGTTTAAGCCGTCGAGGTCTTTCGAGACATGATAAACGTGTACATCAACCCCTGCATTTGCCACCTGCTCTAACATGGGTTCGGGGCCTGTAGCACTTGCCCCCAATAGCAAAGAAGGCTGTTGAGCTAATACACCTTCGGTACTAAGTTGGCGAAAATAGCCTAGTTTTGGGACCTCAGTTGCCGCGGCGGGAAACATACTTGTGCTGTCTGTCGCCACCACCCAATCACCCCGCCCTAGCGCATAAATGATTTCCGTTACACTGCCACCTGCAGCAATAATTCGGGGCGTTTCAGGTTGCTGATGGTTGTGAGCCATAGGTGCTGAGGAGGCTGTGAGTGCTGAGAACGTAGTGGCAGCATGAACGCTGCCACTACTTAAACACCAAAATACACTCATTACGCTTAGTACATATAGCATTTTTCTCGTGCTGAATAAGCTGGGCAATTTGGTTTTCGCCATTACTTATTCCTCGGTAACGGGATCGGCGCGGAAACTGTATGCGCCTGATGTACCGTCTTCATCGTAGTAGCTAGTTATTTGGAATTTAAATACGCTGTCGCCCGCTTGAATAAGGTATACCCCAAACTGGGAATACAGTAAGTGACTTGTGCTGTCGTAGTAGTACCAGTTGTTAGCCGTAAACGCATAGTCACTAACGGTTTCAGCACTGAAACCATAAAATGCAGCGGCTTCGGTATCTATTCCGGCATAGGTGTCAGCATCGGTACGAAGTACAGTAGCATCGTCGGCAATAGACAGGGTAAATTCACCCGCTTCATCAGCGCAAGGGATAGTGATATCCCATGCATCGGTTTCAGTCACCTCTTGCTGCACATCGAAATCGATGTAAATAGGCGCAGTACAGCCTACTGCATTAACACTTAGCGACACTTCTTCAGCAAACGTAGTTTGTCCATCGAGTACACTTTGATGCATGACGCCCAATGTGATTTCACCAATACCGCGCCCTTCAGTCACAATGTCACTCACATGGAATTTGGTGTAGTTTTCATCGGATGACACTACGTAGTAGATATCGCTAGCCGCGCTTACTACATGGGTTGTGGTGTCATAATTATAAAAGGTATCGCCAATAACGGCAGACTCAGCATCAGTAGAAAATGCCTCTGCATCTGGCACGTCGCTCGTTGTCACCGCTAAATAATCATCAAGTTCGCTATCAGCGGTCGCATTTAGAAATAAATCTGCCACAGCTGCGCCATTTTCGTCGTAGAAATCACTGTTGTTGGCAGTAAAGTAGACGCTTACCGGCGTCTCTTGTGCTGTGTTTAAAAATACCGAAGTGCGTTTAAAGCCTATATCCCAGGTGGTGTCGCTCGCGGCTTCTTCTTCAGTCAGGGTCACTTGGGTTTGTGTATCTAAATCAAAATAAACAGCAACAGGTTCAGATGTACTGCCTGTGCTATATGGCCCGTAAATTGTGGCCACTTCATTGCTGCTTTCACCTTCATCACCCGAGCTGTCATCTGCTTCCTCGTCACTGTCTTCACCGCTTTGGTCAGGCGTTTCAACGATTGGATCGCTACTATCAGAGCCACCACAGGCCACAAGCCCCAGAGACACAGCAAGTAATAATGCTAAGTATTTTTTATTCATGTGTTCTTTCCTTTTCTATATTGTGTGTTTAGCCGTTGGGATTAATTGAGTAAACGGCGCTATGATCTAATTCTGTTATTGTTTCTTATTGCTGGCTTTTTCTGTCTTTAGATATTGGTTCCTAAGTTCTCTATTTTTAAGTTTTTTGTTTTTAAGTACTGGATCTTTCCAGAGGGTTAGTATTGGTAACTCACGCCCAAATAAACTCGGCGAGCTGAAATAGGCCGAGCATCAAAAGCCCCCACCGCGAGTGAATCTGGTGAGCGATGTTCATCGGTAAGGTTTTCAACCCCCAAACGGGTTTGCCAATGGCGAGAAAAGTCGTGCTGAACCACGGCATTTAAGGTGGTGTAGCTGTCTTTCACGGTAACGGTGTAACCAGAAGTTGGAGAGACGTCGTTTTCATGCACGCCATACAGTTGAACGCTGGTATCACTTTTTTCAAATTGATAGGTCACTGAGGCTTTCACTAGATGAGTGGGTCGTTCAGGCAAACGCTCAGAATCACCATCTACGGCATGCAAGTAGCTATAATTAAGTTGCCACTGCCAGTTATCGTTTTGCGCGCTTACGCTCAAATCAGCACCATAAAGCGTGGCTTCATCAAGGTTTTCGTACATAGAAATATCAAGACCTGCTTCTTGCGACGCTTCCACATCTACCGCGGTGGTAATAAAGTCTTCTGCTTCTGTGTAGTGAAAATCGATATCGGCCTGATACCACCAGCGACTTTGTTTAGATGCTAATCGCGCATTCACCCCTACATTGGCACTTAGCGCAGTTTCCGGCACAAGGTCTTCATTGCCCAAAACCATGTAGCCTAAGTTACTGTGATCGAACACGTAGTAACGTTCTTTTAAATTAGGTACTCGATAACTAGTACCACCACCGCCACGCACTTGGAATGTGGTTTCATCAAGTTTCCAGCTTTGACTACCACTAAGCTTTGCCGCCGTATGCCAACCAAAATCAGAATCATTTTGTACTCGAAGGCCCAGCAATGCTTGGGTGTCGTTTTGCTGCCAATTGGCTTGCAAGTAGGCTTCGGTACTTTCTCGGCTAACGTCGTCAACTTCTACCGTTCCCGTTGCCACATTTTGCTGATCTAAGTTATCAGCATGGGCTACCAATCCCCCTACCCACTCAACATCGCCCAAAGATAGAATTTTCTGCGCTTCAATTTCTGCTAATTGAATATCGGTTTGGCGCAGGCCGTTGGTGTTTCCGCTTTGTTCATCGTGAGACAAATAGCGCCCATTAATATGCCAATTCTGCTGTTGAGCAAATTTTACATCGTGCTGCCACTGGGTAACGCTAGACACATAGCTGATAATGCTGACTTGCCCTGGAATAGAGGACTGAGGTTTGTCTTTCTGTTCATCCAGCCATTGGCCTTTGTAACTAAAATCAAGGTCTCTGATACCTGTTGATAAGGAAAACTGCACAAAGGATTTATCCACCGCACCACCATCCTGAGACACGGATTCTGGGTCATAATCGAAGCCGGGGTTCGTAATATGCTGTGCGGTCAATCCTAGCTGCCAGTGCTTTATCGCTTTAGCCGCACTAACCTTAGCCGTATGCCCTAGGGTATCGCCGTCGAGCCCATCACTGTAGTGAGAAAGTTCATAGTCGGCGGATAACTGTGCGCCTTCTGGCACATCAGTAATAATATTAATAACGCCTCCCATGGCCGAACTACCATAAAGAACCGATGCTGCGCCGCGTACAATTTCAATCTGTCGAATGTTGGCAACGCTAATTTGATCTAAATCGACCGAAGAGCCTGTAGGAGAAATAACTGGCTGTCCGTTAATTAACACCAAGACATGGTCGCCGTTAAACCCATTCAGCTGTACGTTGTAGCCGTCTTTTTGGCTGCGCCGAACTACCACACCGGGCATAACTTCTAACACTTGCCTTAGCGTTCCCTTGCTAAGCCTGGAAATTTCCGCTTTATCTACCACATCGATTTTTACCGGTGATGCACCTAAAAGCTTGGGTGTACGTGTTCCCGTAACGACTACGTGTTCAACCGGCGCCTTTACGTCAGCTAATGCAAGTGATGGCAATAGCGAGCCCGTTAACAACAAGGTAACCGTATAAAAATAAGTCATTTAATTCAGCTCTTACCTGATAATGCAAATGATAACAATTTGCATTTGATCTTATTTGTTTGAACAAAAAAAGCAAGCGCTAATGGAAAATAATCTAAACGTTACGATGTCAAACTGTTAAAAAAGTGGGAAAAGACAGCAGGTATTTGTAATATTTAACTAAAAATGTAAACGCATACAATCAAACAATGTAAGCGCTTGCATTTTCATTTTCGCACCCTATACTGACCAACAAAGTGTTAACAAATACCGAACTAATTCGTTAACGCAAAGTAACCAATAAGCCAAATGCGAACACGAAATTCCGTCTACTAATAAGTGAGTTCAGGGCGTTACCTATGAATCAAACAATAAAAACCACGGCCGGGTCGACAACCACCAGTCAACTTGCGCTAGCTACGCTAACATCGTTATTTTTCATGTGGGGTTTTATTACCGCACTTAATGACATTCTAATACCCCATTTGAAAGCCTTATTTTCGCTCTCTTATACACAAGCTATGCTGGTGCAATCGTGCTTCTTTGGCGCCTACTTTCTTATTTCTATTCCAGCCGGAAAGTTAGTGAGTGCGACTGGGTATCAAAAAGGCATTGGTGTGGGGTTAATCACTGCTGCAGTGGGCTGTGTCTTGTTTATTCCTTCTGCGCTTTTCACTCAGTATTGGATGTTCTTAGGGGCATTGTTTGTATTGGCTTCAGGTATCACTATTTTGCAAGTGGCTGCAAACCCCTTGGTAACCATTATGGGTAACCCAGATACCGCTTCTAGTCGACTCACCATGACCCAAGGGTTTAACTCGTTGGGTACTACAGTCGCGCCAATTATTGGTGGCATCGTATTATTTGGTGCCCATGAAGGAATGGAAAACGCAGCAGTAGATGCAAATGCGGTAGTCCTTCCCTATTTAACATTGGCCGCTGTATTAGTGGCCATGGCTGTGGTTATGGTTAAAGTGAAGCTTCCCTCACCCACGCATAGTGAAATGGATGTCGCTACCACGACAGATACCGGTTTATTAAAACATCGCCACCTGTCATTGGGTGCGCTAGGTTTGTTTTTATACGTAGGCGCTGAAGTTGCGATTGGCAGCTTTTTAGTCAACTACTTTGGACTAGAAAGCATTAAAGGCATGAGCGAAAGCCAAGCATCTAAGTACATAGCCTATTATTGGGGTGGCGCTATGGTAGGGCGTTTCATTGGTGCTGCGGTAATGCAAAAAGTGGCCGCGGGAAAACTACTCGCTGTTAATTCATTTGCCTCATGTACACTCATTGTTGTGTCAGTATGCAGCAGCGGCAATATCGCCATGTGGTCAATTTTAGCAGTAGGTCTTTGCAACTCTATTATGTTCCCCACCATTTTCAGTCTTGCACTTAAAGGGCTAGGCCAAAAAACCGCACAAGCCTCTGGCATGTTGTGTTTAGCCATAGTGGGCGGCGCTATTGTGCCACTACTACAAGGTGTTATTGCTGACAACGCGGGTGTACAACTTTCTTTCTTATTGCCGGTTATTTGCTATTTATATATTGCTTATTACGGGCTTCGTGGTGCTACCGTTAACTTGGCTGCTAGCCACAAATAAACAAGGGATTTGCTATGAAACTAAGTTCATATTCATTAATTGCCGCAGCATTGGTTATGGCAGGTTGTCAGCCAGCGACAGACGAGGCTAGCACGCCGAAAACTGAGCTGACTGAGCAAGCATCACAAAAATCAGTCCCCGACTTTTGGCCTGAAATTACCTTTAGTACAGAAAACAGCGAAGCGGTAGAAGAAAAAGTAAACGCTATTTTAGCCACCATGACCCTTGAGCAAAAAGTGGCGCAAACTATACAGCCTGAAATTCGCGATGTGACTCTAGAAGACATGCGTACCTACGGGTTTGGTTCGTACTTAAATGGCGGTGGTGCATTTCCCAATAATGATAAGCACGCTACACCTCAAGATTGGATTGCCATTGCGGATGCCATGTATCAAGCATCAATAGACGACTCTATTGACGGAAGCACCATTCCTACTATGTGGGGAACCGATGCAGTACATGGTCACAACAATGTCATTGGCGCTACCTTGTTTCCACATAATATTGGTTTGGGTGCGATGAACGACCCTGCCATTATCACTCAAATTGCCGAAGCGACTGCCAAAGAAGTACGTGCAACTGGCATTGATTGGATATTCGCGCCAACTGTTGCGGTAGCCCGTGATGATCGTTGGGGTAGAACTTATGAAAGCTATTCAGAAGACCCTGCCATTGTAGGCGCTTATGCCAAGGCTATTGTATCTGGCATGCAAGGCGATATTGCCAGTGGCAGCATTGACGATAACCATGTTATCTCAACGGTAAAGCACTTTATTGGTGATGGCGGAACACAAGGTGGCGACGATCAAGGTAACAACATTGCCGACGAAGAAACCTTATTTCGCATTCACGCACAAGGCTACGTTGAAGGCTTAAATGCTGGCTCACAGTCGGTAATGGCCTCATTCAACAGCTGGCATGGCAAGAAAATTCACGGCAGCAAATACCTGCTAACCGATGTACTTAAAGACAAGATGGGCTTTGACGGTTTTGTAGTCGGTGATTGGAATGGTCACGGTCAAATTGAAGGCTGTACTAACGAAAGCTGCCCACAAGCTATGAATGCAGGGCTTGATGTCTTTATGGTGCCTACCAGTGCTTGGAAACCTTTGTACGAAAACACCATTGCACAGGTTAAATCAGGCATTATTCCACAGTCTCGTTTAGACGATGCGGTACGCCGCGTATTGCGGGTTAAAGTGCGCATGGGTCTGTTTGAGCAACCCTCTCCGGCTAACCGTGCGTTGTCGGGTAATAGCGAAATTATTGGTGCACAAGCACATCGCGATATTGCTCGTGCAGCGGTTCGAAAGTCGCTAGTGATGCTTAAAAACCAAGATAACTTGCTGCCCCTAGCGCCAAATATGAACGTGGTTGTTGCTGGTGATGCTGCCCATAATATAGGTAAGCAATCAGGCGGCTGGACTATAACGTGGCAAGGCACGGGTAATCAGAACAGCGACTTCCCAGGTGCAACCTCTATTTTTGAGGGTATTGAGCAAGCGGTTAGCGAAGCCGGCGGAACCGCTACGCTATTTGAAGGAACAGCGTTTGAAGCAGGTGTGATTGAAACCGCTTCAAAAGCAAAACCTGATGTGGCGATTATCGTATTTGGTGAAAACCCTTATGCTGAAGGCAATGGCGATATTTCAAATGTTGAATATCAACGTGGCGACAAGTCAGATCTTGCGCTGTTGAAATCTTTCCAAGCCCAAGGTATTCCTGTTGTGTCTGTTTTCATTACCGGCCGTCCACTGTGGGTAAACCCAGAAATTAACGCCAGTGATGCATTTGTAGTAGCCTGGTTACCTGGCTCTGAAGGCCAAGGTGTTGCCGATGTATTATTCACCAAGCAAAACGGTGAAATTAACTATCCTATGCACGGTAAATTGTCATTCTCATGGCCAGCAACGCCGACCCAAATTGTGAATAAAGATGACGGCAATACTGCACAATTTGCTTACGGTTATGGTTTAGCATTCGGCGAGTCTGATCCTATCGAAGCGCCGCTGTCTGAGTCGACTGGCGTTGATGCAAACGCACCGTTACCTGCTCATGATATTTACGTACTTTCTACACAAAAGCCTTGGCAGCTAATGATTAAAGACGCCTCGGGTGATACTACGGTAGCAAGCAATACGGTGGAATCTGAAGGCGCAAGCGTGCGTACCACTGACCGCATGGTGCAAGAAGATAGCCTATCGCTAACGTTTACTGACCAAGCGACTGTAGGCTTCTATTCGCCCTTCCCTGAAGATATGCGTGATTACAGTGAAGATGAATCTGCGCTTGTTCTAGATGTGAAATTAGCAGAAGGCCGAGATAACCTTAGTGTTTCTATTGGTTGTAGTAGCAGTGATTGCGGTGTGTCTTTGCCGTTAAATAGCTTCGCGGCGAATTCAAACGAATGGCAAACGGTTGTTATTCCTTCACGCTGTTTCGTAGAAGCAGGCGCGTCATTTGCTGAGCTTTTCTCACCATTTGCGCTTAACGCTCACACCTCGGCGTCACTATTGGTGTCCAATGTACGTTTGGAAGCGAATGCATCTAGCGATGATGCGGCAGTGTCAGACATTGCGTGCCCATAGTGCATGATTGCAGGGCTAACGGGCTAGTGCTTATCTTGGCCTATCTTGGCTTAAGTTAGCCCTAAGCTAGCCTTAAGTTAGCACTTGCAATATAAATATTAAAAACGGGAGCCTAGGCTCCCGTTTTTTATGTTTGTCATCTAGGTGTTTTAGCTTTTAATTGCGATAAAACTAGTCAGATTCTTTCGGCATTAAATGGGCCGGAATGGGTGCACGGCGACTCTGTGTTTTAGGTCCATACCACGTAGTTAGATAATCTAAAATGACAGGTTCAGCATCACCTAAGGGCCATAGCTTTTGCGTGCTTTGCATCCAGCGTATCGTCTCAAGCCAGCGTTCACGGCTCATTTGATTTTGCGAAATAAGCTTAGCGGAATGACACGCCGTACAATGTGCAGCCACCATGTTATGCCCCGTGGCGTCAATAAGTCCTGTAGCGGGATTGAGCTTATGTTCGTTAGCTCGCGTTGCTAGTGATGTTGTACATAACACCGATAGCATTAGCGCGCTTGTCAGCCTGTTCATTGGCTACACCACCTTCACTGCAACGCGATGACACGCATTGTTTAGGTAGCCTTTGGGGTTCCAACCAGGCAGTACCATTGGCTGAGACCGGCCGTTGGCATCTTCTGCTCGCGCCCAAATTTCGTAATACCCGGCTTGTTTAAAACTTATATCGGCGTTGAAATGTTGCCACGCGTGGCGATTAACGGGTTTCGACAACGCGCTTTGCTGCCAGGTTTGTCCAAAATCAATTGAAGTAAAAACCTTGGCTATCTCGGCTTCGCCGCTCCATGCATGCCCACGCACTGCCAATGCTTTACCTTTGCTGTGCTCGGCACCTGACTTAGGATGGGTAATTAAGGATTTCACCGGCATAGCTTCAATAATGCACATTTCGTCTTCTGGTACGCTAGTCCCCGGGGCAACGGGCTTGCACGGCACGCGATATGCATTACCGCCCATTTTGGCACCATCGTGAACCCTGTCTCTAATAACAATTTTAGACAGCCACTTACCCGATGTGGAAGCAGGCCAACCGCCAAACATTAACCGCATAGGGAAGCCGTTCATAAGCGGTAGCGGTTCGCCATTCATTTCAAAAGCAATTAACGATTCATCTTCTAGCGCTTTGCTAATAGGTACGCCACGAGAGATCGCTGCTTTGCCCGGCGTTCGACTCAAATGTAAGTCTTCACCGTAGTAACCAATGTAGACAGCATCATCTTTGATACCTACTGCGTTAAGTACGTCTTTTAAACGTACTCCCGTCCATGACGGGCAGCCTACCGCGCCGGTAGTCCATTGATTTCCGCTGGCCGCAGGCGAAAATTCAGCTCTACCATTACCACCGCACTCAAGAGTTAATTGATAGGTGTAGTGTTTAAAATTGGCTTTAAGCTCACTTAACGTAAAAGTGCGTGATGTTGCTGCCGACTCCCCTTCAATAGTGAGTGTCCACGCATTTTCATCAAAATCTTTAGGTGTTATTTCAGGTACAATCCCGTTGTTTCGCACAAATAATTTCGACGCTGGCGTAATCTTATCGTCAAGTAAATGCGCGGGTGTTTCGGCGTTAATCGGTCTGTCGTTTAGCACCACTAACCCATCTTTGCCTTCAATGCTAAAAGGCGTTTCTGTTTGTGCTAATGCAGCGGGAATAAGCCCTGCTGGCATAAACCGGCCATAAACAATTTCTGCGCCTAGTAACAATGAGAGGGTTTTAAATCCTGATAGAAAACCACGGCGTGTAAGGCCATCGGTTTTACGCCCAAATACCTGTTCGTCGGCGGCGATAGGATTTTCGGCGTAAAGGGCATGTATACCGGTTTTGTTTACTGAAGGCTGTTGGTCTGATGATTCAGAATGCGTGCTCACACCCTGCTTAGATTTGTTTGAGATAGGCACGCATTGCCTCCTTTACGAGTGCATTTTTGACGAAAAACTAACTTAAAAAAGCTAATTCAAGAACTAGTTCAAAAACAGATAACCTAAAATAAGTAAAGCTATCCACAGGGTTTCCGTCACGATAAGTACTATAGGTAACATGCCCACTTCAGCCAGCTTACCTAAGTTTGATTTCATACCAATGGCAGTGATCGATACCACAAGGAAAAATCGTGATATCTGTGAACCTGAATCGATAACCACTTCAGGTAGGGTAACAAAACTATTTAATAGCATAAGCGCCACAAATCCCACTAAGAACACGGGTAGCTTAGGCATCTCGCCATCTAAATCCTGCACGCTACTGTGCGCACGTTTTACTATCACCATCATGATCATAACAACGGGTAACAACATGGCAACGCGGACTAATTTAGTTAACGTAGCCATATCGCCCGCGTCTTCAGACACCGAATAACCGGCGCCTACTACTTGCGCCACATCGTGAATCGTGCCACCTAGAAAAATACCCGCTTCGGTATCGTTCATACCCAATTGCCCAGCGATAATAGGGTAAACAATCATGGCAATAGTAGACATGGCCGTTACGCCAATCACCGTAAGCAAGGTATCTCGCTCGTGGTTTTTCCCAGCAGGCAGAATAGTAGAAATCGCTAATGCCGCAGATGCACCGCAAATAGCTACCGAGCCACCGGTGAGTGCACCGAAGCGCTTTTGCATACCTACACTTTTTGCCATTACCACACCCAACACTATGGTTGAGAAAATCGCAAAGGCTAGCATGGCTGCGGTTTGCCAGCCAAGAACGACTAAGTCGCCCAAAGCAATACGCAACCCCAGCAACACCACGCCTGCACGCAATAGCGTACTGGCAGTAAAATCAATGCCGCACTTGCACACCCCATCGGCCTGATACAAAAATGAGATTGCCATACCCAGTAGCAGCGCGAACAACATGGCGGGCGCGCCATAATGCTCACTTAAAAAAAGCGCTGCCATACCGGTTATTGTAGCAATACCAAAACCAGGCCAAATCGATTTACACTTTGCGGCAAACTCGGTCATAACAATTAACGCTCAGCGGCCACAAGTGCCACTAACACTTGGCGCTTTCTTTCACCAGAGAAGGGGCGGCGGCCATGCATAGCACGATAGTTATCAACCAAGGCAACATCCCCATCTTGCCATTCAAGGTCGAAAGTAAACTGCTGCGATAGTTCAGCAATTCGCTCTAACCCTTCTTTGGGAATAGCAGAGCCATCGCCAAAGGTGATGGCTGAAGATGGATTTTCACGCACACCTTTCCACCCCATGTAAGCCGCGATTAATTGGTTATAAAATGAATGTGAACCATCGCCTAAATCAATAACCGCGGGTAACTCAGGAGTAACGGCGCGTAAGCTACCATCTTCCAACCATTCCCAGCTGTAGCCGAGCTCTTTTAATTTGGCTTCGCCTTCTGCTGTACTTTCTACACTTAACGTGCTTTTCCAGCTGCGGCCTTGACCAGAATTAGCATCATCGGCAGCAGGCATGGTGGTAGTGTACTTCAAGCCTTTTTCAGCAAAATCGCTAGCAAGCGTTGGGTTTTCAGCCTTTAATGCTTCAAACAATTTATCTGAACGGCATAAGGGTGTCGCACCACCCTCGTCGGCTGCTGACTGGCAGTAAAAGAATACTTTGCTAGGTGAAATTGGCGTTTGTGCCATTTCGTGATGTAAGAAAATTTCTACATCTTTAGGCGCTTCGTTTGCAGTAAAAACCCGTTCTGTGAAATTAATGCGAACTGCATTAGATAGCGACTCTTTGTAGGTGAAGTTTGCATAACCAAAACCGGCTGAAAAAATATCAAAGGTTTCCGCAGAGTTTAAAGGAAACCCTCTAAACAACAACGCCCCCGATATGGCGAGTTGTGCTTCTAGCTCAGCCTGATTTTGTTGAATAAACATCACCGTTTCTTCAACGGTTTTACAGCCATCGTTATTCACCACAATTTGCGGGAAGACTTGACCGTTATAGCGGTGTTGGGTTGGCACATTGGCATATTCGATTGCGTTGCTCATAGTACTCTCCTAGTCGTAAATAGGGTGGAAACGATTAAAGGCTGCTTCACAGAAGTGCCCCGGATCGTTAAAACGTCGATTCATGTTAAGCGCACAAATAGCCTGCATTTCTTCGTCGGTAAGTTCAAAATCAAACAACGCTAAGTTCTCACGCATTCTTTCAGGCTTCGACGTTTTAGGGATAATGGCATTGCCACGTTGTACGCCCCAGCGAAGTACCACTTGTGCAGGTGTTCTTCCATGAGCCGTAGCTGCTTTTTTCACGACGTCTTGCTCTAGTACCGACTCCGTTTTATCCGCCATTTCTAGCTCAAGATAAGACAGTGCACCAAGTGGCGAGAACGCAGTAACGTTCATGTCGTAGTCTTTCGCTAAACGAATCAATCGTTCTTGTGTTAGGTAAGGGTGTGACTCAATTTGCAACATGGCAGGCTTGATACGGGCATAGCTCATTAGGTCGTGAAGTAGCCCAGTATTGTAATTACACACACCAATACGGCTTACTTTCTTGCTATCTACCAAACCTTCCATGGCTTCCCATGTTTTATAAAGTGGAACAGGCGCCAACTCCATTGTTGGGTTGTCTTGCGTGGTATCGTAAAACCACTCAGGTGGATAGCGGGTTTCTATCGGCACAAATTTTTGCGCTATAGGGAAATGAATCAGATACAAATCGAGATAGTCGAGTTGTAAATCGCTCAATGTTTTTTCAAGTGCTAGCAGCACATGCTCTGGCGCGTGAAAGGTATTCCACAGTTTAGACGTGATCCAAAGCTCTTCACGGGTACAAAGGCCATCGTTAATAGCACGCTGAATACCTTCGCCCACTTCTTTCTCGTTGCCATAATCAGAAGCGCAGTCTAAGTGACGATAGCCCGCTTTAATCGCTTCGTACGCAGTATCAGCACAGATAGCCGTATCGACTTTCCAGAAGCCAAACCCGACTTCAGGGATTTTTTCCAACGCGTTCATATCTTTAATCCTGTTTAATAGAAAAGACTTTAGTCTTGTATAAGACATAAGTTATTATAGGAGGAATGCCATGTCAACAAAGTGTTAACAAAATTAATGAGGCACTTACTTTTTGATACTCTCGACGTTATCTTTTTGCTTATTGCGAAGTGACGTTATCGAATAACGATGTGCCCAAGCCCTAGCGTTAAAGGGCTAGTATTAAAGAGTAGAGCTTTGGCGGGAACAGCGTTAACAAGAGCATAGCGATTTCACACTGCCATGCGTTAAGCGAGTATAGGGGTGGCTAGGCCTGCGGCCTGCTTTAATCAAGTTCTACTTGGTAATGATAATGATCGCTTCTACATTTGCTTTCACGATATTCAATCAGTTTGCCGTCTATAGATTCTGTCACCCGTGTTACCAGTAACAGCGGCTCGCCGGCCTTTATTTGTAGAAGCTTGGCATCGTTATCTGACGCGAGTACTGCTTTAATACCGTCTCGGGTTTTAAACACGGTTTGATTAAAGTCGGTTTGATAGAAATGGTACAAAGTATGAGGAATATCTTTGCGTTCGTGCATGCCGGCAAAATATTTAGCAGGTAGGAAAATCGTTTCCAACATACAAAATTCGTTATCTAAAATGCGTCGACGTTCAAGTTTTGTCACTCGCTCTTTGCCCGATAGCTTTAACGCGGCTTGTACGCTTTTATCTGGGGATATTAATTCCATGCCAAGCAACTCGGCTTTAGGTAGGTCTGCACCCTTGCCATCAGCTTGCAGCGGGAAAAATCGAAACAGGGCATCTTGTGCAGTATGCTCGGAAACGAAAGTACCTACACCTTGACGGCGTGTTACAATTTTAGTGTCGGTAAGCAAGGTTAACGCTTTACGAACCGTGCCTTGGCTAACATTAAATTCATCAGCCAGTCGAAACTCGCTTGGCAACATTTCACCAGGCTGCCACCGACGTTCCACAATGAGCTGCTTGATATACTCGGCAACTTGCTGATAGAGCGGTTGGAACGCAAGACTGGGACCACTTAATTTGTGGTCGAACTGAGATGAAGACATGAAACCCTAACCTAATGCTTAATTTTTGTTGTTATATCATACACAAGAGTTATAGCGCATTTTTGATGTAAATCACATACAACTACAGGTGTAGATGCAAAATGTTACTTGAAACCCTAGTACCTATGTTCATTCTATTGGGCTTTGCTACTGTACTGCAAACCTTAAGCGGGTTTGGCTTTGGGTTGATGGTGGTATCTAGTTTCACCTTGTTTAATTTACTTCCCCTTACGGCGACCACTTTTTTAATTAGCGTTTTAGGGTTAGTTAATTCAACCAGTATTGTCTTGAAGAATGTTCACCTTATCCACCGCAAAGCCTTCACGCTTGTGTTGATTGGCGGCATACCTTTTATCGCAGTAGGCTATGCTCTGCTTGAATATCTGTCCGCTGGATTGTCGGTTTGGTTAAATATTCTGCTTGGGCTGGCAATATTAACCTGCTGTTTGCTACTTATTGTGAAAAGAAGCCAATCTGCCGCCTCAGGCAAAGGCTGGGGATTTTTGGTGTCTGGTGCATTGGGCGGCATATTAGGTGGGCTGTTTTCTACTTTTGGTCCACCCGTTGTATTTCAGTGTTATCGCCAAAATTGGTCTGTGCACGAAGTGCGATACACCCTGCTTGCAATCTTCAGTGTTACCGCGCTTATCCGTTTAGCCATGGTGCCGTTTGGTACACTGCCCGATCATACTACGGTTATATCTACCCTCTTTGCTATCCCCTTGATATTGGTATTTACACGCCTTGGTAGGCTGCTAGCTGCGCGGATTGAGCCTAGCGTGGTAAGATTACTGGCCATTAGTGCATTAGCGCTTAGTGGGCTAACCTTGATTCTTCAAAACGTGCCCCACGTATTCAGCTAAGTACTGGTTGGGAAGCCGCTACTGATAGTAATAACGCCATTCACCGCTTCTCATATAACGCCCACTTGTAATAATTTGCACTGAAAACTGTAATTGCTCGTTGACAGCCAAGTTACATTTCATTAACTTATGTCTTATATAAGACATTAAGAGTGAAGTGATATGAGCAATGCATTTTCGGTAACCGAACCTGACTGGAACAGCATAAAAGCGGCGGATATTACCGCTAGCCCTTATCTAGTAGACGATCACCACCTAGCGGTGCCTACCCAATATGGTAGTTTACTATTTTCTATCAGCCAATTCGGCTTACGTATTCAGTCGTGCGGTGAAAATGCGACCCTAGTTGATGGCTTTGACTATGGCATGCTGGTTGCCACACCGGATGCTCAGCAACTCGTGTTTTCTGGAGACGATAAGCACTGCACCATTAATGCCGGTGAATATCGTTTAGCGCTTTTTTCTGCTCCGCTTCATTTCAAACTTTATCGAAACGATAAGGTAGTACAAGAATCGGCTACCGACGGTCACTTTGTTCGCCAACATCGCCTACCGCCTTTCGCGAAAACCGATGCGGGCTGGATGGTTTGCTTAGAACTTGGCGACGATGAATCCATATACGGCTTAGGTGAAAAATGGGGCAAGCTAGATAAACGCGGCCAGTTGGTTCGTTCATATAATCATGATGCACTTGGCGTAAACACTGAAAAGTCTTATAAAAATACCCCTTACGCATGGAGCTCTGAAGGCTGGAACCTTTTTGTTCACACGCCAACGTCTGTGACTCATGGTGTGGGCTATGCGCCATGGTCGCAGCGCGCGTACGTTTGCGTGGTCGAAGACACCTTGCTAGATATGTTCTTGTATCATTGTGATAGCCCAGCGCAAAGTATTCATACTTACAGCAGCCTCACAGGGTTCGCCCCTGTTCCACCAAAGTGGAGCCTAGGGGTTATTCTTTCTAAGGCCTACTACAAAGATTCAGAAGAGCTATTAGCCGTGGCCCGCGAAGTGCGTGAAAAGAACATGCCTTGCGATGTCATTACCCTAGATGGCCGCGCGTGGCAAGATACCGATACGCGTTTTGCATTTGAATGGGACCCAACTCGCTATGCCGATCCTAAGCCGGTTATTGATGAACTAAAAGCAATGGACTTTAAGATTTGCGTATGGGAATACCCCATGATTTCAGTGAAAAACCCACTGTATGCAAAGGCCGCAGAAAAAGGCTGGTTAATTAAAGACAAACGCACAGGTGAAGCTTATCGCTACGAATGGGATTTAAGCCCCTTCGGTGAAGTACTTACCCCACTACCCGATTCAGGTATTTTAGATTTTACCCACCCAGATGCGTACGAATTTTGGAAAGAATCACACAAGCCCTTGTTCGAATTGGGTGTTGATATGATTAAAGCCGACTTTGGTGAGCAGTTAGAAGATGACAACATGCTCTCTTACAGCGGCGATTCTGGCGACCGACTGCATAACGTATACAGCATGCTGTATAACCGCTGTGTTTACGAGGCGGCTGAGAAATACTGTAAAACCGGACCATTTTTGTTCAGTCGTTCAGCATGGACAGGCAGCCAGCGTTTTCCTGCCCAGTGGGGCGGCGATCCTCAAGCCGACTGGCATGGACTAGCCGCTAGTATTCGCGGTAGCTTATCGTGGGGCATGTCAGGTGGTCCCTTCTTTGCCACCGACATCGGCGGTTTCTATAAAGATACTCGTGACGCTGAATTATACGTTCGTTGGGCACAGGCATCTGTATTCTCTGCCCATATGCGCCTGCATGGTATTGGCCCTCGCGAACCTTGGTCATATGGCGAAGCAGCGTCTGATGCTGTTTTTAGTGCGTTAAAACTTCGTTATCGCTTACTGCCCTATTTAGAAAAAGCCACACAACAAGCCAGTGAAACCGGCTTGCCTGTACAGCGTTCTATGGCGCTTGCGTTCCCTAACGACCCACTTGCCCGTCAGTTTGAACAACAATTCATGTGCGGTGAAAGTTTGTTAGTGGTGCCTTGTATTGTGCCTGGTGGAAAAGTGAAGTTCTA
Organism: Alteromonas lipotrueae; assembly: GCF_019249215.1. GTDB lineage: Bacteria > Pseudomonadota > Gammaproteobacteria > Enterobacterales > Alteromonadaceae > Alteromonas > Alteromonas lipotrueae. The sequence goes on from NZ_JAESDI010000007.1 coordinate 128,100, forward strand.
TTTACCAGAAGGTGATTGGGTTCGTTTTAATGCCGATAGCACTTCACCAATAGACGAAGACACCTACCAAGGCGGCAAGTACTACGAGCAAATTTTAAGTTTAAATGAGCTAGCGGTATTTGTTCGCAAAGGTGAACAAGTGATTCTAGGCCCTGAGGTAGAGCATACCGAAATGGATATGTCTGCTACCACTATGTGGCCGCAGTAGTCGTCGGAGTATTAGCATGAATGTGACGCTTACCTTACTGACCTGTATGGCCTTTATGGCCGTGGTCGCCATTATTTCGTACATAAAAACGAAAGGCGAAGTGAATACACAAGACGGCTATTTTTTAGCCGGTAGGGGGTTAACCGGCACCTTCATTGCAGGCTCGATGATCCTGACCAACCTGTCGGCAGAGCAGCTTATTGGGCTTAACGGCTCTGCTTTCGGGTACAATTTAAGCGCGATGGCATGGGAGGTTACCGCAGGTATATCCACCATTATTATGGCGCTGATATTCTTGCCCCGATACTTAGCGGGCGCTTTCTCCACCCTACCTGAGTTTTTACGTGACCGTTTTGACGATAACGTAAGAAGAATGACCGTGGTGTTATTTATGGTGGGTTACACCTTAATTACTATTCCTTCTGTGCTCTATTCAGGCTCTATTGCCGTTCTTCGGTTGTTTGATGTGCCTGGGTTATTGAATTTAAGTTATGAAGCCAGTCTTATTGTCACCATTATAATGGTAGGCAGTATCGGTGCCTTGTACGCCATATTTGGTGGCTTAAAAGCGGTGGCAGTGTCAGATACCATTAACGGTGTAGGCCTTCTTATTGTTGGGTTATTGGTGCCAATTTTAGGCTTAATTGCATTGGGTGATGGCAGCTTCGCGGCCGGCCTAACCACTATTGCGACAACCGAAACTGAAAAGCTTAACGCCATAGGCGGGGCGGATGATCCCGTGCCCTTTGGGACTATTTTTACCGGTATGATATTGGCGAATCTGTTTTACTGGGGTACCAACCAATATGTGATTCAACGCACACTTGGTGCTAAGAACTTAATTGAAGGGCAAAAGGGCGTGTTGTTTTCCGGCTACTTTAAAGTTCTCGTACCCTTTATGATGATGTTACCTGGGGTGATTGCTTATCACTTGTACCAAAACGAAAATCTTCAAACCATCGACCTCGCTTACCCTCACTTAGTGAAAGAAGTACTACCACAATACTTGTCTGGTTTTTTCTTAGCCGTGTTGTTAGGTGCCGTATTTAGTTCATTTAACTCACTATTAAATAGTGCCGCCACACTGTTTTGTCTAGACGTGTATAAGCCGTTTAAGAAAGATAACGTCACTGATTCTCAGCTTATCCGCGTAGCCAAAATTACCAGCTTAGTGATTGCGGTGATGTCTTTCGTTACTGCGCCTTTACTAATGCTGGCACCAGAAGGGTTATGGCAGATTATTCGTATCTTCACAGGCTTTTATAATATTCCGGTTATTACTATCGTATTAGTCGGTTTATTTACCAAAAACGTGCCCGCTCTTGCGGCAAAAGTCGCTATTATTTTTCATGTTATTGCTTACGGGTTACTGAAGTTTGTATGGCAAGTTGAGATTAATTTCATCCATATCTATGCCATTTTGTTTGCTATCGAGCTAGGTATTATGTTGGCAATTGGCCATTTCTACCCTATGGCAAAACCATGGCGTTTTGTGCCTAAAGCGGAAGTGGATATGACACCGTGGCGCTACGCTATACCTTGCGCAATTGTATTGGTTGGCTTAATTGTAACTTTGTACCTGATGTTCTCACCTGTGGGTTTTGTGGGCGGTATCAGTAACGCCTTTATCCCTTCATTGATTGGTCTTTGGAGCACATGCTTCGTAGCCATCGGTATAAGCCTTAAATGGTGGCGTACCAGATATGAATTAGGGTTAAAGCGCTTAGCGCATCAATCATAAAATCAGGCGGCCTTGGCCGCCTTTTTTATTTAAGATGAACATGTTCATGATGGTGTGGATGAACGTGCAAATTGTCAGTGTCATCGCGACAAGGCTCACCAGGCAATTCAAATTCAATGGTGGTATGTGCCAAATTAAACGGGGCTAATCGATGTGACACCTCTTGCTTTAGAGACAGAATTTTTGGGTTATCGATACTGCAATTAATCACCACATGCGCCGTTAGCACATGCTGCTCGCCATCAAGAGACCAAAAGTGAACATGATGCAATTCTTCAACATGTTCTATGCTTAGCAATACGTCAGAAATAGCCTGCTTTTGGTTATCATCTGGCGACCCCTGCAAAAACAACTTCATGGTTTGCACCACATATCTCAGCACGTTGAATAAGATAAATAGGGTAAATAGAATAGATAGGATTGGGTCGAGAATAGGCCATTCTACAAAATGTAAAACGATAGCCACAACAAGTACAGCCACCCACCCCATAGTGTCTTCGATAAGGTGCCAATTAAGCACCTTCTCATTCATTGAATGGCCTCCACTTAGTTTATAGGCAGCAAATCCATTTACGACAATGCCCATTATCGCTAGGCCAATCATACCCTCTGTCATCGGCATTTCTGGGTTTGCTAGGCGAGGGATAGCCTCAGATAATATCCACACCGAACCTGCGACAAGAATGAGTCCATTAATCATGGCGCCCAGTAGGCTCAATCGCTTGAACCCATAAGAATATTTGTCGGTGGCCGCTTTATGACCAAGCTTACTTAAGTACCACGCAAGGCCAATAGATAGAGTATCGCCCAAATCGTGAACCGCATCAGCCATAATAGCGACACTATTGGTAAGCCAACCGCCGATAAATTCAATAATGGTGAAGCAGAAGTTTAACCAGAATGCCCAACCTATGCGGCCACTGTCGGTTTCTGCGTGACTATGTTCATGATCGTGAGAATGATGGTGCATGATCTGTCGCTCCTTAAATAGCATGCCCACTTCATACTGAAATTATAAACCGCTTCCTTGAAAACACGATGCTTGTAAAAAAACATGCGGTTCAAAATCAGTTCAATGGCGCAATAAAATGATAAAAACGCTCTTCTAGCCTACATAAAAAAATATTTCTTATAAAAAAAGTTGAAAATTTAAAAAATTATGCCTGTATACAAAAGTATAACTTTAAAAAGTGAATTAAAAAAAACTTAACTATAATCAACACCTTGAATACTTGTTTTTTTTCTTCTCTAGAATAGTTATTAAATTCAATAAGTAAGCATAAGGTTTAACGTCTTTTAAAAGCGTAAATACTGTGGTTATATATTTTCGCTGTCAATTGAGTTCGAATAATAACTTCCAAGCAACTCACTGATTTTAGAACAATTGTAAAATAATTCGTTAGACAGCCCCGACTAAAGGTATGAGAGGAAATAAAATGAAAAAAAGAATAATGACAATAGCGCTACTTTCTACTATTTCTGCGTCAACATTAGCAGCAAGTGAAACATTTCAGGCGAATGTAGACGCAATGTCCGATGCCACTATTGCAGAGACGGCTACGCTTCACTTCGGTGCAATGCAACCGACTGTAGGTTCTGTGTGTACTATGGATAATGCGGGCACAGTATCAGGCGATTGCGATGTTTCTAATGCAAACATTGCTATTGGTCTAATTACCGTTTCAGGCTTAGCTTCAAATGTTCCTGTGAATGTAACAGTGACAGGTGCATCTGGCACCAATGTTACTTTTGAAGCTAACTACGATATCAACGCCGCTGCGGCAACACACGATAATATCGCAGATGGCACTTTGACTGCGGTTACTACAGACGCATCAGGTACTGATCTTACTATCGATGTATATGGTGATATGACGGTTGATTCGGCGTTAACGCCAGGTGACTCTTATACTGCAAACTACATAGTTGACGTTACGTTCCAGTAATCGTTTTGAGGCGAGCGAACTGCGTTCGCCTATTCTTTTCTATATTCGAAATCAAAAGTAAATATGATACTGATACGGCTGTTAACACCTATTCGCCTTTCTACTTTTCTTATTATCTCTGTTGCTCTATTTGTTTCCAATGTCGCTAATGCAGATGTTTCGCTATCTAAATTTCGCATTTATTTTGACTCAAAATCCCGTTCAGACTCTATCCAGATTCGTAACACAAGCTCAACGCAAATGTCTTACCGAGCAGAGCTATCTATTAATGCGATGACTGAAGAGGGATTAGTCTACGCCGTAACAGAAGACCCACTCACTGTATCATCCTTTATTAGGTACTCTCCAAAACGCGGCAATATTCTACCCGGAGAACGTCAAGCACTACGCTTCGCTTTGCGAAAGCCAGCTGGACTTGCAGATGGTGAGTACCGCGCTAACCTTCGCTTAATAACAGAAATAGCACCTAGTACGAACGGGAATGTAAACCTTGCCAGCAAACTTGCATACAACATTCCGATTATAGTGCGTCATGGACGCATTACTGCTGAGGCTTCAATGGTGAATCCATCCACCATTATTTATAACGGGAAACCACACGTACAAGTGTGGCTTAAACGTTCGGGCAACCGTTCGTTATTTGGAAACTTCATCATAGAAGATGCTAAAGGCGAAGAAATCGGTGTACTGAACAACGTAGCTGTGTATCGCCCTCTTGAACGTCGAAAAGTGCTAATTCCCCTGCAGAACGTAAAAAAAGGGCCTGTTGTTATTCGGTTTACTGAAATTGATAAATTCGGTGGTGATATAGCGCTATCTATTGATCACGTCATAAAATAGCAGCCCGCTAACGTGTCATGAGGATACTATCCTTCATCTTCTTGTGTCTTACGGTATTCGTCTCATGGGCGGAACCCTGCCCTCCCATTTCTTCCACGAGTCGGGTGGCATTAGACGAAGACCAGTTATTGATCAGTGTGTTACGCGTTAACGGCCGCCCCCTTTGGGACGGCTTTGACGTTTACCCTGTAGGTGAACGATACCTCGTTCCCGCATCACTGTTCGCCGACGCGCTTTCCCTAGATTGGGAAGTATCAATGGCTCAGGGGTCGATTCAGTCAGAGGGTAGTGAAGATTTCTGCAGCTTCAACCATACATTTAATCAAACCTTGCCCATTCTAAGTAATACAAGGCCTGATGCATTTCTTTGGGCAGCCGATGAATTCGATATTTATATCGATACACGCATGATTGCTGCATTATTGCAGATTGAACAAAAATTTAATTATACATTGCTTCAACTCAACCTCACTGGCCGTCTTCCCTTAAATTCATCTACAAACGCAAGCGCTGATAATCCGCCTCTACACTTTACGCCTAGCGTAGTACCTGCAAGTAAAGTTGTTGAAGATCAATATCAACTTTTCACTTCGCCACTGGTTACATACCGTTTATCTAAGCAGGATAGCGCGAGCAGCGATAATCGCTTTTCCGCCAATATAAATGCAGGATTCGATTTTTTATATCATTCAGCCAACCTTCGTGTAAGCAGAGTTGATGACACGAGTATTCATTACCTTCGGTTTGGCAAAACCTTAAACGAAAACTACCAAAACACTGACAACGCCTTAAATAGTTTTGCCTATGAATTTGGCGATATACAGCTGCAAAGGGATGAACTTGTTACACGCTCTGGACAGTCACTCGGCTTGATTGTACACAATGGCGACACGCGGCAACGGCGCAGTTTTTCAAGCACTAGCATTGAAGAGTTCGTATTACCTGGCTGGCGAATACAGCTCTTCAGAAATGGGCAATTTATCGATGAGCAATTCAGTAACGAGGAGAATAAGGTACTTTTCGAAGATATTGAAACGTTCTACGGGGCAAACTTATTTGAGTTAAAGTTATATGGACCTGAAGGCCAGCAAGAGGTTCGAACTAAAACCGTCAATGTTGGTAATAACCAGCTAAGGCAGGGAAAATTCGACTTCTTATTTGGGCTTACCGACAATCAATTTCGCTTACTTGATGGTCAAGTATCTACAACAGGGGTAGGAAAAGCCACTGTCGCAAGGCTCGGCTACGGTCTTACCGATAGCGCTACCTTATCTGCTAGCGTTCAACGCCTTTGGCTGGAAGATGGAATTGCCTCGTATGTCACTGCGGGTATTAACACCCAGCTTTTCGGATCGGCGCTTAAATTTGAGGTATCAGATCAGAATACTGGTGGTTACGGTATGTTTTTAGGCTGGAACGGCAGGTTCAGCAATAGCCTCAATTTGAACTTTTCTACTCGCTACTTCAACAATTTTTATAGTGATGCATACTCACAAGATGATGATATTAAGTATATTTCCTCGTTGCGTTTGAACGGCAAAACTGAGTGGCTTGGACGTTTTGGTTGGAACACCAGTATGACCCACCGAGCCTATGAATTCGATGATCCCCAAAGTGCGCTAAACGTAAATTTAAATGACAACTTTCTGGGGGGCACATTTGCTTCAGGGTTCAGCGTGTCTAACAACAGTAGTGCTGCGGTCACTGGTCGATTGTATTACGCCAAAGACGTTAATGGATGGAATCTTTCCAGTGCTTGGAACTTTATTCCCTCTGATCGCTTTTCAACTGACAACTTCTATGTGTCGATGCGATGGCCGCAAACACTCTCCCAATATCGCGAAACTCGCTTACGTTATAGAGGCGATACTGACAATGCTTTGGAAATTAGACACCAACACAACTGGCGTTTTGAGTCGTTGAATATTGGGTTGGCAGCCAGCGTAATGGAGGGCGGAGATTGGTCAGTAAACCTTTCTTTAACGGGCAATACCAATGTTAACCCGTATACGCAAAGTTTGAATTTTGAACGTTCAGCGGGTGCCACTGCTGGGCGTATAGATGCGTTTGCCTACTTAGACGATAATCGAAATTTACGCCAAGACACCAATGAAGCTCCCATAGAAGGAGTCATGTTTGCCGGAAGTTCACTGTGGCGTGATAAAAGTACCGACGCCAATGGAATGGTCAGGCTCAATACTGGGGCTAGAACACAAAATCTCATCTTAAAATCTGATTCGCTGCCTGACCCATATATGTTGCCAGCCGCTGGAAAAGTTCAAGTATTAACCCACCCAGGCGGAGTTAATACAGCACAATTCCCAGTACATACCTTTAATGATGTTGAAGGAACCATTTACGTAGTAGGTGATTCTTCAAGCCGTGGTGCGGCTTATGTTGATATAGCGATTATCGACAATACTGAACAAATAGTCGTTAAAACGCGAACGGAGAGCGATGGCTATTTTTATGTTAACGCTATCCCCCCTGGTGATTATCACATTGAAATAGATAATGATTATCTCATTCAGCAAGGTTTAACTATTCAATCAGATGCCCTTTCATTTACAGCACCTGCAAAAGGTGATTCCGTTTTCGTAGATGATATTTTGCTTGCGCGAGAAACGGCATTACCGAACGAAAACCTTGCATACCATTCTGCAACCGTTCAGCCGGTTTCGAGCCCCGACACCACCGGCAAATATGAAATTCAAATTGGTATATTCAGGCATTCTCGTTCTATTTTTGAAGTGATGAAACATTTGCCCATCGCACCTGAGTCAATCCAATTTCATCGCAATCATAGTGCGGGATTAACCTATGTGACAGTTGGAAGGTTTGACCTATTTAGCGAAGCAAAAATGATATTACAAAAACTCAATCAACACCCAACTTTTAGTCACGCTTTCATAAGTCCATCAGCACGATTCACAGGAGCGCATTGGCGATTAGAATTTATATTAGAGGATGTACAAGAACTTATTCAAAACTCACTTCATCGATTAGAATCGAGTTCCGCCGAACGCCTTTGTCAGCTTGCCGCTTATCAAGCACTTAGCTCAATTAATCCAACGATTTTTATCCAACATCCTGAACTGATGCTATTGCCTAATAACAATGCGTCTCCTTCGTTTTACCGCCTTGTCGCTCCCGCTGCTTCTACTTCAGTTTGTCATGACCATTATTACGGTGCCGAATACCGTAGCGGCCCGTATTCGGTCACTCGAGAAAGCTTGCTAACAAAACAATAGAAGCTTTTGTCGAAGCCGCTTCCCTACACGTATTGCCCATTTTATTAGAAAGATAAGAACTCACCTCAACGCCTAACGTTTCATGAAATACCATAAACACTTTTACACGCTGGCATAGCTGTCTTTACATTTTAATTTGCAAGCGCAACATTCCTGAGAGTTTTGCACTAATAACGCCCCGGCGAATTAATTAACATTTTATTTTTATTCACCAGAATACAAGGTTAAATTTTTGTATTAAATGCAATAACCATGCATTGCGAAAAATAAAATTCTTAAGTTACATAAGGTTAATTACATAACCTGCGTACTTTTACTTGTATCAAGTAAACCAAATGTTAAAAATATCAAAGAGGGTTGTTGATCTTTCAATTAACGTGCATTAACCTTATGTAAGCGCTTTCAAAAAGAAAAATAACAACTTCAAATGGAAGCGCTTACAAAACATAACTCGACGTGGCCAACGCGGCGTTTTAGATAACCATTTACTTAGCATTAGGGCTGAAGATAATGACTAAAAATGTAACTCAACTTTCTCGGATTGCTGCCGCGTTAACGGTCACAGCTTTGGTTGGCTGTGGCGGTGGAGCAACCACTTCTACCGACATAGACGCCGTTGACACTAGCGCCCCTACCACAGGCTGGGAACTAGTGTGGAGCGACGAATTCGAAGACGCGACCATTGACGATAATAACTGGACACACGAAGTTAACTGCGATGGCGGTGGCAATAACGAGGCACAGTGCTATACCGACAGCGACGAAAACGCATTCGTTAGTGATGGCGCATTAAGCATTGTTGCATTACCTGCTGAAGACGGTGCACAAAAGCCTTATACCTCAGCCCGCTTAATTACTCGTTACAAAGCAGACTTTAAATATGGCCGCATTGAAATGCGCGCTAAAATGCCATCGGGTCAAGGCAGTTGGCCTGCATTTTGGATGATGCCTACCGACGAAGTGTATGGTGGCTGGCCGCGTTCCGGTGAAATCGATATTTTTGAAGCAGTTAACCTTAAAGCTGCCGATGCAGATGGCAACCCTGAAGCGCATATCTACGGCACCTTGCATTATGGGCAAGAATGGCCAAACAACGACAGCTCAGGCCAAGCCTATTCATTGCCTGATGGCGCTAACCCAGCAGATGACTTTCATACCTACGCGATAGAATGGCAAGAAGGTGAAATTCGTTGGTATATGGACGACTACTTGTATGCCACTCAGCGTCGTTCTGAAGTACGTTACAACAGCAATGGCGACGCCACAGGCTTGTCACATCGTGGTTGGTACACCGAATACTTCGAGCAAGGTACTGGAGAACTAGTTACCCATTGGGATAACGCGCCATACGATCAAGAATTCTATCTTATTTTGAACCTAGCAGTAGGTGGAGAATGGCCTGAAGCGGTAAACGAAACGGGTATTGATGCCAGTGCGTTTGAAAATGGCCAGCGCTTTGAGATCGACTATGTTCGGGTTTACGAATGTGCCTCAAACCCAGATACGGGTGCAGGATGTGAAACCGTTCGTCCAGGCTACGACTCACTAGACGATGCGCTAGTGGAAGGCGCCGCCCCTATTCCTTCTCCACCTTCAACAGGCATTGCAGAAAACCTCACTATTTTTGAAGGTACCACCAACCCTAATTGGCCAGCATGGGATTGCTGCGGAGGTTCAACACCTGCGTTAGTAGAAGATAGTGCTGAAGGTCAGGTATATGAATTCAGCATTGGTGCAGAACCTACTGTCATGGGCTTTATTAGCCGCGAGCTATTTATTACCGACCCAGCAGGTCAAGCATCACCCTTCGATGCCTCGCCTATGGAAGAAAACGGTAGCGTAAAATTCGACCTGAAGGTGATGTCTGCCCCTAACGACACGACTGCTACTTGGTTGTTTAAGATTGAAAGTGGTGAAGGTACTACCGCCGTCGAGCTACCTTTAATGACTGGCTATGTCGGTCCTGCTGATACCGGTGGCGATACACCTGAGCAAGGCGTATGGGAGTCTTATGAATTTCCATTAAGCGCTTTAGCTGATGCCGGTTTAGACACCAGCGCTATTGATGTCATCATGATATTCCCAGCATGGGGTGCCGGTGAAGGTGCGGTATACCGTGTAAACAATGTTGAAATTTCGCAAGAGTCTGCGTATCCGGAATTAGTGATATTTGAAGATGAAATGAACCCTGACTGGCCGATGTGGGATTGCTGTGGTGGCTCAACCCCTACAGAAGAAATCGACAATGAAGAACATGGTTTAACGGCCGAGTTTCGTATTGGCGCAGAGCCTACTGTTATGGGCTTTATCACCCGTTCAGCGTCAGGCGGTGGCGACACGCCGTTTGATGCTTCTGCCTTAGCCGATGGCGGTTTACTGCAATTTGATATGCGCGTTGTCAACATGCCAAACGATGCGAGTGCCGGCTGGTTATTTAAAGTTGAATCTAGCGACGGTGCCACTGCGGTTGAGTTACCCATCTCTGATAGCGTTGAAGGACAAGCGCCAACTGCCGGTGAGTGGCAAACTTATACCTTTCCTATTGCTGACCTACAAGCGGCAGGCCTAGACCTAAGTGCCATAGATGTGATTATGGTATTTCCAGCCTGGGGCGCAGGTGAAGGCGCGGTATATCGCTTAGATAACGTGAAATTTTACCACCCAGATGGTGACACACCTGCTGCAACCGAATTAACTATATTCGCTGATACAGCGGCTGACCAATGGTCAATTTGGGATTGCTGTGGCGGTTCTACACCCACAGAAGAAGTGGATGATACCGACCACGGTACAGTAGCTGAATTCCGCATTGGTGCGACACCTACCGTAATGGGCTTTCTTGCCGACGACGATGTTTATTTTGATGCCTCTACATTGCTTTCAACAGGCGTAGTCCGCTTCGAAATGAAGGTAAGCTCGGCGCCTAACGATGCATCAGCACCTTGGCTATTTAAGATTGAATCAGGCGATACCTCCACCGCGGTTGAGCTTGCTATTTCAGAGAGTCTAGAAGGCGCAGATCCAATTACTGGCGAATGGCAAACCTACACCTTCCCACTTCAAACCTTGTACGACGCTGGGTTAGACATCAGCGCTATCGATGTTGTGATGGTGTTCCCAGCGTGGGGCGCCGGTGAAGGTGCGGTATATCGTATAGATAATGCTGAAATTGCAGCGCAATAACAAAGCTTCTGCCGCTTGCACACTCAAGCGGCAGCAATAAATTGATAAAGATTTAGTAGGTCAATTATGAAAAATACAACATTTAAAAAGACCCAGCTCGCCACATCAATGGCTTTGTTGTTGGGTTCAACTTTGGCATTTTCTACTTCTGCGCAAGAAGTAGAAAGACCAGAAACGCAAACGTCAGAAGCTGCGGCCTCTGACAATAGCGTACCAAGTGAAGTTGAAGTTATTCAGGTTAGCGGTATTCGCGGCAGTATGATTCGTTCAATGGACGTAAAACGCAGCTCAAGCGGCGTTGTAGATGCCATTTCGGCAGAAGAGTTAGGTAAGTTTCCGGATACTAACCTTGCGGAATCGTTACAGCGCATTACCGGTGTGACTATCAGCCGTTCTAACGGTGAAGGTAGCCAAATTACCGTTCGTGGTTTTGGCCCAGAATTTAACTTGGTGACGCTTAACGGTCGTCAAATGCCAGGTACCGGCTTCACCCGTTCATTTAACTTAGAGAACTTGTCATCTGAAGGGGTGAGTACTCTTGAGCTACACAAGACAGCCCGTGCTGAAAACCCAAGTGGTGGGTTAGGTGCTACGGTAAATATCATTACCATGAAGCCTCTTTCTCGCCCTGGTCAACAAGCCTCGTTTTCGGCGAAGGGCATTTACGATACCTCGAATGTTGAAGGCGATGATGTAACACCAGAAATTGCTGGGGTTTACAGCAACACCTTCGCTGACGATATGTTTGGTTTTGGGGTGTCTTTTTCTCATCAAGAGCGTGATTTCCAACAACAGGCTGCCAGTGTTCAAGGCTGGGTGTTGCAAGAAAACGCAGATTTACCAGATTTAGATGCTGCTAACGTTATCGATAATCGCACCAATATCACTGACGCTGCATTTTTCCCAAAAGATATGAATTACAGCATTAATGATGTACAGCGCGAACGTTCAAATGGTCAGGTTACCTTTCAATTTCGCCCCGTAGATAATTTTACTGCCACTGTTGATTATACCGCTACCCGCGCCACGACTGGAACAAATACGGTTGGCTGGGGCATATGGAATAACTTTGGCTCTAACATAAATGCCTACGAACTCGATGCCAATGGTACCGCTGTTTATGCTGATATCAGTGGTGACGATGGCTCATATACTGCCAGCCGGGATACAACGCGGGTTGATGCTCGTTCGTTTGGCGTGAATTTAGATTGGGAAATGAATGACGACTGGTTTTTCACTCTTGATTACCATGATTCGTACAATGAAACAGACAATGGCTACGATGAAGGGTTAGGTAGTGCAGGCCAAGTTATTTTGGGTTCTAATCAGCTTAGCTCTAAAGTATATGACTACCGAGAAGGCGAAATTCCACAGGTCTATATTAACTGGAACAATGGCACCAATGAAATTAACCCGGGTGAAATTGACTCCAACTTTAGCCAGTTTATTTATTCCCCAGGCCGCTCTGACATTGAGCAGCTTCAAATAGATGGAACCTGGTTCAACTCAGCCTTTGATATTCCACTAGTAAAAATCGATTTTGGTATTGCCCGTACTGAGCAAGCCCTATCAGGATTTACCGCGTGGAGTGGCTTACGTGGTGGACCGGGCTTTAGCCCTTCTTTCACTGAAATTTTTCCTGATGATATGTTCGTGAGAAACGACACCAGTGGCTTCCTAGACGCATTCTCTGGTGGCGGCGCTAGCATGAATCCTGGGTACTATTACACGTTTGACTTTGACGAAGCCATTGCTCGTCAGCTAGCTTACCTTACCGCTGACGTGGTAGGTGAAAGTAACGCTTACTCCATTGACCCTTATTTTAGTGGCGCCCCGTCAGTGAGTAATGTTGAAGAGACCACCGACTCTATTTATGTACAATCAGAGTGGGAATTCGAAGTCAGCGATTATTATGTTCAAGTGAACGCAGGCCTGCGCTATGAAGAAACAGAAGTACCAAGTGCAGCCGAAGTTCGCGTACCAACACAGGTCAATTGGGTAGCGGCATCAGAGTGGATAACACAATTTGAGGCTGACTTACAACTTCAAGACTTTACGGGTAAGTACGATATCTTACTGCCTATGCTAGATGTCAAAGTCGATGTCACCGACGATGTTGTTGCTCGTTTCTCTTGGGGCAAATCGATTACTCGTGCGCCTATCGGTGAACTACAAGGCGGCCGAGCTTTCAGTGGAAGCCCTAAAATTGGTTCTCGAACGGTTTCCGAAGGAAACACAAGTTTGCTGCCATATGAATCGACGAATATTGACCTTTCTTTTGAGTGGTATTACGACGAAGCGAGTTACGCCTCTGTCGGTTTATTCAAAAAGTCTGTTAAAAACTACATTGCTTACTCAGCACAAGAAGAAACCTTTGAAGGCTTAAACGACATTTACCAAGGCCCACGCTGGAACGAAGCTGTGTCTGCGTTAGAAGCAGCAGGCGTGCAAGCAACTGATAGCGCCATCTACGGATACTTTGTAGATAACGGTTATGCGGATGCTGATGGCGTAGTAACCCCTAACGCTGATGACCCTTTAATTACCTGGCGGGTAACCAAACCTCGTAACCTAAGCGATACCCGCTCGGTTGAGGGTGTCGAATTAGCCGTTCAACATACCTTCGGTGATACTGGGTTTGGCGTAGGTGCAAATGCGACTTTCGTTGACGGCGATGTTAAGTATGACCCTTACGATTTAAGCGCTGAGCAAAACCCACTTGCGGGTATTAGTGACTCAGCTAACTTCCAAGTGTTTTACGAAAAAGATGGCTTATCTGTGAAAGTGACTTACGCATGGCGTTCGGACTACCTCGTCGGTATGGGTCAAGATCAAGGGTCTGCTGATAATCCAGCGACACAGTTCGATACATACGGGCAGGTTGATGCCAGCGTGAACTACGATGTAAATGAAAACCTAACCGTGTTCCTTGAGGGTGTGAATATCAACGATGAAACTGAGCAAGGTTACGGGCGTTTTGAAGAGCAGTTCTTATTTGCTCGTCAATACGGGCCTCGCTACACCTTTGGTGCACGTTACTCATTCTAACATTGCAGGTTTAAAGCAGTATTTGGAAGCTATAATTAAAAGCACTAGCTAGAAAAACAAAGCGGCGTTGAGTCAACCTCTACGCCGCTTTTTTATAGTTAATTTTTCACATTCGCTACTTCAAAGCGCCGTATAAAACTTCGAAAGTACTATTGCCATGCTGGCAGTTGCTCTAATCTTAAGCCTTTTGCGGTGCGATGAGGGAAACCTTCCCAATAAGTATGCTCTGCCTTCGGATTGCCATCTTCATCAATAGCCCACACGCCGTCATTTGATACCGGTAATACGTCTAAATAAGCTTGCATGCGGCTTTCATTTTTAAGGTATTTACCTAACCACGCGGTAACAAAATGCTGTGCAATGTTGTTCATGCGTGCGTTATCCCATACCGCGTCGATATAATGTGAACTTACATCGAAACCTAATGCTTCATCAAATACGAAAGACTCTTCAGGGGCTGGCATTACTGCTCCCGCATTATGATTGGCGTTATCGTAGGTTAACAAAGTGCGGTCTACGTTTTTTGCCCCTTCCCAAATGGCTCGCACGCCGTTTTCATACCCTGACACATCATCTTGAGAACCTGCCACCAGCATCATAGGAATAGCCACACTGTCTAAATTAAACATACGGTAATTCATACCCCAAGGTGCAAAGCCAATAATCGTTTTTACACGACAATCAACCTTTTCCCTAACACCGGTTTGATGACGAGCCAAGGTACCAAAGGGCGCACTCAGTTTACTATTTACCGCTTGCTCAGTAATGCCAGCCCCCGCATTTATTACTGCGCCGTATCCACCCATAGAGTAACCAATAATACCTGTGTGACTGGCATCGGCTAATTGGTATAAAAATGAACCTTCATCTTTCGACATGGTTTCAATTTGCGATAGCACGAATAACTGATCGACAGAGCGATTTACTAACGTAGACGCAAAGGCAGCCTGAGTGCGATAGGTAGAGTCGGTGTGGTCAATCGATACGACTACATAACCTTTAGAGGCAATATTTTCCGCTAAATGTGACAATAAAAAACGGTTTCCAGGGTATCCATGCGACACCAAAACCAGTGGAAAAGCTTCTTTCGTTTCTAAAGGCGCAGCATCTCTTACTGCTTTACCATGAAGTTCAACCTGCTGTTTGCCATCGCGAATATAAGCATTCAAAACGGTATCGCCAGTACTGCCTGTCTGTGCTGGATACCAAACCTCTAGGGTTAAGGGGCGGTCATAAGTAGGAAAGGTGTCGGGTTCAGGCTGGGTTGCATCAAGAGCAAGAATATCAATCTGCTTAGGGTTAACCACCTCTAGCTTCCGCACACCAACAGTAAACTCTCCGTAGGCCGCAAGCGCTGGGGCGTCAGAGCGTTGGGTATCAATTCTATTTTCTGCGTACCCGCTTGTAGCACTGCCTATGAACAACATAGTCCATAGACCTTTAAACAACATACTTTTACTCACACCCATACCTAACTTCCTTCCATCCATTTCGATATTTCTAGTTAAATCAATAATTATGCTCACATAACTGTGACACTTTAGGGATAGCATTAAAAGCCATTAACCGAATTACCTGTTAATTTTAGACTTGCCTACTTTCGCGACTCACCAGCCCCTAAACTTAACGGTCTAATGCAAGACAAACCAGCACCCTTATTGTTATAAACTTGTATCAATAAAATATATAGCGACTATTAATGAGTTGGGAAAACTCAGCAAGAAACAAAATAAAACCAATTAAAACATAATCTTAACCTCAAACCATTTACTTACATAACAATTCAAAGACCCCTAAAACTTAATTAACAAAAAGATTGCAATTGATTTACTTTTTGGTTAAATTTTGACTATCTTCTGTCTTATATAAGACAAATGAGCAATACCTAGTTTATATAAAATTAATAAGACCTAAGAAAAGACCGTCGGACACACGGCAGATAAAACTGGATAAAACCCATAAAAGAGAATTCGTGGAGAACACCATGTTACTAAGACCTAGCACACTACATTCAAGTATTACTCGGGCATTAGCCATTGGTACTTGTATGACTATTGGCTTTGCAGCCAGCGCGCAAGAAGCAGAAACTGCCGAGCCAAAGGGCTTGGAAAAAATAACAGTTACATCACAAAAACGAGTGGAAAGCCTAAATGAAGTGCCTGTTGCGGTTTCGGTTTTACGCGAAGATCAAATTAACGCTGCATTTTCTAACAACATTGAAGGTCTACAAGCATTAGTCCCATCGGTCAGTTTCCGTAAAGGCAATACAACACGAAACTCCGCCATTACCGTTCGTGGTATTGGAACTATTTCATTTAGTGTGGCTGCTGAGCCGAGTGTCTCTACCGTAGTAGACGGCGTTGTGTTAGGCCGTGCCGGTCAAGCGTTTGTTGACTTATATGACCTTGAGCGCATTGAAGTTTTACGTGGCCCACAGGGTACATTATTCGGTAAGAATGCATCGGCGGGTGTGGTAAATATCACGACCAAGCGCCCTACTGATGAGTTTGAAGGGACAGCCGAAATAAGCCTGTTTCAAGACAATGAATACCGCTTAAAAACGAGTGTATCAGGTGCATTAAACGATAATGTTCGTGGTAGCTTAACCGTACTTAAATCCCAGTTTGATGGCTATATCAAGAACGTTTATAACAACGAAATGACTAACGGCTACGACAAAGAAGGCGTTCGCGCCATGCTTGATATGGAAGCGGGTAACGACACCGACATTCTGTTTATCTTTGAAAACGTGAAATCTGATGATAGCTGCTGTGCCGATTTAGAACTTTCACCAAGTGGCCGTCACCCTGATTCTGAAGCACTACCAAACAGTACTGGTGATAGCGACTTAGATTTAGAACAGCGCCTTATAGACCATGACTTTGAAACTCGTACGTTAGATGAAACCACGGGTTTCTCTATGCAGGTTGATACCATGTTTGGCGATCACCAATTCACTTCAATCACTGCTTACCGTGATTGGGATAATACTGAATTCCGTGAAGGTGACTTCACCTCAACAGCGGGCACACGTCCGTTCCCAGTGTTTGGCGAACCGTTCCAGTTACACGATATTGGCGCACAAAACTGGAAGCAAACGTCACAAGAATTCCGTATTGCATCGCCTGTGGGTGAGGCATTCGATTATCAAGTGGGCGCGTTCTGGTGGACACAAAAATCTGAGCGTAATTTTACCCGTGATGCTAGTTGTCAAAATAACGATTTACAATTCCCTAAGGCTATCAGCGCTTACTTAACTGACACATTAGGTATAGCTGACCCAACTGACGATCAAGTTAACCAGTTTATTGCTGATGAAGGTCTTAGCTGTAATTCAAACGATATTGTAAGCGCAACGGCTTACATGGAAACCCAGTTTGATAACTGGGCATTATTTGCTGATGGTAAATACCATATTAATGACGATTTACGCCTGCTATTTGGAATTCGTTATACCGATGACGAAGTAAGCTACTCGCACAACCGTAGCAGTAATGATCAATACAGTCGTACTGGTGTAGGTGTACGGAGCTTCGATACTGACTACAGCGGCAAGACTGACGAAACTAATGTATCAGGCAAGTTGGGTGTGCAGTATGACTTAACTGATAACAGCATGACGTATTTCACCTTCTCACAAGGCTATAAAGGCCCTGCGTTTAACGTGTTCTACAACATGTCAGACTCAGATACCTTGCCTATTGGTGAAGAAACTTCGGATGCTTACGAGCTAGGTTATAAGTACGCCAGCCGTGACATTATCTTCAATGCCGCTATCTTTAGAACAGATATCGACGGTTTCCAAGCGAATAACTCAGAGTTACTTGATTCAGTTACTATCACTCGCTTAACCAATGCAGGGTCGGTCACCACACAAGGTTTCGAGTTTGATTTCATGTGGCAAGCAACAGACAACCTATCGTTGACTGGTGGTTTATCGAAAGTAGATGCAGAAGTCGATGAGTTCCTTTGCCCAGTTAGTGACCCAACCTGTACCGGCAGTTCTGGTGCAGACTTACCTTTCTCTCCAGACCTTAAATACTCAGTAACCGGTGAGTACATTTGGGAGATGGACAACATGGACATTATCTTAAACGGTTCTTACGTTTACACTGACGAAATGTTCGTTGGTGCACCAGGTGCGTTTGCAGAGGAAAACGATCCTGCTGTGTTACCAGACTATGCCATTGTGAATGCAAGCTTGGCGTTCTCGTTCCAAGATGATGACTACCGCATCAGCCTTATTGGTAAGAACTTGACTGACGAAAGCTATGTAACGACCTACAGCGGTGATAACTTCCGTTATCAAATCCCGCGTGATGCAGACCGTTACTTTGGCGTGCAACTTCGCGCTAGATTCTAAAGACAATTTAAACATGTGTGTTTAAGGCGCCGTTAAGGCGCCTTTTTTTGTTCGCTTTTTGGCTTAACAAATAATAGCCCGCATACGTATCAAGCCTCGCCGTGTAGTTTATCGCGGCTTAAAACCAAGTACCGTGTTGCGTTCATGGCGTTGCAGTTCTGCTAGCGCTTGTTGCTGTTGCTCATTAGGCGTTAGCGTTGAGTAGACCGATGAAGTTATAGGTAATTCATCATCGCCATACGTGTATTGATGACTGTGATTTTGACGAGAATGATGGGATTTGCTTTGGTCACCTTTTTCATCCAGAGTAAACGCTGCATTAGGCTGCAGGGCCACCGGAACAACATGAGTAGCAACGATAACTAATCCCGAAAGTGCACTCTCATTAATGACCTCAGCGACTCGCTGCTGTGCTTCGCTATCTAGCCCTTCAAAGGGCTCATCGATTAACAGCACATCAGGTTTTGCTAATAAGGCTCTGGCCAATGCTAAGCGTTTACTTTCACCGCCTGATAAAGCCCTTCCTCCTTTACCAACCCATTCAGTTAACGCAGAAAGGTGCTGTAAACCAACACGCGCTAAAACTTCGTGCATGGACTCTTCACTGATCCCAGTGGCAGCAGGATCTAAGTTCAGTTTAATGGTACCTGCCAAAATAATGGGTTGCTGTTCAACGTAAATCCATTTTTCTAACATGCCTTGCACAGTGGCAACATTGTCTATTGAGCGGCGCCCTTCAAAAGGAATTAGCCCACATATGGCTTGTAGAATGCTCGACTTACCGCACCCTGAATACCCCTTGAGCACGCTAAGCCCTGTAGCCTCAAACTGCATATTGACCGTAGGTAGGTTTCTGTCTTGTGCGATAAAATCTTTTAATGAAAGTGATACCCTAGGTTTATGCGCATTTAGTAAAGGTAAAGACTGAGTGTGCATTGCTTGTAGCTCTGCTTTGCTATGTTGCCACTTTGCGAACTTAACCACACTACTAAAAGTGGCGTTTGCCCAGTCTGGCGCTGCTAACAGAACCATAGGCGTGATTAATGCGAGCGGAACGAAATAAGCCGCTGAGTTAGCACTAACAACAACCAGAACAACCAAACTGAATACGCCACCTTGAAAAAGCCACATGGCTCTGGACACTAGCGCCTGCTCTTTTAATTGCGCATCTTGTGCCTGTTGGGTACTGGGGGCATTAAACAAGCCTTTCGAAGTTTTCGATTTAAGGTGCCACAAACTACTTGCTTGAAAAAACGTTGCGCTTTGGTGCCGAAACTCAAGCTCTTCCTGCGCCGTTTTAGCCACGGTTTTAAGCCCGCAAAGCGTGGTGATAACACTCATCACCAACCACAGCATGGCTAGGGCTATGAAAAAACCATAACCCGGCACATTCATGAGATACCCAGTGAACAATAACCCTGTCATTAGCAGCGCAACCGAGGCTAGTGGCGAAACCCACGCAATAAAGGCTGATGCAAGTTGCTCCGTATGGTTCGCGAGAGCTTCAACTGTCCATGCTTTGCTTTCAAGACGCTTTGACGCTAATTGTTCAAACACGGCTAAGCGCGCTTTGGCAATGCGCGTTAATAAATCGTTGTGACCAAGCCACATGGTGGTGTAACCACTAGCAATTCGAAGTAGCGCAAGCCCCCTTATGACCACCGCTGGAATAACATAGTTAAACCCTAAAGGTGCTATCGCGCTAATGGCAATAAACCAAGATGATATGATAAGAATACTTAAGCCCGCGATACCATGAAGCAAGGCCAAACCCAGAGCACCATACGCAGCCATTGACGTCTGCCCGGTTAGTGACGAAGGCGCTTTTGATGAATCAGGTGCTGCTTTTGAAGGTAAGTATTTCATTTCACCGTTACCTCCCCGTTTGCAATATGCCAATGCGCGTCAAACCAATGCGCGGGCAATAACTTATGCGATGCCCAAATCACAGTCTTGCCTTGAGTGACACGGGAAATAAGCTGCGAAAGACGATGGTGCTGTTCATCGGGAATATGCGCGGTGGGTTCATCTAATAACCAGATATCTGGATCTCTTAATAGACCACGAGCCAACGCAAGCCGTTGCGCTTCACCACCGGAAAGGTTGGGGTACTCAGTCATCAAAGTATCGAGGCCATCAGGCAGCGACGAAAGCCAATCAGCGAGCTCAACTGAATTTAGCACCTCGCACAACGCACTATCGCTATAGTGGGCATCAAGTATGAGGTTCTCTCTCACGCTGCCAGGTAAAACAACGGGAGTTTGACTCACCCAGACACAATGTCCGTCAAAGCCGTGAGAGGCTTTGCGATGGCCAGCTAACGCCTCTAGCAATACCGTTTTACCACTTCCAGAAACGCCATTTAGGCGAATATGTTCTCCTAAAGCAACCTTAAGGTGCTCGGCTTTAAGTAAATTGGATACACGGAAATTTTGAGCATCAAACCCAGAAAATGGTTTGTTCTTCATTTCGCCTTTGCTCACTTCCCCTTTCTTCACAGACACATTGTCGTTCAACGTATCAAACAACGAAAACAAACACTCGCTGGCCGCTTCAGCTTCAGCTTTTTGGTGATAAACCTGCCCCAGTTTTTTCATTTCACTTAAAATTAGCGGCACCGTTAGTAACACCCAAAGCCCTTGCTGTAAGGAAATTTCAGGCCCCAAGTTAAGCTCGCCGAGCAGTGAAAAACCTATAAAGACAGCAACTAAGGCTACCGATAAAGTGGCAAAAAAATCTAATACTGACGATGATAAGAACGCGACGCCTACCACCCGCATGGTGCGTTTATTGAGTTGTTCGCTGGCGTTATTAAGCAAACGCATCTGCGTATTGTGAGCCCGATAACTCGCCATTAAAGGCAGTGCATTAAGTCTATCGGTAAAAAGCCCACCTAGCCGTTCAAGCGCCACGAAATGCTTGCGATGTAAGCTGGCGGCTCCTTTACCAACAATAACCATAAATAAAGGAACAATAGGAAGGGCTATAGCTAACCCCATTCCTATTACGGGGTTAACGTAAAAAATAATGACTAGCGCCATCAATGGGACAAGTACTGCAACATATTGCTGTACGCGGTAATCGAAAGCCCAATTGGCAATAGAGCGAATATGCTTCACCCAAAGTGATTGCCAATAAAAAAGTGAATGTTGACGAATGAGGGCGTGCTGTTGCTCGGCGAAAATAAGTTGTAACTTTTGCTCCATAGCCTGCATCAACTGACTCTTACATGACAGCGTAAGCGTGTTTACCAACCCTTGAGCTATCCAGCTAATAAACAACGCGACAGATAAACCTACAATATGAAATTGGCTTGCTTTATGGGTATCTACTATCCAGTCATGCATAGCATGAGCGAAAAAATAAAAAGCGATAATCAGTGAAAAAAGAGACAGACACTTCACCAAAGTGATGATCAAAACCCGCCTGCGCGCGCCAAGCTTGTGCGTGTTGTCGAGTTGATTAAACTTAGCTTGAAATGTCTGCCTGTCTAACTTTTTCATTGACTTTATCGCACTGCCTATCTTTTAAAATAGCTGGTTAAAATAACGGTTAAACTAAAGACAACGAGCGTTGAATACACCAGCTCGTTGCCTTTTACGTTTTATATTACGCCGTGAACATTAAATAAATCAGCTATTCGGCGTCTTCAGGGCGGTCCATATCTTCGGTAGACTCTAGCCACATGGCATTTAAAATACCGAATGAACACGCTAGCAGTACGCCGAGGATCCAAGTGAAATACCACATATGCTACTCCTTAATAAATAGTGTGAGATTGATCTAAGTCGCTATTTTTGACTCGCCCACGCATTACATAGTAGCCATAGGCGGTATAGCACAAGATGATAGGCACAAAGATACAAGCCACAATAAACATGATATTTAGGGTTAAGTGACTAGAGGTGGCATCCCATACCGTAAGGCTAGCTTCCGGCATAGTGATACTGGGCATCAAGAACGGGAACATTGAGAAGCCCGCAGTTAATATAACGCCAGTAATCAGCAGTGCACTTGAAACAAATGCCATCCCTGCGTTTCCTTTGCGAGAAAACATGGCACATGCGAGCCCTGCTGCCACACCTAAAACAGGCGCAATAATCATCCATGGATATCGTGAGTAGTTCGTCATCCATGCGCCCGCTTCAATAGCGACTTCTTTTTTCATTGGATTCGAGGTGGCTAAGGCATCTACGGTAGAGGTAATAACAAAACCATCTAACCCAAATGCTACCCACGCACCGGCAATCAGGAATAAGACTACTGCCACTAGGCTCAGTATAAACGACGTTACACGTGCTCTAGATTCAATGAAACCATCCGTTTTCATTTGTAACCATGCTGCGCCGTGATTAAGTAAAATAGCCACTGACAACAACCCAGACAACAAAGCGAATGGGGTAAGCAACCCAAAGAAAGAGCCGGTGTACGTTGATTTAAGCGTGTTGTCGAATTCAAACGGCACACCTAATAACAAGTTACCAAATGCCACGCCAAAAATAAGCGCAGGGATGAAACCGCCAGCAAATAACGCCCAATCCCATGCTTTTCGCCACTGAGCATTTGGCAATTTACTGCGATAATCAAATCCAATTGGGCGCATCCAAAGCGCAATAAGCGTTAGTGCTAGGGCTAAGTAAAAGCCAGAAAAAGCAGTAGCATAAATCATCGGCCATGCTGCAAAAATGGCACCACCAGCCGTAATGAACCACACTTGGTTTCCATCCCAATGCGGCCCAATGGTATTAATCATTACGCGACGTTCTTTGTCTGTTTTACCAATAATGGTCAGCAATGAACCTACACCTAAATCGAACCCATCGGTTACTGCGAAACCAATCAACAACACACCAATAAGGCACCACCAGGCTACGCGAAGAAATTCATAATCAATCATGCGTTTGCTCCTTTTGCATCAAAGTCGATTAAATCGTCATCTTCATCACTATGGTTATCTTCAGGGGGCACTGGCCCTTTTTTGGCAAATTTCTTCATTAAGTAGAAGGCAACAATGAACATCACAGTGTAAAACGCTGAGTAAGCGACTAACGTAGTGACAATGTCAGAGATAGACAAATTAGACGTTGACGCATGCACCGGTAAAATCTCTGCAATAGACCAAGGCTGGCGACCAAACTCAGCCACAAACCAACCGGCTTCACACGCCACCCAAGGAAGCGGCAAGCTATACAATGAAGCTTTTAATAACCAGCGAGGCTGCGTAATTTTATGTTGGGTGCTGTAGTAGAAGGCAGCTAAGAACACAGCTAACATAATAAAGCCTGATGCCACCATTAAGCGGAAACTCCAAAATAAGGGGGCAACTTGAGGAATACTGTAATCCACTGCTTTTTGTAAGGCTGCTTCAGAAGGCTGTGTTACATCATCCGTAAATGGCTCTAACAACATGGCGTAACCCATATTATCTTTGTGTGCCTCAAACAGCGCGAGTTCTTCTGCTGAAGCCGTTCCATCTCGAACACTATCGAGCAAACCGTACGCTTTAATACCATCAAGAATACGTAAGCGGTTTTCTGCTTTAATGTCTTTTAAGCCTTTAACTTCCTCAGTAAGTGAACGAGTAGCAATAATGCCCATCGCCCAAGGAATTTGAAGTGCGTATTCGGTTTCTTCTTTGTCATCATTAGGAATACCAAATACAGTAAAAGGCGCAGGTGCTGGATGGGTCTCATATTCCGCTTCAACCGCTGCCAATTTTACTTTTTGCACTTCTCCTAATTCGTAGCCACTTTCGTCACCAAGCACAATAACTGACAAGGTAGCCGCTAAGCCAAAACTCGCAGCAATGGCAAAGGAACGTCGAGCGAAGGCAATATGCTTATGGTTTAGTAAGTAGTAACTCGAAATAGCCAATACAAACATGGCCCCCGTTACGTAACCAGCTGAAACAGTATGCACAAACTTAACTTGTGCTACCGGGTTAAAGATAACCTCAGCAAAGCTTGTCATTTCCATGCGCATGGCTTCAAAATTGAATTCAGCCCCTATAGGGTATTGCATCCAGCCGTTGGCAATGAGGATCCATAGTGCTGAGAAGTTAGAGCCAATAGCCACTAACCAAGTGGTCATTAAATGCCTTCCCTTTGACATTTTATCCCAGCCGAAGAAGAACAGCCCAACAAAAGTAGATTCTAGGAAGAACGCCATCAGACCTTCAATAGCCAGCGGTGCCCCAAAAATATCCCCAACATAGTGAGAATAGTATGACCAATTCATTCCGAATTGGAACTCCATAGTGAGCCCGGTAGCCACACCAATGGCGAAGTTAATACCAAACAACTTGCCCCAAAACTGAGTCATTTGTTTGTAAATTTCTTTGCCTGTCATTACATAAACGGATTCCATAATGGCAAGCATGAAACTCAACCCTAAGGTTAAGGGCACAAATATAAAGTGGAACATCGCAGTTAGCGCAAATTGCCACCGCGATAGCTCGACTAACGTATCGCTCATGGGTTTTCTCCCTAGTTAAAAAACAGTACGGCAAGCCGCTAAAATTCTTTTAAATCAATAACCTTAAAAATAAGGCCGCACCGTAAGACTTGTACTTCTGAAGGAGGTTTAGCAAGCTTTGCGCCAGCTATGGCACGATTGCCCATCACCACCTGTATTCCCTACCATGCGGCGCAATTATTCCATCAAGTTGGATTTACCGCCTTGATCCACCTCAAACAAGATGAGAGGAGAATGCGCCAAAAATGTCAATCAGTGCCATTTTTGACACAAAAAAGTGATATGAGCAGTAGCGGAAAGGTTTGAGAGTGGGGCGTTTACAGGAAAGGTGGGGAATGCAGGAAAAAATGCATAGCGTGCCGTTAACGGATGCCGGTAAAGACACGTTGCATTTCCTTGAAAAAAGAAAAGGCTATTCGGGTGAATAGGTAAGTGTAAAAGCACCTCTTAAACTTCCTGGCGCAAAGCCCGTTGCGGTGTCTTCAGGGTATTTTTCCCTAATAATACCTAACACCGCAGGATCCACGTTATTGCCATGACAAGCCGTACACACTTGCCCCGTAACAATCGCTGACATATAGCGTAATTCACCGGTTTCCTCATTCCAACGTGATGCCTCTAACGGCATAGGCAATTGCTTAGATAAGGCATCTGCAAACTCGTGCAATTGGGTTTCTTCCCATCCATCTGGTTGGTTGTCTTGATTACGCACCCGCAGCGCGGTGCGCCCCACGGTCCAACCATCCTTCTTGAGTGCTTGCGCGATAGGCCCAGCGGCCACATAACATGCTTCTACACCTTCTTCTAAACCGCCCTTAGCTATCGCTTGTTGCAGCCGTGCTTTTAAAGCACCACCCAATGCTTTAGCATTGGTACGTGCTTGATTTAACTTGCCTTCGGGTCCTGCTAGTATGACGGCTTCCGTTTCCTGTTGTGTCGCTAAGCTGTCTTGCGGCTGCAGAGTTTTGGCCGACAGCCCAGTTGACAAAAGTAATCCACCTATTACACCAACCGTTAATGTCATTTTCATTTTTTTTCCTCGTACCGGAGAGTTACCCACCTACATATGTTGGGTTTGAAGTTACACACTTGTTCATCAACAGACCTACAAGGCGCGTGCCAATGTGATACCTTAAACCTAGATTAGTTATCTTGTGGGTTCGAATTGTGTGCATACGTCATGCATACCCAGCCCGTATTGCTAGGTGAAGCTGTTACATGAATATCTCGATTGTTCAAGCAATGATAGACGCCATCGATAAACCCGCTATTTTCATCAATCATCAATATGTAATAGAAGCGGTTAATCAGCCTTATCGTAATACCTATCCTGTGGATATTATTCCGGGAGATAGCCAGTGCTTTAAGGTGTCACACGGTAATACCAAGCCTTGTGATCAATGCGGTGAAAGTTGCCCTATTCAACAATGCAAAGAAACCGGCCGCACTGCAAGTGTGGTTCACATTCACACCACAAAAAGCGGTCAAAGCTACTGTGATATTCTCATGCGACCGGTTCACGATGCTAACGGCGACCTGCTTGGTTACTTAGAAATATTAGATAAACTCGCGTTCGCCTCAAATTACCCGACTAAGGGTAAAATGATAGGTGAGTCTGCCGCCTTTAAAGCGATGCTGAATAAAATTAATCGGGCCGCAAAATCCGATATAGCCGTGTTGCTTCAAGGTGAAACGGGTACAGGTAAAGAGCTGGTTTCTCATGCCCTGCATACCAGTAGCCACCGCGCCGAAAAACCTTTTGTAGTAATAGAGTGTACTGGGTTAGCTGATTCGCTTTTTGAATCGGAGTTATTCGGCTACGAGAAAGGTGCTTTTACAGGCGCGCAATCGAACAAGAAGGGGTTGGTTGATGCCGCCCAAGGTGGAACGCTGTTTTTTGACGAAATTGGCGATGTTCCTCTTACCATGCAAGTGAAGTTACTGCGGCTGCTTGAAACTCAAACCTACCGCCCAGTTGGAAGCGTTCAAGTTAAAAAAGCCGATTTCCGTTTAGTATGCGCTACCCATAAAGACTTAAAGTCCTTGGTGGAAAAAGGTGAATTTAGACAAGACCTCTACTACCGAATTGCGGGCTTCCCCATACACCTTCCGCCGCTTCGCGAGCGTCAAAGCGATATTGCCATGCTGTGCAGCCACATGTTGCATGAACTCCCCTCGAAAAAACGCTTACACAAATCCACTCTTGAAGTGCTAAGCCACTATACCTATCCAGGTAACATTCGTGAGCTCAAGAATATTGTGGAGCAAGCGTACTTATTGGCAGATGAAAATGTTATTTACCCCACAGACTTACCCGAGTTAGTCTGCGAGCCCACATCCCATAACTGCGCAAGTGTTCTCACTCTGGAAGCTGCTGAAGCTAAGTACCTAGAAGAGGTAATAGCAAAACATGAAGGCAGTATAGATTCCCTAGCCATAGCACTGGGTATCAGCCAGCGAACCTTGTACCGTAAGCTTCAAGCGTTAGGACTAAAGATTAAATAACACGCGGTAAAAACCCCTTTCAACATCCTATATTTAACGTATTATTAAGTAAGTTCCGGTAGAAATAGAATAGCGCTTTGCCATTGAAGTCATTATTTACACTGCTAGTTTGCCTAACCTTGCTATTGCAAAATGCGATGGCATTGAAGCTTGCGGCTGTAACAATGGAAAAGGCGCAGCAACTGACTACTGAATTGAATGACAGCAGTAACGATATAGAACTCATTTGTACTGGCAGTACCATGCGCTGGATATCATTAAGCGCTACTGAGCATGCCGGTGAATTTGTTTATGTTAGCGTCGATATCAGCAAGGTACCGGTAGAACATATCGACTGTACCAACAGTCTACTTTCTGATTTACCCAATGCGGTTACGGCTCCTGACTTTTCACTTCCTTTAATCACCTTTGTTCGCTTTAACAACCTAGCTACTGCCATTGCACAGCGACCCTACACGGCATACGCCTACGCAGCTCCGCTCTCGCGCGCTCCACCTCTTTCATAGTTTTCCCATCACACTTTACTTATAACGCGCTTTAATCAGCTTTATCGCTGACGTTGTTTAATTAGAAATGGAATAATTATGAAAAAAACAGCCATTGCACTAGCAGTATGTTCTGCTGGCTTATCCCCCTTTTTGTATGCTCAAGAAACTTCATCAACAGAAGTGATTACCGTTATTGGCGAACCGCTCACCGCCACCAATAATGCGCCCGTTTCAGCCTCTACCAATACCGAAGCTGACTATGGTGGTCAACTCGCCACGCTACCTGGCGTGACTATTTCGCGAAATGGCCCCGTAACTGGGCTAATCCAGTATCGTGGCCTTTATGGTGACAGAGTCGGCGTGACTATTGATGGAGTAGATATAGCGGGCGCAGGTCCAAATTCCATGGACTCCCCGCTTTCACACGTGTTACCTGAACCTGGGCTTCAGGCCGTGCTGTATCGCGGAATAGTACCGGTAAGTGCAGGGGTTGAAACCTTAGGTGGTAAGCTAGACATTCGTGCCGACGCTCAGCACTTATTTTCACAAGCTAACGGCCTGCAGTTTAATGCCAGCGCCAGTGCACTTTCTCCCGGCGATGCACAGCAGTACCAAGCCAATGCGTTTTATGGCGCAGACAATGGCTTTTTTACCGGCGCATTCACCCACCAGCAACGCGAAGATCGCGAGGCTGGTTCTAGCAATACCGCCTCAAACATAACTATTCCTAATTCTCAGTACCAAAGAAACGGCGGAAAACTGCGCGCGGGCTATAGTTGGGGCAAGCATAGTCTAGATGTCAGCTACCAAACACTGAACACTAACAACAGCGGCACTGCGGCGCTTGCAATGGATATTTCGTTTATAGACGCGGCGTGGTATCGCTTAGGTTATCAATATCAAGCCGATGATGAGCGTATGTTGAAAATGAGCGTGTTTGGCAATAGCAACCAACACGCCATGGATAATGCTTCCCAACGCGCGATTTCAATGGCAAGCATGGCTAGACAAAACGACGCCGATTCTGTGGCGCAGGGTGTAGAGGCAACTTACATTACCCCTGCCCTTGATGGTGAACTCGAAGTAGGCTTTAGCCATTTACACAGCCGAAATAATTCTGTTATCACCAACCCGAATAACAGCGCATTTTATATCAACAACTTTAGCGATATTACCCGCGATACCTACAGTGGTTTCACCGAATGGCATCGAACAACCGACACCGCTGATTACTTGCTGGGCCTTCGTTATACCCAAATTGATATGGACGCTGATGCAATTGGCTCTAACATGGTGATGATGAACGATGCGGTGGCTATGCTAGCGTCTAACTTCAACAATGCCGAACGTAGTGAAACCTACAATATGCTAGATGCGGCAGCCACTATTCAAGTACCCGTAAGCGAAACCATGACAGTATTTACGGGTATCTCACAAAAAAACCGTGCGCCCAACTATTACGAACGTTACACCTGGTTACCGTTAGGCATTACAGGCGGCATGGCTGACGGGCTCAATTACATTGGTAACCTTGAACTTGATAAGGAAACTGCTCGTCAAATTGAGTTTGGTGTTACTTACAGCAAAAACAACTGGACGGTTTCACCACGGCTTTATTACCAAGACATAGAAGACTACATTGCTGGCACACCGAGCAGCAATGCAGCCGCAGTTATGTTCTCAACCATGATGGGGTCAGATACACCATTTCAATGGACTAATACTGACGCTGTTATTAAAGGAGCTGATGTAACTATTAACGCTAAGCTATCGAATAACTTGTTGTTAACCTCAACCGCCAGTGTTAGCCATGGTAACCGTGACGATATAGACGACGCGCTATTTCGCATTGCCCCCGAGCAACTAACTACCCGTATCGAGTGGCAAAGCGAGCTAATGCAATCGCCGCTTATGTTGTCGGTTACTTCTCATTTAGCGGGTGCGCAAAATCATACGTCTGCCCTCCAAAATGAAAGCAGTACATCAGGTTACGGGCTTATACATTTAGGCGCACGCTGGCAACTTACTCAAGCTTTCAGCGTGTCGGCACAGCTTCAAAATGCGTTTGATAAGTACTATACCGCTCATACCGCGGGTGTTAACCGCGTATCAGATGTCGATATTGCGGTAGGGGATAAACTGCCTGGGACTGGCAGGGAATGGCAGGTCTCAGCAAGCTATCGCTTTTAGCTGGCCCGTTCCCAAAGCGAGCTAACATGTAAATTACGATAAAAAATGTAAAGTGATAGGCGAAGATATTCGCCTATCACGCTTACGTTGAGTAATTCATAGACAAACAATAGCGAACAGGCTGACCTACACTAAGTCAGCTGTTGCTTGAACAATTAAGCGAAAAGCTAATAAGGTGACAATAACTTTAAATAACACGAGAAATTTGTCGGCTGGAATTTTCTTGAGTACTTTTAGCCCCACGTAAGTCCCCACTGCGCCACTTATAATCATGGCAAAAATTAACCCTAACCATTGAAAAAAAGAAAATCCAACAAAGGTAAAAACGAACGCTTTTAACCCATGCTGAAAGGTAAGGCACGAGGCCATGGTGGCGGTTATCTGCATTTTATTGTAGTTATTTCGATGCACAAAAGCGGCTACTAACGGCCCCGTAGCCCCGACAAACATAGAAATTAACGTGGTGACCAGCCCCGCTAGACTTCGCCCTGCGGGTTGCATTTCCTGCGCTTTCGGTTTGCTGCCCCACACCAAAAATAAGATAAAACCCGCTACAGCAAATTGAATAACCACTAAAGGCAATTGCACGACTATAAACGTAGCCAGCACCGCCCCCAACAACGCCCCAAACGAAAAGAACTTCACCATAGACCAATCAACATAACGAAAGGTCATTAGTGCTCGGTTGCCGTTTGAACCTAACTGTACCAATCCATGCACAGGGATAAGTGCAGATACTGGCAAGCTTCCCGCCATTACCACAATAAGCAACACGCCACCGCCAATACCAAAGGTGGCGGTTATCAAGGACGTCATCGTAGAGGTTGCTATTAGCACTGCGGCGGTAGTTATCGAGATAGCGCCATCAGCGGTTAGCCAATAAGTAACGAGATCCAATTACAGCCCTCCTTTTTTAATTTATTGATTTTT
The DNA here is from genome assembly GCF_019249215.1 of Alteromonas lipotrueae. Taxonomy (GTDB): domain Bacteria; phylum Pseudomonadota; class Gammaproteobacteria; order Enterobacterales; family Alteromonadaceae; genus Alteromonas; species Alteromonas lipotrueae. Next base: position 159,267 of record NZ_JAESDI010000007.1, read on the forward strand.
AGTTTCCCTTAAGCACAAACGAGGTGAAAGAAAATGGTTTTCACCTCACCTTTTTGAAGCGAAATTTAAGGCACCTAGTAGCAATTAGTAACAAATTATCTGTAATTGGAACTTGTATATACCCCGCAGCGAAGGCATATTCTGCAATCTTCATTGCGCAACGAAACGGTTTATTTTACGTCGTTGTCGCGAATTTAAATGGATTTAATATAGGAAGTTGCGTTGTATTCCTTTTTCACCCGCTGTTGCATAGTATTTTTGTGTACCGTAACGCTAGTTTACGCTAACGATGCGTCTCAACATATAAATAACCTTGCATCACACAAGGTGTGGAAGCAGCTATTACATGCTGAGCAAACCGCAGTAACGCTACACCACAATGGCAGTAACTTCTATTTAGCAGAAAATGGCTTTGAAAATCCACTTTCGGAACTTGAAGCGACTATTCATGCCTTCTCGCAAAACCCAAAAAGCCAGTGTCAATTTCCTGCACGTAAACGTTTTATAGAAAAACAGTTACCCACACTTAGCTTCCCTGACGTGGCATGCCCACAGTATGAAGAATATTTAGATGCTTTTTCTACCCACAGCGTCAGCCTTATTTTTGCTTCAGGCTACTTAGGTAACCCCGCGTCGATGTTTGGCCATGTATTTTTGAAGTTTAATGGTGAATCAGAAGACGGCTTACTCGATAACACCTTCTCTTATGGGGCCAAGGTGCCCGATAACGAAAACAAGTTGGTTTACATCACTAAAGGCATATTGGGCGGCTATCAAGGTAAGTTCTCTAACCAGCAATACCACCATCATCATTTAACTTATAGCGAAACCGAGCTTCGCGATATGTGGGAATATAAACTTGCCCTATCCCAAGACGATATTCAATTTCTACTTGCCCATTTATGGGAGCTAGAAAATGCCACAATGACCTATTATTTCTTTGAGCAAAACTGTGCCTACCAATTAGCAAAGTTACTCAGCTTAGTTTTCGATGAATCTCTGATTGCCCCCAATAAGGTGTGGGTGATGCCATTTGATTTAGTGGTAATGATGCAGCGCCATCAAGCTACCCGCCCCATGTTTAATGACGTTATCTACCATGGCTCACGTCAGCAAACACTTTATGATCGCTGGCAACAATTAACCAGCAAAGAACAGCAAACCTTACTGCACATTCTAGAAAGTGCGCCTAAAGACACGCAACAGCAACTTGCTGCTTTAGGTGACGCATCGGCGATACGGGTTATCGATACCCTTTACGACTACTTTGCGTTTATTGAACAAAAAGAAGACGAGCTCACCGTTACACAACAAGCACAAAAGCGGCAGGCCATGATAAAGCGGTTTGCGATGGCGCCGGGTAAACCAAACTGGAAAAGCGTAGATAGACGCCCTCCTCATGAGGCACAAGATACCACGCGCATTGGCCTTGGTTTATACAACACACCAGCAGGCGACTTAGCGGGGGAGCTGAACTTTCGGGCCAATTACTACGACCTACTCACGCTAAATGCGGGGCGAATTCCCTACTCTGAACTCACTACCTTTAATCTTCGTCTTCGCTACCTAGAGGGTGAAGGACTAGCAGTAAAAGAATTTACGCCGGTGCGAATTATTAACTTAAATGCATCTGAATCAGGATTACCACTTGATAGCAATTGGGCCTGGAAACTGGCCTTTGGCTACAAAGAACAAGCTAATAACTGCACCCACTGCGGCGCAGGTTATATCGACAGTTTTATTGGGAAGTCTTGGGCGTTTCGTCACAACCTTGTAGGTTACGCGGCGCTCAGTACTTCTATTACCAGCTCTAATCTGAATGGCGGCTTTATCGCTGTGGGTTCAGAAGTGGGAGGCGTAGCACATGTTACGCCTGAAATAGCGATGTCACTAGCAGTAGGACAACAATGGTTTGTTAACCAGCCATCGAAGGATCAACATTACCTCTCTGTTACCGCACGATATGCAATTAATCAGCGCTGGGACGTGAGAGCAAATATTGATAACAAGCATGGTACTGACTTCGGCTTGCTCATTTCACATTATTACTAATAACAATCAGAGGAATATAAACATGTTTAAAAAACTAACACTTGCCGCTCTTCTTACGACTACCGCTTTTGCTGGGAACGTATCAGCTGATGACAACATTAACCCGTGGAAGCACTGTGGTATTGGCGCTGTTATCTTTGATGACAATGGCACAGCTGCTGCAATTTCAAACATTATTTGGGATTTAGGGACAACTGCGGTTTCTTCAAAAGTATCATCTGCTGATTCTTGTGAAGGTAAAATGACTACTGCGGCCGTATTCATTCAAAATAACTTCAACAATGTTATTGAAGAGACGAGTCAAGGTTCAGGCGCACACCTAACGGCAATGCTTGATATTTTAGAAGTAAACGAAGCGGCTCGCGCTGATGTTGTTACGGCTGTTCGTGCTGAAATGGCATTATCAGTTGCAGCAAACGAAGCAACTAGCCCAGAAGCTTTCTACAACGCAGTTGTAGCAAACATCTAGTATTGTGGGCAGTGACATTACCGCAAGCGGGAATGCCACTGCCTCATCTTGCTATATTAAGATTAAAACAAATTTTTAAGCTAATTCTTGATCCAAATCTTCCTATTTTACTTGCTTGGCAATAGTCATAATGCTTTGCCCTTGTTTTACTGAAGGCCCCGATAATCCGTAAAGCGCAAAGCCGCTTTCTGGCGCAATAACAGTTTCAACCGTATTGCCAAAATAGTCTTTTACTACCCCTAACATATCACCTTTTTTCAAAAATTGGCCTGTAGTAATTTCAGGAAACCATAAACCCGAAAAGTTAACCGGTACAGAAAAAGTACCTTCAAAATATCGACGGTCAGGTGCCCCCTGTGAAGCTAAGTCAGCTTTGCTGGTATTAATACTAGAAGGCGAAGTAATACCCAAAATACGAGTGGCCTCTTCAAGCCCTGTTACCATCGCATTTATGTGCTCTTCTTTTTTTGAGCCGTTCTCACCAATTTCAACCAAAATGGTAGGTGCACCATGGGCTACCGCTTGGCGATTGAGCGAGCGACGAGTATCAACTTGTTTTTGTGTTTTCATTTTGTAGGTTACGATATTTGGGAATTGAAACCCTTCTGCCACTAACATGGCTTGTGCGTAATTACTGGAAAGCGGCCCACCATAGACACCCACAAAACCGGCAAGCCACTCAGCTCCATCACCACTATGAAGGTCGATAACAAAGTCGGCTTTTGCAATAACGTGGTTCGATAGATTCCACGCTATTTGCTCTGTCTGCGTGCCTTCAACCTTGCCCGGAAAGCTTCTGTTTAGGTTCTTTCTATCATAAGGGTTTACGTAAATACTTTTCTCTTCAAAAGCAGGTATATGCGCTACTCGCACCGCAATGATAGTACCGGCTATCGTACTAGGATCGATATTCGCAAGCCATTTTTCAGTGGCCAATATTGAATTATATTCATAGCCATGAACGCCAGCGATGGTAGCAAGTACAGGTCCTGACTTACCCCCATTGATAACGGTTACTGGGATAAAGGTTTCTGGTTCAGTGCTGTTCCCCCCACCCGTTCCCACAGGAATACTAATGTTTTCTCGGCTACCTTCGGCCACTAAAGTGCCTGCAACTTCTATGTCTTTTGCACTTGCCCCAAACCCAACTAATAAAAAACAAATAGAGAGGATACTGACCCAAGAATACGTTTTAAACTTCATATTTTTACCTAGTTTTCGATATAAAATAGATTGTTTTTGTAATGCTATAACATCACCTTAGCCAGTGATTATACACTGCCCAATGCCAGCTTAAACGATTAATTTAATAAGGAATGTGAGCTTGAAACTAACATTGGGTAATGTATTTGCTTTTAAACGCTAAGGCTTGCAGGAAACAAAACATGACATAGTTGCGCCTTGGTATTCTTTAAGGCGCAACTAAAATTCGTGAACTTACGCGCGACTTTGGAATTTACGCTCTTCGGTATTTACCTTTATCCACTCGCCCGTACTGATGTACTCAGGCACTTGAACCACCAAGCCCGTCGATAAAGTAGCAGGCTTAGTCCGCGAGGTTGCTGATGCACCTTTAATCGAAGGGTCGGTTTCAGTTACCTCGAGTTCTACACTCATTGGCAAATCTAACGCCACTGGCACGTCGCTTACAATTAACACCTGAATAGACTCGGTCTTTTCGTTAATAAACAAGGCTTCGTCAGCAATGCTTTCTTTATTTAAGTGGTATGGCGTGTAATCTTCGTTATCGAGGAATACATACTCGTCGCCATCAATGTAAGAGAACATCACAGGGCGACGCACTAAATCAGCCATTTCTAGCATGTCTGAATCTTTGAAGGTTTCATCAAACTTAGCGCCGCTAACCACGTCATACATGCGCATGCGATAAATACTACCACCCGCACGGCCCTGAGGTACTGAACGTTCGATATCTCTCACAATACACGTTTTACCACCATAAACGATGGTGTGATTCTTTTTAATTTCACTTGCCTTTGGCATGGTCTTACCCTGTTATTAATGGCCTTTAACAATTGGCTGGCCATGTTAAATTATCGCCCTATCTTCCGGTAATTGAGTGTTATAGTCAAAGCCGTTACACCTTTATTGAACAAACATCTGCTACACTTGGTTCAGCCCTAGTTCCTTTTGTTTTTTCTTAGCAAGTCCTAGCGACACTATTTTGTAAGACTCATGTAAGTAGTACCTCAACTCTTCGTTGAGATCTTCTACACTTTGTTCAATGTTTATTTTAGGTTGAGCTTCAGCGCCACCAAATTGCTGGATCCATTTCATGCCCCGAGACGCAAAATAAGGCGCGGGGCGATACCCGGGTTTTTCGCTCAAAAAATGGTAATTAAGCTCTGAGGTTTTGAAAATAAAAGCGGGTTCACCGTTTTTGCCTAAACCGCCTATGGCAAATACTTTACCGCCCACCTTCCATACATGGGAGTTATTCCATTGCATTACATAAGTTGTAGCCTTTAAGCCACCACAAAACTGATTAAACTCGTCGTAGGTCACTGTGCTTCACTATCTTTCATTGTCTTTCACTGTGGCTGTTTGAGGTGTACATGGTTTTGGTTCCCTCAAAGCTATCGTACAAGGCTTGATGACTTTGCTTGGAAAAGGTATCTGTTCTATTTTCATAGTCCTTTATCCAGTCTAACAACATACTTAAATTAGCATCTTGTGCTTGCTTAGACGCATACTTATGAGGTTCCCATGGGCGTGCCTTAGCATTCTCTACACAAAGGTTAATGGGTAGATTTAAGAAGATAAGCTCATCGGCATAAGGCAAGACTTCAGCGAGCAAATCGGAATAGCAACCCTCAATAACCCACGATGTATTTTTAGATAAGAAAGTTTCAATAAGCACCTTTGATTCGCTGATAGGCAAACGACTAGGTGGGCTAGAGGACGCATTTGAGGGCGCCCAGGCCACCGCGTCCAAATCTAAATGCGCGATGTGGCGCACCTTTACCAAATTCTTAGCTAAGGTAGACTTTCCTGAACCTGAGTTTCCAAAAACCACGATTTTTGTCATAAGAAGCCTTATTGTACTTTGAACTAGCTTTGTGCAACCACGGTTTCAGCAACGAACAAGCCCCACATTGCTAAAACAGCCAGAAAATTTAGCGTAAAGACCAAGCCTCGCAATTGTACGTTTGACGTTAATATTTGTACCGCGCTATGTACTATCCGCCCAGCGATAAACACCCAAGCAAAAGCAACATAAAGCGAGGTGAATTCAAGCCCTTTAACTATTAATACAACGCAAATAATATGAAAAAATAACGGCCACTCGAATTGGTTACTTAAATTAGCGCTAATTTTAGGTTGAATAGTATCGAATGGGTTGGTGCCATCGTGGTTGCGACCTATTCCCCACACCTTTGGCGCTCTCACGAAAGTTAAAAGTATATAAAGAAAGGTGCACAGTAAAACATGGGCAAACATTGGTACTAATAGGCTATCCATTCGCTAATACTCTCGTTATTTTTTGGGCCTTTTCGCCACGCCATGAAAGTGCGTAGGACCACCGGGTATAGTTGGGTCCATCTGAAAATCTAAGTCGATAATTTCCCAGCCCTCCTCGCCAAGTGAATGTAGATATTTAACTATATTTTCGATGGAAATACCCTTTAAAAAACACCTTTCTCGGCATCTGACGAGTTTATTAGTACCGATTTACTCAATCATAGGCCGCTAATCGGGAATAGGTAAATCATGAGCCCTCAAAAAGCTTAACTTGTCCCAATAACCACGTTGAAAAACGATAAGGTTGTTTTTAACGTTAAAAAAGCCACATCCCCGAATACCAATAGGGTCTTTCCACTCTAGAATGGCCCAATCACCATCTTCAAAAATGTTCTCAACAATACATACCATTTCAGCATTAGCGAATTCATTTGAAAACATAGCATGTATGGCTTTTTTTCCTTCCACCGGAAGGTTGGCCACCTGATGGTTAATGGCATTTTCGGCATAGAAGCTCGCCATTTTATCTGCATCGCCCTCGTTAAACGCCGCTACCCATCGTTTGACTAATTCACTAGGTGTCATAATATTTCCCTTTTACTGTAAACATATAATTTGAGTATTCGACATCTTGTTAGTGTTCACAAACTATTCAACATTCCAATAAATCAACAACGCCCATGGATGGGTATACCGAGCACTACCGTACGAACTCAGTATAGATGGTGTACTAGGGCAATCGGAACCCTCCACAGCAGGGATGCTGTGGCGAAGTAGCCCGCTATGTTTCAGAGTGAGGGTTGAGAGCGAGCCTCATGACCCTCTACCGCAAGGATGCGGCAGCGGAGCCCCCATGGATGGGTTTACGGCGTGTCATGAGGCATGCGCTTCGCCCTCACTGACTATTGAAACAATACAAAGTCGTTGACTTTTTATTCGGCAAATTAAATACTGCGGTTATGACATTACGCACATTGCTGTTTTCAGCACCGCGCCAAGGTTTGGCGTTAAACTCAATTATCCTCCTCGCTATTATTCTTAATAATTGGCGGGAAAGTTAGTGCGTACGTAAAACATCACTAAAACCCGCCGCCAAGGCGGGTTTTTCTTAAGTCTGTCTTCGCGGTAAAAACAAACGAGACGACAGCCATGAACAACATCACTCAGTTATTAGCCCGTTTGCACAACGCGGTAAACGAAAACGACCCTGCTTCGGTTAGCGCCTGCTATGGCGATAATGCCAAGGTGGTATCTACGCCGCTGAAAGGCACAGCCCAGCACGATTGTGTTAGCGCACTACAAACTTTCCAACGCAAATACATGCCGGAGCATATCGTTACCACCGGCGATGAAATTGTAATTGAGGCGGGTGATGTAGCCTTAGTAATCGCTAAGCTTTACCTAGTGCCAAAAGCCGCTCCCCACACATTACCTTGCGACGGCAAACGAGCGGTGTATGTGATGCAGCGAAACGACAGCGGTGAATGGCGATGCATTATCGATAACTTCTTTGGCACCGATTTACTCGACTTTGCCTGAGACTTTGCAGAAGCATTAGGCCCGGCGCTAGTTAGTTTTATCAGTAATACGACAAAGTGAAGCTCGGGCAAGTTACCTTTATTTTGAAGCCGGAACGTTTTGTGTCAAAGTAACGCATCAAAATTTTCATTGGCGAATACAGACTGTTAACGCTAAGCAAGGACTATAAACATGTTTACCACTGCTTCGATTTCTTTTAAGACCGCACTGCGACCTATTGCCGTGTCTTGTTTAGCGCTAAGTGCGCTATCGGCATGTGTTACCACACAACAGGCTGACACCGCGGCCGTCGCACCAGAAGCTTCGTTTTCACTATCAAACTCAGTGAAATACCAACGCCAGAGCAAAGAATATCCACTCCTTAGTGCCTATGTTTACAAACAAGCTACCGCTGCATTGCCCGCGTCTTTTGATAATCAACAAACCCCATCGGTGATTGTATTAGATGTAGATGAAACTGTGCTTGATAACAGCCTTTATCAAGAAGAGCGTGAGTCGAAAGGCATGGGTTATTCAAGCGAAAGCTGGAATGCATGGATTAAACGAGAAGAAGCTACGTTGGTTCCTGGTGTAGACAAGTTTCTAGCAACGGTGATTGAAAGAGGCGGGAAAATTGCCCTTATTACTAATCGCGATAAAACCTTAGACGCCCACACATGGAATAACTTGCTTGCTATGGGCTTGCCGCTTACACCAAGCAATACCTGTATTATGGGCAGATTACCTGCCGATAAAGAGGCCGTTGATCATAAATATATTGTAAACGATAAAGATCGTCGCCGTAATGCTGTAAAACAAGGCTCGCCAGCTTGCTCACTAACTAATGAAGCAGCAAGTGATAGTTGGAACAAACCGCATAATATAATTATGCAAATTGGCGATAATATTGAAGATTTTCAAGGAGTAACGCAGGAAGACGCTTATCTGCCAGCGATACTGCCTGAAGTCGGTACTAGCTTGTTTATTTTACCTAACCCTATGTATGGTTCTTGGTAAGCGTAGTTAGCCTTAAACGCTTAAGCCTAACTGGTGCCCTAACTAGTACTGTAATTAGCTTATCGTTAAACTAGTTTTGCTGTTGAGCCAGCTCTCTTTCGCTTTTTAGCCCCAATACCTTTTTAAAAAAAAGGGTGGCGGGGCAAAAGCCAGTAAAACTCTGCTGAAATAGGTTGGCGCCAACAAATACCGTAAACCATACAAAGTTTGGATGAACCCACACCGTTAACACTACCGATAACAACACCATGAAACCCGCAAAAGCGGTTAATGCTTTTTCTTGAGACATTATCATTTCCTCTTAAATAATCGCACCCAGTTAATTAATGGTACACCGCTAATTCGTACAAAAATCGCGACTACATTTGTTTGCTGCGCAAACTAATAAAAAAACCTAAATGCAAAATAGACGTTACTGGCGTCTTCGAATTGAGCAAAGAACGTATGCGATTCTTCGCCACTAAATAAATTAACACCGCCTCGAACCTGCCACTTATCGGTAGGGGAATAGCTGGCGCTAGCTTTCAAGTAACCATCATTATCCGTAGGCGAATAAAATAGAAAGCTATTGATGGTGAGGGTTTGTCGCCATGCCTGCCATGTAATACGACCTGTAACCCAATGCCGATACGCTTCTTGCTCATATTCTGGGTAGAGTGAGTGAACCAATAAAGCATCATGATGTTGAGTGGCTTCGGTATACCACTGCACAGCGCCCGTTACATTAGCCATCACTTCTTGGCTATAACCAAGTAAATACCGGCTCTGGGAGTTACTCACAGATGGATCAGTTCCTTCGCTATCATCTACACTCCGGTAATACGCATACTCTGCATTTGCAATCCCTTTACCCAACGGCATAACTACGCTGGCGCCAATGGCATTTAAGCGGCTATAACGCGGCGCACCCAATTCATCTGTGGCCGTAGGTTGCTTGGTATAGCCTCGATATCCGTAAAGCGCAGCCTCAATACTCCCAAACGAGCTGCTAAATGTACGATGCGCCCGCAACGCCACTTCACTACCACTTGGCGTATTGTCATTACTTACGGTATAAGCTGGCGCGATATTTTCATTGGCTTGGGGGCTAAAAAAGGAAAATACTTCTCCTGTAATACCGATATCAGGTTCAAATTCAGGTGTCACCACAACATCTATATTTATGGCCTCCCAATACCCCGATAGCTTAATAGAAGCACTGGGCGCTTTTAAATACTCATCATCACGGCCAGAAAAAAATGACTGATAATCTTTTGGGAAAAGATCGTTTAGAAAAACATAATCACCAGTTCCCCAGGTAAGCACCTGCTGTCCGATTTTTAGATCAAAAGCATTGCCCCATTGGCCCAAGGCAGCAAGATTGCCTTGCCATGCTAGCTCACGTATCTGAAATTCTCGTTGATGTTTAACGCCGTCGTACCACGCATCGCCCCGAAAACTAAGTTTTGATGCTGCTAGCGCATAGTCAGCACGCAATTGCACTCTTGCATCTCGCAAGGTGCTGCTAGCATCAATGGCGGCATCATTAGCCACTCGGTTTCCTGCCGCGAGCTCGACAAATCCGCTTAAGGTGTAAGCGGTAGCGTTAATATCCTTCTCGCCCCAGTCTTCGCTATCCCAATTATCGTCACTCCAACCTTCGTTGCCCCAGCTGTCATCCTCCCAGCCTTCATTTTCCAAACTATCGTCACTAGCAGGCTCAGGGTTGTCGATTTGTTCAGTTTTAGCGGGTACATCTTGTGCAATTTCATTCTGCAGTTCTTGTGAATACACCGGTAGTGAAACACTTATTCCCAGCAGCGCTAGTGCAAGTAGCGCCGCTCCACGTGATTTCTTTCCCAATAGCGCGATTCCCAGTGGCTCGGTCTCAAAAGGTGCGCTATCAAAACATTTCCCTGAAAAAAGCTGTGCTCCCCGCATCACGATTACTCCACAAACTCTCGTGGAGGAACCCGCAAGCTCCGTTCACTGAATATGCTGTCCGGCAAGGCGATATCGTACTGAATACCGCGAAATTCCATTAAGGTATAACCGCCTGATGCTAAATCAGACACCTTGCTTCGTACTACCGTTGGGTACCCTTGAACTGTGTCTACTGATACCGCTTCAACACGGCGGTAATTATCATCTCCTTTGAAAAAGTTTATTAGCGTAGGTAAATAGGTTTGCTTGTCTATCTCTACGACATAATGTGAGAACTCTACGCTACCGGCGCTTTTAGGCGTTGCGCGTAACACATAGTGGGTATCGGTGGTATTTTGCATAGTGAAGTTGTCTTCTGACACTGCACGGCCCGACACATCTTCATAAAAAAAGTGTGAACCGACAAACGAGGTGCGTTTATCGCCAGCGGCAATGCGCTTTACTAAATCAAGGGCCGGCAAATACAACCAACGATCATCATCGGTATCAATGTTGGTGTGCTTTTCAACTCTAAACACCGTGCCTTTTACTTCGGTTGGGCGGCTGAAAAACACCAGCATTTTTTGGTCGCCGCTTTCAGTACCTTCATTGTTTAGCACGTCTTTACGCAAAATCGTGAACTGACGCATTTGTTTGCGCCCTTGACTATCTACAATGATCATTCGCGCCATTGATTTACCGTCATTGCCTGCGTAATAGGCGGCCTTTTCTGACTTCGCAATAATACTCGCCACGTCTTCTTGCGCATTCGCGGTAACGGGAGTCACCGCGGCAAAAGAAAAGCAAAGTAGCAACATACTTGTTAACCAAACACGAACACTCGAGTTGGAGGTCTTTGTGTTGATGTGAGTATTAGCGCGTGCCATAACAAGGAAATCGCGATTAACATTTGTGATGTGAAGCATTGAATTACGCATATTAAGCCCCTTTAAAAACCCAACGTTTTAAAAATACCATGGCCGCGGGTAAGACCAACAAAGTCACCAAGGCAGAAACCGCCATGATACTCGCCAAGAAAACACCCACCGTTATGTAAGGCACTAACGGCGCTAGCAGTAAAGGGGTGAAGCCCAGTGCTATCACCAACGCATTGCGCGTTATTGCACTGGCAGGCTCATCAAACATAGCGTCTAAGGTGTCTGGCACACTGCCCGTCTCCTTATAGATTTCCCGCGCCCGAGCAAGGAAGTGAATAGCGAAATCGACAGATAGTCCCAAGGTAAGCGCCGAAAGTACAGCAATAGGCATGTCGTAGTCTTTTCCCACAATGCCAATAAGTCCATAAATAAACGTAATAGTGATGGTAAGGGGGAGCATGGCGAGTACGCCAAAAACAAAAGAACGAAATAGCAGTACCATCATCACAAATACAATGACAAAAGCGCTAAGCAAACTTTCCAACATGCCTGTTACCATGTTTTCTTGCCACACCACATTTAAATAGGCTTTACCCGCCCAGTCGTAGTTCAGCCCTTCCGGTAGTGGGTTATTCGCAAAGTAATCTTCAACAAGCGAAATCACATTCGTCATATCTTGGTTGTCACCGCTGGTTAGCTGTAGCCAAATCAGCGTTTGGCGATAATCCGGCGTGACAAAATGCCACAGGTCTTGAGGACGGTGGGAAGACTGATATTGCATTAAGGTTTGTGCCACGCCTCGGTTGTTGGCGGGCAATGCGTAGTCTACCTCGTTACCTGAGCGTAACTCACGATTCACCACTTTGACTACATCAACCAAAGACTGTGATTTACCAATTAAAGGTTGAGTATCTAGGTACGCTTGCAACTTCTCAATATGCACAAGTACTGCGGGCTGTTGGAAGGTATTGGCATTCCCATTCGCGGCATCGACGACTTGCAATAAGTTGTCTAACGCGGTTAGTTCATCATCGTCGAGATTGCTAAATAGCGCATCATCAATACGCATGGCAAGTTCCGACATTTTGTTAGCGTCATCGTTCTGGCTTATCGCGGCCTGGGTTTGCTCAACCCATTCATCTAAACTTGAAGGTAGTTTTGCCTCATTTAACACCTTACTTGCATCAATGTTTTCATTGGTATCTGTAATCACCAAATAGGCATTATACGTGCCCGCAAACTCTGTATTTAAGGCCCTGTCTGCCACCCTTATTTCATGGTCTTTTTTGAACCAACGTACGGGGTTGTCGTTAATATTAATTTGGGTAATCCCCCACGCTGATACAAGAGTAATTGCACCAAATACTGCGATAATCAGCGCTCTGTGATTCAGCGCAATATAACGTAGTTTATTAACGGTACGTTTTAGTAACGTGGTATTGCCTTCACTATTGTCAGCTTCTTCATTTTGATGCAGCGCGACTTGAAGTTTGTTTAATGCCGCAGGTGACATACGGGATATATAAGCGGGAATAAACGTAAGGGTAATTAAAAACGCCAACAAAATACCAAACCCAATATAAGCACCAAAGATCTGCACGGGCGGTATCGGGGTTAGCATTAAAGAGAAAAAGCCTGCTGATGAAGTGAGTGAGGTAAACAGCATGGGCTTAAACAGGTGCTCAACCACGTGAGTGATCACCTTACCTGCATTTTCACCTGGCTTATAACGGTCGGAAAATTCAGACAATATGTGTACTGAGTCGACTACCGCGATTGGCATGAGAAAAATGGCAATCATGGATGACATGATGTGCACAGTGAATCCCATGCCAATGAGAGCACCCATGGTAATGATAACTGTAGCCATCGCCACTATCATGGGCGCAGTAATAAGCGACCAATTTCTGAAAAAGAAGAACAGAAGAATAAAAATCATGGCACCAGCCGCAGGTGCAGCAATGGCCATTTGCACAAACATTTCTACCCCAAACTGATCTTCAGCAACAGGTAAACCTGTGATGTGCCATTGGCCTGCCGTGTGAACATTCGTTAAATAAGCGCGAATATCTTGGGCAATGCGATAACTTTCATTCTTGTCGGCAATAGGGATATAAATAGCAGCAGCGTTACCTGAAGACGCAGCCAGTGTGTCGTACAGTAACGGCAGTCTTTCGATAGATTTTTGTAGTTCAGCACTTGCGCTTTCGGTTTCAGGTGGGCTGGCCATTAACCATGAAAATTCAAGACTACCGTCACTACCTTGCTTAATGTTGTCTACCGTTGAAAATGCCATGACGTCTTGGCTAATAACACCCTCTATGGCAAGTACATGGTTAGTCACCTGGTGGATGGCCGCCAAGGTTTCTGGCGTGTATATGCCGTTTTTGGACTCGTCGCTTTTTGCAAGATTGTCCGCTACCACCAAGCCAACCACTATCGCATCGTGCATGGCGAAGGTTTGCTTTACCTCATTATGAAAGGTACGAGCACGATGAGATTCCGCCAGCATGTTTTCAGGATCGGTATCAATCTGAATTAACCGCATTTGAAAAGCGGCAAATGCCGTTATCACGGCGAGAAAAAAATACACCCATCGCCCTTTGTGCGTGCTTACATGCAAAAGCATATCAATTGCTAATTTCATATCAAAAACCTTAATATATTAGATTTTTATTATATTTGTAAATTGTGCAGTAAACAAGCACATTTTCAAGCAAGGTAACCGTGATTGACATTGTGTATGTACATGTCGGTAAAAAACGACACAGCAGTAGGAAAAAATTTCCCACCTCGTTTTATAAACATACGCCTATAAAACCCCAAACGTTTAAAATATAGAACAAAATAGATACACATCAACAATTTACAAATAAACTTGAACGACCTTTAGTTTTGGCACAAGTTTAGCATTAATTAGACTAACGGATAACAACAGGTGTAGAGCATGATGCTAGGAAGGCATACCGTTACCACGAAGGTAACCATGACATTACAGACTTTATCTGCGCAGGCTGACAACATTGGACGTAAAAGGAACTTCGTCGGCCAAGGATGCAAGGATTGATAGCAAGGTTAACGTCGCTCTGTTGTTTATCGGAAAGTTAAATACGTTTAACGCCAACACGGATGTTGAAAAAGGATGCGTCTTGATGACGAGCAAGGTTGACATTGATGTCGACAAAGCAATCACCACGGAGTGGGTTGATTTGCTTTAAGGACTTGTTGACGTGAATGACCGATTATCTGTTTTTGCGCCAGTTGAATGTGATGGTGACTTGGATTAAGTCGTAAAGGCCTGCAGGATGCAGAGTAGTAAACGCTATTATCGCGATTGCTACTGGATACCCACATCACTGGCACAGACATTGATGTCCATGTGCAACAAAGGATTGTAACCTATTTGGCTCTGTTGACCCGGCATTATGCCTTCAGCAATGGCCATATCGAGGAACACTAATAATATCATAGATATTATTAGTGTGCTGTCACTCGACAGCGTGCCTCTCCCCTCTAAGGCCCTTCCCGGCCTTTTATATACCTCTGATTTTAGCCCGCCTTTGGCGGGCATTTTTTTGCTTGTGACTTTATGCACTTACTTTTTCTTTTTAAACAACTATATCTAAGGTCAAAGAAGCCCTAAAAATCACTGTTTTAAAAACTTTTTATTTATTTTTGTATTTTGCTGAACTTTTCTTTATTTCACCGCTCTTACTAATACATGAAGTCATTTAGTGTGTTGGCTTTGTGAAGTGTAAATGTGTTTTCCAAGTTATGTTGTGTTTTTCTTAAGGGGCTCTTTAGCCCCTTTCTTTTTGCCTGTAATAAAATGCCACTTCCTGCTTCAAAATTACTTTTCTAAAAACCAGAATTATTAGCTAGATTTCATCCCAATCTTAGAAATGGAAATGAGAACTATTATCAAATAAGCTATATCCACTGTCGTATTTGGAGAAAATCATGTCTAAACCCGCACCTCGTGTTGTTGAAGTTATCGAGTCTTTCCGTATAACACCAAACATGCAACGTATTGTCCTTGGCGGCGCTACATTAGAAGACTTTCCAGACACTCGCCCTGGTGCTTACGTTAAGTTACTTTTTGATTTAAATGGTGACCCTGTCGTTCAGCCTGCCAAAGATAAACCCGTTGCTATGCGTACCTACACGATAAACAGCTTCGATAGACAAAAAGCACAAATGTCCATTGATATGGTAGTCCATGCAAAAGATGGAGTAACTGGCCCCGCCGCCGCATGGGCGCTAAGCGCAAAAGAAGGTGACAAGCTAACTATTGCAGGCCCTGGTAGCAGTAAAGCGTTAGCAGAGAATTATGACTGGGTACTTTTCGCAGGCGACATGACAGCGCTGCCCAGTATTAGAAACTATTTACAAGCACTTCCTAGCCATACTAAAGGCATTGCAGTTATAGCTATTGAACATGAAACCGATGCTACCACGTTAGAAAAGCCTGAAGGCGTATCGATTCAGTGGATATCTAAAAAAGAAGCAACATTGTCTGACGCCTTGCAGCGTATTGACTGGCAACAAGGAACCCCTGCTGTATGGGTTGCCTGTGAATTTTCTCAAATGAGAAAAATTCGTTCGTGGCTTAAGGACGAAAAAGAGGTGCCCCACAGCCAAGTGTACATTAGCAGCTATTGGCGTGAAGGGCGCAGTGAAGACCAGCATAAGATAGACAAGCGCCAAGATGTTGAAGCCTTTGCACAACAACTTGCCTAACTAGGGCGCGCTGAAACATAAAACCCTGTATGACTTTCAGCGCCCTGTAAATAATGCAGAGCGCTGGCAATAGCCCCCTCTTCTAAACCAGTAAAAATCTATATTTTTCATGATGTTAATCTTTGGAATGGGGATTGCTACTTATTTAGTGCAGTTCACAATAACCACTCGGTTATTCTTTTTAAAGGAGCAACATATGAACAATGATCGTATCGAAGGCAACTGGAAAGAAATGAAAGGTAAGGTACAACAGCAATGGGGTAAACTTACCGATGATGACCTAGACGTAATAGATGGTCGTCGTGAAGAATTAGTAGGTAAAATTCAGCAAGCATACGGCAAGAGCCGTGAAGAAGCCGAAAAAGAAGTGGATAACCATTTCAACTAGGCACTTCACCTAAGCCTTAATGGCTCGAAGTACAAAAAAAGCCCCATTTGGGGCTTTTTTTATATATAAAACAACGTAACCAGTAGAGGTAAAATTCCGGGTCAGGAATTTGCCTCAGGTTTCTGTGTCTGGTTTTAAGTTGTTGCTTATCTCTCTCGCATCAAAACTGGTGGCCGACGTGGGCCGTGTACCTTTTCCCATCTCAATATTCAAGATACTTTCAATTTCGCTCTTTTGCGAGCCGCCTACGAAGATGCCAGATTCAAACTGGGTTGTAGGGTGATAAGACGTTCTACACGTAATGACACCACATTCAGTGACACGTGCATAGCGTTGGCTAAAGCCAACCTGAGGCGATGCTTGTACGCGCTCTTTATCTACCATGGTTTCCCGATCGGTTACTACAAACCAATCATACCCTTTCAGTAAGGTCAGCTCCGCTGAACGGTACATGGCATAGTCCATAGCCTTACTCTTATCAGACCCTCTACCTTTGAAGTGAACGCGGTATTGGGTTTCACTTAATTTACTTTCGGTATACCCAAAACCACCATTAGATGCCTGTCGATAATCGGGTTGACTCGCGCACCCCGCCATTAGCATTACTGCTAGAAACGCTATAAATTTAGTTTTCATAAACGACTCCTTCGGCAGTCTTAGACTGCCATCCATGATTAATAGCTTGCTGCTCTTGTTCTCTGTTTAATGGCGTCGATACCATTAACAAATCTATCTCTTCATCAAGTACTTTATTGGCACTTGCCGTTTGATACTCACTTTTGTTGCGACCCGCTGTCATCAGCTTACTCGCGTGAAGTTGCCAAATGCCTTGTTCATTTTTACACGCAATCATGATATTCAGTTCATCTTCACCTTGTATTTGCGCTTGTCTGCACAACTGTGATTGTTTATTCATAAACGACAGTTGTGGCACTATCTCCATGCCCGCTTCGGTTACCATCACCTCACCCGTTAAATTATTATCGAGGGCTGTAGATACATTCGCCCAATGGTTATTCGTTGACGAAGTGCCAGCAGGGTCAAGGGGGTCTGTATACTCTGATTGCATCAAGGTTAGCCCTGCCACTAACGCCACTCCAGCCGCTAACGATAAAGGGACTTTCCACTTCCCACTACGTTTAGCGTCTTGGGCTTTGCGATTAAACGAAGTAACATTGCTTGGCATGCTCTCACTTGCCTGGCTTGCACTTACATGGTCTGAGTCGAAATCCGCTTGCTTAAGATAGGCTTCTGAGGTCGCATCATCTGCAAGTAATGCCACTACGCTATTAGGTAAAGGTTTTTGCGTTGCAGCATCAGCCGCTGCTTTCACCATCATGTCTACCTGCGCTAAAGACGCTAAGCGGTCTGACAGTGCAAGATCACTGGCAATAGCAGTTCTGACATGTTCCATGTCGTCATCGCTAAGTTCTGCGTCTAAAAATGCACAAAGCATTTCGTCAGATATTGTCATAACACCACCTCTTGTTGTGGGTTTAGCATATTACTGAGTTTGCTTCTTGCCCTAGCAAGTCTGCTCATAATAGTCCCAGCAGGCACCTCAAGTACCTCTGAAGCATCTGCGTAGCTCATTCCTTGTATAGCAATAAGTGACAAGGTCTCTCGTTGCTCTGGGGGTAATTCCCCCATGGCTTTACTCACTTGCTTTAGCGTAATGCCACCTGAAAGCGCTTCATCCAAGTGCGCCTCATCCTGCACCTGTAATTCAGGGCTAACCGCCGCATTTGCCCTCACTTTTTGCGCACGATATTCATCAATCCATATGTTGCGACAAACACGAAACGCCCATGCCATCAGTGTCGCATCTTGTGGCAAAGGTTTAGTCAGTAGCTTCTCAATCGTATTTTGCAGTAAATCATCAGCATCGTGTATATTGCCGGTAAGTGAAAACGCAAATTTTCTCAATGATGGAACGAGTTCAGTCACTTCTTCTTTCATACAACTTCCTATGAAATCATGCTTTATACCTAGTTAACGTTTGATGCCGTGATTTATTCCCATGAAAAGGGAATTTTTTACACCACCAAACGTTAACTAAGTACTAGAAAAGGGTTATCCATTAATAAGGGCACGTTTTATGCCAGCTTTATTTATGGATTGAGTGAACCACTCGTGGTGAGTAAAAAGCACACTAGGCCGTGTGATGCCAGTTTAGGTTCAGCCATAAAGCAAATGAGGTAAAATTATGAAGTGCAGATCGCTTTGTCAGCTCGTAGTAGGCAGCTTTATACTTTCAGTGGGCAGCGTGACCAGCTCGAATGCCAATGCTCAGCTAACTATTGGCCGTCAAATAATCGAACCCGTTACACCTATTATTGATAGTGTACCGGTCGATGTAGGCACCGTGCGAGATGTGCTTGAAACTCAGGTAGAACAAGGCGTTGAAAGCACATTTGGCTCCTTAGCTAACATACCTACCCCACAATTTACTGTACCATCTCCCCTTAGCCTCACTTCGCCTGCAGGCAGTCTTGTACTAAAAGAAATAAAAGTCCCTGATGGATTTTTAGCGGTGGAAAGAGAGTGGTTGTTTGTGGGTAGCGAGGCTGACAGAACTCACTTTTCTCACCCCGACATCACCATTGAATCGTCTCACTATTTAACCGCTATAGGCCAATGGATTTACCGTTTAAAGGTAAGTACTAGCCTTGATGAACTGTCTCAAATAAGAAACAATTTACCGGAATCTCTAAAAGCTCAGGTAGGCCGAAATCACATTTATTTAGCGCAAAGCAAGGGCAACCCAGATAGCCAGAATAACAGCCAACACGTGCTCGCTAACACAACGCCCACTGATAAACCGAAAGTTTGCCAAGCGCCTGTTCGTATAGGAATGATAGATACCAGCATTGCGCAAAACCACGAGTTATTGAAACACCTTGTCATTGAACAGCAATCTTTTCTTCCACAAGCGTTACCGACTACTCAAGCACACGGTACGTCAGTAGCCGGCTTATTAGCAGATAACATGCTTGCAGGGAGCCACCTTTATAACGCTAGCGTCTTTTATACGCGAAACAGTATTAGTCAGGGCGCGACTTTATTATCATTAATTGATGGTCTCAACTATTTAGTCGCCAAACAGGTTGATGTTATTAATATGAGTTTAGCAGGGCCAGAAAACTCGGTACTGGCCAACGTTATACAAAAAATCAGTGAGCAAGGGGTGCAAATTATTGCAGCAGTTGGAAACGAAGGACCAGCCTCACCACCCATGTTTCCCGCAGCATATCCATCGACTATTGCGGTAACTGCGGTAGACAGTAAGCACGTTATCTATCGATGGGCAAACCAAGGTAATTATGTTGATTTTGCTGCCAGCGGTGTTTCAGTGGAAGTCGCACATCCAGATGGTACGACTAGCCGTGAGACAGGCACATCGATGGCAACCCCTCTCGTTTCAGCCCGCTATGCCTGCCTATTTCGTGCTAGTTCAAATCCAGCCCAAGCGTTAGCCACATTGCGCGACCAAGCTATAGATGCTGGAGCACCGGGACGGGACCCGGTGTTTGGCGTAGGTATTCTCCATTAGTGAAATCAACAGTGAATGCTATTGTGCTATTAAAAATGAAATCTAACACCAATTTCAGCAATGGTTTCTTGATAGTCCGCCGACACTAGGGTTGATGCATAGTCTTTGTATTGCGTGCTTACGATAAAATCCAAGTTCTCCATAGCAGCATATTCTATGCTCGCTTTAAAGACATGCCTATCGTCCTCCCTTCTACCGCCTGCTTGTTGTTCAAACTCACTAAAAGGCGCTCCTGAAGAGGTTGGCTCACTGCGCTGGCTACCTTGACCATAATGCCTATTATCCATTTCATAACCGAGCTTTATGTCGAGCGCATTACCCCACAAGTTGGCGGGGTAGGTATAACTGGCGTCAATACCATAGCTGGTATAGTCGAACGCTTGGTTCAGGGCTTCTTCATTTTGATATTTCACACCCATTTGAATAAAGCTTTGGTTTTCAAAAAACCAGAAACCGTCAATGCGGCTAGATAGCGCATCGGCGTCGCGCTCTGGCACCGATTCAAACGACTTATCGATGGTGTCGACACTTAATCGCCAGTAACCTTGCGTAAACGCACTGTTGGCCAATGAAACACCGCTTTGTTGGTAAGTGAGAAAAGCATTGTTATCAAGGTCAGCATTTGCGTAATAGTGATGAACGCCAACTTTAGTCCAAGACAATTGGTAACTCGCCTCGCCCGACAAGGTAGTGATAGCTAGGTCAAAATCTGACAGTGCGTTGTAGCGCGTTTCACTATGCTGTGCAGACGCAGTGAATTGCCATTTATCGGTAGGCATTAACGCTAGCTTAAGCTTCGCATTCCCTTTAATTGCTGAGTCGGATGTGTCGGTATTCGTATCAAGTTCACTAACGTTCACATTTGAGTCGTGATGAGCACCGATATAGGCTTCTCCAGTCACATTTACCACCTTGTGCTCGTCAGTTTCTGTACTGTTTTCTGACTGACTCGCCATGGCAATTTTGCCAATTAAGCTTAATGCAATAGACAAGCTCAATACGCTCAATATTGGTGTGGGGGTTTTATGACTCATGCAGGTTTCCTACTAAATCGAATAACGATGTGGTTAAAAGCGTGGCTGAGGATAGCGCCACCCCTCCTATTTTTTATAACCTGCAAGGTTATAGGAATAACGAGAGGTGGCGGCTGATCACGGTTCGTCGAACACGTTAATCCGCGCGACTGTTACTGGTTTAGAATGCCAGTAATACTTTCAGTCACCGTATTTTCAACAGTGCTTGAAACCGTATTTTCGATTTGCCCACTTACTTGACCAGATACCTGGCTAGCCACGCTTTCTTCAACCTGCGATTGCGCTACCGTCTCAACCGACTGGGTTAGTGTTGATGACACCATTCCATTGATATCAACCGCCTGCGATACACTGCTATCAACGGCGCCGGATACCCTATCTGTGGCTGTTGAAGCGGTAATATCTAAGGCGCCTGCAGCATTAGAAGCAATGGTTTGCGTTGCCGCACCGCTGCCTACAAGAGCACTTTGGGCACTGGTAAGTTGAGTAAGCATTTCGCCGCTTGCCGCATCAGATGTTTCTGATGTGTCGTTAGTAGTGGCAGTAGCATCAGCCTGGTCTGCGTTTTGCGTTTCGCTGCCAGCTTCAGTTTCAGTTTCAGTTTCTGTAACACTATTTGACTGTGCATCTACGTTTGCAGAAGCTGAAGTTTGTGAGGACATTGACTGAGTAGCACTTGCTTGCTCACCAGATACATTGGTTGAAGCTTGGGTGCTATTGGACACTGAAACAGACGTTGTTACAGCCTGAGCCAGCGCCACGTTTGAAGTAAGACCTAGTGCAACAATTAAAGCAGTATGTAGTTTGTTCATTCGTTTATTTCCTGTTTTTCATCAAAGACACTTAAATAACGAATGAACCTCAGAGTTTATTCCCAACAAACGATAAAAATTTTTCACAAATAAAAAAACCCCGCTTAAAGCGGGGCGTTTTATTCAACTCAATATATTATAAACGTTATATAAAACAATGTCATATAAAGACATTAATCACCAGAAGCATTGAGTCCAGCTTCCCACCAAGGCGATGAATAATCGATATCTTCTTGAGAAAGTACATTGGAGTAACGCATTCTTACCGACTCCCAAAAAGCCGCTTTGAAGACAGGATCGTAAATGACAAACTCGCCTTGTGAACGATATTGCTCGAACAATTCTTTATAGGCACCAACAGGCGTAAGCGGGTTACTTTGCTGGAAAACAACGTCTCCACCAAAGGCTTCATACAGTGACTTAGACACTTTCCAACTCTTGGCCATACCCTCTGCCATGGCTAAACGATAACGTTCAACTTCTTCATCTGAGTATTCAGCATTGTGGCTTAAATCGATTGTCCAGGTTTTAATTACCGCGTAAGCAGACTCAACTTCGCTTTTTGAAGGCTCAATATTGTTTTCGTCGGCGAAGTCAGCGATAACAGATTCGCTAATTTTAGTGCCTAACGCACGCTGAGCTAACAGTTTGCGGATTTCAACTTCAGATTTGTCACTAAGAATTGACTGGAAGCGATCGACATCACTTTGACTAGGTTGTAGTTCGCTATTTGAAATAGATTTACCGAAGAGTTTCGCTATTATTTCGTTAGCCGCTTGTGGCGTATTTATCCCAAGCGATACAACGATGGCAGCGAAAAGTACCATTGGTATAATGTCAGACCGTGTCATTGAAGATGTTCCCTAATATCCATAACAGCTTGAGCGCAAAACGTATTCTTTAATCGTATATTTTTCGTATTTAACTCATTAATACGTAGAATGTTCCATTCATTTTACGAAACGACGTCGCTGAAGAGCTATACTTTAGGCTAAAGAAGGTTAAATATCCACTTTTTTCCGCATAGACTTTCTCACACTTTGTTGCTTTTTGGCCTCGCCACGCCTCGCTTTAACCGCTCGACTCATGCGGGTTGCCTTCCTTGGTTTCTGTTTTTTAGTGGCACTGACTATCCACGCTTTTAAACGTACAATGGCATCTTCCCGATTCTGTTCTTGGGTTCGAGAATTTTGTGCTTTTAAAACAAAAACACCGTCGTTCGAAATTCGACTGTCTTTTGTATTTAGCAACGTATCTTTCACCTCTTGAGACAAAGATGAAGCAGGTATATCGAGGCGCAGATGGATAGCACTGCTCACTTTATTCACATTTTGCCCGCCAGCACCTTGTGCTCTAATGGCTTGCATTTCAATGTCGCTATCTTCTAGCGTGATAGTAGGGGTAATCGTAATCATAGCTTAACGGTTAAATTCTTCACTTGTACGTTATTTGACGGTTTATACATTGTACTTTTAGCCTCTGAAAAAGGCTTACATTGACTGTTTATTCATTTCTTATTAGTTTACTAATTACACTAATAAAGGAAACACATTGTGGTGATCATTTATATTGTTGTCGCATTTGCCTTCTGCCTGTTACTGGCGTCATGGTTTTTTACTCAACACATCGATAAGAAAATCGAAAAAAGCTTCCGCCCACCTGGCCAATTTTCAAACGTGCAGCAAGAAAAGATTCACTACACCAAACAAGGGGATGGTCCTACTCTTATTCTTATCCACGGCCTATCCGGGAATGCGCTTAATTTTACTGCCTTAGCGAATCAGTTAGCCAAGCATTATACCGTGTATAGTATTGATCGCCCTGGAAGCGGCTTTTCTACCCGTCATCGTAACACATCGGCAGATTTTAACGTTCAAAGTGCCGCTATTTTAGATTGGATGTCGCAGTTGAACATACATGAAGCTTTTGTTGCAGGGCACTCTATGGGAGGCGCTATTGCTTTACGCATGGCGCTGGATGCACCGGATAGAATTAAATCAATCTCGCTGCTTTGCCCCTTAACCGTCCCCTTAACGAAAGGACCTGGTCCATTGTCTGTGCTGTACATTCCTTACCAAGGATTGCGCAGTATTATTAGTAGTACACTGGCCGCACCACTGCGTATATTTCTTGGTAAAAAGCAGGTCGCTCAAATCTTTTTCCCAGAGCGGGTACCCTCAAATTTTGGAAGTGAAAGCGGTGGTGCACTGGCGCTTCATTCAGAGAGCTTTTATCAAGCTAGCTGTGACATGGTAGCTTCCACAGAAAGTTTGTATAAACAGTTCGAACATTACGACAAAATTTCTTGCCCGGTGGGTATTTTGTACGGTGAACAAGATGCCATTTTATCACCCGACGCGCATATGTCTTATATTGCTGCGTCGCTTCCCAATAGTATGGCTGAGGTGATCCCCAACGCGGGGCACATGATAATTAATACACAGCCAGAAGCCTGTTTTAATTTTATCAACAAAGTGAACGGCGTAAACGCACAGAGTAAGCGCTCTTAACAAAACTAAGTTTCTCGTCCTGTTTATGCACCGCGTAATACGTCTAATGCGTAACCACTCTAGCAGCAGTGCTTACGCTAGCACTTCGTAAATGTGACAGACTTGGCCTTAACTCAGCCGTTTGCTTTAGCTCGCGTAAGTAATCAGTCACTTTTTCAATACCGTCTGATGTAAAACACAGGTTTTTAGGCGAGGTTCTTATTCCACTCTGGTATTGCTGAAACCATAATTGCATAGCCTCACTGTCCCCTTCTGACAGCGCAATGAGTAAATGATACATACGGATGAAAGAGAGCTGTCTACGATACTCTGTTGTTCCGTGCTCGAATCCAAGCAGAGTAGTTTGCGATAGGGATGTTTCAGAAACGCCAAGTAAATCAGCAGCCTCTGCTTGATTCAAGCCAACTTCTTGGTAAGCCCAAGTGAAAGCTTTTATAACAACACTGGGTGGATAGGTGCTATGGATCATAGTTTGGCCTCGATTTAAGTCGTTTAAAACATCTTCCTTATCGAGAACATTGCGAAAATCATTCCAACTTGCTGAGTTTCATGCAACTACTGGCAATGTTGTTTGGTTTTCACAAAGTGGCCGCGCTCTGCTTCTTCATCAAGGGTGTAACCTAAATGAGTTAACCACGCCCTTGCTTCTGCATAGGTATCATAGAAAGAAAAGTCCACACCTGTTTGGCGGTATACCGCGTCAAGTTGATTTCGGGTTGTTGATTTTACGAATGATGATTCAAGTACTAACGCCAAATGACTTAGTCCAAGGTGACGTACTGCGGATATACGTTCAGCGAGAAGGCTCTCAGCATCCGGAATTAGCAAGGATTCTCCTTCTAGAATCACGATATCCCCCCAGCGGCTACCATGCATATTGATAGACTTACCTCTATAATCAAGTACTAAGCCATCAACACACTCACTGTTCCAAGGTCCGTAAGCTTGAGTAAGCATAACGTTCCCACACCGAGTAACAACAAAGGAGCCATGTACTGGTTTCATAATTCTCTGCACTGCAATACTACACAACCAAACTATAGACAATGATTTCAAGATTCGAAATAAAGTAAGCTTGGGGCCCTCAACAATGGTGAGGGCCTGATATCAAAACCGGTTATTTCAAGCGACAGCGGGCATTGTCGAAAGCCTCGGTCATGGTAATATTATGAACTTAGCTACGCGGCCAACACTCGAATCAACTGAGAAAACGTGGGCTTATCTTGAACATCAAGCGGTGCTCTCAATTCACGGGCGATATCGCTAACGCTAATAACACCCCGTACTTCGTGAGAGTCTCTGTCCAGAACTAGGCAATGATGCTGCCCATAGTCTTTAAGTGTTTCTACCACATCTCCCACTGACGATTTTGTCAATTCTGTGAAATCGAATGACATTAAAGACGTTTTCGCCTGCATGAAATCACGCACCACTAAGCCGTCTCTAGGCACTTTTAATTCAGCAATTTTCTGCACAATATGCTGTTCGCTTACGTCTTGTGACGTAACAATGCCGGTGAATGCATTATTGGCATCTACCACCAGCATCATACGCACATGAGATTGGCGCATGATTTTTTCGACGCGTGTGGCGGGTGCATTTTCGTCAATCACGTGCGGCATGTATTGTTTGAAGTCTGTGAATACCGCCATCGCTGATGATGTGACAGACACTTTGTTTTCAACTACAGGCCAAGCTAGACGATCGGCGGCATCGGTTTTATGAAGTTGTAAGGTATGCATTACCTTCCCCTTAAATAGTTAACAAATTTAATAGATGGATAAATATTTTGTCTAACTAAGATGGGGTGGAGCGCGAATGGGATGCGCTGCAAAGTTTGCATCGCTGATAAGGGTATAAGCAAAATAACGAGTGCTGGGAACAGTCGTGCTCGCGAAGAAAGCACTTAAAAAGTAGGCGCCATCATCAAGCTCGTCTTTGTCACTGGCTTGCTCTTGATTTGAAGAGGCTAAATATTGAATGCTGATGTCATTCGATACTTGCGAGTAATCTTTGCTCAATACATTGCCAGCACCATTTTCAGGTACTAGGAACGACATGGTTAGTAGCAATAGCAAAAGATTCAAAAGAAGAACTCCAGCGATATTAAGTGAGCGGGTTAGCTGCCCCTAATTATTACTATATGGCTTTTTTGTTCACTATCACTTAAACCCGCCTCAATTTTTAGACGATTTATCGCTTATTTTCTAATTACCAAGTATAGCTTTGGTTACACCTTACGGGTTCATTCTAATAAATAGAACGCACTGTTATAAGCTTTGCAATATTTACTCTTCTGTTGTTCCAGTAGACTATCCCTATAATTTGGTTCTATTGCTTATTTCAGTTATGAAAAAACGTTGGCCTCTTTGGCTTGTCTTAGTTCACTGGCTTACCTTACTGGTAGTGATAGGTATGTTTGCTTCTGGGTTGTGGATGGTAGATTTGACCTACTATAGCGATTGGTACAAAACCGCGCCCCATTGGCACAAAAGTGTAGGGTTACTATTGTTCGCAATGACTTTAGTAAGGCTTATTGCACGTGCATTTACACAAAGACCACCGACCTTTGGAAGCAAGTTTGAGACGTTGGCCAGTAAATTAGGACACCGTGCTATTTACCTTGTCCTTTTAGCGCTTTTTACCTCGGGCTATCTTATTTCAACGGCCGATGGCAGAGCCATAGATGTATTCAACTGGTTTGCGGTACCAGGATTTGGAGAGTTTATTGAAAATCAAGAAGAACTTGCTGGCGAGGTGCATTTCTACCTTGCTTGGACATTAATCGCGCTGACTTCTTTACATGGGTTGGCGGCATTGAAACATCATTTTATTGATAAAGACAACACACTGAAGCAGATGTTAAGGCTTCGCTAAATACTTATATTAAGGAGATTTTATGAAGAAGTTAACACTTGCGTTAGTCGCGGCCATGTCGCTAAGTTCAGCTCACGCCGCTGATTATATTATTGACTCAAAAGGTGCTCATGCATCAGTTAATTTTAAAATTCAGCATTTAGGTTATTCATGGCTCACTGGACGCTTTAACGACTTTAAAGGCACATTTAGCTACGATGAAAATAACCCTGCTGCAGCGTCTGTGTCAGTGACTATCGATACCGATAGCATAGATTCAAACCACTCAGAACGTGATAAGCATTTAAGAGGTGATGATTTTTTAAATGCAGACGACTTCCCAGAAGCTAAATTCGTTAGTACTAAAGTGGCTGACAAGGGTAATGGCATGTTAGACATCATGGGTAACCTAACGCTGCATGGTGTCACTAAGCCTGTGACTATTGAAGCTAAAAAAATTGGTGAAGGTAGCGATCCTTGGGGCGGTTACCGCGCCGGCTTCTCAGGCACTACCACTATTGCGCTAAAAGACTATGGCATCGACTACGACTTAGGTCCCGCGTCACAAACCGTTGAGCTTTCACTTCATGTTGAAGGCGTTAAACAGTAACGCTTTTCGCTTATAAAATAAAAAAGCCCGCTGATGCGGGCTTTTTACGTTTACAGGCAAAATGTTTACCTAGGCATCAGTCTTACCCTGAGACATCAGTGTAGCTTTAACTTAGGGCTAATCGCATAACTAAGCTTCTTAAGTAGCAGCTTAAGTGCGCCTCTAAGCTTTCCGTGTACCGCAAATTGGTGCATGTTGTATAAAGAGATATAAACCAATTTGGCTAAACGACCTTCAATAAACATACTTGAATTTGATAACGAGCCCATCAAACTGCCCACTGTACTGTAGTTACTTAAATGCACTAACGAACCATAGTCTTTATATACATAGCCTTTTAGCGCTTTACCCCGCTGCAATGCAATAATGTTTTCTGCCGCCGTGTTTGCCATTTGATGTGCAGACTGCGCTCTAGGCGGCACCCACTTTCCGTTTTCTTGCTTGAAGCCACAGCAATCACCAATGACCCAAATATTACCGTCACCAGTGCTTTGTAAGTGCTCATTAACAAGAATTTGGTTTGCGCGATTGGTCTCAAAAATGCCCATTTCGGTTACGAAGTCAGGCGCTTTCACCCCTGCCGCCCATACCATCAAATCAGCATCCACACGGCTTCCATCTTTAGTGATAAGGCCATTTTCATCAGCCTCTGCCACCATCGTGCTTTCTTTGATGTCTACACCGAGTTTATGCAGCGCCTTACGAGCAGAATTGGCGATACGCTCAGGTAGTGCGGGCAATATCCGCTCACCGGCTTCTACAATGGTTATCTTTAAACGGGATGCTGACATACCGGGCATGCCGTAAGTTTTGGATAAGTTAGCAACATGATGTAGCTGAGCGGCTAATTCAGTACCCGTCGCTCCCGCGCCCACAATAGCCACTTTAATAAAGCTATTCTCATCTTCTTGCTGGTTAATACGAATTAGCTGATTCAGCAACCCTTTGTGAAAGCGTTCAGCTTGAACCAGTGAATCAAGAAAGTAGCAATGTTGCGCAACACCGGGGGTACCAAAATCGTTGCTGACACTACCAATAGCCAATATTAGTTGGTCGTAAGGTATTTCACGCTCCGGTAAAATCGACACACCTTCATCATCAAATAAAGGTGCAAGCGTAATAGTTTTGGTTTCTGCGTTAATGGCACACATACTCCCTAACTGAAAACGGTAGTGATGTGCAGCAGCATGAATAGCATAATCAACACCATCTGAGTGCTTGTCTATAACGCCAGCAGCCACTTCATGAAGCAAGGGCTTCCAAATGTGGGTACGACTTCTATCAACTAGGGTTATTTCTGCTTCGTTCTTTCTCCCGAGGGTGCGGCTTAAGCGGCTTACGAGTTCAAGACCTCCAGCGCCACCGCCGACAACAACTATTTTTTGCATGGGTTTACCTATAATTTAATCATTCCACGTATCTCATCTTTCATAATCCAAGATTATTGAAATGATATACCTGGCGCGACTAACGGTATCCGCTGCATGAGTGAGGCTAACAGTACGCCTGAACGCATACTCTCGCAAGCCTGACAGGGTGGTTCTCGCAGGGCGTACGACAAAAAAGCAAAAACGGTAACCGTGAACTACAGGCTACCGCTTTTTATACCAGAGTAGATAATGGTTTTAACTAATACTGATAATCAACGCTAAACATCACGTTTCTTGGCCGCCCAGGAAAGTACCTATCTGCGGTAAACGAGGTGTAATCAGCACGTTCGGCGTAGGCGGTATCGAGTAAGTTATTCACTCTTGCATACACTGAGATTTTAGGCGAAATTGCCCAAGAGGCACGTAGATTCAATAAATCATGGCCTTCGTACTCGTTGAGGTTTTCAGCATCGGTATAGTATTCATCGATATGCTGCCACTCAAGTTCAGCTCGAGTGCTTTCGGTGAACGTGTACCCTAAGCGGGTATTAAAGGTAAGGTTTGGCGCAGTATCAATATCGTTGCCCCTAATATCGACTTCCCCCACACGTTCACTGTGCTCATAGGTATGTTTGGCATAGCTTCCTGCAAATGCAACATCAAAACCTTGGCTAATTTGATAGTTTAGAGTTAACTCGACTCCTCTGTGCCAGGTTTCTCCATTGCTTACATTGAAAAAATCACTATCACGATAAATTACATTATCTTTGGTTAGGCTATAAACAGATACCACATAGCGAAATGCTTGGTGTTGCCCTTTAACACCAACTTCTACATTGGTGGCGATGACAGAGTCTAAGTCGGCAATTTGTTGATCGCGCTGTAACCTATAAAGTTCGGTTGCTTGCGGGGCACGGTAACCTCTCGATAACCCTGCATACCACTGGGTTGTTTCACTGCTTTGAAAGCTCACCGAGAGTTTAGGGCTAAAATTACTGTAATCGTTGGTGCCGCTTTCAGGCCTTGCGTATCGGCAACCACCAAAACCACATTCGGTTCCATCATCACGAGTGCGGCCTGATATCATGTTATTGGTGTAATCGTAATCCATATACTCATACCGACCACCTAATGACACTGCCCACGCCGCTTGTTGCCAATTTAGCGCAATGAACGGCGCATAAAGGGTAGCGTCTACTTGGTAGTCGTAATGAAGCCCTGCTGGTACGGTTTCCACTAAGAATGCAGAGCCAGTCGTAGCGCCGTCTTGTGCTTGCACCAAGCTACCTTGGGTATATTCAGCGTCTAACCCAGCATCAAAACTTAACGTGTTGTTCACCACATGGTGATACTGGGAAAGTACACCAAACCCTTCTTGTTCATTTTCTTCAAGCGGTGTACCAGGTAAAAAGTGCATGCGAAATTCCATGCTTTGATCGCGATAATACGGCGTAATAGACAGTGCGTTGTCGCCGCTTAACGCCACATCTACTTTGCTCCATACACGCAAACTTTTCGCTTTTCGAAAGGCTTCAGGGTTGTCGTTACCTTGGGCGATATCTTCATCTTTATAGCTTTCAAATCCGGTAATGTAACCGGCGGTTTCTTGATCTAAATGGGTGTACGTCAACCCACTGGTTACTTTTAGGTTATCAACTTCGTATCGATGCCTGAGATTAACCTTTTCTTGATCTACACTTTCTTCGTCTCGATACCCGCCGCCGCGGGTAATACTCGCGTTTATGCCTATACCAGACTCACCAAAGTCTTTTCCTTGCCGCAGTTTCAGCCTGCTATAACCATAAGAACCATAATCAATTCCATATAAGGCAGTATCTTGGGTTACATCGGGGGTTATAACATTAATCACGCCGTGAATAGCGTTAGCGCCATAAAGGGGTGAAGCCGGGCCTTTTAACACCTCTATACGCTCGGCCATTTCACCATGCGCTTCGAACAGCTCATTAATATTACAAAAGCCTGCGGCGCGTAAAGGAATGTTATCTTCAGCGGCCAGTATACCGCCACACGCCCCCGCCCCGGTAAGCACTGGCGAACGCAGTGCAGGTAAGTATTCCTGACCATTTCCTCGCTGAACACCAGCACCTGCAACAAAATTCAACACTTCTTGTATATGGCTTGGCGACACAAAGTTAATGTCATCGCTTGAAACCGTGGACACCACATACCCTACGTTGGAGGTGGAATTAGCAATTCTGCTTCCCGTTGTTACCACACGTTCTATTGCTTCTACGCTTCTTCCACTGTTCGAGCCCTCTGGGGTTTGCGCGGCAGCAAAAAAAGAAAATGACACGACAGTTACGGTACTAAGGCTATGTAAAAATAACCTGAATGTGGAGCTCATTGCTTGTCCTTTCTATAGATTTGGCGAGATTAACATACGTATAATGTGTGTCATTCGACCACAACATTGGTGCTAGCTATAACGCCAATTGTATCGTTAACTATTTAGCGATGAATAGTAAAAGTAATGACTTAGCCACTAAAACGAAGATGGTGAGGCATGGAAACTGGTTGCAAGCCTTAACCCACCACTCAGTACTTCTTCTCGCTAATGGGCTAATCTACGTATAAGCTGCGTCAATGCGATAGCACAGCAGCAATGTATTACCGGAGGTAATTTTTGGATACCTTAATACCTAGCCTATCTCAACTTATTGAATTTGCGGTAGCCCCTGTTTTTTTACTGACAGGTATAGCGGGTTTTTTAAACGTTATGTCGTCTCGACTTGGCAGGATATCAGATAGAGTAAGAGTAGCGGAAAGACAAATTCATACCCTCTCAGACCCTCATATTGTTGACCGTTCAAAGCGAGAAATAAAAGTACTTTGGCGCAGGGTGAAAGTCATCAACTGGGCCATTGGCTTATGCGTGGCTTCGGGGCTAATGGTGTGCACCGTTATTGTGGCTTTGTTTGCTGGTTCTTTGTGGATTGTCGATTTAAAAACCCCCGTTATTTCGCTATTTATACTGGCAATGATGTTTCTAATTTGTGCGCTTGTTGTTTTTCTAGTTGAAGTAAAACTGGCTACCACCACCATCAATATGGTGCGTACTATTCGCTAGAAAGCTAAAGAGAAAACAAAAAAGCGAGGCAAACTCGATAATGTAATAAGTCTGCCTCGCCCTTTGTATTTGAAAGGATGTTATTCATCCTCGGCCACTGTTCTATGCAGCCTTCTGAATAGATCAGAATCTATCTATTCAGCTAACTCGTCTAGCACAGCAAATAATACATTCGCGCCTACACGAGACACTTCTTTATCATACAAATTTTCTGTATTTACGCCTTCTTGGCCACCCGCTAAATCACTGATAGCCCGAATGATGACCCAATCCACATCGTTAATTGTGCATACTTGGCCAATCGCAGTAGATTCCATTTCGGTGACTTCAGCCGTGAAAACATCTCGAACCCACTTACGATATTCTCGGTTATCCATAAACACTGAGCCTGTAACACCATTTCCACCTACATGAAGCTTGGCATCACGTTCGTTCAAAATACGCTGAACTGGCATCGCATCCATGGCGGTTTTTGCTGCGTTCAATAATCTAGATGATGCGGTAAAGTAAGCCGTATCTTCTGGCTTTTCCATACCGTCTTTTGTAATAAGCACTTCGTCAGGGTGAATAAACTGGAAAGGCTTGTATTTAGGATAATGTGGGTCTTCTGCTAAGCGTGCTGGCTGCTCTTCCATAAACTTAGCGTAGTATTCTGGTAATACATACTTACCTGGACTTTCAGGGTCTTCATTGGTGTAAACACTTTCATCATGGTAGTACCAACGCTCTGGCACAATAACATCACCTGGTTGCCACTTGGGGTTTACGGCTCCTGCTATGCCCATATAAACCACCTGTTTAACCGGGAAATAATCGAGCGCCATTTGTGTCGACATGGCCGCGTTGGCAATACTCATTCCAGTAGCGAAAACAAGAATAGGTTCATCGTGGTAGGTGCCAATGCGATAAGTAATACCTTTTATTGTGGTGGTGGTATGAATTTGTGCATTAGGATCAGAGTCGATTCTTCCCAAAATCCCCTCCATTTCTGGTGCGTAGGCAACCATAACTGCGGTAAATTCATCGCCAGTAAAAGATACTGGGCCATATTGAGGCTGAGTTACGGATGAAGTGCTGGCACACCCTGATATCACCACAACAAATGACATACACAGCAGAAACGAAATAACGCGAAGTTTCATAATCACCATTCTTATTCAGTTTTTTATTGGAAGTGGCAGAGGCAATAGCCTGTGCGCTGTTAATTCTTAACGTACCAGCTTTCGGTATGAAAGAAAGTGTTATATCGGCATTTTACAAATATTAAAAACACTGGATACAACCCCCTAACAAACTCCATTTGTCGAGGGGCGTTCTATTCTCCTTTTTAACCTAGATCTTTGTCCTCAATAGAATAAAACGCGCTTAGTTGCAGTTTCATAAGCTGAACACGGATGTAGAGTTTCCCTTATTGGATTACATTTATAGGACATAAAAGGACTTAAAAAAGCAACGCGAGAACAACTGACTCGTATCGATGAGGATACAATTACCAATGAACATGAAACTACTTCGCTCTCTGCAAATTTTTGTTGAGGTCGCTGAAAGCGGTAGCATGAGTATTGCAGCCCGAAACCTGCATATGACCGTTTCGGCAATTAGCCAACAACTAAGAAAACTTGAACAAGACATTGGGCTGAGTTTATTTAATCGTAATACCCGAAACTTGAGCCTTACCGAGGCTGGAAGGATCTATTACGACACCAGCAAAAAGATGTTAAATACCGCGATTGAAGCGCAAGAACGTATTGAAACGTTGCAAGACGCACCTTCAGGCAAAGTGAATATTATTGCCCCAGAAGGTTTTGGTGGAGGCTTGCTAAGCCAGCCATTACGTAAGTTAAGTGAAGATTTTCCGAAAATAGATATCTCGCTAACCCTTACCGATAGGCCTACAGATATTATTGTATCTGGTGCCGACTTGCTGCTTGGATTCACCCCGGTTTCTGATACTAATTTCAGCAGTTTGGAATTGGCCACATGGCGACGTATTCTGTGTGCATCGGCAGACCACCCGTTGGCTAAATCCCATTTGGAGTCACCTGCAATATTGCAAGAATATTCCTATATGTCTCATCGACACATAGAGGAATATGTCATAAAACACAGTACATTAGGCAAAGTCCCATTGACATCTAGCCGCATTGAACTGGATTCAATGCAAACTTTGATTCAGCTTACGCGTGACGGACTAGGATATGCCGTACTGCCAGAGCCTGAGGTGCGACACTTACTTACTGACGGTTCAATGAAACAGCTATTTACTGAGTGGTCTTTACCTGACTACACCGTTTACGCGGTTACGCCCAAACGTGAACTGGTGCCAGCCAAAATAAGTGCAGCCATTACATGCTTGCAAGACTGGTTCTCTGAGATTTAGGTTATACGAAATAGACGCTTTCTGAAGTATAAAAAAGGGCATCAATATGATGCCCTTTTTCTTATCAAATTTGCTTAGAAGCTGGTATTTATCTGTAAGCTAAATACGTTCGCTTTAGCATGCTCAGTAGCCGTAAGATCACTGACAATAGTACCAATAGTGCGCTGCTGGCTAACTGCCGCTTCACGACCTTTAATATAAGCATAAGCCATATCAATGCTGGTGCTTTCAGTTAATGCGTATGTTGCACCTACAGTGTACCAATGACGATCGGTGTCTGGAATACTCAACGAGCGGTGTTCGTAGCTAACAGCACCATCATCGTATGCGTAGCCAGCACGAAGGGTAACCTTGTCACTATAAAGGTAGGTTCCACCTACGCTTACGCGGAATGAATCTTCGAAATCTTCTTCTTTAAGTAGCAAATCGTCACCGCTATCAAGCTCTGCATTCAACTTATCAAATGCACTCCACTCAGTGAATACAACACTGGCTTGCACTGACCACTCATCGTTAAGCTGTTGGTTAATAGCCACTTCAGTGATTGCAGCTAAATCAAGGTCTAGTGAACCGCCTTGGTTGTATAGCTCTGCCACTGCAGGAATAATAACACCTAGATCTGATTCAATTTCACCTTCAAGCTCTAGTTCAGTTTCAGCTCGGTAGCTAAACGCCAACTTAGTCGTCTCAGTGGCTTGCCATAACGCGCCAACATTCCAACCAAAGCCAACATCGTCACCAGACATCTTAACGATAGTTGCATTACCTAGTGCATCGCTGCCAAGCAACGCACCAAATGCTTGAGGAATAGCAGTACCAATTTCGGCTTCCGCGTAGGTCACATTAAGGCCAAAACCTAAGCTTAACGTGTTGTTTACTTTATAAGCCACAACAGGGTTTAGTGTAAATGAAGTTACTTCAGCGTCATCAGCAAAGTGCAAACCGTTATAGCTATTGCTGTAGTCGGTAGCGAGGCCGTAGTTAGAGAACGCACCGATACCCCAAGACACCTTGTCGTTAACCGGTGCAGTATAGAAAAAAGAAGGCACTACAGCAGTGGTAGCAATATCTTCTTCACTCGCATCATAAGTATTAGCAAACAGCACTTCACCGCTTTCGTTATACACAGCAACATCCATATCACCACGAATATCAATTTGTGGGTTGATGTAGCTTACCTGCGCACTGAACTGGGCAGTTTTAAATTCAGTAATAGCAGCAGGGTTAGTAGCAAGAATTGATGCATTTTCAGGCGTTGCCGCTTGGCCCGCCATCGCGCGGCCAAAACCATTCGCACTATGCTCGTTTACTTGGAAACCAGCAGCTAGCACAGAAGAAGATGCCATAGAGGCGAGTGCTAAGCATACAGAGGCGCGTAAAGAAAAATGTTGCTTCATAAAAATACTCTTATAGAACAGGAAATATGCAGTGGCGCATTCTACGGTTACGGTATGTTTTGTTCAATGCAAGTTAACGCCATTCACGCTGTTTTATCGCATTTTTTACAATTTTAGCGACACAATTAAAGAAGTTGTAAACATTTTGAAAATAATAGATTGCAAAAATTGACACTATTTGTGAATGAGAGAGTCTACCTATCACCCTAATCAATTGGAGGAGACTTGATTAAACACGCTATTTTTGACCTATCTAGCGATTACGCTTGTATAAGCAGTTTCTAGCCCCACAACAATAGTACGAGATAATTTCAACCGTCTTAGGAGAGATTCACATGTCTAACAATAAAGAAATTCTATTGGTCAATCGCCCAAACGATAGAAAAATTGGTCCCCATTTGTTCGAAACTCGTGAGCAAGCTATTCCTTCTCCGGGTGAAGGTGAAATACTGATCAAACAAACTTACATGTCACTCGACCCTGCAATGCTAGGTTGGATGAGTGAAGATCGTGAAAGTTACATCCCTCCTGTCGAGCTTGGTGAAGTCATGCGCTCAAGCGGTGTGGGTGAAGTAATAGAGTCTAATAACGCGGATTTCTCTGTTGGCGACAAACTCATGGGGATGACCGGCTGGCGAGAATACTTGGTGAGTAGTGGTGAAGGCTTCAATAAACTTCAGCCAGGTATTACCGAAGAAATGGCCCTTTGCGTATTTGCGCTTCCTGGTTTAACCGCTACCACGGGCTTATATAACTTTGGTGAGCCTAAAGAAGGTGAAACCTTGGTTGTCACTGGCGCTGCTGGCTCAGTAGGCTCGATAGTTGGTCAGCTCGCAAAAGCAGACGGCCTTCGCGTTATTGGCGTAGTAGGCAGTGATGAAAAAGCAGACTGGATTATCAACGAACTCGGCTTCGACGGTGCCGTAAACTACAAAACTGACGATTTAGAAGCGAAATTAACTGAGCTCACCCCCGATAAAATTGACGTGTTCTTTGAAAACACCGGCGGCCCTATTCAACATCATATTTTCAATCGTATGAATACGCATGGCCGTATTGTGGTCTGCGGCATGATTGCCGATTATCAATCGGAACAGCCTGCTCCCGGCCCGAACTGGATCCCATTAATTAAAAAACGCATTAACGTTCGCGGGTTTGCCATGCCTGATCATTGGGGCGAAGTACCTCAACTTGTTGCAAAGCTATCGCCCTACGTACAACAAGGCAAGATTCAATATCGCTCTCATATGGTTGAGGGGATCGAGTCGGCAGTAGCGGGTTTGCAGATGCTGTTTTCTGGAGATAACAAAGGAAAAATGATCGTTAAACTTTAAGCCTAACGCTTATGTTTTCTACATTAACTATCGACGCTAATTTCACTTAGCGTCGATAGTAAATAAGTCCCCTTCCCCGCAGACTTTGCTTGGTAAAGCTCATTATCAGCTTGGTTAATTAAGCCTTCTAATGTTTGCCCTTTCACATTATTAACAACCACTGCACCAATAGAGCAAGAGACGGTTTTCGCTGACGCATTTGGTGCATGTGGTAAGGCTTTTTCATCCCATGTATCGAGTATTTGCTGGCAGCTTTTTTCTACTTGCCTTGCGCAAAATCCACTAACAATAACCATAAACTCTTCGCCGCCATAACGCCCCAAAATATCGGTTTGTCGTTGAAATACAGCGCGCATCACATCGGCCTGCGCCACAATGGCATCATCACCTTGTTGGTGACCGAAGGCATCGTTGTATTTCTTAAAGTCGTCTAAATCGAGCATAAATACAGCGAAAGAAAGGTTCTGCCTTTTACTGAGCGACAGTAATCTCTCGCCTTCTTTCATCAGCGCGCGTCTATTAAGAAGATTGGTTAACGGATCTTCTCGACTTAAGGTGTTTAGCTTTTTATTTGTTGATTTTAAAAGAATAACTATTCTGTCTAATCGATATTTTGCATAAGCACATATAAATAACGAGCCTACCACAAATGACGTTGAAATCATGACGCGGTCGCCATATACCGGCGCTATTACCATTAACCCCATAAACCCAGCGATGCTTATTACCGATGCCACCAGCGCCAGCTTGTAAGTAACACCCAACGCGAATACACAATAGAATGCATATAAAATCGTGCCCTCGTAAGGAAAAGCAAATTGGTGTAATACCCAACTTTGGTAAATAAGCACATAATTCGCAAAAGTTAACACCACCATCAACCCAGCAAAAATCCAGCTCTTGGCAGCATAAAAGAATCGAAAGAACGAAAGTACAATAACCGTAAAAATGATGGGCAATTGATACATAAGACGGTTTTGCAAATAAAACTCGTACAAGGGGGACGGTAACATCACCATATCCGCGAGAACAAAAGAGGCTAACAACAAAGCGCCGATAATAAGAGCAACACGAAGTCTTAAAATCTCTCTATGCTTTCCAACCACTTCCACCTGCTTCTCCCAACATGGGTAACCTCTTTCAGTAAGTATAGACGCTTCTATAAGACTAGCTTAAGTAGACTATCTTTTAATGCTTCAATGGTGATAGGTTTGGTGACCACGTCGTTCATACCATCCTGTTTAAAGGCGTCATGGCGCTCTTTAAAGGCTTCTGCTGTTAGCCCGATAATAGGGACTTGGCTTGCGTCACTTGGTAAACTTCGAATGCGTCTAGTGGCTTCAACACCATCCATCACAGGCATATGAATATCCATAAAGATAACGTCGAATTTTTCCTCTTCAACTTTAACGGCTGCTTTTAAACCGTTGTCGACATGAGTAACCGTGCACCCAAGTTGTTCTAACAGTGCTTGAGCCACCACAGCATTTATCGCATTGTCTTCTGCCAGTAATACACTAATACCCGGTTTAAGGATTATATTTTTATTTAGGTTACTTTGCGCTTCTTGCAGTGACGCGCTATCAATAACACGAGCGCTTACCATGACAGACATTGTGAAACACGACCCTTCACCCACTTGGCTTGCCACTTTGACATCGCCACCTAATAGTTGCGATAGCTCTTTAGCAATGGATAAACCTAAACCGGTACCACCATAACGACGGGAAATAGAAGAATCAGATTGAGTAAACTTATCGAAAATATGTTCAAGCCTATCTGGTTCTATACCAATTCCTGTATCTTTCACAGAAATGACTAAACGGTTTTCTTCTACCGTTGGACCGGCTACGTTTTTAAGACTCGCTGTAACCGTCACCGTGCCTTTGTGCGTAAATTTGATGGCGTTACTGGCTAGGTTAATCACTATCTGGCGCAGTTTAGTCACATCACTCGTGACCATTACCGAGTCCAAATTCTTACTTTTATATTCTAACCGCGTGTGGTTTGCACTCGCATTAATACCTAACAAGGTAATAAGATCGTTCAGCATGCTATCTAAATTAAATTCAGTCACATCAACGTCTGACATGCCAGATTCAATTTTGGATAAATCGAGTACGTCATTGATCACATTGGCAAGAATGGTAGCTGAAGAGCGTAAATCTGAAGCATATTGCTTTTGCTTGTCATCTAACGGCGTATCTAGCAATAAAGTAGCAAGCCCTTGAATACCATTTAACGGCGTGCGAATTTCGTGGCTCATGACGGCAAGAAAGTCCGTTTTGGCTTTATTGGCAGCTTGTGCCCGTTCCACATAATTTTCGATGTCTGCAGACATCGCTTCGACATCTTGGGCTAATTCACTCAACTCATCTTTGCCGCTGACATCAATGCTTACCCGTTTATGATTACCTGCGATACTGCTTGTCGCATTCTTAATTTTGCCGATAGGGGAAATCACAAAATACTGGGTAATTTTTCCTATAGATAAACTCACCAAAATCACCGTAAACAAGGTAATAGCAATGGTCAGCCAGGCTATTTTTGACAATGATAATTCTAGCTCATCGGTAGATTGGCTAACCGTAAGCTTCCAGTTCCAAGGGTCGAACTTACTACAGGCAAAGAGTACATCTTGGTCTCTCCATTCAGACTCGCCAAATGCAATATCGGTAGCATTGATAGTGGTAATGTTAGCGTTAGCGGTATTGATGGGCGCCCACTCTTCATAGGTACTAAATAGCTCAGCGCCAGTAGACTTATCGCTTACCGCAAAATGCTTACCAGTTGACTGATGAAGCTCTGCTAACTCGTCAAATACCTCTTTTTGATAGGCATCTCTAAATACAGGCACATTTTCTAAACCCGAATCCACTAACAAATCGTGCCGCTCTCGCACAAACTCAATAAAGGTTAATGACAGAGTTTGAGTCAGTAACTGATACTCTCGCTCTCTCACTGATTCATAAGCCGTCAAATAGGCCCAATAGCCCGTTAGCGCCATTCCTGTAAACAGAATGGGGATATAAATAGCTAAAAGCTTCGACTTAATTCGCATAAATATCTGGTACTACTCTTTATTGATAAACGTGCTCTTTCGATAACTTTAAATACGTCGAGGGAATAGGAATGTGCATCTTTATGGCGGTAGATACATTCACCCCTATTGTGTATTTATCCATTCTAGTGACAGCCATGGTATTCGCCCTCTCGCCACTTAAGATCCTCTTGGCGCGTAATGCACCTGATTTACCGATACTCTTTTCATCTGCTACAACGCCAAGTAACGCACCTTGCTGTACAGACTCTATACTTTCGGCAAAAATCGGTAATAGTTTAGTTTCTTTGTAAATAACATTAATGAGATCGTCGGCTTGAAGCAAGGGGCCAGTGGAAAGCCAATAAGCATCGAGGCCAGATGTTTCTACTTTTTCTTTAAGCACTTCCACTATACCAGCACGCATAGCACCTAACCCTAAAGTGCCTTCAACATAGGCGGTGCTCACCGTCACAAACTTCACGTTATCATACTGACTCTCGAGTGCTAACAGGCTTTCTACCGAACTTTTTGAAGATGGGTATTCTGAGTGCACCAGCCCAATAGTGATGGGTTCCTCCAGTGCAGAGGCTTTTAGTAAGCCATCAAGCATATCCAACTTCACCTTGGCATCTAATACGTGAGATTCACCGGTTATGTTTGACGTGCTATGTTCGCCAAACGCAGTGACTATGCCCTCTTTTACAGGGTCTGCCACTGTCATAAATAAAGTAGGAATCTCAGCCGCAGCGGAAAAGTTGTAAACCGCCCTAGTGGCAAGCGTAGCAATTGGTACTAACAGGTCCGGCGCTGCTTGCTCGGTGATTGTTTCCACAATAGACCTCGCCTTTTCTTCTAGACCCTCTGCATTATATATTTCTACGTCTATTTCATGATCGGGCATAACCAGCGTAAGTTCATCGATAAAGGCATCTTTTGTATTTATCACTACCGGTAAAGGACCCGTTTCTATTATGACCACACGTAGTGGTTTAGCGTTAACCTGAGCGTGAAATACAAAACAAAGGAGTATACTCACAATGAGTAGTGACGTTTTTTTCATCTTTATTTAGCCCAACTATTAAGCTTGTGAGTAGGTGATTAGTTTGAAATATCATAGTGTTAATCGACTTCGCTGCATAGCTGAAGTTCGTATAATATAGGCTTAAAACACCCATCAGTGTGATTGTAGGTAGTTTGCGCTAGATTAAGCGTTAAAAAGTGCCCTAGCGTACTAACCATCTATGATTTGGAGCCCATTATAATTTAAGGGCCATATAAAATGCCTAACCCGTTACGGCTAAACCTATCAAGGATAATAACCATATTATGAGGCGAATAAAATCTCTTATCCCTAGTACTCCCCCAAATATATGTTCTAGCAAAAAAATGACAACGCTAGGTATAGGTTTAAGCCTATGCCTGGCAAGCTTTTCGCCTATCGCTAACAACGAAATGAGGAACCAGAAAATGACGAACAATAATATGAAGACGTTAACGAAAGAACAAGTCATTGAACAACTCAACCTCTCTCATCACTTCGAAGGTGGGTATTTTCGCCAAAGCTTTAAAGCGGATCACAGAGACAAAGTAACAACGGCGCGTGGTGAACGCACCACCATGACCGCTATTTATTATATGCTTACGAACGACAATAGTATTGACCATTTTCATACTAAGTATTCCGATGGCATTGAGTTTTACCATATGGGCTCGCCCATTACTTACCATATGATTTACCCAGATGGCCATTACGAAAAAGTGGTAGTAGGGCCTGATATTGCCAACGGCCAGCAGTTGCAGCTTGCTGTTCCCGGTGGCACTTATAAAGCGGCCGAATTAACTGATGGCGACTATGGTTTGGTGAGCGAAGCGGTATCCCCTGGGTGGGAGCCTGAAGATATGATTGAAGTTTTTCAGCATGAATTGTTAGAAAAATTCCCTCAGCATAAAGCGCTTATTGAGCGCCTTGCGAATAAGAAATAATGCCCGTTGCTACACGTAAAAAGCCTGCTCTTAGCAGGCTTTTCTAATTCCATTCAAAGTGTCATATCCACATTTAGAGATAGGCGCATTTCTGCTAGACGTTGGTTTCGACTACATTTTCACTTCGGCCAAAAGCGCAACGCTTTTTAGTCGTGCCTCTAGATTATGAATGGGCATTGAAACAATTAACTCATCCACTTCTGTGGCTTCTACAAACTTAGCTAACTGCGTGGTTACCGTCGCTTTTGAGCCTACTAACGCATAACGCAATACATGAGACAGCATAGCGTAATCGGCTTCGCTGCAAATATTAGATAAATCATCTACAGGTTTAGCGAAAGGCTTATTCAGCCCGCGCCGCATATTCATAAACTGCTGTTGAACCGACGTGAACAAGTACTGAGCTTCTTCATCGGTATCGGCTACAACCGCCATTAACCCCGCCATCACGTGAGGCGTTTCTTGCTGCGCTGATGGTTTAAACATAGAACGATAAACATGCAAGGCATCGAACAGCTGGTCTGGTGCAAAGTGCGACGCAAAAGAATAAGGCAACCCAACCGATGCAGCCAATTGCGCACTGTATAAACTTGAACCCAACAACCATAACGGAATATGTGTGTTGGCACCCGGCACCGCGATAATTTTCTGCCCAGGCTCTGGGGCTCCCAAATAATGTTGAAGCTCTTTTATGTCATCAGGGTAGGTGTCTACATGCGCGTTGCTGCTAAGGTTGCGACGCAATGCTTTTGCGGTAGCCATGTCGGTACCTGGGGCTCGGCCAAGCCCTAAATCTATGCGACCTGGGTACAAGGTTTCCAACGTACCGAATTGCTCGGCGATAACCAATGGTGCGTGATTTGGTAGCATTACACCACCTGCACCTACACGAATGTGGTTAGTAGCGCCGGCAATGTTGCCTAACATAACGGCGGTAGCAGAACTCGCCACACCATGCATACCGTGATGTTCTGCCAACCACACACGTTGATATCCACTACGCTCAGCTTGCTTAGCTAACTCTCGCGAGTTACTTAATGCATCGCTTATGCTTTGCCCGTCTGAAATAGGGGCAAGATCGAGTAGTGAAAGGGGTAATGACATGGCTAACCTCGTAAACGTTTTTTGCAGTGTATCGCAAACTCAATATACGCCGAAAGGCTTTGCCACGGTTCACACGAGATACGCGATATTAGGTTTACTCTCGAGTAAACCTAAACTTCCCGCCGCCTTGTTGTAACTCGAAGCGAGTATAGTCAACTAGACCGCCGGCATTTTCAAACACAATAACAATACCTGCTGGCGTGAAACGAAATTCCGAGGCTGAATACGGAGTAAGACCAAGTACCGGTTGACCTGTAGCTTTCGCCGTTAGCACACTATCATCGACTTTTAACGTGATATTCAGAGGAATGTCTGGGGAGATAAACACACCTTCGTAGTTAACAAGGTATTCTTGCGCAAGCTCCACTGGCATCTGGGTCAAGTCAGGTATTTCATAATCAAGGCCATAATAAATACTCAATACGGCTATATTGATATCGTTCAGCGCATAATTTAACCCATTGGAAACCAGGCTTAAAACAACGTTATCGTCAGCAAAATAAGCCACGACTGAATTAAAACCGTCAATTCGCCCGTTGTGTCCAAA
Source organism: Alteromonas lipotrueae (assembly GCF_019249215.1). Taxonomy (GTDB): domain Bacteria; phylum Pseudomonadota; class Gammaproteobacteria; order Enterobacterales; family Alteromonadaceae; genus Alteromonas; species Alteromonas lipotrueae. Next base: position 203,335 of record NZ_JAESDI010000007.1, read on the forward strand.
AGCCCTTTTGTCGTGAAAGGGGAATTGCAACAAGCCACGCCCTATACCTTGATTTACCTGTTTCATTTGGTTCAGCGAATCCTCAGAAACTAGCTCACCGGAAAAAAGGGCAGAGAGAAACAAGGCGACCTCGGTGGGCGTAGAGACAATTGCACCTGCGCCATGGGGGATACTCATATCGGAGAGGCTTGCAGGAGCCCAACCCGATGAGATAGGTTTATATGAGTTAGCTTGATTGCGCTTTACATCAATAGCCGCACCATAAATCGTTCTCGTTAGGTTTAATGGCATGCTAATACGCTGTTTTAGTTGATGGGCGTAAGTCGCTTTCGTAATATCTTCTATGATGAAGCCCAGCAGTAAATATCCGCTGTTCGAATAGCGCGTTTGGCTGCCTGGCTTAAAGTCACTTTCTAGCGCTTCGATAATTCCTATCATTTCACCCTTTGACTTGGGTGACGTCATATATTGACTAAATTCAGGTTTGTTAGTGAAATTATGAATCCCACTTCGGTGGCTAAGTAACATAGAGATTGTGATCTTATCGGCATTTTTAATATTGGGATAGAAGCCTGCCAATGTAGTATCTAAAGAAAGTTTCCCCTCCTCGATGAGCTGAAAAATCATTACAGATGTAAACACTTTAGTAATCGACCCTATGCGATACTGAGTGTGTTTATTGGCTTTCTTCTTCGTGGCTAAATCGGCATAACCTATTGAATTTTCGTAAACAGGCTTGCCATCTTCTACCACTGCCAAACTAAACATTGCCTTTTCATTTTCATCAAGCGCAGCTAGATACTTATCTAATTTAGCGGTATCAAAGCTTTGCGCAGACACATTAAAAATGCAGATAAAGAGAAGTAAACTAAAGCACTTTTTCATTTTTTGCTCCTTGCAGGCTCATGCTATGAGCGAATATAAATCATTCCATTTAACTAAGCGCGTAAGCGTGCTTTGTGAAGACTACGCTCGCCGCTGTAAACTAAGTTGCTGACCAGTCACCCATCAGTATACAGTACCACCCGCTACTTCGAAGAAAGTGAACTATGCAGTGCGTTTTTATACGCTTCAAAGGCTGGGATTGCCGAAGTGACAATAGCCGCCAAGGTAATCACACTTACCACTTTCAGCGTTTCCAGGGTAAGCAAATTCGCACTTAAAAATAGACCATACTGAGACGCAAGCCAATCACTCGATAAGGTTAACGCTGCGCTAAGCAACCCAATCGCCGCCACAATCGCTAACAATACTAAGATTAACGCTTCTACTAATACCAAGGTAAAGATAACGCCTGGGCCTGCACCTAATACTCGCAATACGGCAATTTCGTTTTTACGCTGCTGCATAGAGGCTAACAACATAGTCGATAAACCAAACAATGAAGATATAAGCACTAAAATGCTAATCACTCGCAGTAGGTTTTCTACCGTACCCATCATTTGCCAAAGCTCGGTTAGCGCCACGCCAGGCAGTATGGCCATAAGCCTATCTGTTTTGTAGTTGTTGATATCGCGCTGAAGTTTAAACGTTGCAAACTTTGAGGTTAACCCAAGCATTACCGCTGTTACGCTGTCTGGCGTGGTATTTACCGAGGTTGCATCGTTGAGCAATTGGCTTTGCTTTGACGCCGATAAATGAATAGCTTCAATCGCGTTTAAGCTTACATGCACGGTTTTATCTACCGGCGTGCCAGTGGCTGAAAGTATGCCGGTGATAGTGAAAGGGGTATTGTCATGATTGGTAAAACTGGTGTTACCAATACCATGAGAAATCACCACACTGTCTCCCACTTTATAACCCAGCTCTTTGGCCACATCAGCGCCTATCACCGCTTCAAATAAGCTCGCGAAGGCATTACCGTTTTGAAAACTGAGCGCTTGCTTGTTACCAAACTTGAAATGCTGAAAATAGTTGTCGTTCGTCCCCATTACCCGAAAGCCGCGATGAGAATCTCCTAAAGAGATAGGAATTGCCCACTCTACTAATTTACTTTCTTGCAGTGCTTCATAGCTTGCATAGTTGATGTTACTGGTGGGGCTTCCCATCCTGAACACTGAATACAATAAAAGATTGAGCTGACCGCTTGGGGCGCCAACGATAAGGTCGACATCTGAAATCGTACGGTTAAAGCTCTCTTTTGCCTGCTGGCGAATGTGCTCAACGCTTAGCAATACACTGATACTAATCAGCAACGAAAGAAACGTTAATATCACTGATTTTTTGCGACTACCTAAGCTACTCCACGCTAACGACACTAACATTACATGCTCTCCGCTGGCTGTTTTAGAGAGGACATTTCTACACTGGTTTCAAAAAACTTTTTCAAATACATATCGTGACTTACAAATATCAGTGTCGTGTTGTGCTGCTTACACATATCGATAAGAATGGTCATAAAGGCGTCTCGTGCGGCAGCATCCAAGGCAGACGTGGGTTCATCTACAAGCAATATTTCTGGTTTATTGATTAACGCACGGGCAATGGCTACCCGCTGCTGTTGGCCTACACTTAGCGTATTAGCGGGTTGCTGAAGAATAGTAGCAGGCAATTTAAGCCCTATCAGCAACGCTTCGGCCGCATCGGCCACATTGGTTTTGCCAGCTTTTGCGAAATATGTGGCCAGCTCAATATTTTTAAGCACGCTTAGGTAGGGAATCAAATTGAATTGCTGAAATACCACGCCAATATGCTGCGCGCGAAACTTATCGCGCTGCCTGGCTGACAAGGCGGAAAATGGCTTGCCGAGTAACGATAACTCGCCGCTTTGTGGCGTTAGCACCCCTGCTAACAAATTAAGCAAGGTGGTTTTGCCAGAGCCTGAATGACCATGTAGGAAAACACGATCACCGTAATTCACCTTCCACGTAGGTATATGCAGCCCACTGCTGTTTGAATCTGCATAATGATATTTAACGTCATTAAGCGCAAAAGCATTGCCTTGGTTAGGCGCTGTGTTTTTGGAGTGTGCTTCATTTTTCAATGGTTGCTCTGGTGCTGCTGACAATGTGAATCATCTCCTTTATGCGTTACGCGATGCTTGCGTAAAAGTGGATGTCGCTGACTCTAATTCTATTAGGCCGCCATGCAAGCCAAACTAAGCCTACTTTGCTGTAGGAGTACGCTCAGCCAGACTTCAAATATACAACTTAACCATGTTATGTTATAACGTTTTACACTAATTGTTATAATAATTCTTGGCTAAATAAAATGATGAACCTCTTCTTACGCGCCCGCATTGGTATTTTTGTCGCGATAGCAGGCATGCTTTTTTATCCTACAACATATGCTGAAGATATCGAAGCATCTGACTACCAAGAGGTGGAATGGACACAGTTAATGCCTGAAGAAGATTTAGCTGCGCTGCTAAATCCACCAGATTATTTAGCCGGTATTGAAGACGGCTCTCAAGAAGATTCTGTGGAAGCCTTTGGTAATCAAGAGTTTGATAACGAAGCTACCAACCGCTTTCAGCAAGCGCTGACATCAACGCAAGTCGTTAAAACCTTTGAGAATAAGCCTATCCGTATTCCTGGCTTTATTGTTCCTCTTGAAAGCAGCGAATCGCAAATGGTCACAGAATTTTTTATCGTACCTTACTTCGGTGCATGCATTCATATGCCTCCACCGCCCCCGAATCAGATTATATATGTGAGTATTGAGCAAGGTGTTGAACTAGAAAGTTTGTACGATCCTTTCTGGTTCGAAGGCACCTTGGCTATCGACACCACTGAAAATGCGATGGGCACCGCGGCGTACCGTTTAGATCACGTCAATGTGAAACCATACGAGGGATAATTGATGACACGATTTAATAAACTATTATCTGCCCTGCTAGCCTCTTTGACAGTGGTTTCTGCCGCACATGCTTGCGGCCTGCATGGCGGTGGTAATTTGGGCTTTGGCTTTAATCGGTTACACCCCCTTGCTCAGCAACATTATCAGGTGTCGGCTTTCCAAACCCTGTCGGTTAAACACGCTAAACAGGTGGACGTTGTTGTTGATGAAGCCGCCACAGCGAAAATATCTTACGTGATACCGCTACGCTATCGTGATGTAAACGTTAGTTTTATAGGTAGCGATGGCGTAGAAATAGTGGGAAATAGCGCTGTGTTACTGGAACAAGACGCTGGCGTTTATAACTTAACGTTTACGGTAAAGCGCCCAGGCCAATCGCACATTTCCATCCAAATAAATGGGTTAAGTGACGGGAAGCCTTTTTCACTGAGTCAGAAAATTGAACTACGCTCAGCATAAAAAAGTGGATAAGGGAGTGAGTAAAGTCGCTGCTAAAGAAAACGAGCCGGCTGCAGTTATCGCTAAGCGCAAACCATTGAAGATAGTACTACTTCTTTTCGTTTTCTTAGTGGCTGGCAGTGTATTCACTAGGCTAGTTCAACTATATTGGCCCAGCATAAAACATCAGTTGTACACTAGCGAAGCACTTTATCAGACCAGCAACCCCGAGTTACAGGCCTTATTCAGCCAAGAAGTTGAACAAAAAAGTGTAATACGCTTAGGTTGGCAAGACTTACTGCCAGAACAAGAAGAAGCCACCTTACGTCAATATCAATCAGGGAACGACACAAGTGACTTATCGCCTACCCAAATCGGCACCGTTCAGTCTATAACGAATCAATTGCTATTATCTATTCAAGCCAGTAGCGATGAAAATTACATTTCAGCCCTTCACTCCACCAATATAGTACACACCATTTTAGGCAAAGCGATTTCTATTTCCGGCTTTATTGTACCGATAGAAGTGAATGAAGATCGCACACTACAAAGCTTTTTCGTGGTGCCTTACTACGGCGCTTGTATTCACTTTCCCCCTCCACCACCCAATCAAATTATTTTTGTACAACTGCCCGATGGATTTGCCCATCACAATTTAGCCGACGCATTTACGTTAACGGGTATTTTAGAACAGGGTATGTTTGAAGACCCCCTTGGAACCTCAGCGTATATCCTTAACGTATACGACATTGAGGCTTACCATGGTCAGCCCGATGACTTTCGTGCTCACTAGGTTTATCAAGAACAATAGATGCTATTTTTCACAAACGCTGACAGGTATGCGTTAGCTATTATCCTAGGCATTTAAAGGGAATTTAGTGAGCATTTAGTACAGAGGGCATTTGGTTTTCATCTAGCAGGCATGCAACTAATTGTTGCTCCCACACCTAAAAAACCACTGATAATATTGGTTGGAATAGCACTTAATTTTTCAAGCTTACTTGTTGTAATACACACCCTTCCTGTACGCCGTTATTTATGTGTGATGATGTGCGGGTAATCGGTTTCATTATCTGTTTGACGGCGTAGTCTTAGGTTTCGAATATGACTAAATGCAATAAAGCTAGACCCTATAATCGTTAACGCCACTTCGCCGTATTCACCCAACACGTCGTGTCCTAACACTACGGCTAAAATAAGCAATGATAGCCCTACACCACCCACCAAAAGCATGGTGTGATTTCGGTGATAAAAGTACCCCATCATGAGAGCAATAACACTGATTGGCACAACGAAGAAAAGCAACGTTTTATGAAACAACTCGTCATCTAAAGCTAATACACCCGCTAGCGGTGGGAGAAGAAGTAATAAAACAGGCAATAATAAGCAGTGCACCACGCATAGCATAGACAGTGCTATGGCAGTTTTATCGCTTATTTTTTGAAAATTCATTCAGTATGGTTCCTTATTTTTAACCTACCAGATTCTTAGCTTACCAACGTAACGTTGGCTGACGGGCAGATAACTCAGAAAGACCTTGTCCACGTTCAGTGATCCACTGAGCTTGAATAGCACTTAGCGATGGCATTGATTCAAATAGGGTAACGGTAATGCCAGACACCGCATCATCACAGTGAAATTGATATTCAACTTCAATATTTTGATGCTTTTCTTCTTCGTGCCCTTCATGTTCGTCATGTTCTTTGTGCAAAGCATGCTCGCTCTCATGCGCCTCGTCGTGATCACCCGAGTGCGCTTCGTGAGCATCTTCATGGTCGCTCTTATGATGGTCATCATGCGCTTCTAATGTGTGCTCAACACCCACTAACTCGCATTTACCCTCCACATCTATCACGTTGGTATTTAAGGTGAACCTTTCGGCAAGCAAATTTTGACTACTTAGTTGCTCGGTCGTTTCAGGCTCGTGCTCAAAACCAAGGGCATCTGCGGCAGGTAATACAAGCTGAAGGTGAAGCATGCTGCCCTCTTGAGAAACTAAAAGCTCGCCTTGCCCGTGCACATGCTGCTGTGCATTTACTGCAAACCCTACACTAGAAAAAAAGAGTAAAGAGACCGCTAAATAGGGCTTTTTCATGAATATACCTTTTTATAAATTTTGATCTACATAACGTGTGAACACTAACGTTTAGCGCTTTTAAAATAAACAAAGGCCATCCATAAATGGCCTTTTAAGTTACTTTCGCTCTCGTTGAAAATGGCGCTCTTTTCCTTCATTAACTTGTTTAACGTCTGCACAATATTCTGAAATTGGTCTAATCAAAAGCCGAGGTATGCCAATAGGTTCACCCGTCTCTTTGCAATAACCAAAGTCACCATCTGAAATACGCTTCAGTGATTTGTCTATTTTACGTATGAGCTTTCTTTCTCTATCCATAATGCGCAAACCGATGCGCGAATCCTCCTCGTATTGCGCTCGATCTACATCATCATTTATCTCAGGAGGATCACTTAATTGAACCTTCATTTCCTCTATATGCAACATTGTTTTCCTCTTTAAATCGGTAAGTAGCGTTTTGAAGAAATCAAGCTGGGCCTCGTTCATATATTCTTCTGTAGGGGCATCTAAAAGCTGTTGCTTATCGACTATCTGATTCATGACAGTGTTTCCTTCGCTTGCATCAACCAACGCATCGTATTGTCGTAATGATTTTTACCGTAGCAATTCAAAAAATGTCGTGTGTACTCATTCTTCACATCGCTCATTGCTGCGATGCGCTCATCGACAAAAGATACCGTCAGTGGAATACCACACTCTTCTATAATGCAATGCTCCCATTGCCCGTAATTTGATGGAATGATTGGCGTTTTCATTCGATTACCTTATTAACAGTAAACTAAGAATATGATTTCAAAGGGTCCATTTAATAGAGCCTTACTATTTATCAATCCGTACTGATTATGTTATAACATCACATCGATAGAATGTGCAAATTAGCTTCTCGCTCAGTTTAGTGCTGAGTTTCTTAGCGCGAGTATTTGGGATTTCGCGCCTTTCCTAGCTACACTCGCTTATGCCATCACTTTCTATTCAGCTGGAAGGCTCATAGGTATAAGTCGGAAATATTAGCTATTTTGTCGTGCAAATATCACTATACCTCTGCGGCAAGGTATAGTGAGGTACGTGGCATTTATTAGATGAATAACAACGAAAAGAAAACGCGATGAACTCAATAAATTCAATAATCAAAAGCAAAGCTATGTGGTTTGTTTTAGTGGCATTGTTCGCTATTACCGCTAATGCAGCAGAAGAAACACATAAACGCACCATCGATATCGATAGTAGTGTAGTAACCGAGCATGAAACCAAAATATTAGGTAAGCGCGTGAAATACAGCGCTACAACAGGTACGCAACCGGTGTGGAATAGCAAGGATGACGCGGTCGCCACCTTGTTTTACACCTACTATCAGCGCACTGATATAAAAGACAATGAGTCTCGCCCGCTTGTTATCTCTTTTAATGGTGGCCCCGGTTCAGCATCAGTATGGATGCACGTGGCCTATACAGGCCCTCGAATTTTAAATATTGATGATGAAGGCTACCCCTTACAGCCGTACGGCGTGCAAACCAACCCATATTCAATATTAGATGTAGCAGACATCGTATTTGTTAACCCCGTTAATACTGGGTACAGCCGCGTACTTGAGAATGAAGAAGGTGAAATGCCTTCAAAGGACGCACAGAAGAGCATGTTTTTTGGCGTCAACGCTGATATCAGTTACCTGGCAGATTGGGTAAATACCTTTGTCACTCGCCATAATCGCTGGCGTTCGCCTAAATACCTCATTGGTGAGAGCTATGGTACTACTCGAGTTTCGGGTTTAGCCCTTGAATTACAAAACCGCCAGTGGATGTATTTAAATGGCGTAATATTAGTATCACCTACCGATATTGGTATTGAACGCAATGGCCCAGTAAAAGCCGCGAATCGCCTACCTTATTTTGCCGCTACTGCTTGGTATCACAAAAAGTTAGACCGTGAACTCCAAAATAAAGATTTAACTGAACTGCTTCCTGAAGTGGAAGATTTCACCATCAACACGCTTATTCCAGCGCTAGCAAAAGGTGGCTTTATTGGTGCTGAGGAAAAACGAGTTGTACTAAAAAAAATGGCGCGCTATTCGGGGTTATCAGAAGACGCGATTTCACAAAACAACCTTGATGTCAGCACCGCCTATTTTTGGAAATCGCTACTGCGTGATGAAGGTAAAACACTCGGCCGATTAGATAGCCGCTATTTAGGTATAGATGCCAAGCAAAGCGGCGATAGACCAGATTACTGGGCAGAGCTTACTTCATGGCTGCATTCGTTTACTCCCGCCATTAATTACTACTTGAGAGAAGAGTTAAATTACAAAACTGACACCAAATATAATATGTTTGGCGATGTTCACCCGTGGGACAGAAGTGGCAATAAATCTGGCGAAAACCTGCGTCTTGCCATGGCACAAAACCCATACTTGAATGTGATGATTCAAGCAGGTTACTACGACGGCGCCACCAACTATTTTGATGCCAAATATACTATGTGGCAGCTTGATCAAAGCGGCATTTTGCAAGACCGTTTAAGCTTTAAAGGCTATAGAAGCGGGCATATGATGTACTTGCGACGAGACGATTTAAAACAGTCTAATCAAGACTTACGTGAGTTTATCAATAACAGCACACCTAAAAAGGGTGAACCCGCGATGTATCGCCGATAAAAGGCGATAAAAAGAATATGGGGTCAGTGTACTTTTAAGGTTAATTAACACTGACCCTATTTACTCAATTTTCACTTTGCGCCTTTAAAGGCGCTAACTCCATCAATGCTCGGCAAATGTGCTATCCTGCGCGCCTAGATTCAGTTCAAGCAACAAATTGCGGTCAAAAGGAAAAGCCTTCACATGGTTCCATGGGTTAAATTAGGTACAGCTCAAATTCCAAATAACGGTGGTGAATTAACGTTTTCTCAGCGAGATGAAGAATTCAGTATTCGCCTATCCGGTATTCGTGGCGAGTTGATGAATAGCCGTGTATACAACTCAGAAAAAGAGCTGTCTCAAATGGGCTGCGAGCATCTTAAATCCACACATAATGCGCACGTTTTGGTAGGCGGTTTAGGAATGGGGTACACCCTTGCAGCTGCGCTAAAAGCAGTGACGCCTAGTTCACAAGTAACGGTGGCAGAGTTAATTCCTGAGGTGGTGGAATGGAACAAAGGCCCACTAGGTAATTGCGCTAAAAACCCACTTCAAGACCCTAGAACGAATGTTAAAGTAGGTGATGTAAAACACCTTTTAAATACTAAAACACCTACCTACGACGCCATATTACTTGATGTAGACAATGGCCCTGAAGGGTTAACCCATTCTGACAATAATTGGATTTATTCAATCGACGGCTTAGAAGATATTTATGAAGTGCTAAAACCCAATGGCATGCTAGCCATATGGTCTGCTGGGCCTGATTACTTGTTTTCTGTTCGCCTAAAAAACGTAGGCTACGTAGTGAGTACTCGTATTGCCAGAGCCCGCAAGGGTAAAGGAAGTAAGCACACCATATTCTTGGCTAGAAAAGCCGGTTAACAAAAATTGGGGTTAAAAGGTCAGAGCGATTTTAGGTTTAATTAACGCTGACCTCATTATTTTTTATTTTTTTCATTTGAATTAACAAACTACCGCGAGTGAGTACACTGGCCCCATTAAGAAGAATAAGTGGCCAAGCGACGGCAATAGGCATCGTAAACGCGAACGCGAGTGTAGTGACATCTTTAATTAGAATACTGCGAAATAAGGTTGGCGACAGCGCACCGATAACGCGACTGCGTCTTAACACCATTATTTGGTGCAGTGTGCCCTGCATAAGTAGCACTGTTACTACCAACATTAGGCTGTTAGCCCCAAGTTTGGCCAGATTGGGGTAAGGACGAAAGCCTATAGAACAGAGCCCAATCACCACACCAACGGCACACAAACTGACGATAAAACCAGTTGAGATTGACCGCCTGTCTCGCCAAATCTGATAAAGGATTGCCAATATCAGAAGGAGCGCACCAAAGCGAGTCCAGACGAGATAATGACTAAGCGGCTCTATCGCAATACCGAAAATAAAATTGGCATAAAACGCAAAAAAGCTTGAGGCAAACTGGTTTACCGACAAGCTTTGAGTAGCAGGCAAATGACTTTTACGAAGCGTCTCTATATTAGTGATTTGCTTTGCTAACCCGTACCACGTCAGCAAAAAAGCGGCTGCGCTCACGGTACCTAAAATATGGTACAACAAAAGAGACTCCTCAGCCGCTTATAGAGAACTACTCCACAGTAACCGACTTCGCCAAGTTACGAGGTTGGTCAACATCCGTACCTTTAATTAACGCTACGTAGTACGACAACAACTGTAACGGCAAGGTATAAATGATAGGGGCAATAGGTGCTTCGCAGTGCGGTACATTGATTACACGCATGGTGTCGTCACCTTTGAACGCGGCGTCTTTATCGGCGAACACATACATGATGCCACCACGAGCGCGTACTTCTTCCACATTCGATTTAAGCTTTTCTAGCAATTCGTTATTAGGCGCAACCACAATAACCGGCATTTCATCATCGATAAGTGCCAATGGGCCGTGCTTTAATTCGCCTGATGCATAGGCTTCTGCGTGAATATACGAAATCTCTTTTAGCTTAAGCGCGCCTTCCATGGCAATAGGGTATTGATCGCCACGGCCTAAGAATAAGCTGTGTTGTTTATCGGCAAATTCTTCGGCTAAATCTTCAATACCTTGGGTAATGGTTAGGGTTTCTTCTAGCTTGGCGGGCAAGCTTTGAAGTGCGCTGATGATGTCTTTACTATCACTTTCAGCCATACCGTTTTTCTCACCTAACGCTAGGGTTAGCATTAAGAATGCAGTTAACTGGGTAGTGAAGGCTTTGGTTGATGCCACGCCAATTTCGGCGCCTGCACGGGTCATAAACGCTAAGTCTGACTCGCGTACCAACGAAGAACCCGGTACGTTACAAATAGCTAAACTTGCGCTATACCCAATTTCTTTGGCTAAACGTAGTGCCGCTAAAGTATCGGCTGTTTCGCCCGACTGTGAAATGGTGATAAGTAAGCTATTCGGGTGAACCACTGACTTGCGGTAACGAAACTCAGAGGCAATTTCGATATTGCACGACACATTGGCGTATTCTTCTAACCAGTAGCGGGCGGTCATACCGGAATGATAGCTGGTACCACAGGCTACAATTTGCACATGTTTAATTTTACTAAAAATATCATCGGCACCGTTTCCAAACACATCTGCCGCTAATCCATTTTCGGTTAGTCTGTCTTTTAACGTATTGCGCACAACCACTGGCTGCTCGTGAATTTCTTTGAGCATATAATGACGGTAAGCGCCTTTATCGCCGGCGTCGTGTTCAACGTTAGATTCAATAATTTCACGTTCAACTGCATTACCGTCTTTGTCATAAATAGCAATGGTGCGGCGAGTAATATCGGCAACATCACCTTCTTCTAAAAATATAAAACGGCGTGTAACTGGTAACAGTGCCATTTGATCAGACGCAACAAAGTTTTCGCCTAACCCTAAACCAATTACTAACGGGCTACCAGAGCGCGCTACTACCATACGGCCCACATCTTCTTTGTCGATAACAACAGTACCGTAAGCGCCGTGGAATGTTTTAACGGAGGTCTGAACCGCTTCTAATAAGTCTTTGCCAGCATCTAATGCTTCATGAACCGTGTGGGCGATGGTTTCGGTGTCAGTGTCGCTGCTAAATACATAGCCTTTTGCTGAAAGCTGTTCGCGTAGGGTTTGGTAGTTTTCAATAATACCATTGTGCACTACCGCAACGCGGTCGCTAGAGAAATGAGGGTGGGCATTGGCTACAGTAACACCGCCGTGGGTGGCCCAACGGGTATGCGCAATACCGGTCGTCCCTAACGCTTCATCGTTAGCAATAATATCGACGAGCTCTTGTACCTTACCGGTACTTCTTATGCGATTTAGTGTGCCATCTTGCTGCAACAAGGCCACGCCTGAAGAGTCGTAACCACGATATTCAAGTCGCTTTAAGCCTTCTAATAGAATTTCAACAACATTACGCTCGCCAACAGCACCGACAATTCCACACATAATTACTCTCCGTTTTGCGCAGCGACCAGCACCGTTACGCCTTGTTGTTCAATTAGATATTTATCCTCGTCACTAATGCCATTATCAGTCACAAGGGTAGAGATATTTTCCCAGCCCAATTCTAAATTGGGCATTTTGTTCGAAAGCTTATTTGACGTTGCCATTACAACAACTTCATGGGCAGCACGTGCCATGGCACGAGTAAGCCCGGTTAATTCATTAAAGGTAGTAGTTCCGCGACTTACATCAATACCCGCCGCGCCAATAAACGCCATATCAAAACTATATGCCGATACTAATTGTTCGGCCATTGCACCTTGGAATGAACGAGATGCCGAGTCCCAGGTACCACCTGTCATTAAAATAGTCGGTTCGTTATTGCTTTTGGTCAGCTGACTCGCTGCATCTAAGGCATTGGTCATCACTACCAGATTGGGTATGTCACGAAGGCAAGGTAAAAGCGCAGCGATGGTACTGCCGCAATCTAATACTATTTTTGAGCCTTGTTGAATGCGACTAGCAGCAAGCTTACCTATATTCTGTTTTATCGATGAAGGTAAATTCACTACATTGGTTTCACCTTGAGAAGCAGATAATGGCGCGGCACCGCCAAATTGACGAATAAGCTTTTTTTGGTCTGCCAAGGCGGCTAAATCTTTTCGGATAGTCACTTCAGATGTACTGAACTGGGCCGCGAGGAATTCAACTTGCGCGTAGCCGTGAGTATTTACCCATTTAATAATGCCAGCGCGGCGCTGATCTACAGAACGACTTGTTTTCACACTCAACCCAACCCCGATATGACGAAAACCACAGTGTTTTCTCTACACCATTTCTAAACTATTTCTACATTACTTCTACATCATGACTTTCAAAACGAAAGCTATAATTTACAAAGTGAAAGAAATGTAAGCTATTCGACTTTATTTCGCAAGTTTTTTGCACAATTATTATAAAGCGACGAACGAGGGTAGAAACAAGCGGGCACAAAAAAGGACAACCATAGCTGTCCTTTCATTAAGCGGTAAAAAGCTCTAAAGCTATTACATACTCGCTATTTTTTAGTCGGGCGGGGCCAGTTAGCAATATTACGCTGCTTGCCTCGTGCTACTGCTAATGCCGCACTCTCTACTTCGGTGGTAATGACTGAGCCAGCACCTACCGTGGCATTGTCACCAATCGTTACGGGAGCCACTAACGAAGAATTAGAGCCCACGAAGGCATTCTGACCTATAACGGTTTTAGATTTATTCACGCCGTCATAGTTACAAGTAATAGTGCCAGCACCAATATTGGCATTAGCGCCCACTTCCGCATCACCTAGGTAAGTAAGGTGATTAACCTTAGCTCCTTCACCTAGCACGGTTTTCTTCATTTCAACGAAGTTACCGACTTTAGATTTTGCATGCATAACCGCGCCAGGGCGCAAGCGACCAAATGGCCCTACCGTGCAGCTTTCACCTACGATGGCTTCTTCGATAATAGAATTTGCCTCAATGACTGCGTTGTCGGCAATTTCACAATTTCTCAAAACGCAGTTCGGCCCAATCGTTACGTTATTGCCTAAAATAACGTTACCTTCTACCACCGCATTAATATCAATGCTTACGTCCTGCCCCGTGGTTAGTGTGCCTCTTAGGTCGAAACGTTGAGGGTCGGCCAATGCCACGCCATTGGTCATTAATTCGTTCGCTTGGCGAAGTTGTAGCGCACGCTCTAGATGCGCCAATTGAATGCGGTTATTTACCCCTTCAACCTCAACCACTTCTTGTGGTTGTGCCGATTGAATACGCTTGCCTTCATTAGCCGCCATTTCAATGACATCAGTAAGGTAATACTCACCTTGTGCGTTGCTATTGCTTAGCGCACCCAACCAACGTTTTAAATCGCTTCCGGCCATCATCATCATGCCGGTATTGATTTCACAAATTTGCTTTTGCGCATCGGTGGCATCTTTGTGCTCAACAATGGCGGTAATGTTGTCGTCTTTACGAATAATTCGGCCCATACCTGTTGGGTCGTCTAATTCAACGGTAAGCAGGGCTAAATCACACTCAGCTTTCACGGCTTTTAGCTTGGCCAAGGTTTCTTGACGAATAAGGGGTGCATCGCCAACTAGTACAAGCACATCTTCATCATCGCTAATGTGAGGCGCGGCTTGCTGCACCGCATGACCCGTGCCTAACTGCTCTTCTTGCAAACACCAGTTTAAGTTTTCGCCTGTTAATGTGGCCTTTAGCTTGTCGCCTCCATGACCATAAACTAAATGAATACTATCAGCCTCTAGGGCTTGAACGGTGTTGATAATACGCTGCACCATGGGCACTCCGCCCACTTTGTGAAGTACCTTTGGTAACGAAGACTTCATGCGCGTGCCTTTGCCTGCGGCTAAAACTACCACTGAAAATGCCATGCTATTCCTTTACGAAAATCGATAATACGAACTTTTGCCTAGTGTATCTAAGCCGTGATTATATGTCAGCGATTGATTTTTAAGGGCTCATTCTTAAGTCTATATCTGAGCTGAACAGCCTAGTAGTTCATTAAATCAACGGGTATACTTTGTTCTCAACTGAATTGGATTGTAGCAGCAAAGGAGCTTGCGTAGTCAGTGAATACTTTTCGAACACTTCACCGAAGTATATTGGTGCTGTTTGCCGTCGTGGTTCTAGCTATTGTTACCCTAGTGCATTTTAGTATTTCTAAAATTGTAGCGGAGCAAAGCAGAGCACAGCAACAGTCACTATCGCCAGCGGTGTCTCTTATTGTCGAGCAGTTATTAAAGCCGCTTCATACGTCTGAAGCGTTAGGCCATTCCACTGAATTAGTCACCTTAATGGAAGGCGACGAGGTTAACGAGGCCGCGATATTTAACACCCTAAACCGTCTTGAAAGAGAGTTTGGTTTATCCTTCTTTATTGCCAGCGAGAGCGCCAAACGACAATATAATTCCGATGGCACTACCATTGAGTTAATTGAGGGCGAAGTCAGTTGGTATTTTAAGTACCGTGATGGATCTCAGGATGCAGTGGCGGATATTGGTAAATGGGAAGACACCCATTTTTATATCGACCTTAAGGTCTTTGATGACGATGGCCGGTTTCTGGGCTTCTTTGGCATAGGGAAAAGCTTACGCAGTTTTATTAGTGTCTTCGATTCTTACAAAGAACAATACGGCTACGACTTTCTTTTTGTCGATGAAAAGGGAGACATCATGCTGTCTTCCGACCCTTCTCTTGTGGCCTCGTATTCTGACTTTACCAACCTTTCAGAGCTACCTTGGTATGCCAGCCTTCCGATTACGGTGCAAGACGAGCAAGCCCTTAATAATAAGTTAGTGACTATCGATCAAAAAGACTTTTTGATTGCCGAAGTTAAATTGAACCAGTTTGGATGGACCGTCTTTTTACTTAGCCCATTAGAAGACAGGCAGACCGAAATATCGCAAGCCTTTATCTTCAGTGTGGTTACTTTGCTAGTGGTTGTTTTCTCACTCTTTTTGCTTATATATAATTTGCTCTATTATTTCAGACGAGACATGCAGCCCGACTTAATTGTGCGTCATGCTAATCGTTTGCCCGACCGCACTAACTTAGAACTTATCTACCAATCGTTATTAAAAGAACAGCGTTCTATTAGTGTAATTTTAATCAGCGTAGACGACTTTGGGCATATTATTGATGCCCATGGCCGAAATGCGGGCGATGATGTGTTAGATAAGGTTGTGGCATATCTTTCTGATCACTTACGTGAGCAAGATGTGCTTGGTCGCTGGAGCAGTGAAGAATTTATTATCTTATTGCCTCAAACAGGGCCGCATGAAGCCTTCGATACTGCGCAAAACTTACGTCATGGCATTGCCACGTTAACGCCGTTAAGTGAGTCGCCGCAGCTTCAATTAACCGCCTCTTTTGGGGTATCTTTCACTGCCACCACCCGCAGTATGAATGAAGTTACTGCCCATGCGGAAGATGCGCTGTATCAGGCTAAAAGGGATGGGCACAATTTAGTGCGTATGCAGCTTATTGAATAAGTAAGCTGCTAAATTTTGATTTGAAATTTAATAAACAGATTTCAATATATAACGCTTAGCATCACCACACGTATTAGCTGTACTTAATGGTACTAAGCTGTATTACGTATACTAGGGTGATGCTAACGTCCTTTCAAACCGAGCAAACAAGTTTATTACGCCGTTTTGGCTGCCCTGCTACGTTTTATTATACCTATCACACCGGTAGTGAGTGCCACACCCGTTAGTATCATTACCCCGCCAATAATGGTTTGTAACGACAAGTGCTCTTGCAAGAACAATACGCCCCAAATAATGCCAAATAACGGCACCATGTAGGCCACCGAAATCGCTTTTGCTGGCCCTACATTGGCAATCAATTTGAAATACAAAATATAAGCAATAGCAGTACCTAAAATGGCGAGTGCAACCGCATTTAGCCAAGCATTAGTACTTGGCATAGTGGCTGGTAATGTACTTAATGCGAACGGTGCTAACATAACAGATGCCATCGCTTGGCTTCCTGTAGCCACCACTAAAGGTCGCACGCCTTGCAGCCATCGTTTCATCATGCTGGCAGCAATGCCGTAGCAGGTAGTGGCAAGTAAAGCGGTTAGAATAGGCACAAAGCTAATATCACCTTCCCCTAGCTTTTGCTGGCTAATAACCGTTACACCCAAGAACCCGAGCGCTAAGCCTCCAATGGCAGTAGGAGTAAGTTTGTCGCCCAACCATAGCCACGCCACTAACGCGCCAAACATTGGCGCGGTGGCGTTTAAAATAGCATTAACTCCCGCTTCTAGATGCAAACTGCTGTAGTTGAATAACGCGAAGGGCACGGCGGTATTCGCTAGCCCTACCAGTGCAATGGGAAACCAATGCCTGAAAATTTGGCTCACGCCACCGGTCATCATCAAAACAGGCAGTAACACACTGGTAGCCAGTACGGTACGAATGGCTACCAATACATAAATCCCAAACTCAGGCGCCGCCACCCGCATAAAAATAAATGAGCCGCCCCAAATCGATGCTAATAGTAATAGTGCAGCAATATCTCTTAAGCCCATAGTACGCCTTGTGCTCCTTCTAATTTCAATAAGTATTGCTTACGTTCAAGCCCACCCGCGTATCCCGTTAAGGTTTTATTGCTCCCAATAACCCGGTGACAGGGTACCACTATCGCAATAGGGTTGCGTCCGTTAGCCATGCCCACGGCACGAACTGCTTTGGGATTATTTAACTTATTGGCAATATCTGCATAACTGGCGGTTTCACCATAAGGTATATCACACAGTGCCTTCCATACCGCTTGCTGAAACGCAGTGCCTTTGGCATCAAAGGGTAAGTCGAATTGGGTGAGGCTTCCATTAAAATAATCTGCTAGCTGCACTTTTGCTGCTTCAGTGAAATCATTGCTGGTAACGCCGCCGTCAACGTCACCATTAGCGCTATCTACAAATACAATCGCACTAATTCCTTTGCTAGTTGCCGCTATTTCAATAAGCCCTTGTGGTGAATCAAGGTAGCTTTTGCATACTGTCATGACTTATTCCTACTGATATGTTTATACCCAACAACACGTTAACTATTGCTTAACTGCCACAACTGTAGTGTTAAATAACTTTGCCATGGTGCAGCCTTTTGCGGCAACACCGGATATTTCTCTGCCATTTTTCTTACAATAAGGTCGCCAGCCAAGTACACATCAGGGTTACGTTCACCTCGCATCTTAAGGTAATCTAATGTCCATTGACCAACCCCTTTGATTGACAATATTTCATCATGAGTTGGCTGGTTACCGTTACAAAACAACGCCGCAAAATCGCGAAGTGCAAGCTTACGGGCATTAGGCATACGCAAAAAAGTTAACTCACTATTCGCAACCGCTTCGGGTTCTGGAAAACAATAATGTTGGTTTTGCTCGACGGGCCCCTCTGCGGCTACCGCCCCTAAATGCTGTGCAAGCAGCCCCGCTTGATTAATCGCGGCTTTTACACTGACTTGTTGCCCTACTATCGCTCTGCACCCACTTTCAAATACCGTCCATGTACCAGGAAGCCGCAACCCTTTAGTAAGAAGATTATCAGGCAAGCCCGCTGCTAATAGCGATTTTTCTATTAACTCTGGGGCTGCATGTAAATCGAGTAGCTGCTTGATTTGTTCTACCGTTTTATACACATAACCTAAATTTGGCAAACGCATTTTCACATCGAAGCCATTTACGCTCTCGTTGAAAGTTGCGCTAATAAACCCCAATTCTCCCTTAACACTTATATAACGGCAGTAGGTATCTTCACACACCTCTTCTACGCCACGAATAGCGCGCAAAGCAAGAAATTCGCGCACTTGCTGCCAGTGGTAAGGTGGCCTGAAGTGCAACCTAAGGGATATTTCAGGCAATGCAGCATGGCGTTTGCTTCGTAATTCGGTAGGCGTTTTTTTGCAATAGGTTTGCACTGCCCGCTGAAGCTGCCTTGTAGAGGCATATCCGGCGCTAAACGCAATATCAGTAAGCTTCATGGTAGATTGTTGTAGTAGCTGCTTAGCAAACAGCACCCTTTGTAAATCTTGATATTGTTTGGGCGACAACCCCGTATGCGACACCATGAGTTTATTTAAGTAACGCTCACTAATACCCAATCGGCTTGAAATAGTGGAAATAGACTGCACGGGTATATCACTTAATAGCGTTAGCGCTCTTGTCACCGTTGTCCCTACCCCTAACCACGCAAAAGAAGACGGTGCGCTGTCGGGCCTGCATCGTAAACAGGGACGAAAGCCATCGCTCATGGCTTTAGCAGCGTGGTTATAGTAAGCCACGTTCTTTTCATCTGGCAATTTGGCAGGGCAAATTGGCCGACAAAATATGCCCGTGGTTTTCACCGCCACAAAGAAGCGACCATCAAAACGGGCATCTCTACTTACCCTAGCTTTAGCGTAAGTATCGCGGTGCTCATTGTCTACATGCGCTGAATCTTTTATGTCAGTGTTCATACTATGGCTCTGGTTGATGTGCGGGTTTAAACAGTCACTGCGCTATTAAGAATTAATTGTATCCTGTTCCCCTTGCAAGGGTGCGACAAAATCGGAACTGACAGTAAAATATCAGTAGAGTTGATAATCGCCACTAGCAACCGCATAATGGCGTAAAAATAATAGTGCCTGCCACCTTTGGGGTGCGCCCTTACAGAGCCCAATTCATGTTGCAAACCACGCGCAATTTAGTAACGCGCCTGATTAGAATTAGCCTATTCTTTTTCACGCTTATCGTGACACTTCCCGCATTAAGCGCCGATTGGCTTTCTGATTATGCCAACTATGTGCAGCGCGAGGCCGCAAAATATAATGTGCCCGGCTATACCTTTGTTTATTACGAGCAAGGCAAGGCACCACAAGTTTATGTCTATGGCAGAACTCACAAAGGCGGGAAGCGGATCACCGAAGACACCGTCTTTCGCCTAGCCTCGGTATCAAAAACCTTCACCGCGCTTCTTTCTGCCAAACTGGTTGAACAACAACGTTTGCATTGGGACACCCCCATTTCCACCCTGTTACCTGATATTCCCTTTGCTGTGGACGGTATGGAAACATTGCAGCTTCAGCACATTGTGGGCCAATCTAGCGGTTTTATGCCCAATGCCTACGACAACTTAATTGAAGCCGACTATTCGCTGCAACGGGTGCTAACGTCATTGAGTGAACTCGACCCTTTGTGCGTACCTGGTGAGTGCTACACCTACCAAAATGCGCTTTTTGGGGCGCTCGAGTACTATTTTACGAACAATTATTCTTCTTATTCTCGGGAAGTACAAACTCAGCTGTTTACTCCGCTGGGCATGAATACCGCAAGTGTAGGAAAAGGCGGGTTGCTTGCTTCTGCATCCTGGGCTCGCCCACACATTGCTATTGCCAGAGATAGATGGCGGGAAGGCGCGGTTGAAAGCAACTACTACCGCTTTTCACCCGCAGCGGGTGTAAACGCAAGCATTACCGATATGACCATTTACTTGCAGGCTTTGCTAGGCGAATTTCCTACGGTGATCTCACCTGACATGATTGAGGAAGTCACCACACCACGGGTTAAAACCCAGCGCGAAACTAGGCGCAGAGGTTGGCGCGGAATGCTTAAAGACGCCCATTATGGGCTAGGCTGGCGCGTTTATGACTTTGACGGCAAGCGCATTAACTATCATGGAGGTTGGGTAAAAGGGTATCGTGCTGATGTGGCGTTTGCGCCCGATTATAAAACCGGATATGTGATGCTGATGAATGCCGAATCGAATATGATAAATTCTACAACGGCTGAGTTTTGGAAGCGTTATTTTAAACAAGCAGAGGCTAAGGAATAGGCTGGCACTTAACACTCGTTTTCTCTATTACGAATACGAATTTTAAGCGCCACCGTGTGTTTGTTCTTACGTTAACCCGCCGAAATTACGGCTTTAAGTAGGTATAACCGCTTAAGCAATTTTCGTAAAAATCGGTCCAGCGAACACCTTCTTTCGGGTTAATTTTCCCACCTGACACTTGTCTGTCGATAAGACGTTTCACATCAGATGCCATAGCCCGTGGGTTGTATTGCATAATGTTTAAAACATCTTCAACTGAAGAGCCTTTCACCACTTCTTCGATATAAAAGTCTTCTGGATCGTCATCGTAGCTAAAGATGTGCACTTCGTTCAAACGACCAAACAAGTTGTGCATGTCACCCATTACGTCCTGATATGCGCCAGTTAAGAATAGGCCAATATAGTAAGGCTCATCTTTCTTAAGCGGGTGCATCGGCAATACATCGGTAATTTCACGGCCAATAGAAAACTGATCAATTTTGCCGTCACTGTCACAGGTAATATCAACCAATGAGCAGTTCACCGTAGGCTTTTCGTTCATGCGCGTAAGCGGCACGACCGGAAGCAACTGGTCGATGGCCCATGTATCAGCGGCAGACTGAAATACCGAAAAGTTACACAAGTATTGCGAAGACAAGCTGTAATCTAACTCTTGCAGTTCTTCAGGTACGTACTCTTCTTTGCGATACCATATTTGCAAACGCGCCATGATATCCCAGTAAAGGGTTTCAATTTTTGCCAACTCTTCTAAAGACAACACGCGCAATTTAAAGGCACCGAGTGCTTGTTCTTTATATTGCGACGCATCGTTATACACTTCGTGCATGTTGGTTTGATTCTCGAAATCGTCTGACAACTCACGCATATTTTTCAAAAACACATGTTCGTTTGCATTTTCAGACGTATCGATTTGTGCCGCATTCGACTTAATTTCGCCCACAATTTCTGTCACTACACAACTGTGGTGTGCGGTGATAGCTCGGCCACTTTCACTCACTAAATTGGGATGCGGTACGCCTTCTAGGTCGCACATCTCTTTCATGCCGTAAACCACGTCGGCGACGTATTCTTGCATACTGTAGTTGCGTGAAGATTCGTTAGTAGAGTTACTACCGTCGTAATCAATGCCTAAGCCGCCACCTACATCCACATAATCTAGTGGAAAGCCCATCTTGTGCAAATCTGCATAAATACGTGCGCCTTCGGTCATGGCCTCTTTTACCGCACGAATATCGGTAAGCTGGCTACCAATGTGGAAATGCAGTAACTTAAGACAATGAGACATACCTTGCTCTTCAAGGTAACGGGCGGTTTTAATGATTTCGGTAATGGTAAGGCCAAACTTGGCACGTTCGCCACCAGAGCTTTCCCATTTACCACGGCCTTTCACCGTCATTTTAGCGCGCACGCCGATAATAGGGTCTATTTTCAGTTCTTTAGACACTTTTACCAACAGCAGTAGTTCACTGTACTTTTCAACCACCACCACTATCTTGCGACCAAGCTTTCGACCTAACAATGCTAGGCGCATAAACTCATCATCTTTATAGCCATTTAAAATGGTCAGGGAATCTTCGTTGTTGTTCATGGCAAGTACGGTAAGCAGCTCAGCTTTTGAGCCCGCTTCTAAACCATAGTTAAAAGGTGCGCCTGCCTCTACAATCTCTTCTACCACTTCACGCATCTGGTTTACTTTTACCGGATAAACGCCTTGGTATACGCCCTTGTACTCAGCTTCTTCAATAGTGCTACGAAACACCTTATTCAGACTAGCAACCTGGGAGCGTAAGATATCGTGAAAACGAACTACTACAGGGAATTGAACCCCTTCTTTTCGAATCTCTTCAACAACCGATTTAAAATCGATGCGAATACTGGGATCATCAGGAACTGGAGTCACATGTACGTTACCATTTTCACCAACTTGAAAATAGCCGCCACCCCATTGAGACACGCCATAGACGCGCTCTGCTTCTTCAATGCTCCAATCTGACAATGTAGTCACCTTTTAAAAACTATGCTGAACGCTGCTGTTCAGAAATTAATGCGAAATAGGGCGGTATTATAGACAACGTACAATGTGGTGCTACGTAAAATATCGATTGTCTCGACTAATTTTGTTTATCGATGACTTGTCGGCTAACCCATTCAAGAATATACGCCTTTGTTTCACCACTAAACACCGAATCGACTTGCCTAATAAACGAATCTTGGTTTTTGGTACGGTGCAATGTGAAGTTTTGCTCATTAAAGAATTTTGCGGCTATGTGATCGGCGACAGTTTTGTCGTCTTCAAGCCAAATTTCAATTTTCTGATTTCGTCTATCAATTTGTATCGGCGCTTTCATTCGGGCAAAAAACTCCGAATCTGGCACTTCCCAAGACCGCATATCTACAATGATATGAAAGGCTTTTCCTCGCCTAGCGTTGAGCGTATCCGCAAACGTTGCTAGATACTGAATGTTGGTGCTCATGTCCCAACGCCCGCGCAGTGTTACCAAAATAAGATCTTGAAACACTTCAATGTGATAATACTGATTTGACATCTGTCTAACTGCAATCCCTTTCAAAAGCTCGACTAAAGTAGCATATGCAATGGTAAAGGTGATTATTATCGTTGTACAAGAAATGTCTCATCTTTTTCGTGGAAAAAAAATGGTGCATATTAAGAAATGAAATCAACTAAAAAACAGCAACTTAGAATTAACAGCTATCGCTGAGGACAAAACAGCAGCAGGCATTTTCATACCTGCCACTGATATTTTATACCTTAATCGTCACCAAACTCTCTCACGATACTGTTAATTGTTTCTTTAGCATCGCCCAATACCATACGGGTATTGTCTTTAAAGAAGAGCGGGTTATCTACCCCAGCAAAACCAGCATTGGCAGAGCGTTTAAGCACGAATACGGTCTTAGCGCGATATGCTTCAATAACCGGCATCCCGTAAATTGGACTACCTTTCATTTCTTTCGCGGCAGGGTTAACCACGTCGTTAGCCCCAATAACAATAACCACATCGTAGTTTTCCATACGCGGGTTAACATCATCCATTTCGTACAGTTGGTCATACGGAACATCGGCTTCGGCGAGCAGAACATTCATGTGGCCCGGCATACGCCCGGCTACCGCGTGAATGGCATAGTCTACGGTGCACCCGTTATCTTCCAGCAACGACTGCATTTCACGCACCGCATGTTGCGCTTGCGCTACTGCCATACCGTAACCAGGTACCACCAATACCGACTGCGCCGCTTCTAATACATAAAATGCATCTTGGGCAGACAAAATCTTAATTTCGCCTTCAATTTTTTCACCCGCTTCCACAGGCTTCGAAAACCCAGACAACAACACGTTCATTAACGAGCGGTTCATTGCCTTACACATAATGTTAGTAAGAATAAGACCTGAAGCACCAACCAACAAACCAGTAACAATCAAAATAGTGTTGCCGGTGGCTAAACCTGCCGCCGTAGCCGCTACACCTGAATAACTATTCAATAAGGCAATAACCACTGGCATATCGGCGCCACCAATTGAGATAGTTGCCCACAGGCCGAAGCTGAGCGCCAGCGCAATAGCGCAGTATAGCCACAGGGTATTTTGGGGTTCTGTGGTAAAAAAGTACCCTACTACTAGCATAGCAATTAGATGCAGTACGCTAAGTTCGCGAAGACCGGTAAAAATTACGGCTTTAGACGACATTTTGCCAGACAACTTACCCCACGCTACCACAGAACCAGAGAACGTAACGCCCCCCACTAAAATAGTGAAGAACAAGGTAATGTACGTAAACGCAGTAGCGGCTTGAAGGGCAACCATGCTCATGCCAGACAATGTAGCCCAACCGAGCAATAATGAAGCTGCACCACCAAAGCCATTAAACAACGACACCATTTCTGGCATGGCTGTCATTTCAACTGATTTGGCTTTCCAAGCACCAAACGCACCACCAACAACAACGCCTAAAATAATCCATTGATAAGTGATTATTTGTTGATCGAGCAACGTCACTATAACGGCAATCAACATACCCACAGCAGAAACAAAGTTACCCCGTTTTGCTGTATCTGGATGGCTAAGTAATTTTAGCCCTAAAATAAATAACGCTGCGGCTACAACGTACGCAAGATTGATTATGGTTTCGATATCATTCACTTGCATACTCCTTATTTTTTATCTTTCTTTTTAAACATGCTTAGCATGCGATCGGTTACCAAGTAACCACCCACAACGTTTATACTGGCAAGCGCTACCGCCGCGGTTCCTAATATCGTGGTCAACACATTGTTATCGCCACCAGACGCTGCCAATGCCCCCACCAAGGTAATACCTGAAATAGCATTAGAGCCCGACATTAATGGCGTATGTAAAGTCGCAGGTACTTTGCGAATTAACTCAAATCCAAGAAAACCAGCAAGCAGCACAATAAATAGTAAATAGATAATTTCCATAATTACGCTCCTTTGTAGGCGTTGGTTAACATATCGTTGGTAATGGCACCGTTATGAGCAATAACACAGCCACTTAAAATATCGTCTTCTAGATTCAAACCAAACACGTTGCTTTCGGTGTCGTAGAATTCATCTACCAAGTTATAAATATTGTTCGCATACATATCAGTGGCTGCGCGGGCAACCGCTTGGCTCCAGTTACCGGTGCCTATCACTGTTACGCCATTCACTTGGGCTACTTCACCGGCCACAGAACCTTCAACGTTACCGCCTGATTGGGCTGCCATATCGACCACCACGCTACCAGGCTTCATTAGTGCCAAAGTCTCTTTGCTAATTAGCACTGGTGGTTTGCGACCAAACAGCTGTGCGGTGGTAATAACAATATCTGAATCAGCAATTGCATCACGCTGCGCGTCTTGCTGTTTCGCTTTTTGTTCATCGGTGAGTTCTTTGGCGTAGCCGTCTTTAGTTTGACCGGTTTCGCCAATATCGATTTTAAGAAACTTACCGCCTAGAGACTCCACTTGCTCAGCAACAACGGGGCGCGTGTCGTAGGCGAGTACGTTCGCCCCTAATCGTTTCGCCGTGGCAATAGCTTGCAAGCCAGCCACGCCAGCACCAATAATGAACACTTTGGCGGGCTTTATTGTTCCCGACGGTGTCATCATCATAGGTAATATAGAAGGTAAGTAGTTCGCGGCTTGCATTACCATTACATAGCCAGCAAGGCTCGCTTGTGAACTTAGCGCATCCATTTTTTGGGCTCGAGATGAGCGGGGGATCATTTCAACCGAAATAGCCGTTAAGCCTTTGTTTGCTATTGACTCAACCAGCGGTTGCTCAAAGAAAGGGTCAAGATGGCCAACCACAATGGCCCCTTTTTTCATCACCGACAGTTGGGATTCAGCCGGTTTATTTACGCTTACAAGCATATCGGCTGTTGATAATGCACTATTCACATCATCAATAACAATTCCACCCACATCTACATATTCTTTATCGGCATACCCCGATAACAAACCTGCCCCACTTTCTATGTGAAGCTCAGCCCCTTTCTTCACCAAGCGTTGTACACTTGATGGGGTTACTGCACAGCGCTTCTCCACATTGGATAGTGGCATCGGTATTTTCGATTCGTTTAATACTATGATTTTCACACGCTTCTCCTCACGTCCAGGCTCCACGAGAATGACATCCTTTATAGATGAACAAGCCATTTTATTCACTTATGCTTAACATGCCTTTTGGAAATCAAAACTGTTCTCATCCCTTATTTACGCTAAAACACTTCTTTTAAAAGTCATAAAAGTAGCCACTACTGTTCACCACTTTTACCACTCAGCAAAAGAACTTACGGCATTTGCACATGCTCAACTAGTATTATTTTGCTACGAGTCATAACTAGAATTTATATGAGATTGGCATAGCGGGAATTAATGCAGCTTGGCAAGAGTATTAATTTTATGAATCAACAAGTATTGAATTTAGTATTGATAGGCAGCGAAGCTAAATTTCCATTACAAATATTTAAAACATGCCACGTGATCACGCTACACTCAGCGTATGTAATAAGCCTATTCGTTTATAAAGAGAACCTACTATGTTCGGCATGTTTAATTCCAACCCTACTAAAAAAATGCGTAAGCAATATAACGCTCTTTTAGAGAAAGCCATGGTGGCGCAACGCAATGGTGATATGAAAAGCTACGCCAAAATAACAGAAGAGTCAGAAACTTTATGGAGTGAAATACAGGCAATAGAGAAAGGTGACAAATAAAAATAGGTTCGCTATCGACCGAGCACTCTTACAGGTTACAATAGCATCATTATTTTACGGTGTTGCATAATGCGAATCATGTGATGCCTTGCTGTTGCGGATTTGCGTTATGAGTAAGTGTTTTCTGTTTTGTTTAGGAACTTTGGTTAGCCTAGCCATGTTCCAGCCTTCTGCGCATGCAATGAATGCTGGCCAATACTACTATTTCATTTCTGATAGTTGCGTTCCCAAAGGCCCGCAGGCCCCAGAAGAGCGTGGCGTAGTTACCCCGGATGTTTTGCTGTTTGAAGTGCTACCTGCCGGTATCAGCGATTACATGATAAACATGAATACCGCAGCGTTGATTAATTACAATGAAGAAGGCCAAGACTACCTGACAGGCTTAGAAGAAGAGCAAGTCTACACGGCAGGCCAAGTAGCGAAAAATGCGAATTATACCCAACACGATTTTATGCTGCAGCGCGAAGCCATTGGGCTAAAAGCCTTAATTAACGTTCTTAATGCGTTTTCTCAGCATCAAGCTGATAAGGGCTATTTTTATAAAAAACTGCTCTCAATTACCGACCCCAACACTCGATTTAAAGCCGTTACTCGCGTACGCCTTACCGACGTGGCTCATAAAAATAAAATGCAATTAACGGAGTACGCGTCACGCTACTACGTACTAGACAGCCAAGGTGTCGCATCACAAACCCCTTTTATCGAAGTCGACCATAGCACAGCGTTACGTGAAGATATTCACAGCGCTAACAGCCCGTACCGTATTTATACCAAACATGGCGTTTGCGGCGAACGTTGGGTGCCCTAAACTAATCAGGGCTTTTAATCGTCAACTACAATACAAACTGCTTTTGTTCACCCGAGGCAAAAACAACGTTCAGCGTGATGTGGTTATCTAGCGGGTTATCCGATTGACGATACGAATAATTAAATATGCTAGTTGATGCAAAGGTCTTTTGTTTTACGGCATGAGTTTGCCCGTTCTGATCAAGCGCTGTTATTGAATGGATTATGGGTATCCCTTTTTTATGCTGCGCCCTTAACACTAAATGGTATTCATCTATACCTTCTTGGCGCAATTCGCTGTTCAATATATAGCCTTCGTATATGAAAGTATCTGTGGTAATCAGCTCGCCACTCTCACTATAATTGATTTGCCCTTTCACATAAAAACACCCAAAAATAGCGGTTACAAATAAGATGGGAAAAGTCTTAATTTGCGCCTTCGATATATGCGTTTTCTTAACTCTTTTATACGTCATCATAACGCCGGTAATTGTTAGCCCCGTTAACAATAAACCAAACGTAAACCATATTAGTTTAGTGGTGAGCTTTCCAAATGTGCCAAAGTGCAGCGGGTCGACCATTTCATTGAGATATTCATCGAAGGCGATATCTTCCGATTTCTGCACCTGAATGACATCTCCCGAGACAGGATCTAAAAACACTCGATTGGCTCTAGCTCTAACGAAAATATCTTGGGTGTAACCTAAAACAGTTATCGCTTGCTTAGGTGAACGAGGATACAGTATTTGCTGGGGTGCCCAATTTGGAAAGGCACTCGATGCGCGCGCAATAATAGTATCGGCAGGTAACAAAGGTAATGCATCACCAAATTCCTCAATACGTTGGGTTGTTGGCCCGGGACGAGGGGGCTCAAAACCATCGCCAGCCACCAGAAAACCAAATTCAATGAGATACCAAAATGCAGTGATAACCATGAGGGTAATAAACCACATCGACCAAATTCCGGCCACCTTATGCAAGTCGCTTAGCAGCACCCGAATACCTTTACCTTTTCGTATCCGAAACGCGTCCTTTTTAAGCCTTCCTGTGGTTTTTAGCCCCGTATAAAGTGAAATCATCAGTACAATAGCGAGGGAGCTGACAATGGGTAAACCAATGAAACTTGGCATAAAGAAATATCGATGCAGATCTCTAAAAAAACGCTGAACCGTTAAAAATGGTGTAGTTCCGGTAACGTCGCCTGTCCATTGATTGACATGAACATGGTAGCGTGTGCCATTTGCCCGCAAGAAAGTGGCCCTGTATGCAAAGTGATCGTTTTCCCCAGCAGTCAGCATTATCAACATGTCATCAGGATTAGCCCGCTCCTTCGCATTGGCCTCCATTTCCCCCCAAGACACTTTTTCGCCCTCGGGTGACACGCGCATATCATCTTGCAGCAACCAATCAATCTCATTGGAAATTGTGGCTATGGTGCCAGTAGCCAGCAGCAAAGCGGTTAAAAATGCAAGATTGAAACCTAACCAAATATGCCAATTGTATAGCTTACGCTTTCTACGCTTTGAGCTAACGACTTCAACCATGCTGTGCTCACTGCGCTCCGACAATAACAAGTATAAGAAGACGTACGAGCTTAGTTTAAATGAAAACAATTATCAATATCATATGGGCGTTTAAACACAATTAAGCGAATGATAACAATTATTATTTGCATTTGAATAATTAGTATTGTAAATATTTGTTTTTATTTAACAAGATGGACAAAAAATGATCGCCCCTAAACGCCTCGCCACACTCATCGCTTTAGCGTGTAGTAGCCCTCTCGCATTCGCTCAAGCTACCGACACACAAGATAAAAACGAAGACTCACTTGAAAAAATTACCGTTGTTGGTACCGCTCAATCTCGCTATGTTGTAGGGGAATCGTCTTCCCTTACGGGTTTTGAATTAGATTTTCTATCGCTACCTCGAGTGGTCAATATTATTCCTGAGCAGCTCATCCTCGATCAGAAAATCACCGACCTTTCAGAGGCGCTTCGAAACACGCCAGGGGTTTCTTTAGGTGATGGTTTTGGTGGTACAAACGATGATTTCTTAATTCGTGGATTTAGAAGGAATGCGGTTTACCGCGATGGTTTTAGGCGCGCCACCAACTTCAAAACGAATTTATCAAATGTTGCGTATACCCAAATTATCAGAGGGCCCGCATCGATTACTTACGGACAAGTTGAACCGGGTGGACTGGTAGATATCGTTACGAAGAAACCGCTTAATGAACAACGCCTTTCGGGTGAAGCACGCATAGGCTCATTCAATGATAAATTTGCGCTAGTAGATTGGTCTCAACTTATCGGTGACAACGCCGCAATTCGACTTGTGGGTTCAATGCAAGATGCTGAGTCATTTCGGGATTTTACTGATGTTGATAGAAACACCCTATCTATTTCTGGCAACATAAATCTGACCCCCGCAACTCAGCTTAATTTGTCGTATGAGTACCGCGATGAAGCAAGACCATTAGATCGAGGGACAATTACGGTGCCCACACCAAATGGCCGGGAGGTAGTCAACAACTTGCTCGATATCTCTCATTCAACGCGATTTGGTGAGTCGTTTGAAATTTTTGAAAGCAACTTCAACTTTTTTGACGCCACAATAGCGCATAATATTAACGATGATTGGACGTTAAAGGTCAGTACCGCATACGAACAAAGCTCTGCGGATGATTTACAAGCCAGGCCGCTTGCAGTGGGCGTATTTGACGCCGACGGCCCCATTACTGATGATGGTTTCGTAATATTCCAAAACCCTGCCGATATCGCTGGTATTTTGGGTGCATCTTTGGTTGCAGAGTTTGATGATCCTAGCGACCGCGTATTTTTATTTAGACGTACCGACGGAAACCAAAATGCCGATGTTGATGTTGCCTACGTTAATGCAAAGGTGTCAGGTAACATGGACATTGCAAGCGTTACTCACAATATTGCCATAGGCGCTAACTTTCGTGATTTTACCCGTGAAGACAACTTTGTTTTAACCGCGAACACGAATGGCGTACCAACATCTCTAGGTGGCGATGGCCCCTTATTTAATGTATCAAATCCAATATATGGCAATTTACCCACTTCACTTACCCCGTCAGACTTTCCTCGTCGAGGGACAAAACTGCAAGAGTACGGTGTTTTCATTAATGACTACGTTGAATTAACCGACAGTTTTAGTGTGTTACTTGGTGGACGTTTCGACTCGGTCACCCAAGAAGTGCAATCTGATGGTGTAACCTTACTGGATTTAGATTCAGCCACCGCGTTTTCACCGCAAATTGCCGCTAACTACAAGCTGAACAATACCACTTCCCTCTTTTTGAGTTATTCGGAGGCATTCGAGCCTAATATAAATCAAGCTAATACGGAGGTTAGCCAGACAGAACCGTTTGACCCAGAAGACTCACAACAAATTGAAGCCGGTGTTAAAGCGGAGTTTTTTAACGGACGATTGCAAACCAGTGTTTCGGTTTATGATATTGATAAA
Organism: Alteromonas lipotrueae; assembly: GCF_019249215.1. Taxonomy (GTDB): domain Bacteria; phylum Pseudomonadota; class Gammaproteobacteria; order Enterobacterales; family Alteromonadaceae; genus Alteromonas; species Alteromonas lipotrueae. The sequence goes on from NZ_JAESDI010000007.1 coordinate 234,591, forward strand.
ACCAACGTGCTCGCAGACCTAGACGGCGTTGCTGTTTTACGCGATGGCCAAACCTCACAAGGGGCTGAACTGTCAATTTCAGGCCAACCCTCCGAGGGAATGAATGTGATTGCAGGCTATGCGTATACTGATGCGGAAATTGAAGGTAGCGGTTCAGTTGCCGGCAACACACCTCGCAACGTAGCAGAAAATACATTTAACTTATGGGCATCCTATGAATTTCAACATGGTGATCTTGAAGGGTTGGGTATTGGCGGCGGCTATTTCTATGTGGGTGATAGATTCGGCACCGATGCAAACAGCTTTGTGTTAGATAGTTACGGCTTAGTTGATTTATCAATGTGGTATACCCTTGCGGTTCCCCGCGCAGGAAAAAACAGCACCGTAAGATTTCAGTTGGCAGTAAAAAATCTGTTAGAGGAAGAATACTACTCCGCCAGCGGCGGCGATTTACGTATTAGCATAGGCGCACCCAGAACCGTATTTGGCTCTGTGTCTTTCACGCTGTAACTTGGTAATGATCACAACGCCATTGGAAACAATGGCGTTGAGTAGTTTTAATTTGCTTAATACTAACTACGATATAATGTTTTTATTAAGTGATATCCAAAGCGGGTTTTAACTGGCCCATGTACCTTCAATAGTTCTTTTTTAAACACCACATCATCAAACGCTTTTACCATTTGGCCGCGGCGGAATTCACCTAAATCACCACCTCGCTTTCCCGAAGGGCAAGTAGAATGGCGCTTAGCTAAGGTACTAAAATCTTTTCCTTTTTTAAGCTGCTCTAATATCGAAAAAGCTTCTTTTTCAGTTTTAACCAGAATGTGTAACGCGGATGCAGATGCCATTAAGATACCTATTAATTAATTTTATACGGCCAAGTATACCGCATTCACTACCTTGCGTTTGCTCAGGCTTAAAAGATACTTCAATAGATTAATAATAGCGCCTCACGCTGCCATGTACCCTCATTGGGCAAGCAAACTGCCAATACCACGCTAAAATTGTATTAAGAATACAATTTACGTTAAGGCAGGAGCCGCATTATGAGCCAGCAAGTAATATTGCGATTTACGCGTTTATGCGTCTGATTGTTTTCCTGTTATTTTTCGCATTGCTTTATGTGCCTTCAACTGCGCACGCTGACAAGTGCGGTGCAACAAGCTGCTTAATCACACGCCCAAATCCGAACGGCATTGAAATAAGAATTCGCCCCGTGAACCCAGGCTCATATGCTTGCTTCATTCGCTGGGAAAACTACCATTATATCGAGATCATTAATCTAGAATCTAAGACTTACCTTTTAAAAGAAAAATATGATTTAAGCGGCGTAAGATGGCGCTGCGATGATGCCAACACCTGTCCAAATTGGATGAAGTACGCCGGTTTGTGTCGTAATAAATAAGCACGCTTTTTTTGCGCTATATCATTTCTTTTTGTTTCCTCATTGCGCGGCACCTTCATTAATTAGAACACAAATTCACTATTCTCAAACCAGTCACTTATGATATGTTATATTATAACAAAATAAACCTTAATCATTGTAGGTGAATTAGGATGAACAACGCTAAACTTCCCGTTACCGTGCTGTCTGGTTTTTTAGGCGCAGGAAAAACGACAGTGCTCAGTCATATTCTTAATAATCGCGAAGGCAAACGTGTAGCCGTTATTGTCAATGACATGAGCGAAGTGAACATAGATGCTTCCATCGTTAAAAACGATGTTTCACTGAACCACAGTGAAGAAAAGCTGGTTGAAATGAGTAACGGCTGCATTTGTTGTACTTTGCGCGAAGACTTGCTTTTAGAGGTTAATCGGTTAGCGAAAACGGGCAACTTTGACTATTTGCTCATTGAGTCCACGGGTATATCAGAACCCCTTCCTGTGGCAGAAACCTTCACCTTTGCCGATGAAAACGGTGTGTCGTTATCAGATATTGCTACATTAGATACCATGGTTACTGTGGTTGATGCGGTCAACTTCAGTAAAGACTACGAAGAAGCCAAATATTTACAGGAAACCGGTGAGTCTCTTGGCGAAGAAGACGAGCGGTGTGTGGCCGATTTGCTTGTTGACCAAGTTGAATTTGCCGACGTTATCCTAATCAGTAAGACAGACTTGGTTAATGAAACTCATTTGGCGAACTTAACCGCCATATTGAAAAGTTTAAATACCACAGCAAAAATTATTCCTATAAATAGAGGCAGTATCGATATTGATGAAGTGTTAGGCACTCAATTGTTCGATTTCGAAAAAGCGCAACTTGCACCAGGGTGGCTTAAGGAAATGCGCGGTGAGCACACGCCAGAAACCGAAGAATATGGCATCAGTAGCTTCAGCTATCATGCGCGCCGTCCTTTCCACCCGCAAAAATTTTATAACTTTTTGCATACCACCGAAAACTACGGAAAGTTACTGCGATCTAAAGGTTACTTTTGGTTAGCCTCGCGGCCTGAATGTGCGGGTCAATGGAGCCAAGCCGGTGGTATTGCCCATTATGGTTATGGTGGTATGTTTTGGAAAGCTCTTCCTAAGTCTGAATGGCCTGAAGATGAAGAGTATCTAGCTTCAATTGAAAAGCAGTGGATGGAACCTTTTGGCGACATGCGCCAAGAGCTGGTATTTATTGGGCAAAACCTAGATGAAGCCACAATCACTAAAATCCTTGATTCTTGCTTACTAGACGATGAAAGCCTGATAAAGGGGGTGGATTATTGGCGAACCCTGCCGGATCCATTTCCTCGTTGGGAGGGTTTATAATGACGCTAGCTGCTAGCCCCTTAACCGAAAGCGCCCCTACTGCTGGTAGCATTAAAAAGTCGAGTACGTCGATAGAGCCTATTGTGCTTATGTGACAAGTGGTTGTCTTAGTAGCAATACGCTAAGCCAACTGACTAAAAACACATACCGTTTGCGCTATTAAGCTAGCTCAGGAACACTGCATTTGTATTGTTTGTAGATATCAAACTCTCTAGCTGGCACTGGCTTTTGGAACAAATACCCCTGCCCATATTGGCACTTTAGCTTCTGTAGCATTGCGTAACACATATCAGTTTCAATGCCTTCGGCTACCACCTCCATATCCAGTTCGTGTCCCATGGCGATAATGGTGCTGGCAATGGTGTTATTTGCAGGCATAAAGCTTTTGTCTATTTTTAACACGTCAAAAGGTAAACTCTTGAGATAGCTTAGGCACGAATAGCCCGTACCAAAGTCATCGAGAAACAGTCGCACACCAAGCTCAGATAACCTGTACAGCGACGCAACGCAGGCTTGTTCTTCCATAATGGCAATATTCTCTGTTACCTCAATATGTATACACTCTGCTGGCAACGATAAGCTAGCCAGAATATCTTCGAGCCTTTGCGCGAAATGCTGATCTTTAAGCTGATGTGAAGACACATTTATTGCCATGGCATGATGCGTAGCACCTGCATCATGCCACGCTTTACATTGTTCACAGGCTTGTTGTAATACCCAATTGCCAATATCAATAATTTGTCCAGAATGCTCGGCAATAGGAATAAACTCATCGGGACCAATGGCTTCGTTATCTGGGTTTGTCCATCTTAGTAGTGCTTCACTTCCTACTGTAACGCCATCGACAAGCCTAATTATGGGTTGGTAAACCAAGCTAAACTCATTGCTTGCAATGGCATAATGAAGCTGATTAACCAGTTTTAGTTTGCGGTTTTGTTTGATGGCCGATAATTTATCAAATGCTTGATATTGGTTTTTGCCCGCCTCTTTAGCTTGATACATTGCGGTGTCAGCGTGCTTTAGCAGCAGTGAAGAGTTAGCACCGTTTTGTGGGTAACAGGCCACGCCTATACTGGCGGTGATATAACAGTCGTTATTCGCAAGCTTCATCGGTTTACTGATGGCGTCTAATATTCTATGGGCAATAAAATCAATCGTTTCAATTGATTCGAAGCAATCCGTTACTGCCACAAATTCATCTCCGCCGAAGCGAACCACCACATCGGTAGCACGAATTGCTTTAGAAATTCGCTGCGCCATAGTGACCAGAAGCTTATCGCCTAACGCGTGACCTAAGCTATCGTTTATGTCTTTAAAGCGGTCGAGATCAATAAACATCACCGCGAAGGGCAAGTTACTACGCTCCGACATATTAATGGCTTTGTCTACAGTATGTTCAAGCAAGTTTCTATTCGGCAAGCCCGTTAATGTATCGGTATGGGCCAACGCTTTATTACGCTTTTCGCTTTGGGCTAGGGCATCCATCGCCTCTTCCCTGCTGGTTAAACCAGCAGATACAACGCGGGAAATAAATACAGCGAAAAGCAGCACAACTACAGATGATAGAATGATGATTGTTAAAATAAAATTGGCTACAAACTTAACGGTTTTTTCTACCGGTAGCTCAAAGTCGGTAGAATTCGTTCTAAAGTCATTCAGCGATTTTACTATCTGCTGTTGCAAGACATCACGACTAATATCACCATTTTCATACTGGTCTAATGCCAACAGCGAATCGTTAGCACTTTCAATATCGCGCTGACAAATTTCAATGACTGACTCGGTACCTATGAAGTTCATCAGTAGACGTTCTGAATTGCCTATCATAGATAAACATCGAATAGGCTGCTGACGAATATTAATAATAGTATTGCGAATATCGCCTAACTTAACAGGGTGGCTTTCGGAAAATAGCTCAGCAGGGGCTGAAATTAGCGCGTTCAGTTCAGAGGTATATTTAAAGTGCCGCACATTTAGCTGATGGAAAAAGCTACTTTGGTTAAGTTTGAAAAAACACCAGAGTAGGATTAGAGCAAAAACAAAAAACGTTAACGTTAAAACAGGTAACGCCTTCCTTATGCCACTGTTCTTCACATCCATTGTTCAAATTGCTCTTTTAATATGAACTCACTTTTGAGCAAGTTATTTTTAATATGTAAGTACGCTATCGGCGAACGATTATTTTTAGAAATACACTGTTGAATTTATAGCAGGTAATCGCACTTAAGCAAACGTACAGTAAGTTTTAAAATTTTTGCCATGATGCATATATTCAATTTTAGGTACGTAGTGCATGCAAACAAAGACCAGTACCTATATTTACCTTTCCTTTTTAACCAAAAAAAGCGCTGAAGATTAATTCAGCGCTTTTCGTGAAAGTGAACGGGTGCACTAGATTTTTATGCGGTTAAATTTACGTTACCGCTTGGAAAATATGGGCAAAATACGCTCGGCAACTAACTGCTGTGTAACATCTTCTCGCTCGTGGGCAGTCACCACCACAACAAGGTCAAAATCTTTTACCAATAAAATATACATCCCCCCGCCACCCTGCGCTGAAAAAGCATGGTGTTTACTGCCATCTAGCGCTAAGTCTGTTCCCCAAAAGAAGTAGCCGTAACCTTGATTTGATACTAGCTCTCCACCGCCATAAATATCGTCGTCTCCGGTTAGTATCTGCCTACTTGTGGCACGCTCCAAATAGGCTTTCGGTACAAGCCGCTCCCCCTTCCATTTACCGTTATTGTCGACCAAAAGCCCCACTTTAAGCATATCTCGGGCAGTCACGCTTACCTTCCATCCTGACTCAGGCAAACCACTAGGTGCCAAGCGCCAATCGTAATTCGTAATACCTAACTTACCAAACAACTCAGTGCGAATGAACGCCTCTGCAGAACCAGGCACCACAGCTTCAATTACCTGCATGACCAACCGAGGACCTGTACCGTATTTGAAAACTTGTGTTTCTTTAGTGATAGGCGCACTGTCTTCTAATACAGCTTGTATTTCACCTTGGCCTTTAATACGGTCAAGATCCGCAGATATCGCATCCCACCCCTCTTTCGAAATATCAATACCTGTGGCCATTGTTAATGCGTGGTGCAGCGTGATGGTTTCTGCGCCCTCCACTAGCTTGGTACTATCAATATCGTTGAGAAAACTAATTATCGGTTTGTCTAAATCGTCCATCGATAGATATCCCATTTGAATCGCTCGGCCCAGCGCTAATGAGGTATAACTTTTTGTGGCCGATGATTGAGGGTGTGGTAAATCTACTCTTCCTCGTTTGTAGTAAGACTCAAACAACAAGGTGCCACCTTTAGCAATTAACATACTGTCGTATTTTCCGTACTCACCAGTTGCCATCTCTTTAGCGAGTTTTATTATTGCCTCTTCATCGCTAGTTTGATCTTCACCTGCGAGGCTGAATTGGCCAACGGCGATACCATCATTTAAATTAACGGGCGATGTATCTATGTAAGGGGAATCTAACTCAGGTATATCCAAAAACCGCTTTTCTATTTCTGGCATGCGCCAATGCTTAATTTGAGCTTCTTCGGCACTCGCTTTAGGCGGTACCTTACTTCTTTCCCCAGCCCACACCGAAGGCACATGGGCAATACCCAAGCAGCATGCAATTGTAAGTAAGGCGGTTGCTTTTATTGTCGTGGTCATACTTTTTCCTTGTTATTTTTGTCGCCGAGTCAGCGGCACGTATTCGCTGTCAGCCACCACGCTATCGAAATGAACGAGATATACATGAAAAAAGCCTGATTTTTCGCTGATTTCTGCGTGTTCTTGAAACACCTTATTCTTATCAATGATTTATAGTGGTACGGTAATATAGATTAATCAGGCGCTAACCAGCCTGTCACTTATATCTTTATGGGCTAAAGGGTGTATGACCAAACAATACTGGATTGGCGGCTTTTTCGTTGACGAGGCAAGAAACCAAATAACGCATAATGCGCATACCCAAACATTGCCACCTAAAGCCCTCACCGTTTTAACCTACCTTGCTAAGCGCCAAGGCGAAGTTGTAAGTCAAGAAGAGCTGCTGAATCAGGTATGGAAAGACACAGTGGTATCGCCCAACACCCTACAGCGTTGTATTGCGCAGTTAAGAAAAGCCTTAGGCGATGATGGTAAGGCACAGGGGCTAATTAAAACCCATGCTAAAAAGGGCTACAGTTTAGAGGCTGCTATTCTCTGGGAAGATCAGCAAAAAGGGAATGTTGGTGACAATGATGCATTGGATAAAAGCCCTACCCACCTTTACGCGATGCCCGAAGACAATAAAACAATAAAGGCGGGATTTAATAAAAAGCAGATCTTCACTTTAAGTCTATTTATTGCGCTGGTTATTACGCTGCTGATTAGTATCACTCGTATGCTATGGCCTTCCTCTGTACCTACTCCCTCGCCAGCTAACGCGATGCGAATTATCGATATTCGTTTACTAACATCAACCGATAACCGAGAGCTAGCGAGTACCTATTCGCCCGACGGAAAATTCATCGTATTTCAGCGTTTCCCCGAAGTTATGTGCAAGAGTCATTTATGGGCAAAAAACATCGAGACCCAACAAGAGTACCAACTGACACGCGAGCTAGGTACTTACGGCAACCTCGCATTTTCTGAAGATGGCGCTTCACTCACCGTTGTAAAACAGAACAACTGCTCAGCGCCCGCCCAGCAGAAAAAGTGCTTCCTATTACAACAAGTCGATTTTGAGCAAGCATTGCTATCGCCACAAACACCGACCACCTTAATGGAGTGTAAGCATACTGAAATTAAAAGCCCTACTTGGATGAGTGCAAATGACATTGCGCTTTTGCAGAAGGACCAGGGGCGCTGGAAACTCATTCGCTATTCCGTGAGCGCCGACAAAAGCACATTACTTTATGAGGTTAATAACGGCAGCGTAGTGTCTTACGACTTCTCAAAAAGCCACAACTTGATTGCCCTTACCGCCGTACACGAAAGTGGTGTACTTCATGTTGAAAAACTTGCGCCAGAGGGAACGTTACTGTCCAGCAATCCGATTAATTTTAACGGTGTGATCCCGCAGTATGGCGCAATTTACCCGAACTTTTCACCCATAGACGGGCACTTAATATTTAGCACAGGTAAGCAACTTTTCACGGTATCGTTCGATGGTGATATTAGCCCCATAAGCATGCCGCTTACCGACGCCATAGGCACGCCTTTGTTTCACCCCAACGGTAAAAAAATGCTTGCCATTAAAGGGCATTACGACAGCGATATTGTTTCTGTGCCGCTATCACAATTTTCTCACTCAGCGCATGTACCTCAAATAGTTGCGCAGCAACCTGATGTGTTACCCCCTGTTAATTATGAGACCGTGGTGCGCTCTATGCAGGAAGAAAATAGGGCAAAGTACCAACCCGATGGAAACCTTATTGCTTACTTTTCTGAGGGCGATGGCACGTCTCAGGTATGGACTACCACCATACCGCAAGGCGCTGCCGGTTCACAGAATGACTTCCCCCACAGTGCAGCTGACAGTAATTACACAAAACAGCGCAGCCAGTTTCCTACCAATACCTATGTGCGAAATATACTATGGGCCGCAGACGGCCAAAGCTTACTGGTGAATGCATCATCCCAGCTAACTCGCCTTTACTTAAATAGCGAAGAAGAAGCCATTTCACTTAATTACCCCGTGAGAAGTTTATTTCACTGGGACAGCCAAAATAAAACGGCAGTGGCCAACATACTTTATAAAGGTGTAAATACCTTGGTAGAGCTGAACCTCACCAACAGCGAATTTCGTGTTTTAACCCATCACGATGTCACGTGGGCAGCAAAAACGGTGACCGGTGAACTGATTTATAAAGACAATGCGGACAAGTTGTGGATATCCGGTGCGATTGAAAACGAACTCATACCCAAACTAACAACTCAAGGTAGCCATCAAAATTTCATTGTTAAAAACGATGTTGTTTACGGCATTAATGACCACTATCAGCTGTGGAAATACATGTTAGAAAACGGCACGGTCGAATTACTTGGACAATTACCCGAAACCGTAGATTACATTACCGATGTAAACGACAATGCCATACTAATAACACTTAGAGTGGCAGCAAGAAAAGACGTGGTAGAGTTATCAATAGAGTAAGTGGGTGGGTTAGTAATTAACTCGCTTTATTTTGCGTATAAACAAGAAACCCTCCGAAATGGAGGGTTTCTTTTATATCTAGGTGCTTAAACAAGCACCCTTCAAGCAATTAAGCTTGGGTGGCTTACATCATGCCGCCCATTCCGCCCATGCCGCCCATATCAGGCATTGCAGGCGCTGCTTCGTCTTGAGGTATATCTGCAATCATGGCTTCAGTTGTGATCATAAGTGAAGCGATTGATGCTGCGAACTGTAGTGCAGAGCGCGTTACTTTAGTTGGGTCAAGAATACCCATCTCTAGCATGTCGCCGTACGTGTCGTTACCCGCATTGTAACCGTAGTTACCGTCGCCATTTTTCACTTCGTTAACGACAACAGATGCTTCTGCACCGGCGTTGCTAGCGATTTGACGTAGAGGCGCTTCCATTGCACGTAGTGCAAGCTTAATACCTACTGTTTGGTCTTCGTTTTCGCCAGTTAGGCTAGCAAGCTTAGCTGCTGCGCGAACTAGAGCAACACCACCACCAGGTACTACGCCTTCTTCAACCGCGGCGCGAGTTGCATGAAGTGCATCTTCAACGCGGTCTTTCTTCTCTTTCATTTCTACTTCGGTAGCTGCACCAACTTTAATTACTGCAACACCGCCAGAAAGCTTAGCTAAACGCTCTTGAAGCTTTTCTTTGTCGTAGTCTGAAGAAGAGTCTTCAATTTGACCTTTAATTTGAGCACAACGGCCTTCAATCGCTTCTTCGTCGCCGTTACCATCAACAATAGTAGTATTGTCTTTGTTGATAACAACGCGCTTAGCAGTACCAAGGTCTTCTAGCTCAACTTTTTCAAGGTCTAGACCAATCTCTTCAGAGATAACCGTACCACCAGTAAGAATAGCGATGTCTTGTAGCATTGCTTTACGACGGTCGCCAAAGCCAGGTGCTTTAACAGCAGCTACTTTAACAATACCGCGCATGTTGTTTACTACTAGTGTAGCTAAGGCTTCGCCTTCAACATCTTCAGCAATAATCATCAGTGGCTTACCCGCTTTTGCTACGCCTTCAAGGGTAGGAAGCAACTCACGGATGTTAGAAATTTTCTTATCAACCAATAGGATGAAAGGGCTGTCTAGTTCAACAGTGCCGTTCTCTTGGTTGTTAATGAAGTAAGGAGATAGGTAACCGCGGTCGAACTGCATACCTTCAACAACGTCAAGTTCGTTTTGAAGTGCTTGACCTTCTTCAACGGTAATTACGCCTTCTTTACCTACTTTTTCCATTGCTTGAGCAATGATGTCGCCCACTTCTGAATCAGAGTTTGCAGAGATAGTACCAACCTGAGCAATTGACTTGCTGTCGGCACAATCAGTAGATAGTGCTTTAAGCTCTTCAACCGCAGCAATAACTGCTTTGTCGATACCGCGCTTAAGATCCATTGGGTTCATGCCTGCAGCAACAGACTTGTGACCTTCAGTTACGATAGCTTGTGCAAGCACGGTAGCAGTAGTAGTACCGTCACCCGCTTCGTCATTCGCTTTAGACGCAACTTCTTTCACCATCTGTGCGCCCATGTTCTCAAACTTGTCTTCAAGTTCGATTTCTTTCGCTACAGATACACCATCTTTAGTGATGGTAGGAGCGCCGAAAGACTTATCTAGCACTACGTTACGGCCTTTAGGACCTAGTGTAACTTTTACTGCGTTTGCTAGCGTATTAACGCCTTTAAGCATTTTTGTACGAGCGTCGTTACCAAAACGTACTTCTTTAGCTGCCATGATTAAATTCCTCTCTTAATTCGTTTAACGTTAGTTGTCATTACTCAACAATCGCAAGAATGTCGCTTTCGCTTAGGATCAGAACTTCTTCACCATCCAGCTTTTCAGTTTTAACGCCGTAGCCTTCGCTAAAAATAACGGTGTCGCCAACTTTAACGTCTAGCGCTTTAACATCGCCATTTTCTAGGATGCGGCCGTTACCTACAGCGATAATCTCGCCACGTGTAGATTTTTCTGCTGCTGAACCAGTCAGAACGATACCGCCTGCAGATTTGCTTTCTTGCTCTGCGCGTTTAAGGATTACGCGGTCGTGTAAAGGACGAATTGCCATTTTCAAGTCTCCTGAAAATTTCACTATTCAAGTTAATGATTGTCGACACACAATTATTTGCATGTCGTATGCTTGGGTTGCTCGTTACCGAGCAGTTAAAATCGTGTCTGCGAGGATAAATGGGGGAGTAGCCATGTAAGTTCAAGGGTTTTTGAGCAAAAAAATGTAAAAAAAGTGATTTTAATGCTCAAAGCCTGCACTTAAGGCCAAAAGCACACACTACTTCAGGCGTCTATCTGTATCATTTTGGGTTTTGTCTGAAAATTCACCTTCAAACACATCGCCATTATCTGAGCTGCCCGACTGACCAGACTGTTGCTGATTGAATGGGTTTTCAAACGGGTTGTACTGGCCGCCGCCAGTTTGTTGGTTAAACCCGCCCGCTTGGGTCACTACCCGTAGTTTCATGTGTTTACTTAGCTGCGAAGCAATAAGGTGGCGTGAGCCTGGCAAGGCAAACATAAAGCCAAGAACGTCAGTGATTAGGCCTGGGGTAACCAATAAAATACCTGCAACTACCAGCATTAGGCCTTCTACCATCTCTTTGCCTGGCAGTTCATTACGCTGCATTTTAGCCTGTGCGGTTTGTAATGTTGCTATACCTTCGCGCTTAACAAAATAAGCACCAATGAATGCCGTTAATATCACTAGCCCAATAGTATTCCAGCCACCAATTATGCCGCCCACTTGAACTAATAGGGCAATCTCTACTATGGGTAATATGGCAAACAATAAAAATAAAAACCGCACAACATTTCCTCTTTCATCTAGTCATAGAATAGTATTGGGGTAAACACCATAATAACAAGCGAAGGTGCAACGCTTTGGGTTAAGTGGCAAACTCAAGCGACCGACGGTAGCTGTGTTAAACTGGGTTTGTGAAAGAATAGCGTATGCACCTCGGTCTTACTTTTTTATAGGCCAATAGCTTTAGGATAAAGAAAGTCGTTATATGAAGTACATCACCCGTTTGTTTTCTTTTGTCGCATTTTGTCTATTTGTAGCATCGCTTGCGCTGCCTGGCTATACGCAAACTAATGCGCAAACTTCGACTCAATCCTCAGATCAGCCATCAAGTCAGATCATGGGTGGGTTCGACGATGTGTTCAGCAACCAAGAAGAATTCCTAAAAGTAGACCAAGCCTTTGTATTCGACTTCAATCAGACAGACGACACCTTAAGCCTTTCCTTTACCATCGCAGATGGCTATTACCTTTATAAAAAGCAATTCAAGTTAGTGGCAAAGCACGCCGCCATTGGTGAACCTCATTATCCTAAAGGCGTTATCATTGAAGATGAATACTTTGGCGAATCGGAAGTATTTTATGATGAAGTCACGTTAACTGTTCCTATTATTCAAGCCACCAACGACGGTATAGTAAAAATACGCTACCAAGGCTGCGCCGATGCGGGCCTTTGTTACGCACCGAATATTAAAACCGTCTATTTGAATGCCCTTGCCAGCGCCATGAACAGCGGAGCCTCAAAGAACGGCACTGACACCGCGTCGACAGACGAACAGAGTCTCTCGCAAACCAACCCGAGTAGCTCGCAAGCGTCTCAATATTCTCTGGCCGATAAGCTCATCAACAAAGAAAACCTAGCCCTTACCTTGGTGCTATTCTTTGCATTAGGGATAGGCCTTGCCTTTACCCCCTGCGTGTTCCCTATGTACCCCATTGTGTCGGGTATTGTGATTGGTCAAGGTAAACAGGCCAAAGCCAGCCACGCATTTTGGTTAACGTTCATTTATGTACAAGGCATGGCCATTACCTATTCGATATTAGGGTTAATAGTGGCGTCGGCGGGTATGCAGTTTCAGGCGGCACTTCAACATCCGCTCATTCTGGGTATTTTTATTGGTATTTTTGTTTTGCTGGCCTTAGCCATGTTTGGCAGATACGAGCTTCAACTTCCTGCGAAATGGCAAACCCGCTTAACCAATTTAAGTAATAACCAAACGCCTGGCAGCATGGCGGGGGTATTCGCCATGGGAGCATTGTCGGGGCTAATCGCCTCACCGTGTACTACGGCGCCGTTAACCGGCATTTTATTGTTTATTGCACAAAGCGGCGACTTAACCCTTGGTTTTGTTTCCCTATATATATTGAGCATTGGCATGGGCGTTCCCCTTATAATATTTGGGATCACCGGTTCTAAATTGCTACCTAAAGCGGGTCAGTGGATGAACGTGGTAAAAGTATCGTTTGGGTTTATGATGCTGTCGGTGGCCATTGTTTTTGTAGAGCGTTTATGGCCAAAAGCATGGCCTAGCGATTACATTAACCTGCTGTGGGCAACCCTTGGTTTAGGGGCATTTGGCTATTATTTTGTAGTAAACGAAGCGAGTAAAAAAGGCATTGCGAAATACGTGCGAACGTTAGTTATTGCGGCAGGCTTGTTCGCCAGTGCGCTGCTAGCGTATAACACTCTGACTTCATCTGAAGACACTGCCACGCAGCATAGTCAGCTTGCTCACCCAACGTTTATCGTTGTTAAAAACTTAGATGATTTACGCCAACAAATTGCGGCGGCTAATTCACAAGGCAAAACGGTGATGGTGGATTTGTACGCCGATTGGTGTGTGGCTTGTAAAGAGTTTGAAAAATACACCTTCTCTGCTCCTAATGTCATTAATGCGCTTAATAATACCGTGTGGATGCAGATAGATTTAACCGATACCTCTGCCACCAACACAGCTTTTCTAGAGGAGTTTTCTATTCTTGGGCTGCCGACCATTTTGTTTTTCGATGAAAGCGGTAATGAGCTAACGCAGTCTCGGGTAACCGGATTTATGAAAGCGCCGGCCTTTGCTGAACATGTTGAGAATACGTTTTAACGTTATGATGGGTGAGTGACTACACTTCACCGTAATGCAAGGGTGAGCTATGCCCCTAATGTCTCAGTTTTCACTCACACTATTTTTTGTTTTTACCTTGTGTGTGCCACTAAAAACGCTATTGGCGCAAGAGGTCGTAAACCAAAACCTGTCTACCCAAGCGCCCAGTTGCTACGATGCTAATCGATTTTGTATCAGTATTTTAGCGCCAACGAATGGGAAGTATGAAGTCTATGCTCAGCGAAAAGTACCACTTCCCCTTGTGCTTACGCTATCAGCCAGTGGGCTTACGTCTACTTTACCACCCAGTGGGCTTCCTCCCAAGTCAACATCCAACGTATTTTTAAACGATGACACTCCCGTTTTAATGGGGGTAATAAAAAGCCCTCGACGGTTTTGGCATTCAATGAAAGTAAGCTGGACCTCAGGAAAGCTGAACGCGGTGCATAATGACAACGTGACTTATTTGCCGCCGCTACGCCCCGCAGGTAACTACCCCATAGTGCAAGGCTTTGGTGGGGGCTATAGCCATACAGGTGCCTCTCGCTATGCTTTAGATTTTGCTGCCCCCGTGGGTACACCCGTGCTCGCGGCTCGCGATGGTGTGGTCATCGATACGAAAGATGATGGCCAATTAGGCGGCGCTTCCAAACAGTTTGCTAAGCACGCGAATTTTGTTGCAATTTTGCACGACGATGGCACCACAGGCGAATATTATCATTTGAAATATAAGGGTGTGGTGGTAACACGAGAGCAAAAGGTAATAGCCGGAGAGCTCATTGGTTATTCTGGTAATACAGGGTTTTCATCACTGCCCCATTTGCACTTCGCCGTATACAGGGCGAAGTACGAAGGAAGGTACATGTCGGTGCCTTTTACGCTAAAAAATGAACCCGAATGAACTCCACTATTTACATAATCAGCACATAAACATCACATAAGAACTACATAAGCACTTCCTTATGCACCGCCACACACCTGTGATAACGCATAGACTGGAAAGAGAACTTTGCGTCGAAAACACCTGATTAGACCAGTATTTTGCTGCGAAATCTTTCACTATCTCTATAATCAACGTTTAAATGAATAAACGACCGGATTAATTGTCTTTTTTTCGTGCAACTGTCATGAAAGTTTGCTGAAATAGCAAATACACTGACTTTTTCCCGAAGATAGCAGCAACTTTAATGAATATTTTGTTACTGAACGGCCCTAACTTAAATATGTTAGGACAACGTGAACCCGATAAGTATGGCACACAAACGTTACAGGACATCGTTGATGATCTGAGCGCGCAGGCACAATCGTCTGATGCCACCCTTACCCATTTTCAGTCGAACGCAGAACATGCCCTTATCGACCGTATTCATCAATCCATGGGTAATATCGACGCAATCATTATTAATCCCGCTGCTTTCACTCATACCAGCGTTGCACTTCGCGACGCCTTATTGAGTGTCAATATCCCGTTTATTGAAGTTCACCTGTCGAATGTTCATGCCCGTGAATCATTTCGACATCACTCATATTTCTCAGATGTTGCGGCAGGCGTCATTGTTGGCCTTGGTACCATAGGTTATTCACTAGCACTGACCGCCGCCATCAATTTACCGCAATCAAAAAATTAACGTAGAGACTGAACATGGATATTAGAAAAATCAAAAAACTCATCGAATTAGTGGAAGAGTCTGGCATTGCCGAACTTGAGATCACTGAAGGCGAAGAGTCTGTTCGAATTCATCGCGGCCCAACTGGTGTTCAAGCGCCAATGAACTATAGCTTTGCTGCACCGGCTCATGCGGCACCAGCTCCGGCTCCAGCAGCGCCTGTTGCGGCGGCTGAACCTGCGCAAGCAGCGGCACCTGCAGCGCCAGAAGGCCATGTGGTTAAGTCTCCGATGGTAGGAACCTTCTATCGCGCATCTTCACCTACAGCAAAACCGTTTGCTGAAGTGGGTCAAACGGTAAATGCTGGCGACACACTTTGTATTATTGAAGCAATGAAGATGATGAACCAAATTGAATCAGACAAATCTGGTGTGGTTAAAGCAATACTGGTAGATAACCAAGACCCAGTAGAGTTTGATCAACCCATGTTCATCATTGAATAAGCAGGCTTCGTACTATGCTAGATAAAGTACTCATTGCAAACCGTGGTGAAATTGCCCTTCGTATTTTGCGTGCCTGTAAAGAACTTGGCATCAAAACCGTTGCGGTACACTCCACGGCGGACAAAAACTTAAAGCACGTGTTGCTGGCAGACGAGTCGATTTGTATCGGTAAAGCCTCAGCGACCGAAAGCTACTTGAATATTCCTCGCATTATTGCGGCGGCAGAAGTCACAAACTCTATTGCTATTCACCCAGGGTACGGCTTTTTAGCAGAAAACGCCGACTTTGCTGAAGCAGTTGAAAAAAGTGGCTTTATCTTCATTGGCCCAACGGCAGACACCATTAACCTGATGGGTGATAAAGTGTCAGCAATTAGTGCTATGAAGAAAGCTGGCGTTCCATGTGTACCTGGCTCAGATGGCCCGCTTACTGGCGACAATGATAAGAATAAAACCATTGCTAAACGCATTGGCTATCCAATTATTGTTAAAGCAGCTGGCGGCGGCGGTGGTCGTGGTATGCGTGTGGTTCGCAGTGAAGCGGAACTCATTAGTGCTATTGAAACTACGCAAGCTGAAGCGGGCGCGGCTTTTGGTAACGCCACCGTGTACATGGAGAAATTCTTAGAAAATCCACGTCATGTGGAAATTCAAATTTTAGCCGATGGCCAAGGCAATGCTATTCACTTAGGCGAGCGTGACTGTTCTATGCAGCGCCGCCACCAAAAAGTGGTAGAAGAAGCACCTGCACCAGGTATTTCTGAGCAAATGCGTAACAAGATTGGCGATCGTTGTCGTCGTGCTTGTGTCGAAATTGGTTATCGCGGCGCTGGTACGTTCGAGTTCTTATACGAAAACGGTGAGTTCTATTTCATTGAAATGAATACCCGTATTCAGGTTGAACACCCAGTATCTGAAATGATTACCGGCGTTGACTTAATCAAAGAGCAACTTCGCATAGCAGCTGGTCAGCCTCTGTCTATCGACCAATCGCAAATTCAAATTCGTGGCCATGCTATTGAATGTCGAATTAACGCAGAAGATCCTAAAACCTTTATCCCAAGCCCGGGTACGATTGATATTTTCCATTCACCTGGTGGCTTAGGTATTCGTTGGGAATCTCACATTTATGCTGGCTACACGGTGCCGCCTTTCTACGACTCCATGATTGGTAAGTTAATTACCTTCGGTGAAAGTCGTGACGAAGCCATTGCCAGAATGCGCCATGCATTAGATGAGTTAGTTATTGAAGGAATAAAAACTAACATTCCTTTACAGCGCGCTATTATGGCTGATGAAAACTTCTTTGCTGGTGGAACAAATATTCACTACCTTGAGAAGAAATTAGGCATAGCCTAACAGCATAAAAATTTGGTGCCGTGTTTTGCACGGCACTGATTTTATCTTCTCTTTTTTACTTCTGTTACATCCCTTCTTTTTCTACAACATATTTCCAAGCTACTTAAATTATTCGCTACTATCTGTACCGTTTTGCGATGCGGTTTACTGCCCATGCTTAAGCGATTAAAAGTTCACATAGTTCATTCAGTTTTTGCGATTAAAACAATCAAATTTTAAGGTTTTTCAAATGAAGGGGGTGGGCATATAATCCCCATCAGTTTCCTAGCCCTCCCTGCTATTGAAACTTTAGTTGTGTTTTATGTGTTTACCCTCATTGGAGTCCACCTCCAGTTTTTAGCCGGTGCCTTTCACCGGCTTTTTTTTCAGTTTTTTTCCATCAAAAATAGTTACCCTAGTTACACTTTTTTTCGTATAAGCTGGTTAGGCTTAATTAACTTATTGATGAATTGGACTCGACTGAAATGAAAAGGGTAGATAACGCAGCTGTATTTGTTGTTCTCTTATTTTCCGTATGCGCCAATGCCTTTGCCGAGCGCTTAAGCTTTTCACAGAAGCTTGACATGCAATTTCGTTTTGACGAACGCTCAGACCGAGATCATAGAAATCAGTATAGAGTGCGATATTACCCTTCTGTTTCCCTGTCTTCTGACGATGCGTGGTCATTAAATAGCTTTGTGGTTACCGGAGAATCTTTTGCATCAAGCCATAATACCTTTGGTAGTGATACGTCAGATTACCTTTACGCTAGGCGTTTATATTTACGCTATGAATTTTCTGATGGAAAAATGGAGGCGGGGATCATCCCCACTTATAAGGGCCGAGTTTCTTCGTCAGGGCTATCTAAAGATGGCTGGATTAAAGGCATTCGCAGTGTTTATGCCTTGCAAGAGGACAGTGAAATAGAACTGGTTATTGGCGAACTTGACGATACCAACGCCAACAGCGCGTTTGATAGCTTCCACCAACTCAATTATGTTGAATTAGAATACTCGGCAAAAATGGGGCAAACACATAGCTACGAAGTGAGTATCGAGCGTATGACTGACAACAACTTTATTCGGGGTGAATATCGCTTTCAATACACGCCATCCCAAACGTTGTTCGTTGAAACTATTCAGCAGCTGTCATCTTCAAGCTCAAAGTTTGTTATTGGCTTGAGCGGAAAAACGAGCGTGGGAAATTACCCTTTGTCTTATTTTTCTCACTATTCTTATGTAAGTGAAGGCTTTGGCCCTAGGGCTGAGCTGACTGAAGATTTTTTGGGTACCGGGCACGGTGCTTCAGCTGAATTAAGCGGTGATATTACCCTTGTTGATGATACTGAGTGGTTTATTCGTGCCGATGTGGTAGACAGCGTTAGTAGGCTGCTTGCAGGTATAAAGGTGTCATTTCAACAATAAAAAAGGCCCATCAAAATGATGGGCCAAACAGCAAGAACGCGTACGCACTTTGACAGTGCACCCTTTAATACGTTGGTTCCCCACGCGAAAGTTCAGCGATGAATAGTTACGTTTATTTAATGATTACAACTGCTTGTGCGTACTGCCATTTACTAAAAAAACTGAGTGAAGTATGGTAGTGTTTACTAACTCAAACGCTAAGAAATAAAAGTTTTTCAATCTTTACCACTTAGGTAAAAAGGTTTACAAGGTGCCCAAACGTTACGAAGAACTAAAATCTCAACTCCCTGTTTCACGCCTGTCTATCGACGTATTGCTTGCCCTGCGCGTGCTTTACGACAAGCCCGAAAGCGAAGTGGAATTACGCCAACAAATTGCTGAGCTTTCTCGCGACCCTAGCAAGCTAGAACTAGGTTATCGTTCTGAATGGGAAGCCTATGTTGTGCGTGAATTGGTGTTAGATTTAAAGCAGTACACGCAGCGTAGCCCCGCTGCCTTTATCGACTCGGTGTTAAGTCGCATTGAAAGTCTGAAAAATAACAACCCTGACTATAAAGCCTATAAGCAACAAGTTTCAGAAACCATGTCTGCGCATGACCGCACCACACCGTTATTCCCCACGCCTTGGCGCCAGCAACTTATGATGCTGCTATTGCCTGTCACTACCGTGAAACCGTTGAAACCCGCGGAATAGCAGATTACTTATTTGCACTTTGAGGTTTATATTGAGAAGGACAATACGCTCTTTCTACACCTGCTGGGCGTAAACTTTTGTGTTTAGTTTTGCGTCTTGACACC
The DNA here is from genome assembly GCF_019249215.1 of Alteromonas lipotrueae. Lineage (GTDB taxonomy): Bacteria > Pseudomonadota > Gammaproteobacteria > Enterobacterales > Alteromonadaceae > Alteromonas > Alteromonas lipotrueae. The sequence goes on from NZ_JAESDI010000007.1 coordinate 254,103, forward strand.
CTTGCACGCCAATTTTTGAATGTCTTGTGCTTTAAATTCTGACGCATCAGCTTTATAACTTCTTTTTCAGGCAAGCCATACAAATTTTCGATAGCCTCAAAAGGGGTTCTATCTTCCCAGGCCATTTCAATGACGCGCGATTGCTCAACCTCGGTGAGATACCCTTTAGTACAACGCGCTAAGGGATAAAGCTCTGATGGATAATCTTTAGAAGAGTGCTCTTTTGAAAGATGACCTTTTGAAACATAGCCATTTGACGAATTCCCCTCAAAAGAATGTTCTTTTTCGAAGTTGCGCTGTTCAGTGTACTGCTCTTCTGTATGTTGCTCTTCTCTATATCGCATGCTGCTGGCTCTTGTTATTAAACACTACTACTACGCCGATATAGAAAAAATGTTCACCTTACCTAACCTTACATTTATTTAACCGTTTCAGCCGACATTGTTAGAACGATATCAAGCAGTGCAGCGGCCGCTTTGGCGTCAGAGAGCGCGCGGTGATGCTGCTCCATTTTTATGTCGAAATGCCGAGTAAGGTTAGCCAATGAATATGAAGGTAGCCCAGGGTTTACCCTACGCATTTCTCGCACCGTACACAGCTTAGGTCGTTTAAAAGGAAGCTCTAATCGTGCAAATTCCTGTTTAATGAAGCCATAATCGAAGTTAACGTTATGGGCAACAAATACCGCCTCGTCGGTAAAGCTAGCAATACGTTCAGCCACCTCAACAAATAATGGAGCATCAGCCACCATATCATCAGAAATACCAGTAAGACGTGTGATGGTAGCCGGAATTCGTCGCTGCGGATTAATTAAAGTTTGATAGGTATCGACCACCTCGCCCGCAACAATTTTCACCATGCCAATTTCAGTAATCCGGTTGTAGCTGTTGTTGCCCCCAGTGGTTTCAATATCAACCACAACATACGGCTGATTAGGGTCGCGATGCCAATTTACCGTAGTAACGGCAACGTCAAACCCTGCACGTTGCAACCTCTGAATAGACACCAACTGATTGCGTCTTAACTGATCGCCTGGCGCTTTCACTTCTTCAAAGCGTAACTTTTCATCAAAAATCATGATGTCAGGGAAGCCGTCGCTTAAAGAGGCAAAATCTTCGCTCATCATTCGAAGCAAGTTAACGATGGCGCTAAGCTCGCCGTGTTTAATTAGTGCATCGATAGGTTCAAGCAAATGGCTGCTCCACATGAATAAGCTATTCACCTTGCCATAGTGGGCTGTCGCCATTTTGTGAACGTGGTGGCGAAACTTATCTTTGCTATTCAACCTTTCAAATAAGGCTTCAATACTGCTGTCAAAACGAGCGTAGAAGTTGTTTTGCTTAAGCGATAGAGGCCGTCTATCAAACTCAGTGACAAGCGTATCTTCTTCATATAGCTGTGCCCAAAAGGTTAGCCCAAACAAGCTGCGCCATAATCGGTTCTCGGTGCGCCAACCGGCAATACCTAAGCGTTTATAATGGGCTAACACGCCACGCTCTACCTGTTGATTTTGGCTAACATCAATATCAATAGTACGGCTTGCATTTCTTAACATATCCGTCACCGCACTGGTGCGCTTTTTGTGGTATTTCCTCGCATAGAAATCTTCAGCAAAGGCCAGCAGCGTATCGGAAGGTGGTGAGTCGATAATGTGCTCTAGTACTTCTTTAACACTATCGGTGTTGCCGTCTTTATAGCTTTCTCTTATCCATTTCTCTTTCGCTTTGTCGCTTTGGGCTTGGTATAGCAAAAGAAGGGCCTGCTCTCGGTGCTCGCCTAGTAATTTTAACGCTAGTGCATAAAGAAACTGATCGCGATAAAACATGGCTGATACGCCATCGCTATTGGGGAACGCCTCTTGAGCTAATGCATTTGCTTGCACTAAAGAAAGAAAAGGGATCTTTTCTAATTGGCTGGCATAAAACCAGGCTGCTTCAGCATCTGCTTTACTGTCGAAACGAGTAACATCTGATACGGAATCGCCGCGGGTACGCATGACGCCTAAGTCGCGCATAGAGAACTGATTCAGCCTGCCTTTGGTATTACCAAAATAAAGGAATAATAAAAATTTTAGCGGTGCATCAAACAAACACACTAAGTAAGTATGCTCATTTAGCCCTTCAGGCCAGCCATGCTGATTAATGTATGCTTCTAAACGCGATACAAGCACGGGCTTGGTTAATGATGCCAAACCTTGAGTGGCACCGTATTCACTTAACAGCCTTAAAATTGCGTCTTTAGTAAGTACGCCTGCAATATCTTGTAGCGAAGCATGGTGCAAATCACCGAACCACTTAGCTTCAATCAGCTCATCAATTTGCTGTTGAGGGTTCGCTATTTCTGCGTAACTAAACTGCGACCTATCAATCACTGCATATTTACGATTAGCCGCACGCACGATGATGCATTGTTTATCAGCATCTAGCTGGTTAAAGCTTTCTATAAAACCATTAGCGTCATCACTTAACAACGCAGCATTCGCCCCTTTAAAGAACGCTAAGAACTCAAAAAAGTGGGCTAAGTAATATCGTAGTGGCAAATCTTTTCGCATTATAAAACCAAACTATTGTATACTTGATTAGTGTATATTTATACAGCCCTATTGTTCAACCTTTTCCCTTTTTATTTCATGCGTGGGTGCACGGGCGTTTGCGTAGTAGCTTGTAATGTCATGCTGGCTTAATTGGCAGTCAATCCAGTTTTCTACTTTACTCGTAATAACTATCACGACGTAATTCACATACGAGGAAATCATGAGCTTAACGCGATCGATGGCGTTCTCTTGCCCATATTGCATGGCAGCCAATGATGTAGAAATTGACGAGGTTAATGATGTTGGTCAAGTGCAGGTGCTTGATTGCCAAGTATGTTGCCAACCTATAGAACTTGGTGTTTATCAGCAAGGCGAAGACTTAAATATTATTGCGGAGCAGGAAAATGGCTGATAGCGGTACCCATTTTTCGTTGCAGGATATCAATGCTTTGCCGCAACGATATCGCGCCAACTTTGTGAATAGTTTATCTGGCTTTAAATCTTCCTCACTGCTTGGCTCCACCGATGGCCGAGTTAACAACCTCGCCATTGTTAGCTCTGTGGTTCATGTGGGTGCCAACCCACCATTGCTGGGCATTATTATGCGTCCGCACACTGTGCAGCGAGATTCTTTGTCTAATATTAAGCAGCAAGGTGTGTTCACGCTAAATCATGTTCATACAAGTTGGACTGATAAAGCACATCAAACGTCGGCGCGATACGATAATGGGGTGAGTGAGTTTGAGGAGGTTGGACTAACGCCTTGGTTTAGCAACACGTTCAGCGCGCCTTATGTAAAAGAAAGCGCAGTGAAAATGGGGTTAAAAGTAGAACAGCATTTTACGTTGTGTAATCAGACCGAAATGATTATAGGTAAGATTCAAGAGGTATTTATTGCGGGCAGCAGCACTGCAGGAGATGACATTGCAAAAAGTGCTATTGCCGAAGATGGGTATATAGATCTTGAATCACTACAAACCTCATGTATCTCGGGTCTGGACACTTATCATAGTACGCAAAAGATAGCCCAATATGCTTACGCAAAACCCGATGTGCCTTTAACACAGGCGAGCATAACTAAAAAATAATTCATATTTTGCCAGTGGCGCACAAACTAATGTTGCGTCAATGCTATAGGACATTGATTTTGCTAGCCGTTCAGGCGTTGTTCAGGTGGCAACCGTTAATCTATATCAACAAATCTTTATTGCTTTGTGTTAGATCCAAACGCCACGGGTTATAGTATAATTATTAATATTCAAACCTGCCTTGCGGCAGGTTTTTGCGTTTTAGGCGCTGAGTAAAAAAGAATCATTATCGTTATTATCTCAATTGGAGAGAATTATGAAGTCTGTAAACCGTCGTGACTTTCTGAAATTGTCAGGTACATCTTTGATAGGCCTAACGTTAGGAAGCGTTGCGTTACGTGCGAATGCGCAAGAACAACTACAAGCAGATGATCCAAGCGCGAAAGCATTAAACTACACTGCGGCGTCTACTGTAGACGGTGCTAAATGTAACAACTGCATGTACATTCAAGGTGCCGACGGCGAACAACACCGCCCTTGCGCCATCTTCCCTAACAAATTGGTTAACGCCAATGGTTGGTGTAGTGCCTGGGTTAAACGCCCAGGCTAGTAACTCGAATTATCAAAAAAGCCCCAGCCTCGCTCATGCGTGCTGGGGCTTTTTTATGCATTTGAGATAAGGGTCTATAACGAGTTACAGCCCCTTCACAGCGTCTAACAATGCGGGGTTATGTAGTCGGCTCGGTAACAAACCAGGCTTTATATAGGCCCCATGCTTTGCTTGAAATATACTGCCAATGCGTAGCACTTTTTCATCGTCCCATTGCTTGCCAATAAAGCTAATTCCCACCGGAAGGTTTTTCACTTCTCCCGCTGGTACAGTAATGTGCGGATAACCTGCAATGGCCGCTAAATACCCAATTCCAATAAAACCCATTGGGGAATGATCGCCATACACGCCATCAATCAGAAAAGCCGGGCTATTTGAGGGTGCCACAAGTACATCAACTTTATGTTGTGCCATTAGGGCATCAATACCCTTGTCTCTCGCAGTTTCTCTTACCAAGGCTAGAGCCGAAGCGTATTCTGGGCTATTAATGTCATCTGTATTCACTGCTTTTTCGAATATATCTTGATTAAAGAGCGCAAGTTCTCGAGTGCTAGCTTGATTGTAAGTGATAAGTTCCGACAAGCTGCGTACAGGAATGTCCGCTGGACTGCCTTCTAAGTATTCGTTTAATGTGTAATGAAACTCGCTAAGTAACACTTGATAAGAGTCGGCCCAAAAACTTTCAGGTTGTTTGAAGTCGCTAATTTCCACCAGTTCAGCGCCTGCGGCAGTTAGGCTATTTAAGGCTTTTTCATAAGTAGCAAGCACATGAGGGTTATCCCCTTGACGGTAACGCACAACGCCTACGCGCACGCCTTTTAAATCGGTCGCCAACATACTTTGCTGTGGTGCATTAAGCATGTGTTTGCTAGCCTCTAGCGTTGCGCTATCTTTTGTATCTACACCTGCCATGATTGATGCCATTAACCATGCATCGTTAACGTTTGCGGTCATAGGACCTGCGGTATCTTGAGTATATGAGATAGGGACAATGTGCGTACGAGATAACAGCCCAACTGTGGGTTTAAACCCTACAATACCGTTCATTGAAGAAGGGCAAATAATAGAACCATTGGTTTCAGTGCCCACGGCTAACGACGCTAAACGCAATGCCATAGCAGCACCAGAACCCGACGAAGAACCACAAGCACTACGAGATAACATATGCGGGTTTCGGGTTAACCCACCTACGGCGCTCCAACCACTAATAGAAGATTCAGACCGAAAGTTAGCCCATTCAGATAAATTAGTTTTACCTAACACAATGGCACCCGCGGCTTTTAGGCGAGCTACAATGGGGGCATCTCGTTTTGTGTCATTATTAACAAGTGCCATCGCGCCTGCGGTAGTAGGTAGCTCACTGGTTTCAATATTGTCTTTCAGTAACACTGGAATACCAAACAGCGGCCCTTTACGCATTCTATTTTTACGTGCTATATCAGCCGCTCTGGCTTCTTCAATGGCATTGGGGTTAAGTGCCAAAATACTATTTACATCACCATCAAGCTTTTCGATTCTAGCGAGATAGCCTTTTACTAACGCCTCGGATGACAACTCACCTGCTGCTATAGCCTGCGCTTGTTCTAGTGCAGATTTATCTAACCAAGACTCAACAGCTACTGAAAAAGCACTGTCGTCTGAACGTTCAACAGACGCATTTTTTGTGTTCGGTTTAGATGGTGCACACGCGGTGCAAATTAAAATAACGGTGGCGTAAAAAAGTGTAGCCCTCATGTGGTTCGTCCCCAAGTTTCTAAGATATCTACATTTTAATTTTAAATATCTTAGTAGTGCGTTGAAACGATTACTACGCAACATGTAAGTAACTAGGTTCAAAGTGTCATTTTATTCGGTAAACACGACCCATGAAGACACACAAAAAGTGATAAGCGCTAGAAATCAGCGTTTAGAGCAGAGACTTTGGATTAAAAAATTTGGGGTAGAGGGTAGTACGTTAGAAGTGATAAGCCACGAGAATCAATAACTCATCTTAGCTTAATTCAACTTTTTAGCAGGTTGCATGGGCTGATCTTCAATAAAATTAAATAGACCAAATTTATCAAGTAAAGATTGGTACCGGCCGTCTTTTATAAATAGCGCCAATACTTCATTAAACTGGTTTCTTAGTTGCTCGTCAGAAATAGCCGCACTGTAGGCGGAAACAGGAAACAACTCGTGTATTGTTGTGTCGTGTTGCTTTTCGACAGGCAGCTGATGTTTAACGTATTCAAAAATGTTTCTATCAAGTACAACAACATCCACACTGCCAAGCAGTAGCAAACTAACCTGCCTGTCTTGTTGCGCAAGCTCCATATAGTTTTTTTGATGGGCTAGCGTGTTTTTAAACTCTTCACCCAAAACCGATATTGCCGTTTGAAAAGCAATCACGCTATGGCCGAGTAAGTCTTGTATTTCGTTAATTTCAAAGTTTCTGTCCGTACGGCTTACCGCTACATTTTGATAATAAACGTATGCATCAGTCAGAATAGCGGGGTCAATATCGTGACCTGGATTTAAGGTTAGTCCAATATCCATCCCGCCCTTTTTCATTATGCTGGCGGTGCGCCCAAAAGGAACGTAAATCGGCGCCATGTCATGCCCCATTTCAAGCAATATTGCCCGCACGAGTTCTAACTCAAAGCCTGAATCTTGCTCTGAGATAACATAGGGAGGTTTTGTCCAGCCCACGACCACCTCAATTTGCTTTGCAAATGCGGCGTTGGAAGAGAACAAAATAATAAAAAGTACGACAATATAGTGCATAAGGTGAAATAGTAATGGAACACTTATTAACTATAAACACTTGCCAATAAATTACCATTCACCAAAAGACTTAATTATTACAAAAACCCTTTAAAAACAAAGGCTAATAAAAGTTAAATTTAGACTTAAGTTTGATGAAAAAAATCACTATTACATGAAACTATTGCATAAAGCGGTAAAACGAACGGGGAATTGACGGGTTACTACCAGCATTATGATTTCGCTTTAACTAGCCAAGCGGTACAATATAGCCAAACCCTTTAAACTTGTGTGAATATGGCCTGGCTACAGTTACGAATAAATACCTCCTCTGAATACGCTGAATCAATTGGCGAAATGCTAAGCGCTAACGGTTCGCAAGCGGTAACCTATGTAGATGCGAAAGACACGCCTATGTACGAGCCTAAGCCTGGAGAAATTATGCTGTGGCCCGACACGCAAGTGGTGGGCTTGTTTGAAGCTACCGATGACATGAAAGCCATAATCAAACGATTGGGCAAAGCGCGCATTCTAGGTTCAGATTTTAAATACAAACTAGAACCACTTGAAGACAAAGACTGGGAACGTGAGTGGATGGATAATTTCCACCCTATGCAATTTGGTACCCGCTTATGGATTTGCCCGAGTTGGCGTGATGTGCCCGACCCTAATGCTGTTAACGTGATGCTAGACCCGGGTCTTGCCTTTGGAACGGGTACTCACCCTACAACAGCCCTGTGCTTGCGTTGGTTAGACGGTATAGACGTTGCCGATAAAGTGGTAGTAGATTTTGGTTGTGGTTCAGGTATTTTGGCCCTCGCAGCGCTTAAATTAGGTGCAAAGCGGGTAGTTGGTATTGATATTGACCCCCAAGCCCTTCAAGCCACACAAGAAAATGCCCGCCGTAACGGCGTTGAAGACAGGCTTGATGTTTACCTGCCGGCTGACCAACCCACGCTAGAGGCCGATGTAGTGATGGCGAATATATTATCTGGCCCACTTCTAGAGCTTCAAGATGTTATTTCATCTTACTGTAAACCATCTGGTTTACTCGCCCTTTCCGGCATTCTTGCTGAACAAGTAACCAAAATTGAAGCTGCCTATACCCGCGATTTTGCCCTTGATGAGAGCGCGATTGATGGAGAATGGGCGCGAGTGTCTGGTAAAAAACTCGTCTAAATGTAAATTTTTTGTCTTTCAATGCCTTTCAATTCGCGGCCTTTGAGAGATTTGATTAAAATTCACTCTGCAAAACGGTGATAGATGGCTAATGTTACAGTTTTTTTTCACTGTCAAGCCCATAGAGTGAAATTTTGTGTGATTTTTAGCCTTTTCAAGTATTGCGAAAACACGTACACTTAGCGCCCCGTTTTAGCCGGGTGTATAAATTCTGTGCAGTTCTAGATGGCGAAATATGCGAATTGGTTCCTATACGTTAGATAACAATTTGATGCTGGCTCCAATGGCTGGCGTGACTGACCGTCCGTTTCGTCAACTATGTAAACGTATGGGTGCGGGGCTTGTGGTGTCGGAAATGCTTTCTAGCAATCCAAAGGTATGGAATACCGCAAAATCACAAGCACGAATGAATCATGAGGGCGAAGAAGGTATTCGTTCTGTACAGATTGCAGGTGCTGATCCAGAGCTTATGGCCCAAGCGGCACAATTTAATGTTGAGAACGGTGCGCAAATCATCGACATCAACATGGGTTGTCCTGCCAAAAAGGTGAATAAGAAACTGGCAGGTTCCGCGTTGCTTCAGTACCCGAGTACGGTGGAATCGATCATTAAAGCGGTAGTTAACGCTGTAGATGTTCCTGTAACACTTAAAATTCGTACCGGCTGGAATACCGATAACCGCAATGGGGTTGAGATAGCCCGCATTGCTGAGCAAAACGGCATACAGTCACTGGCTGTTCACGGTAGAACGCGAGCATGTATGTACAAAGGAGAGGCGGAGTTCGACACTATCCGTCGTATAAAGGAGGCAATTTCGATACCCGTAATTGCCAACGGAGACATTACCTCTCCTGAAAAAGCACAACAGGTACTGAATTGTACCGGTGCAGATGGTGTGATGATAGGTCGCGGTGCTCAAGGCAATCCTTGGATCTTTAAAGAGATCCTGCATTACCTAGAAACTGGCGAGAACCTTAAGCCACCACCATTGTCTGAACAGTATGAGATTTTGCACGAGCACGTTGCTAATGTACAAAGCTTTTACGGTGAAGTCGCCGGTGTAAGAATTGCCCGCAAGCATGTGGGCTGGTATCTCTCGGAACACGATACGGATCGTCAATTTCGTAAATCGTTCAACGCTATCGAGGATGCGTCAGCGCAACTTGAAGCACTAAACGCTTATTTTGAAGCGCTGCAGAATCGAGAAACCCGACAGATTTCTCCTGCAGCATAGTAATGACTAACTTAAGAGCAAGACAGTATTATGTTCGATCAAAACGTGACTTCACCTTTTACTACTACAGTAACTACGCCTTCTCAAACGCAAGCACAAAAGCCACTTCGTGACTCAGTAAAGCAAGCGGTTAATAAATACCTGAAGCAACTGGACAACGCCAACATCGATAATCTGTACGAAATGGTACTGGCCGAAGTTGAGGCCCCGCTGCTGGAAGAAGTTATGACTTACACCCGCGGCAATCAAACCCGCGCTGCCATCATGATGGGAATCAACCGTGGCACGCTTCGCAAAAAGCTGAAGCAGTACGGCATGAACTAAAATCACCGGGCCTAGCCCACCGAAGAGCACCTACAGGTGCTCTTTTTGTTTCACCACTCTTAACTTTGAAGCTTATATTTTATGCAAACACCAAAACCCATTAAACGTGCTCTATTAAGTGTCTCTGATAAAACCGGTATCCTCGATTTCGCCACCGCGCTGCATAACGCTGGGGTGGAACTTCTGTCGACGGGCGGTACTGCTAAACTCATCGCTGAAGCTGGTTTGCCAGTAACAGAAGTGTCTGACCACACAGGTCACCCAGAAATTATGGCTGGCCGCGTAAAAACCCTTCACCCTAAAATTCATGGCGGCATTTTAGCTCGTCGTGGAATTGATGAAGCGGTTATGGACGAAAACAATATTGCGCCAATCGATTTGGTGGTAGTGAACCTTTATCCATTTGCAGCAACTGTAGCTAACGACGATTGCACGTTAGAAGACGCTATTGAGAACATCGATATTGGCGGCCCTACTATGGTTCGTGCTGCGGCTAAAAACCATAAAGATGTAACCATTGTAGTTAAAGCTGCCGACTACGGTCGCGTTTTAGCTGAAATGGAAGCAAACGAAGGTTCACTGACTTACAAAACCCGCTTCGACCTAGCGATTAAAGCGTTTGAGCATACTGCTGAATACGACGGCATGATTGCTAACTACTTCGGCGCACGTATTGATGCTACCGATTGCGAAGACGACTGCGGACATGAGCACAGCGAATTCCCACGTACGTTCAACGTTCAAGTTAGCAAGAAGCAAGATTTGCGTTACGGTGAAAACAGCCACCAAAGCGCTGCTTTCTACGTTGAAAACGATATTCAAGAAGCGTCAGTGTCTACGGCCACTCAGCTTCAAGGTAAAGAATTGTCGTTCAATAACATTGCCGACACCGACTCTGCCCTAGAATGCGTTAAAGAATTCGAAGAGCCAGCTTGCGTTATTGTTAAGCACGCTAACCCTTGTGGTGTAGCTATTGGGGAAGACATTTTATCTGCCTACGATCGCGCGTTTAAAACCGACCCTACCTCTGCGTTTGGCGGCATTATTGCGTTCAACCGTGAGTTAGATGCGAAAACAGCGCAAGCGATTGTGGATCGTCAGTTCGTAGAGGTGATTATTGCACCAACGGTTAGCGACGAAGCAAAAGAGATTGTTAGCGCGAAGAAAAACGTGCGCTTATTGGCATGTGGCGATTGGGCTGGCCAACTTACCGACGGTTACGATTTCAAACGCGTTAACGGCGGTCTGTTAGTACAAGAGCGCGACTTCGGCATGGTTGAAATGGAAGATCTTCAAGTAGTCACCAAGCTTAAGCCTTCTGAAGACGAACTTCGTGATTTGATGTTCTGCTGGAAAGTAGCCAAATACGTGAAATCGAACGCCATTGTATATTGCAAAGACGGCATGACAGTAGGTGTGGGCGCAGGTCAAATGAGCCGCGTGTATTCTGCTAAAATTGCAGGTATTAAAGCCGCTGATGAAAACCTTGAAGTTGCAGGTTCTGTAATGGCATCTGACGCATTCTTCCCATTCCGCGATGGCATTGATGCTGCCGCAGAAGCAGGTATTAAAGCTGTTATTCAGCCTGGTGGCTCTATGCGCGACCAAGAAGTGATTGATGCAGCTGACGAACACGGCATCGCCATGGTGTTCACTGGCATGCGCCACTTCCGCCATTAAAATAGATGATGCAGTAAGCGAGTACGAGTTTGGAGCACGCCGTAAACCCGTCCATGGGGGCTGTGCCACGGCATCCTTGCCGTGGAGGGCTCCACCCTCGTACTCACTCACTACATCTTGCTAGCTTATTGCGTGCCGTGCTTTGGAAACAAATGGCTGGTTAGAGATAGGTGAAGGGTTCCCTGTGGTATCCATGCCATAGAGGGTTTAGTACTGGCATTCACTTCCCCTCTTTTGATATCTAGGCTCTACAGTTGCAATTGAATAAAAGCGCGGAACACGCTAAAACTCACAATCCAATAGGCATGACGCCGGCGGATAGGAGTGAGAGCAGAAGGCATTCAAAACCTTCCACAGCATGGATGCTGTGGCAGAGCGCCCATGGATGGGTTTACCGCGTGTTTTGAATGCCTTCTGCTCTCGCTCTTAGCTTTGAGCTCTTAACTCTGAAGCAAGAAAAAGCAAAGCGGCAGAGTACAGATTTAGCATGTTGGGTGTCGGGTAGGTGTAATAGTTTGTTGTTAAGCTTAATCTGAAACTGGTGTTTATCAGTATTAGCAGTTAACGTAATCGCCGTTACCCTCGATGATAATAAGGAAATAACAATGAAGAAGTTAGCCAAATTAGTACTCGTAGCCACGCTTGGCATGTCAGCAACCTATGCAAGCGCAGATGCTATCTCGGATGCAGCCATGAGCGAACACCGCTCAGCACAAGCTAAAGTACGTGACGAATTCCGTAATCCTCAGCAAACATTACGATTCTTTGGTGTTAAACCAGATATGACCGTGGTTGAAATTGCACCGGGTGGCGGCTGGTATGCCGACATTATTGCGCCTTTGGTTCAAAAAGAGGGCCAGTACATTGCTGCTCACTTCTTCGTTGACGAATCGACCAACGATTATTACCGTAAGTCGCTAGAAAAATTCAATCAAAAAGTAAAAGACAGCGCGCCTTATCAAGGTGTAAAAGTCACGGCTTTCCACCCAACCAAAGCTCTTGATATTGCTGAAGCAGGCAGTGCCGATGTAGTGCTTACCTTCCGCAACATTCATAACTGGTACATGGGTCAAGGTACTGAAGGCATCGACAACGCATTTGGCGCTTTCTTTAAAGCCCTTAAACCTGGTGGCGTACTAGGTGTGGTAGAACATGAACTACCTGAATCTGCTGACGACTCAGCGATGGAGAAAAGTGGCTATATGAAGCGTTCTTTCGTTGTTGCTGCAGCCGAGAAAGCGGGCTTTGAGCTTGAAGAAGCTAGTGACATCAACGCAAACTCTAAAGATACAGCCGACCACCCGCGCGGTGTATGGACGCTTCCTCCTAGCCTAAGATTAAAAGATCAAGATCGTGAGAAGTACCTTGCCATTGGCGAGAGTAATCGCATGACGCTTAAGTTTAAAAAGCCTAGTTTATAAAACCTAAGTCGTAAAACCAAAACCTTAAAACGGAATAGTTAATGAACGTACTTGTAATTGGCGGCGGTGGCCGCGAGCATGCGCTAGCTTACAAAGCAGCGCAATCTTCTGATGTTTCAACAGTGTTTGTTGCCCCTGGTAATGCAGGAACCGCAATAGAACCTAAGCTAGAAAACGTAGCAATTGATGTAAACGATATCCTTGGTTTACTGTCTTTTGCTAAAGGTAACGATGTTGAATTAACCATTGTTGGCCCAGAAGCGCCGTTGGTTGCAGGTGTAGTAGATGCGTTCACTAACGAAGGCTTAATGATATTTGGCCCTACACAAGCTGCAGCGCAGCTTGAAGGGTCAAAAGCCTTTACTAAAGATTTTCTAGCTCGCCATAATATTCCTACCGCAGAATATCAAAACTTTACTGACATTGATCCTGCCATCGCTTACGTGCGTGAAAAAGGCGCACCTATTGTAATTAAGGCAGACGGCCTAGCAGCAGGTAAAGGCGTGATTGTAGCGATGACGTTGCAAGAAGCGGAAGATGCCATTCGCGACATGCTAGCAGGTAATGCCTTTGGTGAAGCTGGTAGCCGTGTTGTAGTAGAAGAATTCCTAGATGGTGAAGAAGCCTCGTTTATCGTTATGGTAGACGGCAAAAGCGTGCTCCCTTTTGCCACCAGTCAAGACCATAAGCGCGCCGCAAATGGCGACAAAGGCCCTAATACAGGCGGCATGGGTGCATACTCTCCTGCGCCAGTGGTAACACAAGAAATTCACGACCGCGTGATGAAAGAAGTGATTATGCCTACCGTTGAAGGCATGGCGGCAGAAGGTAACCCTTACATGGGTTTCTTGTACGCTGGCCTTATGATCATGGCCGATGGTACGCCAAAAGTAATTGAATATAATTGCCGCTTTGGCGACCCTGAAACCCAGCCTATTATGCTGCGTTTACAATCTGATATTGTCGCTTTGTGCCAAGCAGCCTGTAAGGGTGAACTTGGCAATCAAACTATTGAGTTTGATGAACGTGCCGCCATCGGCGTGGTTCTTGCGGCAGGTGGTTACCCTGGAAGCTATGACAAGGGCGATGAAATTACTGGCTTTGAACAAGCTGCCGATTTAGATGGCAAAGTGTTTCACGCTGGTACTTCACTAGAAGATGGCAAAGTGGTCACAAATGGTGGCCGCGTACTATGCGCCACTGCCATGGGTAATAACGTCACTGAAGCCCAGCAAAAAGCGTATGAGCTTGTAAATGCAATTCAGTTTAAAGACGCGTACTTTAGAACTGACATTGGCTACCGTGCCATTGCCCGTGAATCTAGTGCCGACTAGGCGCTTATAGATGTCATGTGGATGTCTTATTTAGCCTCTTATTTAATCTCTTGTTAAGAGGAGCGCTGAGTAAAAGCTCATGTAAACGCCGCCTAAGCTAATAATACTTAGGCGGCGTTTTTGTTTGTATTAACCCGTGCTTACTTTAACTCAAGCACATCAAATACAGACGCATCTTTGTATCCTTGGTTTTTATCCCCGTTGATTGGGGTAATAGGGTGCGACCCCATAAAATGTTCTCTATCGCCTCCGTCCGAATCACAGTAAGCCAGCATAAAGCCTAGCTTCATACCCTTTTTCAACGTTAAAGGGGTGTTAGACTCACCGTGAACATAATCATCAGCAAACACTTTTATTGCGGTTTCCCAATGCACCACAAACGGGGCGTCTGATTGGCGTTTCCACGCACTATCAACATGGTCGTTATAAAGCTGAGGCACAGCTTCACCCTTATTTTCTGTTGCCATGCTTGGGCCGATATCCGCCACTTGGTTGTCTAACGCTAAGTGGTATGCAAAAGCATTGTAGTTGTTGAAGTGGTCGCCACCTGAGCCGTCTGCATCAATGAATATCTCTAAACAATCGTCATCCCAATAACGCTCTATGGGCGAGGCATAAGTGTCAGATAAATGGTCATCTCGAATTTCAGCCAACAAATACAGGGCATCTTCGTTCCAGCGAAGTTTATACTTTCCTGTAAAATCACTGGCAGCGGGCGTATCACCAATGATCACTTCATTCATAGGATACCATTCATCCCCTTGCCAAAGTGCCTCGTTCGCTACCCCATCAATCGTGGGTGCAGCTTCGGTATGCAGTGCTTCATCTGCATTTACACTTAACGTAGCTGTACACATTACTACTGCCAGCCAATGACATGCTTTCATAGTTAATCCTTATTTTATTAACGGTGTATTTTTGCTTACCTGCCGATTCTTGGTAGAGTATTAAACTGCACCTTTAACGCAAAGGCATTTATGTCACTTCAGACCACTTGCTACAATATTTTAGCTTCTTATAAAGATGCTCAATCACATCACAAAGCAAGTAAGTACTTTGATGTGATACTCGTGATCGTCATTGTGATTAATATCGCTACCATGATGCTATCTACCGTGCCGGGTACCTCTTCACAATGGGGTACAGAGTTACACATTATTGAAGTGATTTCTGTCTGCCTTTTTACCCTTGAGTACATACTTCGTATTTGGAGTAGTGGCGCAGCACCGCCTTCGGCACTAGCATCGTCAAAAGACGTTCAATTGCATACGCCTTGGCAAAAGCGCTGGTACTATCTTAAAAGTCCTATGGCGCTGATTGATTTGCTTGCCATATTACCTTTCTACCTAAGCATGTTTGTTACCCTAGATTTACGGATATTACGGGTATTCAGAGTGCTGCGAATATTAAAACTTGGGCGCTACTCGCGCTCGATGCAAACGCTGATTACTGCCATAAGAAACGAGTCTCATGCATTAATTGCCGCACTCAGCGTGCTGATGTTGTTTACCGTTATTGCTGCCACCTGCATTTATTATATTGAACACACTGCGCAGCCTGAGGCATTCAGCAGTATACCTGCTTCACTATGGTGGGCAGTGGTAACACTCACTACTGTGGGCTATGGTGACATTGTTCCCATCACGCCTGGGGGCAAACTTTTTGGTGGTTTAATCACCATTTTAGGCATCTGCTTTTATGCCCTTCCAGCAGGTATTTTGTCGTCTAGTTTTACCGCTCAAATGCAGTTAAAAAGAGACCGCTTTAAAGAAACCGTTCGTACGGCATTGGAAGATGGGAAATTTAGCGAGCACGATAAAGGGCACATTGAACGTGTTCGCGATTTGTTAGACCTAGATGAAGAAGAAGCTCAGCTAATAGTGCGGCTTCTTCAGCACCACCATAGCACGTCTCAAAAACCTAACGCCGACAAGAAGCCGCATACATAGACGCCATTCTCCACTACGTCACTGGGCTTACTTGTTCACGAGGCCTATCCGATTCCATATTAAATTTCTGAAATAGCCATCCTATTCCCACCAAGCTTAACCCCAAGCCAATGAAGGACAGGGCACGATATAAACCTTCAAGGCTAGACATGTCGATAACAAAGGCTTTCAGTAGCACAACCGTTAACAGGCCAAAGCCTAACTTCACGGCTCTATCTTTATGCATGTATTGGCCGAGGAAAATCGTTAAGGTCGCCAAAATAAGCCATACCACCGAGTAGGTGTATTGCTCAGCTTGACCTATCCCTAAACCAAACTCAACGTGTCCATGATGGAAAAGACGCCGAATGATGCTATTGATATAAAGCACCAAAAACAGACCTATAATCACCACAAAACCTTTTAAGCATGGCCCTGAAATGAGCGCTTTTATCTGTGAAGCGCTGCTCGGCAATACCTTAAACCAAGGTGGCAACCACAATGTACTAAGCAGTAACGCTGGGGCTAACCATTGTAAAGCCATATAATTCAGTACTGCATTACCCCCCGTATTTTGTGGGAACACAAAGGGGTTATTCACCACTGATATATCTAAGTGAAGCCAAAAAGCCCCTATCATTAAGATAAAGCCCGCCACACGATAGAGTTTAGCCAACTGTTGAGCAACACAAGCACGGTGCCAATAGGTTACCGCGAGCGCAACCCATCCCAAGGCTAAAAAGACTTTTTCCGTGTATGAAGCGAGGAATAGCTCTGGGTAGGCCCCCATTAACCAATAACTAGGCTCGGTAGTAATAAACAGTGCAACAACATGCAATAACGCGCCTTCCAGCCACACCTTTAATGTCGGCGACGGGTTGTATTTTCGTGCTAACCATAAACTTAAAAACACCGCCGGATAGACAACAGCCGTCCAATGTATGCTGAAAATATGTTCGTCAGCATAATCCGCTAACCATGGCGCGCCAGTGAGTCTTAACAACACGGCAAGCAATAAGGCTTTAAACAACCAGTCTGGTAGCGCTACGCGATACTTTGCACTTTGTATACTCACCATAGCCACTTGAATAGCCAACGCCAGTGATAATATTGCGGCATCAAGTACCATGGTAAAACACAATGTTAAACACGCATTGGCAAGCACGGAAAAAGAGAGCTTTTCTATATGGGGGTTAACTCTCCACGTGACTAAAGCACTTATTAGTGCAATCAGCGCAAGTTCAAGCGCCCAAATACCGTAGAGTACGCCGGTGACCTTGCTAGGTGCTAGCGCATAACTTACCCCATACAACGCCACTGGGCTTACCACCATATAGAGCCAAAACGCCGGTCGCGCGGTGTCATGGGTATTGTGTTTTCTCGCTAAAATACCCCCGTACACGCAAAGCCCTACCGCGAGCATCTGAGAAAATAGATACTTTCCACTAAGAATAAAGCTAAGATCTATTGGCCCTTCAGCTGGCCTTAACATAGCAAAATGCGTCAAACCAGTAACCAACATAAGTGCAGGCCACATATCAAAGGCACTGTGTCGAATAGGCGCAACAAGCAGTAAAGCGGCCAAGGTGAAGGCGCTAATCCATATTTTTTCATTGCTGCCGTATTGAATCAGAAACCCATGAATGACGATTAAAACCAGTGAAATTGCCGCGAGTTGTTGTCGTTGAGAAAATAAGCTTCTCAGTGACATTCCCTGATGTTGCGTAGCCATTAATGACCACCCCAATGTACGAACCAACGCAAACAAGTATGTTGAAAATACACTAAAACATAACCAAGCAACAAAGTGGCTCGCCTCTGTACTTGATAGCCCCATTAACGCCCATAAAAATTGCCCTAAAAAGCTCACTCGCCACAACCAAACCGCGGCGACCTTTTGCGCCACCCACACGCCAGATAAAGAAACAAGACTAACAAACGCCAAAAGCAAAGGAATATTATTCGACCCCGTGTTAACGAGCGCTGGAATGGCAAATGCCCCCAGTATCCCAATAAACGCTAGCAATGGGCCAAATCGGAGCGACAATGAAACCGCGCCTAAAGCAATAAGCGCTAACGTTGCAAAAGCAATCAAAGGCGATAAAAAACCATAATAATTGAAGGCCACTAGCGTAATGGCGTAACACGTGACCACACCACCTGAGGCAAGTGCCGCACATACCGCCGGTGAATAAATAGAAAAGCGAATGCGATGGCGAGCTAAAAATTCTGAGGCCACCACCAGAGAAACACCAAATACGCCACCGAGTATCACGCGAAGTTCGGCTGAAACGAAACCCGACTCAATGGCGTAGTTTGCGAGAAAAATGCCTCCCACCGCCAAAACTAAGCCGCCAAGCCATAATAACCCGTTACCCTTAATGGCGTTAACGAGCCCCTGCTGGTGCTTTTCAACATAGGAAATAAGCGTAGGAGGACTTGACGGGTTGCTCGATGCACGAGGTTTAGAGGCGCCCCCTAAATGGCTAGCCGAGGCGTCGCGTTTAGGAGCGGTTATGCTTTCAACGCGAGGAGAGGGCTTTGAAGACGTAGATTTTTGCTCAAATGCCCTTAAGCGTCTTTCCAATTGATCAATATGAGTTTGCATGCGTGACAGCTTGCCCACATGTTTAAAAGATAGCATGGCACCAGCTACGGTTACTAAAGCCAGTATACCCAGTAGAAAAGATTCCATCGCCACTTCCTCATTGTGCTTTTTGTAATTTATTTTCGCCAAGTTAGCGCTAATTCGTGCTTGTAGTCAATTTCTCAGTAAGAGGGTGGTCTTGATTCTTAACCCACATCAGCTTATAACTAGTACCCGTCATTTCTCAAACGAATTTCTATGTCTGTAAAACATCCAATTATTGCTATAACAGGTTCTTCTGGTGCGGGCACCACCACAACAACCAATGCTATACGCCACATTTTCAGAAACTTAAATGTGAACGCAGCAGTGGTTGGTGGCGACAGTTTCCACCGATTTACTCGCCCGGAAATGGAAGTGGAAATTCGCAAAGCCCAAGAACAGGGCCGACATATTAGTTACTTTGGCCCGAAGGCCAACGATTTCGAATTACTCGAAACCCTCTTTAGAGAATACGGAAGCTCGGGTTCAGGCCAGTTCCGCCAGTACCTGCACACCTTTGATGAAGCCGTGCCTTTTAATCAAATGCCGGGCACCTTTACCCCATGGCAAGATTTACCACAAAATACCGACTTACTGTTTTATGAAGGCTTACATGGCGGCGTTAAAACCGAAGAAAATGATGTAGCCAAGCATGTGGATTTATTGGTAGGCATGGTACCTATTGTAAACCTTGAGTGGATTCAAAAAATTGTGCGCGACACTACCGACCGAGGCCATTCTCGTGAAGCGGTAATGAGTAGCATCGTGCGTGGGCTAGATGATTATTTCCAATACATCACGCCTCAGTTCTCTCAAACCCATGTTAACTTTCAACGTGTACCTACTGTAGACACCTCAAACCCGTTTAGTGCCCGTGAAATACCTACGCAAGACGAAAGTTTTGTTGTGGTTCGCTTCAGGCGTGAAATGAAACATGTTGACTACCCTTATTTGCTACAAATGATTGATGGCGCGTTTATGTCGCGTATAAACACACTCGTAGTACCAGGTGGCAAAATGGGGTTAGCGATGGAGCTCATTCTTACTCCACTATTGGAAGATATTTTAAATAGAAAGCGTCGTGCAGGCCACCAAATGGATTGGTTGAATACCCAAGACGAGTAATATTAG
Organism: Alteromonas lipotrueae; assembly: GCF_019249215.1. Taxonomy (GTDB): domain Bacteria; phylum Pseudomonadota; class Gammaproteobacteria; order Enterobacterales; family Alteromonadaceae; genus Alteromonas; species Alteromonas lipotrueae. The sequence goes on from NZ_JAESDI010000007.1 coordinate 273,876, forward strand.
CCATCATCTCAAAAAAGGGTGTTAGTGACTGTATATTCGCCGCCCCTATAACAATCTATTTACAACCTGAAGTCGAAAACCCATACAAAGTACGGCATCGTAGTCTATTAAAATTAGATGAAAGGTGACGCCATGACAACCGTAACCAGTACGCAGATATGGGTGAAACAAGACAAAATCGACTCCACCCAAGTAGTAGACAAAACCCTTTCCACCAATGACTTAGCTGAAGATGAGGTTTTGCTTAAAACTGACAGCTTTGGTTTTTCAGCCAATAATATTACTTATGCCGCGCTGGGTTTTACCATGGGCTACTGGGGGTTTTTCCCCGCTGATGAAGGTTACGGCATTGTACCTGTATGGGGATTTGCCACTGTGGTGGCATCAAATCACGCTGACATTAAAGCAGGCGAGAAAGTGTTTGGTTACCTACCTATGGCAAGCCACTGGGTAATCAAAGCCGGAAAGGTCGCCCCCCATGGTTTTTCTGATATTCACGAAAATCGTAAAAGTATTAGCCCGGTGTACGACCAATACCTACGCTGTGCCGTTGACCCTGGGTATGATGAAAGCCGTGAAGCTTGGCAGCTAAATTTCCGTCCTTTATATATGACCTCATTTGTGCTGGATGATTTTGTAGATGAATTTAGCAAGGGTGAGTCATTATTGCTCTCTAGCGCATCTAGCAAAACTGCATTGGGCACCGCTCAACTGCTTAAAGATCAAAAAGTTCACAGACATGCTAATTATCAAGTCATTGGGTTAACCTCTGCGGCAAATGTAAACATAGTGAAAGCGTCTGGTTGCTACGACCACGTATTCAGCTACGACGATGTAGAAACACTGCCTAAAGGTCAACAATACTGGTTGCTCGATTTTGCTGCCAACGGTGCTCTGATCACATCACTTGGCGACGCCCTTGGTGATAAGCTTTCCAAAGTAACGCTTATTGGTGCCACCGATTGGAAGGCCGAGCAAAAACCAAATAAGAAAGCCTTAGATGCAGAGATATTTTTTGCCCCTGCACGAGTTAAACAACGCCAGCAAGAATGGGGTCATGAGGCATTTTTAGCAAAATACGCAAAGGCCTGGCATGGGTTTGCAGGTAAAGTTCAAGATACCTTTTTTGAGCAAGAACACACAGGCTCGCAACAAATTATTGCTTTGTATTCAGACACCCTAAATGGCACTGCCGACACCAAAGCACTTAATGTCGTTCGCTTTGACTAGTTGCTAACAGACACTATTTGTAACAAAGAGAGGAAGGCTTTCATGCATTCCTCTCTTTTGTATTCGCCAGCGAATAGTTATAGTGAGGAAAACTATTACTAAAGGCATGTCATGGGTCAGGAAACGTCTAAAATTCTCGTTGTCGATGACGACATGCGCCTTCGTAGCCTACTGGAACGCTATTTAGTGGAGCAAGGCTATCAGGTGCGAGGCGCTGGAAATGCAGAGCAAATGGACAGATTGCTGGAGCGCGAGAACTTCCACCTTATGGTGTTAGATTTAATGCTTCCTGGCGAAGATGGCTTGTCTATTTGTCGTCGTTTACGCCAAGTAGGTAGCGAACTTCCTATCATCATGCTTACTGCAAAAGGCGATGAAGTAGACAGAATTATTGGCCTTGAAATGGGTGCCGATGACTACTTGCCTAAGCCATTCAATCCCCGAGAGTTACTTGCTCGAGCAAAGGCAGTATTACGTCGACGCAGTAGTGAAGCCCCTGGCGCACCTTCTAAAGACGTACAAGTTATCGAATTTGGCGAATACAAACTGAATTTGGCGACTCGCGAAATGACGGCTGGCACCACCCCTCTTACGCTAACAAGTGGTGAGTTTGCAGTGTTGAAGTCTTTAGTCACCCATCCTAGAGAGCCCCTATCACGAGACAAGCTTATGAACCTTGCCCGTGGACGAGACTACAGTGCGCTAGAACGCAGTATAGATGTTCAGGTATCGCGATTGCGTAGAATGCTAGAGAAAGACCCTGCAAATCCAAGATACATTCAAACCGTATGGGGCCTAGGCTATGTCTTTATTCCTGATGGTGAGCAGGCATAAGTAACCATGGCCAAAACAGGTTGTTTACGTAGGTTGTCTAAGTAGTGCGTTTGTTACCCCAAAGTGCATTTGGTCAAACAGTGTTACTGATTGGTGTACTGTTGCTTATTAACCAAGTCGTTTCCTATCTGTCGGTTACCTATTATTTTATTCAACCTAGTTATCAGCAAATAAACAGCTTACTTGCCACACAAGTAAAATCGGTATTAGCGGAAGATTTGTTAGTTAGTAATGACGACAGCAGAGCTCGTTATTTCGCCAAAACCGACATTCAGATACTCGATGCCAGCAAAGCGCGAACCAAAGGGTTAGAAAGTGCGGTTTATTACGGGTTCATGTCGTCGCAGGTAAGCAAGCAACTTGAGCAACTAGCTGATGTTCGTATTAGTACGGTTTCACAGAAAACCGACGCTAATGCCCCCTATACGGTGTGGGTCTCATTGTCTCGCTACCCCGACACCTGGATTGCTATTCCCATAACCGGTTTAAACGAAGCGAATATTTCACCGTTAACCATGTATTTAATGGTGATAGGTATATTAAGTGTAGCGGGTGGTTGGCTATTCGTACGACGCATGACCATGCCACTGTCTTCTTTGCAAAAAGCAGCATTAGCGGTAGGTAAAGGCGAACATCCAGTGCCGCTTAAAGAGCAAGGTAGCACGGAAATGATTCAAGTTACCCGCGCCTTCAACCGTATGAATCAAGGTATTAAGCAGCTAGAACATGACCGGACTTTGATGACGGCAGGTATATCTCATGATTTACGCACCCCGCTGACGCGCATTCGCCTTGCATCTGAAATGCTGCCCGAATCGCAAAACTGGATAAAAGATGGCATTGTTAATGATATTGAAGATATGAATGCGATTATCGATCAATTCATCGACTACGCCCGCTACGACACAGAAGAGATAAAAGAAAATACCGACCTAAACAGCCTTATTATCGAATTGGCACAAGCTCGGCATATTGAAGAGAAGCATCGTATCGCGTTGAAGCTTAACGATATTCCTTTATTAGATTTACGCCGTGTGGCCATGAAGCGGGTTATTGATAATATTATCGAGAACGCCTTTCGTTACGGCTCAGATAATATTGTTATCTCCACATTTTATAACCGTAATGAAAAACGGGTTTACTGTAAAATACGCGACTTTGGCCCTGGTATTCCCGCAGCAGAATTAGAGCATGTGTTCATGCCCTTCGCGCAAGGTGACAAAGCCCGAAGTACATCGGGCTCTGGTTTAGGCTTATCAATTATAAGACGTATTGTGGAAGCACATGATGGTGGTGTAGAGCTACGCAATCACCCGCAACAAGGTTTAATCGCAGAGTTCTATTTACCCCTTCATAAGTAACCGTGCTGTTTCACCATTCGGCTGTACGCCCACGCAGCAACCCACAACAAGCAACCACCTATAGGTATTACCCAAAACGCAGTAGTTAGAGGAACATAATTTGCCCATAACCCCGTTGAAAAAGAGGCCACTTGTACGCCGGTTGAGTTGCCAATAATACAAATGCCAGATAATACGGGGCCATTGTCACTATCAATATTCATGGCTGCCGACAACATAAGTGGAAATAACCCACCTAATCCAAGCCCTAACAGTAAGTTACCTGCGCCCATACTGTACAGGTCAGTGGTAAGCTTAATGGCAAATACGCCGCACAACGACGCTGTAGCCAATATAACAATAAGCCGATGCACTGACATAAATCGCAATAAGAAAGGAAAAGCCAACCGACTGATAACCATACCCGCTGTAAAACACGCGAGTAGGTTTCGAGATTGCTCTCCGGTAAACCCAATGCCGTTTTGCGCATAACTTACAAACCAATTAGCGTTACCAAACTCTACCGCGCCGTATCCGAAACTAAGTAACGCCATAAAAATAAAAATAGGTTGTTTTATTACCGCGCCAAAGTTGAGGGTTTTACGCTGCGCTTTGGGTTGGCCTCGGAGTAATTTGGCTTGAGAGTGCGCTGCCATAAAGGTATACGCCGACAGGGCTAGCATAAAGAGTGCAAGCACTTGAATTGGCCTACGCCAGTTTTCTTCTTGAAGATAAAGCAAGGTAACAAAAAACGAAGCGGCAAATGTGCCTAGGCTGAACATAAAGTCCATTAGCCCCATCATGGTAAAGCGCTTTTCTTCATACAAGCGGGCAATTAAGGTGTGCCCAATAGTAAAAATTGAGGAACTGACTATGCCTATAACGACGGCTACCACCAATACCCATTGCCACCCGTGTAATGACGATATAAGCAATAATAAAACAGCGTTTATACCCAATAGCGATGCTAACAATGGCATGTAATCAAAGCGACTAACGTACTTTCCGCCTACTACGGCTCCCACCATCATACCCAATGAGAAAAGCGAGAAGAACAAACCACTTACTAACTCTGACATACGCAGGTCGACCGCAATATCTGGAAGTAAAATACCCCATAATATAAACAACATACCCAGTAAGAAAAAACCGGAAAATATAACAACAGTAATAGGACGACGGCTCATCCATGCTCCTTTACAAACAGGGTTCTAAACGAAATAGTGCAATATATTGGTGTAGCAGGGCATGATTTGTAGTTAAGAGACTTACTACAACGTTTTTTGATTTTTTGTTTGGAGCGAATTTTAACGTGAGAACGTTATCGACTACCAAGGACGCTACAGTACGCCTTTAGTATAACTCGCGCAAGATAGGAAACGAAAAAAGCCCGCGGCTAAGCGCGGGCAAAACATTCTTTGGTTTAATCTCTGATAACTCCCCACGACCAAGACTCTACCACACCATATACATCACATGTGCCAGTACCTACCGCCCATATTTTTTTGTTTGATGCTTTAGCAGCTAGCGCCAAAGAAAAGATTGCTTGCCCACCTGGGGTATTAACATCGAAAGCCAACTGTTTGAGGTGTGTTGAGCAGGAAGGCCTTGATTCGACCAAGTTATTCACAAATTGAACGTAGCCTTTACCATTTCTATCCACCCTCACTTGATCAACTTTGAATGAGTTCGCTTTTGCTGCTAGCGCGTATGGAGATACCACCAATAAAAGCAATATAAATAAATTTCTCATAACTTCAGTTTTCCTTACTTAATATTTAGTTCAACCATATTGCTGTAACAGTAGCATCGGTCTCCGATGAAGATATGTCGTTACATGACGCTAAATTTGGATAACGTACCGTCACTCTTTCATTGGCTACTTTATACGAAATTGCAGCACTAAATAACCTATCTAGGCCTTCATTCGTTGTGTGGTGTGGAACTTTTTTCCAAATCCCACCCTTACCATCGTTGAAATAAATGTTCACTTGACCTTCACCATTTTTTGGAAAAGTAAAGTAAACACTTTTAATTGTTCCACGGTCACAGTTTACACCGGCGTTTGCCATGTTGGCTGCAAGAATAAGCATAATGAACGTAGTGATGTTCAAAATCATTTTTAATTTCATAAGCTTCCTTTCTTACAATAAAATAAAAACCATTCAAAATGGTTTCCTCTAAATATTCTTAAGCGTACCTGAAGAAAACTCATCCTCACTAACAATATATAGTATCAATAAAATCAATTCAAATATCTAAGGTAATACATGTTGATTTCCAAACCTATTACCTATTTTTGGAATAATATCTGTACGATAATAGTTCTCTAGACGAGGAGCTATTATTTTCTTATATTACATTTTTATGGAAACAAACCATTATGGAAAGTACTATGAGGATAACTTTATTAATTTCGACTTTAGCTTTTTCCTTAAACTGCTTCTCTGCCGGCTCAGGCACTGGAGATCAAAATATTGAACTAGTCGAAATTACATCTTGGGATAATTTAAGAATCAAATTGGTAAATGAACAGCACAGCTCTACGTGCGTAACCTCGGGCAAAGAAAAAGAAATTGTTATTCCTAAGGATGACAACAACTTTGATCATTTCATGACAATTGCCTTAACCGCTTTTACCACCAACAAAAAGATATATATGTGGCTAGACAATGACTCTTGTGTAACCCAAGGAGCTACTCGGTACCCAAGGCCAATGACAATGGCACTACGCAACTATTAGATATTAACAACTAAAAGGAATTATGATGATAAAACGAGCTCTATTAATAGCTTTAATTGGCACTTTGGTTACACCACTTGCTTATTCTATAGATAGCCAACAAAGTGAAATTTCAAGCATACGCACAACCAACTGGGCACTTGTCGTTACTTTAAAGGAAAAAAAGAACGGTTGTAATGGCAGCTTAATCAAGATATCAACTAGCATACCAAACATTGACGAAGTAACTGCTATTACAACAGCTGCTATGCTTTCTAAAAGAAAAATTGTAGCTAGATACGTAGAGTGTAGTGATTCACCTTGGCGAGATACTGCGAGCGCAAAGGACATAACGATATATTAGTACTGGAAGCTTAGTAGAGAGTAGCGAAGCTTCTTTAGTTAACTGCTACCACTCTATGAAGTCTTGAGCAAAATCTGACACTATAGTAACAAACTACTTTCAACCAACGTTGCAATATTGATTATTGCTTGAAATGGGGCAGGGTTGGCAGCATTGCTGGATTCATCCGATGCAGCCTTATCTGGTTCACCTATCTGTGTGCCTAGATACTAATTCAGATACGCGATCACTAAGTTCCTTATATGATAATCCACTTAAAATCACTAAGAAATCTAGCGCCTTTAATTTACTGAAACAATATAGAACTAGCTTCGATTTGACCGTTTGAACGACAACTGTAGTAACTTATATTAATTGGCTCTTTCGCCATATATGCAGATAATACAAATGACGTTTTAACTTGGTAATTTGAATTACTATTGCCAATAACAAACGAGTTGTGAGTACAAACGACCTCTGTGCTATTATTGGTAAACCCAGAAAGAACAACTTCCACGCCCCCGCTTGTCGCTTTAACTGACTTTATGGAATGCTTACCAGACCAAGCACCCATCCCCTCAAGTGGGCAGATAAGAAAAATAACGCCTGCCAATAAAGTTTTCTTCATATTAATTCCTTTTTAAATTTATTCCGTACAATTAAATTAATAAAATTTAATTCAAGTACACATTTTCATTCGTCATTTAAAGTAAAATAAAGACCCATTTAACTAGATTCCCCCAAGACTATTAAAATACACCTTCTTCGCCCTGTATTTTCTTACCTACTAGCTTTACGTCTTCAGAAACTTTATACGTTTGACTATCAATCAAATTGAAAGCTCGCTGGAATGTAGGATGTATCTCCCAGAGGATATCCGCCTCTTGTTGCCAAGAACTCAATAAGTCAGGCCTATCTACAAAGTAGTAAAACCTGTGATAGCCACCTGCACCAGATATTTTCGACTTCCCTCTTAAAAATTCGGTTCTATACATATTTTTTGCAATTTCTAATGCAACTCTTTGATGTGCATTCTCCGGTGCTTCAACAATGTTAGTTTTAATAATTTGATTAATTATAACAGACCTAAGTTTTTTGGATTTTCCGAAACCTGAAACACCAACGGCAATCAAAGCATTCATGGCCGCCTCTATGTAAGGGATTGTTTTATTAAATTCACCCGAAATGAATTGAATACGTCTATTCCCGAAAGGAACGAATGCTCTTTTATAGTGATACAAGTTACTTTTCTTACCCTCAGAGGTAATCTTTCTAACTTCTTTACAAAACTCAATTAACCATCTGGGACGATAAAAGCACAAAGTAGCAAATGCCCGATAACCTGACGTCGATTCTTCAGAAAAACTCATATCAAAGTCTTCAAAATAATTTGATATTAAACGGGTCTTCTCACTTTCTTTTTGTTTATTTGCATCAACCATGGCTAAATCAAGTAGGAACTGATTTTCTGAGGAACATTTCTTCTGATAGAAATCCAGCCTTTTTGCTATAACTTCTATTAGCTGCTCTTTGCTCCACGACAGAGATAATTCGTGCTCGTTTAACTTTTGAATCGTTCCATTAGAAACTCTAAGACTGGTTAAAATATGGGGTCGTATTGTTACCCGAATCCAGACATTTTCTAATCTTACAGCCAGATAAGCCACTGCCTGCAATAGTCCAATCAACAAATTTATTTCATCACCATTGTCGTAAATATCATCCATTTCATCCAAGAGCAGCCAATATTTATTTTCAGACGTGGCGACAATCCTAGACATTTTTTCAATCGGAATATTACCGTCAAAATCACATTTCTCTACAGGACTACCTTTAAATTTTAGTCTATCGAGAATAGTAGTAAGTAGGTTCTTATTTTTCACACCTAAACTTTCAGCTAACTCTACAGCAGTAATATTATCATCTAACATCGCCCAACCTTTGTTTTGACCAATATGAGATACTACTTTTGATAAAATTGTATTTTTCCAATAATTTATAGCTTCATTGACAGACAGCTCTCCCCTAGGAAACGTCATATCTCTATAGTCTTGGTTTATTACTACAGTATCTTTCTGTTTGTTGAGATTTTCTGAAAGGGATATGAGTAAACCACTTTTACCAGAACCTCTAGCGGCATTTAGAATAATTACCTTCGAATCTATATCTGATAAAGGTGTTAGATACTCATTTCTGATTAGCGCGTACTCAAGGAAATTGGGGTCTTCTTGAGCCATTTCATTTCCGAATACTTTTCTCAGCGTTACTCTGCTCATGAGTAAGACGCTTTATCAATATAAGCTTGGCTAAATTCCATTTAATTAGCTTCCAAAAATTGTATAACAATAATGTAAGCTAACCGTTGTTATTTGGTCAAATTTTATCCGCCAGTAATCACTTTTAATCAATAACTAAATCCTATGCAAACAACCTAATAGCAATTGCCCGGCTAGACACCCGCTACATACATTGGCTTTTACAATATTTTTCAAGGTATTCCAGTTTTCCTGCGGCGCTTGAAAAACAACGTTCGAACGTTGTTGTCAATTCATACCAATGCGCTGCAGTTAATCCTAAACGAACTACAATAGGCGGTTCAGTATCCGCTATCGCACCTCTTTTATCTTCGCGTACTTGCCTACCGGTTAAGTCGACTAACTGAACATAATCCATCATCAAGAATGGCAATCCTTTGGGTATATCTTTTCTTGGGTTACCTACAAACGGCATAAGGTACTTAGGGGCTACCCTGCGTTTCGCGGCATTGAGTCGATATTGAATACTGGTATGGTTAGAGTTTTCAGGTGTACTAGCCATCTTTGCTCTAACAGGATTTAAATCGACATAAGTCATACACGCCATTAATGCTGCTTCATCAAGTAGCGCTTGAGATTTAAATCGGCCTTCCCAAAATCTACCTGTACATTGGTCTTCTTTATTTGCTTGCCGTGCTATGTATTCATTCAAGCAACGCATAAACCAGCTAATATCACATAAGCGCTTTCTCCATATCGCTATCGTTGCCTCAATGGCTTTTAGTTGTGCTTCTCGCATGCGCTCTCGCCTTTCCTCAACCAGATACTGGCGAGTTAACAGCGTGCCGTTAAACACTTTGTGCCACTTAGTAACCACTTCCTCAGAAGACATTACTTTTGCCTTTTCTGAATCAACATGTAGCACTAAATGCGTATGATTGCTCATAACTGCATAGGCACATACATCAATGGAAAATACTTCAGTAAGGTAGTGAATTCTATCTTCAACCCATTGGCGACGATGCTCATAACTTCGGCTTGTAAGCTTATCTTCACCACATAAAAATGCACGGCGTACACAGCGTGATACGCAGTGATAGTAGGGGGTATCTGACAGGCTAATTTGAGAATTTCTGGCTCTAGGCATAACGACCACCATGCAAACTTTGCTGGCCGCTATTTTGGCTTATTTTAACCAAACACGTAATTGAACCTAGGGCCAGTTATGGTGCAGTTAAGGTGGATGTCCTGTTTAATTAATTAATTAGTTTTAAGAATGTCTTGGAGTTGCTATGAGAAGTGCGGCTACTAGAAATCCTGATAAATATACACTACTCGAGCGTTAGTGGTAGTTGGACAGCTTGCTACGCGAACAATGATCTTTTTTGAAGTGTTAGCAGCAGCTAACATAAGGGAATACCACGCCTCAGCATTCTCATCGGCCATCGAAAAAAAGTAGTATTTGCTACTGGGATTACAGGAGTCGTTCTTCAGCTTGAAGTAAATGTTATTATCGTTTGCATATATCCGAGCAATTTCGCCGGACGCGCTTTGTGCTGCGGCAAGTGTTAGCCCTCCCAAATAGAGTCCAATCAACAGCATAATTTTTTTCATCTAAATTCCCTTTAAGTTAGCGTAAGCATGGTTCCCAAAATCAGAATTGAACATAATTTTTTTATCAATCCTTAAAGATAAAATACCATTCTTTGCCATTAAATACACTCGTGTTGTAACTCTGTGTTTTCTTCTTGACGGGCGGCAAATGGCCTCAAGATTAACACATGCTTTCGTTCAACCTGATTGGTTGGATTTTTTAGTCATGGGTTAACTAATAAGGCTCATAAGCGGCCAATACCTTAGACCTATTATCCGAAGAACCTTATAGCGGCTCCTTTATCGGATGTTCGTTGCTTTCCTAGCCTCTTACAATATCTTTCAAGGTAATCCAATTTGCCTGCTGCTTTTTTAAAACATATCTCGAACTTTTCTGTTAGTTCAAGCCAATGGCTCGCCTCTAATCCTAATCACTCAAGAATAGGAGGTTCACTCCTAGAAATAGCACCTCGTTTGTCGTCACGTAACTGTCTGCCCGTTAAATCAACTAGTTGAATATAATCTACTAAGCAAAAAGGTAAACCAGTTGGCATGTCTTATCGTGGGTTACCTACGAACGGTAAAAGGTACTTGACCGTTACCTTCCGTTTTGCGGCATTAATACTGGTATGCTTCGAATTCTCAGGTTTGCTCGCCATACATGCTCGAACTGGGTTCAAATCTACATAGGCCGTATAGGCCATTCATGCAGCTTCATCAAGAAGGGCCTGTGACTTGAATCTGCCTTCCCAGAATCTTCCTGTACACTGGTCTTCTTTGTTAGCTAGCCTAGCTATATATTCATTTAAACAGCGCACAAACGCTTTCGCCACACTTCAACCGTTGCCTTCACCGTTGATAATTGTGCTTCTCTTAAAGCTGCGCGACTTTCAATGGTTAAATAGCTACGTGTAAGTAAAGTGCCATTAAAGACTTGGTGCCATTTACAAATAACGTCTTCCGCGCTCATTTTTTACACTTTTTGGGTATCTATGTGCAACACCAAATGGGTGTGATTGCTCATTACAGCATAGGCACATACATCAATTGAAAATACTTCAGTAAGGTTGTGAATTCTATCTTCAACCCATTGGCGGCGGTGCTCATAACTTCGGCTTGTAAGCTTATCTTCACCACATAAGAATGCACGGCGTACACAGCGTGATACGCAGTGATAGTAAGGTGTATCTGACAGGCTGATTTAACCAAGCGGAAAAATCAGCGCCTAAATGCGGGAAAAACAACATTCACGTTGAGTGTAATGGAAGTTTGGCATGAGCAGTTCACGTGGATGCCCTCTTTTAGCTTCTTAATTTTGGCTAATCATGCACATTTATCCAATCCACTGAAGGGTATGTTCCTGAACAACCATTTAAATAAAATGAAACGGGCTTATTGGCTACTTTAGCTGTCAAAAGTAAGCCAAAGGCCTCTTTTGTGTAAGAGCCATTTTTTAATTTATACCAACTAGTACTTCCACAACTATCTGGGTCGACCATGCTTGACGCAGTTTTAAAATAGTAGCCCCCTGTAGTATTGACATGAACCCTAGAAACAATTTTATTATCAACATTCTTCGCAGAGTGGCTATTTGTCGAAAAAAATGCAGAGATTAGGAATAACGTACTGATGAGTCTCATAAATTTCCTTACTTAAGGAGGTCATTGAATTATAAATAATACTACTCTAGAAAGTTTGAGATACACACTGTTAATTACTAAGCCAATGCGCTGCAGTTCCAGAATAAGAGATTCAACATCCGTAGTTGAACCTCTATTGTCTTCACGTGCTTGCCTCTGGCTTAATCAAGTTAAGGCGGACGTCCTATTTAATTAATGGCCGAGGGTATCTGACAAGCTGATTTGAAAATTTCTGGTTCTAGGCATCACGGCCACCATATAAACTTTGATGACCGCTATCTTGGCTTATTTTAACCAATCACGTAATTGAACCCTAGGACAATTATTGTGGGTGTCCATGTAACTTTTGATTATTGCGGGTGTCCTATTTAAGTGATTCTAAAAAGCAACGACTATATCGGTATTGATTATTGAGAACACTCGGCGCTTCATCAGAAATAATCGCTTTTCTCCAACTTTATTTAAATCCTTCCATGGTATATACATTCTTCTGACCATAAAATGATTTATCGTCGGAAAAAGATAAACCCCATCTGAAGTCTCTATAACCCTCATTGAATTAAGGTAATTATATTCATTGTCAGTATTCTCACGAAAAAAAAACATGGTGAGATATCCTTTATTTCTTTGTACTAAAGTCTCCTCATCTTTTGCATAAAGATTCTGAAGAACTTTCATTAAAGGTTCGTCAGCCTCTTTCTTTATCGCAAAGATTAAGAATATGGCAATAGATATGACACTAATGAGTAATATCAAAAATAAAGTCTCCTATAGGCCTTCCAATTCGTCCAAAAATATCAGACTGATAAACTGGGATACCATGACCGTATGTTACCGAACCTCCCGCACCTCGGCCGACCCCAACTTCAAAAATTGGATAATTGATTCCATGCCTTCCATAAGGGAATTCCGAACCATCGAAAGGCTGATACAAATATGGCAAGGTAGCTGAAGCACTTATTGGACCTGCACCGAAAGAAGAAGATACACCGGGTCCAGCAAGGGCATCAACATTATGGTAATAGTTATCTTCTAAGCCCAAGATACCTCTGAGAAAAGGACTAAACCCTTTACCAACACCTACACCCGCCTCAGGTGTGTATAATATTGAAAAATCGCCATTTCCATCCAATGCTACAGTCAAAGAGAAGCCAGACACCTTGCCCTTCTTAGTAGTATAAGAGCCTCCAATACTAAATCCCCAAACCTGATTAAACATATACTGGAACGAGGCTGTCTCTGCGCCATTTACAAATTTCCCACCAGATATTGCTGACGCAGTACCGCCAATCACAGCAGAAACAACAGTTCCTCCAACAACCTCACCAGTGCTTAGATTGCTTCCTGAGGGTAAAAACGTTCCTCCAAGACCTTTGGTAACTCCTGCACTAAAGAAGCCATGTCCAAATTTTCCTCCAGCCAATTCTGATGTTATACCACCTACAACAGCATGTGCTGCTATTTGTTCGGAAATCTGGCCAGCAGTCAATAATTTACCTCCAAAACTATGGAGTTTTTCGCCAGACAGACTAAAACCCCATCGATTGCTACTTTCGTTAAGAATTCCTTTCGTCTTAAAATGATTCCCGATTTTTTGAAAAGCATGAGCAGACGCAAAAGCAATTGCACCACTAGTAAATGCAGCTCTTAAACTTCCGGTGACGGCATAAGTTGAAGCAGAAGCATAGGCCGCACATCCCCATGGACCGCCGTAAAAGCAAGCTGCTGCTTGTGCCACTGTATTTAGAATAGGTACTTTAGCAATTGCTCGTAAAACACTCCCTACCGTTTTATTCCAAAGTTTCTTAAAGAAATACCCGCTAGGGTCCGTATAACTCAAAGGATTATTCAAAACATAAGAATATCGGTTATACGACTGCGAATTCATCGGAGCCTGAATAAACGGATCAGCCTGCAAGAACCTGCCCAAAGTAGGATCGTAGATCCGACCATTCATATGGGCGATCAGGCTTTACGATCCTCTCGCTATCCTAACCCGTTGCTTTTAAATCACTTATTTGTACTGCGTTTTTCAATTCTTATAAAGATAACTAAAAGAACTCTGCACATATTTTTTAAAGTTGTCGATTGACAACAAAGCTAAGGCTAACCTACCTTTATAATTCAAGTAGATCAAAATAAACTTCCAATGAGAACATTTGAGTTCACACTGAATTACCACCTTAGAGAAGTATCATTATCAATGGACGATATTGATGATCGTTTGTTTGAAAGCGGATGTGATGATGCTTTGGTTGCTCATAGTGGTACAGGGCTGATCTCGTTAGACTTTACCCGACGAGCACAGAGTGCTTGGCGAGCAGTATTTTCTGCGATGCATTCTATTGAAAGAGCTATTCCAGCAGCATATTTGGTGGAAGTTAAACCCGATTACGTCGGGGTGAGTGACATTGCCGACTATTTCAATGTCAGTCGACAATATGTTCAAAAACTGATCGTCAGCGGAAAGCTGGACTATCCACCAATAACTACCGTTGGAAATACATCCGTATACCACCTATTTCCTGTGCTTGGTGCTCTAAAAGCAACGATATCATCTTCAATTTCTGACGAACTAGAAGAGTTAGCAGCAATTGCCATGAAAGTTAATATTAAACGGGTTAATAAGTCTATAACCAGTTCTTTGGTTAAAGTAGCGATGCCAAGAACTGTGTAAAAGGCACAATATCCTGTTTGACACTAGCTGCTTCCAACGCTTGCATATATTCATCCCGTCGTTCGACGGGTACGACTGTCCAAGGGTAACCGCCTGAGGCCATCATTAGATTCATGATGAATCTTCCCATTCTACCGTTACCATCAAAGTAAGGATGGATGTAGACGAAAATGAAGTGACCCAGTACCACTCTGACTGCTGCATTTTCCTCTTCTGCGAGCAAGTCGAAGAGTGTCGGCATCATGTCGCGAACTGCGTCCCTATTAGGTGGGGTATGCATAGATTGGCGAATATAGACAGGCCCTGACCGGTAACCAGCCAAGTCCGACTGTTTAATAATACCGACCGCAACACTAGGACTAAATAAGGCGAGATACCAATCGCTGTGCGTCTGTTCCAATACATCGCCAGGGTTCTTGCCTTCTAAAACTGCTAACACGGCTTTTTTAACTTCCTGAAACGCATCCCAGTAACCTTTAGCGGCCATAGCATCTAAATGCTTTTTACTCTCGCCTGAACCTTCAGCTTGCCAGTTACCAGAGCGAACCAGTTCAATCAATTCGCGAGTCACCCGATAACCTTCAATGGACAGTGAGTGGTAGGCGTCCGTGACATATTTGTCTTCCACTTCGGCCATGTAGGTTTCGATATCAATGGTTTGGTGTGGTTGTTCTGGAAAGTGCGCGATAATACTTTCACGCATTTGCGCCCACATCAGCCGCATGCGATTAACATAGGGTGACACATCACGACGACCAAAGCTCACCTGTGCTTTCTCCGCGAAAGGGTCATCTTCTTGCACTTTCAAATCGGCCGCTTGCATGCCCTTTAAGATATTGTCAGCAATCAGATCCCGGCCAATATTTCTAAAAGCCCCCACTAATCGACCGGCAATTACACTGTGATTACCGACGAGTAAAACGGACAATACGTCGGAAGCATCTGTCACCATCGATAAGGCTGTACGCATATGGACGGGAGCATTTTGAAATTGATTTGCCGAAGAATAAACAAGCGCAGCCGCTAAGCTGTAAACATTGAGCCCGTCCAGGTTTTCAATGTGTTCTGCTGCTGGCATGTTCAACCTGACATCAAAAATCGAGGTGTTATGCAAAAAGGCGGTGGGTTTATTATTGCCTTTGGGCGAGCGTACGAGCAATTGCTGAGGAACGGTTCTATCGCCGATATGCAGGCTAATTGATTGCTCAGGTGATAAACACCAGGCATTATCAAAACGTTCTGATAAATAAGCGCCGCAAAAATCCCAGAAAGAAGTATACCAAGACGTACTGTCGCCCGGCTTTTCATCAGGCATCGCCGGTATGTACCAGCCTCGGATGACTTCGCGAATAAATCCATGCTTCAATAGCCGCTCTCGATGTACTCTGCTGAGTTGCTTTGATTGGATGGCAACAACCCCAGTCTCTTGAAGCTGTTGTAATTGCTCAAGCGAATCTGCTAGTTTTTGTGATATGTCATTCATGTTCGCTCCAACTATTACTCGTGATGCTGACCAGTTCTCAATCCTCACCTCTAGGTTTTAGCGTTATATCATTTATAGGTTTTAATGTCATTTCATTTATAGGTTTTAATGATTTATTGTTTTTAGGCTTTAATGCTCATTAGCTTGAAGAAGGCATACAAGAAACAGAGCTTTCCGGCCATAATCTCTCCAAAAGAAGTACAGATTTATAACCGGCGAGCAATTAAGAAAGGTGATGTAAATACGAGCTAACTTCTCCTTTAGTTAGTCGTTTTCCAGCTATGGCCGCAGGATGTGTTTTGGCATAAGTTTTTTTGAGCTGTGTTTGTGTTACCTCCAAATAGACTTGCGTGGTCGATAAGTCAGCGTGCCCCAGGTATTCCTGAAGTTCACGACAATCAGCACCATTCTCAAGCATATGTGTCGCTGCACTATGTCGAAACGCATTACATGCCGCACCAACCTCTATGCCAGCGCTTAGCAGGTACTTTTTAACCAAGGCCGTTAATTGGTGAGGCCTGAATGCCAGGCCATGATTGTCCAAAAATACCGTTGTTCCCGATTTTAAGTTCATCAGTCTGGGGCGAACATGTTCACAGTAAGCTTTGAGCCAACTCGCGGTTCTCGGGGCTAGGGGCACATAGCGCGTTTTGTCACCTTTACCATTGACGATAAGCACCTGCTCCCGCTCAAACTTCAAATCACTGAGTTTAAGATGGCCAAGTTCATTTCGACGTGCGGCCGTGGCGTAGTAACATTCCAAAAGGGCTCTATCCCTAAGCCCCTTCAATCCCATTATTTTAGTTTCAGCCATCACGCGTTCGACCTCATCTTGCGATAATAAGGCCGTAACCATTGGTCGTGGGGATTTAGGTAGTCTTAGTAGATGAAGAGGATTAACCTCAAAGTAATCAAGGTAAGTGAGTTCGGCGAAAAATACCCTGACATCAGACACCCGTTTTCTGCGCGTAGACTTTTTCAATGCACGTCCTGTATGCGGTGAGATATATTCGACCAAGTACGCTTTGTAGTTTTCACCGATCTGTTTCGTTACCTCTTCTGGCGAATCAATACCGTCAGCCAGTGCCCATTTGATAAATAACTCGATATTACAGCGTTTATTTTCAACAGTGCTTTTTGACAACCCTTCAGCCAAACAATGCTTCTCGTAAGCTTTAAGCGCGGCAACAAAGGTCAACGGATCATGCGGTGCCATATGTCACCTCCGAGAAATTATCTATTTTCCGGTATTTGAGGCCAAACTTTTTCAGCTTTTTTGCAAGTTGCTTAAGGTGTTCCGGTGCAGTATCCGATTGCGCGACCACAATTACACTATTTACACCCGCTCCCATTAAATGCGCGCAATCATCATCGCTGATATTAAGACTAGGATCGGTGGCAAAGACTGGCTGATGGATAGACCCCTCAAGTTGGATGGCATGCAACGGGCTAGCACATAAGTAAACCTCTGGCTGGCCATCACATTGCGACGTAGCGAACAAACAATGAGAGTATAGCCTAATAAAATAGTGCGCTTTGGCATGTCTTCTCGCTCTGTCTATCCGTTCTGCGTAAAATCCCGCAATGCTGTCACCTGACATTACAGGCACAACTATGCAGCCTCGAAAGGCTTCATGCCCGGTGCCCTTGAACAAGCGCAGCCGCTTAAGGCTTCCTCGCAGTATTTCACCAGCCCCATTCTTTGTACTTGGTAGCTCCAGGCCTAATGAACGGTCGGAGTAGCCAATTCTATAGCTTTGTGCGACAACTGAAGAAATGCCATAGTTCGCGTCTAGGTAATCCAAGGCCTTCTGGCTCAATAACAAACTTTGTCTGTAATACTCCATAATCATTGGCAAATATTGCGCTGATACATGAAGATCTGACGCTGATAAATTTGGCAATTCCAACAGCGTTTCAGCATACACACATGGAGGAAAATTAGGTTTCATGATTTACCTCCCTTAGCTCTATGTGACTTGCGTTTCGAATCACCACGCAACGCAATCACATCGGACATTGAAGCTATACGATCCAACACAGCATCTGCAATAGTCGGCTCCCCTATGGCTGTGTGCCATTCATCGAAACCATATTGGCTAGTGATGATAAGAGAGCCGACTTGCTCACGTCGTTCAATCAGCTCGTACAGCATTTGCCGTTGTTTATTAGAAAGCGAGAACAACACCCAATCATCAATGATCAGCACCCGGTATTTACAAAGCATGCGTAAATATTTTTGAAAGGTGCCTTCCTTCTCGTGTAATGCAAATTCAAACGCCAGATCATTGTATCGCCACATCCGTATTTTGTAGCCTTTCATGATAAGCTTATTACCAATAGCGCAGGCCATTGTGGTTTTTCCAGTTCCCGAAGCGCCGATGATAACCTGATGGGTATTTTCATCCACCCAACTTGCATCACATGCTTTATCAATAAGATATTGCACTTCTTTGGTTTCACAACTGAAATCGTAGTCTTCAATTCTTGCATCAGGCCACCGTAGTCTGGCATCTTTTTTTAATCTGAGTTGCCGGTTAACAGCCAAATAATTTTCCTGGGCAATCGCAATGTCATTCAGTACATTTAAGACATCTGTTGAAGAAACAGGCTCCTTTAATTGGAGCTGTTCAATCATCTGGGCAGCGCCTAGCCATTTTGAATCGACATATTTTTGAACCACTTGTTGAATATCCATGACTATCTCCCCATACGCTGAAAGTGCTGCGGATCATGCAGATTTTTATGTATGCCAACGAGTGGCATATCTGGTTCGTCATCCTCATAGAGACGAGACGCCAATGCGTGCCGTAACGATGTGGGAGAACATTTATCGTAAGTAATACAAAAGCGTGCCGCGCCTTCCATTTCTTCAGCCGTGTATTTTCGAGCTAAGGATTGAACTGACTTACATGCTTTATTTGCGACGATGTCACCATCAGGTTTACCGGCAAACAATTGCTGGACAAAGAGCGTAGTTTGCTCACCAATCTCTTCAGCCCAATTAATAAACTCAGACAACGGCAGTAAAACCATGCCCTGGTGTTTAGGATGTAAATGACTCTTAACTACCGATTCTTTGCCTTTATCAAAAGAGCGCTGGTGTACAACAGGGGATTTATTAGCATGTGTGATAGTAACTTCATCTTGCGTAACAATAACCTCTGCTTTTTTATTCGCCCACCGCCAGGGTACAGAATAAAGATGCTCTTCAAACAGAATCCGGTAATTGCTGGGAATAGTGCAACCAAAGGCACGCTCAATTGGTTTAAAGGGCTTCTCGGGCAATGCCATTAATGCTGGTTTGTCGCTACTTTCAAATAACTCAAGCCGAGATACTGAGCGCTTTTGAAATTGCAAAGCATTCAGCTTATCGCACTCTTTTTTAAGGTATCGGTTGATCTCATCAATAGTCCGGAACACCATAGACTGCATGTTGACTAAAACCCGCTCGGTTAAAAATTTAACTCCCCCTTCAACGATTCCCTTATCTCTGGGCTCACCAGGCCTTGCCGGCATAGCTATAAAAGCATAATGTTCCGCAAATGCCGCATACTTAATATTGAGTTTCAGGTTCGGCCGAGGTTGAGTTGCAACGGCTTTGGGGTTATCTGGTATGCCAATCTTTGGAACACCATCTATGTATTTAAAGAAGGCTTCTGTACCTGCGATCCAATCGTTGGTCGTCTGACCCGGTGTCGCGTACGCTAAAAAGTATTTTGAATGGCACATTATGCCAACAAATACCGAACACTTAATCTTATTACTTGAACCATGGGGGGATAAGAATACTGTTTGACCACAAAAGTCGAACTGGGCTTCTTCGCCTGGTCGATGCTCTAACAGCGCTTCCAGTTTATTAGTTTTCAAATACCCCCTGAATTGTTGGTACAGCGTGCTGGGGGCATACGCTGTATTTGGGTCTTCCTTAGTATGCAAAGCAATCAAGTTATAGATTGTTTGATGTTTCTTCGTCAGCTCTTTGACCCAGACTTCGAAGTCCGGCAATCGCTTGTTCTTCATTGAAAACGGGGCGGCGGGAACCAATAGCAAGGTGAGCTCATCGTCATCAAGCTGAACCACTTGCTCATACGTTAACGACAATCGATTTAACATTTCTAGGTCGCGCCCAACGGTCTGGTGAGAGCAACCCAATACTTCGGCGATTTTACGGTTGCTATAATTCGTTTTAAATCGAATACGCAGCAAATTACGCACTCTGGATACAGAATTCATCTGTGTTCTCCTGTTTAACATGTGAAAAACAGGCGCACAAAGCCACTACTGATGAGAACACCAATATTTGACATAGCTGAAACTTCGGCTAAGCTTTCAATGTCTGGCGACAAAACTAGACACTGATTAGAAAAACCTTGCGAGTACCAGTCGCGAGGTTTTTTGCTTTATGCGCCTATCAATTTATTTACTCTTCATATTTTTCCTTTTGGCATTAACCGCTTGTGTTGCGAGCCAGGCAGCAACGTCTTTGGTCAAAGCATAGGTGCCACGCCTGTTTTCAAGCTTGAAAACCGGTATCGGCAACTTTTTACGCGTTAGTGCCCGTCGATATGCATCAATACTGCTAAAACCCAACGCCATCTGAAGGTTTTCACCTGATAACATCGGTGTTTTATACAGTTCATATAAATCGCGCTCTAACACATGAGCCAACCTCTTTATATCTTCGTCTACGTCATCATGCATTGCCCCTCCTTATTTGAGATATGCACTATCTAAGACTAGACTGTACTGGCCATGTGTAAATGGCACTATCACACTGAAAAATAACAACATATTTGTAGTTTCGAGAAGGGATAGCATTGGGTTAAGCAAGCGAAATGACTATTAAGAATTGAACTTGATCCAAGTATCAGAAATAAGGAATTAAAACAATCGACTAGGTAGTATTTGTTTTTAGGGTTATGCGCACCCGCTAACAACAAAGATGTAAATAGAATAATTTCACTTTGTTGGTTTGCACCAGTATAGAGCAATATTTTGTGCTGCTAAGGTGACTGTTATGAGCCCATTACAACTCAGATATTACCCCTGGATCGCCCCTGAATTTAAAAGGTTGGCCACGTCAGGGCTTGTTCAATATTTGATGAAGCAATTCAATGTAACCTCTGTAGCTGAACTGGTCAGAGCGTTTAAAAATTCAGGCGACGCCAACGCGATATCAAGCGAGGATAAGTCCCATTTTTGGTATTTAAAAAATCAAGGGCAACCGATCAGAAGCCAGCATAAAATAGAAAGGATTGAGTCTATTTTCCCCAAAGCACACAAGTTGTTAGATCATGCGCTTTTTGAATTACTGACCCTTGGTAACTTGATGGACGGAGCGAGCATACAGAGCGACTTGAAACATTTTCCGCTGCCGTATTTCATTGTTCAATTTAAGCGAAGAGTTGTGCTTCCCAATAAACTGAGAACAGACAATGCCTGGCAAACATTAAGATATCTTAAACAGCTAAGTAACCAGTCAGATTACAACTCACTTGCATGTCTGCTTTACTACTATTACCAAAGCCATCACACACCTGATGGTTTGCTCAGCTTTATTGAAAGATTGCTTTTGAAAGCATCAAAAAATGTAGAGCGGAACATTACCCCTTCGTACATCCAAACCCATCTAACTGAATCTGTATCAGCAACTTTTTACCATTGATCTAAATCTGACGATTGGTCCACTGCTCATAACTGTGGTCCATTGATTTCAGAATTTGGTCCGGCCTAAAAGGAATGGGTGGATGATTTGAACATAATATGCAGGTGCAAATTATGCGGGATTTGGACCGCAAATCTGATTTTTACGGCCGGTATTCTATTCTCTGTGGACCAGCACTATGTCAATGGACCAACAAACGTAAAAAAGAACATTCTGTAAGAAAAAGAAAAAATACTCAGGGAAGGATATTGGATTGACTGGCAATCGAGATAGTCTTTGCTCCACGAGACAGAGCAACGTATAAATTCTGACTATTCATGTTGTTGGTATCGATAATTAAACAGTGATCGGCTTCCAAACCTTTAAGCAGTAATGTACTACCTATCGCAAGATTCGGTACGCGAGAGTCGCCCCGTTGACGTAAATTCTCTCGCGAACGTTCCATTGCTTCTTTAAAGCTTAATGCGCCTGAACAACTTACACTGTTAACTGCATTATTTAGTGCGTTAAAAGCCGCACGCCGATATACACGGATATCATTGTCTTCTTCAACAGCTCTCATGAATCTGATTAAGTCATTTGCAGACTTTGAACGGATAAATACAACTAGCGCATATTCCGTTGGACTAGGTGCATTTCGGTTAGAGCCAGCAATAATCGATCTCAGTCGAGGCCCCCATGTTGACGCCCCCATACCGGTAACCATTGATCCAAAAGCATCAATGATACTACTCGCTAGATCATTACCTTCTTCTAAATCTAATCGCCCAGCGAAAGCAACTAGGTCTCTCAAATCAACAGGCTCAACAACATCAATCCCGTTATTTTGACTCGCATACAAGTGTCGAGAGGCGGCATTTATTGCGTCCCCAATAACCAATAAACTATCCTGAGGATAGGTGTTTCTTAACTGATATTGAGCATTACTTTTCAGTCGCATGTTTTGTTGGTGATTTTGGGTAAGTTGAATATGTGTAACTGAATCAGGACTATTTAAAAGTTCTATATTTTGCCCTGCTAGCAACCTCCTTCGGCAGTCCAATATCCATTCACCTAGCTCTTGGTTTTGTGCGTTTAGCCACCGCCACGGGGTATTAAGTGTTGTTATAAGTGGAAAAGTATTCAGGACCTGACTTTGCCAATCGGGAATTATTGACCCTCTGAAATTAAAGATCAATTGCATAGGATCACCCAACACAATGGTTGGAATACATTCTGCTATTGAACTTACAATACTGTGTTGTTCTTGATTACAATCTTGGTATTCGTCAACAATCAATCGCGAGTATGATGCTCTTATAGCTTCATGCAAACTGCCCGACGCAAGATAATGACTGACAACGTTTCGAAGTTCAGGATAATAAGCTCTTGAATTTTCAACGGGAGAAGTGATTTGGCAATTTTGCGAAAAACTGCTTGCGATTCTTACTGACCAGCCATCAATCGTGGATAAAACATAATTCTTTGCTGACACATTTGCTCTGGTTAGCCTTTTCCTCAGAGCAGCCACCCCGGCTGTCGTATGAGTAAGTACAAGATAAGGCTTTGAAGTAGAAAACGCCAAAGCGTCCACTATAGTTTGTGTTTTTCCGCAACCCGCAGGGGCTTCTATTGCACCTCTGAGATTTCCTAATATTAGTTCTGCTGACATAGAGTTAATCTCAGCTTCTTGCCCAAGCTAAAAGACTCTCTATCACCTGTGTAAACGGTTGAGAAAGAAACTGCCTGTTTGGCCACAGTACATATTGAGCTACCGATTCCATAGGCTCAATATCTTTATACCATTCCTTATTTTTTGCTGTTTGGCCAAGTAGTTGTCTATGAACATCTAGTGGTGATTGCGTGCAACTAGCTAAATTCACCTGATTTCCTGTTGCATTGCTGATGTGTGCATTGATGGCATCATGACCTTTTCGAGCAACGGCAATGTTTAGCAATTGAGGAATTAGATTAAGTTGGCAATTATTAAAAATCGCCTGTTCAGTTGCTTGGTTAGCACCCCATTCGTACATTGGAATTCTGAGCTGCATTGCTTCGTTTATAGCAACCTGCTGCTGGTCATTAATGTCCGAATCTTTGAATATCGAAACAGGGTATCCCAATTCATGGAAAACTTTTGCCCGTTTAAACATTTGGCTTCCACTTCCATCAGCGTGCATTACGCCAAGCGCTTGAATACTGTCTCGACCTTCAGCTTGTTCTACCGAGTCAACACCTTTTAATAGACCAATCTCTGTTTTGCCCTCGCAGACAACCACTTTATTGCTCAAAAATGCCTCTGCACATACTCGCAATGTTGATTGATGATCATCACTATCATTCATCGAAAAAACGCAATATCTTATTTGCGGTTGCCCTTGGCTAAAACACTTTCTCAACACATGCAGTTGTGACGATTTGAGCTCTCTCAAAACATAAGGTGAGTGCGTGGTAATAAATACTTGTTGTGTCGGCTGATGATCTTTCGCACCAATTTCTTTTAACAGTCGGCTAATACGGAATGGCTCTAAGCCAAATTCAACCTCATCAATTAAAAGAAGTTTTGATTTTGAAACAAGCTTCTGTAATCCAGCTAAAAGCAAACGAGTAGAGCCAGTACCCATCTGTCTTATTGGTGTGTCATTGCCATCATGAAGGCTGACCGCCCCATGAGAAACCGACACACTGGATACATCAAGCAGCGCTTTTAACTGACCAACGTTGACTCCAAGTGTCGATGCTATGCTTTGTACACTTGTTAACGCATTATTGATCCCTGCAACTTGTTGTTGAGCAAATGCTTGCCTCGCATTGCGGGACACTTCCGTAAGCACATCGCTTACGTCGAAGTCATCTTCAATTAATTTGTTAAGTAAAGAGTTTCGACCCCAAGTAAAATGTCGGTTAGAGCCTTCGCCTAGTCTGGTAGGGGCTATAAGCTCTCTATGATTCCAAGGAAGTCTTTTTTCTAAACCCTCTGCGCTAGCTCGATCAGAATATAAGGTCCAATCAGGATCTAACCCTTTATCGACGTATAACCTAACTGTGATAACTGTTTCGATACCATGCTGTGGCTCATCATAAAACTGACTTAGATTAGCATTGAAAGCGCGTAGGAAGCTTCCATATCGCTCAATATTAAGAAGTTCATCGCTCAAATTTCCCAACGTCACATATATTTCAATAGGGTTTTCAACATTGGAATTATAAAAGTCGGCGTCTGTAAAATTAACGGTTCGTCTGGCTCCCAGGCAGTAATCTATTGCATCCAAAACAGTCGATTTTCCACTGTCACCAGGGCCGATAATGCAATTAACGCCTTCAGTTGGCTGCCAATCTAGTGTTTCTATAGTTCTAAAGTTTCTGATTGCGATGTGGCGAATAATTGACATATTTCATCCTGTAAGACTTTTCCTTATTCTTTCTACAACGCGAAGCATTGATCTAGCCAATGGACGCAGCTGCTTTTCTTCAAGACCGGCTTTTGACAAATCTACGGATGCTACCGGTCTTACTTTCCTGAAGGTAAGGTTGTTCCCATGGGTAACAGCCACAGATTTCCGTATCTCGGCAAATTTCGCGATTTGTCAGGTAATTGATAGCTGGGTTCATCCTTCGACTCGTCCATCCAAATTTTTCAGCCATTTGGGGGACGTTCGTAGGGAAGTTATTGTCATTTATCAGTGAAGAAGCAAGTCGCAATGCATCCTTTTCTGGATCCCACTCCATGAACGCCTTGTCAAACTCAACGAAAAGCTCTTTGTCAGGGATAATGCTAAAGTGGTCATCTTTGATGAAATTTCTTAGTTCATATAAAGCATCTATCGCATCATCTTGGCTTAACCCCGTCTTTTCCAAAAGCTCATCCATAGAAAGACTAGGGTCATTGCTAGAGCCATGTTCAGATTCCAAACAAAAAGTCTTTGCTATTGTCGTTGCAGCAACGCTGAAGCCAGTATCAGGTAAGTCTTGATCTATGGGAAATTTCCCCAATTTTGGCTTTCTTGATATACCATGAATATCATTAATTAATTGGGATAAATTCCCGTCGTCTTTAATCTCTGGGCTGTAACGTCCTGACAATAACGGTGGTAGCTCTGTATGTGATAACTCGTAGCGCAAGGGAATAAATCTGCACTTTTCATCCAGCATCCTGACTAGCCCAGCGTCCATTTCTTGTTTGACCCAAGGCTTTTCAATGGACTCTTTGGACAACAAAACAACGAAGTGGGTACACACCCCTAAGCCTTCATCGATTCGCTGCCTTAAACTGTCACCTGATTGAATCTCCCATTCTGCCCACCAAGTATCAATGCCATTTTTCATCAGCTCTTTGGCGATTTTTTCTGCTATCGGATGGTTTTCCCACGCGAAACTAAGAAATACTTTAGGTGACACTATTTTTCTCCTTACAACGAAGTCAACCTTATTCGACTCCTGTTCGGGCAGTTTGGATTTGATATGCTCTATCAGTTCTTTTGACCCTTCGACCTTTAAAGACATGTCTGACAAAGAGCTTCCAAATACAATAACGGTCGGAAATTCTCTGGTTCTAGGGTGGCAAATTGATCGAAACCGTTCTCCCATTTCTGCTTTTGTTATTTCTAGAACACCATCTTCTAAGCTTTTGGCAAAATCATTTGCATTAAACTTTTTTCCGTTGAAAGTAAGCATTCTCACTCCAGAAATTTGGTCAAATCATTAAAAAATCAGCCGAGCAGGACTTGAGTCATAACTTTAACAAAAAATCCTATCGAGTTATTCTAAACCGACAGGAGTTAAAAAATCACTCAGAGGCTTTGCCAACGTTAATGCCTCCCTATCACCAACAACATCTAATCGATTTAATTTTTTATGGGGACCGTATAGATCCCAGTTTCCTTGGTGCATTCCAACCACAATGTTTAAAGGGTGTACCTTTTGAATCGCAGCTATCATTTTTAAATGCATGGCTTGAGCGCTTCCACCAACAAATAATGTCGGCGCCAAATGCAAGCCTGTATCATCCTTCGTGACACCACATGTTTTATCGGTATGCCACGAGTGTGCTGTAACAAACATGCCGATGAACGACACCATCAATTCAGGGAATGGCGGAAGGGACTTGCACTCATGCGCGGCAATCACATCTTTGCTTGATACCCGGTAGAACGAACGCTTACCTTTTGCATAGTCTTCATCTTTAACCTTTTCAATATGCGTATTCCTTTTGACTACTGAAAGGTCTGGAGCAAAAGAAATGTATTCATCTAGCTCTGAATAAATTTTAAGTTGCTGCCTGATCTCATAGGCTCTTTCACCAAGCGATGTGACAACAAAAGAGAAGTTATTTGGGTTACCACTAGGCGAAGTAAGATAGCGAAACTCACCGTCGCAGGTCAGATTCTCGACCGTTATATCAAACTGCATTTGCTCATAATAGTCGAGCAGTGCGTGAAAGCACCCAATCTCAAATGAAGCAGAAAGTTCCCTTTGCTTTTTGCTATATACCAACGAATGGTCATCAACAAATTGCGTGACCATGTTTTCAACGTCAGACAACCATTCACTACTCGTCTTCATGAAGTTCCTTCGCAAGATTGAAAATGATGTCGTTGGCTGAATTCAGTCCCATGACAAAACTATTTATTTCAGATCTCGCGATGATACTATTAAAACTTTCTACCGCTTTATTGATTTTATGACTTCTGGAAGCATTGAATTTAATACTTGCGCCGTAAGTGATTGGTATCTCAGAGCCAAGTCCATTCAATGTTGAGCTTCGTGCCGAGCTATCTAGTGGACCAAGTACAAGTTGATAAAATGAATTGAGTACAAATACGACCTTTAGCATTTCGTCATTCCAGTTATTGGAATAAAGCTTAATAAGGTGCGTGTTGTCTTTTGCCTTTGTGTATTCTAACTGTCGTTTGAACGCGGAAACTCGTTTATCGATAAGCTGCCGCAGTTCGTATTCAAGATATTCCGAAAGCTGCTTTTGAATTTTTTCGTGTGCCAATCAATGCGTCCTGCTCAGTATATTGAAACCAAACCCACCGGAGCGGGTTTGGTTTCAAACTTAGTTTTATCCCTAGAAAGCAAGGCATAGTAAACAAATTACAGCTCGCTTACACCAAACTCAAAGTTAACACACTGGATAGTCCATACTTTCCCAGAAAGAAAGTAAATTTTGTGGGTAACTGTTCCATGCTCACAAACCGAGAACTCGTCTATTCTCCAAGGGTCATAATTTTTTTCAATAAGGGACCCAGCATCACCATCAATATTTATTTCTACAACCTCTTTGTACAAGAAGTGTAAATAGCAATCATGATATGCCCCTAGTAATTTTATTTCGAATTCTGAAGGTACTTTTTTTCTCGTCTGGGTATCGTAGTTATTTTCAAACCTTGTGCCCACTAGCCACCCATCTTTCGGACACCTTGGGTCTCTAGCATTGAAGTACCAATCAGACTTAACTAGGTTAACAACTGAAAATGGCAATCTATCTTCATTTTCAGACACGTATCGTTGATAACTCTCATACGCTTTAGAATACAACCCCTCTCCGGGATTACTTAATATATCTTCTGTAAAGTAACTTAAACTTTTCATAAGGTTCTTTAATCTTTTTCTGGATAAATTATATCTATTCCTTCAGGTTCCCAAGTGGACCCAGCTCCAGCACCGTTAACCCCAAAGGCTTCAAAAAAAGTTTGGAAAGGGTTGGAGCTGTTATAAAGTTCTGTACCTAAAACGGCGTATCCCGCAACAGGAATATACTTACCATAACCTCTCAGCATACCTTTTCCGGGTGTATGGCTTTTAGGAATACGCCCTTGTCTTCTGATCATATGTACATCCAAGCCTTTGAGGAGTTTTGCATTTCTTTCGCCAAACCCGTCAGGAACCCCTGAATGCCCATGCTTATTGATCCAGTCACCATCTTGGAAGATTCCGACTTCATCGCCATTTTTGTAGACATGAATTTCGTGTCTCGACTCTCCTTTATAATTATATTCATCCACGAAACCTTCAAATCCATCTTTTAGGTCATATCTTTGTTGTTTCTTTATTCGACTTGAATATGCATCGTCGTTCAATAATCTTGAAAATGCCCCCGTAATGGCACCGTTGGCAAACTTGCCACCACTGATAGCTGACGCTGTACCACCAATCATTGCAGCCTTTATAGCGTTATTAAACCTATCTGCCATTTGGGTAGCACCTTCTACGAACATTCCTTTTACATTTCCTAAACCTTGCGTAAAACCAGCAGCAAGGAATCCATGTCCAAATTTGCCCCCACCTAGCACACTACTGACTCCCCCTGCAACACCATGCGCAAAGACTTTGCCTACACCTGCTTTCATACTGTGAAGTTGTCCGAACATTGCTCCTGTAAAAGCACCAACGACCGCACCTTTTAGCGAGCCAGTTGCAACACCTCCTGACAAAAATCCAGTTATTGCTCCTGATGCTACAGCATTAGTTATACCCCAATAAGTTTCTAGTAAATATGGTGCATAAACTGCTATTACGACTGCTGCGATTGCTCTCCAATACTTCTTCACAAACTTGCCAAGTGCTTTAAAGAAATACCCACTAGGGTCGGTATAACTCAACGGATTATTCAAAACATACGAATAGCGATTATAGTTCTGGCTATTCATCGGAGCCTGAATATGAGGATCAGCCTGCAAGAACCTACCTAATGTTGGATCGTAGATCCGACCGTTCATATGAATAATACCAATATCATTCATCATTTTATGGCCAGTGTAGCCGTGACTATCACCCGGTGTTGAATACGT
>NZ_JAESDI010000008.1 GCF_019249215.1 Alteromonas lipotrueae
TGGCGGAGCGGACGGGACTCGAACCCGCGACCCCCGGCGTGACAGGCCGGTATTCTAACCAACTGAACTACCGCTCCACAATTTCAATGTTATCAGTGAGTTAGTTGAGTTGTTAAAACCCCTTGCCCTCACTGCGGCGCAGATAATACGGTTTAGACCTTACAGAGTCAATGCTTTTTATTAATAAAATTGTCATCTGGGCACTGTTTGCACGATAAATAAACACAATGTTGAAATATAATTCAATCAGGCGGGAATTCGTACACATAAAACTAGCATGCTATTCCCACAGGCCACGCTCACCTTAGGATAGCTTATTTGCACTTTCGTATTAATTAATAGAAAAAAGTCCGCCTATTACGGCTATTCAGCGCTAAGAATGTGCCTACTTATTGCCCCTACTCTACCGGTTTCGACTTCTTAAACTTTGCCAGTAATTTTTTAAAGCCCTTGGGTTCATTATCAAGAGATAAGTCAGATTCAGAGACCATTTTCTTGTTAGCTTTTTTATTTTCTTTTTTTGTGGCTAACTTTGTAGATGCAGAACCACTGGCTTTTCTTCTTTTTAAGATAATAATAATAACAGCAGCAATAACACCTATTAAAATAATCGTGCCATTTACCCCTACAATAAGTAGAGTTAGCGTACCTGAATCCATTTCATCATCTTCAACCATCGATTGTGTATTTTCTGGATTGGCGGATGTTGAACCATTGCCCATTGCGAGCCGATCTTCACTACCATCAACAATCGGATCTTCTCCGTCAATTAACGGGTCTATCACTTCTGGCGCAGGTGCTTCAGCCAAAAAACTATACTCAGGCACATCCAAAATGAAGTCTCGGCCATCCGATGTTGTGCCATAGGCTGTTAGCTTAACGCGATAAACCCCCTCTTCATAAGCAACAATAAGGTGCTCTCTTACACCATCGCCACCTTCGGTTAACGAAAAGTTTTGTATATCTGCGTTTGGAAATCTAATTTTGCCGTCAATAAGAAGTGACTCTATGTTGACGAGTTCACGATCTACATCGACGGACAAGGTATGATATCCATCTCCCGTACCATCGGTAGCGTCTAGTTCAACATCTACATAAACAGGGTTGGTGTGCAGTATAATGGGTGTACCAATTTGTTCTCGAGTGAACATTGGTGTGTCTACCCGATACACAGGCTGCCATTTACCCGCCGCCACTTTTAAATTGAATTGGCCAGTAAACACCCCATCCATAGGACGCTCATCCATGCCCCGCCCGTTATCTTCAAACTTTGCGATTTCTGCTTCGTTAGCACCAAAGTTGTCATAATTGGGGTCATTGGCACTTTCAAACTCAATAGACAATTCCACTACATCACGAAACTGTTTGTTGTCAATTTTTTCGCCACCATTGGTTAGGTAAGCTGTAGATTTTAATATTTCGCCAGAAAAGAGAATGCTGGGAAGCGGTGTGGCGTGAAGCTTAATATCAGAAATGACCATAACCCGACTTGCTGGGTTAACCTGACCTACCGCCTGCCAAGGGCCAGGCATAGGATTTTCAATGGTGATCATATCAAAGGTATCGGCGTCGAACCACTTAACGTTGGCCTCGTCCACCCTACCTTGAAACAGCTTTGAACCATCGGGGCGAACTAATACTACGGGAGCAGAGCCGTATTCACGAAAGAAAATCATGGAGACCTCTTTCACGTTGTAGTCAATACGAAAACGATTCTGTAATAATTTAATCGAGTTCTCGTATTCATCCCCCAAGTCAGTAATAGGTGAAGGCGCAGTGTCGGCTTGCGTGCCCTGTGATGACGGAGCTGGCAGCGAAGTATCTTGTGAAAATACCGATGCAGTACATCCTAATAGGCACAACGCCAACACTAGTTTCATCACACCTACTTTCACTGTTGCCCGCTCCTTTGGAAATGTATTTTAAAAATGGTTAAGTACGGCTAGTAGCTAAGGCTACACACCATAACCTGCACCTGAATTAGCTATGCATCGTTTTGCTCTGGGCGCCACAAACATTTACCCCCTGCTTTTTCTACGATATCTAAACGGGATTCATGCTGTGCTAATTCATCGGCGCTAGCCTTGATAACCTTTAATTTATTTCCGTTTCTGTTCAACCGCCGAAGTGCATCTGATTGGTTTTCACCGCTGCCCTTAGATGCCAAATTAAGCTTTGTCTGCCCACCGGTCATTAGCAGGTATACGTCGGCGAGTATTTCAGCATCCAGTAATGCGCCGTGAAGCTCACGATGGCTGTTGTCTATGCCATAACGCTTACACAACGCATCTAGGTTGTTCTTTTGTCCTGGGTGCATTTTGCGCGCAACCGCCAAGGTATCAAGCACACTACAAATATCTTTGGTGATAACGCCACGGGTTTTCGGTTCCATCCCAAATTCGTGATCCATAAAGCCTACATCGAAGGGCGCGTTATGGATAACTAATTGAGCACCGCGAATAAAATTCACGAAATCTTCGGCTACATCTCTAAATGTAGGCTTATCGGTTAAGAACTCGTTGGTAATACCATGAACATCAATGGCCTCTTGTTCTATTTGACGGCCAGGATTAATGTATACATGAAAGTGATTGCCAGTAAGTTTACGGTTAACCAGCTCAACACACCCAATTTCAATCACTCGGTGACCTTCTTTAGGGTCGATACCTGTAGTTTCTGTATCTAGTACAATCTGACGCATGATTCCTCTAATCTTACCTTTTGTTTTTTGATAGTATATCAACCCCTTCGCCACAGGCTAAGGGAAAAGCGAAATATGAAAGTAAATAATTTAAGGACACCCAGTGGCTCAAAAAACCATTCACATTTTTACTGATGGCTCATGCCTTGGAAACCCAGGCCCAGGCGGCTATGGCGCTGTACTCGTTTATAACAGTCACCGTAAAGAGCTAAGTGGCGGATTTGCGCATACGACCAACAATCGTATGGAATTAATGGCGCCTATTGAAGCATTAAACAGCTTAACTGAGCCCTGCAACGTTGAATTAACGACAGATAGCCAGTATGTGAAAAACGGTATCAATCAATGGATCCACAACTGGCGTAAGAACGGCTGGCGCACATCAGACAAAAAAGCGGTAAAAAATGCCGACCTTTGGAAACGCCTTGATGAGGCAGTTAGCAAGCATAAAATTAATTGGCACTGGGTAAAAGGCCACTCGGGTCACCCTGAAAATGAACGCTGCGATGACTTAGCGCGTGGCGCGGCAGAAGCCAAACCTACAACACCAGATAGTGGCTTTACAGGCTAATTACTTTAAGGGCTAATAGCTTACAAGGCCAATAGATTTGCAAGCAAACACCTCTATAGGTAAAGGTTAGTGATTTTGCGAAAAGAAAAGGCAGCATCGCCTTTTCTTTTATTACGCTAAATTGTTTTTATTTTTCGCGTCTCACTACCACTCTACAACTATCTTTCCTTGCGTGTCGTTACTTTCTAATCGTGCGTGAGATTTTGCGACATCACTTATTGCGTATACCGTATCTATGTTTACGCTAAGCTCGCCCGAGGTGAATGCAGGTAAACAGGTTGTCGAGAAGTCACTAATAAGCGCGCTTTTGTAGTCATCGGTTCTGTTACGCAGCGTAGTACCTTGTATTCTGGCTCGTTTTCCCAACATTAACGCCATATCAAGGTTGTCGGCATAACGCCCAGCCAACATGGCGAGGTAAACGACAATGCCGTCTCGCTTTAGAATGTGAAGGTTTCGATTTAAATAATCGCCACCCACCATATCAAGCACCATATTCACGCCCTCAGGCCAATGGGCTTGTACCTCTTCAGCAAAATTTTGCGTTTTGTAATTTATCAGCAGGTTAGCGCCGTTTTGCTTACACTGCGCTAGCTTTGCTTGGGATGATGCGGTAACTGCACTTTCTACTCCCCAATAATGGCAAAGCTGAGTGGCGGCTAATCCCACACCACTGGCACCACCGTGAATGAGAACCCGCTCTGCTGGTTTTACGTTCGAAATAAGACGCAAGCACTGAAATGCAGTAAGAAACACCTCGGCAAGCCCTGCCGCCGTGCTATACGGCATATTTTCAGGAACGTGCATTAAATGCTGCGGGTTAACAGCAACTTGCTGTGCATAACCACCGCCTGCAACCAATCCAAAGACCTTATCTCCCACTTTCCACTCACTGACTGTAGCGCCTACCTCTATGACCTCACCGGCAACCTCAAGCCCTAAAATCTCACTTTCACCAGGGGGGGGAGGATAGTGCCCTTGGCGTTGCAATGTATCGGCTCGGTTCACACCAAAGGCGTGTACTTGCACTAGTACTTTATCGTCGGTGAGTACGGGCGCATCAACCTCTGCTATTGTTAGGCCTTCTGGTGCACAGCCTTTTTCGAAGTTTACAAATTGCATTAGTATCCTCTTTTTTGGAATTTCACTGGGGGTGCAGTGTGTCTTTGCACGTTAGTGATAGCATGAATAAATTTGTTAACCTATGATTACGTGGGTGATAATTTTTGGTGCATAATTGAGTTGGCAATTTTAGCCTCATACCGCTAACACCTATTTTATTGTGCAAAATGAGACGTAAACCAATGTAACTTAAGGTTATTGAAACAATACTCATGATTACCAATAGTTTGCTATAACCCTGTGTGTTATCTATGGCCTGCGCTGCCTAAACAAACTTACTTTCAAACTTAATAAAATAGTTAAGTTCTGGTCAGTAAACTGGGTAATCATTCGCATAGGCAACGCTTTATCGCTATACTTCGCCCCGCCGCTTACGTGTGGTTGCAAGGGCCGTTCACTTGCTAAAGGCTTTCAATGCAATACCCACTTCCTAGCTAATTCAAGAAATAGAGTACGTTTCATGTCATCACAAGTTATTTTGCACCCTAATAGAGATAAATCCCTTCGTCGTCGCCACCCTTGGGTGTTTGAAAGCGCCGTGGCAGAACTAAAAGGTAGAGGGCGCAGTGGTGACACTGTTGATGTGTTCGATTCAGAAGGTGATTGGTTAGGTCGCGGCGCTTACTCTCCTACTTCGCAAATTCGCGTACGCATGTGGACCTTTAGTAAAGAAGAAAGCATCGATAACGCATTCTTTTTACGCCGTATGGAAATTGCGCTTAATTTGAGAATGCGTTTATTTGACCCAGAAGTCACCAATGCATTTCGCTGGATTGCATCTGAGAGTGATGGCCTTCCAGGTGTTACCATAGATTTGTACGACAACGTAGCCGTATTGCAACTATTAAGCGCTGGGGCCGAGAAGCACCGAGATAAAATTGTGTGGGCAATAAACAAGTTAAAGCCCGGTACCCACGTTTACGAGCGAAGCGATGTTGATGTACGTAAAAAGGAAGGTTTAGAGCCCGTTACAGGTGTGGTGAGCGGCGAGCCACCTATGCAAGTTACCGTAAAAGAAAATGGGCTTTCTATCGTTGTTGATATAGAGAACGGCCACAAAACAGGCTTTTATCTTGATCAACGAGATAGCCGTGCTGCCGCTGCACATTATGCCAAAGACGCTGACGTGCTTAATTGCTTTAGCTATACCGGCACCTTTTCTTGTTACGCACTACAAGGCGGCGCTAAATCGGTTACCAATGTGGATGTTTCTCAGCCTGCACTCGACCTTGCTAAGCAGCATGTGGCGTTAAATGGTTTAGATGAAAACAAAAGTCATTACGTCAAAAAAGATGTATTTAAGCAGTTGCGTGAATACCACGAACGCAAAGACCAATTTGATATGGTTATCCTCGACCCACCTAAGTTTATCGACAATAAAGCTTCGCTAAACCGTGCTGCCCGGGGTTATAAAGATATAAACCTGTACGGTATTCATGCGGTGAGAAATGGTGGATTACTGCTTACCTTCAGCTGTTCTGGCTTGATGCCAGCCGACCTGTTTCAAAAAATTGTGGCTGATGCGGCATTGGATGCAGGAAGAACCATTAAGATTATTGCGCGACTTAACCAAGCCACCGATCATCCTGTGATAGGCAGTTATCCTGAAGGGTATTACTTGAAAGGTTTGGTTTGTGAAGTTACCGATCTGTAATTTCAGGCGTACTTTTTACATCCAACGAAATACACGTTACAGACGAATAAAAGCAAATTAATACAGGGTTACTGTTTAATTCATTAAGCATAAAAAAACGTGGCGCTAAGGTTTTATTAAGTGTTATTAGACTTAACTCACCTTTAGTGCCACGTTCTTCGAAAATTCAAATAAGAGGCAAACTTAGTAAACGCTTATGATGCCAATGTCATCTCATTTGAAGCAAAAGCCTGCTCAGGACCACTACGTAGTTGCTGATCGCTAGCTTGGTCTTTAGGCTGGTTCTCAAATTTCTTCCAGACTCGCTCGTGAAAATAAAATACCACCGTATTTACAGCTGGCTCAACTAAGGCTACTGCCCCACCCACTACTGCACTACCTGTTAATAAATATGCCACTGTAAAAGCGACGGTGAAGTGCATACACGCAAAAGTGATTGTCTTTTTCATAATGATTAACCTAATAAGTTTGTCTCGAATCGTTAATAAGAATTATTATCGATTAGATACATCAAAGACAATTGATTTTTACGAAGGGCGCCATCGACTTATTCGATTTTAATATCATACAAGGCGTTGCTTTGTACGTGATAAGCATAGAGGTATTAGCCACTGCGTTCAGTCAGCTAGATATTTCAGCGTTTTAGGCATTTTACAGGGGAAGTGGGAATATTGGTTGTCAGCAATGGGTTGTCAAAATGGCGCTAATACTAACACTAATTACAAGGTTGACAGAGCTAGACTGACTCACGAAAGCATTCGTGAGTCATAAATAAGCCTAGGCTAATGAACGCCCTTGTACAGCCTACTTCATTTCTGAGATTTCAACCCCAATTAAACAGCTAGATTCTGTATCTGGCTCACAGCGAACCACAGTAGCAATAGCTGCTAATGAGGGCACTTGAGAGCTTGGAGAATCTATGGCAACGCTAACTTGCGTACCAATTTCTATCGATGGTTCATCTACTTCTAAAGACATGCCCGTCGCGCTGATGTCTTTACACATCGCTTGCATAGTGCGGCTCGATTCATCATCAGTAACCTGTAACTGACAAGGCGAATTAACCATCATCCTGAAAAAGTTTCGCTTATCATCGTATCCCAACATTTCTACATCTCCACTACGTATTCAAACCACATGTTGCTCTACCTGTTATAGGGCGAGGTTGGCTGCTTGTCAATCAGACTAACCAAGAATTGTCCGATTATATTTAGAAAATTAGTTTCTGTTTTTGGGGAAATTAATCAAGGCCCTTAGTTTCCCAGCTAGAAGTCGGCTAAAAACAGTGAGATACGCTTTGCCGATATAGGGTAAGCCGTACCTAATGCTTGCGCAAATAAAGACACCCTTAATTCTTCAATCATCCAACGTGCATCTAATAATGCTTGGGGTACTTTACCTTTAGGGTATTTACCACACGCTTTTTCCCACTCATTGACCGCTTTCTCAACGGTGAGTTGATGCATTCTGTCTTTGTTCGGATCAATCGGTAGCTTTTCTAGACGACGAGATAACCCTTTTATATACCGATTCCAATCGTTAAGTCGCGCTTCACCTATATCCGATACAAACCCCGGGAATACCAAGCTAGAAAGGTGCCCTTTGCAGTCGCCTAATGCGTTTATCATGTTAAGGGGCACATTGCCTTTCATTTGCTTTTGGCATTGGTGAGCAAGGGTTAAGCCCTGCTCTACCTGTTTCGCTATTTCTAGTACTTTGTCGTTAATTTCAGCGCGCACTATATCTACGCACGCATCGAAATCAGCTTTGTTACGAATATCTGTATTGTGCTTTTCACAATACTCGCCCACCAGCGCATCTATACCGGCAAAAATACAATCATCAATAAGCGCTTTAATTTGCCCAAACGGATTAAAGTAAAGACCCAGCTTCGCTTTATTGGGCAGCTTACTTTGTAAATAATTAAGCGGCGACGGCATGGCGTTTTTAATCAACACGTTCACACCTTTTCGGTGCATAGATTGCGCTTTTTCTGGCTCGTCAATGAGTGCAATATCTACCTTATCGCCCTTCTCCACTAATGCAGGGAAGGCTTGTACTTCAAAGCCCCCCATCTTTTGCGCAAAAGTAGTAGGTAAAGTGTCGAAATCCCAACTTTCAATACCACTACGCTCAAGCTCAGGCGTAGCCGCCTTTTCAAAGGTTTCTTTTACTTGCCCAGCACATTGCTGTTTAAGGGCGTGCAAATCGTCTGAGCGCGCAATGGTTTCGCCTTTATCGTTTACCACGGTAAAGTGCATGATTAGGTGCCTATCAAGCTGAGAAAGGTTCCATTCATCTTCTTCTACGGTAATGCCTGTCATTTTACGTAGTTTAGCCGTTACAGCCTCTACAAGGCTAACTGGCCGGCCGTTTTTATCCGTTTCACTGATATCAGCAATGCAGGCATCCGCAAAGTTAGGCGCAGGCACAAAATTGCGGCGTAAGCGCTTTGGTAAGGTTCTGATCATTGACACTATGCGTTCATGTCGTAGCCCTGCCACTTGCCAATCAAAGCCAATATTTTCCACTTGATTGAGTACCGGCAAAGGAATAATCACGCTAACGCCATCGTCATCCGCATTCGGCTCAAAATGATAACGAAGCCCCATGGTAATGTTGCCCTGTCGCCACGCATCAGGAAACGCGTTTTCTATGGATTGGCCTGGCTGCTGGCGATACACGTCTTCTTCGGTAAAGGTAAGCACTTCACTTATCTTTTTGCCGCCCGACTTTTCTCCGCCCGCTTGTTTAGCTAACGCTTCTTGATTTTTGTACCATTTTTTAAACGCCGCTTCATTATTCGCTTCCACTGGAATACGGGAGGCATAAAAACGTACCAGTTCGTCGTCATCAACCAAAAGATCACGGCGGCGAGTTTTTTGTTCAAACTCATCGGCTTGTTCAAGCAAGGCTTGGTTTTCTTTTAAGAAACCAAAGTTAAGTCGTGTGTTACCCTCAACTAAGCCTTCGCGAATAAAGAGCTCGTGGCATACCGGCGGGTCAATTAAGCTATATACTTTGGCCCGCTTCATCACTATGGGTAAGCCAAACAAGGTTACTTTTTCAAACGCGATAACCGCACCGCGTTTTTTCGACCAATGAGGCTCAGAATAACTGTGTTGACTAACATGCCCGGCTATTGACTCTATCCACGCGGGATCAATTTTCGCCACCATTCGAGCAAATAGCTTAGAGGTTTCCACTAATTCAGCCGCCATTACCCATTTAGGCTGCGACTTAGAAAGCCCAGACCCCGGGAATACCATAAAACGCGTATTACGCGAGCCTAAGTATTCTCTGTCTTTATCTTTAAAGCCAATATGCGAAAGCAAACCACTGGCAATGGCTTCGTGAATAGCTTGATAATCTGGCTCGTTTTTCACAATGCCAAACCCAAGTTCGGCCACCGACTTTTTAAGTTGGCTAACAATGTCCTGCCATTCGCGCATACGCAGGTAATTGATAAATTGGTTCTTACACCATTTACGAAGATGGTTCTGGCTTAATTCATTTTGCTGCGCTTTAAAGGCATCCCACAGGTTATACAAACTAATAAAGTCTGAGTCTTTATCGGTATATTCGCTGTGCTTTTCATCCGCCTGTTGGCGTTTATCCTGTGGGCGTTCACGGGGGTCTTGAATAGATAGTCCTGCGGCAATGACCATCACTTCCATCAACGCGTTAGTGCGCTGCGCTTCCACCACCATGCGGGCGTAGCGAGGGTCGATAGGTAAACGGGCAATCTGCCTGCCCATTTTAGTAAGCTGCATGCGGCCTTTTTGTTTCACAATGGCCTGAATTTCTTCTAGCAACCTAAAGCCGTCATTAATGTTACGGTTATCGGGCGGCTGTACAAAAGGAAAATCGGCGATATCCCCTAACCCCAACGCAAGCATTTGTAAAATAACAGAGGCCAAGTTAGTACGCAGTATCTCGGGGTCGGTAAATTCAGGGCGGCCTAGGTAGTCATCTTCACTGTATAAGCGAATACAGATACCATCGGAAACACGTCCGCATCGCCCAGCCCGCTGATTCGCAGAAGCTTGTGATATAGCTTCTATAGGCAACCGCTGTACTTTACTTCGGGCGCTATAGCGTGAAATACGGGCCACACCAGGGTCGATAACATACTTAATGCCCGGCACAGTTAGCGAAGTTTCTGCCACGTTGGTAGACAATACAATGCGCCTACCGGTGTGAGACTGGAAAATACGGTTTTGTTCTGCGGCGGAAAGCCTAGCATACAAAGGTACTATTTCAGTATTACGGTATTGCCTGCGCATTAGCGCATCTTGGGTGTCGCGAATTTCACGCTCCCCACTTAAGAACACCAAAATATCGCCCGGTTTCTCGGTTAATAGCTCATCAACCGCTCCCACAATGGCGTCGGTTTGATCGATATCGTTCTCATTGTCTTCAGGGCTGTGATAACGAATTTCAACCGGATACGTACGTCCACTCACTTCAATAATAGGCGCATTATTAAAGTGCATCGAGAATCGTTCGGGGTCGATGGTTGCCGAGGTAATAATGAGTTTAAGTTCAGGGCGCTTGTCTAATAGCTGCCTTAAATAGCCCAGCAAGAAGTCGATGTTTAAGCTACGTTCGTGGGCTTCATCAATAATA
The DNA here is from genome assembly GCF_019249215.1 of Alteromonas lipotrueae. GTDB lineage: Bacteria > Pseudomonadota > Gammaproteobacteria > Enterobacterales > Alteromonadaceae > Alteromonas > Alteromonas lipotrueae. The sequence goes on from NZ_JAESDI010000008.1 coordinate 10,678, forward strand.
ATGGTGTCGTACTGATTCAAGAAACGGTCGTTTTGCATTTCTGCCAGCAACATACCGTCTGTCATCAGTTTTACGTAGCTTCGCTCGCTAACCTGATCGCTAAAACGAATCTTAAAGCCTACCTTTTCACCTAGCGGCGTGTTCAGCTCTTCGGCAATACGAGTTGCCACACTGCGAGCAGCCAATCGACGTGGCTGGGTATGCGCTATCATGCCGCTGACACCACGGCCAAGCTCTAAACATATTTTCGGCAACTGGGTTGTTTTACCCGAGCCGGTTTCACCCGCTACAATCACCACCTGATTTGCTGCAATGGCTGCTTTAATATCGTCTTTTTTATCGCTAACCGGCAATGGTGGATAGGTGACTTCAGGTAAATTCTTAAGCCTGACCGCACGCTTATCTACCGACGCTTGAATATCATTGGCGAGCTTGTCGTATCGAGTGGCTAACTTGCTTTGCGGGCTATCGGCAGCAGATTCAGTTTGGTTATTATCCTTTACCTTTTCACTGCTATTAAGCTGCCTCGTGAACTGCTGAATACGCCGTTTTAACGGGAATTTATCCACCGACAGACAATTATCGAGTTTTTCATATAACGGTTTAATCTGAAAAGCGACAGGCGACGAGGGCGCGTTAGGTGAAGACAATTTACCATCCTACTTTTTAATACGAACTGGGTGATACGAACTGTACTATCTGTACTTACGGTGCTTAATAGCGAAACGAACTGTTAACCATTGCTGTCAAAATAGCCTGTGCTTTTATATACGGCTAGACAGCGGAGGTCGATCCTAGAAGAAGTTGCTTTAAATTTCCACCGCTAATCACCGTAGCGTGTAGCATAGTGATACGAACCGGATATTTACCCTGCTAGAACAGTAACGAGGCGACGTTTACTCGCGTTAACTGCCAATGTGAACCATCGCTATTGCTGCAGGTATTAACAACTGGTTTGAGTTACCAATCGTTAATACCCTTAGGCATAGATATGCAATACGTATTCAATGTCGAATGTTAGTTTATGCTGAACACAACAACGTTGAGAAGCGCTATTTCACGGCGGCCGAAGCTTCTGTTAATTCATCGTCATTTTTCTGTTCAAATGTGGGAAAGTTGAACCATATCGCCAGTAAGCCAAACACAAAAATAAGCATGGGGTACCAACAATAAGGCGTAATGGCTAGCGGCGATATACCTACTACCGCAGCGGCACTTAATAACTGCGCACCATAAGGCACTAGCCCTTGAAAGCTACAAGAGAAAATATCGAGTAGTGATGCAGTACGACGAGGATCTACCCCATACTTTTCGTTTAAATCGCTCGCGATAGGACCAGCAGTGACAATTGCAATGGTATTGTTAGCGGTGGTTATATCTAAAAAGCTTACCAAGCCAGCAATGCTAAACTCTGCGCCTTTTTTGCTGGTAACGCGCTTGGTTAAGCGGTTTATCAGCCAGTTAATTCCACCGTTTGCATGCATCAAGGCCACAATCCCGCCAATGGTAATGGCAATCATGGCGAGGTCTTGCATCCAGCCCATGCCTTTTTGAATGCTGTGCATCATAGTAAGCACTGTGAAACTGCCTTGCATTAACCCCACCACACAAGCAGTTGCAATGCCCACTGCCAATACAGTAATAACGTTAAAACCGGTTAGCGCGAACCCGATAATGAATAAGTAAGGCAGTATACGCCATGCATCGTACTCTTTGGTGTCAATAAGTTCTGAGGTATCTACATCAACAAAGACGAGTAGTAACACCATGGTGGCAAGGCAAGCTGGTAACGCTACCATCAAATTTGCACGAAATTTGTCTTTTAGCTGTACGCCTTGGGTTCGGGTGGCCGCAATAGTGGTGTCTGATACAAACGACAAATTATCACCAAACATAGCGCCGCCCACTACCACACCTAGGGCAAGTTCAACAGGTAAGCCTAAGCTATTTGCCAGCCCAGCCCCTATGGGTGAAAGCGCGGTAATGGTGCCCATTGAAGTCCCCATGGCAAACGAGATAAAGCAGCAAATTAAAAATAGCCCGGGTAAAATCATGGCGGTGGGTACAAATTGCAATGCCATATTTACCGTAGCATCGCGAGCACCTATATCGATGGTGACTGCGTAGAACGCGCCTGCAAGAAGAAATATCAGCACCAGTAAAATAATGTTTTTATCACCGCCGCCTTTGCAAAACGTTTGTACTTTTTCTGAGAAACTTACCTTTTTACCTTTAGGGTTTAAGCATAAGCCGTAACCTGCACTAATAAAGAACGCTACTAAAATTGGCATAGCAGTAATATCGTTAGTAATAAGCCCTGTAGCTACCACCAAAACAACGAATAATAAAATGGGTGTTAATCCCATCGGGTTAGGTAAAGGTTGGCTTTTTGAATTTGATTGCTGCACAGAAAACTCTACTTCTTTAGATCGGAATGGGCTCGGCGAATGGCCGACAATTAGTTTACCTATAATACGCGTTACGTATAAACGATTATGTCTAAACCCGTTTATGTAAGCGCGTTTGTTTAAGCAAGCTTTCGCAAAAACAAACGAAAGGATAAAAGGTTTTGCACCCAATGCAAAGTAAATTAACGGGCGCGAAGCTCACTTGGGGTCAAGCCAGTTAACCGTTTTACCGCACGGCGAAAATTAGGGAGGTCGGAAAAGGCCATTTGAGAGGCGCTTTGTTCGTTGTTTAGCTTTTTAAGCGCCAGTAATACTATTGCTTGTTGCCGCCGGGCTTCTTCGCTTAGCCCACGATACGTGTAGTGATGATCGCTCAGCTTTCGTTTTAACGTTGCGGTACTGTAACCCAAGCTTTCAGCTAAATCCGCTAAGCCTTTTTGTGGCTCCTGCAACGTTAAACTTCTTATGTAGTCGAGTAAACTCAGATGTGAAGGGGATTGGGTTTGAGGTTGCTGATACTCTGCACTCTTCCCCCCCTCACATTTATGATTGGCGTTTTCGTCATAGCCACTTTCAACACACGTACTTTTCTCAATAGCAAAAGGAAAAGGACTCACCATACAAGATTTGGGAAGCGTTATAGACATTAACGGCGCATTGAAAGTAACTCGAAGCCCCAGGTAAGTCTCAAAATCTTGAACATTGCGCGGTCTATCGGAATCCATTGTAAAGCGTAAAGGTAAACGAGTGCCGGTCCACTGCTTCAACAAGGCCACCAGCATAGATAAATACAGCTGGGCAATAAATGGCCACAGCTTTTGATTACCTTTTTTTTCACACCCCATGGTGTCTTGTAACACCCATATGTATTTATCTTGCAGGGTAAAGCGCTTAAACGATACCAAGGGAATACTTCCCCAACGTATTGCGATAAGCGTTTCAATCGCTTGCTCAAGGTTTTGGCTATGTTTAATATCGGCTAAATCTGCACGCAGCCATACCCCACCTAAACTCTTTCCTATCAGAAAGCTAACATCGTTACCTTTGCATTGCCCTCTTACATTTGACAGTAAGGCAATACATTGTTTAGCGCTAATACGTGTATTCACCGTAAGACTATCGTCAAAAATCCCTGTGCCGCGAAGTATCTTGTCTTTACTTGCTCCTCGGGGAATGGCGACGTCGAGCACAGCGTTTACAAGGTGATACGCGGGTATCACCTTGTCCGACTTAGTCACTGGTACAATCGTAAGTGCTGGTGTTGAATTAGCTATCACTATGCAGCGTTCCTGCTACCGCTTTTAGTGCCGGATTTACTGCGCTTATTACTCCCATCAGTACCATCAAGCCTATCGCCGTCTTCAAGCTGAAGTAGTAAATGCTGCAAGGTAGCGTTTAGCGAAGCTTCCACACCAAGTGGCGCCACCACTGCACGCGCACTGGTATAAATGGCAGCCGTGTCTTCCTTATAGCGAAACGCCACATGGCCGATACTTGCTCTAACTTCTTTAACGATACCTTGTGCTTCAGCTTCATTCACATTAGGCAGTAATAGCGCGAACCTATCGCCGGCATACCGACAAGCTAAATCTTGTTGTCTCAGGTTCATCACAACCAATTGGGCGACTTCGTGTAAATAACGGTCGCCTTCGGCTTGTCCATAGCGCCGATTAAAATAAGAAAATTCATTAATATCGATAATGGCCACATAGCCACTATTCCCAGACGCTTGCAATGCGGTAACCCGTGATTGCCAGTAATCGCCTCGATACAACTGGGTAATAGGATCGATTTCTTGGTGATCTCGATAGTCCCATTCACGGCGGCGAAGTTGCATGTTGATTGCACGCTGTTCTAAATGCCACAGATACAGCGCGGCTGTCATTATTATCATGCCGATTGCAGCAGGTATAGACTCAATCATGCTAAGCCACACAGCAGACTCAGGATAACGTAAAAACTCATCAAGCAAGTCGAGTGTCATTGAGAAGAGGAAAAACACTAAACCTACAATTAGCAAGCTGGTTACCTTGCCAGGAGGCCGACTGGCCAACACGGCTACAATCCAGCCTAGCGTCAGTAGCACTACACTGCCCTCACCCACAATATCTAATCCAGATATAATGGCGAGTGGCTTGGGGTTGCCAAAAGTTAGGCTTAATGAGCTAGCCAGTGCGACGATAGTAAAAGTAAAGAATAGCCAGCCTTTGTGGTGGCTAAACTGCGTGGCATTTCGTAACGTAAACATGAAGTAGCACTCTTATGGGTAACAAACTGTGCTTTTTACGACATCGCTGATAAAAGCAGCCGGAAATAAGCAGTAGAACAAGAATTAGGGAATATCCCATTTTTAACCTAATTGTCGAGGGTCAGTTTGGCTCACCAATGTGACAAATTGGTGGCAGTGCACCTTTGAATTTAAAAATATTAACAAAATAACTAAATTTATTAGTATGTTACCAACAGGTCAATTTAGCTCACTCTTCTTTCATTTAGTTCATATTCGCTATTTATGCCAGTGTAGATAGAGTTCTCGTCATGTAACTGTCATATCAGCTTTTTACCGTACGTGGGCATCGCACACTTAACTTATGGATTAAGAATGAAAATTAAAACCCGTTATTCCACGTTACGCATTGCCTGTATTGCCGCGCTTGGCCTTACTTTTTCTCATCACGCTCTGGCCGCGAATGGCGCTATTACCGGAACCCTAAACGACGCTGCAGAGGCGCGAGTTTATGTAGGTGCTAAGGTAAGATTGGTAGAGCTGAACCTCATCACAGAATCTCGACGCGACGGCAGCTTTCGCTTTTCTGGTGTACCAGCGGGAACCTATACATTAGAGGTGTCGTACCTAGGTGAAGACACCGTTACGCAAAAAGTTACCGTTAATGACGACGCCACGGTGCGACCGGCCATAGAGTTGGGGCAAGGTGACGAACTTGAAGAACTATTAGTATTGGGGCAGCGTAGTAGCCAGGCCAGTGCCATAAACCAACAACGGGTATCAGACCGTATATCAAATGTGGTATCTGCCGATGCTATAGGGCAATTCCCCGATCAAAATGCCGCTGAATCATTGCAACGTTTACCTGGCTTGTCGATTGAACGTGACCAAGGTGAAGGTCGTTTTGTAGGCATTCGTGGTATCGATCCTAACTTAAACAACGTAACCATTAATGGCTTAAACATTCCTTCACCAGAATCTGGTGTTCGCTCTGTCGCCTTAGATGTTATTCCCTCTGAGCTAATTCAAACCCTTGAAGTGTCTAAATCGGTTACCCCTGATATGGATGGTGATGCTATTGGTGGCTCAGTGGAAGTGACCAGTGTCAGCGCTTTTGATAAGCAGCAAGACACCGCGAGTATTACTGTGCAAGGTAGCCAAAATGACTTACGAGACGAAGTAAGCCCAAAAGTATCAGGCACCATTACAAAAAAACTAACGCCCGATTGGGGTATTGCTGCCGCTTTGTCGTACTTTGACCGTGATTTCGGCTCAGATAACGTTGAAAGCAATGGCGATGACGAGGTTGAACAACGTCAGTACACCATTACCCGTGAGCGCTTAGGTGGTGCTGTAAACCTTGATTACCGCCCAGACTTTAACAATCAATACTACCTTCGTACTCTGTACAGCGAATTTTCAGATGAAGAATACCGTTTAAGCAATACTTTCACCCTAGACGGCGAAGATTCAGAAATTGAGCGTGGCAGTAAAGACAGAAAAGAAACCCAAAGTATTTTTACGGTAGCCCTTGGCGGTGAACATCAATTGCAAACTTGGAAAGCCGACTGGCAATTAGGCTATGCCAAATCTGATGAAGATGAGCCAGACGCGCTTTACTATAACTTTGTCACTGAAAACGACAGCATCGATGCAAACCTAAGCACCATTCGCCCTGCTATTACACAAGATGCAGACGCCATGGACTTATCAACGTACGAGCTAGATGAAATTGCATTTGAAGATAACTACACCAAAGACACCGAAACCAGCTTCAAGCTTGACTTAGCGCGCCCTGTAAACTTTGGCAGCTATTTAGGTGAGTTAAAATTAGGGACTAAATACCGTAGTCGTGAGAAAGACAGAGACAGCAGTATTTTTATTTACGATGGCGATTTCGATGAAATAAACCCTGCTGATTTCGGTGATGATTCACCAGAATACACACTAGGTGATTTTGGTCCGGGTTTGTCTCGTTCCTCTATGCGTGATTACTTTAACACTAATCGCAGTGCACTAGAGCTCGCTGAACTTGATTCAGAGATTGAATCTAACGGCGCCACCTATGTGAACGAAGAAGATATTTTTGCCGCTTACGTAATGGGTAGCGTTAATATAGATAAACTTCATATTGTTGCCGGTGTGCGCTACGAGCGTACCGAATTCAGTACATCAGGCATGCGTGTTGAACTTATTGAAAATGAAGAAACCGATGTTGAAGATGTGGTAAACACGGTATGGGAAGCTGAACGTGACTACGATCACTGGTTGCCCAGCATTAACGCCCGCTACGCGTTTTCAGACAAACTTCAACTTCGCGCCGCTTACACCCAAACCATTTCACGCCCTAAATTTGAAGATGTTGCAGCGTTTCAAATCATTGAAAGTAAAACCGAAGAAGACGACGGCGTGTTTGTGACCGAGCGTGAAGCTGAAGTGGGCAATCCTGAGCTCCAGCCCTATGAAGCACAAAACATTGATCTTTCTTTAGAATATTACCCAGGTGATATCGGCGTACTTTCAGCAGGCTATTTCTATAAAGATATTGATAACTTTGTAGTGTACGCCGACGTAGCAGGCACTGAAGGCTGGGAAGATTACGATGAAGCTATTCAAGCAATTAACGGTGAAAGTGCCAGCTTACACGGGCTAGAGCTTTCATGGGTTAAAGCTTTTAATAACGGTTTTATTATGTCGGCCAATGCCACCTTTACCGATTCAGACGCCACCACATTCTTAGACGGTGAAAAGTTTGAAACCCAATTACCCAACCAGTCAGATACTATCGGCAACCTTACCTTTGGTTACGAAGCCAACGACTTTAGTTTACGTTTAGCCATGACCTACAAAAGTGAAAACTTCGAGGAAATTGATGGCGATATGTTGCGCTACGAAGACGAGCACGCTCAGTTAGACTTTACTGCTAAGTACTATATTAATGATGACATGCAAGTCTATTTCAACGCTATCAATATCAATAATGAGCCGTTTTATAACTACTTCGACTCGCGCACTAACAATGCACAATTTGAAGAATATGGCCGCACGTTTGAGCTAGGTTTCACATGGCAAATGCGCTAAGAAACACCACGTATATTTTGTTTTTAAATAAGATATACGTTTAACACTAAAGCTATTAAACACAACACATTGGGCGCGCAACAGCGCGCCCTCATCAGAGAAATATTCATGCGCGTATTACTGCTTCTTGCTGCCTTTTTGTCACTCGCGTGCCAAGGGCAAATCACATCACACGATTATTACCATCAACACCAAATTAGCAACCTAACTGCACAAGACGATGCTTATACCTTTTTGGTTGTAGGTGACTGGGGCCGCAATGGCCATTTTTATCAGCGCGATGTCGCCAAATGGATGGACATTGCCAGCTACCAACTAGATGCAGAATTCATCGCCACAACAGGCGACAACTTTTATGACAACGGAGTGGCGTCTGTTGAAGACCCTTACTGGCGTACCTCATTTGAAGACATTTACCATCAACCTCATTTATTCGTAGATTGGCACCCTGTGTTAGGTAACCATGATTACCGCGGCAACTGGCAAGCACAAATCGACTACAGCAAAATAAGTCGACGCTGGGAAATGCCAGCGCAGTATTATAGTAAAACCGTCGAACTAAAAGACGGTACCACCGCGCTTATTTTATTTATTGACACCAACCCGCTAAATCCAGATTACGCCACAGAAGCAAAATACCAAGAAGCTTATAAACAAGGCTCAACAAAGCAATTAGCGTGGATAAATAAAATGCTATCAGCGAGCACCGCTAAATGGAATGTTGTGATAGGACACCACCCGATGTATTCAAGTGGAAAGCGCTACGGTAATACCAGCGCTATTAAAGATGTACTCGAGCCTTTGTTACACCAGCACGGTGTTGATGCCTACATAGCGGGTCACGAACATGATTTGCAGCATAACCAGTTACCTGACGACGCATTGGTACATATTGTATCTGGTGGAGGTTCAGAAGTACGCCCAGTAGGACATTACGACTTTACTCGTTTTGCTGAATCGACGGGGGGCTTTGTGGCGGTAAGTATGACTAATAACGAACTTGGGTTTACCTTTATTAACCACAAAGGGGGCGTGATTTATCGACATAAAGTACAAAAGCCTAGCGCTGAAATAATAGGAACTGGCAATGAATAACACGCAAAGCAAACTTACAAGGATTACCTTACGAACACGACAGTTAGCTTTTTGCTTTGCTGCTATGGCAAGTGTTAGTGCCCCTGCTGCCGCGCAGCTAAATACAATCGCTAGCACTTTGCTAGATTATGCGAGCAGTAACACAGCCCCTTTGAAAGAACACAATGTGGCGGTATTAACTGCGGCCGACCTCACGCTAGTAGAAAATACCGCTGTTGTTGGCATGGGTTCGGTGGCGACATTCGAGGTAAACGGCAGAACAATAAACATAACAATAAGCGAAACCAATGGCTTAACCGTTTCTGATAACAAAAATTTGCTCGCGACGCAAAAAGGCCACTTTGTTGACGCAGGAAGTTACCTAGCTGTTGACGAATCAGGGCACACTAACAACGCCTATATTCACACCTTGGTGTTTGATATAAATAGCCAACAAATTCGCAGCTACAGAATAGGTACTGAAAATAGCCAAAACCACACTGTGAGTATTACCCAAACATCAGCGACTGAAGTGAAAGATTCAGAAGCGTTGTGTAGCGCAAATATAGGCGGCAAATTGCAGTTCATCAATATAGATGCTTTGGGCATGCTCACCCAATATTTGGCGCTCCCCGATAAAAGCGATAGCACACACACCGTTTATCATTTACGAACTCTGGCTATTGGGCCAGGTATAAAAAGTTGCGCGCTTGGGGTTAGTTACGGAGCAGATCAAGAAGGAGCAGCGCAAAGAGATAAACGTCACGTTGAACAAACCATTTACTTGGCTGACGAGTATGCCGGAGTATGGGCCATGCCTGCAAATGCAGAAGCTGAGGTTGAGCGTTCGCTTATTTTCAACCAAGCCGATACGCCTGTAGAAGGTGTTGCTACGCTTAACGGGCTGGACGCACACACCTTGATTATGGGCAAGCCAGCGTCAGAAAACCCAGTTTTACAGGGCCAAGTTACCGCATGGGTAAGCCCAGAACACAAGGGGATGTGGCTACACAACACTTGCGCCACAACTTTCTTTGGTTTTGATGTGAACATCGCCCCAGAAGATATCGCGCTGTCGGTAAAAAGCGATACGGTTTACGCCAACATTTACGATGACAACTCAGGCAGCACGTTCACCACCGACATCACCCAAGCTATAGCAAGGCTCAATACTTGCCACGAAAGCGCCCCATCTCTAGATAAAAGAACGCTTAACAAGACACCCATAGTAATAAACGAAAATCTCACTATCGAGACACTCATCACAAACGATGACGTATCTACTAACAAGACACCCATGCTTTCCACTATAGAACTGCAGCCTATTTATGAAACCGATGTGGTGGAAAATTATGGTGATGCAGCAGATGATCCGGCTATTTGGGTAAACAAAAGTCACCCGTCAAAAAGTTTGGTGATTGGCACTAATAAAAAAGGCAGCCTAAATACCTACAACTTAGAAGGCGAGTTAGTGGCATCTCACAAGGTAGGACGCGTAAACAACGTGGGCGTGGCATACGACTGGGCACCAGAACACGATATTGCGGTGGCAAGCAACCGAAGCAGTAATAGCATGTCGGTCTTTTTCATCGATAAAAAAACTGGTGAGCTAACCTTTAACACCAACCTCCCTACCCCACTAACCGATATATATGGGCTGTGCGTCTTTACAACAAATAACCACACTCAGGTATTAGTAAACAGTACTGATGGCCGGTACTTACGCTATCAGTTGAACCCTCTCACAGATGTGAATAGTAAGGCCAGTGCGAAAACTAACAGCAAAGCTAACAGAGACACCCATGACATCATTGCGAGCAAAACTGACAGAGCAAGCCCTTCTCTGGTTTCTGCCACCTTGATTCACGACTTCCACTTACCGTCTCAGCCGGAAGGTTGCGTTGTCGACACTGATACGCAAATTGCCTACTTGGGAGAAGAAAGTGCAGGCATATGGGCGTTGGATGTTTCTGAGGTAAAAGCAAAGTCCTCATCAATGCTTAATAAAACGATTATCCAGACACCCACGCTTATTATTCCGATTGAAGCACCGGTTACCGCTGACATCGAAGGCTTGTCGTTGTTTGATGTAGACGGTGTACGCTATCTTATTGCTTCTAGCCAAGGCAATAATCAGTACGCCGTGTATGAAAGCAAGGCACCTTACCGTTTGATGGGTATGGTAAGCATTGGTGCAAATTATGATAACGGCATTGATGGCGTGTCGGAAACCGATGGGCTTGAAACCACAAACGTCAATCTGGGTGGGCTATTTAAAAATGGGCTATTTGTAGTACAAGATGGAAGAAACGTAATGCCTAGCCAGCGGCAGAACTTTAAGTTAGTGGCGGGAGATGACGTAGCAGGTGCTATTCGTACTTTTGTGATCACTCGTACTCGGTAACCAACTTTTGATAAATCCCATAGGAACAATAAGTTAAACTATAAAAAAAGGGTAAGCGAATTGGCTTACCCTTTTTTACTCTCGGACTGCTTAATTACACACCACATGCTAGCTGGCGCGCTGATAACCCGATCGAAGTTGTACGTCTATTGCTCTAAGTACTGCCGTTCGGTTAATACTTCCAACCAACACGCCATCGTCATCAACCACAGGGTAAACGCGAGGCTTATCTTTGATAAGTAATTGGGCAAGTTCTATTACCGACAGATACGGTTTAATAACCACAACCGGTGCTTTCATTATTTCAGCCACCCGGCAAATCTGCTCTCGGTAGTAACTTGACGCTATCATTTGGGCAATGCAATCTTGCTCAGACAAAAAGCCAATTACCTTACCTTTAATATCAATCACTGGGCCTCCACTTTGCCCGCATGCCAACAAAGCCTCTACGGCTTCGGCCACCGTCATATCCCCATTTAATTTAACGGGGTGAGTATTCATATAATCACTGACTAGCAACGATTCCATATTTCTCTCCCAGCCGCGGCGTCTTTATTAGATTTATACAGCGTGAAGACGAAACGGCACTGCTTGTTATAGTAATGATGTAACGCAATGTTATGTTTTTGTAATCAAATTATTTTGTCACGCTTTAAGCCTAGTAGACTATGCCTCTGACAGCTACTTTTTCTATTCAATTTCACTCACTAAAGTTTGATTTTAACTCGCTGCTTAAAGCAAATTGCGCACTTACCACAAATGTCGCACGGCACACTCGCCTAGGCTGGTTTTAACGCATTCAAAATCGCGGAAACCTCGTTAATAGCGTCGGGCAATGCATTGTCTATTTCTAGCATTTTTTCATCCTTGGCTAATCGCTCAATATGACTAAAACGACTTTGCACAAGCACAGCGCCAATATCTCCCGCCATACCTTTAATAGTATGAGACAACAACTTGATGGTGGGTACATCTTTGTCTTTTACAGCAGCTTTGATTTCGTCACATTTTCGAGGTGCACTTTCAATAAACATTTCACATATTTTATCGAACAGAACCTGGTTATTAGCAAGTCGAGACAAGGCGCGTGACTTATCCCAAACGGGCGTGTCGCTTCCTTGTGATGTGGATGGAGCGAGTATCGAAGAGGATGTCGAAGGCTCAGTAACGCTCGATGACGCTGCCAAAGCGGGACTTTCACTTGCGGATTCGCCATGTACTGCGTGTGTTTCGCCCAGTACTGATTTACCTAAAAATTGCGGGCTGTAAGTAGACTGGATCCAATTGATAATTTTAGGTTCTACCATGCTCGCCACTATAGGTTTAGTGACGTAGTCACTCATGCCTGCCGCAATACACTTTTCCTTTTCCCCTAACATCGCATTGGCTGTCATCGCAATAATGGGGATTTGCTGGTGCACTTGCCCCGCGCGGCCATCTCGAATAGCTTGAGTACTCGCATACCCATCCATAATGGGCATTTGGCAATCCATCAAAATACAGTGAAGATAATGCCCCTCTTTTTCACACTGCTTTACAATATCTAACGCCTGTTCACCGTTACTGGCAATTTTCACCGAAACGGGCAAATTATCAAGCACCCCTCTCGCCACCTCTATATTGATAGCGTTATCATCGACTATCAGCACATGAGCGCCAGCTATACTCTCTTTTTCGATATTCGTCGCATTCGATTCAACTTGATGTGCAGGTTGATTTTCTATTAGCTCAGAAGAGGAGCTATCAACGACTTTTAAGAATTCAGATTTCAATAAGGGCTTTGTTAAAATAGCGGGTGTAAAATTGGCGTAATACGTGGCTTGCTTTCCAATACTTTGCAACATACAGATGTGTGGAATGGATATTTGCTTTTCCAAGTTTTCCCAATGTTCGTCTACTACCGACAATACGGGGTTGTTGTAATCAGTGACTATTACATCAATGGTATCCCAAGAAACCTCCTCGAATGAGACGATGTCGGTATATGTCTCTACAATGCTAGCACCTTCACTAGTGATTAGGGTTTTAATATTTTCTGCAAGCGGTGGATACTGGGCAAACACAGCTAAACGTAACCCATCCATTTTATTAGGTAATTCCGAATTTTGCTGACTATCATTCGAGGACACATCATCTACTGCAACCCAAAACGAAAAGGAACTTCCTTGGCCTTGCGTGGAAGAAAAATCAATATCGCCGCCCAATAACACACTGAGCTGTTTACAGATAGATAAGCCGAGCCCTGTGCCGCCAAAACGTGTAGCGACTGAGACGTCTGCTTGAGTAAAGGCAGAGAAAAGCTTTGACTGGTGCTCTTTTGCAATGCCAATGCCTGTATCGGATATCGATACATGGAGCTGAACTGTAAACTTATCAGTGCTTTGAAGTGACGCGGTGAGAGCCACATGTCCCCGTTCTGTAAATTTGATGGCATTGTTCACCAAGTTGCTAATAATTTGAGAGAGTCGATGTGGATCTGACACCAAAGTTTCAGTTTTTAATCCTGTTGTATCTACAAGAAACTCCAAACCTTTGTTGTGGGCTCTTACAGCCAGTGATGAAGATAAGGTTTCAATTAAGTGCACAGGATTAAACGCTTGCACGTTCAAGTCTAATTTCCCCGCTTCAATTTTCGACATATCTAATATGTCATTAATTAAAACACTCAAGTTGTTACAACTCACATCCATCATGGCCGCAAGCTGTTCCGCCTTAGCAGAAAGAGGCTGACGTTTTAACAAATTAAGTGAGCCGACTATACCGTTTAAAGGTGTTCGCATTTCATGGCTTATGTTGGAGATAAACGCGCTTTTTACCTGGCTAGCCTGTTGCGCTTCATCGCGAGCTTCTGCCAGTTGCTTAGTGCGGCTCTGCACCTTTTCTTCAAGCTCAAAATTAATTTTTTTAATCGCATGCTGAGTATTTCTTTCTTCAGTGATGTCCCTTAACACCACTGCCACGCCTGAATATTGCCCCTGCTCACCCCATATCGGGGAAACTGTAACAGCTAGGCAATTCTGAACTCCTGATGATTGTTTATATAAAATTTCATCCTGAAAATAGCCAGTAAGCGCCACTTCAGCATTAAGGTATTTGTCCCAAGATATTGATCTTATAGATGCAAAAGCACTGTAGTGATGGTTCAAAATTGTCGAGCTGGGTAGTCTAAACAATCGCTCAGCGGCCATATTCCAGCTTTTCACTATGCCAGCAATATCCATACTGACTATGGCGTCGCTAGACCCTGCCACAATGGCTGCCGATTCTCCGCGAGCTTCCGCCAGTTCAAAGCTCTTTTTGGCACTTCGGTGAAAGAACAGCAATACCGCTACGAACAAAATAGACATTGCCAAAAGAAAACCGTAAACAGCCAATCGCCTTTCATTCATTAAACCGATAATGATGTTAGCCGGTAGGGCAATATGCACGTAAACAAATTTCTTGCCCGGGGAGTTGCTTACCACCACTTTGCGACTCGCAATGAACACTTCACTGACGACACCATCCACTCGTTTATTTGCGTGCCTAGCACCTTCAAAAACAGGGGAAGCAAATTGCGTTTCCCAGGTGGATTCTGGCGCAAGGTCTTTACTGAAACTGAAACGTTTTTGAGGGTGTAAAATGAAGAAGCCTTCGTCATCGGTGAGATACAGCTGCTGGGGAGAAGATACGAATTGAACCATGCCAGCTAACGCAATGGAGGTATCGATGTTCATGATGATAAAGCCATACCTTCGGCCGCTTTCGCTAAAAATGGGCAATGATAAGCGCAATACAGGCTTGTAAGGGTACTCCACTTTGCCGTATTCGCGGTTAAGGCTGATACCAGACATATACAGTTCATTGCGAGATAATTGGGCACTTTCTTTGTAGTAATCTCTGGTACTTTTTACTTGAAGATCCCTATCAGCTAAGGCTGATATTTTGCCGCCCGATCGTTCTACACGTAGTATCTCCTTGCCATCATCATCTATGCTGATAATTCGTAATTGATCAACTTCTTCGTTATTTTCTATAAAGGCGATAAAAATTGTCTCTAAACGTTTTTTCCAAAGGTCAAAGCTGGTATTTTCTTCAGGATCTACCCCGGCGTTTTCAGTTGCACGGGGAATGCCAGAAACAGGCGGCGTGGCGTGTAGAAATTTTAAATCATCAGCATATTGTGCCGCTTGACGTTGTGTAAACCCCTCTATCTCACTCGTTCGATGATTTAACTCTGATGACACATCATCTAAAACGCTTTTCGAAAGATTGCTTTCGAATAAAAAAGCCAGTATCACAGTAACCAAGATTGCCCCTACAACAGCGAAGCCCAGCATTTGTCGGGAATACTTTGCTCCCAGTTTCTGTTTTATAACCGCTGCCAAGGTAAAATACATTCCAATTATCTGATATACATTAAAAACTAGTTTCACATTTACAGATTCGCAAGTTATGGATTAAATACGTTTACATTAGCTAGGTTTGGTATTCAAACCCACGCAGTGTACACTGCCAACATGATGTCACTTATTCAAATAATGTAACCTAGAACATGCACGAACCTAGCTTTCTTTGGTACGATTTCGAAACTTTCGGTACCAGTGGTCAAAAAGACTTACCCTGTCAGTTCGCTGCCATTAGAACCGATCTGGATTTCAATATTATGGGTAAGCCCATTAATATTATGAGCGCAATTGCCAACGATTACTTGCCCAATCCTGAAGCCTGTTTGGTTACCGGTATTACGCCCCAACAAACCTTACGTGATGGCTCTAACGAAGCTGACTTTGCGCAGCGAATTTACCAAGAAATGTCGACACCCAACACCTGTAGCTTGGGGTTTAATAGCATACGCTTCGATGATGAAGTCGCTAGATTCTTATTTTACCGAAACTTCTATGACCCTTATTCCAGAGAATGGCGAAACGGAAATAGCCGGTGGGATATTATAGATTTAGCGCGAGCATGCTACGCACTGCGTCCTGATGGCATTAACTGGCCAACTCGCGAAGATGGTACGCCTAGTTTCAAACTAGAACACCTGACCAAAGAAAACGGCATAAGCCACGAAAACGCACACGATGCATTAAGTGATGTGCATGCCACTATTGCCTTAGCAAAGTTGATCAAAGAAAAGCAGCCTAGGTTGTTTGAATACGCTTATTCGCTTCGCAGTAAGCATAATGTCGCTAACCAGTTCGATTTAACTAAGCCTTCCGTACTGTTGCATATTTCAGCTAAGTTGCCCGCAAGCCAAGGGTGTTGCACTTGGATCATGCCTATCGCTAAACACCCTACAAACAGCAATGCGATTATTGCCGTAGACTTGTCAAAGCCTATCGATAGCTTACTTAACGACTCCCCTGAAGAAATAAAAGCTAAACTTTACGCGCGCCAAGAGCCTGGCAATGATGCCAATACCTTGCGCCCAGGCTTGAAGCTTATTCATATTAACCGCTCTCCTTTTGTAACGACCGCTAAAGCGATGACTGAAGATAATGCGCATAGATTAGGATTAGACAGAGACACCTGCCTTGAAAACTACCGCATTTTGACGCAAGAGCGTGAATTAGGCATGAAGTTGTCAAAAGTGTACGAAAATGACGCAGACGAGAAAGAACAAGATATCGACCACGCCCTTTATAGCGGTGGTTTTTTAAGTACCGAAGATCGCCACTGGTGTGACAAAGTGCTGGAATCAAGCCCAGAACAGCTTGGCGCATTAGCTGAAGAGACTCAACATGTAGGGCTTAGGACTCTTTTGTTTAGATACAGAGCAAGAAATTACCCGTCTACCCTTACCTACGACGAAACCCTTAAATGGCAAAGACATAGACAAGCGCGTTTAACCGACTCTACCTCGTCTGCTTCGATTACGCTCGAGCATTATATGAGCACGCTAGAACGCCTTGCTCATGAACATGTTGATGACCCCGAGAAACAAGCGATCTTAAGAGCATTATTTCAATATGCCGAAAACCTTTGACGAGACGCAATGAATCGCATTACATTAAACTTATGTCTAATGCATTATTGTTCCTACGATAATGCATAAACATGCTTAAGTCTGCAGCGTTAAGGTCGATATTGACTATAGAAAAGAAAGTAAGACTGCTCAAAGGATGAATGTAGTAATGAACGGCGTAACCATAAGCTTCGATAAAACAAGAACCTATATAAACCTGACGCTAAACCCGTCTGAGTTTTCTAAAGAAATAGACATACGCCAAGTAAAAGCGGAGTTAGCAACCGGTGAAACCAAACGGTTATACATTTCTGATACGGCTTTAAAATCGGCCTGTGATACCGCCAATCATTACTTCAAAACCGGCGATAATACTGTTGTTCAAGAGCGAGTTGGTGAACGAAGAAACGCCGAAATAGAGTTTCGTATTCCCGAAGATGCTATGGCGGCCAATCTTGTGATCACGTCGCCCTACGGTGGTAAATTACCCGCATTAAATACCATTAAATCTTTAGCAGCGAAAAACAATGTACATCGCGGTCTTGGAACAAGAGCCATTGAGGCCATGTTACTGGAAGCACGAAAATCACCACCGGGCGCCATTATCGAGCGCACAGTAGCAAAAGGCCTACCGGCTAGGAATGGCCGTTCATCTCGATTTATCCCTTTAGTCCCTAATGCTCTTGAACGTATCTTGAAGCCGCAAACCAACGAAGGTGAGCGGGTTGATATGCGAAACTTAGGTGAAGTTATCTGCGTTAAAGTAGACACCCCTGTTCTTCGTCGCACAGAACCAACCTCAGGCAGAAGTGGTTTCGATGTACGCGGTAGCAAGCTACCTCCAATTCCTGGTGAGTGGGTTGAATTTCGCAAAGGCACCGGAACTGTTCAGGCCGATGACGATCAAAATTTATTAGTGTCATCAATTGCAGGTATGCCCAAATACCAAGACCAAACCATGAATATCGACGACACCTATATTTGTAACGGAGTTAATGTGGGTACGGGTCACGTGAATTATGAAGGTGCAGTGCTGGTTAATGGTGACGTAACAGAAAAAATGCAAATAAAAGCAGAAGGTGACGTTACCATAAATGGTTTCGTAGAGTCTGCTCACATTGAATCTGGTGGCGATATCATTATTACCGAAGGCGCTATGGGGAAAGTAAATGACAATGCAGGTGAATTCAACTGCCACCTTATAGCGAAAGGCAGCATTCACGTTCAGCACGGTCAAGGTATTGAAATTCAGTGCTCGGGAAATATTACCGTTGGCCGCCAATTGGCTTATAGCAAACTTCACTGTGGTGGCGCCGTTATTGTGGGCCAAATAGACAAACCTATGGGCAACTTGTTTGCTTGCGACATTGTGAGTCAAGATAGGATAGAAGCCGGTACCCTTGGTGCAGTGTCTGGCAGCATGCTCAAAGTCGATTTTAGCCCCGGTTTTGCACAGCTACTTGAACGTAAAGAGGCGCTAGACGAACTTGTGCGCCAACTTCGTGAAAACAACAGCAAGCACAAAGAAAAAATTGATATTTTGAAAAGTAAAAAAGTGCCGAAAGAACTTAAAGCAAAAGTGACAGAAGCGCTTGAAATGTTCAATAACGAAAACGCGTTGCTTGATTGGATTGAAACGAAAGTGCTGGAAATAAGCGATGCGAAAGTTCAGTACCAACAAGATATTAAGCTTATTGCCAATAAGAAACTCTATCCTGGTGTAACAGCAAAATTGAACAATCGTAATTGGCGTTCAGAGCGAGAGTATGAAAGAGCCCACATTCATTATGATTCTCATCAATGGCATTACGAGCCCATCATTTAAACCGTTAAAATAAGCTCTAATCACTACTAGTTAAAACCGCAGCGGGCTCAGCAACGCTTTCATCGCACGCTAGTCTGCGACTGAAACTTTCGCCTTGCCCAGTCTTTTTGAGTGATACAACGCTTTTGTTGTGCGCTCAAACCAATCGGTGAAGTTTTCACTCTCTTTTAGTTCAGATAAACCCGCACTAACTTGCATATCGGCATTGTCGGTAAGCACATCTTGGTCGATACATTCCACCAGGCGATTAGCAAGAACCCGTCCGGCTTCTAGGGCAGTTTGGGGGCATAAAATGATGAACTGCTCGCCTGTGAAGCGTGACACAACATCTACTTCTCTTACGGTTGCAAGACATTGAGACGCCACCTGCTTTAGAATATTTTCCCTGTCGAATTCATTTAATTCGCCCCGACAATCACGCTTACCCCCAATCTCCACAACAATTAATGATGCGGTGGTATGAAAGCGGTGGAAGCGGGAGATTTCCTCTTCTGCCTTCTGAATCATATGGTTGCGGTTATACAGCCCTGTCAGTGTATCGTGGGCTGACAAAAACTCTAGGGTACGATTCCTGTCTAACAACGTAGTTTGCAACGACTCTATTTCGTCATTTTTCTGCTTTGTTAAACGCCTAAATTGTGACACTGTTCTATTGCGCCACACCAAGCAAACAATAGCCATCAATACGAAACATGTAGTTACCAATAATTTGAAATAATCCTGCTCATAGCGAACCTGTACGTTATTCCACTGCTTATAAATATCAACCTTTCTCTTCTCTGAGATAGTGGCTATCGCAGTATTTAAAATAGGAATAATATCGCTGGAAGACTTATTAACACCAAACGCAAGTGAGTCGAACGGCTCGGCATAACCCACAATACTCACGTTATCTATCTTTTGATTATTGATATGTGTATTTACGCTTAATAATGAGCCTACCATAACGTCGATCTCACCTCTTGCCAGCTCGGCAAGCCCTTCACTTTCCGTTTGCACTAACTTCAGCCTTAGCTCTGGATAATGCCTAGATATGTACTCTACTTGCCTGTAACCCTTCACTACCCCAACTGTTCTATGACCAATACCTGCGTAACCTTGCAAAATAGGTGTTCCTGAACGGGCAACCAAAATATTGGGTGCTTCGAAGTAAGGCGTGGAGAAATCGAGAAATTGTTTTCTAAAGTCAGAAACATTCAGCATAGAGAGTATTTGGCAGTTCCCTTGCTGTACGAACGCTAAACTTTGTTCCCATGATTGAGTTGGCACTAGCTTAAAGTTTAAGCCAGACAGCTCTGAAATAGTGTGAATATAATCGGCAGAAATACCAACATGGTTATTATTTCGTATGGCTTCGTAAGGTGCCCAGTCGGGATCGACACAGTACGTCACTTCACGAGGAGCCGTGTTATTGGTCGATTGCGTTTGAGAGACGTTCTGTTGAAGCGCTTGTGCTGCTATTTTCACTGAGTAAGAAAGCGTAAGCAACATTGCTAAGAAGACAAGGCGTAAACACCTGAAAGAAATCAAAAAGACCACCTAAATACAAATACGTAAAATGCGAAAAATCGCACACCAGAGTATCTAACTTAGCGCCTGCAAATGCAACATCGGTCTAAACTAAAAAATCACGATACCAGCACATTCAGCCAAAATTTAGGCAATTTACCTGCCATTTCGTTTCATAGTTGCTAAGTGTCAAAATAACAGTTTAATAAATAGACACTTTTCAATAATAAAGTGAACCTATTCAACGACGGATAATGAACGCGTTATTAGAATAATTAAAACACAAATGGCACCGGTTTGCGGTGCCATTTTCTAAAAATTATGCTTTTTTTTGACGTCAATCAAGCATGCTTATAGCATTTCAACAGCAAGCGCTACGCCTTCCCCGCCACCAATACATAAAGAGGCAATGCCCTTTTTCGCTTTCTTTTGGTTAAGTGCATGCAGCAAGGTGACCAAAATCCGCGCACCCGACGCACCAATAGGGTGACCAAGCGCACATGCCCCGCCTTTTACATTCACTTTACGCTCGTCTAATCCCAGCTTTTGGATAGCCAACATCGTTACCATGGCAAAAGCTTCATTAATTTCGAATAGGTCGACCTCATCTTTAGACCAGCCAGCTTTTAAGAGCACATTTTCCATCGCTCCAACAGGTGCTACCGTGAAATTTTCTGGCTCAATAGAATGTGTGGCATGCGCTACCACTTTAGCAAGCGGAGTTAATCCCAGCGCGTGCGCTTTAGATTCACTCATAACTAGTAACGCCGCCGCACCATCGGATATAGAGCTAGAGTTTGCCGCGGTTACCGTACCATCCTTTTTAAACGCAGGGCGAAGGGATGGTATCTTTTCTGGCCGCGCAGAACCTGGACCTTCGTCAGTATCAACCACTACATCGCCTTTGCGGCCAGAAATAGTCACGTTCACGATTTCATCTTTAAAACTACCACTGTTAATCGCTTCATGGGCTTTTGAAAGCGAACTAAGCGCGAATTCATCCATTTCAGTTCTGGTAATGTTTTCAGCATCGGCAGTATCTTGAGCAAAACATCCCATCGCCTTGCCATCATAAGCATTCTCAAGACCATCTAACATCATATGGTCGAGTACTTGTCCGTGCCCCATGCGATAGCCTGTTCTTGCTTTTGGCAACATATACGGCGCATTGCTCATACTTTCGAACCCACCAGCTACAACCACTTCAGCACTACCCGCCTTAATTAAATCATGAGCCAGCATTACCGCTTTCAAACCAGAACCACACACCTTATTAATGGTTGTTACGCCAGCACTAAGAGGAAGGCCTGCGCCTAACGATGCCTGACGAGCGGGTGCTTGACCTAAGCCTGCGGGTAAAACGCACCCCATTATAACTTCATCAACTTGGCTAATATCGAATGTATCACATACCGACTTAATGGCAGTGGCACCTAGTTCGGTGGCGGCCACCCCAGACAGACTTCCATTGAAGCCCCCCATTGGTGTGCGCTTCGCTGCTACGATCACTACTGTTTCACTACTCATCACTTGAACTCCTAACCATCTGTAATTTATGGAATAATATTCAACTAACTTTACTTTCGTATAAAAATGTAGACACCCATGTTTAGATAAGCGAACTATCTCACATATGAAAAATTGACGTTAGCAAAATGTTACTTTACCTTAACGTAAAAGGTAATTAACGTTAACGTAAACCTCAATATATATAGTGTCAAGAATCCCTTTTCATTCAGGGATAGTCTTTTTGTAAACAGCATAAGACAACGACATCAGTCCAAAGGTACGTGTTATGAATAACAACGAGAAAGAGTCGGTATTCGCCATAGGTGAACTGGCAAGAGAGTTCGATATAACTCACCGATCCATTCGCTTTTATGAAGAGCAAGGGCTACTTAGCCCCAAGCGTACCGGGCAAAACCGTGTGTATGACAATAAAGATAGAGTGAGATTAATGCTCATTCTTAGAGGGAAACGACTGGGATTTTCCTTAGCAGAAGTAAAAACCCTATTTGAAATGTACGACACCAACGCCAACTCCGCTGTTCAGCTAGGTACTATGTTGGAAATGACCGCACAAAAACGAGCTGTACTTCATCAGCAACTTGAAGATATTCAAAGCCTGATGCAAGAACTCGATGAAGTAGAAGCACGATGCCGTGAAGAGCTAGCGGAATTAGAACAAGGAAAAATTGCATGAATACCTCCTACCCTACATTAAATTTTGATCTTGGCGAAGATATTGATTTGTTACGCGATCAAGTCTTCCAATTTGCACAAAATGAAATTGCCCCGTTAGCAGAAGAAGCCGACGCTAACAACCAATTCCCTAACGCATTATGGCCCAAGCTGGGTGAAATGGGTTTGTTGGGGGTTACGGTTTCAGAGCAATTTGGCGGCGCCGATATGGGTTATTTAGCCCATACCATAGCAATGGAAGAAGTGAGCCGCGCATCAGCGGGTATTGGCCTGAGTTATGGCGCGCATTCTAACTTATGCGTAAACCAGATTTTTAGAAACGGCAACGACGAACAGCGAGAGAAATATCTGCCTAAATTAGTGTCTGGTGAGCACATTGGTGCGTTGGCCATGAGTGAGCCCAATGCAGGTTCAGATGTGGTGAGTATGAAACTACGTGCACAAAAGCGCGGTGATAAGTACATCTTAAACGGCAATAAAATGTGGATCACCAATGGTCCAGACGCCCATACCTTTGTGATTTACGCAAAAACAGACCCACAAGCCGGACCCAAAGGGATCACCGCATTCATTGTAGAACGTGATTTCCCTGGGTTTACCCGTGCACAAAAGCTCGACAAATTAGGCATGCGTTCATCAAACACCTGTGAACTTGTGTTCCAAGACTGTGAAGTACCTGAGGCAAATATTCTGGGTAAAGAAGGTGAAGGCGTACGGGTGCTCATGAGCGGGCTAGATTACGAGCGATTGGTACTGTCTGGAGGCCCCTTGGGCATTATGCAAGCCTGTATGGATGTGGTTGTCCCCTATATTCATGACAGAGAGCAATTCGGTCAGTCTATTGGTCAATTTCAACTTGTTCAGGGCAAAGTTGCCGATATGTATACCCAAATGAACGCGGCAAGAGCGTATGTGTACACCGTTGCAAAATCTTGCGATCGCGGTGATACCACCCGTAAAGACGCCGCTGGTGCCATTTTGTATTCTGCAGAATTAGCCACCAAGATGGCCTTAGACGCTATTCAGCTTTTAGGTGGTAATGGTTACATCAACGAGTATTCCACTGGCAGATTATTAAGAGATGCCAAGTTATATGAAATTGGTGCGGGTACCTCAGAAATTCGCCGGATGCTAATTGGCCGCGAACTGTTTAACGAATCAAAATAATAATTATAACGTGTCAGTTCAGCTTTTTTTGCTCTTAACGAAAGACTGTGCGGCTTATAAGGCTGCACTGAACAATCAGGAGGGGGTATGCCCGTTCTACGTTCAAAGATAAATACAAAATCAGACACCTTTGTTGCCAATGCGCAGCATATGCAAGCACAAGTAAACGACTTGATTGCAAAAATAGAACAAGTTTCATTAGGTGGCGGGGCACAAGCTGCCCAACGCCATCAATCTCGCGGAAAATTACTTCCCCGAGACAGAATTAACGCCTTAATTGACGACAACACGCCCTTTTTGGAAATAGGCCAATTGGCGGCATGGGATGTGTATGACGATTATGTACCCTGCGCGGGCGTAGTAGCGGGGATAGGTTGCGTGGAAGGTATTGAGTGCATGATAGTGGCGAACGATGCCACAGTAAAAGGTGGCAGTTACTATCCGCTTACCGTGAAAAAGCACTTACGCGCACAAACCATTGCCGAAGAAAATAACTTGCCCTGTATTTACTTGGTAGACTCAGGCGGTGCGAACTTGCCCTATCAAGATGAAGTGTTTCCCGACAAAGAACACTTTGGCCGTATTTTCTTTAACCAAGCCAATATGTCGGCAAAGAATATTCCACAAATTGCTGTGGTGATGGGTTCATGCACAGCTGGCGGTGCCTACGTGCCCGCCATGGCAGATGAGAGCATAATTGTAAAAGAGCAAGCCACCATCTTTTTAGGTGGACCACCACTAGTGAAAGCAGCGACAGGTGAAGTGGTAACTGCCGAAGAGCTTGGCGGCGGTGACGTGCATACCCGAATTTCAGGGGTAGCAGACCAATTAGCCAATAACGATCATCACGCACTATCTCTTGCAAGAAATGCAGTTTCTAGGCTTAACCGTACCAAACATGTTGCTTTAGATGTGGCAGAGCCAACCCCCCCTCGTTTTGATGCCAAAGAAATTTACGGCATTGTGCCTGCCGATTCAAAGCAAACTTACGATGTGCGAGAAATTATCGCTCGGGTAGTAGATGATTCAGACTTTGATGAATTTAAACCCTTATACGGCACTACGTTAGTGTGTGGATTTGCGCGCATCTTCGGCTATCCGGTGGGCATCATCGGCAATAACGGCATTTTATTCGGCGAAAGCGCGCTAAAAGGCGCACACTTTGTTGAGTTGTGTGCAATGCGTAAAATTCCCCTCGTATTTTTACAAAACATCACTGGTTTCATGGTGGGTAAACAGTACGAACATGGCGGGATAGCTAAACACGGCGCCAAGATGGTTACTGCCGTTGCGTGTGCCCAAGTCCCTAAAATTACCGTATTAATTGGCGGTAGTTTTGGTGCAGGAAACTACGGGATGTGCGGCCGTGGATACGATCCCAGGTTCTTATTTATGTGGCCAAATGCTCGCATATCGGTAATGGGCGGCGAACAAGCCGCTGGCGTACTAGCTCAAGTAAAGCGGGATCAAAAAGAACGTGCAGGTGAAGCCTGGACCGACGAACAAGAGCACGCCATCAAACAACCGGTTATCGACACCTACGAGAAACAAGGACATCCATATTATGCTTCAGCCAGATTATGGGATGACGGCGTTATCGACCCTGCTGATACCCGCACAGTGTTAGGCCTATCGTTATCTGCAGCATTAAATCAACCTATACCCGACACCCGCTTCGGTGTCTTTCGCATGTAGTTTGAGGGGAATTTATTATGGAACAAGCAGTTACTTATCATGTAGACGAAAGAAACGTTGCCCTTATTACGCTAAACCGCGCTGACAAGCACAATGCATTCAACGATGACATGATTGCCACGTTAACCAACCTATTTACGCGCGCTGGCAACGACAGCAGCGTTCGCGCCGTTGTTTTACAAGGCGAAGGAAAGAGCTTCAGTGCTGGTGCCGACTTAGAGTGGATGAAGCGCATGGCGCAGTACGATGAAGCTAAAAATCACACCGATGCGATGGCGCTAGCCACCATGTTGCACACTTTGTACACCTTGCCGAAGCCCACAATTGCTCGCGTGCAAGGGGCTGCATTTGGCGGTGCGGTAGGTCTTATCGCTTGCTGCGATATTGCCATTGGTAGCAAGTTAAGTAAGTTTTGTTTAAGCGAAGTAAAAATAGGCTTAATTCCCGCCACTATCAGCCCTTACGTGATAGAAGCCATGGGCGCACGGGTATGCAGACGTTATTTTCAAACCGCAGAAGTCTTTTCTGCTCGCCGAGCCCGGAGGCTAGGACTGCTTAGCGAGGCTGTGACCGAAGATGAACTTGATAGCACAATAGACGATATTGTCACCCAAATTTTAAAAAACGGACCCGTGGCGGTATCGCAAGCCAAAGCCTTAGTGCAACAGGTTGCCAATGCTCCTATTAATGCCGAATTGCTTGATGAAACAAGCAAGCAAATTGCCAAAATAAGAACCTCGCAAGAAGGACAAGAAGGCTTAGGGGCTTTCATCGAAAAACGCCCCCCAGCGTGGCAGGAGAAACGATCATGATTAAAAAACTACTTATTGCTAATCGCGGCGAAATTGCATGTCGCGTGATGCGTACAGCTAAAGCTATGGGTATTCAAACAGTGGCGGTTTATTCAGACGCTGATGCAAATGCCTTACACGTTTTACAGGCGGATGAAGCGGTTTATTTAGGCCCTGCCCCCTCTAAAGATAGCTATTTGCGCGGTACCGCAATTATTGAATACGCCAAAAAGCTTGATGTAGATGCCATTCATCCTGGCTATGGTTTTTTATCTGAAAATGCCGATTTTGCTAAGGCATGTGCCGCGCACGATATTATATTTGTAGGCCCACCCGCGTCTGCCATAGAAGCCATGGGATCTAAATCTGCGGCCAAGAAAATTATGGAAGGTGCTGGCGTGCCTTTGGTGCCAGGTTATCACGGAGATGATCAAGATGAGGCTACCTTAAAGCAAGCCAGTGATGCTATGGGCTATCCTGTGTTGCTTAAAGCTGCTGCCGGTGGTGGTGGTAAAGGTATGCGTCAGGTGTGGAAAGAAAGCGAGTTTTCGGCGGCGCTAAGTGCAGCGAAAAGAGAGTCGATGGCAAGCTTTGGCGATGAGCATATGCTAGTTGAAAAGTACCTCACTCGCCCTCGCCATGTTGAGATACAAGTTTTCTGTGACACCCATGGTAACGGCGTGTATCTATTTGAACGTGACTGCTCTGTACAGCGTCGTCATCAAAAAGTCATAGAAGAAGCACCTGCTCCTAATTTTCCTGCCAATATTCGGCAGCAAATGGGCGAAGCGGCCCTTCAAGCAGCAAAAGCGATTAATTATGTAGGTGCGGGAACCGTTGAGTTCTTGTATGACGAAGACGGCTCGTTCTATTTCATGGAAATGAATACCCGCTTGCAAGTAGAGCACCCTGTTACGGAAATGATTACCGGTGAAGACTTGGTTCGCTGGCAGCTTGATGTCGCAGAAGGAAAAACCCTGCCCAAGACCCAATCAGAATTAACGCTAACGGGACACGCATTCGAAGCGCGCATCTACGCGGAAGATCCCAACAATGATTTTCTGCCCGCCAGCGGCACGCTCTCGCTTATCAAGACACCCATGTTAGCAAGCCCGGCTTCCTATCAAAACAGCCAGTCGCTAAACAAGACACCCACGTTATCTAGCCAAGGCTCAGCAAGTAAAGTCCGTATCGATACCGGCGTGCAGCAAGGTGACGACATTAGTGTTTATTACGACCCGATGATATCTAAACTCGTTGTATGGGGTGAGGACAGGGAATCTGCATTAAAACAATTAGTTAGCGCACTAAAGCAATACCATATTGACGGCGTAACCACGAATATTGATTTCCTTATCGACGTGGCGTCGAGTACACCGTTCAGTAACGCAGAACTAACCACAACTTTTATTGATAAACACGCTGACATCCTGTTCAGCAGCCAGAGTAAATCAGCTGTTGCTGAGCTTCCTGCTATTGCACTACTAACTGTACTTTCACGCAATCAAGATGCGGCGAACGATGGACTCCCCTCACCTTGGGGGGTTGTTGGCGCATGGCGCCCCAACATGGAATATCAAGAATCCCTCTCCGTTATAGTGAATGATGCACTCCACTCGCTCACAATAAGGCACGTTACCAAATCAGGTAACACACTGAATCAAAAGGGTACTTTTCTTAAGGTGAGCACGGATAGCGAAAGCTTTGAAGCAACTGGTTATCTTGTTGGTGATAAGTTAATTGCCTCTGTAGATGGTGTAGGGCGTACCTATCATTTCTCGAACAATGAAGGGCAATTTGGCTTATTTGGTCAAGATTCGAACTGTCATTTCAAGGTGGTAACGCCTGATATAGGAGATGACGATGACAATCAAAATGGTGCGAGTTTAGATGCACCAATGAATGGTACCGTGGTGGCTCATTTGGTTGAGGTTGGTGCTAGCGTTACAAAAGATGCGCCGCTACTTATTATGGAAGCAATGAAGATGGAACACAGTATTGCTGCACCTTGCGACGGTGTGGTACGTGGCTATTTTTATCAACCTGGTGAGTTAGTAGATGGCGGCTCAGTGTTGATTGATTTTGATCCTGAGCCGAAAGGTGAATGAGTGTGGAAACCGTTATGAAGACACCCATTGCAAATTCGACAACTAAGCAAACGACTCACTTTCCCTCGAAAGTGAGTATCGTGGAAGTTGGTGCCCGTGACGGGTTACAAAACGAAAAGGCGATTCTTAGCGCTAAAGACAAAATACACCTCGTTAATTTGCTTAGCGCAAGTGGATTAAAACGTATTGAAGCGGGCAGCTTCGTTTCCCCAAAATGGGTTCCTCAAATGGCAGATTCTGACGCAGTTTTCAATGGAATTAGCCGAGCTAAAGAAGTTATCTATTCTGCGTTAACTCCTAACCTGAAGGGATTCGAAGCAGCATTGTCTGTTGGCGCTGATGAAGTTGCTATATTTGGTGCTGCGTCCGAATCTTTTTCTCAAAAAAATATAAACTGCTCAATCAGTGAAAGCTTGAAAAGATTTGAGCCTGTCATTGCGGCCGCAAACACGCATAAAATCCCAGTCAGGGGCTACGTATCTTGTGTGATGGGCTGCCCTTATGAAGGAGAAATTTCTAGCGAGGCGGTAGCACTGGTATCCAAGGCATTACGTGATATGGGTTGCTATGAAATTTCACTTGGTGACACCATAGGAACCGGTACTCCTGCGTCTACAACTCGTTTACTCGAGCAAGTTTGCCAACACGTGCCTGTTGCCGACTTAGCCGTTCACTTTCACGACACCTATGGTCAAGCACTAGTTAATATCTACACCGCATTGCAGTACGGTATAGCGAGCATAGATAGCGCTGTGGCAGGACTTGGGGGATGTCCTTATGCTAAAGGCGCGAGCGGAAACGTGGCGACGGAAGACGTTCTATATATGCTTAATGGACTTGGAATCGAAACTGATGTGAGTATGGATAAGCTGCTTGTTGCTACTGAATTCATCTCTTCTTTATTAGGCAGAAAACCAGTGTCTAAGGTAGCTAATGCATTGCTTGCCAAGATAAATTAGATTCACTTTCTTCGGCATTTAGCGCTACCAAGACACCCATCGCTGGCAACGTCACTACCAGCAAGCCATCCTTCGTAAAATAAAGGGGCAATTCAATTAATTCACGCCTAAAATACAGGTTCATCAATTTTCATTGATTGCTAGCATGGTGATATACGAATTTACTGGATATTGACCGTGCCGCAATCAAGAAGCAGCCAAATCAGTCTTGCAGATACTCCTTACTATCATTGTGTTTCTCGCTGCGTTAGACAATGCTACCTGTGCGGCATTGATCAGCATTCTGGCAAAAGTTTCGAACATCGAAGAGGCTGGGTAGAGCGCCGATTATTAGAGTTAGTATCGGTGTATTCCATTGATATTTGTGCTTATGCGGTAATGAGTAATCACGTCCATGTAGTCCTGCATGTTGACAAAAAAAGCGCACATACCTGGAGCCAGGAAGAAGTACTAACCAAGTGGCACCGTATTCATAAAGGCACCCTGCTCACTCAAAGGTTCCTTAAAGGTGAGCCCCTCTCGGAAGCCGAAATACAAGCAGTAACCGATACTGCTGAAATTTACCGTGGGCGTCTGTATGACATTAGTTGGTTTATGCGAAATCTAAATGAGTTTATTGCTAGGGCGGCAAATACAGAAGACGAGTGCACGGGGCGATTTTGGGAGGGAAGATTTAAATCTCAAGCTTTGTTGAATGAAAGCGCCCTCCTTTCCTGTATGGCCTATGTAGACTTAAACCCCGTTAGAGCCAAGGTTGCGACCACGCCTGAAAACGCTAGGTACACCAGTATTTACTCACGAATACAGGCAATGAAGTGCAATTCGAATACTTCTGAATTGCTACCGTTTACAGGGGAGTGTAAACAACACGACTCCAAACTATTACCCATTGGCCTAACCGATTACCTTGAACTCGTCGATACAATGGGAAGAATCATTCGTGATGACAAACCAGGTTACATCAATAGCAATTACGCCCCGATATTGTCTAGATTAGGGATAAAACAGATTCACTGGCAGACGCTTACCACTAGCTTCGAAAAGTTATTTAGTTATGCAGCTGGGTGTGAAGTCACAATGAGGAGGTTTAAGCAAAATACCAATCGGCAGCGAGCAAGAGGAATAAAGAACGCAAAATTGCTTTCCAACGCAAGCTAGTTACCATCTTTTGTCCGCGGATATGAGTTAAATGGCAAAAAATCCCCTTTGTTGACTCAGCAGCCCTTTATCGTCAAAAGTTAATTCGTAGCCCTACTTTAGTTGTTACACTACGGCCTTATTATTCCTTTTCAAACTGTCTAAGTAACCTCATCGCATCTATAAATAATCGCCAAGCTAAATGCTTGGTAGATTTTAAACTTCTGCTCGGCTAACAGAACTAACGAGACACCCACTGTATTTCCTTGAGCAGGGTTGAGATTAAACCTGTATTAGGGTGGGTGTCCTGTTAAGCTGTTAACGGTTAACCCTAATAAGATGGGTGTCTTGATAACTCTTATAATGCCTGAGAATTCTGGATTCAAGCAGGTTCTCGATTATCACTTAAAGCCAACCACGACTCATTAGCTTCCCAGGTAGTTAGCCATAGAGAAACTTGATTAGCGGCCATAGGCTTGGCAATGCCATAGCCTTGCGCTAACACACACCCCAAGCGGATAAGGGCAACGCCGTGCTCAACTGACTCTACGCCTTCCGCAATCACTTCTCGTTTAAATGCTTTTGCTAATCCCACCACACCTTCAACAATCGCTAAGTCATCAGTGTCATCTAACATGTCTCGCACAAAGCTTTGGTCAATTTTAATTAAGTAAGCTGGCAAACGTTTTAGATAAGTAAGTGATGAGTAACCAGTACCAAAATCATCTAAAGCAAAGCTCACCCCTAAATCGTGACACGCATTCATTGTTGAAGATACCTGAAAGGTATCTTGCAGTGCACTGGTTTCCAGAATTTCTAGCTCTAAATAGCCTGGATCTACGTCAGGATGTGCCGCTAAAAGTGTTTCTAGTCGAGAAGTGAAGTTGTCCTGCTGCAATTGATGTGCACTAATATTCACACTTACGGGTAATGAAATACCGCGTTTCTGCCAGTGCGATATTTGTGTTAAAGCGGCATCAATAACCCACTCTCCAACTTCCAAGCTGATACCGTGCCCTTCAATAACTGGCAAAAATTCGAGCGGTGGAATTAAGCCGCTTTCAGGGTGCTCCCAGCGGAGCAAAGCTTCTACACCAATCACTTCACCAGAGCTCATATTCACCTTCGGTTGGTAGTGTAAAACAAACTCTTTGCGATCCAACGCAACGCGTACATTATCAATGCTCTTGTTATAGGTATTAATCGCGTTATCTTGCTCTAAATCGAACTGGTGATATCGGTTCTTACCCCCCTGTTTTGCAATATACATGGCATGGTCTGCGTGGCGTATTAACTGATCCGCATCGACGTTATCTTGAGGGAAAACAGTCACACCAATACTGGCCGACACTTGCATAACCGCATCGGCAATATTGACTGGTGCAGAGGCAGATTTAAGAAGTCGATTTAAGACATGCTCACAATCACTAAACTCATCCAAGTTAACCATAATAATAATGAATTCGTCACCGCCAATACGTGCAATTGTATCTCCCGCTCTTAAACTAGCTTTTAAGCCATTGGAGACTTCAACCAAAAACTGATCACCGATGTTGTGCCCGTAATTATCATTAATCGCTTTAAATCCATCTAAATCCATAAATGCGACGGCCAGTGAATTTTGTTGTAACTGACTGTGCTTAATGGCTTGATTAAGGCGCTTGGCAAGTAACACTCTGTTAGGTAAGTTGGTCAACAGATCATAATGCGCTATTCGTTCTAACTTACCTTCATTGAGCTTAATTTCTGATATGTCAGTTGAGAGTGACACATAATGTTGCACCTGCCCTTCCGAGTCTTTGACGGCGCTGATTGTGACCATTTCAGGATAAACTTCACCATCCTTACGACAATTCCAAATCTCACCTCTCCAGTGCCCATCAGTATTAAGCGTATTCCACATGTTTTTATAAAACTGCGCGCTGTGGCGTCCAGACTGAAGAATTTTAGGGTTCTTCCCTAGCACTTCCGATTTACTGTAGCCTGTAATGCGGCAAAGTGTATCGTTCACTTCAATAATGATGGCGGAAGCGTCTGTGATAATAATGCCTTCGTTCGCATGAGTGAAAACGCTGGCAGCACGCTTTAATGTCTCTTCGGAACGATTTTTTTCGATGGCAATACTCGCTAAACTGGCAGTTTGTTCAATTAACGCAAGATCAGAATCAGATGGGCAATTAATACTGGAGTGATAAATAGCGAAAGTACCAAGTACTGCGCCTTGAGTAGAACGAATGGGTTCAGACCAACAAGCGCCTAAATTAGCGCTAAACGCTAAGTCTTTAAAATCTTTCCAATAAGGATGGGTTTGTATATCTGCAACAATAACACGTTCGTTAATAAACGCCGCTGTGCCACAAGAACCCACGCCCATACCTATCTCTACGCCATCAATAGCATCGGTATAAAATTTAGGAAGACTATTTCCGGTTCCGTTGCGCAGATGCCCCCCTGAATCCTCGAGGATTAAGATGCTGCACATCATTTCTGGGTTATTAAGCTCAACCACGCTGACAATGGCATCTAGCACCTTTTTTAGAGGTTCTCCGCTGGTAATGAGTTCTAATACTTCACTGCGCGTTGTTTCCCTTAACTCATTCTGCCTGCGTTTGGTAACGTCTCGGATAACACCAACAATAAATCGTCTATTATTGCGGTCTACAAATCGGCTCAGTTTAGCAAGTACTACCCTTGCTTTGTCACCCTTGCCCTGCAGGGTTTGCTCAATGACTTTATCTTCTCCGGTATCAATTACATGCTGATCGCTGTGCGCCAACTTCACCAATTCTTGTGGGTAGATTGTATCTGAGAAGGTTTTTCCAATGAGTTTTTTTCGAGAAACGTTTACAAGCTCACAAAAGGCGTTGTTAGCAACTAAAAGCTTACCCTCCCCGTCTTTAATAAATACAGGGTCAACTGATATGTCCAAAAACGCATTAAGATAACCCTCCAATTCCTCAGGATCTTTTACTGGCAATACTGCCGGGCCATTATTTTCTTGTTGTTTATAAGACATATTTGAAACCAAACTTGATTACTAGAGCCACGTTCGCCCAATATCGACTGATATATGAATTGGGTTTCAGAAATGTAATCACGGTAATTTGCACGGCTTCGACCTCCTATTGTCTTATTTTTCTTTTGGTAACATAAGCGTAGTACAAATCGCCATAGTGAGCATTGCAGCCATAATGTACACCACTGAAAAGTCTATAAATGACGATATAATCGCGTAGAAACCACCAAAGCCAAGTAAAATAAGGCCTATAGCTGTGTTTGAAAAACCGACTAATTCAGTCCTGTCTTGCCCATCTTTAATATCTAAACTGTAAGTTTTTCGCCCTGTTCGCACGCCTGCATGAGCAATAGAAAGAATAAAAAACAACCCTGCAGACATCCACAAATTTTCAGGCTTCATAGCAAGTAAGCCAACACAGGCAATTAATGCCAAGGCTCCTGACAATTGAAGGGTGAATCGAGCGCTTTTATCTGCAATTTTTCCCCAAAGAAACGAAGAAAGCATAGATGCTAAGGCTTGTGCAGCAAGATAAAACGGAAGCAAAGATTTTGCGCTTTGTACACTTTCCAACATGAAGTACGGCGCGACTAGCGCAGAGTGAACAAACAGTCCCCTCACAAAAACGAACCGATATACTGTGTTGTCAAAACGCCAATTAAACAACGATTTATTTTTAGATTCTTCTATTTCAACATGGGTTTTTATTGAAAACATTAAAAATAGCGTGACACAAAATGCAAGCGCTGATGACGCTAGCAAAATGTAAAGTGAATAGCCTTCAAGCTCTTTTTCAAAATACACCAAAGGCACTGCTGCGCACAATGTCATCACACCAGACGCTGTGGATGCTAACCCGACCAACCTGCCTCGTTCCCCTTTTTGACTGACATCTGCTTCCATGTCTTTTACGGTAAGAGAGCTCGCAGAGCGGCCTAAACTTAGAAATACAAGTGAAGCGAGTATTATTAGCCCAGCCAAAGAACCTTCGGTGACAAGTGCAGCAGCTAACATGGTACATATGGCCGATATCTGTACGGCCATACCCAACCGCCAAACGTGGTGCCTAGCGCTTTTATTACGTAGATACACACCAATTAGGGCTTGTGGTAACAATGCGCCAGATTCGCGAATTGGCACCAACCACATCACCATCCAGCTAGGAGCCCCCAAAGAGATTAGTAGTGCAGGTAGTGTAGTTTTTGCAGACGCCAGTAAGTCGGCCAATTTATTGAAAGCTAGGCCGACAATTAGACGACGTTTATTTCCCAGCATGTCCTTCCCTAAGGTAATTTTACAAAATCACAAACGCTTCTAACCAGCAAGCCTGCCACAGCTCATTTAAGAGTTACTTAATGGACTTTATACTAAAAACCCTCAGAACTCGATCATGCAGCAATTAAGCGCACTATATCGTACTAACACACTGAACAATCTTAACAATTAGGCCAATTTAAAACCTAAAAGCTTATCGAGACACCCATCGTAAACTAACTGTCCCACCAACCTGTTTAAGTAAGATCGCTAGGGTTCCATCAGCGCTTCATATCCTATTCATAACACTACCATGGGTGTCTCGATAACGTCATAATCATGGGTGTCTCTTTAACTCTTTTAAGACAACCTAAACATGGGTGTCTTTGTAAACAATAAATGCTTCTTAACATGGGTGTCTCGATAACGCCAATAACACCATCTAGCAACACCAGAGAAGTATTTTGAATTTATATCGCCCAAAATGAAAAAAGCCAAGTTCGCTTTGGAACATATCCATAAAAGCAAACTCGGCTTGGTCTGTAGTGAAAATCATTGCCGCTTCTGCACTAAGCAAAAGCGTGGCTAGTTTTTAGCCTTTATTCTCAACAACGGTTTTCAAATTTTCTAATCCCATTTCAAAATCTGGGCCTATCATGCCGTCCATCATGAGTACAAAATAGCGATTGATGATATTGTTACCTACATCACCAGAGTCAACCCACGTCACTTTGGTAGCCTCACCTGCAGGCGATATTACCAATGAACCTGTCGAACCCATTTCCCAATCAGGAAAAGCCAATGAGTAAACGACCTTTTTATTGTGTTCTAAATCGGTAATTTTCATTTCCCCATTGCCTTCCGTCACGCTTTTCCAAGATGACATCATTCCAATAGCTCTATCTGGCCCAGAGTAATCAATTTCCATACTAGGGTCGCGTTGAAACCAAACGCCCCAGTTTTGCCACGCCCGTAAATCGACGACATCGGGATAAATTTCTTCAGGTTGCGCATTGATTAAAATACTTCTTTCAACTTTGTATTGCTTTGGAAGGAATAGCCCAACCACGACAACCAAAGCAATCAGTACGCCCACACCTAAAACTATCTTCTTTAAAACTGCCATCTAAAACTCCATGATAATCACATAGGACTAGAAATATATAACAATTATTTAACAAATGGCACTGGTGATTGACAAAATTCTCCGCTCAAATAATACAGCACCATTTCCCGGACGTAATCAGCATCAACACTAGCCACCCAAGAAATTCGACTCCCTGCATTCTCACACGGGAAGGTTTGACCAGCATTCGGCGTCGTTGTACTTACCGCAACCTGACCGGTTTCAATACTTAGCTTGTCTTCTGGCAATGCTAAAATACAGGTAGAAAGAATATCCCATAAAAAATACGTAAACTCATAAGATGGAATAGACGTTACCGTAGACGCCCAGAATTGACCAGACAGGTCTGAGACTGGCGTATTTTTTACAGCAAGTTGCTGTAAAAAATCCCAACTAACTGGCAAATCGTTGGTGGCATCTAAAGGTACCAATATCAGGTTAACGCCACTATCTACCAGTACTTTGGTGGCTTTAGGATCCCAATATGCATTCCATTCTGCAGAGCCGTCATGATCATGCATAGCCACATTACCTTTAACCTTCACGGCACCTCCCATCCACACTGCCTTCCGCACTTTATCGACTAGGTCTGGATTTTGGGTAAACGCGGCGGCTAAATTGGTAGCTGGGCCTGTCATTAATACAGTAACTGGCGACGCAGCATTTGTTAACGCACTTTGTATCCATTCATGAGCGGCCTTGCTTTCCACCTTCACTTCATCGTGAGGGGTACGCAACATCGTAGGTGTAGCATGGCACATTTTAGGCTGAGCGCGCCATTCAGGCGGAAATGGATTTGGACCAGTTAACTGCCCTACACTCACGGGAATATGGGTATTGCCCGTTAACGTAAGAATTTTGCGAGTACTCAGTAATGCATCATCGGGGTAGCAGTCGGCTGGCGTAATGGTGACACCTACCACATTTATATTAGGCAAACGCAGCAAAAGTAATAGCGATAATAAATCGTCGATACCACCATCGTGGTCAAAAATAACTGGGGTAGTAGAAGACATAAAAAATCCCTTAAGATAATTATAACGTTTTTTTTACATTGTTCAGTAAAACGCCGTGGCTTTATATTTATTCTTGTGTAATATGAAGTTAGGTTATCATAAAACCTAATTTTCAAGGGCAATATTCTACTTACAACGCCCTAGTGCAATCGGTATGAATTATGGTTTTTACACATTCATCGACACCGGAAGATTGTGTCTCAAAAAATGGAGAACGAGGACATGGCAGATAACAGTTCACGCTATATTAGTAATCTGACTCGCGATACCTATGCACTGATATTAGCTGGAGGACGAGGCTCACGTTTGCATGAACTAACAACATGGCGTGCAAAACCTGCACTCTATTTTGGCGGTAAGTTTAGGATTATTGATTTCCCGCTGTCGAATTGTATTAATTCAGGCATTAGACGTGTTGGTGTAGTAACCCAATACAAGTCGCATTCATTGATAAGACATTTAGTACGCGGTTGGGGGCACTTCAAAAAGGAACTTGGCGAGTCAGTAGAAATACTACCCGCTTCTCAGCGATTCTCAGATAGTTGGTACGAAGGTACCGCCGATGCAGTATTCCAAAATATCGACATTATTCGAGACGAACTCCCCAAGTACGTAATGATTTTATCTGGCGACCATATCTATCGTATGGATTACGGTACTATGCTAGCTCGTCATGTTGAAAGTGGCGCTAAAATGACGGTGTCATGTATGTCGGTCCCTATCGAAGAAGCGGCTGGGGCATTTGGCGTGATGTCGGTAGATGAAAATTTCCGTATTAACGGTTTTGCAGAGAAACCTGAAAACCCTGCTCCATTGCCTGGCGATGATAGCCGATGCCTAGCGTCAATGGGTAACTATGTTTTCGATACTGAGTTTCTTTTCGAACAATTACGAAGAGACGCTGAAACCTCTGGCTCACAGCGTGATTTTGGTAAAGACATTATTCCGTCAATAATCAAAGATCACCCCGTGTATGCGTTTGAATTTGAAAGCACCGGTGGTGGCGATGCCTATTGGCGCGATGTAGGTACCATTGATTCATTTTGGGAAGCCAATATGGAGATGGTGGCGCCCGTTCCACAGCTTAATTTGTACGATCAAAAGTGGCCCATCTGGACCTACCAAGAACAATTGCCACCTGCAAAATTTGTGTGGGAAGACCACGACAGACGCGGTGAAGCGATTAATTCGGTTGTGTCTGGCGGCTGTATTATTTCTGGTTCAACCCTTCGCGGCACAATTTGCTTCTCGAACGTAAGAGTGCACTCGTACGGGCTTATAGAAGATGCCGTAATTTTGCCTGATGTTGAAATTATGCGTAATTGTAAGCTAAGAAAAGTGTTGCTTGATAGAGGTTGCGTTATTCCAGAAGGTACCGTCATCGGCTACAACCATGATGATGATAGAGCACGAGGATTCCGTGTTTCTGAAAAAGGCGTGGTGTTAGTTACACGAGAAATGCTAGGCCAACCTGTTGGCGGCCTATCCCCGAACTAAAGGTTAGTTATTCCATTTTGAAATGGTGGTTGAAATCAATTCAGCCACTGCTTCTGGGTGTTCTAA
This sequence comes from Alteromonas lipotrueae, assembly GCF_019249215.1. GTDB lineage: Bacteria > Pseudomonadota > Gammaproteobacteria > Enterobacterales > Alteromonadaceae > Alteromonas > Alteromonas lipotrueae. Next base: position 49,187 of record NZ_JAESDI010000008.1, read on the forward strand.
AGGGAACATATGCCCACCATTGAATTCAGTATGATCAATGTTGTTATGTTGAATTAACCTTTCGTACATAGCCGGTCTGCACACCTCGCCATCTTTAGCCGTTACCAGCAAAGCTGGGCACTTCAACTTGCCTTTATACTTACCTAAATTATGCGGTACATTGCGAAATAGCGATGCTTCAACCTCGGCTTTAAATGTTAGCGATGTCAGCTCACCTTTAGTGTGGGTTACATGCTTTACATAATCACGAATACACCGCTTATCCATATTACGAAACAACGCTTTTCCTTGAAAATACGCTTCCATATCAATATGAGATGGCCATTGCGTATTTCGCGTTTCAGCTAGCTTTGCTGGGGTTAATTTATTAATTAACGGCGTCTTCTTTGCAAAGCGAAAAAAGTAACTCATGGGCCCCATCACTAACGGAGGGTCAAGCATGATAAGCCCTCGGAACAAGCTGGGCTCCTCGCAGGCTGCCATGTATGAAATCACCGCACCAAAAGAATGCCCTACCGCATAAACACCTCTACTGTCGGTGTTTTCGGCTTTTACGTGTTTAATAAGCTCATTAACTTGATTGCGCCAATTCGCATTTACTGGCAATTGAGGGTCGTGACCAAACCTGTCGACATGAAGACGGTGAAAATTCTCAGGTAATGAAGAAAAAAGCGCGTTATAACTACCAGCAGGAAATCCATTTGCATGCGCAAAGTGAAAACTAATATCGGTTTTCGACAATGAAATACTCCTTCATGAAAAGCGATGTCAAAGCTACAATTAGCAATAGCAAAGAAAGAAAAGTAAGGGCTGGTAAACCAGCCCTTTATCAAAACAACATGTTATTTATGAAGAAGATAGTACTACAGCCCTCTCGACTCTGCCATCTCCCAATCTTTAACAATTTTAGTACTGGTCCATAAGAACACGATAATAGAAAGCGCATAAGGCACAATCAAATACAGTAAAGACTGACGAAGGGCTTCAACTTCGCCCAATGAAGGCACTAACGCCTGGCTAATAATACCGGTAATCGTTGGCCCGCCGCCCAATGCAATTATGTTCAATACAAAGAAAAACAATGCAGTAGACATAGCACGAACATTAATAGGTGCAAGGGTTTGCGCCATGGCAAAGCTTGGGCCTAAATAGGAACCACTGGTAAACAACAAGAATGTCATTAAGCCTACCGACAACCATAAGTCGTTAACTTGAAGCGAGAAATACAACGCTGGTACACCTATAATTAGCGCAATAGCAGGTAACAACGCATACGCTTTCTTATTTTGTTTACCCCACCTATCGGCAATATAACCACCAAGCCACACGCCTAATGCATAAGCAGAACCATTGATAATACCGAACGCAATAAGCAACTGGGTAATATCTAGCCCTGCAAAGGCACGTACATAATAATCGATGATCCAAGTCGAAATGGCGTAGTTACCGAACGAGCCAAAGGAAATACCTAACGCCATGCCCCACCACGTTGGAATCTTCAATAAGGTTTTAAGTGAAGCTGAAACACTGGGCTTTTCAGCGTCATCCGTTTGTACTGACTCGGTACGTTTTGGCTCTTTCACCGTAAACTTCAGCAATAGTGCTAATATTACACCCGGTAAACCCACACTTATCATTACGGTACGCCAATCAGCAGAACCGCCTTGTAAGAAAAATGCAGAAGCAAAGAATGCCAACATCACGCCAAATGGAATACCCAATGAGTACACCGCCAATGCGCCCGCACGCTTTTCTTTAGGAAATAGGTCGGAAATAATACTGTGTGAAGGTGGGCTGCCCCCTGCTTCACCAATACCTACACCAATTCTGGCCAGTGCCAGCTGAGTGTAGTTCATGGCAAGCCCTGAGGCGGCGGTAAAGCCACTCCATAGGGTAAGCGAGATAGCAATGATATTCACACGACTATACCGATCGGCAAGCCACGCTATAGGGATGCCCACCACAGTATAAAGAATGGCGAAATAAACGCCCTTTAATAAGCCTAACTGTGCGTCATCTAAACCCAAATCAGCTTTAATGAATGGAGAAAGGATACCTATGATCTGTCTATCAATAAAATTAAATGCATAAACCAGCGTTAGTATCACTAACACGTAGTTTCTGTAGGCGCGGGATGTATCCGCTTTCTCTACTGGTGCCGTTTGAACCTGACTATGGGCCATATCATTCCCTTTAAATTCAATGAAAACTCAGTCTACGCGGCAGGTTAAAAGATTGACAACTTATTGTTAGTTATTTGTAAATATAAAAAGGAATGTTAGCCTAGGCTTTCTGTTAGCTTGAGCTTAAGGTAGGATATCAGCACCCTTACTCATCAGACCAGACAAACAGCATGACGGTAGACGAGCTTTTAACTCTTTCTTCTTTAGAGGCACTTTCTGAAAATCACTGGAAAGTAGATAACCTCATTATTCCCAGTATTTGGGCGCAAGGGCGTACAGCATTCGGCGGCATCTCAGCAGGCATGGCGTACAGCGCTATTCGTCAAAAAGTCAGTGACGAACGGGTGCTACGTTCATTCACAACGAACTTTGTGGGCCCCCTTTCGCCAGATACGCCATTTTCGATTGAAGTGACCTTATTGCGTGAGGGCAAAAACGTATCTCAATATACCGCCCATGCAAAGCAAAATGGGAAAAGTTGCGTGTTCGTGCAAGCCTGCTTTGGTATTGGCAGAAAATCAGGCATTAAGGTAGAAAACCAAGACACCCATGACATGCCTGCCCCCACCAAAGGTAAATTCATACCACAAATTCCAAAGGTAACCCCTAAGTTTTTACGTCATTTCGATTTAGCTATCGATAAGGGTGGCATCCCTTTCACCCGTAAAAAGAGCAGTGTTTACCATGGGCACATGCGTTTTAAAAAACCACCCGCGCAGATAACCGATGCACACATCATTACCATGATTGATGCTTGGCCGCCCACGCTGTTACAAATGATGAAGTTACCTGCCCCTGCCAGTACCGTTAGTTGGAATCTGGAGTTTATCCATCCGCATAAGCAGGTAGACCCTACAGACTGGTTTGCTTACCAAGCACATACCCGTCAGGCAGAAGATGGCTATGGGCATACTGAAGCGACTATTTGGGATAAAGACAATGAAGTTATTGCGATCAGTCGCCAAACCGTGGCAATTTTTGACTAATTAGGCAATGAGCATTTAAACAAGGTGCTTGGCAGAGAAGTTTTTAGCTAAAAGGCACTGAAAAAACGAGAGCATAAAAAGGGCGTACTGCATAAAAGAGTACGCCCTTTTTCGTTAATAAAGCATAAACGCGTTAGGGTTGAACAAGGAAATAACTGAAATACACTGCAGGTTAGTAATATCCAATGCATCTTCTAAATCGTCGCGATTTAGCGATAAACTCTCATGTAACTCAGGTTTTAAGTTATTGTAGCTAGGATAAATTTCTGAATTCACGTTATCTAAAGCCAACACGTATGACAACTGCAAAATCTGCTCTTCAACATCAGAAGTGTTGCTGTTGTCGCCGTGTATATTTGAAATAGGCTTATAAATTGTTTCAGGGATACCCCACTCTTTGATGATCCCCGCAGACACGTTCGTAAATGTGTACCCCATCACCCCAGCTTGCAGTTCAGCAGGGCTTACTCTTGCGTTAAACGCCTGACAACGTTTCGCGCTATCTGGCAACATAGCCAATACAACCAACTCACCAATATTATGAAGTAAGCCCGCAACAAATAAGCGTTCCGGCTCTCTGATATTTCGCATTTCAGCAAAGTATTTTGCTAATAGACCACAAGAAACACTTTGCTCCCAAAATTTATCTAAGTCGATAACTTGGCCATCTACCTCTTTGAAAGCTTGGCTAACACCAAAAGCAAGTGCTAGGTCGTAAGTAGAGCGCGTACCTACTACTTGTAGCGCTTTAGTGATGGTATCTATTTTATTAGGGAAACGGTATAACGCTGAATTTGCCACTCTTAAAAGCTGTGTGGCTAACGAAGGGTCAAAAGAGATGATATCAGCGATATCATCAATATTAGATGCTCCGTCATCCATGCAAGCTTTTAAACGCGTCACAGAGTCAGGTAGCACGAACAACGTACTCGCGTTACTAATAATATCTTGTAGGGTCATTTAGGTATACGCTCCTGATATAACCTACTCTATTTAGAAGAGGGTATTTCGCAATCAAGCCTTAAAATAAAAACGGTAACTATAAAACATGATTGGCTTTTTCACTACTAGCTTCATTATAGCGCGATTATTTAGCCTAGCTAATCAGAATTCATTAACTTTCGTATAGTATGCGATAAATTACCTTACATTTTATTCAGTCCCAATAGGGGTTCCCCCTTAAAAGCAGAAGGTTTTAAGCACTTTTATCCGCGATAGAGTTTCATTTTCTTTATTTCCTGCTGTGCTACTATTTCGCGCTTTACACATTTAAGCACAGGTAACTAATGTCAGAGGGAATGTCAGGAGGAATGTCACAAGGCATAATGCAGGTTGTAGTCATTGGCTACGTGTGGCCTGAACCCAATTCCTCCGCCGCTGGTCAAAATATGCTGGCCTTAATTAAACAGTTTCTAAGCTACGGCCATAACGTTACTTTTATGACCGCGGCAACAGACAGTATTCATAAAGCTGATCTAGATAACCTAGGCGTAAGCAGTGAAGCGGTTGCACTCAATTGCAGTAGCTTTAATGAACGAATTGCCAAACTATCGCCTGATATCGTTATTTTCGACCGATACATGACCGAAGAGCAATTTTCTTGGCGAGTAAAAGACACATGCCCTTCTGCTATTCGTATTTTAAACACCGAAGATTTACACAGTTTGCGGCAAGCCAGACACGACGCCGTTAAAGCACAAGATAAGACACTAAGGGCATCCAAAGAAGCTTCCGGGTCTCCTCTTTTAGCGCACATAGCCAGTGCCGCGAAAGAGGCCGACTACAATTCGCCTTTGGCTCAGCGGGAAATTGCCGCCATATTACGTTGCGACCTTACTTTGGTCATTTCTCGCACCGAGTACGCACTACTTACCGACCATTATCAGGTTCCCAAAAAACAGCTTTATTACCATCCTCTTAATGTAGCGCCAATAAATGATAAATCACCAAACTTTGATGAACGCACCGACATTGTCACCATTGGTAATTTTCGTCATGCGCCAAATTGGGATGCAGTATTACAGCTCAAGCAAACCGTTTGGCCTGCTATAAAAAAGGTGCTCCCTCAAGCAAATTTACATATTTATGGTGCCTATCCGCCCAAAAAAGCCACGCAGTTGCATAACCCCAAGAATGGGTTTTACCTTGATGGCTGGGCTGAAAATGCACACGATGTTATTGCTAACGCACGGCTGCTCATTGCACCGCTGCGCTTTGGTGCTGGTATTAAAGGTAAAATACTAGAAGCCATGCGATGTGAAACCCCTACCCTGACAACTTGGGTAGGTGCGGAGGGTATTGCCGAAACAGCACACCATGCTACATGGGGAGGGGCAATTTGCAATACCCCAGAAGAGTTCGCGAAACACGCCGCTAGACTTTACAGCAGCGAAGAGGACTGGTCGTCAGCAAGTAAGTTAGGGCTAACGTTGTTTAACGCTTTTGAAGGTGCCAAAGAGAATGAAACCTTAAGCGAACGGGTTGCCATTATAGCTACAGATGTAGATGCATATCGCAAGACCTTGTTTCTGCAAGGGCTGCTATGGCATCAAACCTTGAATGCGAGTAAATACATGTCGCAGTGGATTGAAGCTAAAAACCAAAACTTATAGCGTATTTAAGCGGCGCAATACACTTAAAATACCATTGCCTCTAGACTGGCTTAAATGGCGCTGCAAATTACACGCGTTCATGTATTGCTCAAAATCGTACGCCTTTCTTTGTTCATCTGAAAGGCTATTTGCTTTTTCTAGTAGTACCGCCAGCACGCCGCGAATAATTTTACTGGGTGAGTAAGCCGCAATTACAAGGTCGCCCGTGTTTTGTGCAGGCGTACACGCTACCCATACTTTACTTTCACAACCCGGTACCAATGAGTCTTCAGTGCGTGCCGACTCTGGTAAAGCCAACAGCTGCTTGCCAGCCAGCATAATGGCGCGAGTGGCGCCATCCCACCCTTTTGCCGCAGCCACGGTTTGCCCTAGCGGCAACAGTTGCGTAAATTCTGTCATCGTTGTGGGGTTACAGCGTTGTAATTCATATCAACATCTTCAGAAAGCTGAGTCCAACAGCTAGGCACTAGCATCTGCGCTAAATTCGGCGCTTAGCTCTTCTGCTGTCATTACTAAGTTTTCGGCATCGGCAGAAGTAGGAAACATTACCAATTCCACCCCATTTTTAGTGAGGCCAGGTAACCAAGTCTCGGTAAACTCATTAAACGGCACTGCCACGCAAGTACCCGTAATGTGGTTGTCGTCTAACCATGCCTGCGCTAAGTTTTTGTGAGGAAATACTGGCAATCGAGTAATGTCGTTGTCTTCCAGCATGACAAAGCCTTCTGTACCTTGGATTAGCCAAATTTCTTTCGCTTTGGGTACGTAGCTGATCACTAGCATTTGTCGGTCTTCAGCAGACAAACTTTTCGCTTGTGCTAGCACAGTATCGTTTAGTGTCGCGGTTACAGTATCTGGAAACACAAAAAATTACCTTATAGTTAAGAGGCGCCAAGTATACCCTTTGCAAGCAGCCCCGCCAAATACCAAAGTCTCTTTAATCTTATAAATTCAAGTTGAAAACATCTCCTGCGACTAATATTATTGCGAGCAAATATATGTCACCTTATCTTGAGTTTTAAGCTGGGTTTCATAATGCACTCCACATGCTTCTTGTACATTAGCAATCTATATTCACGGTAGTAAATTACATCTGCCTTTTATTAAAAAACGCAAAGCTTAAAACTTCATGCAAAACCTATTTAGCGATTTAAAGATAAAAACCCACAGTAAACATGACGAACTAGAGCACAGCGTACCCTTTGCACTTTTTCATAATATGATGGGGCTAAATGGCAGTGAAAAACACGAAAATCATTCAGAAAATTACCACCGCGTACTTTATGTAATGCGAGAATTTCATCAGCACTGCAAGTTAGTCATTAACCACGCTATTGAAAAGTACCCTACACTTAAGCCACTTGCAGAGCAGTTTGAAGCCCAACAAGTGCTAACAGCACTTGATAACGATTTGGCACGGTTAAGTTCAACCGACGCTAAGCGAACCACAGAATTAGAAACGGTAAGCTTCCCCAGTTTTGAAACATCACTATCTGCCACAATTTCTGCAATGTATGTGTGGTTAGGTTCATCGATGGGCGCCAATATTATTAGCCGTAGACTTGAAAAGGCAGACTACGGTTTTCCTACGCATTACTATCAAACTATGGCAAAACAGGCCAAGGCTTGGCCCGAATTCAAGCAAGAAGTAGCACGTTTATTACCCGCAATGATTGAGGGTAACCAGGTTGAAAGCCAGAATTGCGAAACGTTAAGTGTGGCTATCATTAATGATGCTAATCTTTGGTTTGATCATCTTATTTTGTTAGGAAAAAGCACAACTTTGCCCCCACAGACATTAAGTTAAACCAAGCATTCTGTTAGAATTCATCAATTCCGTTTTTTAAGAAGCCCTTATGAAAGTAATCTCATTTAATATCAATGGCATTCGCGCCCGCCTTCACCAGCTCCAAGCATTAATAGATGCGCATCAGCCCGACATTATTGGCCTACAGGAAATAAAAGTTCATAACGAACAGTTTCCTGTTGAAGCCGTTGAAGCGATGGGTTATCACGTTTATTTTCATGGTCAAAAGAGTCACTATGGGGTGGCATTTTTAGCGAAAAAAGAGCCTGAGTCTGTGCTTATGGGCTTCCCTACTGATGAAGAAGATGCGCAGCGTCGCATGATTATATTGAAAACCACAGACCACGACGGCCAGCCAGTAACCGTATTAAATGGTTATTTCCCGCAAGGCGAAAACGAAAAGCACGAAACTAAATACCCAGCAAAACGTAAGTTCTATAAAGATCTAATGACCTATCTAGACACCCACCATACTCCTGATGAAAATGTCATTGTGATGGGCGATGTGAACATCTCACATACCGATTCAGATATTGGCATTGGCGAAGAGAATAAAAAACGTTGGTTGCGTACGGGCAAATGTAGCTTTTTACCCGAAGAAAGAGTGTGGTTGAACACACTGATGGATTGGGGCTTTGAAGACAGCTTTAGAACATTGAACCCAGACACTACCGACAGGTACTCGTGGTTCGATTATCGTTCGAAAGGTTTTAATGATAATCGTGGTCTTCGTATTGATCTTATTTTGGCTACCCCTTCTATGCATAAACGATTGAGTGATGCCGGAATAGATTATGAACTTCGCGGTATTGAAAAACCGTCTGATCATGCACCTATTTGGGCGACGTATAGTCAATAAGAAATCTACAGTAGATAAGTATCGGAGAGTGTGTGACAACGCTACAGTGGCTTGGCCTTACTTTATATTGTTTAACCCTAGTTGGGGTTATTAAACAAATTTCTGTTATAGGCCTAATGGGCGACAAGCACCAACAGCACCTGTTGTTTGGTAGCGCTGCCGCGTTGTTCGCGTTTTGGATCTTCAAAGTGGGCATTTTTGAAGGGCTAGATGTTCATTTTGTTGGTTTAAGTGTGGTTACACTCATGCTCGGATTTCGTTACGCCATTCTGGCCGGCACCCTTGCTTTATTGGGTGCTACCGCCGCTGGTTTTGCACAGTGGCACACCATAGGAGTAAACGGCGTATTAGGTGTTATGCTCCCTGTCGCGGTAACCTACTTTGTGTATTTAGTGTCGTTTCACCATCTCCCCCGCCAACTGTTCGTTTATATTTTTGTGTGCGCTTTCTTTCCAGGCGCACTCAGCATTGCTCTTAAAACCGGCGCACTTGCAGGTTATTACTTCATTGAAGGCATTTATACGTGGGATGTTATTTACGATAATTTTGTACTACTCATTCCACTTTTAGTGTTTCCAGAAGCCTTGCTGAACGGTATGGCAATTACTCTGCTCGTCATCTATCAACCCACGTGGGTTTACACCTTCCACGATAAGTTTTATTTCGATAACTAAGCAATAACTAAACAAGACACCCAAACTAAATAAGACACCCATGTTTTTTCGTCTCACCATTAACGAGACACCCATCATTAAACTCAACAAAATTACATGGACATCCACGTTTTTCGCCTGAGCGTTATGAAAGAACGTTACGAAGACACCCACCTCAAAACGTTAATGAATTATGTGGACATCCACCCTATTTAATAAACACCTTATAGAGACACCCACGTTTAAAGCGTTAAAAATTACGAAGACACCCACCCTATATTGATAAAATGAACGATGGATGTCCCCCCAAATTGCTTCGAAATAACATGGGTGTCTCGATAAAAGAATATCGAAATAACGTGGGTGTCTTAGTAAGAAGAATGTCGAATTAACGTGGGTGTCTTGATAATTACAGGCACAAAAAAACCGCCTGGTTGGCGGTTTTACAATGGGTGTCTTTGTAATAGCTAGCGCGTTGCGCTTACTTTTTGTCGAACAAAATATCCATAACGTCGGCTAGTTCACCTTTGCCTTCGCGAATTTCTTCTTCGCTTAACCCAGCGATTTCATGCGGGAATACTAACCACTCATCACTTTCGTTTACGTAGTAATCAGGCACAATATCAGTTGTGTTGTTCTGAGGCTTGTACCATGGACATGCAATACGAATGTCTTTTGGCATATTCAAACGCATCAATTTGCGAATTTGCTGAATAAGCGCATCTACACTGCGGCCCGAATCGAAAACATCATCAACAATAAGTAGCTTATGTTCTGCGTCTGCGTTTTCCACCAAGTAGTGTAAACCGTGAACACGAATTTCTTTAGATTGCTTATTAATGCCATAGTAAGAAGAAGTACGCACCGCAATGTGGTCGGTAGAATAGTCTTTAAACTCAAAAAATTCTTGTACCGCTATGCCGATAGGTGCACCACCGCGCCAAATACCAATGATGAAATCGGGGCGAAACCCGTCATCATACACCTTTGCTGCTAAACGAAAGGAATCCTGAAGCAACGCTTGCGAGGTGATAAAATTCTTGTTCATGACGTCTCACTGGCCGAAATTTAAAGACCGCGATTATAGTGAATTCTGCCGCAATTTGCACGGCAAATTCACTAACTTATTCGTTTTGAAGAGCTTGCGAAGGTTGCGTTTTCATGGCACGCCTAGCAGGGTAAATACTCGCAACAATGCAAAGTAGCAATGAAAATAGCGTTACAGAAACTATCTGCAACCAGTGCATATCAATAGGTAACCCTTGCCCGTCTGACGATAGCGCAATAGGTACATTCAAAAAACTCATGACGGGGTTTAGTAGTAAAGTCACCACCACACCAGCCACCAATCCTATACCCGCGCCCTTTACGCCATTGAACAGCCCATTTAATACAAACACCGTCATAATGGTGCTAGGCAACATGCCTTGGGTTTGAAGTACTGCAATGTCGCCTTGCTTTTCCGACACCACCATCACTAACGATGAAACCAAATTAAACGCTGCCACGGCTATAATTAACAGCAGCATTAGGAACATCATGTTCTTTTCCATTTTTACAGCGTCGAACAAAGGTCCTTGGCGCTCTCGCCATGTACGTACAGGCAAATCAGCCTCAACAATAGGCTTCAGCGTGTCTTGATACAAAAACGCATCGTCTAAAAATAATCGAGTGGCCGTGTTCTTACCTGAAACATCTCGCAGTAAACGGTTCACATCATCAAGCTGCATATAAATAACTTTGTCATCCATTTGCGAGCCCATATCGAATACGCCTGAAATAGTCACCAACCGTTGGCTTGGCATGCGGCCAAATGGCGTGTAAACACTGGCTCCAGCTACCATTACCCGAAGTTTGTCGCCAGCACGCACATTTAATTGCATAGACAACGCCCTGCCAATAATGGCGTTGTAGCTACCGGCAGTTAGGCTTGCAAAATTACCCTGCTGCATTTCGTGAGCAACCATAGTGTGCTGCAACATGCTGTCTGCTTGCACACCATGTAACTGTACACCACGTAAATCTGAACGAGACTGCACTACCGCTTCGGCTTCTCGAAACGGCATACTTGCCACCACATTGGGCAAGCCCATTACAACGCTTTCTTCAATAGGCGCATTAATTTCAATATGCGGCACTATACCCAAAATGCGCTGTTTCAATTGGGCTTCAAAGCCATTCATTACAGAAAGCACAATAATAAGCGCCGTTAGGCCAAGGGCAATACCTGCTACCGAAAAGCGATTGATAAAGGAAACAAAGCTATTTTGGCTAGACGACTGCGCCGGGCCAGATTTCGCATACCGATAAGCGATAAAAGCGGGAAGAGGAAAGTACATAATGCGCGCTTAGTCCAAAGGTGTGATGACGGGGCAATCTCAAAATAGTAAAGTGCGTATACTACGTGTAAGCTACTGGCCGTACAAGATAAGTGGCGGGAGATATGATGGAAAACCTAAGCCTAGAAGAAAAAAAAGCCCAGTTCGATGAATATTTCTCTATTCAGCACAGCGTTAACATTAACGTGAAGCCACTTGCTGAAGGTGAAACCGTGCCTTCTGAAGCGGGTTTAGAGCAAGCCATGCCCTACGCATTTCGTGTAGCTAGCGAAATGGCCAGCATTGAAGCCCAAGCACTTCGCCCGTTACGTCATTTAAGCGACCATGCTGAATCCTTAGCTGAATATTTAAATCACCAAGCTCGCAAAATAGATTTAATGATGTCATTTATTTTACACCAGCAAGATGAACCAGATCATCGTTTTAGCACAATAAAGCTCGGTGGCGGTGGCGTTATTATTAAAAGCCCAACTGCCATGGAAATTGGCAGCCAAGCTGAACTCAAATTATTTCTTGATACTGAAGCGGCCGCAATATTTTGCTACGGGGAAGTTATTACTTGCGAGAACGTCGAGGATAGCTACCATATAGCTTTTATTTTCAATAGCATCCGAGAGCAAGATCAAGAATTGCTTGTTCGTGCCAGCTTGCATTTGCAAACTCAGCAATTGAAAAAACGAGCACAAGAAAAGGCTACCGGAGCCTAGCGCTAAAGAAAAAGCCAGCAACACACTTAAACCGAATATGTAGTTTAAAGGACGACATGACAGCAACTCTTTTATCTTTGCCTTTGCCGACCCAGAAAAAATCTGCCTCTGTACAAGACCACAAGCAATGGGGTCAATTACAAGGTAGCAGCGCGGCACTTTGCATTACGCAAGCACAAGCTCAATACAACGGCCCCATTGTGCTGGTAACTGCCGACACACCTTCGGCGCTAAAATTAGAAAAAGAGTTAGCTTTCTTTATGCCCAATGCTGGCGCCAAAACCAGTGCAGAACAAAGCAACGTACCTATTACGGTTTTCCCCGATTGGGAAACCCTACCCTACGATTCGTTTTCACCGCATCAAGATATTGTCTCGCAGCGTTTAGAAACCTTATACCGCTTCACGCAGCAGGTAAATGGCATTTTCATTGTGCCGGTAAACACGTTAATGCAACGTTTGGCGCCTACTGATTATCTCGCCAAATATTTGCTAATGTTGAATAAGGGAGACACCCTTGATAGAGACCAATTCAGGCGAAACCTAGAACAAGCAGGCTATTTGCACGTTAGCCAGGTGATGAGCCATAGCGAATTTTCGGTACGCGGCAGTATTATCGACTTATTCCCCATGGGCAGCGACAAGCCATTTCGTATTGATTTGTTCGATGACGAAGTAGACTCTATCCGCTTTTTCGATACCGAAACCCAGCGTTCTGGTGATGCGGTTGAAAAGATAAAACTGCTGCCGGCAAGAGAATTCCCTACCGATAAAGAATCTATCACCCTTTTTCGTCAGCGCTTTTTAGAAAAGTTTGACGCAAACAACGCCTCAGAATCGGTATTTTCCCAAGTCACTAAAGGCACTATGCCCAGCGGGGTTGAGTACTACTTGCCGTTGTTTTTCGATAAAACGGCTACGCTCTTCGACTACCTACACCCCAAAAGTGTGCTGTTGTTACACGGCGATGTGCAAGATGCCAGCGAATTTTTCTGGGCCGATATTCAAGAACGTTACGAACAGCATAGATACAACCCAGCAAGGCCATTGTTGCCACCTGAAGATTTATTTTTACCGATAAATACCTTATTCGGTGCAATTAAACAGTGGCCGCGGGTAACCCTAACCCAAGACGTGATTGAAGAGAAACCCGGTAGCGTGAATTTAGGCTGCAACAAGCTTGACGACATTGCCATTAACACGCAAAAGAAAGTACCGGCTGAACAATTAATTGCCACGATAAACAACGCCAAAAAGCGCGGTGCCAAGGTACTGTTTTGCGCTGAAACCCAAGGCCGCCGTGAAGGGCTACTTACCGTATTGCAAAAAGCGGGCATTAAGCCCAAAGCGGCGGAATCGTTCAATACTTTTGTTAGTGGTAGCGACAATATCGGCATTACCGTGGGAATGGTTGAAAATAGCTTTAACTGGCGAAGTGACAGTGGTGAACTGCTATTTATCACGGAAACCGAGCTATTAGGTCACAAAGTTAGCCAACGCCGACGCCGCGACAAACGCTCCGCCACTGACGAAAGCGCCATTATTCGCAACTTGGCCGAGCTTACCACCGGCCAGCCTGTTGTGCATTTAGATCATGGTGTGGGCCGTTACATTGGCATGCAAACCCTAGATGCCGGTGGCGTTACCACCGAATACTTATGCATTGAATACGCTAAACAGGCCAAGCTGTATGTGCCTGTAGCTTCGTTACACTTTATTTCTCGTTATACGGGCGGCGATGCCGATCATGCGCCGCTTAATTCACTAGGCTCTGATGCATGGAGCAAAGCGAAACAAAAAGCCGCTGAAAAAGTACGCGACGTGGCCGCAGAACTGCTTGATGTATACGCACGTCGTGCCGCTAAACCAGGCTTTGCGTACAATATTGACTGGGACGAATACCAAAAATTCGCCGACAGCTTCCCGTTCGAAGAAACACCCGATCAGGCACAAGCCATTGCGGCGGTTATTCACGACATGGGCAGCCCGCAAGCCATGGACAGATTGGTGTGCGGCGACGTAGGCTTCGGTAAAACCGAAGTGGCCATGCGCGCGGCGTTTTTAGCTGCGAACCAAGGTAAACAAGTGGCTATTTTGGTGCCCACTACCCTACTTGCCCAACAGCATCACGAAAACTTTAAAGATCGCTTTGCCGCATGGCCGTTTGAAATTGAAGTCATGAGCCGATTTGTTAGCGCCAAAGGCCAGAAAGAAACCATGCAGCGCCTTGTCGAAGGCAAAGTAGACATTGTAGTAGGTACGCACAAGCTGCTGTCGAACGACATTAAATTCAGTGATTTAGGCTTGGTGATCATCGATGAAGAGCACCGTTTCGGGGTACGTCAAAAAGAGAAGCTAAAATCGCTGCGTGCCGACGTAGATATTCTGACCCTTACTGCCACGCCTATACCACGTACGCTGAATATGGCCATGTCTGGCATGCGCGATTTATCGATTATTGCTACCGCGCCAGCAAGGCGTTTATCCATTAAAACCTTCGTGCAACAACGCAACAAAGCTACTATTCGTGAAGCGATAATGCGGGAAATTCTACGTGGTGGACAGGTGTACTTCCTTCATAACGAAGTAGATACTATTGCCAGAACCGCTGAAGAAATTGCCGAAATTGTACCTGAAGCGCGTATTGCAATGGGTCACGGCCAAATGCGCGAACGGGAACTGGAAAGCGTAATGAGCGACTTCTACCACCAGCGCTACAACGTGTTGGTGTGTACCACCATTATTGAAACCGGTATTGATGTGCCCAGTGCCAACACCATTATTATGGACAGAGCCGATCATTTAGGCCTAGCCCAACTGCACCAACTACGTGGCCGTGTGGGTCGCTCGCACCATCAAGCTTACGCGTATTTACTCACACCCCATCCTAAACGCATGACCAAAGATGCGGCGAAGCGATTAGACGCCATATCGAAATTGGAAGATTTAGGTGCAGGGTTCGCGTTAGCCACCCACGACCTTGAAATTCGTGGTGCAGGTGAATTATTGGGCGACGACCAATCTGGCCAAATTGCCAGCATAGGCTTCAGCCTGTATATGGACATGCTAGATAGAGCGGTAACATCACTGAAAGAAGGTAAAGAACCTTCGTTAGACGACGCCATGGCAGGCCACACCGAAGTAGAGCTTCGCATTCCTGCTTTACTGCCAGATGATTATATTGCCGACGTCAATACCAGGCTTTCGCTGTATAAACGTTTAGCCAGCTGTAAAAACCAAGACGATATAGACGAATTCCAAGTAGAATGTATCGATCGTTTTGGTTTACTACCGGAACCCGCTAAAAACTTAGTAGAAGTAGCCGAAATAAAAATAAAAGCAGAAGCCATTGGCGTGCTTAAAGTAGACTTGTCATCACAAGGCGGTACCATAGAATTTAAAGATACCACCAAGGTTGACCCTGGCTATATTATTAAGCTTGTACAAACCAAGCCAAACACTTTCAAATTTGAAGGCAGCCAGAAACTGCGTTTAGTAAAACAGACTGATACTGCAAAAGCGCGTATTGCGTTTATTAGCGATATCATTGCCGACCTTGCAAAGGAGTCGCGATAACATGAGGTTTTTTCGTTGGAGCCCACTACTTGCTGTATTGGCTTCTACCCCGTTGTTGGCAAATGACGACTGGTGGTTCGATGTTGAAGTTATTGTTTTTGAAAGAAAGGTGGCAATGTCTGCCCTTGAAGAACAGTTCGATTTAGCTGATTCATTAGCCGTTCCTGCTACCGATGCCGATGTAATAGGCGCGGTTATTACCCCCGACATTAACATGCTAAAACAAGGCATAGCGGTTTGTGGTGAAACTAACACCCTTGAGTGGCCTGAATTCGATTATTTTGCCAATGCCTCAAGTGAAGCGAATGCACTATCAAGTTCTTCAGACTATGTATCTGGGCAATCGCTTGCGCAAGCAACAAACCAGACATCGAAGGTAATATCTGAAGATACCGATTCAAATCACCCCCAATCTACTCAAACCAACTTTGCCGATGAACTGGGCTCCCAATCATTAATGGGCACACAGGCTTCAACCGACGCGTTATCAAATGACGATTTATCAGGAAATGGCTTATCGGCAGAAGAAATTGCCGGTTATTGGGCAGAATTTCTGGGGTTAGATGAAACAGAAACCGTTACTGTACCTAACCAGCCGTATTGCGTGGTGCACAAACCCTGGTTAAGTTACTACGACAGTAAATGGCATATTCATCGCCCCGACAACCGTTTACCAGCGCCCAAAGAGCTGCCAATCACTCCTGAAGGCAGCGATTGGCCATTAGCTAGCCATGCCCATTTATTAACTAAGAACGCACAAGAAATGACGTCGTTGTCACGTCAAATTAGGCAAAACCGCGACCTAACGCGTTTGTTACATGTAACGTGGCGCCAACCTGTAAAATTTGGTAAAGACGAAGCCTTTAACGTTCGCCTTTTTGCCGGTAACAATTTTTCAGATGAGTTTGACCAAGAAGGCGTACAGCGCCCGCCGCAGCCACCACTTCGCTTTGGCAGCACTGCGTCAATCTCTGGCAGTTCTGGTTCAAATAGCCCTGGTTCAAACGGCTTTGATGAAAGCAGCTATCAAAATTTAGAAGATAAGATCCAAAGTCTAGACGCTAACACCAGTGGCACCAGTGGCACCAGTGGCGTTAGCGGCATTAGTGAAACTAACGGTTTAAATGATTACCAAGGTAACAGCCAGCCACTTGGACTGAAAGCCACCAGCACCGAAACCATAACAAGCGACTTCTTTTACGATTTAAATGCCCGGCTTGCTAGCCCAGCGCCCATATTGTTTAAAGATTTATTGGCGTTAGATAACGCCGATGTTATCGACGATGCTGACGAAAGTAATATAAGCGCCGCATTTCGCGCGCCTATTTGGAAAGTAGATGGCAACATGAAGGTATTTTTAAAATACATTAACCGTGTGCCCTATTTACATATCGATAGCGAGCTTTTCTATCGCCAGCCTATTCCTGTTGAAGGACAAGCGGCAGCCAGCTCATCTAGCTCTATTAGTAGCATAAACAGCAACAATGAAAATGTCAGCGCTAGCCATGTTTCCGCCAACGCTACGCCGGAGTATCAATTAGTGTCGTTACCCTTTAGTGAACAGCGCCGCGTAATAAGCAACCAGCTTCATTATTTTGATCACCCCTTATTTGGCATGGTGGTACAAATTCGCCGTTACAAACGCCCAACCGCGCCTGAAGAGTAAGCTTTTAGAAGCAAAGCTTTTTTATAGACTACGCTCTTGAAGACTAGGCTTTTAAAAGGCAAGAAAAAGGATTAAATACCAGCATGAAAATTTATACCCGTTCGGGCGACAAAGGCAGTACTCAGATTTATGCCGACAAGCCAGTAAGAGTCGAAAAAGATGATGCGGTAGTACAAAGCTACGGTGATATTGATGAACTAAACAGCCACTTGGGGCTATTGGCCGCTATGGTAGCCTTGCATTTAAAAGAAGATATTTACACTATTCAGCGAAACTTGTTTCAAGCTGGCTTTGCTATTTCAGCCAGTTCTACCCTAACGCAAGACGATGTTGTAAAGCTTGAAAGTGATATTGATAAAATGACGGCCACCTTGGGGCCGCAAACCACGTTTGTACTGCCTGGTGGCAGCAAAGCGGCGGCGCAAAGCCATGTATGCCGTGCTGTATGCCGACGTGCTGAACGGGCCGTAATAGTGCTATCTAAGCACTACGATGTACCTGCCGTAGTGCCCGCTTATTTAAACAGGCTGTCTGATTACTTGTTTACCTTCGCCCGCTTTTTAAATGCAGAAGCAGGGTTCGATGAAGTAGCCGTTTAAGTTCGCGTTAACAGCACACCAGCGGTGACCACAAACGCCACAATAATATTCAGTACTACGCCCTCGCGCACCATGGTTTTCACCGTAAGCTCACCACTGCTATACACAATGGCGTTTACGGGGGTTGCCACTGGCATCATAAACGCGCAGCTTGCACTGATGGCTGCTGGCATCATGAGAATAAGCGGATCGACCTCTATAGCCACCGCCGCGCTGGCCAATATTGGCATTAATAAGGTAGCAGTAGCCGTATTTGATGTAATTTCTGTTACAAAGCTTACCGACAAGCACAGCACTAAAACCAATAAGAATAAAGGTAATACGGCTAAGCCCGTTAAGCCCTGCCCCAGTAATTCACTTAAGCCCGACGCGGTAAACGCTTGCGCCAAGCAAATGCCCCCAGCAAACACCAGCAGCATTCCCCAAGGAATTTGCTGCGCGGTATTCCAGTCAAGCAAGTAGCCTTGTTTGCTGCCAGAAGGCGTAACTTCGCGCTCTCCGTTGGGAATAACGCACATTAGTACCACACCCGCTAAGGCTATGGTGCTGTCGCCCACAAAATCCATACCGAACCACGCTGTCCAATATGGCCTAAATACCCACGCCATGGCCACAAAACTAAATACCAATAGCACCCTCGCTTCTGCACTTCGCCAAGGGCCAACATCGGGTAACCCACCGGTTTTCTCGCCTTTTAAATGCCGGGTTAACCACAACGCCATTAAGGGCAATGCTACCAATACAATAGGCACTCCGGTTTTCATCCAGTTAATAAAACTAATTTCTGTGCCCGTGCTTTGCTGATACACACTCATAAAAATAATATTGGGTGGTGTACCAATAGGCGTACCCACACCGCCCACACTGGCAGCGTAAGCAATACCCAGCAACACAGCTACACCCAGTTTGGGCGAATTAGATGCATGAATAATGGCTAGCGCTATGGGCAGTAACATAAGCGTGGTGGCGGTGTTTGAAATCCACATACTTAAAATGGCCGAAGTAAACATAAAGCCAAATACCAGCCTGCGGGCACTGTTAGCCCCAGTTAACCGAATAAGGTAAACCGCTAAACGTTGATGTACGCCCGATTTTTCTAGCGACTTAGACAGCATAAACGCGCCCATCAGCAACAAGATAACGTGATTACCTAACGCCGATGCAGCTTCTTGATAGCTAATAACCCCCGCCATAGGAAAGGCGAAGAAAGGAATGAGTGCGGGCAACGCGATATGCAATGCCTCGGTAACCCACAGCATGGCCACCAGCACAGTAATGGCGGCACTAATGGCCATAATATGTGACAGACCTACAAACAACAGCACTCCATACAGAGCAACTGCGCTAACCAAGGATATTATTATTAGTTTCGGTTTAACCGGTTCCATAGCGCGACAACACCTTTAATGCGTTTTCATAAGCTGCACTGGCATGCACAGCTGGTTTGCGCCCGTAAAGTGAGGTTAAAGCCTCGAAAGTATCATTTGAATGCGGCAGAGCATCTAAAATAGACTCTGCCCCTTTCGGGTTATTACATGCCAACACCATATGGCAACCTGCCGATAATGCTGCCATGGCACGATCGACATAATTTCCGGCAACACTGGCACCGTGCATAGACAGATCGTCAGAGAACACTGCGCCATTAAACCCCAAGTCTTGCTTTAATATTTTTTGTAACCAGTGCTCGGAAAAACCGGCTGGCTTGCTATCAACTTGTGAATAAATAACGTGTGCTGGCATTACGCCATCTAGCAACTGTTTAGAAATTAGTCTTTCAAAAACAACCATATCAGTTTGTTTAATTTCTTCAAGCGGTCTTTCGTCTACCGGTAACGCCACATGAGAATCGGGGGCCACACTGCCATGCCCAGGAAAATGTTTTCCAATAGCTGGCATATTGGCAACCTGTAAGCCTTCTATAAGTGCTGTGGCTAAGGGAATCACCTTTTCTGCGGTTTCAGCGAAGGCTCTGTCGCCAATCACTTTCGATACACCGTTAATATCAAGTACAGGGGCAAAACTAAAATCGATGTCTATCTGCTTTAGCTCATGGGCCATAATTGTGCCGCAGGCTTTAGCTAGTTCTAGCGTGGCTTCGTTGACTATTGTCTCTTCTGCTTCCGGCTCTATTTCCAGTAAATCTGCCCAGTCGATATCTTTACCTGCTGCTTGCGCCTGTACCAACCCCGTTAACTTACCCATAGCAGGTAGCTTTGTAAAACCTTCACGAAAGCGTTGTACCCTGCCCCCTTCGTGATCGACCGCTATTAACAAAGGCCTTTGGGCACTTTCTCGAATTTCTTTTACCAACTGCGTAAGTTGCTGGCAATCGTAATAATTACGGCTAAATAGTATGACGCCGCCCACCACAGGATGTGCTAGTTTCTCTCTCTCTTCAGGCAATAAACGTTCTGCCTGACAGTCAAGCATTAACGGGCCCATCGTGTTTCTCGCAAACGTGTCATAAAACATCACTTCAAATTTGTGGGTAGTGTGGTTAGGATAGAGAAAAAAATGGAGTAATACACGTGTTAAATTGGATTAAGTGGTTGGTTTTTGGTGCAATTGCATTAGTCGTTTTAGCACTGGGTGGCGTTTACATGGCGTTGCACCTAAGTTTACCCACATTAGACGGTAATCACGCCACGTCTCGCATTACCGCGCCCGCAACACTTGCCCGCGACTCTATGGGTCACGCGGTGATTAATGCGCAAGATAAATTCGATGCGGCTTATGCCCTAGGCTTTGCCCACGGCCAAGACCGTTTCTTTCAAATGGATTTACAACGCAGAAGCGCGTCGGGTCGGTTGGCAGAATGGGTAGGTGATGTGGCGCTAGATATTGATAAAAATGCCCGTTTTCACCAGTTCTCAGAACGCGCTGCAGCCGTTTTCGATAGTCTGCCACTTACACAAAAACAATTGCTTGTGAGTTACTCTCATGGGGTAAATGCTGCGCTAGACGAATATACCGTGCCCCCCTTTGAATACATTGCAGCTGGGTTAACACTATCACCCTGGCAGCCTACCGACAGTATCTTGGTGGCCTACAGCATGTATTTAGATTTACAAGGCGGCCAAATTGAAATTGATTTAGCCCGCACGGCCTTAAAAGAAACCTACGGCACGCCGCTATACAATTTCATTACCCAGCCCAGCCGTTATCAAGCCGCATTGGATGGCAGTGAATTGGCGCTTTACCACGCCGACGTACCGCCTTATCCTATAATATCTGAGCCGGTTTTGTCTGAACCTACATTTGAGCCTTCACCTGAGCCTAGCCCATCTAAAAGTAGCCCATCTGAGCAAGCACCTAAACCTAGTGGCAGCAATTATAATTCTGGCCCCCCTACTATTTCAGAAGTATCACTACAGTCTTACAACGCTGAAGAGCTACCAGATATAGGCAGTAACAATTGGGCGGTTACCGGAAACCTTACGGCAACAGGCAGTGGTTTACTGGCTAATGACATGCACCTAGGTTTACGTGTACCTATTATTTGGTATCGCACACAGCTTAATTACAAAGACACACACCGAAGCTCGGTAGGCGACACCTACCCAAGCTCTGATTTATTGGCTAAAAGTACATCCGCTACAAGTGTGTCGGTAACCGGCGTATCACTCCCTGGATTACCCGGCGTGATAGTTGGCACCAACAACAAAGTAGCGTGGGGCTTCACGAATGCCAACTTAGACAACCTAGATTGGATAGCACTTGCCGACGATACCCCGACAAAAATGGTAGATGAGGTAATAGTAAGTAAAGCGGTGTCGCATACCTACACGCTAGAAATAAGCGAATACGGTCCGGTAAAACTCGTTAACGGTAAGCGCTACGCGTTAAATTGGGTGGCACATCATCCTTTTGCGGTAAACCTTGCTATTGTTGAAATGGGCACGGCGAATACCGTAGACGATGCTATTGCCGTAGGTAAAGATATTGCTATTCCTACCCAAAATATGGTGATCGTAGATGATTCTGGCAGCACAGCATGGTTACCCGGCGGCGCAGTAATGCATAGAGAGCAAGCTTCGTTTACCGCCGTTGACGAAAGCACCGTTGCGCCAATAGCGCCCTCACGCACCACCAACCTTCCGGTAGTGAAAAACCCAAGCAGCGACAGAATATGGACAGCCAATGCGCGGGTAATTTCCGCCAATGACGTAGCAAGATTGGGCGATGGTGGTTATGCCCTTGGTGCCAGAGGCCAGCAAATAAGAGATCGCTTATTTGAAAAAGATACCTTTAACGAAAACGACTTCTACGCTATTCAATTAGACAATCACGCACAATTTCTACTTCCATGGCAGCAGTTACTTTCTGGCTTGTTACTGAACGACAACATTGAATTTAAAGCCGACCTTGCTTACCTACGAAAATGGGGTGAATGCGCGTGCGAAGACTCTGTGGGTTACACCCTAGTAAAACATTTTCGCAAAGAAGTGGTAAGCCAACTGTTTGGTAAAATACTGTCTAGCATCGACAACCAAGGCGTACAAAGCCGCTCGCTACTTCGCGGTATAGAACCAGCAACATGGCAATTAATACACACCCAGCCCGATAGCTGGCTGCCTGAAGGTACTGAATCGTTTGATGATTTGCTTGTTGATGCCTATCGCCGCGCCAAGCATGCACTATTAGATGAGCACTCCCCTATTGAAGCCAATATGGAAGACTTACGCTGGGGCCGTGTTAACGCGCTTACGGTAAAGCATCCGTTTGCCGCACAAATTCCTTTCGTAGGGCATAAGCTTAATATGGATACCGTTGAAGGCTTTGGTGATACCTATATGCCCGCGGTTCAATCATCAACGTTCGGCGCGTCAGAACGCTTTTTTGTTAGCCCAGGGCATTTAGATGATGCCATTCTAACCTTGCCTGGGGCGCAGTCTGGTCACCCTCTATCACCCTTTTTTAAAGCAGGCTTTAGCGACTACGCCACACAAGCCGCTACCCCATTGCTTCCTGGCAAGCCAATTCATTTGCGCCAGTGGTATCCGAAGGACGAAGGATAACGTAATGACACCTGCTATTACCTTATTAAGAAAAAAGCACATTGCGCATACTATTTTAAAGTATGAGCACGACAGCAATGCGCCGTCTTATGGCTTGGAAGCAGCCGACAAACTAAGCCTTAACCCAAATACAGTATTTAAAACGCTGGTCGTGTGCGATGAAGCCAACAAATTAGCCGTTGCTTTAGTACCCGTAAACACGAAGTTAAGCGAAAAGAAGCTTGCCAAAGTACTAAGCGTGAAGAAAATCACCATGGCGCCAAACGACACGGTAACCGCCAGCACTGGCTATTTATTAGGTGGAGTGAGCCCTTTAGGGCAGAAAAAGCGCCTAGCAACCGTGTTACATGAGAGTGCATTAGAACACGACATTATTTACGTGAGTGCAGGTAAGCGGGGTTTAGAGCTAGAAATCCCCCCGCAATGCATCATTAACTTAACGCAAGGCAAAACCGCTGATATTGCTGCTGGCTAACAGAGTCAGACGATTACTGGGGCTCATCTATGCTTAGCGATAGCGAATCACCTTCGGCACGTGCCAGCCAGCGCTGTTTTGCTTCGTTTAATGCCGCGTCACTTGGTGGGTTAGTGCCCGATAAGGCTTGTGCCATTTGAACAATAATCGCATCGCGTTTTTCAAGCAAAGCTTCAGTACGTTCGAACAAGTCGTACGCCTCTGGATATTCATCTTTTAAGTTACCCATATCTTCAAGCGCATAATAACGGGCCTCAAAGGCTTCATTAAATAGCTGGCGCTTGGCGTTAAACACCACATAATCGTAGGCTTGCTGCGAATCTAAATATTCTATGTGGGTTTGCGCTAGATGGCCCGCTTCAGCCACTACTTGCGCTTGTTCCATCCACTGATTAATGACGTCTTTATCGCCATTTTTAACCGCTTCTTTTACCCCAGCTTGTAAATCACTGGCGTGCAGAATTTCCATTAAAGTGATAACAGGAACTTGTGCCGACGCTTGATCGCGCTGATTAGTATCTTCTGCCAAATAAACAAACCAACCCGCAACAGCAAAAACAATACACGTGAAAACAGCAACAATAATGAGAAGCGCTTTAACCACACTTTCCTCCAGACAAAATGAAATGAAACGCAGCAACAAGGTTACTGGTTTTGAATAGGCAATACAAAAAAGAGCGAGTTACCCCGCTCTTTTATCAGTATTGTAACGACCGGTAGATTACTGGTCGATAGGCGAAGAGTTTTCTACGCGACTCTTCAATTTCTGACCCGGGCGGAACGTTACCACCCGGCGCGCTTTAATAGGAATGTCTTCACCGGTTTTAGGGTTCCGGCCCGGACGTTCGTTTTTATCACGCAAGTCGAAATTGCCAAAACCTGACAGTTTTACTTGCTCACCAGCTTCTAAAGCGCCTTTTATCTCTTCGAAAAAAAGCTCTACCAGATCTTTAGCATCACGCTTGTTAATGCCCAACTTTTCGAATAGGTGTTCAGCCATCTCGGCTTTGGTCAATGCCATAGTTTACTCTCTTAACGCGGCCTCAAACTCAGATTCCAGACCTTTAACCACAGTATCTACAGCCTGCTGAATTTCAGCTTCTTCCAAGGTTTTTTCCGGATCTTGTAAGTGAAGTGACAAAGCAAGGCTCTTGTAACCAGGTTCAATTCCCTTGCCTTTGTACACGTCAAACAAGTTTAAGCCAACTAGTTGATTTACGCCAATTTCTTCTATGTAAGAAAGAATATTTCCTACACTCACTTCATCTTTCACCGTAATAGCAATATCACGGCGGTTCGATGGGAAGCGCGATACAGGCGCGGCAGACGGTAATTTACGTGCGACAACAGCTTCTACTTCAAGCTCGAACACAAATACCCGACCGTTAACACCCAACAACTTTGTAAACTGCGGGTGTATAGCACCAATATAGCCAACTTCTTCATCATTAAGCAAAATTTTTGCAGTCATACCCGGATGCAACGCACTATGCTGGGCACTTACAAAACTAAACTCACCGGTTTTACCCGTTAATGCCAGTAATGCCTCTACATCTGCTTTTGCATCGAAGAAATCTACTGGGCTGTCGCCTAAATCCCAGTGTTCTTCGTTACGACGCCCTGCTACTACACCACCAATAACCTGCTGTTGCAATACACCATTAGGCGTATCTTGTTGAGGAATAAAGCGTAATCCAGTTTCAAACAAACGTACTCTGCCCTGTTGACGCTTTTGGTTGTAAGCCGTTGCACCTAGTAACCCAGGCCACAAGCTAACACGCATCACAGACATGTCTGATGAAATAGGATGCGGCAATACCATGCTTTTCGCATCAGGAAATAGTGCACTTTGAATTTTAGGGTCAACAAACGAATAGGTAATCGCTTCATTATAGCCACGGCTTAATAATAACGATTTCATGGTGTTAATCGGCAACACCGCTTCTTGTGAAGGCAACATAGACAACGCAGCGGTTGGCGCAACATGTGGAATGTTGTTATAGCCGTACACACGCGCTACTTCTTCTATTAAGTCTTCTTCAATAGCAATGTCGAAACGATAGCTTGGCGCCTTCGCTTCCCAACCTTCGTTCGTTTGGACAACGTTTAAGCCAAGACGTTCAAGTATTTCAAGCACTTGAGCATCATCAATGGTTATACCCAACACGCGGGCTAAACGATCACGTCGTAATAAAACACTGGCCTGTTTAGGCAATTTGTCTTCTTCACAGGCTTCAATAACCGGCCCTGCTTCACCACCACATATCTGTAAGATAAGGGCAGTAGCACGCTCCATAGCGTTACGTTGAAGTTGTGAGTCTACGCCACGCTCATAACGGTGCGACGCATCGGTATGTAAACCATACTGACGTGCACGGCCCATAATGGCATCACGGCTGAAAAACGCACTTTCAAGCAAAATATCTTTGGTGTCTGAATTTACACCTGAATGTAAACCACCAAAAATACCCGCCATGGCTAACGCTTTGTTGTCGTCGGCAATAACCAAGGTGTCGTCGTTAAGCTTAGCTTCGGTTTCATCTAGCAACGTAAGGGTTTCCCCCTTATTCGCCATACGCACGTTTACACTGCCTTCAATAGCAGCAAGGTTGAACGCGTGCATAGGTTGGCCAAGCTCTAACAAGATAAAGTTGGTGACATCTACAATAGGGTCGATACTACGAATACCACAGCGGCGAAGCTTTTCGCTTAACCATAGCGGCGTAGCGGCTGCTACGTTAACGTTACGAAGCACACGGCCTACATAACGTGGGCACGCTTCTGGCGCACTTAATTTAATAGCAATGCTATCGTCAATAGTGGCCGCAACAGGGCTAATAGCCGGCTCGCATACATCTAGGTTGTTCAACACGCCTACTTCGCGGGCAATACCACGAATACCCAAGCAGTCTGCTCGGTTAGGCGTTAAGTCTACTTCAATAGAAGTATCGTCTAGGTCTAGGTATTCACGAATATTGGTGCCTACTGGGGCATCGGCTGGCAATTCAATAATGCCATCGTGATCGTCACTAATGCCTAGCTCAGAAAAACTACACAACATACCCATAGAAGGTTCGCCGCGTAGTTTTGCTTTTTTAATTTTAAAGTTACCAGGCAGTACCGCGCCTACTACAGCAACGGCTACTTTAATGCCTTCACGACAATTCGGGGCACCGCATACAATGTCGCGAAGCTCACCGTCACCAACGTTTACTTTAGTAACACGTAATTTATCGGCATTCGGGTGCTGGCCACATTCAACCACCTCCCCTACTAATACGCCGCTAAACTCGCCTGCAACAGGTTCAACACCATCAACTTCAAGGCCAGCCATGCTTAACTGTTCAGACAGTTCTTTAGCCGACAAAGCAGGGTTAACCCATTCTCTTAACCACTTTTCACTGAATTTCATGCTTACTCTCTGCCTTAGTTGAACTGTTTAAGGAAACGAAGATCGTTTTCAAAAAACGAACGCAAATCATTCACGCCATAGCGCAACATGGTTAAACGCTCTACGCCCATACCAAAGGCAAAGCCAGTGTATTCTTCAGGGTCGATATTTACGGCTTTAAGTACATTTGGGTGCACCATTCCGCAACCTAATACTTCTAACCACTGGCCGTTTTTACCCATTACATCTACTTCTGCTGAAGGCTCGGTAAACGGGAAGTAAGATGGACGAAAACGCACTTCAAGCGACTCTTCAAAGAAGTGATGCAAGAAGTCGTGCAATATACCTTTAAGGTCGGTAAAGCTAACGTTTTTATCTACCATCAAGCCTTCAACCTGATGGAACATAGGCGTATGGGTTTGATCGTAATCGTTACGATAAACACGCCCAGGTGAAATAATACGTAGCGGCGGCTGTTCAGCTTCCATAGTACGAATTTGAACACCCGATGTTTGGGTACGCAGCATCATGTCTGGATTAAAATAGAAAGTGTCGTGATCGGCACGCGCTGGGTGATTAGCCGGAATGTTCAAGGCATCGAAGTTATGGAAACCATCTTCAATTTCAGGGCCGGTTTTAACCGCAAAACCCAGCTCGCCAAAGAACGATTCAATACGCGCAATGGTACGGCTAACCGGATGCAAGTTGCCCGGCGCTTCAGTACGGCCAGGTAACGTAACATCAATGGCTTCTTCAGCAAGCTTCTTGTTTAGCTCTTCACTGCGTAAGGCTTCACCTTTTGCAGAAATAGCTTGCTGAATTTGCTGTTTGGCCACGTTAATTTTTTGACCAGCCGCTGGGCGCTCTTCGTTAGAAAGCTTCCCAAGCCCTTTAAGTAAGTCGGTAAGTTTACCTTTCTTACCCATGAATTCGACCCTAACTTGGTCTAATGTGGCTGCATCTTGTGCAGCGTCAATCAGTTCTTTTGCCTGATTGATAATAGCGTCAAGCTCCATGTTTTCCTCAATTGACATGATGACTGGATAACCACGATGCGCTATGCATTGCCCTGCAATAGGCTAAATATAGTGCGTTAAATTGTGGCTTGCCTGAATAAAGGCGACAGTTTACACGACTGATAGACATAACCGCTACCCTATATGGCTGATATTGGCAGATTTTTGTACCAAGCTAGAATAAAAGTTGCCGAATGCGGTGTTACTTAGGTGGCAAACAAGACTTTAGGTAGTTTTTAGATTGGGTAAATAAACCATAGAACAAATTTCATACAAGGCTTATTATTAAAACGCAGTATCGTTAAGCAGTGCTAATTCCTACCCAAGCCTTAACTCACATCGCGTAAAAAGGAGCTTTTATGCATTTCAAGATATTAGCTGTACTCTTATTATTTATTTCCTACAACGCGCATTCTGCGTTCATGCAATTCAATTTCACAGGCTTTGTTTCTAGTGTAGAGAACAACGCTAATTCTGAGTTTGACGAAGCCAGCTTGCTTGGCCAAACAATAAGTGGTTCGTTCACGTTAGATTTATCAACAGAAGTTTATGGCAGGCTTGAAACTAGCTGGTACTGGTGGGGGCAAGTTGAATCTGGCTTACCCGTACTGACTTCCCAATTAATCCTGGGTAGCAAAACATACAGCCTTGCTAATCAAGGTATTTACAACGCCTTTGAGGATGACTATTTTCCTGAAGAACATATTGAAATGTATAACGGCCCAGATTACGACGGCGGCCCCATTGGTGACGGCGAATATTTTAGCGATTTTGCTAGGTTTACAGAAGCTACCTCTAGCGGAGAAAGTATCTTATCCTATGCGTTAAGCATTTATTTTTTCGATATAATTAATGATTTTCTAGTATTCAGCGAAGAAACTGAACTATTCGACAAGCAGCCCGACTTCTCGCAACCGTTTTTCTGGGAAGATACAAACTTTACCGACAACAATCAGCAAGGCACTGGCTCCCTTCGTGTAAGAGAAAGCTTTTACCCTACGGCAGGCGGCTTTGAGCGCAATATTGATTCCACGCTCGGTTTTACGCTGGCTAGTGTTAGTGCTATTCGCGTGGATTCGCCAAGTACTTGGGTAATTATGATAATCTTTTTGAGTTTACTTATACGAAAGCGAGTAACTGTTAGTTAAACTGCACCAGCAAGTGGTGCATCGAGCATGGACGTTTGCTGTCAAACCAAATAATAAAAAGGAAATTTAGTGAAGAGAATTTTGTTTGTTATAAATTCTATCGGTTATGGTGGTGCAGAAAGGGCACTGGTAAATTTATTGAGTAAGCCGTCTTTATACTCTGAGTTCGATGTACATGTTGCCCTTTTAGATGATGAGCCCATCGTTCGCGCTCTTCCTGATAACATCACGCTACATCAATTAGAAAGTAAAAGAGGTTTAGTTCGTAGCTTTATTAATTTAATGCGCCTTCAGCGCGAGTGTAAACCTGATTTATGCGTTAGCTTTCTGGTTAGGGCTAATGTGGTTAACGCTACACTTAAATTGACTTCTAAAAACAGGAAGGTCGTTTTATGTGAGCGCATGCATTTAAGTAGTCACCTCGACGGGCAGTTTAAAAACATGAAGCGGGTGTTGGCGGGTATACTACCCAAATTGACCTATCGTCTTGCTGACGCTGTGATTGGGGTTTCAACTGGCGTAACAAATGATCTTGTTGAAAACTTTAGCGTTCCAGCTACCAAAGCTACAACTATATTTAACCCCTACAATATTTCACAAATTGAAGAACATTCAAAAATTGAACCTGAATTTGCATTGCCTGACTCTTTTGTTGTTAGTACAGGAAGGCTAACGCCAAGCAAAAACGTAAAAGGTTTGATAGATGCTTACTTGGCATCGAACGAAAGCGCTCCCCTTTGTATTCTTGGGGAAGGTGAGCAAAAAGCAGAAATAGAAGATTACATTGTACTTAAAAATGCGAAGCAGAAAGTGTTACTACTTGGGTATGCTGAAAACCCTTTCGCCATTGTATCAAAAGCCAAATATTATGTTTCCGCATCGTTGAATGAAGGTTTTCCCAATGCGCTTGTAGAGGCCATGGTTTTGGGCTTACCAGTAATAATGACAAATTGCCCTTCTGGACCTGCCGAAATACTAAATGAAAACCCACAATATACGAGTGATAAGCTCACAGAAGCCAAACACGGCTTGTTAGCCCCCCTCAATAACACCTTAGAATTAACTCGGGCCTTTAACCTGTGCAGCGAAGAACCTATTCGCACCAATTACGCTATAAAAGCTAGAAAGCGAGCTGAAGATTTTTCTATAGAGGCTATTGCTAATGAATATTGGCAATTTTTGCGACAAACGTTACTGCAGCATTGAGTTGAATAAATTGAAGTGTTCGTGTGCGTTCGCTTCCCATGTATTATTCGATTGCAGAAATTCAGCCGATTTACTTCTGTAAATTGAATAATCTTCAGCATTAAGTTTTGCGGTAAGCGCGGGCACATCGCCCTTTTTAACATAACTTTTTTCGTTAAGTTTGAACTCACGGTGGGCAGGGATATCACTGGCTACTATAGGTGTGTTGGCCGACAAAGCTTCAGCTACTACTAGGCAATACCCCTCCATATATGAGGGATTCACTAGAAGTGCAGCATTTTGGTAAATAGTAGCCAGATTGGCACCAGTATGAGCACCTGCAAAGATAATATTTTCGCTGCTATACTGAGTAATCTTTTTAACGTAATCATTAGCGATATAATTATCGCCTACAATGACCAACTTTAACTTAGTCGGGTGCATTGCCAAGTAAGCATCTATAAGGTTATCGAAGCCTTTTGTTGCGTCTAACCTTCCAACCGCTAAAAGATACTGTTTTGGTTCTAAACCTAACGCCTTTAAAAACGCGTCTTGCTTTATTTGAGCAGGTACGTTGCTGAGTGAGCCAGCATTACGAATAACTAGCCGTTTTTGTAATAAAAACGGAAAGCGGGCATCTAACTCTTCTTTTACCGAAGCGCTTACGCAAATAATTCGTGAAGCAAACAGAACAGTAAACAACTCCCCTACTTTCAATATTAGCTTGGCGTACCATTTCCATTTAGGACGTTTATAGTCAGGCGAATGATGTGTAACTACGGTTTTAAACCCTAATAGCCGCGAGAACAAACTAAAGAACCCAGGACCTATTCCATGAAGGTGCATAATTTTAGGGTGGATGAAGATACGGGCGTAACACAAAGCGACAAACGTATGAAAAAAAGTTTCAAACCCAGAAATTTTCAGCGCCCTTATTACTTTTACGTCAACGTTTTCGTATTGGTAACTTTCTTGCTGTTTGTAGGGCAACCTAGTAATAAGGGTGATTTTATATGAAGGGTGCTCTTTAAGTATTAAGGGGTATAGCTTTTGACAAATTGTTTCCACACCGCCGACAAAGTTTGGTACCCCTCTTGTGCCGACAACACACACATGTGACATCAATAATTTCCCTACTAGCCTACGTTACCTGAGTTTTCAGTAAGTTTAGTATGAACTGAATTCAGATACACAAAATAATTACGCACAGCACTGAATAAAAATGAAGTTAGTACTTTATTTGTTCCGACTAATCGCTTGTGTAGTTTAAAACGTATTACTAAACTGTAAGTCTCTTCCGTAAAAATACGTTTTTAGCACCTGTACTTCCGTATTTTTTATCTTTTCCGTAACAGCCAAAGGATTTTCTCATGAAATCCCAAACCGTGTCTTATAGACAATTGTTCTCTATTTTTATTGCCACTATGTTAATGACGCTGGCATCTTGCTCTGTGTCGAAACATTCTGATCAGGCTAGCTCAGTAAATAACCAGCTAGGCGCCGCAATTCAATCACATCTTGCTGCGAGCCACGCCAGTAGTGAAAACGAATTATCTACCGCGCTATCAAAAATGAAGGTGTCGAAGGCTTCTAAAGTAGTCGTTTCACAACACAAAGCCAATATTATTAATCTTTATCGCACAGATACGTTATTGCTAGTTATGCAAAACAAATATCGCGACAATAAACTTGCAGAAAACTTGGCTAATAACAAGGATACACCTTCAGCTATTTCTACCCTTGTGAGGTTGTTTCCAATTGATGCCTATAGAATTCTGACATACGTTACCGAAAACAGTTTAATAAACGAAGATACACTCTTAGCAATCGCTGTTGAAAACAATCTAGACCCAACTATCGTTTTAGAAGCCTCTGCAACAGGAATGGAAAATAGCGTTACTCCGCTTATACACTCAGCGGGAATTGTAATTTACGGTCAAGACGAAGATAACTCAAGTGAAGTAAGATATAGAGAAGTGGGCGATAGCACATGGCTTCCAGCCTTAGAGCTTGCATGGGAGCCCATATATGGCGCACTCTCTGGTAGCATTGTTCATTTGAATGCCGATACAGCCTATGAGGTTGAAGTTGAAATAACCGGCTACGAGGGAGATACACAAGAATACTCATTCAATTTTAAAACGCGCCCAAACTCCCCCCCTATTGATCCGAATAAAATATACTACCTTTCAGAAATATACTCCGGCGGTCAGTTAGACCTAGAAGCGTTAAATATTTATGGTAGTGAAGATGGCTACGCAAAAATAATAGGAGATGGGCAGACTGTTCAAGCATCAGATGACGTAGGTTCTGCTATAAACATTGGCTCTCAATCTTATATCGTTTTAGAGAACCTCACTATTGAAGGTGGAAAGCGCTATGGTATTTATGCAAAAAACACTCATCACATTTGGATTCGAGGGTGCAACATTTCTAAATACGGCCAGCTTCCTGGTTACTATAAAGATAATATAGGATATGTTTCTGAAACTAGCTCATCGCCCATTAACTATGACTCAGGTATATATTTAGAACGTTCTGGTGTAGCTGTTATTGAAGACTGTGAAATACATAGCCCTAATCACAAGGCTAATAATTGGGGAGATGGTCACCCCAAAGGCCCAAATGCAGTACAAGTTTGGGCATATCATCCCGAAGAGAAATACAGAGGCCAAACAATAATAAGAAATAATAGGTTCTTCGGAACTGACACTCATCGGTTTAACGATGTGATTGAAGGGCGAAAAAATACAGAATTTACTGGCGGATTCGTAAGAGACTCCGCTATTTACGGCAATTATTTAGCCTTCGCAAATGACGATTTACTTGAGATAGATGGAAGCCAAAGAAATGTTCTCGTATATAACAATGAATTAACGAAAGGCTATGCAGGTATTAGCATTGCACCAAATAGATTAGGCCCAAGTTACCTATTTCACAACTATATTCATGATCTTGGCGACGAAAGGGGCAAAGAATGGACTGCGATTAAAGCAGGAGGCTTACTATCAAAACCAAGTGGTAAAACTTACATAATAGAAAACTTCATAAATACTGATCGTAATGGGATATCAGGCTCTAGTGTTAGTGGCGATAAGACGTTCTGGATAGAAGCTAATAACAATATAATAATTAATCGATTACATAATACAGCTGTCGGTTTGGGGATTTATGATATTGAAAAGTATCACTTATCAAAATTTACGAATAACCTGATTTTTAATACTAAAATAAATCGACCGAATTTAGATGTAGCGGTTGAAAACTTGGTTGAACACCCATTAACCAACGATGCTGCATATGTCTCATCAATTGATAATACCCCTACTTTCACCCTGCCTTTACAGAGTGAGTTTATATTACCGAATTTTTCTAGAAGAGAACTTGTTCCACAAGCACCTACTGCTGATGAAAATAGCACTAGCGTTTTAAACATAGACTCTCAGCAAGTAACTAAATTCGATAACCAAACAAAATATGGTGAACCTATTGTCACCAACAACAATAGAATAAAGCTTTCCGGAAACAGCTGGTACAAAATACCAGTAGATATTAATGTAAATTCCGGTACATCTATGTCCTTGAACTATGAAATAAATGGAAGCGCAGAAATTATTGGCATAGGACTTGAAACAAATAATTCCCTGACAGCATCAAAGGTTCTCAAATTTGCGGGTTCTCAGGAGTTTGGAAACAATCTAACAAACCTCCTAGATGGTGGTACTAGTGGGAAATTGGAAATTGAACTTAGCAAGTATCATTTAGGAGCTCTACGCTATATAGTATTCATACTAGATAACGATAATATAGAGAGAATAAATAATAATAGCTCCGTTACGTTTTCCAATCTGAAAATTACAAATTCAACCGAAAGCGGCACCGTGAATCAAAGCGAAATACTTGTTCCGATCGGGATACAGAACTAAATTAAAAATTTCAATTTTAACGAAGTAATTAGGAGTTACACGTACATGCAAGGTTCTTTGAAAACGAAGGCTGCAAATTTTTTATCCCGTTACCCGAAAGTCTTCTTTTGCCACATTCCTAAATGCGCAGGCGTATCTTTATCAAATGCTATTCATGCTTCTTTATATCCCAGCTTTTTTAAAGCTACACGCATGTCAAGCAACATCGATCTAGCCGGAAGCAAAGTGAGCTCTGAACTACTTAATATTGATATGACAATCGCTAGAGAGGTTCAGCTAGCTTTTAGCTTAAATGACAAATATAAAAAGTTTATCACTGGTCATTGCCGTGCAAGGCCTGAATTGGTCGATAGGTTTGGGGAAAGCTGGAATTTTATTACGATACTTCGAGACCCTAAGAAAAGATTTGTTTCAGAGTTCGTTTACAATAAGTTCAAGGACTCAGATTGGGCAAAACATGACGAAGAAATCGACGTGTATTTAGATTCTGCATTTGCTAGACACTCTGCTACAACATATGCTCGTTATTTTTCAAAATTCACCGATGCAGATGACATTTTTAAGTATGAGGGTGAAGCAATCGAGACCGCGGTCGATAATCTCAAAAATTTCAGCGTCGCTGGAACCTTAGAAAACCTAACAGGTTGGCAGCATAAATTTAACAATCATTTCGATACTAAAATAAAAATTGACAATAAAAATTCTAGCCCAAATAAAAGCTTATCTTCAGAACTTTATAAAGACACCAGCGTCATGGAACGAATAAACCATCTAAGTAGAATAGACAAAGCTATTTATGAAGCCGTTTCCAAGTTCTAAATAAAACAATGTTGTTTCGCTTAAAACGCTAGGTGAATATCACTCAGCGTTTTAAATTTCGTCGCCGACCTAAATGTCACAGCCTTTAATTCATTATTCCGCTTTCATAATGGCAATAATTAACTAAATACCGATGGAATAAAAAATGCCTGATTAAATAATCAGGCATTTAAGAGATCTAAATGGAAAACCGCCGATGTAGCGGAACAAACACTAGATTTTTCTTCGGCTAACTAAAAGAACCAAAGATAGAAGAAGTAGACTCCCCGCTGCCGGAGCACTTACTGCAGTTGGACTAGAAGGAACAGAAGACGTTGACTGACATAAGTCACCGGTAGAACACAACTCTACATCTGTAAAGGTAAGTGAAGTTCCACTCATACTGTCTGCATCCAAAACAAAAACGAACTGGCTGAACGTTCCGGTAATGTAAGAACCAATGTTAATCGCTAAATCAACAGCACCATCACCAAATTGATAAACATCTAGATCTGTTACTCTTGATATAGTTGGACCGCCTAACTGAAGTAACGTACTTGCAGTAACTACGTTGTCATTGTCTAAACCAAATCCATACCATTCCGCTTCTACACCAGTCGCTTCAACAGTAAAATATAAAACGGTATCACTGGTTATCTCGAAAACACCATTGATATAAACCCATAGATTTCCATCTAGACTTAACTCTCTGCCATCAGAACTAACCGTTGGACTACCTGACACTTGTTGATTCGAGAAACCGGATACAACATAATCATTAAAATCAATAAAGGCTGCTTGAGCGTTGAGCGATAACGCAGAAATAGCCGAAATGATAACACCTTTTAAAAACTTCATACCAATTCCTTAAAATTGACTAATACTCAATATGTCAAACCACTCACCTTTCAATGCAAATACCAGACCAAATTCATAAGACACTGTTTTTATTAGCTAAAAATAAAAATACGTAGTATTCATACTCAGCAACAACTTCAATTGTAAAATTTATTGACACCATTTAGTTTGCTATAAATCTGGTAAGAAACTCCAAAGTCATTGTATATTCATTGCCTCAACCAACATTTTTGCACCTAAAACAGAAGGATGGTCGTCGTCGAAGTAAAGAGGTACACCACCTTTAACCGCATAACAAAATTCGTTGTCACAAAAAACATCTTGGCTTTTGACTAAATGAACATTTTTAGGGTAATTAGAATTGTCAAAATGGTTAACAACAAACTGATTACGTTCTAGATACCAATGCTTATCAGTCCCTACTATTGCATCAAAGCCTTTCTTATCTAAAAGAGCTAAACCGGCTAACTGCGAAATACTTCTTGGTAGCTCAGGTATCGGATAAAAAACATAAACATGCTTTTTATGGTACGCAAGGTCTATTATTAATCGATCCAAATTTTTAATTAATTGAGCCGCACCTTCATTTTCATTTGAGCTGAAGGCCTGAGGATAGGCACTAGCATCTCCCCCAAAAAGATAAAATGTATGCCTATGGTTTAAAACTACATTTTCAATATTTTTATCCATTAAAATTTGCTTGACGCTTTCGTTATACCACCTTGCACATTCACTATAATCTTTATTCTGATTATATGAGGGTTCGCAACTTGAAAAACTAAAGTGTCTAAGTCCAACATCACTTAGTTTCAGCTTTTCAGCTAGTGAATATGCAATCTCGACAGCGTGGCTGTCACCAAGAACTGCCCAGTTTATTTCCCTTCCGTAATATTCACAGGAAGTCGATGGTTCTTTATAAGAAGCAATATGACAAGTTTCTCGAAATGGGCTTGGTTTTGCGTTGCTATGTATTGCTTGATATGCGGCAGGCGAAAGACTGTAGAATCCATTTTGAACGTAAATCATAGAACCCACGAATGCTACGAAAAAAAACATGAGCAATGGCTTCAATTTTACCAACGCTAGTAGACTATTATAGTTTCTATCAAATTTGATAGTCTCAATATATCTATAACTCAAGTAACCAAGTGTTATAGATAATATAATCCCAATATATGTATAAATAATACTAAGTGAGAAATAATACACTAAAACTACAAGTGGCCAATGCCATAGATATATGGAGTAAGACCACAACCCTAATTTCTGTGATAAATAATTATTTGTTAATAAGCTATCTTCTCGCTGTGAGAGAATTATTAGTATGGCACCCGCCACTGGCAATAACGCAAAGTATCCTGGCCAAGGGTTTTTTTCAGTGACAAATAGATAAGAATATACGATTAACATTAAACCTATAAATTCAAGTATTTTTTTTCTTTTTTCGCTTATGGTTAAGGGGCATAAGAAGGCAATGCCCCCTGCCATCATTTCCCAAGCTCTAGTATGTAATAAAAAATATGAAGCATCAGGCCATTTATATGTAAAGAAGATATTTGTTATAAAGGTAGTTAGTGTTATGAGAATTATTGCAATCTTTATAATTTCAAATGAAAAAAACCTTTTTAGGGCTATTAGAACCAGTGGATAAACTAAATAAAACTGCCACTCTACTGAGAGAGACCATGTATGCAATAGCCATTTTTCATGTGAGTTTACGTCAAAATAGCCAGATTCCCGCCAATAAATATAGTTAGAAATAAAACCAATACTACTAGCAATGTGTTTCCCAAGAGGCTCGTAGTCTAACGGTGTTAGGTAATACCAGCCAAAAATGGACAGGGCAACACATAGGATGGCTAATGGTGGAATAATTCTGTTTGCTCTTGAGATGTAAAAATTCAAAACTGAAAAATTGTTATTTTCCAGACCTTTGAAAATTATTCCTGTCATTAAATAGCCGGATATCACAAAAAAAACATCTACCCCTGCAAACCCTCCAGGAAGCCACCCAGGAAGAAAATGGAATAAGACTACCGCAACAACAGCGATTGCCCTTAACCCATTGATATCTTTTCTGAAATTCAAAACATTTCTCTCAATATAATTAAATTTAGCTTTTACTTAAAAACCAAAACTGGTCTAACAATTAATAGATAACTATGTATAAATATTTTTCTATTGCTTAAGTTTTGCTATTATCTTCGATGTCCAACGAGACAAGATAGGAACCTTCTCTATACTCAATATTATTTTTGAGATTATAGACTTCATAGTTAATGGTTGATAGGTGGAAAACCGACGGTAAAAATCGTTATTTTTGTTGTTGCCACTATTTTGGCCATTGATAATTTTTGATGCAATCATATTTGAAATATTTTTATTAGGGTACATGAAAAGGCCGCCATGGTGGCCATATAAGTCGATCAAGTCTTTCCCGTAAAGCTTTCGATCTTGGTAACACTGTCTAGCAAATTCCGCCAAATATTTTTGAAGAAATTGTTTAGCTCCATCCGTCGACACTCCATCTTTCATGAACATACGTCTTTCGTACAGGTACTCCTGAATAATTTCGACTTCACAGTGGTCTATCATCAATAACCATAAATCAAGGTCCTGAGAAAATTTGAAATATGGTCTGTACCCACCGACTTGATCATAAAGACTTCGACGAAACATTACCTCACCGTGCCCTAGGGGATTTGACCCAGCCAGAAAGTCATTAGCAGAAATATGACTATTGTTGTAGCCTCTCTTTTTCCTAGCACCATCATTTTTGCCTCCGAAAACGACATTCTCAAAAAGGCAGCTAACAATCCCGACTTGAGGTTTATTATCCAGTACTTCTACCTGTTTCTTTATGCGAGAAGGCAATGAGACATCGCCTGCTCCTTGAATAGCTATATAAGTACCTTGGGAAGCATCTATGGCTGCTCTAATCGCACCAACAAACCCAGTGTTCTTTTGATGAATGACTTTTAAGCGTTCATCATCGAAGTCATCTAAATAAGCACCTGTTAATGGGTCTGAACTACCATCGTTCACTACAATTACTTCAAATGAATCATAGTCTTGATCAAGTAGCGACTGAATGCACTCTTTCACATATTCGCTTCTATTGTAGTAAGCTACACATATTGAAACTTTTATTTCATTCATGGTTTATCACCTTAAACTTATTATAGATTGAAAGCATTATGCTTTACCTTTCCTGCTCTTCGAAGTGACCCTGAAAAAAGCTTCTTTAATATCCTTACTAAAAACACTAAAAAAGAGCATTGTAATGAAAAATGAAATTAAGAAACTAAAGATAGAGAATAACATCGTTAATGAAAGCTTCACCCAAGGTGAATCAAAAAAATCTGAATTTAAAAAACTTCTGAAGACCAGTGAGGTAAACACGAAAATGAGACAGGAAATAACTGAAGGAACAATATACGATTTAAAGTCGTGATAACCCATATATTTATTTTTTATTAAAAAATAAAACTTATAAATTGAAACCATATTTATAACAAAAGTCTGAACGATAATATACTCAGTAAATTGCAACTTATAACTGAACAAACCTGCCAGAAAAAATATCGATGTAAATACAACGTTTAACTTAAATAAAAGTACATTTTTACCTTGAGTAATTAAAACCAGCCCGAAATACCATGACAAGCATTGCGCGACCGCAGTAAAAGAAAGAATTTCAATAATTACAATAGCAGGTTCCCATTGCTCACCAAAAATTGGGGTTACGTAAAACTCCGCATAAACCCCTATGGCAATCAATATGGGAGCAACTACAAAAGTAATATAAGAAATAAATTTGGCAAAAGCTTCACTTTTATCTTCAGACTTTGTTGCATAACTTAGAACTACAGGCCTAAGTGAAGTTAATGATAATTGTTGAACTAATCTTGTAAATTTACGGGAAATATTGAGAACAGCTAAGCTACCAACCCCATGTATGATACTTACAAATAAATCCATCATTCTCGTTGACCAAAAATTCATTACTTCTGACACTAAGAGAGGAATCGAGAACCGGTAGCACTCTTTAAAATATGTATAAGAAAATGAAAGACCTGGTTTATACTTAACTATGACTTGTAGAATTATAGTATCCACAATTACTTTACTGTACTGATTGATTACTAAAGCCCATGCTCCATAACCATCAAAAGCACAATATACACTTATAACCCCAGCAACTAATGTTGAGAAAAGGTTTCTGAGTGATAAGCTTTTAAAGTTAAAATTTCTTTGAAGTAAAGCTGTTTGTACTATGTTGAATGAAGAAATAGCGGGTAATAGGAGGAGTACTTTGAACACATCTTGCATTAGTTCTGACTTGTCGATAAAGAACAAATCCATTACTAAATAAAATAATATTGAAACCAAAATCGATACTGTCACTACGGAGAAAGTACACGTATCAATGAATATTTTATTAACTTCTTTTCTAGTTAGGATAAAGTCTTTTACACCGCTACTTATAATCACAGTGATAAATTCTAGAAAAAGCATTGCAAATGCTACTACACCAAACTCCTCTATGCTCAAAAAGCGAGCAAGCATGATGTATATAATTAATGATACACCACGCTCAATAAATTTGACGCCAAGAGTCCATGAAGACGAATTTAGAACCGAACTTTTTTTTTTCATTAATTTTGTAAGCTCACTTTATTTGTTCTTGGCAATTGAAGGCTTTAAAAGATTTAGGTTCTCGTGTAAAAAATTACACATTTGGTCGTAAGCGTTCTTCTGATTAAATTCGCCTTGCACTTTTGCTAATGCGTGCATCCTAATGTTTGATAAATTGTACTCACCTTCCATAATTCTACTTAGTTGGTTAGATATAGCTATTGGTGAGCTTTCGGGGACAAGAAAGCCTTCAAGTTCGTGCTCTATTAATTCGGGAATTCCGCTATGAAGCGTTGAGAGGGTTACGATCCCACAGGACATTGACTCCATAAGTGAAACCGGAATTCCTTCCATATCACCATCACTCGCAACTTTCGAAGGCAACAAGAATACATCTGCTTCACTTAGAAGTTTTTTAACACCGGAGTGTGTTTGAACTCCGTGAAAATTTATTACATCTGTGAGCCCCAAATTTTTAGCTTGTTGTTTTAATGTTTCTAATAATGGACCTCCACCAACCAAATCATATGTGAATGGAGTGTCAGTATTCTTCTTAAGTAAACTCATTGCTTGAATAGCGTCATCAATCCCCTTCTTCTCGACCATTCTAGCTACAGATACTATTCTGAATTTTCCCCCAGCTCCTACTTTGGAATCTTTGAAGTTGAATTTGGCTACATCAATGCCCATTCTATTGACTAATATTTTATTACTATCAGCACCTAGTTCAATCAGCTTATTTTTCCATAAGTTACTAATTGGGAATAACGCAAAAGACTTTTTAAATAACTCTTTATAATCAGCTTCGTATTTTTCTAAGTTTTTCTTTTTAGATATATCAGCACCGTGAAAAACAGGAATCAACTTCCCTTGTAGAACGTTAGCATCAGTCATTTTCATCGCTGTAACGCCAGCTGTTCCAAAATGAGCAATGATAAAATCATAGTTTTTGCGTTCTTTCTTCTTTTCAACTAGAGGGAGAAGTAAGTTTTTTGAGACACTTCCATACTTGAAAATATTAAATAACCCAATAATTTTTGGATTAAATATTGATGTACCTAAAGAGGAAATTCGGCTGGCTAACTTAGAGTTTGTTTGCTCAGACAAATATACTGTCTTTTTGTCCAATCCGTACTCAACAACTTTCTCATGCATATTTTCGTAATCGCCTTTAATTAGCGAAATAATGCTTATTTCTATTCCTCTATCCATCAAGCCACAAATTTGATCAATTACAAATGTTTCCGAAGGCAGTGGAAAGCGATTAAGAAAATAAAGCACACTAATTTTTTGGTTTTCCATGATATAACAATCCTTTTCGAGGTACATCTCTACAATATATTTGGGATAACAATACACCCGTAAACTACATCATGTTTATTTCAGATATACATGTTAGCTTCATGATTGGAATAAAAACTCAGATTGTTAACTTTATATTACAATTCCAAGCCATCAGTATATGTATGTGCTTGCGTCATCTCTCCGTTTGGGCGGATATATCTGACCTCACAGTCCATACTGAACCCGGTCTTTTCTTTTACAGTATTTCTGGCTAGTGCTATTAGGTAAAGAACATCTTTACTTGACGCGCCCCCAAGATTGACAATGAAATTTGCATGCAAGGGAGATAGCTGAGCATTACCTTTCCTAACACCTTTTAAACCCGCTTTCTCTATAGCAAACCCTGGAGGTCCAACAACGTCGTACATAGCAGGGTTAGACAGGAAGACAGAGCCACAGTTTGGAAGTTTACGGGGAAATTTTTTTCTACGACTCGATAATATTTTTCGCATCTCATTGCGCACTAAAGAACGTTCTTTTGTTTCTAACTTTAGGGTCACCGCAGCAATAATTACTGGTTCGCCCTGAAAAGGAGACTCACGGTAAGAATGTTCAATTTCATCTGCATTGATAGTACGTGACTCCCCTTGGAGTGACATCACAATTACACTTTCAACGTTCTCTAAGATTCCTCTTCGCTGGCTACCACCGTTCATGTAAACCAAGCCACCGATACGCCCAGGTATACCACAGATGTGCTCTATGCCACTCAAACCATGTCGATATGAATGGTAAGCTACTTCGGGAACCCATGCGCCTGCCTCACAGTAAATTCTATTTTCACTAATAGAAATCTTGCTTAGCCCATTGCCAATTTTTATAAGAATCCCATTAAAACCGTCATCGTCAAAAAGAAGATTTGAACAGTCACCAATTACCAACCGTGGAACATCTTCGAATGTACTGGTGATTGCTAATGCCTCTTGTAAACCCTCAAGAGAACGAGGCGTAATGACACATTGAGCTAAACCTCCAATCTTCCAGTAGCTTAGTTTATTCAGTGGGACGAGGTACTCTACCTCGTCCTTGAATTTGGCGTTTAGTTGCTGTTGCAACTCAAACGGCAAATGGAGTTCCATACGATTATCCTACTTTTGTATTTCTATATGAATGCCAAGTTGTGCAAGTTTACCTTCGAGATTGTTGTAGCCACGAAGTGCCATTTCTACGTCGTTAACTACTGACTTTCCTTCTGCACATAAAGCAGCCATAACTAGCGCCATACTTCCACGTAAATCAGTAGACGTTACTTCTCCCGGTATAAAAGCACCAGGCCCACGCGTAGTGATCTTACCTTCTTCAGTTTCAACCACTGGCACGTCAATTAGTTTTTGAAGTTCATCTGCATATGCTATGCGCTTTGGATATCTATAGTCGAATATTCGTGAGTCGCCTTGAGCGACTATTCCTAAAAGGGTATAGAAAGACTGCATATCGGAAATAATGCCAGGATGGGCACCACAAGCTAATTCGAAAGATTCGACTTGACCATTTTTAATACAATCTGGTGAAAAGTAAATGCTATTGGAATTACTTAAAAAATCGATACCCATTTTTTTCAAATGTAGAAGCGGAACTTCCATAGAGTCAAATGGAACGTTATTAATTAAAAGAGTACCTTTTGAAAGAACGCCATATACTAACCAAGTTAATGCCTCGATTCTGTCATACATCACACTTTTTATAGTGCCTTTTAAATAGTCGACACCCTCTACAATAATATTACTACTGCCGTTTACTTCAATCACGCTTCCCATTCTACGAAGGAAATCAATAAGGTCTTCAATTTCTGGCGTGATGTAAGCATTAATGATTTCTGTTTTACCTACAGCCATACTCGCACATATAAGGGCGTTTTCGGTGCCACCTACAGTTGAAATTGGGAACTTTATTTGACCGCCAATAAAACTCTTTCCCTCTATATGTATGAAGTCAGGCTCTTCTGTCACTTTACAGCCCAATGACTCCCAAACCATAATATGAAGGTCGTATCCACGACTACCAATTTTACAACCTCCGGGGTAAGGAATTTTCGCACTTCCAGATCGCTTTATTTGAGCAGCCGCAAGAAGATAAGTCGTACGAATTGGATAATCATAAACGTCGAGCTCTGTAGATGTTATTCCCTTACTGTTAATGCGTAGCGTTTCAGCTTCGTCATCCACAATGATTTCAGCACCAATATTTTGAAGAAATCTGATTTTGTGCTGCGCATCCACTAATTGTGTTGGAAAATTTTGAAGTATTACTTCCCCATCCGAAATACACGCAGCAGCAAGAAGACGAGTAGCTGAATTTTTTGCTCCGCTTACGTTTATCGTTCCTTGTGGAGTTTTTCCACCTTCAATAATTGCTTTCATATACTATCCTATTGTTAACTTTAGATTTTTAAATGAGGTGATTAAAACGTTAGATAGACATCGGTCGTTTTGTTAACTTTCTATTAAACGCTCTAACAAAAAACATTCCCGTTGCGATTAACCCTGCCTTTTTAATCGAATATATTATCCAAGAAGGCTTGTTATTTTTGTGTTTCAAAGAAAAAAGAAATTGCTCCGATACTCTTTTCTTGAACCAATATTCGCCTAAAAATTCTTTATGTTTATA
This sequence comes from Alteromonas lipotrueae, assembly GCF_019249215.1. Taxonomy (GTDB): domain Bacteria; phylum Pseudomonadota; class Gammaproteobacteria; order Enterobacterales; family Alteromonadaceae; genus Alteromonas; species Alteromonas lipotrueae. The sequence continues at coordinate 93,580 of NZ_JAESDI010000008.1, forward strand.
CGCAGATCCTAATCGTTTATCGATTTGTTCAGGTTTCATTTTGCGTACTTTTGCACCAATACCATCTTCATTTTGAAATCTATACAAGAAAATGGGGTTAGGCACATTTACAAATGTCACTCCTAGTTGGAACAGTCGAACGTACATGTCCCAATCTTGTCCATTATTCAACGATTCATCAAAGGTGTTTTTTAGAAGCAACTCACGCTTGGCGCTAAAGCCGCTCATTCCGCAATATGTGTTACCTCTCAGTAGTGAGGATTTGGTAACTGAAGTATCTTTGTTAACTACAACGACGTCCTCTTTACCCAGTTGCTTAAAACCAGAAACACAAGCATCTGCGCCAGCTCGAAACTGCTCACTTAAGATAGTTAGGTATTCAGGTAGCCAAATATCATCATCATCAAGGAAGGCAACCACGTCACCACAGGCATACTCAACGCCTAAATTCCTCGCTTTATTCGCGCCACAAGAAACATTTTGTCTACAATATTTAGCATTAAGCGAGTTAATAGCTGGCATAACACTGTCGTACGAACAGCTTGAATTGTCGTCAATAATAATTATTTCATGCGGCGAACAAATCTGGTTTTTAACCCCCTCTAGGGCTTCTAATAAGCAATCAGGGCGATTGTAGGTGGTTATTACTACTGAGATTTTTAAACTCACTGGGTATCACCTTCTTTGCCAATTATTTTTAGTAGTGAAATAGTATTTTCCGCAATCCTGTCCCAATTGAATTCATACAAAAATGCACTTTGATCTAAGTCTAAATTCAGGGAATCTAAATTCGTTATCTTTTCAGATAATGCTGACGTATCACCAACTGGAAAGTAACTGTCTTCGGGGGCTTCAATATCTTTATTCGGTAAAATATCACTTAATAATACTGGCGCACCCGCACTTATGGCTTCTAGTGCCACTATAGGTAGTCCCTCGTGGTATGAAGGCAGAACGAATACTTTCGCATGTTTGTAAAGCGCCTTTAGTTCATCACCCGATCTTCGCCCCGCGAAAATTATATTTTCGCTTGCCTCTTCCACCAAAGAAGAGGCGTACTCATCTTGGTGATCGGCTTTACCCACAATCACCAATTTCAAATGGCTACTTGACGCCTTATAAGCAGCAACAAGATCGTGAAAGCCTTTCTCGGGTACTAATCTACCTACTGTTAAAATATAACCTTGTGAAGATATACAGAGTTCTTTAGGAAGCGCACTTGCCGCTATTGCCCCAGTAAATGACGGAAGCATTCCATTTGGCACATAATTAATTTTTTCGGCTTGCTTCGGAAATTGTGTTTTTAGTTTTTGGGTAAGTGTTTTACCCACTACAAACATTTTGTTGGAAAAAAGCACACCCATTTTTTCGCCAGTTTTGAGTATGAACTTTGCCAGGCCATTCCACTTTTGCCTGTCATAATCGGCACCGTGGTGAGTAACCACTACTTTCATTCCTAATAATCTTGCTAATGGTGTAAACAAAGCAGGGCCAATAGCATGAAGATGAATAACATCTGGATGCACAAATATTCTAGCGTATAAAATAGCGAAGAAAGTATGCATAAACGTTTCTAAAAATTTATGTTGTAACGTCCATACACTTATTACGTTAACGCCTTTATAAGTATACTTTTTTTGATTTACATAAGGCGATCGTGCAATTACTGTTACCGTTACACCACTTTCAACCATACGAGGATACAACTGCTGACAATGGGACTCTATTCCACCCATAACATCAGGTATTCCACGTAATCCTATTGCACATATCTTCATATTACCTCACGAACTTCATGATTTGCTTTTCTGTCATGAACTTTAGAAAAAATTGGTTTTTTAGCCGATGCTGATGAAAACACCACACCTATCAATATGGCGAAGAACACTAGCCCTTCAATATTCCACAATGGCATTGTGGCCATATTCATGATTAGAAAGCCTACAATTGAAAAGGCCACTATTTTAGATAACCCCTTATTGGCAATTTTGAATGCTTGTTGCAAGCAAAATAAACACATGAAAATAAAGGCAGAGAACCCTATAACACCATATTCATACAGGTTTGAAACGTAGGTATTGTGTGCGTATTTAGCAAATACACCTTTCCAAGAATCGGGCCCAAACCCAACCATCTGATTTAGCATATTTGCATTTGCAAATGCATCTATATATTGGCTCCAGATAAACACCCGGGCAGACATAATGTCTTTTTCTGCTTCGCTAAAATAAATTGGTGCTTTAAAAATGATATCTAAATTACTTACTAATAATCCAACGTCCGCAAAGCGCTCTCGCATAGTAAAAGAAAGCAACATAAAAGCGCTAACTAAAAACATGATTACAATAGTTAATACCGGCGCTTTCTGAGATGGCTTTAACCTTTGCTCAACCAAAGTAAAATAAAATACAGCGGCAATTGGCAATATAGTAAGAATAGCGGTTCGGTAGTTAACTAATACAAGAAGAATAATAGACAATGTAAACAAGCTGGTTCTAAAGCGAATCGTGTTTTTTTCTGTAAGCCCTACAACAAATATAAAGCTCACTATTATCATAGAAAAAGCCGCTTCGTGGTTGTATCCACCAATGTAGCTAGTCGAACCATCAGCTTCTGCCGCCTTTGCTTGGCCAAATACTATTGACAAAATTTGAAGCGTAACCGGCATAACAAAAGCAACCAGCAACTTTTTAAACGTTTCATTCTGCCCTTGGCTGCGGATAGATAGGAACAACGCCCCCGCTAACACCAAGAAATAACACCATTTTACCAATACATTAATGGTGCCGGGTATTTGCATATTCACAAAACCGCTTACCGCAATGGCGGTAAATAAAATATAAAAAGGAAACAGTTTCTTTAAGGTAAAAACAGCGGTAGGAATAAGCAGTAAGCCCAAACCCGCTACGCCTATACTTCCCAATGCGTTAATTGAAAAGCCAGCTACTAGTGGCGGGTAGGTAATAGTATGAAATGCAGATAAGAAGTAGCGCAACCATATTGCGCAAATGGCAAACGCTAAATACTTATTGCAATTACCGGTAATGGTTCTATACACCATTATTAGGCTAACCACCCCTACCAGTAGTTTGATTGCTTCAAACATAATTAGTTAGTCTTCTTTTTCTAAAATGGCACTTACGCGCTTGTGAAAAGCGGCATAGGAAAACTGCTGCGCGCACGCTTGGCTTTTTTGAACATATCGCGATCGGTTAGCACTACCTTTGAATAACACCAACGCATCAGCAACACCTTGGGCGTTATTTAACTCGCACAGTATGCCATTCTTTTCTTCGCTGGCACCAGAAACTTGGTACGGGTATTGTTCGGCAATAATTTCAGCTGGGCCCGACTCGCAATTTGTTGCAATTACCGGCTTGTTCAAACACATGGCTTCCACAATGGCATTGGGGAAACCTTCTGCATTACTGGTTGAAACAAAATATTCTGCCTTGGCCACATAGGGGTAAGGGTTTGGCTTAAAACCTAAAAAATGCACTCTATCTGCAATGCCAAGTGTTTTAGCTAGCGCTTTTAGCATGGCCTCTTCATCGCCCACGCCCAAAATAACTAAGTCTTCAACAATATCGGCTTTCGCATAAGCATTTAGTAACAGTGAAAAGTTTTTGTTTTTAACTAACCGCCCTACCCCAATAATGTATGGCGCTTTAGGAATGTCGGTTACCGCTTCACTTGCTAGTTCATGAAGCTGCGCAATATCGTAAGGGTTATATAATAAAGATACTTTAGGCTCTGGCACCGCATAGTTTTCAATTAAATCGGCTTTTACACCTTCAGACACAGCCACCACGTTATTGGCACGCTTGTACAAAAGCTTAACTAAAAAACGGCTAATTCCATCTTTTAAACCACCCGATAAATGGCTAGTAGTATTTACACGTTCGCTAATAATGGCGCAGTAACCTAACGATTTTGCTATCGCTATATTTAAGAAATTACTACGCGTTAAAAAACTAAAACAAACTTGAGGGTTTAAAGAAGCAAGCAAAGGCTTTAATTGTTGATAACCGGCTTTAAGGCTGCCATTACTGGTAAGTACTGTTTTGGTCACATAAGGGGGGCACTGCTGACTTTCTTCAAGCGTGTCTAGTAATACAAGGTGAACAGGTACGCCAGCGTCGGAAAAATACGTTTCCATTATAGCCAGCAACTTTGCCATAACCCGTTCAGCACCACCGCCTTCAAGGGAATTAATGATAAACACCACGGGGCGGTTACTTTTCAGCATGAAACGTCATCTTCCTTGTCTTTAGACTAAATGCTAGTGCCAAGTTTAGCACAGCTCTATTTTGGTTTTGTAGTAAAATTACAACATTACGGCACCAGTACGTTTGCTGAACCACCTGTAATACGTATATTGGTAATAATTTAGCTATGCGTGTTGCAAGCATCTTGCGTGCACGCTTATTTCTTACTATGTGCTTACGTTACTATTATGCACTTAACCGTTAATGCGGTTACTCACTAAAACCATACATGAAACATGCCAAATGTGGGCATTAATGTATTTTCCTGCCTTACCTTGTTGAAATAACTTTTAACTTTTGTATAAGTTTGACACTATCAATTTACTGCCACATGTTTAATATACTATGAAGTGGTTAACGTTTTCTTACAGCTATTTATTCTAATAAATTCGTCTCATTATGGTGCATTAAGGCTCAACTGGCATGACAACCCGCTACGCGCGTAAAACTTACCGACGAACCTGTATTTTTGCCTTAACGGGGCTGTTTTTCGGTGTGGCATCTTTGGTTATCGCGCAGCAGAAAAACATATTCACTGAAGAGGTTTACAGCCGGGTTGAAGCCCTATTTGGTAAACGCGGTGCGTCTGATGTTGCAAAGTGGCGACAACTAGTAAGCAATATTGAGAACGACGATATTGATGAAAAACTTTATCAAGTGAATCGCTTTTTCAATCGATTCGACTTTGTAGATGACCTAAAGCACTGGCGCCAGCCGGATTACTGGGCCACGCCAATCGAGTTTATTGCAACGGGCGCTGGCGACTGTGAAGATTATTCAATCGCCAAATACTTTTCGTTAATAGAACTTGGTATTCCAAAATCGCAGCTTCGGCTTATGTATGTAACCGCGTTAGAGTTAAACCAACCTCATATGGTGTTAGCCTATTACCCAAGCCCTACCTCTGTTCCTTTAGTGCTTGATAATATTAACCGTCGCATACTGCCAGCAAACCAACGGCGCGACCTTGCACCTGTTTATAGCTTTAACGGTGACGGTCTGTGGGCTGCGAAGTCTATGGGAACAGGCAGAAAATTAAGAGGCAGCGGCCCCATGAAAATGTGGGACGACATGATAGATCGTTTAAACAGCGTAATGCTCGGAGATACACAAGAACAATGAAATTATCTACCCAACTAAGCGTTAGCTTGCTTATTTTTTTACTGGCCGTGTTCGCCGGTTCCTTTTTTATTAACGTAAAAATGACCAAAGAATACGTGAATGAACAACTTGCTACCCACGCACAAGACACTGCCACATCGCTAGGCTTAGCCATGGCGCCTTATTTGGCACAAGAAAATGGTCAGGCGGTGGCTGAAACCATGGTGAACGCCATATTCGACAGGGGCTACTACCAAACTATTTCGGTTAAAGACGCCAGCGGGAATACTCTTATTCTTCGGCAAAATCCGAATAAAATAGATACGGTACCTAAATGGTTTACCGAAGCTGTACACGTTACTCCACCGGTAAAAAGCACCGAGCTTAACGATGGTTGGACAATAGCAGGGCAACTTACCGTGCAAAGCCACCCAGGGCTTGCGAATGAAAAGCTATGGGATAGCATTACCCAAAGTGCATTAATGTTTTTTATTGCCTTTATTATTGCCTACTTGGTGCTGCTGGTTATTATTCGCCAAATTACAAAGCCCTTGGAAATTGTTACGCAAAAAATAGGCGATATTCAAAACCAAAAGTTTTCTGAAATTGACTACCAGCCTTTTACTAAAGAATTTTCTTTCATCACGCTAGCCGTTAATAAGTTGTCTAGAGCGGTAGAAAGCATGTTTAAAGAACTTACTGCACGGGCTGAACAATTTAAGGCCATTGCGTATGGCGATAGCCTAACGGGGCTTTCTAATAGAAATGCCTTTAATCGACACATGAATGCACTATTAAGTGGCGCTGCTACGGTAGAACAAGGTTACGTGGTGTTAATAAGGTTAACGCAGCTTGCACGGGTAAATAATTTGCTGGGCGGCGCTGAAGGCGATGAATATGTTAGTGCTGCGTCAAAAGTGTTGAAAGGTGCAATTAAACAATTCCCCGATAAAGTCACCTTGTTTAGGGTGTCGGGTTCCGACTTTGCTTTATTAATGGAAGCGGTATCGCAGCAAGAGTGCGAAAAACGACTAAAAAGTCTAGCCCAAGACATTAACCAAATAGACTTCCTTAAAGATGGCGATAAAACAGCGTGGATTGGCGCGGCTAAGTATTCCAGTGAAAATAGCTTTAGTGAAGTAATGGAAAAAGCAGATAGCGCCCTATTAGCCGCCACTAAGCTAGACAGAGGTTGGCAGTTTGCTTCGGAGCTAACCTACATTCATAGCAATACCGAGTGGCGTGAAAGGCTGAACAACATTCTGTTACAACAGTATGCTGACATTTTAATACAGCCTATTTTTAGTACCGAAAATAATGCCCCCTGTTATTACGAAGGGTTCGCACGCTTTAAAGACGTTTCTACCAATACCGATATACCCATGTCGCAGTTAATTCCTGCTTCAGAGCGGCTGCACCTTATTCCCCAAGTAGATAGGCTGGTAACGTCGCTGGTAGTCAGTAAACTCATGTCCTCACCTCATACGGTAGCGGTGAACGTTGCTACCGCATCAATAGCGAATGCCGACTTCTGTCAATGGCTTAAAGGTTATCTTCTTGAACACAAGTCGTTGTGCGATAGATTGGCGTTTGAAATTGAAGACTCCGCCATTATTTACTACCGGGAAGCTACCCTTAAATTTTGCGACATGGTGAAAAAAGCAGGGTGCACAATAACTATTGAACATTTTGGCGACAATCTTGCATCATTAAGTGGGTTAAGGGCCATTCAGCCCGATTTTGTAAAAATATCCGGCAAATTGACCAAAGATATACACGAAGATAAAGACAATCAGCTATTCGTTAGCAGCTTGGTAAGTATTGCTAATGGGTTAAACATTAAGGTTATTGCGGAATTGGTTGAAAGCGAACTTGAAAGCGGCGCGCTTAACAAGCTGCAGGTTGTTTATCAGCAAGGTTTTCACTTTGCAAAACCTACAGCTTGGCGGTTAGGTAACTAATTTTCCACTTAAAAAGCTAAGACAACGCGCGTTCATTTGGTATACAATGCCTTGTGTATGCAAACCCATTTTTTGATGTAGGAACTATTATGCGTAATAGATTTATTTTTTCTTTAGTAATGAGTGTACTTATTGCTATATCGCCAGTGGCCATTGCGCAAGACAGCGCAGGTAGCGCTCCAGGTTTGCAAATTAGAAACCAACTATTAACTGCCATTGATAACGGCACACCTGCTGAAGAAGCATCAGTTACCGTTAGCAATGATGTGCTCGCGAATGGCAGTGTTGCTATTCCGGCTGAAAGTTTACCTTTTTTACAAACTAACCAAGCTTCGTTCGAAAGCATGGTGGGTTTACTTGTAGATAACGCTACTGGGTTTGAATTAGCCATTGCTGGCTTTGCGGCACTACCTGAACAGGCATCACAAGTGGTTACCATTGCGATGATTATGTTTCCAGAAAATGCCAACGAAATCTATAACGTTGCATTACAAACCGGCGTTGTTAGCGCAGAAGATGCACTATTAGCTGCCATTAATGCAGGCATTGATACCTCAACACTTACCGCTACAGCGGCGGGTGCTGCTGGCAACGACGTATCACCACTAGGCGTGGGTACTGGTGCAGCCGGTGCGGGTGGTGGCGACACCACGGTTTCAGCAAATTAGAACGTTAAATTAACTAAAACTCTGTGTTGGTGATCGTTAGTGGTAGTAAGAAGTGGCGATAGTGAATGCTGAGTAATAATAATAGAAAAACCGAAAAGCTTCTTTTCGGTTTTCTTTTATTTACCCTTTTTTGGCTGCCTATTCCTTTAGGTGCCAACCGTCCTTGGGCGTGGGCACTCATGCAAGTGTCTATATTCTGTATAAGTGCATCTTTAATAGCCTTTCACTTCAGGGCCGTAACTCTGGTAGTGCGTCAATACCGCTTTTTCGTTCTGCTTTGGGTGTTGTTTCTTGCTTGGCAGTTACTTAATTTAATTCCCCTACCCGCATCATTTGTTGCCAGCCTTCGGCCCGAAAAACTTTTACCTGAATACGCTAACGTATCGGCTGGTGCTCGTTGGTTACCCCTTAGTTTTGATGTAGGCCAAAGCCAAATAGTATTTTTAAAATCCCTTTGTTACTGCCTGCTTTTTTTCAGTGTTTTAGCTTTAGTACGATCAACATCTCGGTTGAAGCTAGTGCTAATTAGCATTAGCGCAAGCGGTATATTTCAAGCTATTTATGGGTCGCTTGAGGTGCTATCGGGCATTGAGTACAGCCTAGTGTTCAAACAACCCGTTAGTCACATTGCTACCGGCAGTTTCATATACAAGAACCATTTTGCAAACTACTTGCTGCTTACGTTAAGTGCTGCGTTAGGGTACCTCATTGCCAGTTTAGGTGATGACGATGGGCTAACAAAACGAGAGCGACTTAGAAAATGGCTTAAATTTTGGCTAGGTAATAAAGTGCTGTTTCGTATTGGCATTATTATTATGGTGATTGCACTGGTAATGTCTCGCTCAAGAATGGGTAACACCGCATTTTTTGTCAGTATGACCATAACGGCGGCATTAGGATTATGGTACTTCAAGCCTAGACAAAAAAGCTACATTGCCTTATTTGTTAGCATGCTAGTTATCGACATTATGATTGTAAGTAGCGTATTTGGGCTAAACGAAGTGAAAGAGCGCCTTGAGCAAACCGACTTAACCCATGAAAGCCGAGATGAAGTGGTTACCGATACACTACCTTTGTTAGCAAAATACCCACTAATTGGCACAGGTGGCGGTACCTTTTATACCGTTTACCCCCAGTTTCAAAGTGAGAGCATTCAGCACTTTTACGACCATGCTCATAATGAATACTTACAGTTTAGTATTGAGTTTGGCGTTATTGGCGCACTACTAATGGGCATATTTGTGCTGTTTTGCGGCATTAATGCCTTCAACGCTTTTCGTCAGCGACACCATCCCCTTCCGCGCGGGGCCGCGTTTGCGTGTTTTATGGCCATTATTGGTATGGCAATGCACACAAGCGTAGATTTTCCCTTACAAGCGCCTGCTAACGCTGCTATCTTTATTACTCTACTTGCACTAGGTGCAATGAGTAACCGAATTCGGGTTCGAAAATCAACAACACGTAAGCACAAATCGTAAAATTAAGGTTTTTAATAAAAGCCTAATTAGAGATTTAATTAAGTATTTATTAATGGATTCAGTTATGGAAAATCAGTCGTGGTGTTAAAAGTTAATCACCCCATTCAGGAAGAACCCAACGTAAAGCATATGCTAGAAAGAATGCCCAAGCATGTGGCCAACTCGTTTAGTGAAGAACAGCTTACCCATATTAATACCGCATTGGCAGGCAGGCGTTGGGGCAAGCATAAGTTAGACTTACGCGGCACCCTAGGTATTGGCCGTAGCCGCTTTTATTTTGTGCTGTTAGGCGGTAAAGATAAACGCGATCCTTCCCGTATAGAAAGTAAAATTGGCCAACTTACGTTAGCTTTCGGTTTTACTCTGTTTCTTCTATTTTCATTGCTGGTTGGTATGGTACTGCTGTACATACTAAAATCGTGGCTGGGTATTAACTTATTTGAAAATTTTTCACTAGGCTTGTGGGATTGGCTTAAAGGTAAGGTTTAATAAGTAAAAATCACCTAGCCGACTAAGCTATTTATTGTAAGTAATACAGTTGGGGATCCGTTTTCTTACCGGGTAAGCGGCCAAGCGCATCCATCGGCACGCAGGCTCTTCTGCGTTATAGTTCACAATACTTTGCACTATAGCTTCCCTGCTATGGGGGTTTATTAACCCTAAATTCATATGATGTTTTAAGAGCTGAATAACCTTAATGTATTCAGGCGAACGTGCTGCATAATTGGCTAAGCCAAACTCTACAATAAATTGATGGACTATAGCGTCTTGTGGGCCTACCTCAATGGCTTTATTCATATATTGATAGAAAGTGTCGTCTACTTCGTTACGCTTCCATTTAACCGACGCTAAGCCCACCCAGCTTGCTGGCCAAAGCGGCCGTAGCAATAAGCTTTGATGATAATTGGCCGCCGCAAGATTCAACATGCTTGCTTTATTGCTATCAGCCGTGCCATTTGCAGTAAACGCTTGCCATTCATAAAGCTGGCCACGCATTTGATAATAAAGTGCGTTATTGGGGAACATGGAAATAGCGGAATCTATTTTGGTAATAGCATCGCTTACTTTGCTAGCTGTTACGCGTTCAGGATTACTCTGCCAAGCATTTAATTGATTGTTCACCCGATAATAATAATTACCCGATACAAAAAACTGTGCACTCCACACTACGCCCCACGCAGCAGTAATGAAAAACACGCTACGAACAATGCGTTTTATCGCTAATTGATGATGCTCATACACGCTAGCTAACGCCACTACCTGCCCCTACTATTTCACCCGGTGTAGTAACGAAAACTTGCTGGGCGTAATCTGCGTCTACTGCCGATACCACAGCAAATGCTTCGCCCATATCGTTAGGTCGCCTAACCGTATCGTGGGTATCAGACGCCACTACATGAAAGCTTTTGTTGGCAAGCATGGTTAACGCAAAGTTCTGTACGGGCTCACCGAATCGGCCTGTAAGTGCCCCCGCAGTCACTTGAAACCAGCAGCCTATGCGCTGCAACCAGTCGAACTTGTGTTGCTCGCGCAGTAGCTCTCGGTTGCGTTCAGGGTGTGCAATAAGTGGCTGCACGTTGTTTTTTAATAACCATTTTATTAACGGCTCTAGCCCCGATGGCACATGGCTATGAGGCATCTCTAGCAGCATCACTTTATTGCCGTTAATCTGGCCTAAAAAAGGCACCGCGTTTTGCTTTATCCATATAGGAATATGCTCCGACACACGAAGCTCGGCAGCGTACGATAAGGTAAGGGGAATTTTTTCATCTTGAAGCGCTAACACAAGTTCGTTATACGCTTTTTCAATAATAGCAGGCGTATTATCGAAGAAACCAGGGTGTATATGTGGGGTACAAACCAAATGCCTCACGCCGCATTCAAGTGTTTGTTTGGCCATGTCAATCGACATGGCCATGGTTCTGGCACCATCGTCAATGCCAGGTAATATATGACTGTGAAGGTCTATCAATTAATTATTAGCTGTCCTTATGACTAGTATAATCATACTGATCATAAAACCCGCCGTACCTCTGTGCTACATCAGACTTTCGTAAGTCTACTTGATTTAGCACTACCCCATCAAGACGATGCCCAACTTGTAAGAAACGAGACAGCCCAGTATTAATGATTTTTTCGCTCGTACTGTCGGCACGTACCACGTAAATAATAGAGTCGCACGAGTTAGCAATTACCATTGAATCACTTACCGCTTGGGTAGGTGCTGTATCTACCACAACATATTTATATTGGGTCTTTAATTCTTTAATTAGCGCATCGAAGCCTTTATCGGCCAGCAACTCTTGCGGGTTAGACGGTATAGTACCTGCCGAAAGAATATCGATATTCGCTTGTTCGTCACGCACCAAACATTCATCGAAACTGTGCGTTTTAAGAATAAGGTTAGCTACGCCTGGCTGGTAGTTAGGAATATTAAACTGCTTTCCAATACTTGGGCGGCGTAGGTCGGCATCTATTAATATGGTTTTGTCTAACTGACCTAACGCGAATGCTAGGTTAATAGACACGGTAGTTTTACCTTCCTTCGGCACACTAGAGGTAACCATAATAGCCTGATTGCCTTTATCTAAATTCAATAACGACAAACTAGTACGTAAGGTTCTAACCGATTCTGCGAACTGATGCTTTTTACCATCGAAATAAGTGCGAATAGGTAAGTTCGTTTTCTTTTTATGAGCAAGCCAAGGAATTAAACCCAACATACGCTGGCCTAACTTACGCTCTACATCTTCTACCGAACGAATACCGCTATTTAGCGTTTCCATGGTAATGGCCAAGAACACACCAAAGCCAATGCTAAATACGAAAGCCGCGCCAATTAGCAGCTTTTTATTAGGCTCAGAAGGTACCGACGGCACTACAGCGCTATCTAACACTCTAGCGTTAGCTGATTCAAAACCACCTAATTCATCGGTTTCCTTCAAACGGGTAAAGAAGGAATTGTACAACTGCTGGTTAATATCAACATCGCGCTGAAGGGCTTTGCGCTCATTATCTAAAGCTGAAAGACCTCGAAACTCTGCTTTTGCCACTTCTACTTCTTGTTTCAATTGCGCAACGCGCTGCTCTGAAACTTGGTATTGGGTAGTAATACTAGAAATAAGATCGCGAGTTTGCGTATTTAACGTTTCGCGAATGGAAGATAGCTCGGCATTTGCCGCAATCATCTTAGGGTGCTTAGGGCCATATACTTTGCTAAGTTCAGACACGCGGGTCATGGCTTTAGCTTCGTCGCGGCGTACCCCTTGGATGGTAGGGTGATTCAGTACTTCTGGTAACCGAGCAATGTCGTCAAGCGTTACGTTATTGCGAGTTTGTCTGTATATTACCGCGTTTAACTTTAATGCGGTTTGGGCATCAAGTAACTGCGTGCTTAAACGCTCTAGTTCGTCGGCGGCAAGGCCTACTACACCATCTATGTTTACTACTTGATTGCGTTCATAAAACTGCGATAGGTTCTTTTCAGCAATATCGAGTTTATCTTTTAAGCCTTCTAAGCTTTCGGTAAGAAACGACGTTGCTTTAGCGGTCATATCAAGCTTGGCTTGCAAATAGTTTTCAATGTAAACATCGGCAATAGTATCGGCAATTTCAGCCGACAAGGATGCAGATTCGGTGGTTACAGAAATCTTCATTACCTGGGTGTTATCTACCATGCTTACTTCTACAGCGCGCATTAATCTGAATACTGCCGAACGTTTTTTAGCGGCGATAATTTGCGCTTCTGTGCGCGCTACCACTTCTTCTTGAGGCAGGAACGGCAGCATGTCTTTTGCACTGTCTATAAGCGAGTCAATCGCGCTGGGGCCTTCTTCAGGCGGCATGAACTTATCGTTTAAGTGTAAATTCATCCCCTCTACGGTACGCTCGGCTATTTGGCGCGAACGTAATATTTCGTATTGGGTTTGCATGTAGTCTTTACGCTTAGTATCTAAGCCATACACTTCTTCTATTGAAACCACATTCGCGTTTTCAGAATCGACCAATATAGTGGTAGACGACGTATAAAGTGGCGTCATTCGCATTACCAGCAAAGCCACCAATATGGTGAATGCTATGGCTAACGAAACAATGCGAAAAGCGTAGCGTTTCAGTATGCCAAAATAGTGCGCTATATCGATAGTTTCACTATCTAGCACGCCATGATTCACATCGTCCCTTTGATTTACTGCCATGTTATTTTTGTATCCTGAAATTTTTGCTAATTAGAAAAAGCGTTGGTTAACGGTAATGATATCACCGGGCTGAATCATGTCGCTTACTGTTACGGTAAAGCTACGTGATGTGCCATCTTTTTCTCGAACTATTGTTATTTTATCTCTTGCTGCGCGCTCGGTGTAGCCGCCTGCCAATGCTGCCGCCTTATTTACCGACAAACCGGGCTGGTAAGGGTAGCCACCAGGGCGTTTTACTTCGCCGTCTATAAAGAAGGGGCGGTAGTCAATAATAGTAACCGACACCGACGGGTTTACTAAGTAGTCCCCCTTTAAGCCTTCGTAAATAAGCTGCTCTACTTCGCCTAATGTTAACCCTACTAATTTAACTTCCCCCATAAACGGGTAATTAATAGTGCCAACATCGGGCAATCGTACTTCCATCGACAAATCGTCTTGGCCAAATACATTAATGCTTATTCTGTCACCAGAGCCCAATTGGTAGCGGCTCATACTTAAATTGCCTTCTTGTGCAAGGGCATTGAACGACATCACTACAACAAAAAGGAATGCGAAAATACTGTTTACACTTTGCTTCACAGGCTAACCTCGGCAGATAAACCAATTATGCTTCTATCATAACCTATCGTATCTCGGTTACTGTCTCTATCATTTAATGTGTAATACAAAGAGAAGCTTAAATAACGACGTGCTTGATAGTTTAACGCGGCGGTATAACGCATTAAATCGTCTTCACGGTTGGCAATGCCTTCGTCGTCTAATACATATTCATCAGTAAGTTTGCTGATACTGGCCGACGTACTTAAGCGCTGAAGCCACTCATGCTCCCATGATGCTGTGTAATCGCGACCACGAATGAAATTACCTTCACCATTGGTTTCACGTGTATCGGCACTGGTAGCAAAACGAAACGTTGAATAGGTAACAGGCTGCCATTCAACCCCGGCTTCCCAATCAACACCATAAAACGTACTGCGGGTTGCAGATTCAAAATCTTTTTCCGTGTAACCCACTTTTGCAAAACCAGTTGTTGCGGCGGTACTTTCCCACGTAAGACCACCTAAAACACGTAGCGTGTCACTATCTAGGCTTGAGGCTGCTGACAACTCACGGTCGTAACGGGTATAAGTATTGGTTACATCAATAACTAATGCTGTTGAAGGTGCAATTTTATAGGCAAACTCAGCGCCTATTTTATTCTTAGCACGATCACGAAGCAGGTAAGCTTGTTCTTCTCGGTCATAATCTAGCGTTTCGCGATTTGCCTTAAGCGTAAGCATGCCATTCGAGGTTAATGCACCGTAACTGTATTCGGCACCCGCATACATACTTTTAAACCTATCAGGCGTAGTAATGTCGTTGCCGGCCCCTAGTGAAAAACCAGTACCGCGATCTTCGTGCCCATCTTCATATTGCGCTGTTCCACTAAGGCGATGACGACTATTTAGCTCATACTCACCGGTAGCTTCAACAAAATGATCGGTGTAATCATCGGCACTACTCGAGAAGTACACGCCGCGCTCTAATCGATAACCAAATTGAACAGGGTTACCATCAACTTCTGTGGCGGCAATTATTTCTGGCGATAGCGTTGCCCGCCAGCTGTAAATTTTAGGTTCACCATCACGAGCGTAAGCTACGTTATCAACATAACTCATTGATGTGTTGAAGGTGGGGATAATGTCGAATTGGCCTGCTTCAATACGGCCAGCCTCTTGTGCATTCGATATGGCGCTAATTACCGACAGTGCAACAAGGCCTGTTGTCCTTTTAAACATACTCGCTCCTAAAATTTTTTTGGTTTTATTCGGGTAAATGTTGGGGTAAAACAGTGCAACATTTGCTTCAGTGCTCAAAAAAACAACACCAACCACCTTTATTCAACCGATTTGAGTGTGATATCTATAATCTTTCAGTTATATGCCGCTAAACATGCTAATTCTGTGCCACACAAGGTTTAGCCCCCTATTGTGTTGGCTGAATCAGTCGTACTCACGCAGCCGTCCCACTAAAAGCGCGACATTCAGGCCACCCCATCACCGCTGATAGCATAGCTATTAAATATTGCAGCAATGTGTCTGTTTTTCCGGCTTGCTTGCTATATGCGCAGCCTTGCTACAGAGTTTTGAATGAAGTTTCTAATGTGGAAGCTGAAGAGTAACCGCACGCAGTATAAAGCTTATAGGTTATCTTACAATATCAGTTAGATAATTGCTTTCAATAGTTTTGTAATAAAATTACAACCTGCTTATACTATGGTTAAGCTGAAAGAGTGGTAACATCACTTAATCGGCTTTTTGTTAGCGTAGTGTGGTTAACCCCCTCTTCATGTTTTCAATTTTTTGTTTTCGAAAGCTTTCCGGTACACATTTTGCTTTAGTTTTAACTAAAGCCTTAATAAACGCAGTGGTCTTTTGCTTTATTGACAATTGAAGTCGGCGTGAACTTTTATTTCTTAGAGATACTTACATGGATAATAAAGTAGCACCTAACCAAGTCCTCAAATCTCACGAGGTTGAACCCAATGCTTCGGGCGGGCTAATAGTTAGGAACCAAAGTGGTTTTTCAACCATTTATAGGCTTATTGATTTATGCCTTGTGACCTTACTTTATTACGCTTCAGCATTTTATTACGACAGCCCCGTAACGGCTGGCAGCCTTCTATTCCTATTTGTTTACGTTATAAGTTTCCAGTTTTCGGGTGAATGCGTAGAGCTTTATCGTTCTTGGCGGGGGCACAGAACACCAGAAATGTTACGTGCAGCAGCTATAACGTGGGCGCTTAGCATGCTAGCAACAATGGCGTTCGGTTTCTTTTTCTTTGGTGATATTAGAATTACGCCCCCTGGTGTAATTTTATGGTGTGCATCATCGTTTGTTGCGGTTATCGCGTGGCGCTATGTTATGCGTAAGTTTTTATTTCGCCTTCGCCGTAGCGGTTTAAACTCGAGAAAGTCGATTGTTATTGGTGCAACCCAATTGGGTTACAACATGGCTAATCAAATTATGGGGAACGAACATTTAGGTATTCGTTTCTTAGGCTTGTTCGACGATAGAAGTGAAGATCGCTTACCGCACGAGTTTAAAAACCAAGTATTAGGCAATATTGAGTCGGCTATTGAAATGGCTAAGCGCAATGAAGTGGATTATATCTACATTGCTCTTCCAATGAGTGCAGAGAACCGTATTCGTCACATTCTTGAAAAGTGCAGCGACACTACCGCTAACGTTTATATTATTCCTAACTTCTTTATGTATAACTTGCTTAATGCCCGCTGGCAGTCGATTGGGTCGGTACAAGCGTTAAGTGTATACGACACGCCTTTCCAAGGTGCTAGCGACATTTTAAAACGCTTTGAAGATATTGTATTAAGCATTTTAATATTAATGATGTTGGCCATCCCTATGTTAGGCATAGCCGCGGCAGTTAAGCTTACTTCTAAAGGCCCCGTTATTTTCAAACAAAAGCGTTACGGGTTAGATGGAAAACAAATTACGGTTTATAAGTTCCGATCTATGACCACGCAAGACAACGGAGATGTGGTTAAACAGGCTACTAAGAATGATGCTCGCTTAACCAAGATTGGTGGCTTTTTGCGTCGCTCTTCTATAGACGAACTTCCGCAGTTTATAAACGTTCTGCAGGGAAGAATGTCAATTGTAGGCCCCCGCCCCCATGCGGTAGCGCACAACGAAGAATACCGTAAGCTTATTACCGGTTATATGCTGCGCCACAAGGTGAAGCCAGGCATTACCGGTTGGGCGCAGGTAAACGGCTTACGTGGCGAAACAGAGACAGTGAACAAAATGGTACAACGCGTAGAGTACGATTTAGACTACATTCACCGTTGGTCTGTTTGGTTCGATATTAAAATTGTATTTATGACGGTATTTGGTGGGTTAGCGAATAAGAACGCCTACTAAACTTATTAGTTACAGCTCGTAAAATTTGACAAACGAAAGCCTCAACATTCTATGTTGAGGCTTTTTTGTTTCTACCAATGGGGATATGTTAACTGTAATTGCACACACTAAGTAAAACTTAAAGGCAATTTAAATGGTTATTTTACATTGCAGTTTTTGGTGCCTTACGTGTATAAATAAGCAACAGTCATTACATTTCAAGGCACGTAATGAAGTACCTATTACTGATTAGTACGTCATTCTTACTTACTGCTTGTTACTTATTACCTACACAACACCCTTCGCCTTGGTTAGTGATTGATACTTTTGATACTAAAACGCTAACTGGTTGGCAATTAGCCGACACGCAAAACGATACTACCCCCTTTTTAGAAAATGCCCAAGTTACTGAAATTCGGGTTCAAGATTCAGATTCAGCGTCAAATTCAATTAAAGATACCTCCTCTACTGTGCCCAGTGTCAACAATGGCTTCTTATTTAAAAAACCTGCGCCAGATGGCGTGGTAGGCAATAGAAAAGCCCTTACGTTCAAAGCCCTACCCCAGCCAATTCCTGTTGGTGAAACTTATACGTTTTATACAAGAATTCGCGTTGAGCGCTTTCCTAATAACCATGCTTTTGGCATTAGCAACATGCACCCTGCCGACATAATTAAACATGGTTACAACGCATTTGAACCTACCCTTCGGGTTACCGATAAGGCGGAATCTAACGGTTTTAAAAACAATGGTAGTCTGATGGTTAAAATAGACAGCGAAGACAAGTATCGCCAATATGCCAGTGTAAAAAATACTGACAACAACAAAGATGCTAAGCCTTTAAAAGAAGGTGTATGGTATAGCATTTGGTATGTGGTTAATAACGCCACCGTTAAAAATGGCGGGCAAGTATATCGTGTGTATGTGAAAGGCGGCGAGTTTTCAAGCCAATCGCTAGTTTACGAAAATGCCAACTTCAGAATGAAGCGGGAATTACCCCTGATTTACTTTTTGGCTAACTGCAATACAGGGCCAATTAAACAACCTTATGGCAATGGGGGGTTGGCTTATGATGATATTTATATGAGCGAAGGGATTAATTTAACCGTACCCTTTTAGCTCTAGCCTAGCATTGGATTTACACTTGCTTAGCACTGATCGTTAGCGTCTTGAATAAATTTCGAGCTATTAGGTGTCTGGTGTTTTTACACTTTTCTATTTGCGGTGTTCGACTATTCAGGTTTCACCGATATGCCGCTAACTATTGAAAACGATTTTATATTTCTAAACGCCAGAAACGAAAAAAGGCGAGCATCCTGCTCGCCTTTTTCCGAAAGAACTTAAACTTAATTAGTTAATAATTAAGCTAATGCGCCTTTAGCCGCATCGACTAGTGCGCTGAAAGCCGCTTTGTCATGTACAGCGATGTCGGCAAGGATCTTACGATCGATTTCAACAGACGCTTTTTTCAAACCGTTAATGAAACGGCTGTATGACATACCATTTTGACGTGCCGCAGCATTAATACGTGCAATCCACAATTGACGGAATTGACGCTTGCGCTGACGACGGTCACGGTAAGCATATTGACCAGCTTTAGTTACGGCTTGTACCGCTACGCGATAAACACGTGAACGAGCACCGTAATAACCTTTTGCCTGCTTGAGGACTTTTTTGTGACGTGCACGTGCTACCGTGCCGCGTTTTACTCTAGCCATTAATCAGTCTCCTAAGTCTATACGTACGGCAACATGCGCTGAACCAATTTGGTATCAGAATCATGAACCAGTTTTTTGCCACGAAGGTGACGTTTACGCTTAGAGCTCTTCTTAGTCAAAATGTGACGTAAGTGAGACTGTTTGCTTTTAAAGCGGCCAGAACCCGTTTTCTTAAAACGTTTGGCGGCACCGCTTACAGTTTTCATTTTAGGCATTGCTAAAACTCCGCATTGTTAATATCGACGCTGGGTATGCAGTTACCGTTTGTCGGTTAATGTTTAGCCGCAGGGTGTTTTGAGATTGCAGTACCTCAAAAACTTTTAGACCACTACGACTTCTTAGTTGGGGCTAGCACCATGATCATTTGGCGGCCTTCCACACGACGTGGGAAAGACTCGCACACAGCAATCTCTTCTAAATCCGCTTTAACACGGTTTAGTAGTTCAATACCGATCTCTTGGTGCGCCATTTCACGTCCGCGGAAACGGATCGTAACTTTGGCTTTATCACCACCTTCAAGAAAGCGACGCAGGTTGCGCAGTTTTACCTGGTAATCGCCTTCATCAGTGCCAGGGCGGAACTTAATCTCCTTGACCTGAATTTGCTTCTGTTTTTTCTTCTGCTCTTTTTGAGCTTTACTTTTTTCAAAGAGGAATTTGCCATAGTCCATAACTTTACAGACTGGCGGCTCAGCATTCGGACTGATTTCTACTAGATCAAGACTGGCTTCCTCAGCAAGTTTCGTCGCTTCTGCTAACGTCACAATGCCGGCTTGTTCACCATCTTTGCCAATTAAGCGAACTTCTTTGGCTTTAATTTCATCGTTTATGCGGGCTTTGTCGCCCTGAGCCTTGTTATTAGCGCCTTTAATGTGCATTCCTCCAAACATTTAATTCTTCTGTTTGCTTACCGCCTGTGTAATGTTCAGTACTGGTAAGCAAACACCGTCGTGTAGTATACACGAAAACCCTCAAACTATTTAATGGTCTTTTCTGCCACTTCCTGATTTGCCATGGCAATAAAAGATTCCAGGCTCATTTTGCCTAGGTCGTCGCCACTGCGAGAGCGTACTGCTACTTCGCCAGCTTCCATCTCTTTATCACCTACTACTAGCATATAAGGAACACGCTTGAGAGTGTGCTCGCGGATTTTAAAGCCAATCTTCTCATTTCTCAAGTCCGACTTTGCTCTAAATCCACTTTTTTGCAGTTTTTTTACACATTCCTGTGCATATTCGCCTTGGCTATCGGTAATATTTAGAATTACCACCTGCTGAGGGGCTAACCACAGCGGGAAAAAGCCAGCGAACTCTTCGGTAAGAATACCGATAAATCTTTCTAATGAACCTAAAATAGCTCTGTGGATCATTACAGGCACTTTACGTTCGCCGTCTTCAGCTACATAAGTAGAACCTAAACGACCCGGCATAGAGAAATCTAGCTGAACCGTTCCACACTGCCATGCCCTATTCAGGCAATCGTGCAATGTAAATTCAATTTTAGGGCCGTAAAACGCGCCTTCACCTGGCTGATATTCAAATTCAATATCGTTGGCTTTAAGTGCTTCGGCTAATGCGGCTTCTGATTTATCCCAAATTTCGTCACTGCCAACGCGCTTTTCAGGGCGAGTAGATAGTTTAACCGCTACTTTTTCAAAACCAAATGCTGCATAAGTCTCATACACCATCTTTATACAGCCACTTACTTCTTCTAGGATCTGTTCTTCGGTACAAAAAATATGAGCGTCGTCTTGGGTAAACCCACGAACGCGCATTAAACCGTGTAGCGCACCAGAAGGTTCGTTACGGTGACAGCAACCAAACTCAGCCATACGCAACGGAAGGTCACGGTAAGACTTCAAGCCCTGGTTAAATATTTGAACGTGGCCTGGGCAGTTCATTGGCTTAATAGCATATTCACGCTTTTCAGATTCGGTAGTGAACATGTTTTCGGCGTACTTTTCCCAGTGACCCGATTTTTCCCACAACGAACGGTCCATCATTAATGGGCCTTTTACTTCGTCGTAAGTGTAATCGCGTAACTTTTCACGCACGAACTTTTCAAGCTCGGTGTAAATAGACCAACCATCGTTGTGCCAAAACACCATGCCCGGCGCTTCTTCTTGCCAATGGAACAAGTTCAACGCTTTACCAATTTTACGGTGGTCGCGCTTTTCAGCTTCTTCTAAGCGCTGTAAGTAGGCTTTAAGTTGCTTTTTATCAGCCCATGCGGTTCCGTAAATACGTTGCAACATTTTATTGTCGCTGTCGCCACGCCAGTATGCACCGGCTACTTTCATAAGCTTAAAGTTTTGGCAAAATTTCATGTTAGGCACGTGAGGGCCACGGCACATGTCTACGTATTCTTCATGATGGTATAACCCTGGGCGATCATCATGGCTGATGTTCTCGTCTAGAATTTCCATTTTATAAGTTTCGCCGCGTGCTTCGAATGCATCGCGTGCTTCTTGCCAGCTAACTTTGTTTTTAACCACGTTATAGTTAGTTTTTGCTAGCTGAAGCATACGCTTTTCAAGCTTTTGGATATCTTCCTGAGTAAGGCTCTCTTCCATATCAACATCGTAGTAAAAACCGTTGTCGATAGTAGGGCCAATCGCCATTTTGGTATTAGGCCAAAGTTGCTTAATAGCATGGCCTAACAAATGCGCGCAGCTGTGACGAAGAATTTCTAAGCCGGCTTCGTCTTTAGCGGTAATAATTTGTAGTTGAGCGTCTGACTCAATAAGGTCTACTGCGTCTACCAATTCGCCATTCACTTTACCCGCAATAGTCGCTTTCGCTAAACCTGGGCCGATATCGTTGGCAACATCTAATACAGAAACTGATTGGTCGAAAGCGCGCTGGCTTCCATCAGGAAGGGTAATTACTGGCATGATATATCCTTTACAGTGGTGACGCCTACTCTGCGCCACTTGCATCTTTAATTATAAAAACACTTAATTTGGTGTTTACGCGTAGTCGTTATATTCATTACATAAGCGGAAAGTGCTATATAAACCATATAAGCCTTATAACCGTTTACTCTTTGCCAACACGCATACTTGGGTTGGCGGTATAAACAATTATCGATGGGCGATTATAACGGCTGTAAACACACATGCAATGGGCAAGCGTATTTTCGATGCCTTGCGAGCTATATTTTGTGCTTACGGGGTATAAACAATAAGTGAAATATCCCACCAGCTGCTGCAAAGCTTACTTATTCTTATCTTTAAATTGTTGGAAATGCTGTCAAACTTATGCAAACAGAAATAGTAAATAACAGATTATTGATTAACAGAGCAGTGCCTGCAAATGCCTAACGAACACATACCTACTGAAAAAAACGCTATTGGGAATACAGTAACGGCTGATCCTACCAACGCCTCTCACATTGGCGAGCCAAAGAACGGATATAAGGCTGGACAAGGCAATCCACCAGTTGCACTCATTACTGGTGCAGCGAAACGCATTGGTGCCACTATGGCGAGAACCCTTCACAGTGCAGGCTACCGGGTGATTGTACATTATGGCCATTCAGCTGAACACGCCAACGCATTGGTAAATACATTAAATGCAATAAGGCCTAACAGTGCAGCATGTTTGCAAGCAGATTTGTGCAAGTTAGACGATATTACTCGTTTAGCACAGCAAGCCACTGCGCCGAATGTCTTTGATGTGGACACTGAGCAACCAGCCCGTGAAGATTGCAGTGATAATAGTGCAACCGGTATTAACGTATTAATCAACAATGCGTCTAGCTTTTACCCTACCCCGTTAGGCAATATTTCTGCCAGTGATTGGCAGGCACTGGTTGGCAGCAACGTTCAAGGCCCACTGTTTTTATCTCAAGCTTTATGGCCTGCGCTAAAAGCAAATAATGGCTGCATTATCAACATGGTTGATATGCATATAGACCGCCCACTGCCCCACCATACGGTGTACGGCCTGGCTAAAACGGCGTTGGCGTCTATTACACGTTCACTGGCGGTTGAAATGGCACCAGAGGTGCGGGTGAATGGTATCGCACCTGGCGCCATACTGTGGCCTGAAAGAGAATTAGAGCTCGACCAAAAACAGCGATTGCTAGATAGCATTCCATTGGGCGGATTAGGCTCGCCTGAAGATATTGCAAACACCGCAACATTTTTAATTTCAGCTAATTATATTACGGGGCAAATCATTTATGTGGATGGTGGCCGAAGCTTGCATACTAATGCATCGGCATAAGCGCATGCGACTAGCTGGCGTAGTAATAGCCTTGGGGTTATTGCAAGGGTGCTTTGGTGCGCCTAGCATTAACGACACCATGGATGAATACACCACCCGTTTATCGAGGGTATTAGAAAGCCCGTTAGCCGAAGCAGCTTTGCCAGATGCTTCTTTACCAAATAGCGCCCCGGCAGATGAAACCTTAGAAGGTGAAGCCCATTCCACGCTGCAATTAGACGCTACGCTTGCCCTGCCTTCTCAAACCTATCCATCGCTCACGGCGCTAGGCAACAAGGTTACTGCGCTGAATATAAACATTAGAGAGTTTTACGCCATACAAGATTGCGAACTTGGCCGGATAGTGGCTGAAAGAAACACAGCTTTGGGTAAAACCCAATTGCCTTCACAGCGCTTGCAGTATGAACATCAATTATTGAACGCATTGGCAAAGTGCGAAACCACACTGAAAGAGGCACAAAACCCCACTGCAGCAACAGTAGCAGAATGGCGTAAACAAAAACGCAGTCAGTATATGAACGTTTGGGCAAACGTGGTGCAAACCAGTTCTGAAATGAAACTTGGGTTAAGCATGGCTTCATCGCCACTACAGGCCAATGGCAATAAAGATGCCAAGGCGTCGGTCAGTGCGCTTAATTTTATTAATGGATTAGCTAAAACTGCTCAGTCACAAGGTGTTGTTGAATATGAACTTGAACAACAATTACAAATAATTGCGTCTTCTCGGCTTCCTGCAAAGCTATGGCAAACCCAAGCTATATTGAATAACCGTTTAGCGTTACTGAACCAAGTATTAGCACCTGCGCTAAATGACGTGAAGTGCGAAAATGGAACAAACAGCGACAAAGCCACTATTTTACGAAATGTGTTTTACTTGTACTTTATAGAAGAAATTCAGCCCATTGCGAGTACGCTTAATAGTTACCACTACCAGCTACAGCCTTTATGGGAACAATGGGCGGAAAACACTGCATTGAGCGTCCCATTTAAAGCGCACATACGCACCCACGCTGTTGATAACTTCACGCAATACAGCGCCACAATGAAAGCCCATGTTACGTTATGGCAAAACTTTCTAGGTCGCTGCAATTTATCGCCAACCGCGCCCTAGTTAACGTAAGGCGGCTAAACGTTTCATCACTCAGCTTAGAGTGTTCAACCCTATATGCTGCAAGCTAAAGAATATTCTCACCACTTTCAGGGTCGCGGGCTTTCTTCGCTTGCTCTCTAATATCTTCTGCTTCACTGCTAACGTCTTCGTTGTCATTTTCGTGTTCAAGCGCTGAATTAGCACTGCTGCGAGCTGTATCTGCCTGAGCTTTATTTGCCTGAGTTGCAGATGCCGACGCTTTACTTTCTTCCGACTCACCCGCTATTTCTACCGCTGATTTTTTGTTAGTCGCTAACGGGAAGTTATTACTTTCGGAGATGGGTTTATTAAGCGATGTGAAACCGCTGGCATCATCAGCTGTATCTTCTTTACTCACCGATTGATTAGACACTATGGCTAACCCATTGGGGAATACACGTTCGCGAGCATCGTCAGGCATGCTAATGTTTTCCTCAGTAAATCGGCCTACAATTTGGCGCATAAGTAACGACGACATTTTAAGCACGCTGGTATCTTCAACATTCACCCAAAAATACACTTTTAAATTGTAGGTCGATGCCCCTAAATTATCGATTAGCACTTGGGGTTCAGGATCGGTAAGTACCTTCGCATGGCTAGAAATTATCTGTACCGCTAAATGCTGTGCGTTACGAATGTCTGCATCATAACCTACTCCCAGCACGAAGTGGCCGCGCATTAATGGGTTAGCCGTCAGGTTTTTTATCACACCTTTGTAAATGGTCGCGTTGGGAATTTGAATATGATTTCCGTCAAAATCCACCATGGTAGTAGCACGAGACGTTACCTTTTGAATAATGCCGGTAAACTCGTTTATTTCAACAATATCGCCTATTCGAAACGGCCTTTGAATGGTAAGTAACAAACTAGAAATAAAGTTTTCGGCAATATCACGAAAGGCAAAACCAAGAATTAACCCTACTACGCCAGTTCCGCTTATTACCGCTACCGCGAAGCCGGTTAAGCCTGCCATAAATAGGAATAAATACACCCCAAGCAAAATAATAACCAAGCTAATAGAGCGTTGCGCTACCGACTTAATTAAGGGGGTTAACGAAGAAAAAGAAAAAGGCTTAAGTAGCAATCGGGATAATGGCCCTGCAGCAAAAATAAACAGCGCCATAATGAGCAGGCCAACACCAAGGCCAGGTAAGCGATACAAAAAGCCGTGCCATAAATCTAATAAAACCGACTGCGCTTCTGAAAGGTTTTCTACTCCAGAGGAAGGCGCAACGGCATCTGCGGCCAATAAAGCTGTGGGAAATATGTTTGTTAGAATGAAATTTGTTAAGTCGAGCTTTGTTAGGTAGAAACCTACTAGGTTAAAAAAAGCCGTTAAAGAATTGATGTTGCCCACCTTCGCTCCTTGAAATGAGGTTACTTGCCACGGGTGCAGCCTAACAATATGACCATCACCACGCTAGTTTCTACGTAGTACCATATCTGTAGTACGCACATGCTCATGTACTGGTTTAAGTTCTGGCTTAAGCTGTAACAAAGTCTTCGATATAGCCTCTGTTATGGCCCTACTTAGCCCTTGCTTTCCCTTTGTGTTAAGGGCCAGCCACTACTAAGTATGAACCTAAACCGATGGTGAAAAGAAAACTTCCCCAAATAGCATGTTCAATTACCACAATGGGCGTTGAGTTTGTTTGCATGTAGCGATAGCCAAATATAGCACCACCACACCACGATATAATGACAGCCACCCAATTACCGTAAATTAAATGCGCCAAACCAAACACGAAGGTACTTAACACCCAGCGCGCATTACGCGAAGGTAAAATAAGTTTGTAACGATGAAAAAAGAAGGTTCTAAAAATGATTTCTTGTGGAATAACCGACACCACTGGATACACCAATAACGTAACTACCCACATCCATGGCTCGTTAATGGGCCAATGCAAAAATAGTTCAGGTTTAATGAGATAAACGCATAGCGCAAGCAAACTTGCCCAAGGTAAAAATAGCTTAAGTGTACTTTTTAAATGAGGCCCGTAATCTTCCCAATGCCATAAACGAATTCGTTGGAATTGTTTATCGGCTAGCAGCACGCTTAAACAAAACAAACACACTATGCCCAAAATAGGCATAAGCCAATCGGAAACGTGGTTTATCCAGTAAAGTACGGCAATGGGCAGTGCAACGAACAAAATGAGCAACTCAGACCACAGCTTTACCACGAAGACCCCTACTTGATTGCAAATTGATGACATAATTATGAATTATAAAAGATAATGAAATTATAGTGCCAATTGGCGTAGAAGTCTTATCTTGCAGCGTTATACATTAGGCGTAAATTAGTAAGTCACCAATATACGGCGGGTTTTTGAAGCTTTCTGTCTTGAATTAGGGTGTGATAATAGAACGTGATAATGTGTGAAGAAGGCACGGCGGTTGATTTTTCACTTAATTACACCCCGAAGAATGTTTTTTGTGTGTATAAATAACAGGCTCATGGGTATATTTGGTGAAATTTTTTCCTTCACGATATTGTTGTTATTTGCTAAAAAGCATCAATATAGGTACACACCTAAAAGCACGCGGCAAGCACACTGAGCAGTTAAAGATAATTCACTATGGCCCAAAATTCGAACGATGTTATTAAGCAAATAGAGAAGCACTATGCGTCTTTATCACCTTCAGGCCAAACTATTGCTCAGTATTTACAGCGCAACCCTATTGCCGTTGTAACCCAATCCACCTCTCATATTGCTGAACAAACCAACACCTCGAAAGCCACGGTAAGCCGTTTTTTTCGCCAGCTTGGTTTTGAGTCGCATCAGGAAGCAAAAAATACGTTGCTTACCTTACGCGAACAGGGCGTGCCGGTAAGCCCGAGCACGACTGCGGTTCTGCAGCACGAGCAAGAACTCAATAATATTTCGCACACTTTCGATAATATTGATATTGCTACGCTTACTGCCATTGCTGAAAAGCTGGCGAACGCGCAACAAATTACCCTTATCGGCTTTCGAAACGCCTATCCATTAGCGCTGCATTTTCGCCAGCAGCTTAAGCAAATTCGCACCTCAGTCAGGCTTTTGCCTCAACCTGGTCAAACCTTGGGGGAAGATTTAGTCGATTTAGGTAAAGACGATGTGGTGGTGTTATTTGGGTTTCGTAGGCGCACTCGGCAGTTCAAGCATGTATTAAATACCGTTTCTCACTGCCAAACTATTTTAATCACCGATCCAACCGGGCAAGTATATCGGGATAACGTAAAGCATCTGCTCGTGTGCCATTTGGGCAACCATCTAAGTTCACAGGTAGATAACTACGCCCCCTTCGACAGTTACGCCGCCCCAATGAGCTTGGTTTCTACCTTATGTAACTTTACGTATTCCGCACTGGGTGATAGTGCATCTGAACGGGTTAAAGCCATTACTAACCTGTATGGCGACCTTGATGAATTAGAGCCTTCCGAGCGAAAGTAACATTAACGACTTTTATTAGATTAATTTTTAGGCAAGAATAGAAGATCGAATAAGTAAACTGGTACGTATTAAGAATCGTGTTGCCACACGTGCTACAAGAGATAACTGCGCTGTTCTCCCGTAAAAAGGCAACCTAGCATTCGTAGTTGGAGTAGAAATGGACAAATCTCACCTTGTTATAGAAGAGTCTAGCAGAGTTTTAGCATTTTGGTTTAATGAACTAACTCCTTCACAATGGTTCACTAAAGACTCTGCACTAGATCGTACTATTGCATCGCAATTTTTAACCTTGCATCGCGCCGCATCTCGGGGCGAGTTATGGCCTTGGCGAGCCACCCCTACAGGCCGGTTGGCGGAAATTTTGTTGCTTGATCAGTTCTCACGAAATATATACAGAGACACGCCTCACGCTTACTCGCAAGACCCTGTGGCTTTAGTATTAGCCCAAGAGGCTGTTAGCGTTGAGGCTGACAAAACCCTTACCCCTCAACAATGCATATTTCTTTATATGCCATTTATGCATAGCGAATCTTTGGCTATCCACGATATTGCGCTTCAACTTTTTGCGGTTCCTGGTTTAGAAAAACAATATGAATATGAGTTGAAACACGTGAATATTATTAAGCAATTTGGTCGATATCCACACAGAAACTTGGTATTGGGCAGAACCAGCACGAAAGAAGAAGAACAGTTTCTTTTGGAACCTGGCAGTCGGTTTTAATGCGAACACAGCTTCGCCGTTGTATTGGTTATTAACCCACCTCACAAATCGCCTGTAATTGCCTTATTGAAAACAACTCATAAACTAGGCCACAAAAACAAAGCATATTACACACCAGCAACAAACGTTTCACTTGACAATAAAGAGAAACGATTGTTTCATGGAGGTATCTTTTTCACTATTGCGAATGTACCGTGTCTTCTCCTTTTGTTTCTATTCCTGCTGATTTTAAAATACATGCTAAAAGCCCTTCAGCATCTGCACCAGATTCTGCGACAGTCAATGCGTCACCAACAGCTTGCGAATTAAAGGGCTATTCCTTAAAGGGCTATGCATTAGCGGTAAAAGATTTATTTCACATTGAAGGGCTACCCACCGCAGCCGGGAACCCTGATTGGTTAGCGACGCACCCTGTACCTACGGCCACCAATAGTACCGTTGAAGCATTATGTAGTGCAGGCGTCACGTTTAAAGGTAAGACGATTACCGATGAGTTGGCTTATAGCCTACATGGACAAAATAAACATTATCCACAACTGGTTAACCCCATTGCACCTGCTCACATTCCAGGGGGGTCATCTTCAGGTTCGGCAGTGGCGGTGTCGGCGCATTTAGCTGATATTGGGTTGGGTACAGACACAGGTGGCTCTATTCGTGTTCCTGCTAGTTATCAAGGATTATGGGGCTTACGTACTTCGCACAACGCGATACCGTGTGACAACATGGTGGCACTGGCACCGTCTTTCGACACCATAGGTTGGATGACGCGGGATATCGACACCTTAGAAAAAGTGAGCCACGTTTGTTTAGCCAATGCTGGGCAGGAAGAACTGTCTACCATCGCAAACGACACTAACAACATCACAATACGAATTGGTGCTGTTCAGCATTTGCTTCAAAGTGCGAAACACGGCGCTTTGGTCACAAAATGGCTTGAAACGCTTAACGAAAAAGCGGGTGTGACGGTTTGCACTATCACCGAAGACGAATTGGATT
The DNA here is from genome assembly GCF_019249215.1 of Alteromonas lipotrueae. Classification (GTDB taxonomy): domain Bacteria; phylum Pseudomonadota; class Gammaproteobacteria; order Enterobacterales; family Alteromonadaceae; genus Alteromonas; species Alteromonas lipotrueae. Next base: position 123,383 of record NZ_JAESDI010000008.1, read on the forward strand.
TATCGGCACTGAATACTGCCGCGACGTTTCGCGTTTTACAAGGTGCTGAAATTTGGCAGCAACATGGCCAGTGGATAACTGACACTCACCCTGATATTGCCCACGATATTATGCTTCGATTAGATTGGTGTGAAACGATTTCCGAACAAGAGATTGAACATGCCAAGAAGCAGCAAGTGGCGTTTCAAGAATACATAAACGGCTTATTTGAAACCGTAGACGTATTGTTGATACCCACTACTCCCGGTATTGCACCTCGGTGCGATGCTGATGAAGAAACATTAGCGAACGATAGGAATGCCCTGCTTGCGCTTACCTCAATTGCAGGTTTAGCAGAGCTTCCACAAATTCATATGCCGCTATTTACCCTACAAAACGCCCCATGTGGTTTATCACTGGTGGGCAAAAAAGGCAGCGATCTTGCACTCATTAAGCTAGCGAAAGCACTGACAGCAAATTGATTGGTCATACTAGGCTTTCTGAGAAAACAAGGTTGCATTGGCCAAATAACAAATGGATAAAAAAAGACAATGAGTGAAAAGCATAACGTAGGCTTTACAGCCCCTCACTTTGCGGCGTCGCAAGTGGGTTTGAATATTTTAGAAAAAGGCGGCACCGCGATTGAAGCTATGGTGGCGGCGGCGGCGTCTATTGCCGTGGAATACCCCCATATGAATGGCATGGGTGGCGACGGATTTTGGTTAATTAGCGAACCTGGCAAAGCCCCTGTTGGCATTGATGCGTCGGGCGTTGCCTCACTAGGTGCCACCCCTGAATTTTATAAAGACGACAGCGCTATTCCTAGCCGAGGCGGAAAATCAGCCCTGACTATGGCCGGTGCTGTTGCGGGTTGGAATGAAGCGTTAAAAATAAGCCACCAGTGGCAAGATGGTCTGCCGCTTAATACCTTGTTTGATACGGCAATTAGCCAGGCTAATTGGGGTATTGAGGTAACGCAAAGCTTGGTAGATGCCAGCAATAAAACCTTTGACGATTTGGCGAGTGACCCAAACTTCGATCAGTTTTTAATTAAGGGCAAAGCACTTAAAAAAGGCAAAATCCTTAAACTGACAGCGTTATCTAAAACACTCAGCCACTTAGCCAAAGCCGGGCTTGATGACTTCTATCATGGCGAACTCGCTAGCAAACTAGCAGCCGATTTAGAAGCCGCTGGCTCACCTATTCGTATTGAAGATTTCAATCAATACAAAGCGCAAATTGTAGAACCGCTTTCAGTTACTACCAGCAAAGGCACTTTGTATAACTTACCTGCACCTACCCAAGGTGTAGCGTCGTTAATTATTTTAGCGCTGTACGACAAGGTTCAGCATTTAGGCACTACCGATGCTGACATGGTTCACTTATTGATTGAATGCACCAAACAAGCGTTTATTGCACGAAATGCGAACGTGACCGACCCATCACGTACGCCTGTAGATTTATCTAGCCTATTAACCGATGCCTCGCTAGATGAAATGGTTAAACACATTTCGGTAGAAAAAGCGCAGCCATGGCCACATGTGGCGAAGCCAGGCGATACCATTTGGATGGGCGCGTGTGACAGCGAAGGCCGAATGGTAAGTTACATTCAATCGCTTTATTGGGAGTTTGGTTCAGGCATTGTTAGCCCACAAACCGGCATTGTATGGAATAACCGAGGGACTTCATTCTCGTTAGACTCTGCTAGCAACCAATACTTAAAGCCTGGGTTGAAACCGTTTCATACGCTTAACCCTGCCTTCGCCGATTTATCCGATGGGCGACGCATGAGTTACGGCACCATGGGCGGTGAAGGTCAGCCACAAACACAAGCTGCTTTATTTGCCCGCCATATTTATCACAACCAACCTATTGATAAAGCCATTGCGCTTGGCCGCTGGTTACTAGGCCGTACTTGGGGTGATGAAAGTAACAACTTAAAAGCCGAGCGTGACTTAGCCGAGTATGTAGGCGAAAGCCTTATTGCCCGTGGTCACGACATGGTGACTGTCGACCCTTGTAACGAACTGATGGGTCACGCGGGAGCGGTCATTCGCACGCCAACGGGGTCTGTCAGTGCAGCAAGCGATCCACGCAGCGATGGTAAAGCCTTTACTGATAGGGTTTAACTGCGCAGCTTAATCGTTAGATTCTACATCTATCGATAATAGTTAACTCTATACGGGTTTAATAAACTACCCAAGCCGTTTTATCGGTGTGTTGCTTTTGGCTTATTTTTAAAGGACGTCCACCCCTTTTTAGATAAGCCAGAGCAATCCACCATAATTTAATTGTGGCCAAGCGTTTTTTTACTTACACAAATTTGTATACAAAAAGCTTGCTCACAAGCACAAGATTTAATTCATAACGAGACTCTTTATTTATGCAGTTTTTACTCGATAACATGACGGTAATTTTATCGTTAATTGGTACAGGCGTGTTCGCCGGATTACTGGCTGGCCTGTTAGGTGTCGGCGGCGGTATTGTTATAGTGCCAGTCCTGTTTTTTCTATTTCAAGCGTTAGGCGTATCGGCAGAAAGTGCGATGGTAATAGCAACCGCAACATCGCTGGCCACAATTGTTCCAACGTCTATTAGCTCTATTCGCGCCCACCACAGCAAAGGTAACGTAGATTTTGCGCTATTAAAGGCATGGGCTGTGTTCATCTTAATTGGCGTTCTAGCAGGAAGTTACTTAGTCACCGTACTAGACGCTAACTTCTTAACATTGATGTTTGGTGTTATTGCCACCTTGTCTGCCATCAACATGCTAATTGGCAAAAAAGATGCCTTGTTTAACAGCCTACCTGGGCGTGTTGGGCAATCTATTATGGCGGCGTGTATTGGCTTTTTCAGTTCCATGGTTGGGATTGGTGGCGGCACACTTACCGTACCTACCCTTACCTTTTGTAACTACCCTGCGCACAGAGCAGTAGGTACAGCTGCCGCTGTTGGCCTAATTATATCGCTGCCAGCTGCTATTACCCTTTTATTTGTAGGCACTACACCTGTTGATGCGCCGTTTGCTACCTACGGTTACGTTAACCTACTTGGTTTCGCATGCATTGTACCGCTAACGGTAATTTTTGCGCCAATTGGTGCAGGCATTGCCAATAAGTTAGACGCAGGCCTACTTAAGAAGATTTTCGCTGTTGTTCTCATCATTACTGGCCTGCGCATGCTTGCGCAGGTGTTTATCTAGGAGCCTAGTATGACTGGTTTTGCACCTTTAACCCCTCCACCGCGCCTTTTAATGGGCCCAGGCCCTATTAACTGTTATCCCCGTGTTTTGTCTGCCATGTCTACACAATTGGTGGGGCAATACGACCCAGTAATGACGGGCTACATGAATGAAACCATGGCGCTATACCGCACGTTATTTAACACTGAAAACCAACAAACCATGCTGATTGACGGCACGTCGCGCGCTGGTATTGAAGCGGTTTTAGTGTCGGCTATTGAGCCTGGAGACAAAGTATTAGTACCTATTTTCGGTCGTTTTGGGCATTTATTGGCTGAAATTGCAGAGCGCGCCGACGCGGAAGTACACACTATTGAAGTGCCATGGGGTGAAGTATTTAAGCCCGAGCAAATAGAAGCGGCCATTAAGAAAGTTCAGCCAAAGCTGTTAGCGATTGTACAAGGCGACACTTCTACCACTATGTTTCAGCCTCTTGATGACATTGGTGCCATTTGTGAAGCCAACGACGTGTTGTTCTATTGCGATGCAACCGCATCGGTAGGTGGTAACCCGTTAGAAGTAGACAAATGGAAGCTAGATGCAGTTTCAGTAGGTTTGCAGAAATGTTTAGGCGGCCCTTCAGGCAGTGCGCCCATTACCATGAGCAAAAAATTCGTTGATGTGGTGCGAACTCGCCATCACGTTGAAGCCGGTATTCGAGATGCACACCATGAAAGTGCCCGTGGCCCGAAAATTCGTTCTAATTATTTCGACCTTGGCATGATCATGGATTATTGGGGTGATGAGCGTTTAAACCACCATACCGAAGCCGCTACCATGCTTTATTGTGCCCGTGAATGCGCTATTTTGCACCTTGAAGAAGGCCAGCAAAATGTTATTGCACGTCACAAAGTAGCAGGCGATGCCATGCTAGCAGGCGTGCAAGCGTTGGGGCTAACACCATTTGGCGACCTAGCTAACAAAATGAGTAATGTAGTAGGTGTGGTTATTCCTGATGGCGTACACGGCGAGCAAGTACGTGAAGACCTGCTACTGCGTTTCAACATTGAAATTGGCACCAGCTTTGGCCCTCTCAAAGGTAAAATTTGGCGTATAGGCACCATGGGTTATAACGCCCGCCAAGATGCGGTATTGCATACCCTTCAGTCGCTAGAAACCGTATTACGTAAGCAAGGTATGTCGCTACCGGCTGGCGCTGGCGTAGACGCCGCACTTGCTGTGTATTCGGGAGCCATGAATGTCTGAGTTTTCTGATGCGGCCGCGTTAGTCATGGCGCGCTGTGAAGCACTAGGTTCGTTAAGCCAAAACCCTACCTGTTTAGACAGACGCTATTTAACCGAACAGCACAAGCTCGCCAACCAATTAACCTCTGGTTGGATGATAGAAGCTGGCATGACAACTTGGCAAGACAGTGTGGGTAATATTTGGGGCCGCTATACATCGGCCGTTCCAAATGCACCTCGATTGATTATTGGCAGTCACTTAGACACCGTTCCAAATGGCGGTAAATATGATGGCATGCTAGGTGTGGTAGCCCCTGTTACGCTAATGGCCATGTTCAGCGGCGTAGGCCAACAGTTTCCTTTTCATATCGATATTGTTGGTTTTTGTGACGAAGAAGGCACGCGTTTTGGCACCACACTTTTAGGTAGCCGTGCATTAACGGGCAAATGGCAAAACGAATGGCGCAGGCTAAAAGATGAAGATGGCATTTCGCTTGAAGATGCGATGAAAAACTTCGGACTGGATTTTGATGCCATTAACAGCGCTACCATTGCACGGACCGACTTACTGGGTTACTTAGAATTGCATATTGAGCAAGGCCCAGTATTAGAGCAAGAGAATTTACCGGTCGGTGTGGTTAACGCTATTGCCGGTGCGAAGCGCTTTTCTTTAACCGTTACCGGTATGGCAGGACACGCGGGTACTGTGCCTATGTCGATGCGCCATGATGCTTTGTGCACCAGCGCAGAAATGATTTTAGCAGTAGAGTCTATTAGCCAGCAGCGTCCAGGCGTTGTGGCTACCGTGGGTAAAATTGAAAATGCGCCCAATGGAGTGAACGTAATTTCAGGGCGCTGTCAGTTCTCATTAGACATTCGCAGTGAAGAAGACCCGTTAAGAGACGCCGCATTGGCAGAGATTTTGCAAAAAATCAATGACATTGCCATATTGCGTAATGTGGAATTAAAAGTTGAGCAAACGCACAGTGCGCCAGCGGTTCACTGTGATAGCGCCCTACAAAATACATTGCTTAAGGGTGTAACTGAAGCTGGGATAGTACCCAAAGTACTGGCCTCGGGTGCAGGACATGATGCAATGGCAATGGCTGAGATATGCCCTGTTGCTATGTTATTCACACGCTGTAAGGGTGGTATTAGTCACCATCCGGCTGAGTCAATCACCACAGATGATGTTGCCGCTAGCTTGGCGGTATTGCACCACAGTCTTCGCACGTTAAAGTACTAAGGCATAGTTCCTGCCTACGCAAGGTTCACGTTTAAGCATTATTCGTTAAATGATAAGAAACAGGTATGAGTAAGATGAAGATAGCAAGGATATATAACGACGATGAAGGCAAGAGCCACTTTGGTGAAATCGATATTCCACTGAAGGATGGCGGACCTATTGGTCTGTTGTCAGAAAAGTTTGGGGCCGATAAGATTATCTTTAGAGAAACCCCTGCTGACTATGACTTTAAATGGCACCCCGCGCCAGCACGCCAGCTTCTTTTTATATTAAAAGGTCGCGCAGAATTCACTGTTTCTAGCGGTGAGCGCCATGTGTTTGGTTCTGGCGATGTTATTCTACTCGAAGACACCGAAGGCGAAGGTCATTGCTCAAAAGCCATGTATAACGAAGTGCGTCATTCTATCTTTGTAACGCTAGACGAAGGCGTTGAATTTTAATTAGTTTCAAAGCCTTGCTGTTAATTTGAGCGCGTCATATTGGCGCGCTTTTCGTTTAAAGGCACTACATTGGTGCAGCGTATACTTAATGTCATTTTCTCCCTTCGCTTATTTTACCTTAAATTACCCGTTAATCATTGAGTTAACCTTCTTTTTAACCATAGACTAACTGGTCAGCTTCTTGCAAACCTCACGCATTATGATTTTAACACTGCTGTAGTACTCATGCGTTTGCGACTTACCTTGTTATCTTTTCCACTTGTTGTCTTTATCTGCCTTACCAGCGTTGCTATCAAAAGCGCTGCCACACCAAGTTCAGTAGCCAGTTCTTCTACTTCCTCATTTTTTTCAATGCCCTTATGGTTTGAAAGTTTTAAACAAACGGCCACGCCACGCCAGATGTATCAATTTTTACAAGCCATGCCAAAAGGAGGCGATTTACATCACCACTTGTCAGGTTCAGGGTTTAGTGAATGGTGGTACGAACTGGCAGCAGATCCTACTAAAAATGGGGGATATACCTATTACACACTGGTGAGCAACACCCTATGCCATTCAGGCAAACAAAGTGCATTACGCTTTCATACCATCAGCAAAACGACATGGGCTAGGTTACCGCCGTGTATTCAGAAAAATTACACTGAATTAGGATTGCTTGATGACAATTTAAAACGCGAGTTTATGGATAGTATTCGCTTACATACTCCGTCAGAAGGGCGAGAAGAATTCTTTTCTACCCATTGGCAACGGTTAAACGAGCTCACGGCTAATCCCACGTTAGTATCAAAAATATTGCTACGTAATATGCAAGCTTACCAAAAGGAAAATCTGCAATATTTGGAAACCCAAGTGAATGTTCGCTATACAAAGAAACCGGATGGTAGCCCTTATACGCCCGACGAAGCACTCGGTATTTATACCGACATGCTTGCCAGCGACGAGGCACAAGCCACGCAAGTTACTGTTCGTTTTCAATATGCTCTGGTGCGTTTTTTACCCGACGCCGAAGCGCAACTAGAATGGATTTATGACTTTGTGGATAGCCACAGAGACTTGTACGTGGGTATTAATTTAGTAGGCAGAGAAGATGACATGAATGGGCAACCGAAACGGTTTGCATCAACACTTCGTAAGCTTCGTGCCAAATACCCTAAAGTTTCATTGGCCTTTCACGCTGGTGAGTCAGAAACCGCAGACACAAACGTACGAGACACCTTATTGCTTGGAGCAGAGCGCATTGGGCATGGTTTAAATACCATTTTCGACCCAGATACTCTATTGCTAATGAGAAACGGCCAGTACCTTATAGAAATTAACCTTATTTCGAACTTACTGCTTGAATACATTCCCAGCTACGATGCCCACCCCTTTCCAGAATATTTGCGAACAGGTATTCCTACCGCGCTATCTACCGATGATAGAGGTATGTTCGATTCCACCTTGACCGACGAGTTTTATGTTGCGGTTACCGAATTCAACTTAAGTTGGGAAGAAGTACTCACATTAGGCACCAACAGTTTGCAGTACAGTTTTTTACAACCCGATGAAAAAGCGCAGCAGCTTGCTTTATATCACCAACGTATTGCTGGGTTTGAACGCTTAGTTGCAGTAGATAACGTCACCACTCCTACCCTAAAATTTCGCGCATTCATCTGTACGTTTGAAAGCGAATTGTGCAGCAACGATAAGGATTAATCATGCAAGAGAAACCTCAAGATTTACTTTATAGCCTGCACGACAAACCCAATGCGGCAGCTTGCTTAACGGCTGCGGTTCAGCACATGCTGGCGAGCTTTATTGGTGTCATAACGCCTACATTAATTATCTCTGCAACTCTGGGACTTACAGAGCACACGGCCTACCTTATTTGCATGGCGCTTTTTGTCAGTGGTGTTGGCACCTTTATTCAAACGAAAAAATTTGGCCCAGTGGGCAGTGGATTAGTGGCTATTCAGGGCACTAGCTTTGCCTTTATCAGTGCATTGCTATTGGCCGGCATGAAAGTAAAAAATGAAGGTGGCAGTAGCGAAGAAATTTTATCTCTACTTTTTGGTTTAACCCTAGCGGGGGCGGTCGTTGAGGTAGTTTTCAGTTTATTTGTTACTCAACTTAAACGCATTATCACACCACTAACGACGGGTATTGTTATTACCGCCATTGGCTTATCGCTTATCAATGTTGGAATGACCGACTTAGCAGGTGGGTTTAATGCTGAATCATTTGCGAGTTTAGATAATTTAGGATTAGGGGTAAGCGTTTTACTAATTATTGTATTTTTAAACGCGTCGAATAATCACTGGGTACGACTATCGGCCATTTTTGTGGGGATGACATTGGGTACCGCCTATGTGTGGATCACCAAAGGATTAGACTTTTCTCACTTAAATGCCCTACCTGCTATTGCGGTTCCCCAACCCTTTGCGTTTGGTATTAGCTTCGATATCACCTTGTTTTTACCCATTGCCCTCATTTATTTATTTACTGCGATTGAAACCGCAGGCGATTTAACCGCGAATAGCCTATTTTGCAAAGAACCCGTGACTGGCCCACTTTATTTATCGCGCATTAAAGGTGGCATTCTAGGTGATGGACTTAACTCAATGATTGCGGGTGCCTTTAATACATTTCCCAATACCACCTTTGGGCAGAACAACGGGGTTATTCAGCTAACTGGTATTGCGAGTAGAAAAGTGGGTTTCTTCGTGGCGGGCATGTTTGTGTTTGTTGGTCTTTTTCCTGCTGTGGGGGGGGTGCTACAAGCTATACCTAAGCCGGTGTTGGGCGGGGCAACACTGGTTATGTTTGCCATGGTGGCCGTAGGTGGTTTGAAGTTACTTGCTAGCTACGCGTTAGATAGAAGAAGTAGCTTGATCACCGCGTGTGCATTAGGGATGAGTATTGGTGTAATGATGGTGCCCAGCGCATTATCGCAATTGCCTACATGGCTGGAAAACGTTTTACTTTCACCCGTAACCTCTGCGGGCCTGACTGCCATCATTTTAGAACTTTCTTTGCCACGTGCACCGCAAAAATCAGCAGAAGTCACCTCAGATACTCAAAGTGAAGTATAAAGAGCAAATTTGGTGCAACACGCAGGGTAAATATCACAACGCTGGTGCAGAGAGCCATCAGCATTGCTCCACTTCACATTTTGATAACATCACCACTTTCCCAACTCTAGAAAAAACTCAATAAAATCATTAATTTAAATTTATTCTACTTCCTGACCAACTGGACAAGAAGCTGGCACTCATTGTGCTTTTACCCAGACAGAAAAATAAAAAAGTATAAAAAGCCTTTTAAAAGGTTATTAAAAATAGAGGAAACCATGATTAACACTACATTCAAGCTTAACCCACTAGCCCGTGCGCTAGCATTCGGTCTGACGTTGTCAGTGCCTTCAATCGCACTTGCACAAGAGGCTGAATCTGCGCCGAAAGACGCTGACGTTGAAAAAATTGAAGTAACAGGCTCTCTGGGCAGTTTGCCTGGTCAAGATGTTGAATCAGTTTTTGGTTTTGGAAAATCAATTCTTGAAACACCGCGTTCTGCATCAACGATTTCTCAAGAACAAATGGAGCGTTTTAACGTTTCAGACATTGATGAACTAGTGGCATTTGCTCCTGGTACATTTACCCAGTCATTCTTTGGTGTAGCTGGTTCACTTGATGTACGTGGTACGCCTGGTGAAACCTATTTCCGTGGCGTTAAACGCCTAGATAACCCAGGTAACTACCCTACGCCAATTGGTGCTTCAAGCCGAATTGATATTGTTCGTGGTCCAGCATCGCCAATTTACGGCCCGTCTAAAATTGGTGGTTACTTAAACTTTAACCCTAAATCTGCCCGTGCTTCATCTGGCCAGTATTTAGAAAAGCCTGAAGGCGCAATCTCTTACACGACGGGTTCGTGGGATAAGAGCGTGTTAACGGCAGAGGTTGGTGGTCCAGCACAGGTTGGCGATAAAACAGTCGGTTATTACCTGTACGGTGAAGTAGAAAACTCAGATAGTTACTACGAGAACACACAAACTGACCAAACTATTTTACAAGCCGCTTTCAACATAGATATTACTGATAACCTTCGTGTTGAATTTGGTGGTATGTACCACGATTACGATGGTAACCAAGTTGCTGGTTGGAACCGTTTAACACAAGAGCTAATCGACGACGGTACTTATATTACTGGTACTGCACAGCCACTTGATACAGACGGCGACGGCTCAATTAGTCACGAAGAGTATGGCGCAGTAAATATTGCGGGTAACAGCTTCTTCTACGTGCCTGGTGCTGCATTTACCGATGATGAAGCCACTGCCCTAATGGCACTTGAAAACGTAGGTACTACTACCCTAAGCGGTAGCCAAGTATTGGTTGCACCAGATGACCAATTGGGTAACGAAGCGATTACTTTCTACTTCGATACCATCTATTACGCAGACAACTGGGAAATTCGTAACCAGTTCTTCTACGATTCATACGATAACATTAACGAAAATGCGTATGGCTTCTCTCAATTCCACGATAGCTGGGTAATTGAAGATAAGATTGTTTTCGCTACCGAATATGAAAACGATAGCCTATTAGCACAATTCCAAATTTCTCCGTCAATTCGTTACACCGACTTTTTACACGGTGATGATTTTACGTACGAGTACTTTAACCGTCGTGACCTAACAATGGCATCATCGGCGCTTGATAGACGCTTGCTTTCTACTCGCTCTGGTATGAACTACGATAACTACGATGAAGGTAACTACCTTGATTTAGGTATTGGTGCCATGACCGACCTTACTTGGGATTGGGGCTTAAATCTTGTGCTTGGTGTACGTTACGACACCATTGATATCGAAACGACTTCACGTACCGACCTGCTACTTGGCGCAACTGGCGATGAAGTACCTGTATATGCTGAGGATACAGTAGGCGGTTGGTCTTGGAATACCAGTATTTCATACGAACTTCCGTTTGGCTTAATTCCTTACATCACGGCTGCTGAGCAAGCAACGATTGTTGCGGGTCAAGGTGCAGAAATTGGTGTTGGCCAACTAGAAGACGGTGCTTTCGATACGTCTGAGTTATTCGAGTTCGGTGTTAAAGGTTCATTGCTAGACGATACCCTTTACTTTGCACTTTCTTCATTTGAAATGGAAAGAACCGACTTTAGCAGCCAAAACACGGTTACTAACAACACCACAAACAACAAAGGTACTGAATTTGAACTTCGTTGGGTTGTTAACGAAAACTTAGTGATGTCTGCAGGCTACACGAACATTAAGGTTATTAACCTTACTGCACTTGAAAATGGTAGCCAGTTTGGTTTCCTTGGTGCTGAAGACTTAACAAGTCTTACCGATCCGTCGCTCGTGTTTGGTGGTAACGTGATTGGCTTGAACTTAATTGGTGAAGGCTTTGCTAACACTGATGCACGTAAAGCGGGTATCCCTGAAAACGTGTACACAGTAACGGCAACTTACGACTTCCAAAACGGTTATGCGGCTAACGTGAGTGTAGTTGACGTTGAAGAAGTAGCTTCTGGCTTCTCTGCTTCGGTAATGCTTCCAGCGTACACGCTAGTGAATGCAGGTGTTTCTTATCAGGCAGATGACTGGTCTGTAAACTTTACTGTTAAGAACTTAACTGATGAGCGTTATTTCCGCGCTAACTTCCCTGACTTGTTCGGTAGCCAAGTTGTGTTGCCAGAACTACCACGTCATTGGAGCGCGAAGTTCGCTTATAAGTTCTAAGACACTGCATTATAAGCTGTTGTAATAAAAAATGTTATAAAGGTAAATCTACCCTCGTAGATTTACCTTTTTTTATACCTAAGAGGACAATTATTAATGCGCTATTTTGCTAATGCTATTCTCGCCCTTTCTTTTTTCGCTTCTGCTGGTCACTGCGCTGAAACAACCGATACTTCCCCTATTGAGATTAAAGCCGTTGTGGTTGCCATGTTTGAAATTGGTGAAGACGAAGGTGACAAACCTGGTGAATTCCAACTTTGGAAAAAAGGCCAAAAGCTTTCAACCCGCTATGCCCTGCCCCATGCTCACCATGATATTTTTGTTAATGAAGAAACCGGGGTATTAGGTATTGTAACGGGAATGGGTATAGCCCGCGCCTCGGCTGCTATTATGGCACTTGGTCTAGATCCTAGATTCGACTTAACGCATGCTTACTGGCTTGTAGCCGGTATTGCAGGTATGGATCCTGCTGACGGCACCATTGGCTCTGCAGTATGGACTGACTATGTGGTTGACGGCGATCTTGCTCATCAAATTGATGCACGTGAAATTCCAAGTGACTGGAAAACGGGCTACTTCCCGCTTTTCACTCACTCACCTTATGCTAACGCCGCATCGGTAAACCCAGAACAAGCGCCTAACGGCGAGGTTTACATTTTAAATGCCAGTTTAAGAGACTGGGCGTTTAACCTTACAAAAGATACAGCGTTACCCAATACACCCGCCATGGATAAATTGCGCGCGACTTATACGGGGTACCCTAATGCCCTTGCTGCCCCAACCATTATGACGGGTTCACATTTATCGGCATCTACATTTTGGCACGGCAAATTACTTAATGACTGGGCTAACGATTGGGTGGGCTACTGGACACAAAGCAAAGGTAACTTTGTCACGTCAGGCATGGAAGATTCAGCCACCTTACAAGCGCTTACTTACTTAGACAATGCTAACTTGGTTGATAAAGACCGTGTACTTATTCTTCGTACTGCCAGTAACTTTACCATGCAACCTGCAGGTTTGACCGCAGCGAAAAATCTTGAGCTAGAGAGTTCAGGGGAAGGCTACGCGGCATTGCAGTCGGCAGTAGAAGCAGCATACGCTGTAGGCGCTGTGGTTATTGAAGAAATTACAAAAAACTGGGATACAGTGAAAACTGACATGCCGGTTAAGCAATAGTCAAAAAATGAATATTAGGTGACAGCGGGGCCCGCTGTCACTGATGCATTTCAAGTGACTTACTTAGCAAGGCTTTCTTAAGTTCTAACGTGACTTTGCGTTGGTCGACTGGTTTACATAAAAACGCTGACATTCCCGCCTCTGTACACGCTTTTCTGTCATCTTCTGACGTATTAGCCGTAACTGCAATAATGCTACCTTGGCTGTGCATCAACCCCTCTTCAAGTATGACTTTGGTGGCTGACACCCCATCAAGCACCGGCATAGCACAATCCATGAAAATAAGGTCGTAGTCTTTTTCTCTGGCTTTCTGTACTGCAACTTCACCATCTTCAGCTTCATCGGCAATAAAGTTATATTTTTCCAACATTGAAGTAAGCACAATGCGGTTAATATCGTTATCGTCCACCACCAGAATAGACAATGGGATAGTGAGTAAACTAGATGGTAGGGCATCGTCGTGGTCAAGCAGGCCTTGTTTAGCATCTGTCAGGGTGACAGGAAGGACAATATCAAAGGTAGTGCCTACATTCCTTTCAGAGCGAATATCTATCTCGCCATCCATTTTGTCAACTAGCTGTTTTACGATAGAAAGCCCTAAGCCTGTTCCACTGCCTTTAATTGCCGATTGCTTTTGCCCTTGTATGAAAGGAGTGAACAACGAGGTTTTAGTGACCTCATCCATTCCCTCCCCCGTATCTTCTATAGAAATAAGCAAGTTAGGCTCAGTTAACGCTTCTCTAAGTGTTAACTGGATGGAAATGTGCCCTCGTGAAGTAAACTTAATGGCGTTGTGCAGTAACTTAGAAATAATTTGCCCTATTCTATTGGCATCACCATTTATATAGGTATTCTCGGGGAACGACAAAACCGCGTATAAACGAAGGCCTTTTTCTTTGCACAAGGATTTAAATACATCAATCAACTCTTCTGCCATTGCACGCACGCAGAAGTGACTTTTCTTCAGTACAAGCTCGCCACTGGAAATTTCAGTGTAGTCTAAAACATCATCTATTAGCAGCAGTAAGCGGCTGGCGCTCTTAAGTGCTAAATCCGTTTTTCGCTCTCGAATATTCACTCGCTGCTCGAACTTTATGGCCTGTAGCATTCCCGTAATACCATTTAGCGGCGTTCTTAATTCATGACTGATACGAGATAACAAGTGACCCCGCTCTTTAAATGCAGCTTCTGCGTCTTTCTGTCTTTCCTCAAGTTCCAAGCGAAGCTTTACCGGCTTATCAACATTTTGAAACGTACCGAAAAGCCGAACACAATGACCTTCAAACATTTCAACCATACCGTGGTTTTCTACCCACACCGGGTTTCCCTTTGCGGTAATTATCTGCAAGGTAGCGGTCCATGGTTCGCCTGTTTCTATCGCGTGATTAACCAACCTTGTAATTTCATCGCGATCTGCCCCCTCTTTATAAAACTCAATTGCTGAGCCAAGTTCTGGCGTATAATTTTGAGGCACTTCATGAATAACACGGGTTTGAGAAGACCAAAAAAGTGCATTGTCGGCAATATCAACTTCCCATACACCTATGTTTGCCACTGACTGCAACTTTTCAAATAACTCAGCATGTTTGATTGAATTATCGTCTGCTCCACGTTCTTTTTGTAAAACGCTTTCTAGCCAGTTATCAAGTAACGATAACTTCCCTTTATCGAAAGAAAAATCTATACCTTCCACACTGTTTACCAGCATTAACACAAGGTGATAGTTACCAACACGATGAACACGGCCAATAATATAGTTTTTCGCCGATAAATTTTGCTCTGCCCACTGCTTAACCTCACCGCAGCTTGCGAACTGGCCAGCCGGAAGGGAGGTTATATCAACAGGAAAAGGGGGTAGGAGTAGTTGGTTAGGTGCAAGAGAAACATCGGCTTTGGCGATCACGTCGATATGTTCGCAAGTAACATGTAAAAGTATACCTTGCTGCATGGATAATATGTCGCAACCGGATTTAAGCACTTTCTCGAAGTTAAGTACCGTCGATGAAACGGAAATAGGGTACTTTTCTTTACTATTGAATTGTTGAGACATAGCAAACCGCCATCAAAATCAAGAAGCCCCCTGAGGGTCAGAAGAGCCACTACAGTTTTTACACTGCTCCATTACGGCAATGATAGTGGTTATTTCAAATAAAAAAAATTAAACAATAGGCTAGTTGTGAAAAGGGTAACACCATTTAACCGATAGCGCGGTTACGCCCAGCCTCTTTGGCTTCGAAGAGAAAAATATCAGCTGACTCTATAAGAGAAGATACACCATTATCTTGCAATTCATTAGCAGCTCTCACCGCAAAACCCGCGCTGAGGCTTAGCTTCCCCCCCTTGCCGGCATAATGCGTGATATTCTCACTTCTTATTGCAGCCACAATGTCTTCAGCAATTTTCTTAACCCCGTTCATGTCGGTGTAAGGTAATACCAGCATAAACTCTTCACCACCAAATCGAATGGCTGCATCTTTGGGACGGCGCGCATGCTCACCAATAACCCCTGCCACTTGTTGAAGGCAGATATCCCCTTGAAGGTGACCATAATTATCGTTATAGAGTTTGAAAAAATCGATATCCATCATGATGATACCGACAGTTCCATGGTCGCGAGCAACTTGCTTTACTAATAATGGAATTTCATTACTTAAGTACAGTCGGTTGTATAAGCCTGTTAACTGATCGTGAAAGGTCATTCTTTCAAGCAAATCTGTACGTAGCTTACCTTGCAAGTGGTTTTTTATGCGATGCACTAGTGTAGAGGCGGTAACCGGCTTCAACACAAAATCTGAGGCCCCCACTTCCCAACACTCATTTTCGGTTTCAACGTCAATAGTAGAGGTAACAAAAATAACAGGTATGTGGGCTGATTCAGTGCTTTCTTTTAAAGTACGACATACGGTAAGACCGTCAATATCAGGCATGTTCATATCTAACAGAATGAGGTCAGGCTTGTGTATAGCACAATGGCCAATTGCCTCTTTGCCGTTTGAAGCAGCAATGCAGGTAACGAAAGGCTCGAGTATGGAGGTAAGAAGCATTCTGCTAATAGGCTCATCATCGACCACGAGTACCTTACATGCCGAGTATGGTTTTAGTTCTAACTGCATAAATTTAACAGGACTATCTTAAGAAATTGAGGGGCAAACCGTAGTAGTCTCATATTACAACATTACTTACGGGATATTAACCCAAAAAGGAGAAACTTCCATCTTTTCATATTTTTAAAATTTACTGTTACGTCATTATTGTCGTTTGATTTAAAAACCGTGTGGTAAATTCATTTTCTGATATCGGCTTACACATGTAGTAGCCTTGACCATATTCACAGCCTAACTGCCTAAGCGTATGAAACTGCAATTCGGTTTCAAGCCCCTCTGCCACTAGAATCATATTAAGACAATTGGCGAGACGAACAATAGCAGTCACAATATCAAGCGCTTGGGGTTCGTTATCCATATCTTTTACGAACGATCGGTCAATTTTAAGTACGTTTAAAGGAAACTGACGTAAGTAGGATAAGCTTGAGTAGCCGGTGCCAAAATCGTCTAGTGCTAACGTAAGCCCTAATGAGGACAACGCCAGTAACATATTTCGCGTTAGGTCGAAATCGGCCATTAGTGCTGACTCTGTTACCTCTAGCTCTAACAACTTTGGGTCGATTCCGGTCGAGACAATGACTTCTTCAACTTCTTTCGCAAAGCTAGGGTTTGCTATTTGCTGTGCTGACACATTAACCGCAATTTTAAGCGGTTTATTCGCTTCAACACACTTAGCAATAAACTCACAGCTTTTTACCAAAACTTGCTTACCTAGGCGGTGAATTAACCCCGTTTCTTCAGACAGCGGAATAAATTCATCTGGTGAAACAATACCACCATCGTCATCAATCAATCTAACGAGGCTTTCTGCGCCAACGACTTTGTTTAAGTTTAAATCATATTTAGGTTGAAAAAATAATGCCAAGCTGTTGTTATCAAGTGCTGTGCGAAGCTTTACTTCCATTTCAACTCGTTTGCGCATAGCCAGTTGAAGATCTTTCGAGAAGAAACTGAACTTGTCTTTACCAGTCGCTTTCGCGCGATACATGGCAGTGTCTGCATGCCGCATCATTTCTTCTGCACTAGAAGCATCTTGAGGGAACAAGCTAATACCAATGCTCAAACTAAGTTGGTGATGCCGACCATCAATGTGAATAGGCTCCCTTGCACTTTGCAAACAACTCATTGCCACCCCATCGGCACTTAAACCACTACCTACATCGGCTAATAAACATGCAAATTCATCCCCACCAACCCGCGCTAACGTTGCAGACTTACCGCATGCTTGTTGAAGGCGCTTCGATATAGATAAAATAATGGAGTCGCCGACTTTGTGGCCGAGCGCGTCGTTTAAATATTTGAAATTATCAATATCTATTAGTAACAGTGCGATACTTGGCTGTGCCGTGTCGGTGCGATGAATACACTGAACAATTCTGTCGTGCAATAACACGCGATTAGGCAGGCCGGTAAGTTGATCATGATTAGTGACATGGGTCATTTGTACAGCCATTGCCACAGATTCAGACACGTCTTGGAATACAACCACGGCCCCTTTGACGTTTCCTTGCGTGTCTAAAATAGGGGATGCTGT
The DNA here is from genome assembly GCF_019249215.1 of Alteromonas lipotrueae. GTDB lineage: Bacteria > Pseudomonadota > Gammaproteobacteria > Enterobacterales > Alteromonadaceae > Alteromonas > Alteromonas lipotrueae. The sequence continues at coordinate 141,037 of NZ_JAESDI010000008.1, forward strand.
ATCTTCTACCCTACACTCTTTACCTTGCTTGCTAACTAACTTTACGTTGAACGCCATAGCAACAGGCCGCTTAACCTTCATGGTATATAACGCTGGGTTAATCACTTCAGCATTAGTCGTGGCATCTCGTAACTCCATAATGTCATCCACCATTCGCCCGCACGCTTCAAACTCATTAAAGCCAGTTAAGCGCTGAGCAACCGGGTTAATAAAAGTCACAAGACCTTCTGCGTCTGTGGCAATAACCCCATCAGCGATAGCATTAAGTGTAATATTTAGCTGCTCTTTTTCTTCGAGTACTCTTTCGTTATAAGTAGATAACTGTGATTTTTGGCGTTGCATTAGCAGGTGATTCTTTACCCGCATCCTACAAATTTCGATATCAATGGGCTTAGCAATAAAATCAATAGCACCCAATGCGAGTGCTTTTCGCTCATTTTCACTGTCGGTAAACGATGTAACAAAGAGTATCGGAATTTCTCGTAAACCCAAATCAGCCTTAACTGCCCTACAGATGTCAAACCCTGACCGCTTAGGCATACTGATATCAAGAACAATTAAATCGGGTTTATGAATTTGGACAAGTTGAAGGGCTTCTTGACTGTCGCTGGTACTAATTACGTTCGCTAAGCTACTTACAGCCGATTCTAAAATGACAATATTTACAGGTTCGTCATCAACAATAAGCACTTTTTGCGCACGCATATCCATAGCTGTCGTTTTTCCTATTTACTTTTTTCTCTATTTAGTATCGACTACGTTATACTTTTTGTTATTAGCCTTTAGTATATATTCGTCTATGCTAATATTATTAGTATTGCGATAATAGATTATGTACGCAAGGCTTAACTGATAAATCAACGTGTACAGCAAATACTATCACAACCACAAAGAGAAACTTAAAGGTGAATTTAATAAAACAATAGACAACCTTACTTTAAATAGCTCCACAATTAAATTTTAAATTTAAGTTTTAACTGTAAATTAACTACTTACACTTTTTAAATGGCTTATAAGGCAAAAAACGTTATGAATTTTGATAGTACGTCGCTTTGGCAATATGAAAAAGCATTACAACGTTTAGCGGGAAACCACGATCTTTTGAAACGCGTTGCAAAGATGTTTATTGATCAAATCGATGAAAAATACTTAACGCTTACTACAGCGGTTACAAATAGAGATCGCGAAGAAGTTCGCTTCACTAGCCATGCTATTAAGGGGGTTTCAGGTGATGTGGGTGCCGAGGTACTACGCCAGAAAGCTTCATCCATTGAAATATTATCGACAACAGACGATTGGGATGAGATTGAAGCACACGTTGAAGCGTTGGCATCAGTAATCGATGCCACTAAATCTGAAATGACTACCGCCCACGCTTAGAAAGAAGCAATAAGCGGCTTAACAGTTTAGCTTGTTAAAGAATGTATGTGAGCAATGTGTCGTTGCTTAATGTCATCCGGTAAAAAGCTAGCCGTAAAACTATTGATAGCAAGTTGCTTCACGTGTGCTTCTGTTACAGGTAGCGCATCACACAATGCAATATAATTATCATTTAAAAAACCACCAAAGTACGTCGGATCGTCTGAATTCACTGTGACCATTAAGCCCTCATCGAGTAACGATAAAATATTGTGCTTGGCTAGGTCATCTACCACACACAATTTCAGGTTACTCAACGGACACACGGTAAGAGGAATTTGATTATCGTTAATGTAAGCCATCAACTTTTCGTCTTCCTGGCATCTTACACCATGATCAATCCGGTCAACGTTAAGCAAGTCTAACGCTTCCCAAATATATTCTGGCGGGCCCTCTTCACCTGCATGGGCAACTATTTTAAAACCAAGTGCTCGCGCTTCTTTAAATACCCGTTCAAATTTAGACGGCGGATGTCCCAGTTCAGAACTGTCTAAGCCAACCGCGTCTATGACACTGTAATAAGGTTTGGCGGCTTCAAGTGTGGCGAAGGCATCGCTTTCTGGTAGGTGCCTTAAGAAAGACATAATTAAATAACTGGAAATACCGTACTGCTTTTGTGCATCTTTCATGGCACGTAAAAAACCGGGCATGAAAACTTCAAACCCTATCCCTCTTGCGGTATGGGTTTGCGGGTCGAACATGATTTCGGTGTGTACCACGTTGTCTTCGTGGCAGCGAGTGAAATACGCCCACATTAATGCGTAAAAATCATCTTCATCAATGAGAACGCCCGCGCCGGCATAATATATATCGAGGAAGCTTTGAAGATTAGTAAATTGATAGGCGGCAGCTATCTCTTCAATGCTTTTATATGGCAACGTGATACTATGCTTGCTTGCCAGGTGCCACATAAGCTCAGGTGTTAGGCTGCCTTCTATATGCAAGTGCAGTTCAGCCTTCGGGAGTTTTTGAATTATTGTTGATAGCGACATGGCCCCTCACAGTTAGAAACGCACCATTTTGATGCAACTTGATCTTAATTAGTGCGCAACTTCTTTTCTAGCGTTGATTTAGTCAGGCGTTGTTATAACGCTTCCGATGTGAAATAGACGGTTTTTAAAACCTTTATTAGTTGATTTCACTGGCGTACCACTGACTTTGCGTATTCTGGCTATGATTACCGTAGCACAAAACGCACCAACAAACTGACTAAGTGGTCAAGTTTTTGCTTCATGCAACATCAAATAATGATAAATGACTCAACGCATAGAGAAATCTACATGTCTAATAACGTATTAGAGCGCCTGTTTAAGCTTCAGGCGCATGGAACCACAATAAAAACAGAAGTGGTAGCGGGGCTAACCACCTTTGCCGCCATGTCGTACATCTTAGTGGTAAATCCAGGGATCCTTGGCTTAAGTGGCATGCCTATCGAAGGATTAATTACGGTAACCGCGCTCGCTGCCTGCTTGGGTACTTTATTGATGGCGTTTATGACTAACTATCCCATTGCACTTGCGCCTGGTATGGGTTTAAACGCCTTTTTTGCTTTTACAATTTGTTTATCTCGAGAAATCCCGTGGGAAGCCGCGCTTGGAATAGTCTTTTGGAACGGTGTTCTCTTTTTAATTCTGTCCTTAACCGGGGTAAGAACTAAAATTGCGGAGTCTATTCCTCCGGCTCTAAAAATTGGTGTGCAATGCGGTATAGGGTTATTCATTGCCTTTATTGGGCTTAAAAATGCGGGCTTGGTTGTCGACCATCCTGCCACCTTTGTGAGTCTTGGTGATTTATCTGACCCTGCGGTAATGCTAGCGCTACTTGGAATTATTTTTACCATTGTCATGGTAGTAAAAAAAGTAACTGGCGGTATTCTTATTTCCATCGTGGTGCTAACGGTGATTGGTGCTTTCGTACCTACCGAAAATGGCATGTTAACCGCAACGCCAGAAGCCATTATCGGCTTGCCGGAACCTATTTCGAACACCTTCATGGCAATGGACTTTTGGTATCCTATTGATCATATCGCTGAGACATGGGACTTAATATTCGCGCTTATGTTTGTGAACATGTTCGACACCATTGGTACCTTAATTGGGGTTTCTCGCCGTGCGAACCTTCTAGATAAAAACGGTAGATTACCTAAAATAGGGCCTGCCATGACCGCTGATGCATCAGCTAGTGTAGTGGGTGCTTTTATTGGCACTTCACCGGTAACCAGCTACGTAGAGTCTGCTACTGGGGCGTCTGCAGGTGGTAGAACAGGGTTAACTGCAGTAGTAGTTGCACTGTGCTTTGTGCTCGCTTTGTTCCTTACGCCATTAATGAAAGTTATTCCGTTGATGGCAACGACGCCTGCCCTCATTATGGTGGGTATATTGATGATGGAAGCCATACGTCAGATAGATTTCGATGATTTGGGCGCACTGGCTACCGCATCAGTGGCACTGTTGGCCATGCCACTAACGTTTAGTATCAGCGAAGGTATTGCCCTTGGGTTTATTACTTATGTCGGTATTAAGATGGGCACAGGGAAATTCAAAGAGGTGAGCGGATTAACCTACGTGTTAGCGGGTGTGTTTATACTGCGCTATATATTTGACCTAAAATAACAAGCGCAGACTTATGCTTAGCATATAAAAAAACGGTGAAGATAATCTTCACCGTTTTTTTGTGTTTTGCGTAATCTATTTAGGCTACTTAGATTATGTAAATTACATAGATTGGGCTTTCTACCCCTACTCTAAACCGTCGTAGCTAAAGGTAACGGCTTTATCACCCATAAAGACTATCTTTACGTGCTTCGCTTCTTCGTTACCCCAAATACAAGACACTGCGCCCATGGTTTTTGCGCAATTATCTGCAGCCCCTATCACCGATGACACTTCATCTTGAGACATACCCATTTTTAATTTGTCGTAGTTTTCCTGATTTAGCTTCGAACAGCCCGTTAACACGAGCGCTGTTAATAAACACAAGGCAATTTTTACTTTCATTTTTATATCTCCAGTTTATATAGCGTAGCTTGCTTCTTATAGCTTTACACTTTACTGGGATTTTTCAACCAAAGGATGTTCTGCTAACCAATGTCTCGCAATGTCTTCACGAGTAGCAAGCCACACTTTGTCGTGAGATTGCACATATTCAATAAAACGTTTCAATGCCGCCATTCTCGCTGGCCGCCCTAAAATACGGCAATGCATGCCTATCGAAAGCATTTTAGGTGCTTCACTGCCCTCTTCGTATAACACATCGAATGCATCTTTTAGATATTGAAAAAATTGCTCGCCACTATTGAAACCTTGTGGAGCAGCAAAGCGCATATCATTGGTATCTAACGTATAAGGCACCATTAAAAGGGGCTTGCTGTAATGATTATCAAAATAAGGTAAATCATCGGCATAAGAATCGGCACAATAAAGTATGTCATCACGCTCAGCTATCAATTTGAGCGTGTTAGGGCTGGTACGCCCTGTATACCAGCCAACCGGCTTCTTGCCAGTAAGTTGCTCATGCAACATGATAGCGTCGTCTATTTCTTTTCGTTCAGTCGCTTCATCCATATCTTGATAATGCACCCAACGCATAGCGTGACTCGCAATTTCCCATTTAGCATCTAACATGGCTTGCACGGCATCTGGGTGACGTTGCATGGCCATAGTGATACCAAAAACCGTTACCGGAATATTGTAGCTGGTGAGCAAACGATGAAGTCGCCAGAACCCCGCTCGACTGCCGTATTCGTAAATAGACTCCATACTAAGGTGTCTATCATTAAATGCTTGTGCCCCAATTATTTCAGACAAAAAGGTTTCGGAGTGCGCATCACCATGAAGCACGCAGTTCTCACCACCTTCTTCATAATTTAAAACAAACTGGAGCGCAATTTTAGCGCCGTTCGGCCAATTGGCCTTAGGTACATCAGCCCCGTAACCTATAAGGTCGCGAGGGTAAGTATGGGAATTATTCGACATCAATATTCTCAATATAACGACTTGGCACTGGCAGGTTGCACCCACCTAGCACCAATTGAATTAATTGGCGTGTGGCCGTTTCAAAATCGGCCTTAATCATTTTACGACCACGAAGACGGGTAATTTGAGCAGAAAAGTCTGCATAATGCTGGGTGCTAGCCCAAATAGTGTAAAGTAAATATTCGCCATCAAGCTGAGGAAGTTTACCTACTTCAATCCACTGGTCGATAAGTGCTAAGCGCCCTTCCATCCATTTGGCATGTTCTTCATCAAAATAACCGGTTAAGTTCTGCGCACCGTTAATAATTTCCATCGCAAATATTTTAGACGCTTGGGGATGGGTGCGAGATACTTCCATTTTTTCTGTAATGTACGCTGCTAACACTTCAGCGGGGTCGTCATCTACAGTGGCTCTGTCGAAATGGGAATTCCACAACGACAGTGTTTCTTCTAACACTGCCACATACAATTCTTGCTTCGTTTTAAAATAATAAAGCACATTGGTTTTAGGCAGTTTCGCTTCATCTGCAATTTTTTGAACCGCAGTACCTTTGAAACCGAACTGGGCGAAACATTTTTCAGCCGCCTGCAGAATGTTTCTTTTGTTTGTGGCGCCTACTCCTGCGTCTGTGTCTCTTAATTTGATCATCGTTGTTATTTTATCCTTCACTACACGTCTGGCATCCGTTTGTATTACGTTATCACGGTTTTAGCGTAAAACAGAAAACGTAAACACTATACCGTTACCTCTACTTAACTTCGTGTTCTTTATATTAAACCTTGCACGATTCTTGCCTGTATGACATCAACAAGTATGCAGTTTTGCTTACCAAATCAGGGGCTATTCTCAGGGAAGCCTTTTTTTTAAAGCAATTTTTTGACCAAATGGTCTACTTTTCTATCAAGAATACCGCTATATTAATGGATATATCAATGAAAACAGTGATGAGGTGCGGGTATGATTCGCTTTCTTATTAATCAACAACTCGTTGAATTGGACGATACCCGGGCAGACCTAACGTTACTCCAATTCTTACGCGAGCACAGGAAACTTACCGGTACCAAAGAGGGTTGTGCTGCAGGCGATTGCGGTGCGTGTACCGTTGTGATTGCCGAGCCTACTCCACAGTTCGATGGGTTACATTACCGTACAGTAAACAGTTGTATAACCTTAATGTCGGCTGTGCATGGAAAACAACTTATTGCGGTTGAGCACTTAACTCAAGGCAACACATTACACCCTGTACAACAAGCACTTATCGACTTTCATGGTTCGCAGTGTGGCTTCTGTACACCGGGGTTTATTATGTCGATGTTTGCTTTGTATCATCAAGAGGGTACGCCAAATCGCGACGATGTTCTGCATGCACTTTCGGGCAATTTATGTCGTTGTACCGGCTATCGCCCTATCATTGATGCGGCGCTATCAGTATGTGGAAACACACCTGACGACGCATTTTCACGTAACACGCCCAGCACGCTAAGTTCATTAAAGCAACTGGCTGGAACCCCCTTACTGGGTACGAGCAACTTGCTTGTTCCTGATACTCGCGCAGCGCTGGCCCATGCTATCGCACTGCATCCTGATGCACTATTAGTCGCTGGCAGTACCGATTTGAGTTTGATGTTTACTCAACAACTCAAAGATGTGAGCACATTAATCAGCTTGGCTGGGGTAAAATCGCTAAATGGATGCACTGCAAACGAACATTCGATCACCTTTGGTGCAACCACGCCATTAAGTGATTTGACGCAACCTTTACTGGCGCACTTTCCCCAGTTAGCAGAGTTGATTACCCGATTTGCTTCGCTACCTATTCGTAACCAAGCTACCTTGGGCGGTAACGTGGCTAACGCTTCCCCTATTGGTGATATGCCGCCTGTATTGCTAGCATTAAACGCGGTGCTGCATATTGATAACGGCACACAAACGCGCGCTGTACCTGTAGACGCCTTTTTTACCGGCTATCGACAAACGGCGCTAGAAAAAGGCGAATGGCTATCTGCCATTGAAGTTCCTTACCTAACACAAAATGAATTGGTCGCGGCTTACAAGATTTCAAAACGTATGGAAGATGACATTTCTGCCGTATGTGCTGTATTCAACGTAACGCTTAATAACGGCAAGGTTGAAGGCGTTAGTACTGGCTTTGGCGGTGTTGCCGCAATACCAGCTAGCTGCGAGGCGCTTAATAGCGCATTAAAAGGCAAACAGTGGGCAAGTAGCGAATGCTTGAATATTGGTAAACAGATTTTAAGCGAAGCCTTTGCACCGATAGATGATGTAAGGGCCAGCGCAGAATATCGTAAAACAGTACTGGCTAATTTATGGCATCGGTTCTGGCTAGAGCATCAAAACACTAGCCAAGCAGGCAGTCATAGCAGCAACAAGATTGAAACTCGGGTGGTGCAACATGCGTAAACTTATCGATAGCGCGAAAGATTCAGCCTCAACACAGGTTGTTCATACGTCGGTAAAGCATGAAAGTGCTGCTAGACAGGTTCAAGGTAGTGCGAAATATATTGACGATTTGGTAGAGCCGCACGGCACGCTGTACGCCGCTGTGGGCACCAGCCAGTGCGCGGCGGGTATTATTGAAACTATGGATTTATCTGCCGTACGTGCAAGCGAAGGTGTGGTAGATGTTATTACCATCGATGATGTACCTGGTCATAAAGACATTGGGCCTGTTTTTGAAGGCGATCCGTTACTCGCCAATGGTGAAATTAAGTTTTACGGCCAACCGTATTTTGCTGTTCTTGCCACCTCGGTGCACTTAGCGCGAAAAGCGGCACTAAAGGGCACCATTAAGGTTATTCCTACTGCAGGCGTATTTACCACCGAAGAAGCACACAAACACGAGCGCTTTGTTCGCCCTACTCACAAGTTCGGCCAAGGTGATGCTGATACTCAACTGGCCACTGCGCCTTTGAGCTGTAAAGGCCATCTCTCTATTGGCGGCCAAGAACATATGTATCTTGAAGGACAAGTATCTCTGGCTATCCCAGATGAAGATGGCCGTATGAAGGTGTATACCTCAAGCCAACATCCTAGCGAAGTACAAAAACTGGTTGCTGAAGTGCTCAATATTAAGCTGCATCATGTGATGGTAGATATGCGCCGCATGGGTGGCGGGTTTGGCGGAAAAGAAACCCAAGCTGCCCAGTGGGCGTGTTTGGCGTCTTTGTTAGCGTCTCGCAATCAGTGTGCAGTGAAGTGCCGATTACCCCGCAGCACAGATATGCATGTAACAGGTAAACGCCACCCTTTCGATAACAGCTTTGAGGTTGGCTTTAACGAAAACGGTAAAATTGTTGCTACAAAAGTAGATATTAACGGTAACTGTGGGCATTCACCTGACTTGTCTGACGCTATTGTCGACAGAGCCATGTTTCATGCCGATAACGGTTACTTTTTGGGTGCAAGCTACATTGTAGGTCATCGCTTGCAAACTAACATGGTATCGCACACCGCTTACCGTGGTTTTGGTGGGCCGCAAGGAATGATCATGGCTGAAGCCATGATGGATGCCATGGCACGCAAACTGGAAGTAGACCCGCTTACCGTACGTAAACAAAACCTGTACGGGCCAGAAACTGGCACGACTACCCCTTACGGCATGGAAGTAGAGCACAACCTATTGCCAGAAATGATAGCTAAACTTGAAAAAGACGCCGATTATTGGGCACGTAGAAACGCGATTACCGACTTTAACCGCAATAGCCCTGTTATTAAGAAAGGCCTAGCCCTTACTCCGGTTAAGTTTGGTATTTCCTTTACTGCAAAACACTTAAACCAAGCAGGCGCACTGGTACATATTTATACCGACGGTAGCATTCAAGTGAATCATGGCGGCACAGAAATGGGCCAAGGCTTACACACCAAAATAGCCCAAATTGCAGCGAATGAGTTTGGTGTGTCGATGGACATGATAGAGGTGACTGCCACCCGCACCGATAAAGTACCGAACACATCGCCAACGGCGGCGTCGAGCGGCACAGATCTAAACGGTAAAGCGGTGCAAAATGCCTGCATAACGTTAAAACAACGCCTTGCGCAGTGCTTTGCTACCGAGCTAGGCATGCCAGAGCAAGCCGAAAAGGTACAGTTTACTGCCGGTAACCTAGTGCTAGGTGAACATCAAAAAGCCTTTAGCGATTTAGTTCAGGCGGCGTATTTTGATCGTGTGTCATTATCGGCCAATGGTTTTTATAAAACCCCTAAACTACACTACAATCGCGAAACTGGCGATGGCCGCCCGTTTTTCTATTTCTCTTATGGCGTGTCGGTAAGTGAAGTATCTGTTGATACCTTAAGTGGTGAGTACTGCGTTGATAAAGTAGACATACTCCACGATGTAGGTAATAGCTTGAACCCTGCTATTGATATTGGCCAAATAGAAGGTGCTTTCATTCAAGGCATGGGCTGGCTGACTACCGAAGAACTAGTGTGGAATAACGATGGTCGCTTAACCAGTGAAAACATGGCCACCTATAAAATTCCTGCTATTGGCGATACCCCTAAACATTTTGATGTGAAACTTTTTGGCAGAGAGAATGCTGAAGACAGTATTTACCATTCAAAAGCCGTAGGAGAACCCCCCTTCATGCTAGCAATTTCGGTATGGTGTGCTTTGAAAGATGCCATTTCAAGTATTTCTGGTTACACCCAAGATCCACAATTAGATACACCTGCCACGCCAGAGCGTGTACTGAATGCCGTAATGCAGCTGCAACAAGCAACACACTCTCAATCGGTTCAGAACGCGCAACAGGAAACGCAATGAAAGTGAGCACATGGTACGAAGCGGTAGCGCAGTGTCAACAAGACGGTGCGCCCTACGTTATTGTGACGGTCATTAGTATTGCTGGCTCCACACCCCGTGAAGCCGGAAGCAAAATGGTGGTTACCGATGCACAAAGCATTGATACCATCGGCGGCGGGCATTTAGAATTCGACGCAATCAAAACAGCCCGTGAGATGCTAAGCGGCGGTAGTCGTAGTAAAGAGAGTGCAAGCACAGAAATACGTTCATACCCCCTTAGCAGTAAGCTAGGGCAATGCTGTGGCGGTGCTGTTAAAGTGTTGTTTGAAGTGTGCAATCGCCATGCGCAGCACATCGCTATTTTCGGTGCAGGCCATGTGGCAAAAGCACTGGTACCTATTTTAGCCCAGCTTCCACTTCGTATTTCCTGGATTGATAGTCGTGAAGATTTGTTCAGTCACCCGCTGCCGGCAAACGTCAAAATGGTGGTAGAAGAAGCGCCAGAGACTGAAGTACGGGGGCTGGAAGAAAATACCTGGTTGGTGATATTGACTCACGATCATCAACTCGATTACCGCATTACCGAGCAAGCATTAAAATACCCTGCGTTACCCTTTGTTGGCCTTATTGGTTCACAAACCAAAGCCAAGCGTTTTATCACTAAATTGGAACACCGTGGTTTTAATGAAAGTGATTTAGCGCGCTTAGCAACCCCTATTGGCGATACTTCAATACCCGGCAAGCGTCCTATTGAAGTGGCGGTATCTATTGCTTCACAAATTATCCAGCGTTTACACGCCGGTGAAGACAATGTTGAAGATGCTACGGTGACTAACGCCGATAGATTTAACACTAAGGAACATAATGTATGACCTTAAACGAACTTAATACCCTATCGACCAGTGCTGCTACCGGTTGGTTTCAACAAACCTGCGCAGCACAGTCGTGGATTTACAGCATGGTGAACGCCCGCCCTTTTGGCACCGTTAACGATGTAAAAGAATATGCCAAAACCGCATGGGCAAAATGCGGCAAGGAAGACTTTTTAGAGGCATTCACCGCCCACCCAATGATTGGCGATGTAGATTCGCTGCGTAAAAAGTTTGCCAACACGAAAACCATTGCCAGCGGTGAACAATCAGGCACAGCCAGTGCGTCAGAAGCTACGCTGCTTACGCTAAAAGAAGCGAACCAAGCGTATCTTGATAAGCATGGTTTTATTTTTATTATTTGTGCCACAGGGCTTTCGGCCGACGCGATGCTTAGCGCCTTGCAAGCGCGATTACCGAACAGCACCAATGAAGAAATTCGCACAGCAGCCCAAGAACAAATTAAAATTACCTTGTTACGCTTAGACAAAGCGTTAACTGCCAAGGACGAAAATTAATGAATACCTTATCAAGTCATGTATTAGACACCACATCGGGCAAGCCAGTAGAAGGTATTGCGCTTACTCTTACTTTGCCTAATGGCGATGTACTTACCGGTAAAACCGATAACGACGGACGCTTTAACCAATGGGGTCAGACATTCGAAGCCGGTGTGTATACATTGCGTTTTCACAGCCATGACTACTTAATTGCTACCCATGGGAAGAGCTTTTACCCCCATATAGATATAGCGTTTGAACTTGAAAGTGACGGCGGCCATTACCATGTGCCTTTGCTTATCTCTCCTTTTGGTTTTAGCAGTTATAGAGGCAGCTAAATATAATGCAGCTTTTTCGTGCGAATATTGCACACTTTCCAACACCTAGTACTACGTCATCTTCCTTAGTGGAAGATATTAGTGTTATTTACGATGGCGGCTTGGTTATTGATGGCAAAAAAATTATCGCCACTGGCGGGTATATCACGATGCGTGAGCAGTACCCTGATGCAGTGTTACATGATCATAAAGACAGCTGGATTTTACCTGGGCTAATAGACAGCCATTTGCACTACCCACAAACTGAAAGTATTGCTAGCTATGGTGAGCAGCTATTAAGTTGGCTTGAAAACTATACTTTTCCTACCGAAAAGCAGTTTGCCAGCGTGGAGCATGCCCAAAAAATTGCCAAGGTGTTTTTGCAACAATTGTTGAAGAACGGCACAACGACTGGCTTCGTTTTTTCATCGGTACACCAAGGGTGTTGTAATGCCTTGTTTAGTGCCGCCAGTGAAATAGACATGGCGATAGTGGCAGGTAAAGTGTGCATGGACAGAAACTGCCCTGCGGACCTACAAGATTGCCCCGACACTGCACAAAAAGACAGCGCCGTGTTAATTGAAAAATGGCACAACACCGGCCGAAATCGCTACGCGATCACCCCTAGGTTTGCGCCGACTAGCTCTGAAGCGCAATTGGCAGCTTTAGGTGAACTGGCAACCCAATTTAAAGATGTCTTTGTGCAAACGCATTTGTCTGAAAATGTAGATGAAATTGCATGGGTGAAATCTTTATTCCCGAGGGCATCTGGATACTTAGACGTTTACGATAAGTACAACTTAGTACGCCCCCGTTCGGTATTTGGTCATGGTATTCACCTTTCTAGCGATGAATGGCAACGATTAGGTGAAGCGGATGCAACCTTAGCGTTTTGCCCTACCTCGAATCTATTTTTAGGTAGCGGGTTGTTTGATATGCAAACCGCACGGGCCAATAATGTGCATGTAGCATTGGCCACCGATGTTGGCGCTGGCACCAGCTTTAGTATGTTAAAAACCTATGGCGATGCGTATAAAGTTAGCCAGTTGCGCCACGCGCCTATCTGCCCAATCGAAGGGTTTTACTTGATGACCCAAGGCGCTGCGGTAGCACATAAATTAGATGACGAGATTGGAAACTTAAACCCCAATACGGTTGCCGATTTTATTATTGTAACGCCCCGTTATGATGAACTCATGGAATTACGAATTAAGCCTAATGCTGAATTTGACGATGTCTTTTTTGCACTCAGTATATTGGGTGATGACCGCGCTATTGCAGAGACCTGGATAAGCGGTCAATGCTGTTATAATAAGAAGGAAACACACTATGCCATGGCTTGATTGGATAAGCTTATTTGTACGCTGGTTTCACGTAATTGCCGGTGTGGCGTGGATTGGTGCGTCGTTCTATTTTGTCTGGTTAGACAATAATTTGCGCACCCCGCCTAAGTGGAAAGAAGATAAAGGCATTAAAGGCGATTTATGGGCTATACATGGCGGCGGCTTTTATGAAGTAGCCAAGTATGCTTATGGCCCAGAAAAAATGCCTGAAACCTTACACTGGTTCAAATGGGAAGCTTATACCACCTGGTTATCAGGCTTTGCGCTACTCATCATAGTGTATTACTTTGGCGCTTCGGCGTATTTGATTGACCCTCAAGTCAACAATATGTCGCCCTCGATGGCAATATCTTTAGGCCTTGGACTTATTTTTGGTGGCCTTGCCATCTACGAATTGGCCTGCAGAAGCCCATTGGCTAAATACCCTATTGTCTTTGCGTTATGTCTAGTCTCGCTTATTTGTGTAGTCACTTATCTATCAACACAATGGTTTAGTGGTCGTGGGGCTTACATTCATGTTGGGGCGTTAATTGGCACTATTATGGTGGGTAATGTGTTTTTCAACATTATGCCTAACCAACGTAAAATGGTTGCTGCGGTACAAGCAAAAGAAAGTATCGACCCACAATGGGGCGCGGGTGCCAAATTGCGTTCGATGCACAATAACTACTTTACCTTGCCGTTATTGTTTATCATGATTTCAAATCATTACCCTATGACCTATCAGCATGAGCAAAATTGGTTAGTGCTTATTGCATTAATGGCGGCTGCCGCGTGGATTCGACATTTCTTCAACCTACGTCATGTTGGCAAAACTAAACCATCGATATTAGTAACAGGTGCTGTTGCTATGCTTGCCATAGCTCTTTGGGTTTCGTGGCCGAAAACGCCAGCGAATGTTGAGGTAGCGGGTACTGAAAATGAAAGTGTAGCCGTGGTAACTAATGAACGAGTAACCGAGCTTGTGAATACCCATTGTGTAGGCTGTCATTCACGTACCCCAACTGATGATATATTCAAAGTGGCCCCGCTAGGTGTGGTGCTAGATAGCTGGGAAGATATCACTCGTTATGCACCTCAGTTAGTAAGACGCACTACCGTGACCAAAGACATGCCGTTTTTAAATAAAACCGGCATGACCGATGACGAGCGGGCTGAAATAGCGGCGTGGTTTGCCACAACGCATGCCAATAAGGAAAACTAAAACCTAACTGGGCAATTTAACATTGCCCTTCATGGTAGCGCATGCCGTTGCACTGTTTTTAGATTAATTGGATTAGAGCAGGCCAGTGATTCAACTTACCTTTTGCGCGCCAGTATATTTTTTATACTGGCGTTTTTGTTTATACATGGCTTCGTCAGCGGCATCTACCCAGTTTTGGGCAGTCACAATATTTGAATCCCATGTATGCCACCCCAAGCAAAAAGACAGAGAGGTTCCGGTGGTAGTGGAACTATCTTTTCCACTATTCACATTACTGTCTTGGCTAGCGCCGGAAGCTGCTAATTCACTGTCAAACTCACTGTCAAATTCAATTTCGAATGAGGTTTCTGCTAAGCGTTCAAAAAACACCTCAGCATCGGTGTCATTTGAACCAAATAAAAGCACAACAAATTCATCGCCGCCTAACCGAGCAAAGCGGTCGGTTTCTCGTAGGAAATTTTTCATAATATCTGAGAAGCCCACCAATGCTTTATCACCGGCTTTATGGCCAAAGGTGTCATTGATACTCTTAAAGTCGTTAAGATCGATGAATACAAGCGTTGAAGGTTGCTGACCACGGTTTATTCGTTGTATTTCTCTATCTAATTGAATGAACATCTCTCGTCTATTTGAAATACCGGTGAGTGGATCTGTTTTGGAAAGATACTCTAGTTTAGAAATCGCCTCTAACAACGCTTGTTGTTGCTCTTTTTCATAAGAAACATCGTCAGCGGTGCCTACCACCAATATCTGTTGCTCATTCTCATCAAATAGTGGCATGCCCCTATCGTGGATATATTTTACCTCTCCCCGACTGTTTTTGATGCGATATTGTAAATCCCAGCTTTCTAACGGTTTCGCTTTATATGCCTTTTCTACAAGCAAGCGATCGTCTTCATGAACATAAGATAAAAATGCATCAGGCTTAGTATGCAACTCATATTCATCACGCCCGTAAATATTACGATAACCCTCGTTAATGTAATGGATGCGGGTTAACTCTGGGTTCGCAACCCAAACAAAAGAATGCGAAGAAAAAGCTGCCACTATCTTGCTGAAAAGCGCCTCTGCTTTATAAAGCTCTGATTCAATGCGCTTCTTATCATCGATATCTTCAACGACAGAAATAAAATAATCTGGCTCACCGTTTTCATCACGAACCAAAGTGACCGTTAATTTTCCCCAAACGTTATGACCTTTAGCATGAATGTATTTTTTTTCTATGCTGTAAGTATCTATTTCGCCGCGAAGCACTTGGTGAAGAAGATATAAATCCTCTTGAATATGTGAGGGTTCTGTAATGCTTTGAAACGACATTTTGATAAGTCTCGCACTCTCATAACCTAAAAAGCCGCTTAGCTTGCTGTTCACACGGATAAAATCACCGTGCGGGCTCACATGCGCTAATCCCACGCCACATTGCTCAAATGTTTTTTCGAAAATATCCTTTTCTCTCATAAGCCCCGTACTATCCATTCACTACCCGCTACGCTACGTTTTCAATTCACACTTTTAGTGTAGTCAACATTTCTAAGCTGGGATGAATTACGAAGACTTTTAAAAAAAATTACTCCTGTTTTTGGGCATAACGCACTTACTTCATTTGCATCCCACAAAAACCGCACAATAAATAGACAGCCAGTGGCTTTAACATCGCGTTACGCATTTTCAATATTTAATACAAGATAACGACAAAATTACACTTACCAGTTTACTTTTTCTGAAATTACACTAAACTACACCGTGCAGTTTACTTTGTTGGGGTTTTATATGCTTCGCAATTTTTTCACTTTAGGGTTCATATTAATGATCAGCACCAACGCATTGGCGACTAATGGTTTACAAGCAAATGTATCAGACGGAAAATTTAAAAATTCTGAAATAGAGTATAAAACTGAATTGTCATCTATTTGGAAAATCACTAAAGCCTACCTTACCGATGATCGCGAATCAGCAGTACCTGATTTCCCGATCCCTGTTATTCCGGTGACCCGTGATGCCCTATTGAACCTAAACCATGATGCTATCATTCGTTTAGGTCACTCCAGTGTGTTGCTTAAAATTGACGGAGAGTTTGTACTGTTAGACCCCGTTTTTAGTGAACGAGCCTTCGCCGTAGAATGGCTTGGCCCTAAACGTTTTCACGACACGCCCATCAGTATTGATGAATTACCGCCTATTAAAGCGGTTATTATTAGTCATGATCACTACGACCATTTAGACAAATCGGCAATCAAGAAGCTCGCTCATATTACAGAGACATTTGTTACTCCCCTTAAAGTGGGAAACCATTTACGAAAGTGGGGCGTGCCCAATGAGCAAATTGTTGAGCTAAATTGGTGGCAAAGCACTTCGGTGTCATCTATGACTTTTACTGCTACCCCTTCCCAGCATTTCTCTGGCCGTGGGCTATTTGATAAAGACAAAACGTTATGGGCAAGCTGGGTGATAAAAGGTGAAAATACCAACCTATTTTTCAGTGGCGATTCTGGCTATTTCGGCGGGTTTAAAGACATTGGCGAGCGCTTCGGGCCTTTCGATTTAACCTTAATAGAAACCGGTGCCTACAACGATATGTGGTCAGAAATTCACATGCTACCTGAGCAAAGCTTGCAAGCTCATATTGATGTTAAGGGGCACATCATGATGCCCATTCACAATAGTACGTTTGATTTAGCACTGCACAATTGGTTTGAGCCTTTAGAAAAAATTACGCAACTGGCTACTGAAAAGCAGGTAACAGTTTCTACGCCTAAGTTTGGCGAAGTGGTTAATATCAACCAGCTGCCTAAATCACTAAATGTTAATAACGAGCACAAGACTGCTAACGATGTGAGTTCATCCACTACTGACACTCATTTAAAAACGGCTACTGAATCTGGCGCAGAAGCGATTAGTGGAGCACCTCGTCCTTGGTGGTATCCGCCATTGATGTGACTGTGGGGCAACGGAAAAATTAGAAAGCCCCCAATAAGATCATAAAAAGCTCACCGCATTACTGCGGTGAGCTTACTTTCAGCGATAGAGAGCAAAGCCTTTAGCTTTGATTACTTGCAAGGAAAAGTACTTTTAAACTATTTATCCTTAAACAAATTAACCGCTGTAGTATTACTGCCCAGCAACTTCTTCCGTATCTTTGGCATTCCAATTTAAACGCATGTCCCACTTAAAGCGATGTTCTGGCTTCAGCGGTGGTTGTGCAGCATCAATATGGCTTAACACGTTGGTGGCCTCTGTGAGTGTGGCATCGCGGCCAAATAAGTAACTTTGTTCTTGTACAATAGTTAAATAAGCTTTATTTAATGCTAATGCACGCTCGGGGCTTGGTGTTATCAGTTCATAGACAGACGCAGCTTTACTTACTTTTTCAGCATTCACCATGCCGTTATCAGTAAACCATTTGGCTAGCATCTCGCCATTTTGGCGAAATTCGTCGCCCCCACCTACACGCTGCATGTAAGTAAGAAATTCACCTTGCTCTTCATTAATGTTAGGTACATCTTCCATGGCATGCAGGTTGATATACCCCCAGCCATTGCTGCCTGGCACTTTGCGCGCAAAAGAGAAGGTTTGATCGAATGTAGAGCCTACGGTTTTATGGCATCCATTACAAAACGCGAGCTCTTGATCATGCTGAGCGCGCAATTCACCTTGCTCATTTTCAATAAAGCCATTAATGGTCCAGCCAAAACCGTTTTCAATGCCCTGCTCACCTAAATAGCGAGTTTGCGGTAGGTTTTCAAAGTGCTTGTCTTTGGCTTCTGCATAATAAGCTGAAGCTAAACTTTCCCGGCTTCGAAAACGGTGCTTTTGCATATAGCGTACTTCTTTCATGCGCTCAGCGTTGTAAATATCGCCGTTCTCATCCACCCCTACATAGCGCACGGTGTGCAAAAACTCTGTGCCTTCTGGGAACAACATATGTGCAAGCTCAATATCAGCCGCGTCGCCAATATAGTTAGGCCGGCGCACCATGGTTGTCACCCGTTCACTTAATGCTTTGTCGCCGCTTATATCAAGGCCCAATACTTTTTCATTAATGCCCAGTACTGGCAAGGCATCTACTTCTTTGAGTGCCATTTCAACCAGGGTTAAATTCGCTAAATAGACATCACGGCTGTACTCCCCTTTGTGCTGTTGGAATGCACTGGGTAAGCGAATCATAGCATCGCCCGTTGAGCCATTGGTGGGCCAAAATGTACTGGGGAAAGGTTTGTAGTTATACGACACCCACCCGCTACTGTCTTTCGCAAGACCGTCTTCATCAAACGCAGCGGCACCAGCACTTAAGTTTTTAATATGCATATAGCTTGGAATAGTGCTATCGCCTTCGATGGCGGCAGTATAGTTATCTTGGGATATGTATTTTAAAATGGCATCGTCTTCTATGCCCGCGATTAATTCTCGTCTATCTATAAACAGATTTTTCCAGCTGTTGGTTAGCCCAACATCTGAGAATTCGTAATTCCCTTGTAGTGTACCGTCGCCCATTTGATTAGGGCGCTTTTCGGCGCGATCATAACTTTGATGACACGCATAACACGGGTTATTTTCACCTTGGGTTTTGGTATAGCACTGAGGCGGGATAACCGATTCAGGATTATAAACTTCGTTATGCGCTATGTAGGCTAACGCGGGAATGGCATCACCCTCTTGATAAGGGTAAATGTTCGTCTCTTCTGCTAGCACGGCTTCAACTTGCTCGGCAGGCGAACACGCAAATAATAAGGGCAGCATAGCCGCGGTTAATAAAGGAAGTGATCTAATTTGTATTTTCATAATAGTAACAACGACAAAATCCGGGCACAAATGTGCCCGGATGAATTAAAAGGAAAAACTTACTTATCTGCTGGCTCGTACATCCACAGCGTATTGTTTTCCTGGAAGCCGTCTTCACCAATTAAAATGCGACCATCGTTCATTACAACTACGTTGTCAGGTTGAGATAGCTGATCTACGTCACAGCGTTCTGCACCAGTTAGGCTTGACCGGAAAGTGCCGCCCATAACAACAGGTTCGATGCGGGTGATGTCATAGCCAGCTTCAAGACGTGCACGATAAACACCGCCACAATCTTTAACACGAGCTGAAAGCTGAATATCACCTTCATCATCAACCATAGTGTTATCTAAATCGGCAATACCGATATAGAGGTAAGCATTCTCAACCACTTCACCGTCAATGGTATCGGTACCTTCCACGGCTTCTTCAGCGCGTTTAAGGTTAATTGAAATACCTTCAAGCTTACGCCATTCTGCAGTGGCCCCTTTCGCGCGAGCAGCAGCTCGTGATTCTAAGAATGCGACACGGTCGTCCATGGGTTCGCCAGCCGTTTGACTGCTTCCGCCATCTTCAACAGTAGGGTAAGTAGCATCGCCATTTGCCCACGCTTCTACATCAGCCATCGTAATGTAAGAGCTTTGGCCTTCTACATAGTCATCAGTGCCAATGCCATTGTATTCATCAACCCACGCACGAATAGTCATGTTGTCGCCACTGGCAAGTTCAACCCACTCAACCGCAAAGCCCGTTGTGGCTGGGTCGTTTTGGCCAATATCTTGAGTTAATTTTGCGCCATAGAGCGTACCTGCTGAAAGGTCTTCAGCTGTATCAGCAACAAATTTGAACAGCACACCACCGGTATCATCTTGCGACAGATAAACGGTTTTTCCATCAGGCATTACTGTCGAGTTTTCATGTTCGTAACGGCCCATTGCTAGGTGTTTAACAATAACTGGCTCATCTGCAAGCGGCTCGGTCACTTCGGCAATGTAACCATAATTATATGGGTTTGACGCATCTGGTGCGGTCATTTGCCACATACGACCAAGGCGCGCTTCAGTGGCTACCGCTTCAGGATTATTCCAGTTAGGCGATGTAGTTGAATCTACCGAAGAATCAACGACCCACTCTTCTGAGGTTAGCGGAGTATTCCAAGGTGACATTGAACCAAAACAGTTGGCCGCTGTGCCCCATACTGGCGAGAAATCAAGCATCATGGCTTCGGTGACTTGCCACATACCAAAGTCATCTTTTTCAACTTTCATTCGGCTCATGCCACCTGGAAGTTCTTCCCAGTTTGAGAACAAGTAGCCTTCGCCAGCATCGGTAGAAATGAACCCATTAAAATCTGGCATATCGTTTTCTAAAACCAGCTCTTCGCCATCTAGTGTATAGATGTGGCCTAGCCCTTCAGGTAACTCAGTACCAAAAGTGTCGCCCGTTTGACCAAGTACTTGGTATTGACCAATAGCTGAAACCACCACTTCTTTTTCTTCATCAGAAGCAGGTACAGGTGAATTAGGCAGCGTAACAGGTAAGTTATTGAAGTTAGCACCGGCTAACACACCTACCGTTCCTGTATTAATAGGCATGGCATTAACGTCGTTAGTCACTGAGTTAGTGCCTGATGGATGTTGCACGTTGAAGAAAAGATCGCCTTCGTCGGTCAAGAAAATTCCGGTAACTTCTGCACCTAAAGGAACTGTCGCAATACGGGTTAATGTTCCCGCTGTATCGCCTTCTTCACCTTTATCGCCTTGCTCTCCCTGTTCACCTTGTTCTCCAACAGGGCCTTGCTCACCAATTGCTCCCGCGACACCATCTTCACCGTCATCGCCTTCCAATGAACAAGCAGAAATACCAAAGGCTACCGCTAAAGCTAGCGCCGAATATTTTAAATCGCGTAAACGTTCAATTTTCATCAACTATCCTTTTTATAATCGTTAGGTTGAGATGAGACTGCTTCCTTCATCTCTAAAATGGTCTTAGCGGCAAATATAGTGAGGACGTTATATGACTGGCCCATTACACATTGCTTACATAAAATTGAAGGTTTCTTGACAAAGGTAAAGTTGGCCACCTTGATACAAAGAAATAGGTGTGATAACTAATGAGTAGAGATAACCCTGTTTTTTATCGCGTTCAGATAGCTAACTAGGTATGTAAATTAACAACCATGATGCAAACAATATCTGTTCAATTTATACCCATTGAGTAAGTATAACTTTGTAAGCATAAGCCATTAATTTTTCAGCTAATGCTATAGTGCTAGGAGCAGTTAATATCTACTGGTTTATAAGTGATAATTATCGATAAAAATTTTCAGAATAAAGGGTTATTTAACGCGCGTTGGCTTAACGCTTTGGCGATCTTACTTTTTTTATGCTTGACTCAAATGTCTGAGGCTCAAACTAGTCTTGCATCCGAAAGCGCTTCAAACCCATTTTTAGGCGTTCCCGATTTTGAAAGTACACGCAGCGTTATTAATGACATTAGGCAAAACAAACTTGATTACCTGCGCAACAAAGAAAAACTAGAAAGTGCCTTTAAAGTCAGCAAGGAAAAAGGCTGGGAGGAACTTCACTTAGAAGCAGCAGCGCTTTATTCTGAACTCCTCTTTAGAGAGGAAAAATATGCCGATTTAATGGCTCATTTATCACACTATTTAAATGATAACGAATTAGTAAAGCGAAAAGATATTTATCTACTTTTCTTAGAGACTAAACTAAAGGCTCTTGCCAGATTAGATGATCCCACCCCAGCAAAAGATCTTTCTAAAAACTTAGAAGCGCAAATCTCGCAACACTCACTAAATGAAAAAATCATTATTTTTCGCGCTTTGGCTTATTACTATACGGCTAATGATGCGTTGAGAAAAACGCTAAGTGCAGCGTTAGAGGGCCTTGAATTAGCAATAAAAAGCGATGACTTCCCTTCGCAAGGCTATTTTTACAGAAAGATAGCAGATGCTTATGGGTACTTAGAGGAAGATGAGGACAAAGCAGTAAGTTACGCAAAAAAGGCGGTAGAGACATTCGAGAAAACAAATGATGGGCTTTTTACGGCAAAAGCGTATTGGAGCTTGGGTAATATACTTCTTGAGACTGGCGATTCACAAAATGCCTTAGTCTATCTAAACAAAGCCTTAGCCTATTTTAAAGACGTTAATATGAATAAAGGGCTCGCTTTTGCCCAATACTCAATTGCAAATATTCAATATCTTCAGGCCAATTACGATAAAGCCTTATCATTAGCAAAAGAAAATATCGAACTTGCTCGCACCGCGGGCATTGATGATATGCATCTTGCGTCTATGATTTTACTTTCGAATATTTATGTAAAACAGGGCCATTTAGATAAAGCCGAGCAAGTCAATGACGACGTTTTTGCACTTGTAGATAATTTTAGTCGAAGCATTTATAAAGCGGATTTTTTCAGTGAACGCTATACATTGAAGCGAGAACTAAACCGCATTGATGATGCATTTGATGCCATAGAAAAAAAGCTTTTGTATACTAAAAAACACTTTGAGGCCACCAGCGAAAGCAACATTAAAGCCTTACAAGTACAGTTTGAAGTAAAAGAAAAAGAAGACACAATCCGTAAGTTAGAATACCAAAAAGATATTAGTAACCTTCAAGCTAAAGAGGAATACCAGCAAAAAATTATATGGCGCTTAAGCACTACTATTGCTTTTATTTTAGTTCTTGTCGCCTTGATTTTAGTTTACAGACAATCACTCCAACGTAAAAAATATCATCGTATGGCATCCACCGATCACCTGGCGAACTGTCTTAATCGTCGGGGAATACTGGCTACTGCCAACACTAAACTTGCGCAACAAAACATAACGGTCGCCATAGTTGATTTAGATTACTTTAAAAAAATTAATGACGAATATGGACACGATGTGGGTGATTTAGTGCTGATTGCTTTTGCCAATGCTGCAAAAGAGACACTGTCTAAACATGATCATTTTGGCCGTTACGGCGGCGAGGAATGGTTATTCGTTTTACATTCGTCGGACGAAATTGTAGTTCACCAGATGTTTGAGCAGCTAGCTGCAACTTATCAAAAGTACTGCAACAACATCGATGCCATTAAGGAAGATTTAAGCATGACGTTTAGCGTTGGGGTATCGCTTGGGAATAAATCGAACAGAACATTAGATACGTTAATTAAGCATGCCGATAATGTGCTCTATCAGGCAAAAGAAAACGGTAGAAATCAGGTGATAATAAATTGAATCTAAGAAGTGGTGCGACTACCCTGATTCGAACAGGGGACCTCTACCATGTCAAGGTAGCGCTCTAACCAACTGAGCTATAGTCGCAACTATACTTCGGCAGAACTGCCTGAAGGACGGCGCGTATCATAGCGATGCGCAGTGCGTCCTGCAAGCTTATTTTGTGTTTAAGGTGTGTGTTTGATTGATTTGCCACCATTTATTGAAAAAGTGAGCCTTTTCACACCGAATTAAGCGTTTTCGCGCTGCATAAATGGCAACGGCTTGATTTTATCAACAATGCTGCCATCACTCGAAATTTTCATAAAGTACTCCCCTAACCTATCGGTTTCTTGCAATACGGTTTGCCAGTACTTAATACGGGTAGTGGCATCGAGTTGCTCGAAGTCTTTTCGATCTGGAATTTTACCATATGGCAGGCTTGCAACGAACTCGGCAGAAGGCACAAGCATGACCACATTATCGTAACTGTTTTTATGTGCAACACGGCGCTTTAGCCCTTTATCGAACCACCCCGGAATGGGCTTAGGGTAAAAGTGTGGATATAACACTAAACCTTTGTCAGGGCCAAATTCTAGGTCAAAATGATAGTCAACAATACCACCATCACGATACATAGCTTGCGGGGCACCCGCAATATCTCGTATTCCTTCTAGAACAACAGGAATAGCACCGGAAGCAAGCAGTGCGTTATGGATATTTTCGTTATTTAATTGGTAATGCTCGGTGGGTAATTGATACGGGTCTTTAATTGAAAATTCAGTATTAGGCGACGAAAAAATACAGCGGGTGTAATAACGCCCCAGGTTTTTCCGCGTAACCGCGTTAGCAGCAGCACTCATAGCAAGGCCAGACAGCTGCGAAAACTTATGCTCGCGTCGAGTCGCGCCTAGGCATTTGGCGACGAAGATGTGTGCTTTAAATCGCTCGTTGGCCAACACCTCTTTTTTGCCTTCGCTATTGACCATTTCTTTTACCAAAGCTTCTGCTTTGCGGGTTATTTCCGCAGGCGTTGGTTTATCACTATAAGTGGTGGTTGAATAGGAAGTGGCTAGCCGATTTATGGCTGCAAGCGGGTCATCTTGAACTGCACAGATAGCCCTAAATGCACCCGCAGACGACCCTATAACATGTATTTGATGTGCGACATGACTAAACCACTCAGGAAACAGTACTCTGTCTAACCCTGCAAGTGAAAACCATTTTGGACCGCCTGAAGCGCCGAGAAAATAACTAAATATTTCGGGGTGAAAGCCTAGCTGCTTAATGGTATTCATTGCCCCATTGCCGGCATAAATTTCTAGCGGTGCCACGTGTTGTCTCTACTATGATGTTTGCGTCTAATTTATCAGTAAAAGCTGTAAAATCAATGAGCCGTCCATCACCTTTATGAAACCAGTACTATAAGTGGGCGCTTATGTAGGAAGTTTCCACCTGTGTAAACAAATCATCACACATCACCATTTCGCAAAAACCCTATCGGCACCACGCAATTGATTTACTTATTATTAATATTTACGCTACATAAATAGAAGCGTTAAGCATCAGTAGTATTTAAAAGGTGGGTATGGTGAATCAATTAACTTATTTGTCGGGTTTTAATAATGAGCATGAAACTGAAGCCTTGCCTAATGCACTACCCAAAGGGCAATTTAGCCCGCAGAAAGTTAATTATAAACTTTACGCTGAGCAGTTCAGCACCAGTGCTTTTACAACGCCCAGAGCCGAAAATAGACGCAGTTGGACTTATCGAATACGACCCTCTGTCGCCATGGGTGATTTTTCACCTTATAAAAACACACAGCTTCAAACTGGCCCTGAAACGCAATCGCCGTGCCCGCCAAATGTAATGCGTTGGGATCCTATCCCCCTTCCCGATGAGAGTAGCAACATAGACTTTATTGAAAGTTTAGTGACCATAGCCACGAACGGCGACGCTAATCAGCAAACCGGTATGGGCATTCACTGCTACAGTGCGAATTCGTCTATGGGGAATAAGGTATTTTACTCATCCGACGGTGAGATGCTGTTCGTTCCACAACGTGGAAACATGGAAGTGAAAACTGAGTTTGGCAAATTACACCTAACCGCGGGTGAAATTATGGTGATCCCTCGTGGGGTTCGCTTTAGCGTTGCCCCTATCGATGGCGCAATTCGTGGGTATATTTGTGAAAACTATGGGCAGTCATTTGTTTTACCAGAACGAGGACCCGCAGGGGCAAACGGGTTTACCAATCAAAGAGACTTTTTGTACCCCACTGCGTGGTTCGAAGATGTAGACACGCCCCATGTCATCATTAACAAGTTTTGTGGCCATTTATACCAAGCCCCGCTTCCGCATTCGCCCTTTGATGTAGTGGCTTGGGTGGGTAATTCAGCGCCTTACAAATATGATCTTAAGTGTTTTAACGTGATCAATACCGTCAGTTTTGACCACCCCGACCCTTCCATATTTACGGTACTGACCTCGCCTTCTGAACTTGAAGGCACTGCCAACGTTGATTTTGTCATTTTCCCCCCACGCTGGATGGTGGCTGACAACACCTTCCGCCCGCCTTATTTTCATAGGAATGTGATGAGTGAATTTATGGGGTTAATTGAGGGTAGTTATGATGCTAAAGAAAAAGGCTTTGCGCCTGGCGGTATGAGTTTACATAATTGCTTTACCCCTCATGGCCCCGAAGCTTCTGTATTTGAAGCTGCCTCGAATGCCGCATTAGCCCCACAGAAATACGAAAATACACTGGCGTTTATGTTTGAGTCTCGCTTTCCTATCGCCCCAACTGAGTTTGCACTTAGTACCTCTCTTCGCCAAACAGACTATATCGATTGTTGGAAAGGATTAACGAAGCATTTCGACGGTAAGATATAGGCACCAAAATAGTGGGTATTTTCTTAGTATGTATTCATATATGAACATTACTCGGTTGCGCACAAATAAAAATAAAACATTTAAATTCATATATTTAAAATATTAAAAACGAGATGAAATTGCGTTTTAACACAGCTGAAAACTAAACGTTACACTTAAAACGTAACAACAGCTCGCGCCATGTCTTAACACTCTATTGCCCTTATATTTACCTCGACATTACAATCTAGTCTTCTATTTATATCCGCCTTTGCATGAGTTCAATAACAAAAACTATTCAACTCGTACAAAGGCACTGACTTCAGTAAGCGAGAAAGAAAATGGCAGACGTATTTGAAAACCCAATAGGGTTAGATGGTTTTGAGTTTTTAGAGTTTACCGCGCCTAAAAAGGGTTTATTGGAGCCTATGTTTGAAGCTATGGGGTTCACCCGTGTGGCCAGACACAAATCAAAAGATGTGGAGCTTTGGCGTCAAGGCGATATCAATCTTTTAAGTAACTATGAAAAAAATTGCCATGCTTCCTATTATGCCGAAGAACACGGCCCTTCAGCGTGTGGCATGGCCTTTCGCGTTAAAGACTCCCAGCACGCGTATTCTGAAGTGCTAAAGCGCGGCGCTCAACCTATGGACACCCACACGGGCCCTATGGAATTAAAACTGCCTGCGATCAGAGGTATCGGTGGTGCCATGCTTTATTTAATAGATCGCTATCAAGGTGAAAACACTATTTATGATATCGATTTCACGTGGATTGAAGGGGTAGATAGACACCCAGAAGGTTGTGGTTTCCATACGCTGGATCACCTTACTCACAATGTGTATCGCGGGCGAATGAATCATTGGGCAAAGTTCTACGAATCGTTATTTAACTTCCGCGAAATTCGCTACTTCGACATTAAAGGTGAGTACACTGGTTTACTTTCTAAAGCCATGACCGCACCAGATGGCAAAATTCGTATTCCTCTCAATGAAGAAGCGGTAGGCGGTGGCGGCCAAATTGAAGAATTTTTAATGCAATATAATGGTGAAGGTATCCAGCATATTGCCTTTGCTTGTGACGACCTTGTAAGTTGTTTAGATAAACTTAAAGCGAAGGGGATGAAGTTTATGACCCCGCCTCCTGATACTTATTACGACATGCTAGAAGAGCGTTTGCCCGGTCACGGTGAGCCTGTTGGAGAATTCAAACAACGAGGCATTTTGTTAGACGGTACCACTGAAGGTGAGTCTCCTCGTTTGCTATTGCAAATTTTTTCAGAAACCGTTTTTGGCCCAGTATTTTTCGAGTTTATTCAACGCAAAGAAGATGATGGGTTTGGAGAAGGTAACTTTAAAGCGTTATTTGAATCGATTGAGCGAGATCAGGTAAATCGTGGCGTATTAAATAAATAATAACCTTAACGCTTGCTCAAAAATTTACACATAGTGGTGTTAGCCCCCTTAGCTTCGAGCTGACATCACCATGTGTATCCATGTTCTATCCTCGCCGTGTACTTGCAATGAACTTGTATTACCCTTACGACTCTTCGCCTTGTTCATAAAGCGCACAACACGCCCCTGAGGGGTCTTTTATTATGCAAAAGCGTGATGTGCCATGGTGGCGAATGTCTCCTATTTGCTCCCCACCAGCACTTTTAGAAGCGGCTAACGCTGAGTCTAATTCGGCTACCGTGAAATACGGCACCCAACCGCCAGGAATGCTACTATTACAGCCTCGCTTGTTGCATATGCCGCCAGCAGGGCTGCCATCTTCTTTCATCATCACATAATCGTTATAGCCGCCCATGTCGAAGGCTTCTTTTTTCCAGCCCATTACATTGACGTAAAAGTCAGCTAAGCCGTCAGCGTCATCGGTGGTAATATCCATCCATAAACTGTCGCTCATTTCATTCTCCTTTTGAGGTTTAATATTTTTAAATTATCAAGTCAGTATTTAAGCTTAGTACTCATTGATAATTGCACAGCCATTGATAAAAAACCACGCAGAGATCGTGTTTATTACGTTGGATAAAAGAGAGCTGTGTCAAGACAAGAAATTGCAAAATAAGCAGAACAATTTTCAAATATGTATAGACAGAGGCTGTGGAAAATGCTTGTGAATAGGTAAATGTTATCCACTGGCTATTGTTTGTACAGTTTATTTTATTGTTTAATTTCAATATCTTAAACAAAAGCCCCAAACTACTCAACAAACTTATCCACAGATTAAGTGGATAACACGTAGCACTTAACCACAGATAGTGTTTTAATGTGGATACTTTGATTGAAACCTTTTTTTCCGGTTATTCATGCCAAAACAAACACTCGCGGTACTTCCCCAACAATTTACGATCCACAGCCTAGATGGCGACAGTGCAATTCCTTCAAATGTACTTCAAAGCCCGCTTTTTTTCTTGGGCAAAACAGAAGATGAACTGTCTATCGTTATCCCGTCGAACGTAGACGTTGATTCACTCGATTCTGACGAAGGCTGGCGAGCACTTGAACTGCTCGGCCCGCTGCATTTATCTATGGTGGGTATTATGGCGCAGATTGGTGCTGTACTTGCCGCAGTAAAAGTCTCTATCTTTGTTGTATCTACGTTCGAAACCGACTTTTTCCTTGTGAAAGATAATAAACTTGCTGATGCAAAAAAGGCATTAAAAAATGCAGGCTATACGGTACTTGAGGGTAAGTAGTGTTGATAGAAAAGCAACTAACCAAGCCTCCTGAAAATTTTAAAAAAGCCATTCCTATCGCCGCACCAGTTTCGGGCCATTGTATTTTACTGCAACACGTAAATGATGACTTGATAAACGCTGGGGCATGGGGGCCGGGTATGGCGCTTGTTACCGCTTCCAGTAAAGTGGTCTCCCCGTTTAATGCAACAGTAGTGAAAATAGATCCCCTAGACTACTCAATAGAAATTAAATCTTCTTTTGGGCTTAAATGTCGAATCAAATATGGTTTACACACCCAGATGTTGCATGGGGCTCAGTTTTTAACACAGTTGAAACGAGGCGAGAAGATAAAAGCAGGCGCCATGTTATTTAGTGTAAATTCTGCGTGGCTAAAACAACAAGGCGTGGAAAATATTTGTATAATGACCTTACTAAATGCCACAGCCCTATTAGGCGTGCTACCTACGCATCAAAAATTTGTTGATGCGTATAGCGACACGTTTATAACCCTGTATATATAGGCAAATTCGAACCCTTTTTGAAAATACATAATAACCAGCTTATTATGCACTTACACTAACTTCACGCTGTAAGGGAGTATCCTTTTGAGTACAACAATGTATGGCATCGCAAATTGCGACACGATTAAAAAAGCGAAGAAATGGCTTACCGAGAACAACATCGAATTTACTTTTCACGATTATAGAAAAGACGGCATAGACGCTGATTTTCTTGCCGAAGCTGAAGCCAACCTTGGTTATGAAGTGATGTTGAACAAACGTGGTACTACTTTTCGCCAACTTGAAGACAGTGATAAAACAGATATCACCCGCGAGAAAGCGTTAGCCTTGTTACTTGAACACCCTGCGATGGTGAAGCGCCCTATTTTAAATCATAGTGGTACGTTTCATATTGGCTTTAAGCCTGCGCAGTATGAGGAAATATTTTGTTAAACGATAACGTAATAGACATCGCCAAAAACTTGATGAACAGGCGTTCGGTAACCCCAGAAGATGAAGGCTGCCAAGAAGCCATGAAAGACTTCTTAGGTACCTTTGGGTTTAACAACGAAACCATGGTGTTTGACGATACCACCAACCTTTGGTCTCGCCGTGGTACCGAAGGCCCTGTTTTTTGCTTTGCTGGTCACACCGATGTGGTACCTAGTGGGCCAGAAAGCGCATGGAAAACCCCGCCTTTTACGGCTACTGAAGTAGACGGGTATCTACATGGCCGTGGTGCTGCCGACATGAAAGGCAGTTTGGCCGCAATGTTAGTGGCAACGCGTAAATTTGTGGCTGATTATCCTGATCACAAAGGCAGTATTGCGTATCTTATTACCAGTGACGAAGAAGGCCCATTTATTAATGGTACTACTCGTGTCATTGATACCCTTGAAGCGCGAAATGAAAAAATTACCTGGTGTGTGGTTGGCGAACCATCCTCTACCGATGAAGTGGGCGATATTGTTAAAAATGGTCGACGAGGCTCGCTCACCGGAGACCTTACGGTTAAGGGCATTCAAGGCCACGTTGCTTACCCCCATTTAGCAAAAAACCCCGTTCATTGTGCCACACCAGCATTAACTGAATTGGCACAATCTCATTGGGATAATGGTAACGAGTTTTTCCCGCCCACCAGCTTCCAAATTTCAAATATTAATGGCGGTACCGGTGCAGGCAATGTGATCCCTGGGGAACTTCATGTGTGCTTTAACTTCCGGTTTTCAACCGAAGTGACAGATCAAGAACTGATCAAGCGTGTTACGACTATCTTGGATAAACACGAACTTGATTACGACATAAAGTGGACGTTTAACGGACAGCCTTTTTTGACCGACTCAGGCCCGTTGTTAACGGCTACGGAAAAAGCAATTGCTGATGTACGTGGCAAGCCCACCATTTTATCTACCGCAGGCGGCACATCTGATGGGCGATTTATTGCGCCGACTGGCGCACAAGTTATTGAGCTAGGACCAGTAAATGCCACTATTCATAAAATAGATGAATGCGTGAAAATGAGTGATTTAGAGGCATTAAGCGACATGTATTACGGTATTTTGGTAAATCTACTCGCATGAACCCCGCTACCTGGTTAGGGCAAGATAATCCTCACCTTGTTGATGCAGGAAATGGACACTTCCTGCATGCTAACGTGCTAGCCGCTTTTGTTAATATGCAACAAGCCGCCCATAATGACGGTATAGATTTATGCTTAGTAAGCAGCTTTCGTCACTTTGACAAACAGTGTGCTATTTGGAATAGAAAATGGCGTGGCGAAACGGCGCTGTTAGATAACGAGGGCACTACATTAAACCCGAATACGTTATCAGACGTAGAAAAACTGCATGCAATACTGATGTGGTCAGCGTTACCTGGCGGTAGTCGACACCATTGGGGAAGTGACTTTGATGTTTATGACAAGCACGCGGTTGAACAATGGGGCGGTAAGTTTTCGTTGGTTGATAGCGAATATCGTAAAGGTGGGCCTTGTTTCTCGTTAGCTACATGGCTTGAAGCGAATATGAGCACCTTTGGATTCTTTCGCCCATTTAGCGAAAATAAAGGTGGCGTAGCATGTGAGCTTTGGCACCTAAGCCATCGGGCTGTTGCCACTGAGTTTGAACAAGCGCTTTCGCTGGCTGAACTGACTACTGCCGTTGAACTCAGTAGCATTGAAGGTAAGGCTGTTGTGCTTGAGCATATTGATGAAATTTACTATCGCTACGTGTTAAATCGTGGCGTGAGTTGGGTTAGGTAAGCTCTCACAACTAAAAAGCTTTAATGGAGACAGTGATGGATACGCTTTGGGTTGTCATTATTATCGTTATTGTATTGGGCGTGGTGATTGGCAATATTACACTGTTAAAATACAGCGCTAAATTTAAATTCCCAACACCGCTTAAAAAGAACGATGATAAGCAAAAGAAAAATGGGTTTGAAGATGAAGAGGACGACTGGTAAAACAGTCGCCCTATATTAAGCGCCCCACATTAAAATTGCTCAAATCTGGGCGTAAATCTGACCCCGCCCGCCTGCTATTTTTTAAAGCGGCGACGTTTTTACAGCAGTACCGCTAATGCTCACCATCAACATACTGCCTTTGTCACCAATAACTTGGTAGTCAAGATCTATCCCCACAACTGCGTTAGCACCCATGCTACGCGCCTCGTGCTCAAGTTCTGTAAACGCTAGTTTTCTTGCCCGCGTTAACTCTTCTTCATATGAACCAGAACGGCCACCTACAATGTCACGAATAGAGGCAAATAAATCTTTTACTATGTTAGCGCCCATTACGGCTTCGCCAACTACAATGCCATAGTAGGCTTCAATTTTTTGGCCTTCCAAAGTAGGCGTAGTTGAAATTATCATGGGTTGCTCCTTGCTGAGTAGTTATAAAAATTTGGTTTATTATTTTGGCCTTATAGTAGACCATTAGATATCTTGTTGAAGTGCTAATCACATAGCACCTGGTTATCCTAGCCTATTAAGATAATGCCTGCTTCAGCACGTCTACCAATTCGGTCGCTTTGTCTTCAGGGTAAGCCACAACGGCTTGCGCGCCCCAAATTGGCTTTGGCCATGCGATATCACTTTTATACCTTGCAACATGGTGAATATGCAACTGACTCACCACATTACCCAGTGCCGCTACGTTTAATTTATCGGGTGAAAATTGCGATTGCAGTAAACGGCTCACCTGTGCCGACTCACTTAAAAACTGTTGTTGTTGGACATCTGACAACTCAATGATTTCAGTTACCCCATCTACACGAGGCACCAATATCAGCCATGGAAACTGACTATCATTCATCAGTAAAACCCGACAAAGGGGTAAATCGTGGATAAAGAACGTATCAGCCTCTAGCCTTGCATCTAACTTAAACACTGAGTTTCTCCAGCTTTGTAGGTACAACCGTTAATAAAGCGCGCTGTCCTATTGCCACATTCGCATTAGGAAACACTATCGCTTCGCCGTCTTGCTGCGCAGTATAGGTAGCACCGGTTTCGGTCGCCAATACCGTGCCTTTAGCATAATCGGTAAAATTAGGTGTGTCGTCATCGAAATGCAACGTGAAATCGTTTTGATGGCGATTAATGACTTGATTCACGCGATAAATATCTAACGAGTCTATATCAACGTCAGGTCTAAAATCATCTTCACAAATAAGAGCAGTAATTGATTGTTTCGCCGCTTCGAACCGGCTCATGTCGTTTTGACCAAACGGTTGCACTTTACCCAGTTCGACGGTAAAGGCATGCGCTTGGTGCTGCACTGAAGAAGAGTAGCTAAACGTTGTGGTCGCTGACTCAGACAGCAATATGGTTTGAATACCACACGCGGCTAAAAATCCAAGCTGGCTTTTGCTGTGCGCTTTACCATGTAAATACGGGTATACCGCAAACTTTTCATTTTTAGACTCACGAATAGCTGTATGTAAATCGTAGTGGTATTTCTCATCACCAGGAAGTGCCACAGAGAAAAATGCTGTTATCGCGTCTTCCAGTACTTTAGCCCGTTTGCGCTCACTGTTGTTGCACCCTTCCCCTTTGGAGTGAGCACCATTAAACAACCGGTTCATGTTTTCTTCTACAAATCTTTCGGCAATATCCATGGCGGGTAAGTTGCCAAATAGAAAAAGTACGCGATGGCTAAGCTCGAGCTTGTTAGTAAGAATATGCTGTACCAGCTCGTCGCATATTTCGATGGGGGCCGTTTCATTTCCATGAACGCCGCTAGATAGCACAACATGCTTATTAATAGACGTTTTCGCAACGGGCGTGAAGGCGATAATTCCGGGTGCAGTAATAGTAACGTCAGTACCATTGTCTAACGTAAATTGAATCGAAGAGGTAAATAACTCTGGTTGAGTTCTAGACAAAGAAAGAAAATTTCCTTGCTCGATAAGTTGTTGCATACAAAAACCAATAGTAGCTTGAATAGCGCTAGTTTAGCGATTCAGCCAAGCGAATGCACGTATTGCCACTTGCAAACTGGGGGTATTTTATTTACGCACGTAAAGGAGAGTTACCGACGATAATTTCTTGCTGAGCTAGACCAATAAAGTCATTTAAAGGAATGGCTTTTGAAAACAAGTAGCCCTGCCCTATGGTTACCCCCACTTCTCGAAGAATGTGCAGTTGAGCAATGGTTTCTACACCCTCGGCAATCACATCGCAGTTCTTCGCTTTACCGATGATTTTGGCAGCCTCGATAATAGCGCGATTAACAGGATGTTTAGCGAGTTCTATAACAAAGGTTTTGTCTATTTTAAGCGCGCTTAAATCAAGATCTCGAATATAAGCTAGGTTTGAATAGCCCTTGCCGAAGTCATCCACCGAAATAGCTACCCCTAAGGCCCGCAATTCATCCAGTTGCTTTTTCACCATCAGTGAGTTGGACAATGCAACGTCTTCTGTTAATTCCAACTCTATACGGGTAAGCGGCATGGAATAAGACTTACTGAGCATCTTCAAGGAAGGGATAAGGTGGTTATCATACAATTGAGTAGGCGATATATTAACCGACAAGGTGAGCGATAAACGGTGGATATCAAAATCAACTAAACTTCTAAACGCTTGCTCTAATGTCCAATAGCCCAGTTCATTCATCATATTATAGGATTCTGCCGCTTCGATAAGCGGGCCAGGAAATAACACGCCGTCTAACGGGTGATTCCAGCGAAGTAAGCACTCAGCACCGATAACTTCAAGGGTTTGCAAGTTAACTTTGGGTTGAAAGTAGAGCTCTAATTCATTTTGCGATAAGGCGCGTTTCAAATCAGCTTTTAAGGCAAGACTCCGACCAGTGTCCGTTTTATCCTGCATATTATAGAGGAAGAAATTTTCGTACTTATTTTCTTTCGCTTGCTTTAGTGCCGCTTCACCACGAGACACAAAAGCGGTAATTTCAAACGCCTGACTATCTGATGTCACTACACCTACATTAAAATCGGCAATGAACGCATGACCATCGTGATGCATAGGGGTTTTGAAATGCTCGACAAGCCGTTCGAACATGTCGCGCATTTGGCTTGAACTTCGCGTACCGGGAAACGCTATACCAAATACATCACCACTTATTCTGCCAAGGCGGATATCAACACCAAACAGAGATTGAATGCGGTTAGCAATTTCTAGCAGAAACCTGTCACCAATATTAATACCTAAACTGGTGGTTACATCTGAGAAACGGACCACATCTACCAACATTAATGATAACGACGGATGCAATACACCACACTTCGACACTGTGTCGATAAATGCAAATCGATTGGGAAGTGTAGCCAGCGACTTATGATGTTGGCTCATGACGGTTTCCTTGCACTAAACGGCGGCTAGGTGCTAAAAATAAGCAAACGGTAGTTCAACACGACTTAATACTTAGAGCAACTCGCAATTAGTATATAAATCGATACACAATTATATATCGTAGACTTTTCTCTTATGATTCCGCTATGTATTGATTTTTAATTTATTTTTGGTTTAAGCGGGTAAAAAGGTCACAACAAAAAGCCCGGAAAGCATAGCATTCCCGGGCTTTTTTTTTGAGAGTCGTTGAGACTAGCTTTCGATCTTACACGGTGAAAGTTTCCAAATACGTTCTACGTAATCTTTGATTGAACGGTCTGAGGTAAACTTACCCATTTTAGCGGTATTGATAATCGCCATCTTAGCCCAACGTGCTTTGTCGCGGTACGCCTCATCAATGGCGATTTGCGCATCGCAATAGCTACGGAAATCAGCTAATACCATGTATTGATCACCATGATCTAACAAGCTTTGCTTAATCGACACTAGCGCACCTGGTTTACCCGGCGTGAAGTAATCGGTTTCTAGCCAATCAAGAACGGCTTTAATTTCAGGGTCGCGGTAGTAGTAATCGTAAGGCTTGTAGCCTTTATCCTTCAGTTCGTGAACTTCTTCAACCGTTAAGCCAAAGATAAAGATGTTGTCATCGCCCACTTCTTCAGCAATCTCTACGTTAGCACCATCAAGCGTACCTACGGTAATAGCGCCGTTAAGTGCCAACTTCATGTTACCAGTTCCAGACGCCTCTTTTCCTGCGGTACTAATTTGCTCAGAAACATCTGATGCAGGGATCATTTTCTCAGCAAGAGACACGCGGTAGTTCGGCAAGAACACCACTTTAATTTTGTTGTTAACACGCGGGTCATTATTGATTTTATCAGCCACTTTATTGATGGCGTAAATAATATCTTTCGCTAACTTGTAACCCGGTGCTGCTTTCGCGCCGAAAATGAATACACGAGGCACCATATCGTAATCAGGATTTTCAAGCAGTCGACGATACAAAGCCATTATATGAAGCAAATTCAAGTGTTGACGCTTGTATTCGTGAAGGCGTTTAATTTGCACATCGAAAATAGCGTTTACATCTACTTCAATGTCTAACGATGCTCGAATTTCATCAGCCAGCAACTGCTTGTTGTTAAGCTTCACTTGCATGAATTGCTTTTGGAACGTTTTGTTATCGGCGTACTTTTCTAGCGCTTCAAGTTTGTATAAATCTTTTGGCCAATCTGAACCAATTTTCTTATCAATTAATTTAGAAAGTTCTGGGTTACACGCTTTTAACCAACGACGCGGCGTTATGCCATTCGTTACGTTCGTTAATTTACCAGGCCATAGTGCATCAAACTCTGGGAACAAATCAGACTTCACCAAGCGAGAGTGCATTTCGGCTACGCCGTTAACAGCAAACGAACCAATGACCGATAAATGGCCCATACGTACCATCTTCTCGTTGCCTTCTTCAATAATAGAAAGCTTCGCTTTAATGCGGTTGTCGCTTGGCCACTTCTTATCTACTTCAGCCATGAATCTATGGTTAATTTCATAGATGATTTCCAAATGCCGCGGTAGGATTTTTTCAATCATACGTGCAGGCCACTTTTCTAGGGCTTCAGGTAATAATGTGTGGTTGGTATAAGCAAATACTTTCGTGCTGATCCCCCATGCTTGATCCCAATCTAATTCTGCGCGGTCAACTAATATACGCATAAGTTCAGGGATGGCGATGGCTGGGTGTGTATCATTTAATTGGATAACAACCTGATCAGCAAAGCGGCTCCAGTCATCACCATGGGCACGTTTGTAACGGCGAATGATGTCTTTTAATGAACATGAGCAGAAGAAATACTGCTGAATTAAACGAAGCTCTTTACCCGCTTCAGTTTCATCGTTCGGATAAAGTACCTTTGAAATGGTCTCTGCCTGTACGTTTTCACGCTGTGCATCTACGTAACCACCGGCGTTAAATACATCCCAATTGAAGTAATCAGAGGAATCTGACTGCCATAAACGCAACACGTTTACGGTTTTGCCTTCATAGCCTACGACAGGAATATCCCATGGGATCCCTTTTACAATAGAACCAGGGTGCCATTCTTTTTGAATACGACCGCTTTCGCCATACTTAGTTTCTACATAACCAAATAAAGGCACTTCTTGAATTGACTCTGGGCGGCAAATTTCCCAAGGGTTACCGTAATCGCGCCAGCTATCAGGGCGTTCTATCTGCGCACCACTCTTAATTTCTTGACGGAAAAGACCATGCTCATAATGAATACCATAACCAATGGCAGGCAATTCCATCGTAGCAAGTGAGTCGATAAAGCACGCAGCTAAGCGCCCTAACCCGCCGTTACCTAGTGCCATGTCTGGCTCTTCTTCCATGATGTCGGTAATTTCAACACCGAGTTCTTTTAATGCGCCACTGGCAACATCAAATAAGCCTAAGTTTTGAAGGTTATTTGATAGCAAACGACCCATTAGGAATTCTGCAGAAAAATAGTGCACTGCACGAGTATCATTGAAGTAGTGACTTTTTTGCGTTTTACGAAGGCCTTCTAGTACCTGAGCCTGAATGGCTGCACAGGTGGCTTTCCACCATGCGTGGTTGTTGGCCTTATTTTCATCCGTACCTAGCGTACAGTGAAGGTGCTTAACAATAGCAGCTTTAAATTCAGCCTTGTCTAGCGGTGAAGAGGGTTGCGTTTTGGCAGCTTTTGCGTTCATTTTGCGTCTCACTCTGGTTGATGTGTACTAAGGCACACTCAATGTGTAATTTAATTACAGAAAAAATCAACGATATGAGAGCAATATAGCAGTGCTTAAACGATTATGTTGTGATAATTTTGTTAAAATAACAAAAAACCGGATGAAAACGTATGCATTCACCCGACTTTTAACACCATATTAACAATAAAAAGCTTGGGAAGGTTGTTTTTTGACCTTATTTGATAATTTTACCTACTAAGGCTTCCGCTTCTTGAATTAATTCTTGTAAGTGAGTTTCACCTTTAAAGCTTTCTGCATAAATTTTGTAGATTTGTTCAGTCCCTGATGGACGTGCTGCAAACCAACCATTTTCTGTAGAAACCTTTACACCACCAATAGCGGCATTGTTACCTGGGGCGTGGGTTTGCACGGCAGTAATGGGCTCACCAGCTAGGGTATCGCTGGTTACTACCGAAGCATCCATAGCAGATAACTTCTGCTTTTGCTCTAAGGTAGCGGCCACATCTACACGGTTATAAACCGGCGATGAAAATTGCTCAGTTAATGCCTGATAGTGTTCACCTGGATCTTTCTTAGTCACCGCAAGAATTTCAGCAGCTAACAAACACAGGATAAAACCGTCTTTATCGGTAGCCCAAGTTTCACCATTACGTTGTAAGAAGATACCTCCGGCACTTTCTTCACCTGCAAAACCAATTTCACTGTTAGATAAACCATCTACAAACCATTTGAAGCCTACTGGCATTTCAGCAAGGGGTTTGTCTAAGCTATTCGCTACGCGATCAATCATGCTGCTTGAAACCAGTGTTTTGCCAATTTTTAGCGAAGCTGGCCATTGTGCTCTGTGGGTATACAAATACTTAATAGCCACCGCAAGATAATGATTGGGGTTCATTAAGCCAGCACTTTTGCATACGATACCGTGGCGATCGAAATCTGGGTCG
The DNA here is from genome assembly GCF_019249215.1 of Alteromonas lipotrueae. Classification (GTDB taxonomy): domain Bacteria; phylum Pseudomonadota; class Gammaproteobacteria; order Enterobacterales; family Alteromonadaceae; genus Alteromonas; species Alteromonas lipotrueae. The sequence continues at coordinate 179,979 of NZ_JAESDI010000008.1, forward strand.
TTGCCCCATGCAAGGTCAAAATCATCTTTTAATTCGATTAAGCCCGCCATGGCGAAAGCACTTGAACAGTCCATGCGTAACTTGCCGTCTTTATCGCGGCGCATGAATCCAAACTGAGGGTCGACAGCAGGGTTTACAACCGTGATGTCTAATCCATATTTATCCGCAATACGAGACCAATAACCTATACCTGCACCGCCAAGGGGGTCAGTACCGAGTTTCAAGCCCGCTTTTGCGATAGCCTGCATATCAATAACCTGAGCTAGGTCATCAATATAAGGTTCCATAAAATCTTCTTCGCGCACTAACTTCTGGGCTCTTACGGAACGGATATCGATGCGTTTAACGTCTTTATTGCCTTCGGCAATAAGCGCGTTCGCACGATTTTGAATTTTGGTCGTAACGTCGCTATCAGCTGGGCCGCCATGAGGAGGGTTATATTTGAACCCACCATCTTCGGGTGGGTTGTGTGAGGGGGTTATGACTACCCCGTCAGACTTCGCCGCGTTTTCCCGGTTATAACGAATGATAGTACGGGAAATTACCGGCGTCGGGGTATAACCTAAGCTTTCGTTGTCGCTTCGTTGAATTACCACATCAACACCGTTGGCACTGAGTACTTCGATGGCGGTGATCATGGCAGGTTCAGACAATGCATGGGTGTCTTTACCTATAAATAGCGGCCCGGTAATACCTTCTGCTTCACGATATTCAACCAGTGCTTGGCAGATTGCACTAATATGGGTATCGGTAAAAGTATAGTTCGACGCCGATCCTCTGTGCCCTGAAGTACCAAAACTTACTGCTTCAGTTGGGGCAGCGGCGTCTGGTTTGTAGCTGTAATACTGGCTAACAAGTTGTGCCACATTAATCAGTTGTTCAGGTGCAGCTGGCTTACCAGCCTGCGGATGTAAAGCCATGAAAAGTCCTTATTTTAAGTTAAGCGTTTATTTGCCCTCTGGGGCGAATCGACTTACTACCGTTTCGACGACATCGGGCTGATACCCTAATGTACGCAAAACTTGTTCCAGCATGTTTACTTTCTTCGCGGTATTGTTGTTGGTGACCACCCAGAATGGGCTATTGGGAATGGCTTTCGGATTAGTACTACTGCCATTTTCTAACAACGCCTCTTTGCTTGTAGCAAAATAGGTACGATTTTTACCAATAATCGATTTAACATTTTCAAAGGTATCGCTATTTAACTTGTGCGCAGCACTTAGAATAAATAAGAACTGGTCGACACGTTTGGTAAAGGTCGATAACGCATCTTGAGATACCATACCCACAATATCATCTTTATTGTGATTTTCTATTTCAGTCACCACTGGCGCCACTACGTCTTTTTTAACAGGCGCTTTGGCTGCAGTTGTTGACTTTGCAGCGGGTGATTTCGTCACTGGCGCTTTGGCAACGGTTGCTTTAGGCGCCGCTTTGGCCACCGGTTTAGTGACTGGTTTCGCTTCTGCCTTTTGCGCCGAGGCGTTAGCTGTAGTGGTAGCAGCAACCGGTACTTTCGTCGATTGTACTGACTCATCAGGTAGAGAGGCGTTGCTTGCACCCTTTATTTCACCATCTTCAGGCAATAAAAGCCTACGTAAAATTTCTGATGCGCTCTCGCCTATATGTTTTGTTTGGCTGGCGATAAAGGCATACAAATCATCATCTATTTCAATGCTTTTCATAACTACTTCCTTAACAAGATGCCCCATTATAGACAACCGATACGCACAGCGCAGCACTATTTCTAACCTAACCCTAAATTCGTTACAACCAGCAATAAAATGCTGCTTTCAATGTGTTAAATAACCATGCTCATACCTTTGTATGGCTGCCAACTGCTATTTCAGCACTTTAGTTGCTACTATCAATATAGAAGGGGATTAAAAGGTCACGTTTTATCATGCGAAAAGAGATTCAATTAGTGCATGACGCGCTAAGTCAGAAGATTATTGGCAAATCGGAACAGTTAAAACTTGCGATGACGTGTTTGCTAGCCCATGGTCATCTCCTTATTGAAGATTTACCTGGTATGGGTAAAACCACGCTTTCCCACGCACTTTCCCACGTATTCGGTCTTCAATATTCGCGTATTCAATTTACGTCAGATTTACTCCCATCAGACATGCTAGGTGTTAATGTTTATCAAAGTCACAATGGTGAATTTCAATTTAGGCATGGCCCCATTTTTAGCCAAGTTGTTCTAGCCGACGAGCTAAACCGAGCAAGCCCTAAAACGCAAAGTGCCTTGTTAGAGGCGATGGAAGAGCGACAAGTGAGTATTGATGGCACCACCCATGCTTTACCTTCTCCCTTTTTTGTTATCGGCACCCAAAATCCTGGTTATCAATCTGGCACCTATCCGCTACCTGAGTCACAACTAGACCGCTTTTTTATGCGTATATCATTGGGCTTTCCCAATTGGGAAGCTGAAAAAGCCATGCTGAAGCAATCAACCGACGTTCAGCAGCAGATAGCCTCGTGTTTATCGCAGATCGACTTAATTACTATGCAAGACGCGGTTCCCCATGTGCACGCTAGTGATGATGTGATTAATTATATATTGCGACTAGTTACAGAGAGCCGCGCAGAAGGGCGCTACCCTACCCCATTATCACCTCGCGCTAGCAGAGCTTTGTTGCAGGCCGCTAAAGCTTGGGCTTTTATGCACGATAGAACGTTTGTTACTCCAGATGACGTGCAAGCTATATTCGTTGCCGTTACTGAGCATAGGCTTAGTGCAAGTACCCCTGAACATACAGGCACCTCGCTAAGTCAGCATTTACTGGATAGTATCGATCCGCTGGCGGCGTAATCCATGTTTAAAAAAGTACTACACAAGTCTTTGCTTGCTTGGCTAGACAAACGTATTCCGCCACATCCTTCACATGCTTTGAATATGCGCTCGGTGTTTATTTTACCGAGCCGTTTTGGCTGGGGATTTATCGTGATGTGTATGTGCTTGTTTCTATTAGGCACAAACTATCAAAACAACCTTATGTTGTTATTAAGCTATTTGTTACTTAGCGTAATGTTACTTACCTTGTTTTACAGCTATCAAAATTTTGCGGCTATTGCCCTTAGCGTATCACCTCCAAAAACCATCTTTGCTAACACGTCAGCACACCTCACCCTCAATCGGGTCAAACACTCCGACTATAAAACTACACCGGAAGGCTTGTTACAGGTGCAGTGGCTTCAGCTGCCGAGGCTTAAAGATACGAGCACTATCACCTTTGATATTGGCAATCGAGAACAACGACTGACTATTCCTGTCTTACTTCACGCTAGAGGCGAACACAAACTTCCCCGAATTACCTTAAAAAGCGCCTACCCCTTCGGTTTGTATCATTGTTGGACTCACCTAGATTTCGACGTGCAGGTCATGGTGTACCCAGAGCCTAAAGTTGGGAAACTTGGTGAAATGGCTCACAGCACTCAAGACACCACCGGAGGTATAGAGGATGAGCGACAAGGTAATGAGGACTTCTTTGCGCTTACCGACTTTATTGAAGGCGAGCCGTTAAACCGGGTAGCGTGGAAGCAGGTCGCTAAAACAGGAAATTGGGTGGTAAAGCAATTTAGCGAACAAAAAGGTGAAGACGTATATTTAAGCTTACCGACTAACACTCCGCTAGAAGAAGGGTTAAGTGCATTAACCCAAAAAATAGTGTCAATGCAATCGCAAGGCATACATTATGGTTTAAAATTAGGTAGTACGACCTTTACGCCCAATAATTCTATTACGCACATGCACCAATGTCTGAGGGCACTGGCGACTTACCCCAATACACCTTTTACTGTCACTTCGGCCAAATTTTCCGGTAAAGCCTCATCTTCAGGGGCGAATATCAGCGCGGCGCAAGGTCTGATTCAATGAACAATAAAGCCAATATGCTGCTAGCCACCTGCTTTATCGTATTAACGTTCAGTTTGCTTACCCCACTGCTAACGTGGGTGGTATTACTCGCCATATGCGCGGTTATTATGCAAACCGCGTTGTATTTTGGGTGGCAAGAATATAACCCAAGCAGTCGCACCGTCAATTTGTTGGCCGTACTGGCCTTAATAGCCCTAGGGTGGTTCGGCCTTTCTATTGGTTTGCTCAACAGCATGATTAATCTATTAGTAATCGCCTGCTCGCTCAAGCTTATGCTGCTCTCAAGAACAAGAGATTTCTTGCAGCTTTTCTGCTCCTGCATATTTCTTGTAGGGTGCGGTTTTATATTTGCGTTAGGTATAGAAGCGTGGTTAGGCTACGTCGCCATTATTGTTCTTTTGTTTACTGCCTTATCATTGGTATATGCCCCCGCTAGAAGCTTTAGGGTGTCTATGCGTAAATCGACGATAATACTACTACAAGCATTTCCCTTGGCAGCGCTGTTATTTGTAGTAATCCCGCAGTTTCCGCCTCTGTGGCAAATGCCAACATCAAAGTCGAATGAGACGGGTTTATCAGAGTCGGTCACGCCAGGGGACATTGCCTCGTTGGCGAGATCGTCCGATTTAGCGTTCACCGCCACCTTTGAGCAAAGCCCACCATTGGCCGAACAGCGATATTGGCGCGCGATGACAATGGAAGCCTTTGACGGAAAAACGTGGACAATTAGCCCAAGACGAAAGCAAGCTGAAGCACAACTTAAAGCCATGGGACGAAATGTTGCGGCTCCCTCACCGGCTTCCTCTCCCTCACAACCACTGATATCTTCTGAAAACTATCAATTGATTGTAGAACCCAGTAACCAACGCTGGTTGTATACTCTTGATGTGTCGGCTGAAAACACAGCTTTAGACAATCCAGAGATGCGCCGTCAGTTTAATTATGCATTACGGGCAGCACGTCCAATTGTTGGCAAACGTGCATTCTATTTAACTTACTTCCCTGATACCCCACTTATTAGTGAGATATATGACTTTGATTATCAGCTTAATATTCACTACCCAGAAAACAGTAACGTACGTACTCAAGCGTGGGCAAAGCAGCTAAAAGCAAATGCCCAAAGTGAGCGAAGTATTGCCGATGATATTCTTCGTCACTTTAGAACCAGCGGATTTAGTTACACCTTACAACCTAACGCTATGCCGAACTCGCCCATCGACACCTTTATGTTTGAAGCAAAGACGGGGTTTTGTGCTCACTATGCCAGCGCCATGGTTTTTGCACTTCGGGTTGCGGGCATTCCTGCTCGAATGGTGACAGGCTATCAAGGTGGCGAATTATTAAGTGATAACGTAGTACAAGTTCGCCAATACGATGCCCATGCTTGGGTAGAAGCGTTAATAGACGGCGTTTGGGTGTCGTACGATCCTACCAGTGTGGTGGCACCATCACGTATTACCTTTGGGTTAGAACAAGCGTTAGCCGATTTTAACGAAACTCGTAGCGAGGGAATATTTAACGATTTAAGTTCTGCTGAGTTGTTTTTATCCATTCGCGGCTGGTTTCGCCAACTTGATTATCAGTGGAGCCGCATTGTGTTAGGTTTTGATAATCAAACGCAAACTGATTTATTAAAAAAGCTCCTTGGCGATTTGACCTCTCAAAAAATGACGTTCTTTTTTCTGAGTGTACTGGCGATAGTGAGTATTTTTCTGCTGGTATTATTCTTCCCTCTTAGAAAAAAATCGACAATGCCTAAATATCAACAAATCTATCTAAAAGCCGCCGAATTAATTGCTAATTTCACCAAGATACACAGACAGACCATGGCTAGTTCGGCATACTTTAATCTTGTTAAACCCCATATGTCGGCACAAGCCGTGAGCCAGTTTAATACTATTACTCAAGAATTCGAACGTGCACGCTATCAGCCTGACGAAAACGACAATAGCGACAGCCGACAGCAACGGGAGCGTATAATGAAAAGCGCCCTTTCTGAGCTGCAGAAATCCTTAACGCTACCAAACAACACGCGTGCGCCTTAGTTCTTGCTGGGCTTACTTCTTGCTGGGGTAGAAGCGCTGTAAACTCTTGTGAATGTAAGGCAGATGTTATCTACAAGAAGTTATCTAGACACCCACCAAATCGGTGCATAACAGCGTGTAATTTGCACCATAGTGGATTAAATCTTATAACCTTCCCCTACAACAACACAATCCAGATACCTAATAACAAACTGATTTACATGGTTTTTTATAAAACAAAACGTTATTGGCATTAATCTCGCAAAGATTCTGTTAGTAAGAGTCAGGTAATAAACTGGCTATCACAATCTATCGAATTGGATAAAGACGTCCACAACCTTCTTTGGAAACAGGGAATGGTGTGGACGTTTTTTTTTATTTATTTGTTAGATAAAGCGGTTTAAAAGCACGTTATTTCAATAATAGTTTATATATCAGGGTGATTAATTATGGCTTATTTACTTCCCGCCGAGTTTGCCACGAAAATGGTAGATGCAGGTGAATCTAAAATTTACATGTCTACACGAGATACGCTGATACGCGCATTTATGGCTGGCGCAATATTAGCGTTAGCGGCTGTATTTGCTATTACGATTGCGGTACAAACCGGCATATTCTTACTGGGAGCCGTTTTGTTCCCTGTTGGTTTTTGTATGCTGTATTTAATGGGTTTCGATCTGCTAACAGGTGTATTTGTATTAACCCCGCTTGCATGGCTTGCCAAGCGACCGGGTGTTACCCCTAAACAAATTTTACGTAACTGGGGTCTAGTATTTTTAGGTAACTTTGGTGGCGCACTTACTGTTGCCTTTATGATGTCTTTCATTTTCACCATGGGTTACAACGTAGATGGTGGCGCTATTGCTGCTAAAGTAGCTAGCATTGGTGAGGCAAGAACATTAGGTTACGCAGAACATGGAACTGCAGGTTGGTTTACTATTTTTATTCGCGGCATGCTGTGTAATTGGATGGTATCACTTGGTGTGGTTGGCGCGATGATTTCAACCCACGTGAGCGGTAAAGTATTGGCCATGTGGATGCCTATCATGCTGTTCTTTTTCATGGGTTTCGAGCACTCTGTTGTAAACATGTTCTTATTCCCGTTTGGTCTTATCATGGGTGGTGAGTTCTCTATCATGGATTATTTCGTGTGGAATGAAATTCCAACAGCCCTAGGTAACCTTGTTGGTGGTTTAGCGTTTACTGGTTTAACGATTTACAGCACACACGTTAAAACTGCACCCAAGCGTAAAATTGCTGTTGCTGAAAATGCACCAGCTAAAGCCGCTACAGTATAATTTAGCAAGCCCGATACGTTTCCTCTGTATCGGGCTTTTTCAATATGCAGATTCAATCTTTATCACTTCACTATAGCGAGTTTAGCAGCGCCGGCGTTAAGCCTATAAATCAAGACGCTTGCGATGCCTTTATTCCAGCTAGTAACAGCCCAGCTTTAACATTAAAAGGCGCCGCCTTTGCAATTGCCGATGGTATAAGCAGTAGTACTGTTAGCCAAATAGCCAGTGATTTGGCGATTAAAGACTTCATAAAACAATACTTTTGTACCCCCGAAACCTGGAGTGTTGAAACAAGCGCTAAAACCGTTATACAAAGTATTAATGCCTCTTTATATACCAAAACCCAGCAAAGCCCTTTTTGCTATACCCCTGATAAGGGCTACGTATGCACTTTTTCTGCGGTTATCGTTAAAGGCGATACGGCACATATATTCCATGTGGGTGATGCTAGAGTCTGTTTGTATTCTGATGATAGGGTACAAGTCCTTACCCAGTCTCATCGAGTCAACCACTCACAGCATGAATCTTATCTCGCTAACGCACTGGGCGTGCATGCTAATGTCGACATCGATTACCTCGCGGTACCGCTAAAAGCAGGCGATATTATTATTCTAATGACAGATGGTGTTTATGAATACGTTTCTTCCCCTACGCTTGCTTCACTTATATCGACGGTTAACGTCTCTGAAAGTGACGTTGGTATACATAACACCTCTATTGATAATAAAAATGCTACGCCTCTTGCGCAACGCCTTGTAGACATAGCGCGTGAAAACGACAGCGATGATAATGTCTCTTGCCAGTTAATAACGGTAGAGTGCGTAGGCGATGGTAAGTTTTTAACACCGGAATATGCTGTTGATGAAACGTCAGTTCCCACTATCAAGCAGTTGAATGTGGGGGAGACAATAGATGGCTACCGCATTGAACGACAGCTATATCAATCGGCTAGAAGTCATGTTTTCCTAGCGTGGGATGAAAATACCAAAACACATATCGTTATTAAAATACCGTCTACTGAACTGGCACAAGACAGCCACTACCTTGAGCACTTTGCATTAGAAGAATGGCTGGCAAGACGAATTAAATCTAACCACGTAATAAACGTACCTACTCGTATTCAGCCACCTTCATGTATGTATACCATTAGCGAATATATTGAAGGGCAGAATTTAACCCAGTGGCTCACCGATAACCCTAAGCCAGATGTTGAAAAAGTACGAAGTATTGTTGAGCAGGTAGCGCAAGGCTTAATGGCCATGCACCGAGAAGGGCTTCTCCATCAAGACATTCGCCCTGAAAATATTATGATTGAAGCTTCAGGCAACTGCAAAATAATAGATTTAGGTTCGGCCCGTGTTGCTGGCATTAGTGACGCATTGTTTGAACACGAGAGCGATATTATGGGCACCGCAGCTTATGTTGCTCCAGAATACTTCTTAGGCGATAGCGGCTGTGATCAATCCGACCTCTATTCTCTTGCCGTACTCACCTATTACTTACTCAGCGACCGCTTTCCTTATGGCACACAAGTAGCCAAAACCCGCACCGTTGCGGCGCAGCACAAACTCAAATACCAATCGGTGCTTGATGATAGACGGCCTATTCCAGCATGGATAGATGCCACGCTGAAACGAGCATTACAGCCTAATCCTGAAAAGCGTTTTGCTAGCTTATCTGAGTTTATCTATCACCTTCGACACCCTAGCCCCGCTTTTCTTAACCGCGTGACCGCGCCATTAATACAACGTCACCCACTTAAATTCTGGCAGGGACTGTCCCTGCTGTTAGTTATTAGTAATGTAATTACATTCATACTGCTTTATGGCAACAACTAACTTTTATCAATAACCCGTATCACTCAAAAAAGGAAATGCAATGATTACCAATCGAACTCAAGTTACCGACATGATCCAGTCTTCAAAAATTTCTAAAGGCATTAAATGGAGTGAGATTGCCCAAGCGGTAGGACAATCAAAAGAATGGAGTACCGCCGCGTGTTTAGGGCAAATGGCGATGACAAAGGAACAAGCGACGGCCGTTGGCGAAATGCTAGAACTGAGTGATGAAGCCATTGCTTGGTTACAAATTGCGCCTTATAAAGGTTCGTTGCCGACCGCAGTGCCTACCGATCCGCTTATCTATCGCTGGTACGAATTAGTCAGTGTTTACGGTACAACCCTAAAAGAACTTATTCATGAAGAATTTGGTGACGGCATAATGAGCGCTATCGATTTCTCGATGGATTTGCAGCGCGAGAACGACCCTAAAGGTGACCGCGTCAGTGTGGTGATGTCTGGAAAGTTCTTACCGTACAAAATGTATTAATTAGCATTTAGCAACAAAAAAGCCCGTCTGGTATACCAGACGGGCTTTTATATGATTAACACTAAGGTAAGCATGAATGCTTACCTAGTTAGTAGCTAATTACTTAGCTGCTTTACGTGCTTTAGCTTCTTCCATTACTTTGTCAGCTACGTTTTGTGGACAAGCTGCGTAGTGTGAGAACTCCATAGAGAACTGACCACGACCAGATGTCATTGTACGTAGTGAACCGATGTAACCGAACATTTCTGATAACGGAACGTCTGCTTTAATGCGAACGCCAGTTAAACCAGCTTCTTGGTCGCTTAGCATACCACGACGACGGTTAAGGTCACCGATTACGTCACCAACGTGATCTTCTGGCGTAAATACGTCAACTTTCATGATTGGCTCAAGAAGTTGTGCACCCGCTTTAGGAATAGATTGGCGGAAAGCGCCTTTAGCAGCGATTTCGAACGCGATTGCTGATGAATCCACTGCGTGGAAGCCACCGTCAAAAAGTTCTACTTCAACGTCTAGTACTGGGAAGCCAGCTAGAACACCTTCGCCCATCATTGACTTAAAGCCTTTCTCAACTGCAGGCCAGAATTCTTTCGGTACGTTACCACCAACAACAGATGATGTGAACGTAAAGCCAGAACCCGCTTCGCCAGGCTTGATGCGGTAGTCGATTTTACCGAACTGACCAGAACCACCAGATTGCTTCTTATGCGTGTAGCTATCTTCAATTTCTTGAGTGATAGTTTCACGGTAAGCAACTTGAGGTTGACCAACAATAAGGTCTACACCGTAAGTACGCTTAAGAATATCTACTTTGATGTCTAAGTGAAGCTCACCCATACCTTTAAGGATGGTTTCGCCTGAATCTTCATCAGTTTCAACTTGGAACGAAGGATCTTCTGCAATCATTTTACCGATAGCGATACCCATTTTCTCGTTTCCGCCTTTATCTTTAGGCTGAACAGCAATCGAGATTACTGGCGTTGGGAAAACCATTGGCTCTAGTGTTACTGGATCTTTCGGATCACAAAGTGTGTGACCAGTTTGTACGTTCTTCATGCCTACGATAGCAATGATGTCACCCGCTTGTGCGCTAGATAACTCAATACGTTCGTCAGCTTGCATCTCAACCATACGGCCAACACGCTCAGTTTTACCCGTAAATGCGTTAAGGATGGTGTCACCCTTGTTCAATTTACCAGAGTAAATACGTACGAATGTTAGTGCACCGAAACGGTCATCCATGATCTTAAATGCTAACGCTTTAAACGTTTCATCAGCAGATACGATTGCATGTTCGCCATTTTCGTTACCTTCTTCATCCATAAGAGGCTGAGGATCAACTTCTGTAGGAGAGGGTAAGTAGTCAACAACGGCGTCAAGTACTAATTGAACACCTTTGTTTTTGAATGCAGAACCACAGAACGTAGGGAAGAAAGCAAGGTCACGTGTACCTTTACGGATACAACGCTTGATGTCTTCAACCGAAGGAGTTTCACCTTCCATGTACGCTTCCATTAGGTCATCGTCTTGCTCTACAGCAGTTTCGATAAGCATTTCATGGTATTCATCAACTTTGTCTACCATGTCTGCAGGAACGTCTTTAATTTCGTAGTTTTCAGGAAGACCAGTGTCATCCCAAACGTATGCTTGTTTAGTCAATACGTCTACTACACCTACGAAGTCATCTTCGATACCAATTGGTAACGTCATAACTAGTGGTACAGCACCAAGTACTTTACGTACTTGCTCAGTTACACGGTAAAAATCAGCACCCATACGGTCTAATTTATTTACGAATATAATACGTGCAACTTCTGATTCGTTAGCATAACGCCAGTTAGTTTCTGATTGCGGTTCAACACCACCAGAACCACAGAATACACCGATACCGCCGTCTAATACTTTTAGTGAACGGTAAACTTCAACTGTGAAGTCAACGTGTCCTGGAGTATCGATAACGTTGAAGCGGTGATCTTTCCAGAAACAGCTTACTGCTGCCGACTGGATAGTAATACCACGCTCAGCTTCCTGTTCCATGAAGTCAGTAGTTGACTCACCGTCGTGTACTTCACCGGTTTTATGGATTTTACCAGTAAGCTTCAAAATACGTTCTGTAGTGGTAGTTTTACCCGCGTCTACGTGGGCGAAAATACCAATGTTTCTGTAAAGGGATAAGTCTGACATTAGTTCACTTTCATTGATTCAGAGTAAAAAAACGGCCGGATTATAAAGGATTTCTGTACAAGAGATACACCTTTATTTAGCACAAACTCTGAAAACGTTTGTGAAAAACCGAGCCACCATAAATTTTTTATTTAAATATCAATAATATAAGCATTTAAGATATTTTTTTTAAAAGTAACAAAAACACACCTCGTTTCACGAAGTGCGTACAATCGTTACTGTAACTTCATCTCTGTCATGATAGAGATGTCTAACCTTGACAGTGAATGCATCGTCTAACGCATTCAATCTGGTCATTAACGTCGACATGGCCTCTATTACGGTTTCATATCGTCGTTTCATGGGTAGCTTTAAATTAAACACCGCATGAGTGGCCCAATGTTTTACCAACCAGTCACCCATCAGCTTTGCTACCCGATCGGGTTGCTCTATCATATCACACACTAGTAAATCTACACGACCAAATTGTGGTCTGTAAGTAAACCCGTCTGCAGCATGGTGTTCAACAAGCCCTGTGCTCATTAAGCTGTCAGCAATTGCTCCATTATCAATCGCTTCAACGTACATTTCACGTTTAACTAGTTGATAAGTCCATCCACCAGGGCATGCACCCAAGTCTACTGCTCTACCGCCAGCGCGAAGTACTTCACGTTGCTCGTTAGCACTTAACATGTTCACCAAGGCATCTTCCAACTTGAGGGTTGAGCGACTTGGTGAATCGGACGGAAATTTTAATCGGCAAATGCCTAAATGGTCATTAGAGCGATATCCAGCAAGACTATAGCCTATATAGCAAGTTTCAAAAGACTCGAAGAAAACATGCAATTTAGGTTTAACCTCGTTTTCCTTTGGTGATAGCCAGCCCTTCTTTCTTAATGCCTGACGAAGAGGAACGGTAAACTTCCTACAAAATTTCGCTAGGGTTTTGCCGTCTTCCGTATCTGGGTATTCAACATCGATGGCACCGAATACACCATGAGCACCGGTAAATGCTTCTAAGGACACATCTTCTAGCGCATCGAGTACTTGCCCTACTCTATCGTCTTTTTCAATATCATTAAGCGTAGCGAACACACCTATTAATTGGCGGGGAAATATAGACTCGCTTACCGCGAACAATGCCAATGCATTACCTAGGCTCGTATTATCGTACAAGTTATAATGCACAAAGCCCGTGTTCGACTTTGATACCGGGTAGCCAAAGAGTTCTTTTTCACCGTAACGGGTAGCCAGTTCATTGGCCGTGTCGTTTTCATAGCCAGGGCGACAATAAGCTAAAATACTAGTCATTAGATTTTCCCTTACTGGTCTTTCCCTTAACGACTGCGATAGCCAATGCCATCCACCCGATAATTAAACATAGGCCGCCCAAAGGCGTAATAGGGCCAAATAACCCGTTACCGGTTACTGCTAATAAGTATAAACTGCCACTGAACAACGCACAGCCAATCACAAAAAGTGCCGCTACCGCGTTAAGCCATTTAGGTGGAATGTATGCCGACAAAGCGGGAAGCGCCACAATGGCTAAACCATGATACATCTGGTAGCGAACCCCAATTTCAAATGTAGTCAGTGCCGATGGTGCTAATATCGCCTTTAAGCCATGTGCACCGAAAGCGCCTAGCATTACTGCGGTAGCCGCCAAAAGAATGCCAGCACACAGCCAGAGTTTGTTTAGGCCTTGCTTATTACTTAGGCTCTGATCAACAGACCCTGTGTTATTTATTGCCTTATTCAAAGCACCTGCCCATGACATTGAGTGTGAGTTAAACCGAAGATTAATTGGTGGTTCATTATTTATTTACGCGTGCTTTTATAAAATCAGCTGTCGATTTAGCCGCGCATTCTATATGGGTCTCTAACGTAAAGCCACTTTGCTTTCTGGGTTTAAAACTATGATCGCCGTCAGCTAAGTAAGAAACCGCAATACCACGCGATAACGCATAGGCACTCACCTCATCTTTTGTGCCAAAGGTATCACGCTCGCCTTGTAGTATAAGCAGTGGTTTTTTGAGCGTTTCTAAATGGACGGTTCTGAGTTTTTCTGGCTTACCCGGAGGGTGAAATGGATAACCGAATGCTATCGCGCCTATTATTGACTCAGCATCATCAAGCACCATAGTCGCCATGCGTCCTCCCATGGATTTACCGCCAATAAACGTAGGTACGCTAATTTGGGTTTTGCTCACCTCATCGATAAGCGCTGTGAAGTGTGTGAGTAACTTTTCGGCTTTATCTGGCGGCCTACGCTTTCCCGTTTCCATCATGGTTTGCATGTAAGGAAAGTTAAATAATATCACTTCAATATTATGGCCAGTTAACTGCGAAGCCATCGCTTGCATAAATTCATGGTGCTTACCGGCACCCGCGCCGTGCGCAAGAATAAGGCGTGCTATAGGTGCATTAGCCTTTCCATCCGTATTTACCGAATGAATTTCAATATCAAACATCGACTGACTCATTATCTGTATTATTTCTAAATGTAAAATTCATCATTCTTGCTCTTCTTCAACCAAGCCTAAGATCCACTCTCTGAAAGCGGCAATCTTGCCTAACTCAGCTTGAGACTCTTCGCACACCAAATAAAAGGCATCACGACTTTCTACTTTCTCTTCAAAAGGCATAATCAATCGGCCTGCATCTAACTCTGGCCGAGCAAGTACCGTGTTACCTAACGCAATCCCCTGCCCCAACGCCGCCGCTTGAAGTACCAACATAGAGTGACTAAAAACCGGACCTTGGTTTACATTCACGCCCGACACGCCAACATGCTTAAGCCAGTTCTTCCACGCCGCGCGGCTTAAGTCGTGAAGCAGCACATGATGACGTAAATCTGCCAAGCTCGTTAATGGCTTAGGGCCATTGAAAAGCATAGGGGAACATAATGGTGTTAGGAATTCACGGTGAAGCTTGTCTGCTTGCAACCCACTCCAGCGGCCTTTGCCATAGTAAATAGCAACATCTACATCATCGTCTAAAAAGCCTTCATCGAAGTCTACCGCTTTTATTCTTACGTCTATGTCCGGTTGCGCCACACTAAATTGACTAATTCGTGGCACTAACCACTGGCTGGCAAAGCTCGGCGGCATGGCAACGGTTATGGCTCCCTTACTGCCTCGCGCTAACAGTCTTTCCGTCGCTTCTTGCAGGTTTTTAAAGATATCTTTCAATTCAAGGAAGTAAGCCTGACCTTCCTCGGTTAATAACAAGGTTCTGTTACGACGAATGAATAACTTCATCGATAAGAATTCTTCAAGCGCTTTAATTTGATGACTGACCGCGGCTTGCGTAACAAAAAGCTCATCTGCGGCTTTAGTGAAACTCAAATGCCGGGCAGCCGCTTCAAAGGCTTTTAAGGCGTTTAGAGGGGGAAGACGTCGATGCATGTTAAGAAATAAATCCTGTGTGACCTACTCATTCTATAGTAGCAGTGATCGCATTAGTTTTACTAATGATAACCCATACTTTTACTCGTTTTATTTTTGCACGAGTTTTGGTTATTATTTGCGCGAACTTTGGAAAGAGCCTCGAATATCAACTCTTTACAAAGCCTATTTGTTAAGCAATTTAACAAGTGGAAACATATTTTTAAATTATTTTTATTAGGTGTGAAAATGAAAAAACTACTACTAGCTAGTGTATCTGTAATGGCTTTTGCAAGCGCTGCTGCGAATGCTAACGTACAACCAGAAAAGATCAATCTTCAATCGTTAATCGCTACGGCGATGACCAGCGTAAACATGGCAGACGTATTGCCTGAAAACGACGCTCACATTGTTGTTAAAAAGCAGTCAGCTGCATTGCTGGCAGAAGAAACGCAAATTGCGTTACATAAAAACTTACTTGCCATGGCAAAAGAAAATAATAAACAATCTACTGTATTAGTTGCTGAAAGCGAATAATACACGCCCACACCTGATACGCATGCCGGTGCGACGCACCGGCATTCGCCATCAGACTTGCCTAGGTATTACTGGTATCTAACGGCTCAAATCCTTTCACCAATTCATCTAACGCTTTCATTTGCGCTAAATACGGCTCAAGTTTTGCCAATGGCAACGCACATGGACCATCACATTTTGCTTCATCCGGATTCGGGTGTGCTTCAATAAACAACCCAGCAAGGCCTAACGCCATTCCGCTTCGCGCTAATTGTGCCGCTTGAGCACGACGACCATCGGCTGATGTTGCTCTGCCTCCTGGCATTTGCAGCGCGTGGGTAGCATCAAATATTACCGGTGCGTAGGATTTCATTGCATCCATACCCAGCATATCAACCACAAGGTTGTTATAGCCAAAGCTACTGCCACGTTCACATAAAATGACTTTATCGTTACCCGCTTCACCCAATTTAGTCATGATATGACGCATTTCATGGGGCGCTAGAAATTGCGGCTTCTTCACATTAATCACGCTACCGGTTTTAGCCATGGCAACCACCAAATCAGTTTGACGGGCTAAAAACGCGGGAAGTTGAATAACATCTACCACTTCAGCCACAGGTGCGGCTTGGTGAGGCTCATGAACATCGGTAATTAATGGCACATTGAAAGTAGATTTAATTTCTTCGAATATGCGCAAGCCCTCTTCCATACCAGGGCCACGGTAAGACGCTACCGATGAGCGGTTTGCTTTATCAAATGAAGCTTTAAAAACATAAGGAATACCCAATTTTTGGGTAACTTCAACATAATGCTCAGCAATGCGCATGGCAAGATCGCGAGACTCTAATACATTCATTCCGCCAAAAAGCACGAAAGGTAAGTGATTAGCAACTTCTACATCGCCAACACGAATGATCTGTTGAGATTCAGACATAATTAATTCGTTATCCGTTGATTTCTAGAATAAGGGTTGTTTAGTGACTGCCACCATCGCAGTGGTCATCAGTACCACGAGCGCGGCAATGAAAAAGGCCCAACGTCCTAAGGTCGTTTTTGCTTTTTTAAGGGCAAATAAACCAAGTACGATATAAGCAATAACGCCAGCTAACTTGAATGTGAGCCATGCATTTACAATGGGATATTGAGACAAGATCACACATAGCCAAACAGCACTGGCTAATAAAATAGTATCAATAATATGAGGCACAATTTTAACCCACTTTTTCGCTAAAATTGTGGCGTCAAATTGTGACCATACAAAGCGAAAAATAAACAGTAAAATACTTAATCCTACTGCCGTTAAGTGCAGATGTTTTGCCATCATATACATACAATAATTCCTATCGTTCTTGAGTTTTGATTATGTAATTATTCGTTATTGTACGTTATTTACTGACATTCGACTAAGTTAAACATACTCAGGAATATCAGGGTACTGATGTTGAATAGCCATGAATTTTTCAATATGGTTCAACAGGTAGTCGACTAATAGCGGGTCGAAATGTCGCCCTTTTTCCGCCTTAATAACCTTTTCCACCTTTTCTAATGGCCAAGCAGTTTTGTAAGGGCGAGTATTGATTAGTGCATCAAACACATCTAACAGGGTTGCAATACGGCTTTGTAACCTTATGTCACTGCCTTTCAACCCTTCTGGGTACCCATTACCATCCCACCGCTCGTGGTGTTGCCGTGCCAATGTTGCGGCCAACTGAATGGTGGGTCGTGTTGAATCTTTTAAAATCTGATAGCCAAATTCGGCATGCTGACGAATAGCAAAAACTTCATCTTCCGTTAATGGCTCAGTTTTACGCAAAATGGTAACAGGTACCCGTGAATTACCTACATCATGAAGTGGTATAGCATGCTTTAGTACCCGCACGTCATTTTCATTCATGCCAATGCCACAGCCTATAATCTCTGCCATCGCACTCATTCGCGTGATGTGATTACTTCCATGATCGTCATGCTCCATCGCTTTGCCTAAGCGCTCAATAATTTCTCTTTGAGTACTTTCTATTTCAATGGTTTTAAGCACATTATCAAAGGCGAGTTGGACGCTGTTCGAAAAGCGTCTAACCAAGTGTTTGTCATTTTCGCCTATACGGCGAGGTAACCCCGATAAATATAACAAAGCACCGTTTTGCGTTTTGCTATTACAATACGCCACCACATGATCTTCTGCGTACACAATTTCACGGTCGCGCATAGCGCGTTTGCAGAGTTCATATTGCTCAGCGGAGACGGCATCTTTTAACAACACGCCTTCTTTGTCTGAATACTCGCCGTTACCTGCAAAAACATACAGCTCATTTAGTTTCAGTTCGCTACCGTGGTTAGATGATGCATCGGGAGTGGCTGCAACTGCAGTGGTAATATAAGCAGCATCTTTCGAACAGCCTAAGATAGATGCTAGCTGTTGAATAATGCCTTGCATGAATTTTTCGAGCGAATTGGATGAAAACAAATCAACAGAGGCATCAATAATTTTTTCTAAGCCGGCACGGCTCTCTTCGATTACAATAATATCGCGATAAGAACGCAGCGCCGCAATAATAACCGTAAACAGCTTTTGTGCGGTTAGTTCTGTTTTCGATTTATAGTCATTAATGTCGTAATTAATAATGACATCTTTTTCAGGGGCTTGCCCTGGCTGACCCGTTCGAAGAATAATGCGGGTAAAGTGATTGTCGAGTTCGTTGCGAACATACTCTGCCACTAGCAACCCCGCATCGTCACTTTCCATTACGACATCAAGTAAAACCACCGCTATGTCATCATGTTCTTCGAAACAACGCTTTGCTTCGTCGCCGTTATAAGCACTAATGAATTCAAGGGTTTTGCCATTCAAGAAAAAGTCGTTGAGTGCCAATTTTGTGATGGCATGAACTTCTGGTTCATCGTCAACAATTAGAATTTTCCATCTGCCTAATTCTTCTACTACATCATCTTCATCGTCTTCGATGAACAGTAAGTCATCACTCATCTATCACTTCCTACTCCCCAAATGCTCCTAAAATACTAATGCAATACGTATTTTTAGCAAGTCCCTATATAATGGCAGCACGTTTTTATGACGTTGTGGATAGATAACCGTACGTGACTCGCTCATTCCCACCATAGTCGTTTTCGGTACGAATACTCACAAAACCATGGGCTTTTAACAGGCCGCCAACCGCTTTTGATTGGTCGAAACCATGTTCAAAAGCCAGTAAGCCGCCTTCAAATAAATGGGGAGCTGCAAGTGCAATAATGTGCTTAATATCGTCGAGCCCATCAGCGCCTGATGTAAGTGCTGATGCAGGTTCAAAGCGCACATCGCCTTGCTGAAGAAATGGACTGGATGTTTCTATATAAGGTGGATTGGAAACGATAACGTGAAATTTTTCATTCGCTAAATTATCGAACCAACTACTTTGTTTAAAGTGTACATTTGAGATGTTATTAAGCGTAGCATTGCGGGTAGCGAGTTGAACGGCTTCATGTAGTAAATCTACACCTGTGACCTTTGCGCTAGGTAATTCTGAGGCTAGCGCCAAGGCAATTGCCCCTGTGCCTGTACCTAAATCACAAATCGCTAACCCATTATTTTCTAGATCTGGGAAAAACGGTTCCGACGCGATACATGCAAGAGTTTGCTCTACTAACACTTCCGTATCGGGGCGAGGAATTAAAGTATGGGGTGTTGTAGCTAAACGCAGTGTCCAAAAATCCCGGCTGCCCGTTAGGTAAGCCACTGGCATGCCTTCAACACGTTTACTGACTAGCGTTTTATATTGAGATAACTCATTCTCGTTTACTGTTTTGTCAGGCCATGTAAATAGATAAACCTGAGGTTTATCTAACACATGGCTTAACAGTACTTTAGCATCAACTGCTGGCGACTCGCCTTCGTGCAACTCGGCTATCGCCCACGCTAATGCGGCGTCTATACGCATGGTATTAGTCGTCTGACAACGAGGCGAGTAAGTCAGCTTGGTGCTCTTGCATGATAGGGTCAAGAAGCTGTTTCAAATCACCTTCTATCACTTCATCTAACCGGTAAATCGTTAAGTTAATGCGGTGATCGGTGACACGCCCTTGCGGGAAATTATAAGTACGGATTCGCTCTGAACGATCACCACTTCCTACCAGACTCTTACGAGTAGAGGCTTCTTCTGCCGCACGCTTTTCTTCTTCAATATTGTTCAAACGCGCTTGCAATACCGACATGGCTTTGGCGCGGTTTTTATGTTGCGAACGCTCGTCCTGGCATTCAACCACTAACCCAGACGGTATGTGAGTAATACGAATAGCCGAGTCGGTTTTGTTAACGTGCTGACCACCTGCGCCAGATGCTCTAAAGGTATCAATGCGAAGATCCGCTGGATTAATATCAATCGCTTCTGATTCAGGGATTTCAGGTAATACTGCAACAGTACAGGCAGACGTATGAATACGACCTTGAGATTCAGTGTCAGGTACGCGCTGAACACGGTGGCCGCCTGATTCAAATTTCAAGATACCGTAAACGCCATCGCCACTAATATTCGCAACTACTTCTTTATAACCACCATGCTCACCTTCGTTAGCGTTAACTAGCTCTACGCGCCAACCTTTGGTTTCTGCATAACGGCTGTACATACGGAACAAATCACCGGCGAAAATAGCCGCTTCATCACCACCGGCACCGGCTCGGACTTCTAAGAAACAGTTGCTATCATCGTTAGGATCTTTAGGTAACAATAAAACTTGTAACTCAGTTTCTAGGCGTTCAATATCCGCTTTCGCAATTTTAAGTTCTTCTTGCGCCATTTCACGCATTTCTGCATCATCTTCTTTCAACATTTCATTCGCTGAATCAAGATTCTCTTGCGCTTGTTGATAGGCATTAAATCCACCCACTACGCTTTCAAGCTGGCTGAACTCTTTTGACAAATTACGAAACTTTTCTTGATTGCCGATTACTTGCGGATCGCCCAATAAGGCCTGCACTTCTTCGAAGCGTTCCACCAAGTTTTCGAGTTTTCTGACAACCGAGTCTTTCATATTTTTATGTTTACCTTATTTTTTGATATCTGACGTAGTGTCAGATAACGATAATGCCTGCCCCAACCACCGACTCAGCGCCGGGTCATCATGCATTGCAGCTTCTCTAAGTGCCAGGGTTGTGGGGTGCAGCAATGTATTGGTTAGCTTATAGGCCATTTCACTTAAAACCGTTTCGGCGTCTTTGCCTTCGGTTAACTGCGCCAATGCTTTTTCTACTACATCGTCGCGCTGTTCCATGCCTTTTTGACGATACTGCCTAACTAAATCAATAGATTGTTGAGACTGCTTCCAGCTCATGTAATCGCCAGCTTGCTTCTCAATCAACTTTTCAGCTTCCAGCGCCGCTTGCTCACGATTTTGTAAATTCTTTTGAACGATGTGCTGTAAATCATCTACGGTATATAAATAGGCATCACCCAATTCGTTCACTTGCGCTTCAATGTCACGAGGTACCGCTAAATCAACTAAAAACATGGGCATATTTCTGCGTTGTTTCAACGCCTTCTCTACCATGCCCTTCCCTATTAAGGGTAGTTGACTGGCAGTAGAGCTGATCACTATATCAAAATCTTTTAGGTGTTCCGGTACCTGTGAAAGGGTATACACACTGGCATCCAATTTTTCAGCCAAGGCTTCTGCACGAGAAATAGTTCGGTTCGCTACCGCTAGACAAGTAACACCTTGCTCTTTTAAGTGCTGTGCCACTAACTCAATGGTTTCACCCGCACCCACCAGTAGCACCGAGCGCTTGGGTAGCTCAGCAAATATATGCTTTGCTAATTGAACTGCAGCATAAGCTACGCTGACGGCATTCGCGCCAATTTCAGTTTCGCTGCGTACCCGCTTAGCTACAGAAAAGGTATGCTGAAATAGTTTATCAAACTCGGTATTAATCATACCTGAGTGTTTGGCATCACCAAAGGCTTGCTTTACTTGCCCTAATATCTGCGGTTCACCAAGAATGAGCGAATCTAACCCACTTGCCACCCGCATAATATGTTTAACCGCATCATCTGCGGCAAGCACATAACTGTTATTGGCAATTTCATCAACTTCAACATGGTGGAAGTTTGATAACCACGCTAATAATGCAGTCGCAGTTTCATGCTGGGTGTTCACGTAAAGCTCTGTGCGGTTGCACGTAGAGACAATTACCGACTCATCAACCCCGTCCACCTTTCTTAATGACGCAAGCGCTTCCACCAGAGAGTCTGGTGTAAAAGCCACTTTTTCACGCAATGCGACAGGGGCGGTTTTGTGGTTAATACCAAGGGCGAGTAGAGTCATTCAAATCTGTGCTGGCAACGTCGGACGCGCATTGTACGAAAAACCCAAAATGATTGAAAGTGTTGGTAGAACTGTGTTCACATAAAGTATGCACTTTACCTAAGACGACACCCAATGATTCGCTTTGCTTTTTTACTTGTAGTGGTTAGCCTATTTATCAGCGCCTGTATCACCT
Organism: Alteromonas lipotrueae; assembly: GCF_019249215.1. GTDB lineage: Bacteria > Pseudomonadota > Gammaproteobacteria > Enterobacterales > Alteromonadaceae > Alteromonas > Alteromonas lipotrueae. Next base: position 202,067 of record NZ_JAESDI010000008.1, read on the forward strand.
TACCTGATGGTCCTGAAGACGCCGTCAACCTTAGCGCCCAGCTTAAAAAGGTGGCTCAAGTTGATGCCTGGCAATTGCGCGGAAAAATAGCCTTCAGAAAGGAAAAAGAAGGGGCTAGCGCGAACCTATTGTGGAAAACCGATGACGCCAATTTTCATTTCCGATTAACCAATTTACTCGGTGTAACCATGGTTGATTTGAATGTAAATGGTGATAAAGCCATTTTAGAAGCCGGTAATGAAGTATATGAAGACGCCGATCCTGAACCTTTAATCTATTATACCACTGGCATGGATATTCCCGTCGCCCCCTTACTTTCGTGGATCAAAGGGCTTCCTCTTGCCGATGATAAATTTACCCTTACCGACAAGGGTTTGCTTAATACCCTTGAAAGCAATTGTCGTGCATGTAAAGGCTGGCAAGTGAGTTATGCTAACTATGGCAATGTGACTACCCCCGAAGGCAATAATGTGTGGCTGCCCCACGCTATTAATTTGGTTCAACCCAACCCGCCATCAACGCAATTAAAAATAAAAATATATGAATGGACGCTGCTTTAGTTTCAAGCCTAAACCTAGCAGCGTCAAACCTAGCACTAAAAAAAGCTAGAAGTAACAAACTAAGTCGTGACAAACTCAGTTGTGACAGGCTCGGAAGTAAAGAAATAAACATGACTAATTCAGAAGTAACGAATCCACAAGAGATAAGCCCAGATTGGTGGCCATCTCCCGCCAAACTTAATCTTTTTCTACATATTAATGGTCGTTACCCGAACGGCTATCACCAATTGCAAAGCTTATTTCAGATGCTTAATTACGGCGACAAGCTTGCTTTTGACATTAATGATTCGGGTAAAATTTCTATGGCTACCCCGCTCGAAGGGGTAAAAGATGAAGATAATCTTATTGTGCGTGCCGCTAAGCTATTAGCTGAACATGCTCATATTGATAAAGGTGTTAGCATTAGTGTAGAAAAATGCTTACCCATGGGCGGCGGAATTGGCGGCGGATCTTCAAATGCCGCCACAACGCTAGTCGCTTTGAATCATTTGTGGGGGACGGGGCTAAAAGAAGATGAACTTGCTGAATTTGGGTTAAAGTTAGGCGCCGATGTACCTATTTTTGTTCGCGGGCTTACCGCTTTTGCATCAGGAGTAGGTGAAGAGATCACCCCTGCCCCGCAACAAGAAAAATGGTATTTGGTGGCGAACCCCAATGTGCATATTAGTACCGCCGAGGTATTTACCGCTGAACAATTGCCTAGAAATACACCAATTATGCAGTGGGAAGACTACCAATTTGGAAAAACTCGCAATGATTGTCAGCAATTAGTCGTTAATCGCTATCCCGAAGTTGCAAATTTATTACAGTGGTTGGTACACTACGCACCGTCGCGAATGACGGGCACAGGTGCCTGCGTATTTGCCACCTTTTCTGACGAAGTTTCCGCTAAACAAGTTCAGGCTAAACTGCCTGCTGCTTGGCAAAGTTTTGTTGCAAAAGGTGTGAATCGCTCACCGCTATTACAAAAATTAAAAAAATCAGAGCACGTGTACGCCACATCGGACAAGAAATAAAAAATTGGGGTATAGCCAAGTTGGTAAGGCAGCGGGTTTTGATCCCGCCATTCGTAGGTTCGAGTCCTGCTACCCCAGCCAAACCTCTTTTATCAACGCACTGAGGAACCCACTTGTGCCAGATATGAAGCTCTTTGCAGGTAATGCCGTACCAGAACTTGCCCAGAAAGTCGCCGATCGCCTTTATACCAAACTCGGAAACGCCAAAGTAGGCCGTTTCAGTGATGGTGAAATTAGCGTAGAAATTCATGAAAACGTCCGTGGTTCGGACGTTTTTATTATCCAATCAACCTGTGCACCCACTAATGACAACCTAATGGAATTGATCGTGATGATCGACGCTTTGCGCCGCGCATCAGCAGGTCGTATTACTGCGGTAATTCCATACTTTGGTTATGCGCGTCAAGACCGTCGCGTTCGTTCAGCCCGGGTGCCAATTACTGCAAAGGTTGTCGCAGACTTTCTTTCTAACGTTGGTGTAGATAGAGTACTTACTATCGACTTGCACGCCGAGCAGATTCAAGGTTTCTTCGATGTACCTGTAGATAATGCATTCGGAACGCCTATCCTGTTGGCCGACATGGTTCAACGTGATTTTGCCGATCCGGTTGTAGTATCGCCAGATATTGGCGGTGTTGTTCGAGCACGTGCTACCGCTAAGCTACTTAACGATGCTGATCTTGCCATTATCGACAAACGCCGTCCTAAGGCGAACGTTGCTCAGGTAATGAACATAATTGGTGACGTTAATGACCGTGACTGTATTATTGTGGATGACATGATTGATACTGGCGGCACGTTAGCGAAAGCAGCTGAAGCATTGAAAAGCCATGGTGCACGTAATGTTTATGCTTACGCCACCCATGCAATTTTCTCTGGTAACGCAGCACAGAACCTAAAAGAATCTGTCATCGATGAAATTATCATTACCGATTCTATTCCGCTTAGTGCAGATATGCAGAAGATTGGAAAAGTGAAACAACTAACATTATCTGAAATGCTTGCTGAAACGATTCGTCGTATCAGCAACGAAGAGTCTATTTCAGCGATGTTTGAGTACTAGTTTCTAGTAACCGTCACAAGTACTCATCTCGAATTCTCGCCGCGAATAAGTTAAGCGATGACAGTTCGACGATTTATATATAAAAGGGCCTACGGGCCCTTTTTTTGTGCCTACTATTCTTGCCTCTTCATCTCCACATTAAAAATCACCTGAAAAAAGTAAAATATTTAGTGTCTCTTTTACTATTATTAACACTCGTAGACTAAGTCGTAGACTAACGGTCGAATTTCAACCACGATCAGTCTGTTAAAAAAGTTGTTCCTAACGTGAGTTTTCTTACAAGCCACGTTCAAATACAAATAATAAAAAAGGAGCGGTTAGTGAATGTAAGAAAAACTCGCTCGTCAACAGCATTTTGGTATTGGTTAAGTCGATTTTGGACCGACCCCGATGCTACGTCTGAGCTGGCTAACTACTATCGTGCCCGGCAAATTGACTCTCTATCTCGACAACTTCCCCTTGCCAGCAGTGCAACTGTTCTCATCGTTATTTTGTGTTCCGTTTTTGCTAATGACCTTATTAATAGTGATTTCATGATTGCATGGTCGTTGTCATTACTTATTATCGCAGCCGGTGATGTTATTGCTTGGTACTTATTGGTTAAACGAAAAATTGAGAATACCGGCTCTAAGCGGGTTCAATTTATCTTGGCACTCATGTTGGGATTGGCGGCTGTTTTATATGCGCAAATGACGACCGTATTACTTGGAGTATTGGATACCCAAGGTAAGATTATCTTAGTTGCTATTATTGCAGCATTTATTGCAACTGGCGCTTGGCAGTTTGCGTCCTTACCCGCAGCCGCGTTATTTTGGGTTTTGTTCTTAACCTTGGGGGTATCAGTAGGTATCCACATAAGTTACTTTGGCGAGTATTTATTTATATCTGCATTGCTGTTGATCTATTGGATATATCTAAGCTGTGTGGTGCTGGTTACATCGAAACGTTTTGTTCGCGGATTAATGGCAGAAACCGCGATAGAACATCAACGCCAGGTTGTAGGGTTGTTGTTGAAAGATTTTGAAGAAAACGCTAGTGATTGGCTATGGGAAATTGATAGTCACGGATGTTTGAAGCATGTCTCGTTACGTATGCAACATGTTTTAGGGAAACCTGTACAACAACTCTCTGGCAGCCATTTTTTAAACTTACTTTCAGACAGCACATCTGCGGCGAACCAGCACGTAGTGAGAGAATTAGCGACCAATTTTCAACAGAATGAGCCCTTCACACAAGATAACATTCCTATTGAAGTCAATGGCGATACTAAATGGTGGTCGCTGACTGCCCAACCTCTTATTAATAGTACGGGTAACTTATCTGGCTGGCGCGGCGTAAGCACTGATGTGACAGATGCGCTACTTCGCGAAAAAGAGATGACGTTTTTAGCTAATATCGACTCTTTAACTGGGTTGGCTAACCGCCACTTATTCTCCAAAACATTACAAGAATGCTTTGTCGTTGAAGCTGAACTGAACACCCCTGAAATAATCAAGGATATAACCTTAGTTACGTTAGATCTTGATAATTTTAAAGTGATTAACGATACGTTAGGCCACTTAGCTGGTGATGCGTTATTAAAAGAAATTTCATGTCGTTTTCAAGAAATCACACCAAAGAATGTCTTGCTCTCAAGACTGGGGGGTGATGAATTTGCTTGGGTTTTCAAAAATAGCCTTACGCCTCTGGAAGCAACACGTTTCGGGCAGAAAATCCACGACTTATTAGCTGAACCATGGCTACATCAAGAGCACTCGTTTGATTTAGGCGCCAGCATTGGGGTAGCAAACGCGCCAATGGATGGTGTGTCCCCAGTGTCTCTTCAACGTGCCAGCGACATGGCACTATATGCAGCCAAGGCGAGCGGTAAAAACAAACTTTGCTTCTACGATCCTAAACTCGATGAGTATGCCATGTTGAGATTGGCGCTGCTAAGTGATTTTCGTCAGAGCTTTGCAGACCACGACTTTGTTGTGCTCTACCAGCCTCAAATTCGGTTTAGCGATAATACGCTAATCGGTTTTGAAGCATTGGTTCGTTGGCACCACCCCGAACGAGGCGTCGTGTCGCCTACCGATTTTATTCACCTTATTGAAGAAAATGGCATGATAGTCCAGTTAGGGGAATGGGTCTTAAGACAGGCCTGTAGTGATGCCATGAACTGGCCTGCACCGCTTCAAGTTGCTGTGAATGTTTCTCCCGTTCAAATTGAGCGAACCAATTTACTCACTACGGTGATCAAGGCGCTTAAAGCAACCGGTCTGCCCGCTTCTCGATTAGAACTTGAGTTAACTGAATCATCATTAATGTGTGATGGCGACAGCACGATTGTGCTTTTGAATAGCTTAAGAGAGCAAGGCGTTCGGATCGCATTGGACGATTTCGGTACAGGGTACTCTTCACTGTCTTACCTTCAACGTTTCCCTTTTGACAAGCTTAAGGTAGACCGAAGTTTCGTTATTGCCGCGTCAGAACACACTCAAAACCTAAACAGTGCAAATGCGGAATCTATCTTGTCAGCAATACTACAATTGGCTAATGCATTACACTTGCAAACCACTGCAGAAGGTGTAGAGACCCGAGAAGTTTCCACTTTGTTACAACAGCTAGGTTTTACGAATGCCCAGGGCTTTTTCTATGGTCGCCCGATGACCTCCGAACACGCTCAAAATTTCATCAGTAAATGGCCCGACATTCAAAATAAAGAGAACTAAACCTGCTTTAAAGTAGTCTTTCTTTGTAGCCATGTGGCCACTTTCGGTTTACCGTTAGTATCTAACAAAAAACTATAAAAGAGGCATTTATGAAATTTACTCGCACATTATCTACGCTGTCAGCCGCCACATTACTATTAGCCCTTGTTGGCTGCTCTAATGAAGATGACGCCACTGTAGATGTTAAAGAAGAGCCCCTTATGACTGAAAAAGCAGATGAAAAGCCTCAGCAAGCCTTAGTGGCTAAAACTGCGGAACAAAAACGTCTTAGCGCGTCAGGTGAAGCCAGTGAAGTTACCCTAACCGGCACCATTGTGTACAAAGAAATGGAAGGTGGCTTCTATGCCTTTATTGCTGAAGATGGCGAGCGCTACACACTTCGAAAACTGGATAAGAAATTTCATAGAAATGGCTTAATCGTTAAGGTTACCGGTATGCCTATGCCGGACCTTATGACTATCACCCAATACGGCACCGTGTTACAGGTTGAAAGTGTAGAAATTCTCGACGCCAGCAGAGTGATAGGAAACGCACCCACTCACTAAGCATGCTTTGACTAAGCAGTGGTTGATTGGAAAAAGGAACCGGTGATCGATTACGGCTATCTACGCCGTACAAACGTCACTGTTAATAGTAGGAGTAATAAATGATTAATGCATACGCAGCACAAGAGCCAGGTGGAAAGCTGGAAAAGTTTGAATATGACCCTGGCGAATTAGCCTCTCACGATGTTGAGATAGACGTGGAGAGCTGCGGCATTTGTCATAGTGATTTAAGCATGTTGGATAATGAATGGGGTATAAGTGAATACCCATTCGTACCAGGACATGAAGTGGTGGGAAAAATAAGTGCGGTAGGCGAACACGTTACGTCATTGAAAGTAGGTCAGCGGGTAGGCTTGGGCTGGCACGCCGGCTACTGTAATAGCTGTGGCACCTGTGAGTCTGGCGATCAAAACTTATGCTCTAATGCCACGATGACGATTGGCGGTCGCCACGGTGGATTTGCCGATAAAGTTCGAGCTCAAGCTACGGCCGTTGTACCTATTCCTGATGGTGTAGACCCACAAAGTGCTGGGCCACTATTTTGCGGCGGTATTACGGTATTTAACCCACTAGTACAATTTGATATTAAACCCACCTCAGTAGTTGGCGTGGTAGGTATTGGCGGCTTAGGGCACTTAGCATTGCAGTTTTTGAATGCGTGGGGATGTAAGGTTGTTGCTTTTACTTCGAGTGAATCGAAGAAACAAGAAGCGTTAGAACTTGGTGCTCATGAAACCTTAAATAGCCGCGATAAAGATGAACTTAAAGCCGCCGCGGGCAAGTTCGACCTTATCATTTCTACGGTGAATGTGAAGCTTGATTGGAACTTGTACTTATCGACTCTAGCGCCTAAAGGCCGTTTACACTTTGTTGGTGCAACGTTAGAGCCTTTAGATATAGGGGCGTTTAATCTTATTGGAGGTCAACGTTCAGTATCAGGTTCGCCAGTAGGTAGCCCTGCAACCATTAAAACCATGCTGGAATTTGCAGCGCTGCATAATATTGCGCCGGTGACAGAAACCTTTAAATTCGACGAGGTTAATGAAGCAGTACAACGGCTTCGTGACGGTAAAGCCCATTATCGTGTTGTGTTGACTAAATAGGCATTGCTGTAGTGCCATTTAGACACGCAAATAAATGACTCCCGCCAAGTAAAATTTGTATGTTATAGGTCTCGGTGTTAGAATTCGCCGCCCTCAAAATTTGAGGCGGCGATTGTTGTTTACAATTTGTAGCTACAACGCCCTATAACAGTAGGTTCTGGTCGCAAGAACTTACATTCTTAATTTTTTATTGGAGACATATAATGTCTAAAGCAATTTTTACTCTGGAAGCTACTGTACGTACAGACCTAGGGAAAGGTGCGAGCCGCCGCCTACGTCGTGAAGACAAGCTTCCTGGTATCATCTACGGTGGTGAAGAAGCACCAGTGTCGATTACTCTTGAGCACAACAAAGTAAACAACGCCGCTGATTTTGAAGCGTTCTACTCTCACGTTCTTACTTTGAACGTAGACGGAAAAGCTGTTGAAGTACTTGTTAAAGACATGCAACGTCACGCTTTCAAGCCGCGTATTCTTCACGTTGACTTCCAGCGCGTAATCGCAGGTCAAGAGTTACACACTAACGTACCTCTTCACTTCATCAACGAAGACAAGTCTGCAGCTATCAAAGCTGGCGGTATCGCTGAGCACCACGTAAACGAAATCGAAATTACGTGTTTGCCTAAAGATCTTCCAGAATTCATCGAAGTAGATATTGCTAACGTTGAAATGGATTCTACTCTTCACTTGTCTGACCTTACACTACCTGCTGGTATCACCTCTGTTGAGCTTGGAAAAGACGACGAGACTCACGACCTTGCAGTAGTCACTGTTAAGCCTGCTCCTAAAGCAGCTGATGCAGAAGAAGGCGACGAAGAAGCAGCTTCTGAGGAATAATCAGCTTGGCTGATATCCGACTTATCGTGGGCCTGGGAAATCCAGGCCCCGAATATGATAATACCCGACACAATGCCGGTGAATGGTTTCTCAACCAACTTGCCGACACCTTCAATACCCCGCTAAAACCAGAATCCAAATTTTTCGGTAAAACCGCCCGCGTGACTATTGCTGGGCAAGATGTGCGCTTACTCTACCCTACAACTTTTATGAATAAGAGTGGTCAGGCTGTAGCGGCATTAGCCAATTTCTACCGTATTGAACCCGAACAAATTTTAGTGGCCTTTGATGAACTCGACTTACCTCCCGGTGTAGCAAAATACAAAATCGGCGGTAGCTCTAGTCAAAATGGTGTTAGAGACATTGTGGCAAAATTGGGTAACAATAAAGACTTCTTACGCTTGCGTATTGGTATTGGACATCCGGGTCACAAAAGCCGTGTTACCGGACATGTATTAGGTAAGCCCCCCGCTGAAGAAAAAATGGCCATAGAAAGTGTCATTGACGAAGCTGTGCGCTGTACTGAAATACTCCTTAAAAACGACCTAAAGCAAGCGCAAAATCGGCTACACTCCTTTAAGGCGTGAGCCTGAGCTAGTACTAATTCCAGACAAGGATCCCTACCATGGGTTTTAAATGCGGTATTGTTGGACTACCAAACGTAGGTAAATCAACACTCTTTAATGCACTGACAAAAGCAGGTATTGAAGCGGCAAACTTCCCTTTTTGTACCATAGAGCCCAATACAGGCGTTGTACCTGTACCGGATCTTCGCTTGGACAAACTGGCTGAAATTGTAAACCCTCAACGTGTTATTCCAACCACGATGGAATTCGTTGATATTGCAGGTTTGGTTGAAGGGGCTTCAAAAGGTGAAGGCTTAGGAAATAAATTCTTAGCTAACATTCGTGAAACCGATGCCATTGGCCACGTGGTTCGTTGTTTTGACAACGAAAATATTGTTCACGTTGCGGGCAAAGTTAACCCACAAGACGATATTGATATTATCAATACCGAACTTGCACTTTCAGACTTAGAAACCACAGAAAAAGCCCTACATCGTGTTGCTAAACGCGCTAAAGGTGGCGACTCTGATGCTAAGTATGAACTTAAAGTATTGGAAAAAATTAAGCCTCATTTAGATGAAGGTTTATTACTTCGTTCTTTAGAACTAACTAAAGAAGAGCACGCGGCAATCAGCTACATGAACATGCTTACCCTCAAGCCAACCATGTACATTGCTAATGTTGACGAAGACGGTTTCGAAAATAACCCATACTTAGACAAAGTACGCGCTATCGCCGAAAGCGAGAACGCCGTTGTAGTTGCAGTATGTGCCGCTATCGAGTCTGACATTGCCGAGCTTGAAGACGATGAGCGTGAAGAATTCATGCAAGACATGGGGCTTGAAGAACCAGGTCTTAACCGTGTTATTCGTGCAGGCTATAACTTGTTGACTCTTCAAACCTACTTTACAGCAGGGGTAAAAGAAGTACGCGCTTGGACCTTCCCAGAAGGCTCAACTGCACCACAAGCAGCAGGTAAGATTCACACCGACTTCGAGAAAGGCTTTATTCGTGCCGAAATCGTTAGCTACGATCACTTTGTTGAATTCAACGGTGAACAAGGTGCTAAAGACGCCGGTAAGTGGCGTTTAGAAGGTAAAGAATACATTGTTAAAGATGGCGATGTAATTCACTTTAGATTTAACGTGTAATAAGAATGTAGCCTAGGCTAGCCTTTCTTTTAACGTTACAAAAACCACCCTTAGAGGTGGTTTTTTATTGCCTGTAGAATTAGTTGTTGATTTAACAGGCAATGACTCGGTACTTTAAACACATCAAATGGCACTTATAACAGTGCTTATAATAAGATTCACATTAGGGCTTACAAATAAAATGATAAAAAACCTCATATGTTCACTTTCAGCACTGTCTGTCTCGCTCTGTGTGGCATTTTCTGGTGTAGGTATTGTTTCCGCAAATGACCATGGGAAAAGCGTTGAGGATACTCTGATAAAAGAAAAGCTCCTGCTGGATACCAACATAGCCAACAAATGGTACAAGGTGCCTACTAAACATATCGTTACCCTTGAGACACACTACGGTGATGTCGTCATAGCGCTGAACCCAGCTTTAGCGCCCCATCATGTAAAACGCTTTCGTAAATTGATTAAGCGTGATTTTTATCAACAGCAGTACTTCTATCGCGTGGTAGACGGTTTCGTAGCCCAAGGAGGAAGTAATGAAAGCCATACCCCCTCGCAAGGAACCGATAAGTTGAAGGCTGAGTTTGTTACCCCACTTTCATCCTCTGCGGTTGTTATAGAAGAAAATGACATGTTTGCCCCCGCTACAGGTTTTCTAAATGGGTTTCCTGTAGGAATAGACAGCGCTCGAAATGAGATGTGGGCGCTTCACTGCCCTGGCACGGTCGCTTTTGCCCGAAATAGTGAAAAGGACACTGCCAGCACGGAGTTTTATATTGTGATTGGCCAAGCCCCCAGACATTTAGACCGAAATATGTCTGTTATTGGACGAGTACTTGAGGGGATGGAAGTATTGCAGCAATTGCCTAGGGGCCCAATAGAGAATAGTGGCGTTATTGAAGTGCCTTCAGATAAGAGCCAAATTAAAAATAGTTACGCAGGTAACAAAGATACGTCGGGTAAACTGTATTATATTCAGCTTCCCTCACACCCGGAATACCAAAAACGTATGAAAACTGGACAAACACTCAATAATTCTTTCTTTCATGACAAAATTTATAGTCCTAGACCTATCGATGTTTGCTATTACCAGACTAAAACTTCATCAACGCCATGGAATTAAGTTTAGGTTTATTGGCGATATTTGATTAAATTCACTGCACTTTGACTAGATTTTAGACCTGAACGCACAGATATTAGCCACTTAGAAAAAGTTAGTAAAAAAGGGGTTGACGGTCGCCAGTCATATCCGCATAATACGCGCCACTTCCTGAGAGGGAAAAGAAAAAGCCGGAGGCTATGTAGCTCAGTTGGTTAGAGCACATCACTCATAATGATGGGGTCGCAAGTTCGAATCTCGCCATAGCCACCAATTTTTCTTTTTATCTAACTTCTCTTGAGGTTCTGACTGTGCGGGAGTGGTGGAATTGGTAGACACGCTGGATTTAGGTTCCAGTGCTTCACGGCGTGAGAGTTCAAGTCTCTCCTTCCGCACCACAGTTGGGGTATAGCCAAGTTGGTAAGGCAGCGGGTTTTGATCCCGCCATTCGTAGGTTCGAGTCCTGCTACCCCAGCCATACATAAGAAACCGGTCCTTCGACCGGTTTTTTGTTTTTAGACCTAAATAAAGTTGTAATCTAACTACTTATTCCCTCTTCACTCTTTTTTCCCACATGCTACTATATTTGCTTACTGTGTCTTTTGAGCGCTCTCCTGCAAGATACTTTCTTCTACGGTGCTTTAGTTAAGGTGTATTCATTTAAAGTACTCTCGATTTAGATATTAGCCTTTTAAGGTACTTGCCTTTAAGCGAGTAACAGCCTCTTTAGGATTTCTACGAGTCTCACAACAAAAACAAAGGAAAACGCGTGATATACGACTTTGTCTCGGCGGTGAATAACGTCTTATGGGGTAACGGCCAAGTATTAATTATAATGCTATTGGTGTGTGGTATTTGGTTTACCGTTAAATTAGGTGGTGTTCAATTACGTCATTTTGGTCACATGTTTTCCTTATTGAAAGGAAGCAATAAATCCTCAAAAGAAGGTATTAGTTCTTTTCAGGCATTGTGTACTAGTTTATCAGCCCGAGTAGGTACCGGTAACCTAGCAGGGGTAGCTGTAGCTATCTCGCTTGGTGGCTCGGGGGCTATTTTCTGGATGTGGATGATTGCCATATTAGGCATGGCCACAGGCTTCGCAGAGAGCGTGTTAGGGCAACTTTACAAAGTACGTGATGAAAACGGTGAGTTTCGTGGCGGCCCTGCGTATTACATTAAACAAGGTTTGAATAAAACCTGGTTAGCGGTAGCCTTCTCTTTATGTCTTTTCTTCGGTTACGGCTTTGTCTTTAGTGCGGTGCAAGCAAACACCATCACGGATGCATTAAACAACGCGTATCAATTTCCCAGCGAATACACAGGCATAGCGATTATTGCCCTAGCCTCTTTAATCGTAATAGGTGGCTTACGCGGTATTGCTAGATTTGCTGAGTTTGTTGTGCCTTTTATGGGTATTGGTTATGTATTAGTGGCATTGGGAATTACCTTTATCAACATCTCAGAACTACCTGCGATGCTGATGGATATCGTAAAATCTGCATTTGGATTGCAAGAAGCGGGAGCTGGCGCGCTAGGGGCAGCGATTAAAAACGGTATACAACGAGGGTTATACTCAAACGAAGCCGGAAGTGGCTCTGTGCCTCATGCAGCGGCCAGCGCGGTACCTAATCCTAACCACCCAGTGTCACAAGGCTACATTCAAATGCTGGGCGTGTTTTTAGATACTATGGTGCTTTGTACCTCTACCGCCTTTATTATTCTGCTTGCCGGCGGGTCTAACTCCGATCAAATGGAAGGCATTAGATTAACCCAAGATGCAATGAGCAGCCACTTAGGCGAAGGGGGAACTGACTTTGTTGCCGCCGCTATTAGCTTATTCGCCTTCACTTCGGTTGTGGCTAACTATGCCTACGGCGAAAGTAACTTACATATGTTCAAACTCGATAACCGCGCGGGTCGAGCCGCCTACACAATAGGTTACCTGGGTATGATTTACTGGGGCGCTCAAGCTGCTATGCCGCAAGTATGGGCCATGGCCGATATGGCATTAGGGTTAATGACTGTTATTAATATCACCGCGATTGTGTGGATGACGCCTACCATTGTCTCTATCAGCAAAGATTACTTTGCTAAGCGCGATAGGGGTGAAAAGGTAGAATATAAAGCTGGAGACTGTGAAATTCAGGGTAAATCTGAAGACGGTATTTGGTAAGCGAAACATTAAGCAGTAATAAAAGGCAGTGGCCGCTAACTAAACACAGTCGCCACTGCTTTTTTATGCCATAAACTCTCTCTATTTCGGCCTGAAAAGCGCAAACATATTGCGACTATCTACGGTGAAGTAATCCCCTGCTCCGCCACCACGCATGACAGGTTCAGCTTTCAACGTTTTATATACACCCGCTTCAATCATACCTTTTTGAATGTGAACGCCTACTACCTCGCCCATGACAAACCAGCTTTCACATAAGCCGCCTTCTGCATTTTTTAGCTGTACGATATCGGTAAGCTTACATTCCATACTGACCGGGCTGGACTTAACCCGTGGTACATCAACAATGTGAGATTCAGCGGTGCTTAAACCAGCGAATGCGAACTCATCTTCATCAGATGCTAACGGTGCACTTGTTTGGTTCATTGCCTCAACTAATGATTTACTGACAAGATTCCAACAAAACTCACCGGTTTCTTTGATATTTTTCAGTGAATCTTTATCACCCACGCTAGAAAAACCGATAATAGGTGGTGTGTAATTAAGTGCATTAAAGAAACTGTAAGGCGCTAAATTGGGCTTACCGTCTTTACTTTTAGTCGAAATCCAGCCAATGGGTCTAGGCGCAATAATGGCATTAAACGGATCGTGTGCGAGGTTATGACCTAACTTGGGTTCGTAGAAGTGAATGTCAGACAAGAATGTTCCTTAGCGGCGAGTATCGTTACTTTACCATTATGAGTATAGCGCCTAAGACGTTCAATTAGCAGTAGTGGATACTCATTTAGATGAAGCATTTATCTGATGAACTGTGGCACCGAAACAGACATACGAATGCCATTAATAGAAAATAAAAACGGCGTAAAGCCATGCTTATACGCCGTTTTATAAATGTAAATTAATATAGCGAACTATTTTTTCTTCGCTTTTTTAAGCTCTTTTTTAAGCTTTTTAAGTTTACCTTCTTGCTTAGAAATTTTAGCTTTTGTTACTTTGATTTCTTGTTTGACTTTTTTAGCTTTAGCCATTGGAAATATCCTTTTATTACTATTGTTATTGAGTGAGGAATGCTAGGCATTATACGCCCACTCGATGTAATCACTGCTTTAAGAGCATATGCATTTTTGATAAAGCAAAAGCGCTAATCTGAAGACTTGGCTTTTTGCTCTTCAGTGAATTCTTTAATAAACCGCCTGATCTCTCTAGCCGCTGTAGTATCTAACTCTTCGCAGAGATGAATAAAGTCAGCACGCTCCTGATCATTTATGCGAATAATCAGCTGACTATTCTTTTTTTTCTTTTTCTTATCCAATGTAAGTCCTCATCAAGAACTTCATTATGAGTTCATGCGGAATATGGCTATACACCATATATCAATTGTATATACACTTTCAAGGTTTATTGCTTTTATATGACAGTTTTGTTTAACCAAAATAGCAAATAACAAGAAAATTAGACGTAAAAAAACGGCCTTTGATTATCAAAGGCCGTTTTTGTATATTCATGTTTTACTTGAACTTTCGTAAAACCATTGCTATTTCACTACGGGTAGAAGAGTTAGCTCTCTCTACCTTCTTCGTACCTTACTTCGGTTCCCAGGCAAACGATTTGAATGCATCGTCTACTGGGGTTTCAGCTAGGTGGTTTGTGTAGTTACTCATCACTTTTTGCGCCAATATTAGAATAATCTCTAATAGTTGCTTATGCGCATAACCCGCATCGTAAAATGCTTTAAGCTGTGCATCTTCAATGTGGCCACGACCACGCGTTACTGCTAGTACGGTATCTTTCAAAGTGTTTAGCTTGGCATCAGAAAGGGTTTCGTCGTTACGTAACTCTTCAATTAGCTCATCACTTACTTTCATACTTTTAGCAATACCGGTATGTGCTGGTACGCAGTAATGACACGCATGCTCTACGTTAACCGCTTGCCATACTACCGTAAGCTCTTCTGCATTGAATGACGTATCTTGTGCTAAGCCGTGAAGTACTTGATAACCTTCAAGCAACGTTGGCGCTTCCGCCATTACTGCATGCAAGTTAGGGATCATACCGAAAGCTTTTTGAGAATTATCAAGAAGTGGTTTAGCTGCTTCTGGTGCACTATCTGCTGTGTGTAATGTAAAATCGCTCATGTCACTCTCCTATTGATGTGAACTGAAAACCAGTAACTAAAATGATAAATACTGATTACGTTTTGATGTAATACAATATAGGTTTACTTGAACACTTGTTCAAGCCATAATTGAACAAGTGTTCAAAACATTCAAATATAAGGTATACCAGAATGAAATATGAAGAGTCTGAAGTGATTGAGAAGGCAACGGCGCTTTTTTGGCAAAAAGGCTTTCAGGCCGCTGGTATGCGCGACATTCAACAAGCGCTAGATATGCGACCCGGCAGTATTTACGCTCGCTTTAAAAGTAAAGAAGGCTTGTTCCAGTTAGTAGTGGAAAAGTATGTTACGAACAGCCAAGAAAAACTCAGCATTGTTATTGAGGCTGTCAGCCCCCTTGACGCTTTACGCGAATTTTTCGTCAGCGAGCTTATTAATCCTGAAGAAATGCGCTTCCAGCGCCAATGCTTATTAATTAAGTCTATTACCGAATTAGAGATGCTGGGTGAAAACGGGAAACAATCTGTGCTTGATGGCATGAGTACCTTAAAAGCGTGCTTCAAATCGATTGTAGAAAAGGCCGTTCAAACTAACTCTCTACCTTCGAGCACACCGATTGATAAAGCCGCAGATTGGTTACAAAACCAATTTATAGGCCTTCGCACTTTTGCGTTAATGCAAAGCGACGATCACGCCATCGAAACCATGATAGATAAAGTACTCATCGATCTTAAAACTTCTTGGCCTGAGTGAAAGATGTATATGGTGAACCCGCTTTACCCCTTCACAATGTGAACGCCTTGGTAGACCTTCCATGGATGGATTTACCACGAGTTTTTAAGTGTTAGCTGTTCACTCGTGCATCTATAGAGCATTGGGAGAGTATGCATTAGAAACCTTCCACAGCATGGATGCTGTGGCAGAGCGCCCATGGATGGGTTTACCGCGAGTTTCTAATGCACACTCTCCCAACGCCCTTTCAACCTTTCGAGCTTTCAACTTCCCATCCAAACAGCTAGCTAAGCAGCATCCGCAGAAGTTGTGCAACAAGTAGAATGCCCATTAGCGGCCATATCCACTTAGACCACTTGGCGGTGTCTTCATCACTAATGCGCATTTTCGAGCGCTCGATAAGTGGTATTACTATAAAAAGTGCGCCGAACAGTACGGCAAGTATGATTAAAACTTCCATTCTCGCATCCCTATCGCATATTTAAGTACTTCCCGTTTAGCTGGCTCAAAGTGTTGTGCCACAGAAAGTAATTGGTTTCTTAACCATTTAATGGGGCCGATATCGTTACTAAACAAGCCATAGAAACCGTCCATGGCAGACATCATCAAGCCATTATCACGCTGGCGTGGCTTTTCGTAGCTTGTTATTAAGCGGCTTTTAAACGCTAGCGACGTTAAGTCGATACCTTCGCCGGTCACCGCTAATAAGGTTTCAACATCTCTAAACCCTAAGTTAACTCCCTGCCCTGCCAATGGGTTAATGGTGTGGGCGGCATCGCCCACCAAAATAACGCTATCGGTAACATAGCGGCTAGCATGTGCACGGGTTAACGGGAATGTAGCTTTGTCTATTACTGTAAAGTCGTTACCGTTTTTTATTAGCTCACTGGGAAAGGCTTCTATAATGGCTTGTTTTAATTGTGCGGCATTAAGGGTTGATAACCGCTTAAGTTCATCGGGCGAGTCGTACCATACTAACGAGGCGTAATTGTCGAACATTGGCAATAAGGCTTTAGGGCCTTCAGGGGTAAATTCTTGCCATGTAATGGCGTTAACCGGGTTTGCCATTTCAATAGTAATACCCATAGCTTGTTGGCGGTATTGCCAACCCGATACACCAATATTTGCAGATTGCCTAACTTGCGAGGCCGCACCATCGGCACCTATCAACCACTTAGCGTGAATAGTTTCGCCGTTATCAAGACTAAGGATAGCGGCGTGGGCCAATGACGCTGCAGAATTAGCCGAGCTATTAACTGAGCTATCAACTGAGTTACTAACTGAGCTATTGCCAAGCGCGATATCAGTCACCTTACAGCCAGTAAACCATGTTACGTTGTCAAACGCCTTTAATGCTTGATGACACCCTAATTGCAATAAACGGTTTTCAACAAAAAAGCCTAGCTGAGGTACATCGATACTTTGCGCTGTAAAGTCTGTTCGATGCGCGGGATCGTCCCACACACTCAGGCCCGTATAGGGCTTAACACGCATTGTTTCAATGTATTCCCACGCGCCTAACGAGGTTAATAACGATACAGACGCGTCACTAATGGCAGATACTCTTAAGTCTGGCTTACTGGCCTCGTCAAAAGCTTTGGGCAAGTGGGGCTCAATTATAGCTACCCGGTATTGCTGCTTCGCTAAGCCCAATGCAAGCGCAGCCCCAACCATGCCACCACCATTTATACAAAAATCATACATACTATAAATCTCTTCTACTTACCCAATAGCTTACTCGCTTTGCACTAATAAATAATACGAATGTGAGCCCAAATACGTTCGCCATTTTAATTTACTAATATCTTCTGCTTCATGCTTTATATCAACCACACCGCCCTTGCAAGATGGCAGTGCATTAAATTCCGTCGAATGTGGGTGAATACACTGGGCATTCGACGTTATAACAGGTAAAATACGCGGCTATTTTGAACATCTTCCCAAAACTGCAGTGGCAGGCTTTGCCAGAATTTACACCTAACCTAGTTAGCGTGTGGCATTTTCAACCGCCAGTCAATTGCTTACGGGAACTCTATCAGGTTATCGACTAGTTGTTATGACTAAAAAGCTGTATATCAAAACCTGGGGCTGCCAAATGAACGAGTACGACTCGGAGAAAATGGCAGACTTACTCGACTCTACTCATGGCTACACTGCAGCAGAAACTGCGGAAGAAGCCGATGTTATCTTGCTTAATACGTGCTCTATTCGTGAAAAAGCACAAGAAAAGGTGTTCCACCAACTTGGTCGTTGGAAGAACCTTAAACAAGATAACCCCGAGCTTATCATTGGCGTAGGCGGTTGCGTAGCTTCTCAAGAAGGTAGCGTTATTCGACAGCGCGCGCCTTATGTTGATTTAGTTTTCGGCCCGCAAACCTTACATCGTTTGCCCGAAATGATTAACCAACTTAAAGGCGGCGAAAAGTCGGTTATCGACGTAAGCTTCCCTGAAATTGAGAAATTTGACCGTTTACCTGAGCCTCGAGCTGAAGGCCCTACGGCGTTCGTTTCTATTATGGAAGGCTGTTCTAAGTACTGCACATTCTGCGTAGTACCTTATACCCGTGGTGAAGAAGTAAGCCGTCCGGTAGATGACGTATTACTTGAAATTGCCCAGCTAGCCGGTCAAGGCGTACGCGAAGTTAACTTGTTAGGCCAGAACGTAAACGCGTTTCGCGGTGAGAACCACGATGGAACCGTATGTCGCTTTGCCGAGTTATTAGAACTTGTTGCAGCTATCGATGGTATAGACAGGATTCGTTATACCACGTCGCATCCGGTTGAGTTTACCGATGATATTATCGACGTGTACGCCACTATTCCTGAGCTTGTTGATCACCTCCATTTGCCTGTGCAAAGTGGTTCAGACCGAATTCTTAACTTAATGAAGCGTGGTCATACCGCTATTGAGTATAAGTCTAAAATTCGTAAGCTTCGTAAAGTTCGCCCAAATATTAGTATGTCGAGCGACTTTATCATTGGTTTCCCAGGTGAAACCGATGCTGACTTTGAAGCCACAATGGACCTTATTCAGGCCATTGATTACGACCTAAGCTTTAGCTTCATTTACAGTGCTCGCCCTGGTACACCCGCGGCAGATGCAGTAGATGATGTAACCGAAGACGCCAAGAAGCAGCGTTTATACCTTTTACAGCAACGTATCAACCAACAAGCGTTGCGTATTGCGCGTAACATGGTAGGTACTGAACAACGTATTTTGGTAGAAGGCCCGTCAAAGAAAAATCCTATGGAGCTTTCTGGCCGTACTGAAAATAACCGCGTGGTTAACTTCGAAGGTACGCCGGATATGATTGGTGAATTCGTAGATGTGAAAGTGACAGACGTATTCTCCAATTCATTACGTGGTGATGTTATTCGCCGTGAAGATGAAATGGGCTTGCGTGTTGCTGTTTCGCCCCAATCTATTATGGCCAAGCACGAGGCTGACTTGCCTGACGCGATAGGCGTAGGTCAATTTAACCCAGCATAAATATTGAAAGTGAGGAATACAGTAGTTTGAGTACATTGGTAAGTAATGAATTTGATTTAGAGCCGGCAGACACAAAACGTTTGTCTAACTTATGTGGGCCGTTTAACGACAACATCAAGCAAATAGAGCGCAGGTTGGGAGTAGAAATTACTTACCGGAATAATGCGTTCAAGGTGCTAGGTGAGCCACGTCAAATTCAGAGCGCCACTGAGTTACTTAAGCAACTGTATGTAGAAACTCAGCCAGTAAAAGGCCGCTTACCTGAACTTGAACCTGAGCAAGTACACTTAGCCATTCAACAGGCCGCGGCTCTAGAGCAAGATACAGAGTCAGGCACTGGCGATTTCGGTAAAGAAGTACACATTCGCACGAAACGCGGCGTTATTAAGCCCCGTAACCCGAATCAAGCTCAGTATGTAGCTAATGTTCTCAATTATGATATTACCTTTGGTGTAGGCCCTGCAGGTACAGGTAAAACGTATTTAGCCGTTGCTGCAGCAGTTGATGCGCTAGAACGCCAAGAAATACGTAGAATACTACTCACTCGCCCTGCTGTAGAAGCGGGTGAGAAGCTAGGCTTTTTGCCAGGTGACCTTTCACAGAAAGTAGACCCTTACCTGCGCCCGCTTTACGATGCTTTATTTGAGATGCTTGGTTTCGAAAAAGTAGAAAAATTAATGGAACGTAACGTAATAGAAGTTGCACCATTAGCCTATATGCGTGGCCGTACGTTAAACGATGCCTTTATTATTTTGGATGAGAGTCAAAATACCACGGTTGAACAAATGAAAATGTTCTTAACCCGTATCGGCTTTAATTCTAAAGCGGTGATCACCGGTGATATCACCCAAGTTGATTTACCACGTGGTGCCCGCTCTGGTTTGCGCCACGCTATTGAAGTATTGAGTAACGTTGACGATATTTCGTTTAACTTCTTCAACGCTGAAGATGTGGTCAGACACCCTGTAGTAGCCCGAATCGTGCGTGCTTATGAACATTATGACGCCGAACAAGAGCGTGTTCGCAAAGAGAAGAAAGAGGAAGCTTTGCGTCTTCAACGTGAACAAGCTGATGCTAACGCCTCATCTAATAGCTCATCTGCACAACAAAATAGCGATAGCCAGTGATAGCTATTGTAGATTACCAGCAAGCTTATGAAGCTGACGCGGAAATGGCTAAGGCCATTCCCTCTGTTGAGCAAATCGAAACATGGGCCAATGCAGTCCTTGTGGCGGAAAATACTGGTGAGCAAGAAATTACCGTACGCTTCACTGATGATGAAGAGTCACAAACGCTAAACCATGAATACAGAGGTAAAAATAAGCCTACTAATGTGCTGTCTTTTCCCTTTGAAGTTCCACCTGGCATAGAAATGAACCTGCTTGGTGATTTGGTTATTTGTGTGCCTGTGATCATGCGTGAAGCGGTAGAGCAAGACAAAGCCCCCACCAACCACTATGCCCATATGGTCGTTCACGGAATATTACATCTTCTGGGCTACGATCATATAAACGATGCTGATGCTGAGATTATGGAAGCAAAAGAAATTCGTATATTGGCATCTTTAAATATTGGTAATCCTTATCAATAAAACCCAATAGCGCCAACAAGTTACACTTGGGCAGTTGCGTAATTTATGTGCAAATAAACAATAAAGCATTGACGCCCCTCCCCAAGACATTTAACGTTGACGTTGTATCAATAAATTAGCGGACATTATGAGCGACGATAATCCTCACTCTACCAACGGCTCCCAAGGAAAAAGTTGGTTAGACAAACTTAAACTTTCTATCTCTGGCGAGCCGAGAAGCAAACAAGAACTGGTTGAAGTTATTACTGAAGCCGAGCAGAACGAAATCATTGATCCCCAAACCCGGGAGATGATTGAAGGCGTTATAGGTGTCAACGAAATGCGAGTTAGGGATATTATGATCCCCCGCGCGCAGATGACCACCATAGACGTTGAAAAAAATGTCGATGAATTCTTACCTGTGGTGTTGGAATCAGCCCACTCCCGCTTCCCCGTTATTAGTGAAGATAAAGATCATATTGAAGGCATATTGCTTGCTAAAGACTTACTAAGCTATGCGTTTAATCCAGAAAAAAGTCTTAATTTACGCGATATCTTACGTCCTGCCGTTATTGTGCCGGAAAGTAAGCGTGTAGATGTACTGCTGAAAGAGTTTCGCCAACAACGCTATCACATGGCCATTGTTGTGGATGAATACGGCGGTGTGTCAGGGCTTGTTACCATTGAAGATATACTAGAGATTATTGTTGGTGAAATTGAAGACGAATACGATACCGAAGAAGACGGTACCGATGATATTCGCCCACTGAACAAATCGACCTATTCAGTTAAAGCGTTAACGCCCGTTGACGAATTTAACGCCTTCTTTGAAACCAAATTCAGCGAAGAAGAAGCTGATACCATTGGCGGTATTGTGCTTAAAGCGTTCGGGCACATGCCTGAAACGAACGATGAAGTTACCATTGGTGATATTCACTTTAAGGTAACCAACTCTGATAAACGCCGTCTTATACACCTTAAAGTGTCGGTGGCCTCTCTGGAGTAACTCCGTTGAAACGGTTCATTCCTTATTTACTGCTTTTACTAAGCGGCGCTAGCTTAACGCTGGCGTTTGCGCCCTTTGGTATCTGGCCACTTGTTATTCCCGCTTTTGCGTTAGGAATTAGGCAAGTTATTAAACTTCCACATCGCCCTTTTTTAGCTGGCTGGGTATTTGGGCTAGGCTGGTTTGGTGCGGGCATCAGTTGGGTACACGTGAGCATTGCTGATTTCGGTGGCTTACCGCTGGTTGCATCCATAGGCCTTATGGTTTTGCTGTGTAGTTACCTTGCGTTGTTCCCGGCCCTTGCCTTTAAGCTTACCGCTCGCTATTTCCCTCATCGGCTTTGGCCATTAGCTTTGCCTTTTTTCTGGGTATTCGCAGAATGGTTGCGCAGTTGGTTACTAAGCGGTTTTCCCTGGCTGTCGTTAGGCTATAGCCAAATTGATAGCCCCCTAGTGGGTTGGGCACCCATATTAGGTGAAACCGGCATAACGGCCTTGCTGGTTATCGGTGCGAGCTTGTTTGCCGTGTCGCGTACTAAACGGCATTTCACCGGCGCTGTTGTGGTTAGCTTAGCTTTGTATATTAGCGGGTTCACTGCCAATCAGCATTCATGGGTTGCGCCTAAACGGCAGTATAACGTCGCGATGGCGCAGGGTAATATTGCACAGTCTTTGCGATGGGTGCCGGAGCAAGATGCCCCCACCATGAACCGTTATTTAAGCCTTACGGAACCGCTGTGGGATAACGACCTGGTAATTTGGCCTGAGGCCGCTGTACCAAAACTAGAGCCACTTGCATTAGATTATTTAACTCAAGTTAATGCCCGCGCCTTTGCTGAAAACACAGCCCTTATCACAGGGATTGTTAATTATAATTGGGAAACCGATGAAGCATGGAATAATTTGATTGTACTGGGTAAAAGAACACCCGATGCTACAACACCAGATTATCAGTATTTCCACAACAATCGCTTTGCTAAACACCACTTGCTACCCATTGGTGAGTTCGTCCCTTTTGAAGATTGGTTGCGCCCCTTAGCGCCCTTGTTTGATTTACCCATGTCTTCCTTTGCAAGAGGTGATTTTCAGCAAGCTAATCTTGTTGCCAACGGTATCCATTTGGCGCCGGCAATATGCTTTGAAATTGCCTTCCCAAGGCAAGTGGCGGCGAATATTTATAACGCCACCGACATGATTATTACGGTCAGTAACGATGCCTGGTTTGGCCATTCTCATGGCCCAGCTCAGCATTTAGAAATTGCTCGAATGCGTGCCGTCGAATTTGGCCGCCCAGTAGTGCGTGCGACCAATAATGGCGTAACTGCCTTTATTGATCACAAAGGCAATATAACTGCACGGTTACCTCAATTTGAAGCGGCCAGTTTAACTGCTCCTGTGTTGGCGACCTCTGGTTTAACGCCCTATTACCTGATTCAAGATATAGGCGTATGGGTGCTGGTATTAGTATTTTTCGTCATTGCCCTTTGGTTAAGGAAACGTGCTAAGGCTTGGTAGCCAAGCCACGCTTTAATAAACAGGTTTGATTAATTCGACAAGTTAAACTTAGTTGACGAACTAAAATTTAACCATAAAAAACGGCGCATGATGCGCCGTTTTTGTACGTGTAACTATCAAATTTTTATAGTCATAATTTACGATAGCGTTAAGCTAATTGATACAGCCTTGAGCCAGCTTAAACAGCCCCTAACTAATTCGCAGCCTGAATAGCAGTTAATGCAATAGTAAACACAATATCATCCACCAATGCCCCACGGCTTAAGTCATTGACTGGCTTGCGCATGCCTTGCAACATTGGCCCAATACACACCAAATCAAAACTACGCTGTACCGCTTTGTAAGTGGTGTTCCCGGTGTTTAAGTCTGGGAATACAAATACATTAGCTTTACCCGCAACAGGGCTATTTGGTGCTTTACTGCGCCCTACGCTTTCTATAGCAGCGGCATCGTATTGAAGCGGTCCATCAATTAATAAGTCAGGGCGAAGCTTTTGTGCAATCTCGGTAGCTTCACGCACTTTTTCAACATCACTACCAGCACCTGATGTGCCGGTAGAATAACTGATCATGGCCACTCTTGGTTCAATGCCAAACATCTGTGCCGACGTGGCAGACTGAATAGCAATATCCGCCAGCTGCTGGGCGTTAGGGTCTGGATTAATAGCACAGTCACCATAAACCAAGACTTGGTCTGGCAATAACATGAAAAATACCGACGAAACTAACGATGCATTTTCTGCTGTTTTAATTAACTGCAATGCGGGGCGAATGGTATTTGCTGTAGTGTGAACGGCGCCAGATACCAAGCCATCAACATCACCTTGCTGCAACATCATAGTACCTAGGGTAACGTTGTCTTGTAGCAACTCACGAGCAACCACATCGGTAACCCCCTTGTGACCGCGAAGCTTCACTAACCCTGCCACATAATCTTCTTGTATGGCAGCAGGTGAAACAATTTCAACACCATCGCCCAGCACCACGCCTTGTTGCTGTGCCACACGTTGAATTTCGTTTTCATCACCTATAAGCACAGGGCGCGCTAGCCCACGTTTAGCACAAATGGCTGCCGCGGCTACAGTGCGCGGTTCATTACCTTCAGGTAATACCACACGCTTGTTAACTTGGCGCGCACGATTAGTCAGATAATAGCGAAATGCAGACGGAGAAAGTTTCTTTTGACGAGATACTTTTTCGGTAAGTGAAGATACCCATTTAGCATCTAAACTTTCTGCCGCGTGTACCATCACTTTTTCGATACGTTGACTATCATCCACCGGCACTTCCTGATTGAACGCGTGCAGGTTCTGTGCGGTTTGCCACGTATTAGTATTTACCAGCATGACAGGCAAGCCGGTTTCCAGAGCCTGGCTGCATAAATGCTTTATGTTTTCATCTGGCTGGTAGCCGCCAGTTAATAACAATGCGCCTAACTTAGTGCCATTTAATGCCGCTAAGCAACAAGAAACAAATACATCGCCTCTATCACCAGACATCACTTGCAGTGCACCTGGCTTTAAGGTGTGTGTCATATTGTGAATTTCACGGGCAGCAAAGGTAACACTACTTAATCGACGTGAAGCAATATTGCCTTCGTTAATTAACGTGGCATTTAAGTGCTTGGCAATGTCGATAGCACGAGGAGACATTAGCTCGGCATTCCAATCGATATTTCCTAGCAGGTTCAAGCCTTTTGCAAATATAGGCAGTTCACGCAGCGCTTTGCTTCGGGTTTCATCGTGTTCAGGCGCTTCCAGCACACTTAAATCAGTACGTAGCTGACCGTGTTCGTCGTACGGTGCGTTAACTTTATTAAAAATGCAGCCCACTACCTTTTTACTTTTGTGGCCGCCGTAAGCGTCTACCACAATTTCAAGGCGATGGTTAATATCCACAGGATCATCATTTCCTGGTACGCAGACAAACACGATGTCGGCATCTAACGCACGACTAATTTCAAGATTTAAACGCTCTGCGTAAGGGTGATGGCGAGTTGTCACCAAGCCTTCGATTACTGCCACGGCATCGGCTTCTTGATTCGCTTCAAAGCGCTCTATAATCTCTTCAAGTAATTCATCAGTATTGTCGCTACTGATCATTCGCTCTACTACGTTCAAATCGAATGGCGCTATAGGCTTAACACTACAGTGGTGACTAATAATAGCGGTTGAGCGCTCTTCACCGGTGTCGCCTCTTCGAGGCTGTGCTACAGGTTTAAAGAAATTCAGTTTAATGGCTTGTTCTTCTAATGCACGAACGAGCCCAATGCTGACAGTAGTTAACCCTACGCTTGTGCCAACAGGGATCAGCATAATACGGCGTGACATAGTTGCTCCTAAAGCAAAGACAATTTACGCGAAAAAACCTAAGCGAATTTCGCAGCTTCGGCGGCGATAACCCACTCTTCATTAGTGGGTACGATTAAAACAGGTTTTGTGGATGACGAAGTCGCTATGTTTCCTTTTGCACCAAAGCGCATAGCTTGGTTGTTTTGATCATCAATGGTAAAACCAAGATGGGAAAAATACCTCATGGTAATTGCACGAATATACGATGAATTTTCACCAATGCCACCTGTAAACACCACAGCATCTAATGACGGCACTGCTATCATGTAGCTAGATATATACTTGGCTAAGCGATAGCAGAACATTTCGAGGGCTAATAATGCGCCTTCGTGCCCCGCTTCTGCCGCTTCTTCTAGCGTACGGCAATCGTTGCTTAACCCGGAAATACCCGCCAACCCAGACTCTTTGTTAATCAATGAATTGATTTCAGCAGCAGACTTACCTAGCTTTTCTTGCAAAGTCCCTGGCAGGCTGGGGTCGATATCACCGCAGCGCGTGCCCATCATCAAACCTTCAAGGGGCGTAAACCCCATACTGGTATCTACCGCTACACCCTTTTCAATAGCGGTAACACTGCAACCATTTCCTAAGTGAGCACTAATAATACTGGTTTGTTCAACAGGCTTACTAAGCAATTGCGCAGTGCTATCTAGAATGAACTTGTGGCTAGTGCCATGGAAACCATATTTACGCACACCGTGCTGCTCGTACAAGGCCTTGGGTAGCGCATACATATAGGCACGTTTTGGCATTTGTTGGAAAAAAGAGGTATCGAACACGATGACATGAGGTAACGCTGGATACGCGGCTTGAGCAGTGGTAATCCCCTTCAAGTTCGCTAGATTATGCAACGGCGCCATACTGGCATATTCCTCTACAGAGGCTAATACGCCATCGTCGACTAACGCAGCTTCTTTGAACCGCTCACCACCGTGGACTACTCGATGTCCCAACGCTATTGGCTTAACGCCGGTACTGGTGACTATGTTCTGAATTGCCGCTAACGCTTCTGCATGAGACGCATTACTAGGTAGGGAGTGCTGTTCTTTTTGCCCGTTTAATTTAAACGATAATCTAGCATCATCATTTCCTAGGCTTTCAGCAATACCACTTAACCCAGCCTCACCTGTGTCGGCGTCGATAATGGCAAATTTTACTGACGAACTACCACAATTTAAAACAATAACTTCTTTTTTCATTCGATTTCTTGAGTTTGATTAAGTGACAAAAAGAACGCTAAGTGTAGCATTTACGTACATAAATGCTTACTTAATACTCTTTCAAGTAGAGTCTCATAATACTATCCCACACCACCCAAATACAATTAATTATCATTTAGTTCAGTATGCGTTAAACGTTATGCGAATCTATTTTCGCTACAAAAACTTTATTGATTTGATAGAACGCTAAATAGGAAGGGACAAAAACAAGGAGAGGTAAATAATTGTCGACACCTAAAACAATAGACTTTAATAATAAAAATTCGGTCGCACTTTAATAGTTCCGGTAATTAAGACTGTTACGTGTTAGAAGCCGGAAAAATCAGGGGGCTTTTACGTTTCAAAATAAAATTTAAAATTTTTTGAAAAAAAACCTTGAAAAGAATTTGAGCCACCCTATATCTATTATGTCGACGCTGAAAGCTCAGGTTGACAACACCGCCGCCGAATAGTCGGGGCGAATTATTTTTAACATATTGCTAAATTAATAGGATATGACTATGCGTACTATCGATCTATCTCCACTTTACCGTTCATTTATTGGTTCTGACCACTTAGCTTCATTAGTTGATGCTGCGTCTCGTGCTGAAAAACAAAGTACTTACCCCCCTTACAACATTGAATTGCTTGGCGATGACAAATATCGTGTCACTATGGCAATAGCGGGGTTCAGTAAAGATGACGTGTCCATTGAGGTTCAAGAAAACACCCTAGTAATAACGGGCACACGTAAGCCGGAAGAAAAAGAATCCGCCGAACGTAAGTTTCTTCATAAAGGAATATCCGAGCGTAATTTCGAAAGGAAGTTTCAGCTTGGCGACCATGTGAAGGTGTTAGCCGCTGATATGGAAAATGGGTTACTGCACATCGATATGGAGCGTGTCATACCCGAAGCTAAAAAACCTCGTCAAATTGAGATTGGTTCACGATTAATAGAGAGTTAAACAAGGCTTTTAAAAATCGTTTCCCTGATTTTGGACGGCGCTGAAAAGCGCCGTTTTTTCGTTTATACAGTGTGTAAAAAATAGGTTATTGGTAAGATTTATTCGGTAAGATTTATTGTATAATTTGCTTTACCGCCTTCAGCAGACTCGAACGTCCCTGAAATATCACAGTTAGATAGTTCACCCGTTGCACTGCCATCAATCGATGAGAAGTTGCTGCTGGCAATGCCATTTTCAAATTTTCCATCGTGTTTAAACGAAATTGTGCCTCGACGACCGTCTATAACCCCTACAAAACTCTCGAATCCAACGAATAGTGCCAACATTGATGTCTGATACGACATGAGAAATTCAACGTCGCTTTGCCCCGCCATGCTGCCTTCATAAGCTTGCGTAATGCTAGCATGGGTTTGCTTAACACCTTCTCGTTTTTCACTTAGTATATTTTCATCCCACCCCGTAATGGAAAATTGCCCATTGCAGTTCATTGTTTGCTCCAAAGAAAAAGTGTGGTCACACAATACAAGTGAGTTCGATGCCGTTCAACATAAAATTGTTACACTCTGTTACAGTCAATAATCAGGCTGTTAACTAAATAAACCCTTTTAAACGGGCAAGTCCGAACGCATTGCAGGTAGATGCATCTTTAATAGTGCCTTCAGTTATCATAGATTCTAATTCTTTAAAATGCACAGGTATGATTTTTAAATCCTCTTCCTCTATATCTAGCTTTTGCTCGCCCTGCGTTAACCCTTTCGCAACGAATATATGATACCCCTGATTACAAAAGCCATAGGCAAGGTATTGAAAACCAACGTAATGCATTTCGTTGGCTGTAAACCCCGTTTCTTCTTTTAATTCGCCGGCGGCTAACACTTTCGGGTCGGCATCCGGGTTATCTTCCCAGGCACCTTGCGGAAATTCTAGCAATCGCTGCTCTACCGTATACCGGTATTGTTCAACCAAATAAACAATATCACCATCGATGGGAAGAATAATCGCAAAGTCTGGCTTTTCAACAACACCATAAATACCTTCGTTCCCACTAGCACGACGAATTTTATCTTCACGTACTTTTAGCCACTTATTTTCGTAAACCACTTTCGACGAAAGCGTTTCAATATCCTTATCCGACATAATAGCGCCTTTCAGTAAGTCTTAAAAAACTCAGTGTACAAGCGCCTATACCAAGGAGCAACTCCGTCCACCTACGAATTAACTATAGGTTGGACAGTCATTCAAAATAAACTGAAGAGGTTAGGTAATTAGATAAGAGGCACAGATAGTTAGCAGATAGAAGCAGATAGGACAGTCACACAAATATGCGTCATTTTAAGCTAAATAAGCAGGTTTAACGACGTAGATAAAATAGGATTAGAGGGTGGAATATAAGTTGTAAAAAATTGGACACACACTGATGTTCATCAAAATTAATGTGTGTGTCCAATATACGTTTTCTATAAATACATTCGATATCTAAATAAAGTAAATAGTGACAAAGCCTAACTTTTAGCTTTTATTCTCATCTTCTTCATCGGCATTGTTACGCAAGAAGCCGGCGGCCTCTTCTTCTTGTTCAAGGGTAATTTTGCTTTGAGGCGCGTCATTGTGGCTTCGGGTTTGCTGGTTTACCTGATGAATGGTTCCAGCGTTCGCTAAATCGGCCTCATTGGTGATAGATGCGATGGTTTCTCGGCCGCGAAGGAATACCTTGATTTCAGTGACAATCTCGCCAAGCTCGGCATCGTTCTTATTCATTCCCATAATGAAACGTGGCGACTCTAAGTTGTTCATACCGCTTGTAGCAAAAATAGAAGTATTGATTCTACTGGTTATGATCCAAGGGGTAATACTGCTTCGCACCACAACATTTTCGGAACGTGTAGAATCATGAATGGCCATGCCTGTAGATACACGAGACTCTGTATAGGTACCTTCCGTTTTCATAAACATGAGTAACGATGAGAATGTCATTTCCCCCCAAAACATGTGGGACGCTTTGTTCATCACATTGGCAGCACCACGAACCGTTAACCAGGCGAAGATTAACCAAATGAGGTTATTACCCATGGTAATTGCGGAATTAACTTGCTCATCGGTATTAACGCCTTGGCGAATAACTAAATCGAGCACTTCAGCTAGCTGCAACCCACCCACATAAAACAATATAGCTGCGGCAACTACGGCCACTTGTGCAACGGCAGTTAGGGTCATTTTCTTTTTCTCTGGCAAGGTAACACCGGCGGTTAATGTAGGCTGGGTTTCTATTAATAACTCGCCCTCAAAACTGCCTTTACCTTCTGCTTGCTCTTTTAGTCTAGGATCGAAGTCGGCATAGATACGATTTGGCACTTCACGGTATCTGCGGTTAGCAAGCACAATATTTTCAATATTGATAAAAATTTCATTCGGGTGAACCGACTCCTGCATATTAGCGCGGAATTCACTGACTTCAGTTTTCGGTGTAACCTGCCCCATTCGTTTGTAAAGTAACGGCATGATTAACGCCATCACAGCAATCACGCAAACTAGTAACAAGGCTAAGTTTGCCCAAGCGCTAAACAGTGGGAACGTATTTGCCCACGCTTGTACTTTATCGATATCGCGGCCAACCAACTCATCTAAGAATACACCCGCGCCTAACGGCACAACTATCGCTAGGCCAATAATCACCCCTAGCGATAAACTGCTCGCTTTCGCAAGTTGAGAGTTACCTTCATTGTGAATGCCTTTTGCGGTAGAGCCCCAATTCGCTATTAAGTACACAAGAAGCAATATTGAGAGCAAAGGCATCACCAATACTTTAGCTACCTCACCCGCTAACCCGTTGCTCACTAAAAAGTAGACAATAGCGAATGCAAGCAGCGCCACAAGAAAGGTCACCGCCATGGCAATAATTTCTTGAGATAAATGGCGCAAAGGAAAAGGTAGGAAAGTAAGTTTAGGAAGTACACTATGCACTAATCTGGCTAGCCAACCACGAGGCTCTTCAAACGTGGTGTTACGACGACCCATTAACATAGCGTGTAAGCTTTCTTTCGAATACAGCAGGGATTTTTTTTCGGCTTGCGCTGCATCCTGTTCGGAAACTGAGTGATTATACGCAAGAGAAGTAGGCACAGTACGCCCTACAAAAAACCGCATGAGCTGCAAAATACCCACAGCGCAATGTTTAATGCCTGACACGATCAGCACAAAAGCCACGCCTAGTAGCGTGTAACCACGCACTTTGTTCTCGGCAAACAAATCGGGCACGCCCGCTACTGCATAAATGGCTAAAGCGAGTACCAAGCCCCCGCCCACTGCGCGGAATACCCCTTCTTTTTTGAAGGGGTTGGCTATGCCTAACGTCTGTGAACCAAAATCATATGCCATCGAAAAAATCCCTGTTAAATAAAAGCTTATGCAGAATAAACTTTGCCTAAGGGTTAGGCAATGAAAAGTCTCAGCAAGATTGTAAAGGGTTGGCAGTTAAGCGCGAGCCTGCCACTTTAAATAGTCACCTAAAATAAGAGAAGCAAAATGAGTGTTTGTCCAACTAGTGAAGTGAGCCAATTTTTGGGGCCCAATATTTGGGGGGGGAGTTAGTCATTGTCCTTTTTCATCGAACTAGGCTTCAGAAGTTAATCATTATCCACTTTAAACCCATCTATTGTGCGTTGAAGAAGAAGGTTGTTTTCTTTCATGTCACCCGATAATTTAGATAAATGTTGGGCTATATTTACTTCATGGCTAGCCGCCTTTTCGACGTTCACCACATCTTGCGCTATCACTGAGGTAGTAGCTGATTGTTGTTCTGCCGAGGAAGACATGCTGTTAGCCATACCTTCCACATTAGTAGCCGCTTCTTTTACTTTTTCTGCGGTGGTCCTTCCTTCGATAGTCACTTCCATAGAATTGGTAATAGAGGCCACATTTTTATTAATATCTGCCACCACTATCACACTGGCATCTTTTAAATTAGACAGCAAACTTGAGATTTTGTCAGAGGAGGCACGACTACTTTGCGCTAGCTTTCTCACTTCATCAGCAACAACGGCAAAACCTCTGCCATGTTCACCCGCGCGGGCCGCTTCAATAGCCGCGTTTAACGCCAATAAATTCGTCTGATCAGAAAGCGAGTTGATGGTATCGAGAATTGAACCAATTTCTGTAACTTGCTGCTCCATATCGGCGGCATTTTGTTGCACACCTTTAATATCATTAGATAGTACTTCCATACTATGACGAATTTTATCATTCGCTATTAGCGACTGCTCAGCTAAACCATCTAACTGTTTACTGGCACTTAACGTATCTAATGCGGCTTTAGCTATTTCCCTGCCAGTCGACGCAACTTGTTCAATTGCTGAAGCAATATTAGCGCTAAGTTGCTGAGTATTTCCCGCATCATCCAGCATTTCGCCACTAGAGTCTTCTAATTGATTGGAAAGCCTTGAGCTTGTGAGAATAGATTGCCCTAACCCACGCAAAAGATCCCGCAGCGCTAAAATGGTGGCATTGACTGAACGGGAAATATCGCCTAATTCGTTCTTCGTGCTCATTGATAAATCAATAGTGAGATCACCCTCTTTTGCTATTTTATCAAGGTTCGCCACCAACTTGTCTAACTGTTGCGTAATGATGCCGTGCAACGTGCGATATATAACAAAAATAATCAGCGTGAGTAGCACAATGGCTACGAATGTAATCACTAGGTTTGTGTTCGCGCTATTTGCTTTTGCGTTAACATCATTTAGCACGTAATCAAACCGCTCTTTTAGCAGCCCGGCAATCCCCCCAATTTGCTCTGAGGCTAATGCGAACCAATCTGTATTGGTGGGTAGTGAAGAGAAATCAGGGTTATCAGAGGTGGCTCCATTCACAATTCGATTAATTTCATTGCTTGTGGAACTGTTCAATAATGTTTGAAACCCAGTTAATGACTCGCCGTCTAAATTCAGCTTCAGCTTATCTTCTATGTACTTAGTTTCGTTGGTATAGGCTACCACCTGCTGCCTGACCGGATCGGAAATACTTCTGGCTGCTAGAACAGCGTTCATTTTACCTCGTCGCTGCCCCATTTTTTCTTTTGCTTGCGCAAACAGCAGCGCCTGTGACAGCGCCAGTTTAGCATCGGGGGCATTAACCAGCATGGTTAGCGCATTGGTAGTATTTAACGCGCGTTTATTAAGGCTACTGTAAAAGGAAAAAGCATTTTTCCCATTTAATTCGTCTACCTGCTGTCTAATCTCACCTTTATTTTTCAATAATGTAAAAACGGGTGAAAGAATGACGTTAATTGTCGATGAATTCTTCCAGTCCGACGCTATTATACTGTTTATTTTTTCAACCGCCGCATCGGCTTTCTCTCTTTGGCTTAACACTTTATTGTGCGATGCATCATTCGGATTACCTAAATAACCTGCCGTAATCCCCCTTTCGACCGCGTGATGATGTGCCACCCGTTCTACGGCTGTTATTATTGTCACTAATTTAATATCTTTTTGCGCAGAAGATAGTCGTTCTCTTGAGGAATTTATGTCTTTGTAGGCAAGAAACATTATTGATATGAACAAGCAGGCTGTACCTAAAATGGCAAGCTGCATTACTGATAGCTTTTTCAATACCATAACGAAGACAGCCTCTTAATAGGTAGATAACGTGGTTACAAAATTCAATAAGCACGTTGTTAGTGACAACAAGCAATTAATATCGCTGTTGCTGATAAACGCGTACGCTATTAAAAAGTAGCCTACTATTGGCGACTTTCACCTTTATCAATTAGTGTAAGGTTGTTTCGAAATCACAAGGCATTGCGCTTTTTTCCGTACAGTTGGACAGACACATAAGTAAATGTAGTAATCAAAACTAAACACGCAAACGTGACTGTCCTACGTTAAATGCGAGAGCTTAACTGATTTCCAATGCACTATGTAACACGACAGGAGGTTCAATTTTAACGATTATCTTAATATTTCATAACTGTGCTATCTTTCCTATCCAAACTTATAAAAAATGCGCTCATGGTCATTCGCTCTAGATTAATATGTTTACTGCTTCCATTCACTTTCTTCATATTCCTTTCTTCTTATAGTTTGGTGTTGAAGGCTGCCGAAAGTTTTAAAGGAGTTAACGCGCAATATTCTCTTGCACCAGATTTCGAAACGGCATTTACGCTTCTTATCGATGTGAAAGAAGACGTTACTAGCTGGTCGGCCAAAGAACAGGGTCAGTATTTTCAATGGCTGGGTTCGACCGCTGGCGAATTGGATAGACTTGACTTGGCTGAGAAGTATTTGAGTCAGTCGTTACAGATACTTGAAAGTGAACCTGTTTCAGTTCATGTAGTAATGGCTCTGCTAGAACGCTCATTCTTTCGCTATTTGGCAACTGGAGACCCAAATCATTACTGCCCCGACAGGTACAAAGCACTCAACATTGCCCGACATTTAGACGACGCAGAACATTTAGTATTGGCTCTTTCTCAAACCGCCTTTTGTGCCACTTCAACGAACAATTTTGCGGAAGGCTTAAGCCTACTCAACGAAGCATTGGCTCTGGAAGACCGCTATTCCATACCGCCATCAGACAAAGGCGTTATTTATAATGCGCTGGGTAATATCTATCGCTTTAACGGCTTACACGGAAAATCCTACGTATATTTATCGAAGGCTTTAACAGAATGGGAGAAAATAGACGACTATCAAGGTGTATTCAATATGCACCATACGCTGACACTCGAAGCCATAAGGCTGGCAGATTTCCAGCAAGCACAAACTCATGTGAACAGTCAGTTTGCCCTCGCTGAAAAAAGTAACGCAGGCCCCGACTTCTTCTTTTTTGCGCAGTTTAATCAGGGGCATGTTTACTACGCCAAGGAAAAATACCAAGACGCTTACAACCGATATCGCGATGCATTGGCGTTAAAAGAAACAACAGTAGAAACAGCGTTCGTTAATCAACTTTACTATCACCTTGCGCTAAGTGCATACCGAATAGGTGAGTTTAGCTCGGCGGCAGAATTCGCATCAAAATACACCATCGACAATGATGAACGTCCTGTCGAAGGCATTATCGCGAAATCACTCACGTCACTTTTAAATAACAAACCAGCATCTATAGAGAAGGTGGCGAGTTTACTTTCACTAAATACCTATTATGAAGATCACGTAAATTCACTGATACAAAAACAAGTTAGTATTGTCGCTTCTGAAAACGACATCACCGTCGCCCAGATGGAAAACGATATTTTACAAAGACAGTTAGCTATTTCCGAGCTACAGCTACATAAAAAGGAAAGCCAGGAAACAAATGCCAAGCTGAAGCTTTTCTTAGCAATTTCACTATCGTTTTTGCTGATTTTAGTGGTTATTTCCCTCGTAAAAGGCATTTCACGTTATAAGAAGATTGCAGACTATGACCATCTTACAGGTGTACACAACCGCCGAAGTGGGTTAAGAATTGGCGAGCGTATGATTACTCAAGCAAAGCGTTCAAGAGAAACCTTTACGGTAATCGCTTTAGATATTGATCATTTCAAAGTGGTAAACGACACCTACGGGCACGACGCTGGCGATGTGCTTCTTAATGCTGTGGTCAACACCTGTAAACACACCTTAAGAAAACATGACGTAATGGTTCGTATGGGCGGTGAAGAGTTTTTATTAATGTTGCCAAGCACTGAGCTGACAGACGCAACAGAAATAGCCCAGAGGGTATTGGTTAATATTGAGCGCATGGTGGTTAATTATGGACAAAAGCAGCTACAAGCAACGGTTAGCCTAGGTATAGCGTGCACTAATAACTCATCACAAGGCTTCAAAACCTTGCTGAAAAAAGCTGATGAGGCGCTTTACAGAGCCAAAAATGCGGGTAGGAATCAATACAAAGTGGATGAAAGTTACCAGTAAGTCAGTATATTTCATTGCTTACAAAAAAACGCCGAGCAGGGCTCGGCGGTTTTATCTTCAATAACACTTTCGTCTCTTTTAGATATATTGAACTTCAATAATCTCTACTTCAACACTGCCAGCTGGCGTTTGAATAGTCACCATATCATCAAGCTCTTTACCGATAAGGCCGCGAGCAATAGGTGAATTTACCGAAATACGGTTTTTCTTAATATCCGCTTCGTCGTCGCCCACTATCCGATATGTGGTTTCTTCGTCGGTATCGACATTCAAAATGGTAACGGTAGTGCCGAAAATAACCTTACCTTTGTTTTCCATTTTAGTGACATCGATAATTTGTGCGTTCGACAATTTACCTTCAATATCTTGAATACGGCCTTCGCAGAAACTTTGTTGTTCACGGGCGGCGTGATATTCAGCATTTTCTTTTAAGTCGCCGTGCTCGCGAGCTTCAGCAATAGACTGAATAATACGCGGGCGAGTTTTTGTTTTAAGTTCGTTTAGTTCGTCGCGCAGAAGCTGTGCGCCGTGCGCGGTCATTGGATACTGACTCATGAATACAGTCTCGACTGGATAGTTGATTTTAAACAGAAAAAAGTGCGCCTTTTCGGCGCACTTTTGATTGGTTCACATAAGTGTCATATACACAGGATACCGCGTATCCCATGTAATGTCATCAGTGTTAGAGTCTTGCGTGAAGCTCTTGTACAGAAGCCACCTTGTCACGATCGTCTGCTGACTTCGCACGAATAGTGGCAAAAGCAGCATTCATTGTGGTGGTGTAAGTCACCTTATTCAGCAACGCTTCTCGGCGAATATAAACCGAGTCGGTAATCGCTTGGCGACCTTCCGTTGTATTGATGATATAGGCGTACTCACCGTTTTTGATAGAGTCCACAATGTTAGGGCGGCCTTCAGACAGCTTATTCACAACAGAGCAGGCAATGCCGGCATCATAAAGTGTGGTCGCTGTGCCTCGCGTCGCTTCAATGCTAAATCCAGCGCTGTTCAATGCTTTGGCTAATTCGATAATTTTATTCTTATCGTTATTACGCACAGAGATTAACGCTTTACCTGATCTAGGTAATGGCGCCCCTGCACCTAAGTTAGCTTTAGCATACGCTTCTTCAAACGTGTCACCTACACCCATTACTTCGCCAGTAGAGCGCATTTCTGGGCCTAATAGTGGATCAACACCTTGGAATTTAGCAAACGGTAATACCACTTCTTTCACAGAGTAAAACGGAGGAATAATCTCTGTCGTAACACCCTGCTCTGCCAAGCTAACACCCGCCATCGCACGCGCGGCAACTTTAGCAAGTGGAACACCTGTGGCTTTCGATACAAATGGTACTGTACGTGCTGCACGCGGGTTAACCTCAATTAAATACACTTCGCCATCTTTTACCGCAAATTGTGTATTCATTAGGCCAACAACACCAAGTTCAAGCGCCATGGCTTTCACTTGTTCGCGCATAACATCTTGAATCTCTTTACTTAAAGAGTGAGGTGGCAATGAACAGGCTGAGTCACCAGAGTGAACACCGGCTTGCTCAATATGCTCCATGATTCCGCCAATAACGACTTCTTTACCGTCGCAGATTGCATCGATATCGACTTCGATGGCGTCATCTAAGAAGCGGTCTAGCAGTACAGGAGAATCATTAGAAACCTTCACCGCTTCCGTTAGGTAGCGTTTTAAGTCTTTAAGGTCGTAAACAATTTCCATTGCGCGGCCACCTAGTACGTACGAAGGACGTACTACAAGCGGAAAGCCAATACCATCAGCCATGGCAAGGGCTTGCTCAATGTTAGTCACGGTCGCATTCGCTGGCTGTTTAAGGCCTAGCTTATTCACCATTTGCTGGAAGCGTTCACGATCTTCTGCTCTATCGATAGCTTCAGGCGACGTACCAATAATGGGGACACCCGCAGCTTCAAGGGCACGTGCTAATTTAAGCGGCGTTTGGCCACCGTATTGCACTATGACGCCTTTTGGCTTTTCTTTAGCCACGATCTCAAGTACGTCTTCTAGCGTTACCGGTTCGAAGTACAAGCGGTCAGATGTGTCATAGTCGGTAGAAACCGTTTCAGGGTTACAGTTAACCATAATGGTTTCGTAACCGTCTTCACGCATTGAAAGCGCCGCGTGAACACAACAATAATCAAACTCGATACCCTGACCAATACGGTTTGGACCACCGCCTAACACCATAATCTTATCGTTGTCAGTGGGGTCAGCTTCACACTCTTCATCGTAGGTTGAATACATGTAAGCCGTGCTGGTAGAAAACTCTGCCGCACAGGTATCAACACGCTTATAAACTGGCGTTACACCAAAGCCACGACGGGTTTCACGAATGTCACCTTCCGCTACTTTCGTTAGCTCGGCTAAGCGAGAATCAGAGAAACCTTTGCGCTTAAGCTTACGCATAAGGTCTTCATCAATGCCGTGCAATCCGCACTCAGCAACCTGAGCTTCAAGCTGAATAAGCTCTTCAAGTTGAACTAGGTACCAACGGTCTACATTGGTGAGCGTAAATACTTCATCAACGGTCATGCCCATGCGGAACGCATCGCCAATGTACCAAATACGCTCAGCACCAGGCTCACGTAGTTCGTAAATCACTTTGTTGCGCGCTTCTGGGTCTTCTAAATCGACCATTGAGTTCAAGCCATTCGCGCCAACTTCAAGGCCACGAAGTGCTTTTTGTAATGACTCTTGTTGGTTACGACCAATCGCCATCACTTCGCCCACTGATTTCATTTGCGTGGTTAAGCGATCGTTCGCACCAGCAAATTTTTCAAAGTTAAAGCGAGGAATTTTTGTGACTACGTAATCGATTGAAGGCTCAAACGATGCTGGTGTTAAGCCTCCAGTAATATCGTTAGCAAGCTCATCAAGGGTGTAACCAATGGCTAACTTGGCGGCCACTTTAGCAATTGGGAAACCTGTGGCTTTTGATGCTAATGCAGATGAACGCGATACGCGCGGGTTCATCTCGATAATCACCATACGGCCTGTATTAGGATCTACACCGAACTGTACGTTCGAGCCGCCGGTTTCAACACCGATTTCACGTAATACTGCCATGGCGGCATTACGCATTAGCTGGAATTCTTTGTCAGTAAGGGTTTGCGCTGGCGCTACTGTGATTGAATCACCAGTATGTACACCCATGGCGTCGAAGTTTTCAATCGTACACACGATGATGCAGTTATCTGCACGGTCGCGCACTACTTCCATCTCGTATTCCTTCCAACCGATTAACGACTCATCAATGAGTAGTTCTTTGGTAGGCGAAAGGTCGAGACCACGGCCACAAATTTCGTTAAATTCGTCAATATTGTATGCAATACCGCCGCCGCTTCCACCCATGGTGAATGACGGACGAATGATACAAGGAAAGCCAATGCGCGTTAATACATCGTGGGCTTGATCCATGCTTTGTGCAATTTCAGCACGTGGGCATTCAAG
This sequence comes from Alteromonas lipotrueae, assembly GCF_019249215.1. GTDB lineage: Bacteria > Pseudomonadota > Gammaproteobacteria > Enterobacterales > Alteromonadaceae > Alteromonas > Alteromonas lipotrueae. The sequence goes on from NZ_JAESDI010000008.1 coordinate 241,196, forward strand.
ACCAATGTTCTTCATTGCCTTGTCGAAGCGCTCACGGTTTTCGGCTTTATCGATAGCATCAGCCGTTGCACCGATAAGTTCAACATTGAACTCTTTCAATACACCGTGATGATCTAAGTCAAGCGCGCAGTTAAGTGCGGTTTGTCCGCCCATTGTTGGGAGAATAGCGTCCGGACGCTCTTTTTCGATAATTTTGCGTACCACTTCCCAATGAATTGGCTCGATGTATGTTGCATCGGCCATTTCAGGATCGGTCATGATAGTAGCGGGGTTCGAGTTAACCAGAATAACGCGATAACCTTCTTCGCGTAGCGCTTTACATGCTTGAGCGCCTGAATAGTCAAACTCGCAGGCCTGGCCAATAACAATAGGGCCAGCACCTATGATGAGAATACTTTTTATGTCGGTACGTTTTGGCATAGCGGGCTCGTTCCTACTGCTTGTGTTGTTCGATTAATTCAATGAAGTGGTCGAATAGCGGCGCAGCTTCGTGCGGTCCTGGGCTTGCTTCTGGGTGCCCTTGGAAACTAAACGCTGGCTTATCGGTACGATGAATACCTTGTAACGACTTATCGAACAACGAAACATGCGTTACTTCTAAATTAGAAGGTAGGCTTGATTCATCTACAGCGAAGCCATGGTTTTGACTGGTGATCATAACCACATTGCGTTTTAAGTCTTTCACTGGATGGTTAGCACCATGGTGACCAAACTTCATTTTCACCGTAGTAGCACCACTGGCTAGCGCAAGTAGTTGATGACCTAAACAGATACCAAACACTGGCAAACCTGTTTCAACGATAGTTTTAATCGCTGTAATGGCATAATCGCACGGCTCAGGATCACCAGGGCCGTTAGATAAGAATACACCATCAGGCTGCATAGCCAACACTTCTTCAGCAGGTGTTTGCGCTGGTACCAAGGTAACGCGACAACCACGGTCTGCAAGCAAACGTAAAATGTTGCTCTTAACCCCGTAATCGTAAGCGACTACATGATATTTACTATCGGCTGGAGTGATATACCCTTCGCCCAATTTCCAGCTGCCTTCAGTCCAGTTTTTTGGCTCAGTAATGCTTACTACTTTTGCCAAATCCATGCCTTTCAAGCCAGGATAATCTTTTGCTTGTGCTAACGCGCTCGCTTCATCTAACTCATCAGTACAAACGATGCAGCCGTTTTGCGCGCCTTTATCACGTAAAATACGTGTTAAACGACGGGTGTCGATATCGGCTATACCTACAACGCCTTTGGCTTTGAGGTATTCAGATAACGTTTGTTGTTGACGGAAATTACTAGCAACCAATGGTAAGTCACGAATGATAAGACCTTTAGACCAGATTTTATCTGCTTCAACGTCTTCTTCGTTAATACCGGTATTGCCAATATGTGGATAAGTAAGGGTAATGATTTGTTCAGCGTAGGATGGGTCAGTGATGATTTCTTGATAGCCTGTCATTGAAGTATTAAAAACCACTTCACCAACGGCAGTACCTTGCGCACCTATCGCCGTTCCTTTAAAGACAGAACCATCCTCTAACACCAAAAGGGCAGAATTAGCCAAGTCAACCTCCAGATTAAGGATAACTATGTGTTTGAACAGAATTTCTGTCCAAACCCCACAAAAAATGAGAGTACTGATTTAACAGCGCTCATTTTACGATCTTTGCAGCTAATAAAACCGTGCTCTACAGCCAGTTTTATAGCTTTAGAATACGAAATTCGGGCAAATTCCGGCGAGTATACATGACTGACTAAAAATGTCTAATTTAAATATCAAAAATCATTAAAATCACCACTTAAACTCATTTACCTTGTATAACCGCCAAAACCACCACTTATTAGCCTGAAATAATTTCACTTAAGCTGCTGTTAAAATTAAAAACACCGCTATAGCATGTGGCTTTTATTTTAAATCTAAAACATCAACCATAGAATATAACCCTGCTGGCTTATCATGCAGCCACTGGGCAGCGTGCACAGCCCCTTTTGCAAATGTCAGTCGGCTAGATGCCTTATGGGTTATTTCTAATCGCTCACCAATATCAGCGAACAAAGCGGTATGCTCACCTACAATATCGCCTGCGCGAACGGTAGCAAACCCAATAGTGCCTTGGTCGCGCTCAGGTTCTTTTCCTTCACGGCCGTATACTGCACATGTCTTTAAGTCACGACCCAGTTCATCGGCAATAGCTTCACCAATGGCCATGGCGGTGCCGGAAGGTGCATCTTGTTTAAACCTGTGGTGGGCTTCCATAATTTCTATATCAGCCGTGTTACCTAACGCCTTCGCAGCTTGTCGAACCAATGACAACATCAGGTTAACGCCCACGCTGTAGTTAGCCGCAAATACAATAGGAATGGTTTTCGCCGCTTCATCTAGCGCAGCCAATTGGCTTTCACTTAGCCCAGTAGTACCAATGACCACTGGCATTTTGTTGGCCACACACCATGCAATATTATTTTCAAACACCACTGGCAATGTAAAATCAATCATTACATCGGCGTGTGATTGGGTTAAAGCAGACATGCCTAAGCAATCAATTGGCTTTTTGCCAATGCCTGCCAGTTCGCCTACATTCATGCCAACCCAAGGAGAGTCATCGCGCACCGTAGCAACGCTCAATTCTGCATTCTCGTTTTGATCTAGTGCTTCAATAAGCACCCGACCCATGCGCCCATTGGCGCCAAATAAACCTACTTTCATTTACGTTATTCTTTTCCTTTAACAGTAAACGCATTTTGCCAAATGCAGTTACTATTGCAACGAGATAAGCTTAAATATTACCGATAATTGAAAAATTGCAGCATTAATACAAAAAAGGCGGGCAACCTATCGTTTTTAACGGTAAAAATAGCTAGCATGATAGCCTGTGGGTTTACCCCAAGACCTAGATGACGTGAAAAATACCGTTTATTGAATTACTTCAAAACACATAGGCAGAATAATATGCATAAACAGCTTATATGGGATCTCCCCACTCGGCTTTTCCACTGGCTATTGGTTGCCAGTATTGCAGCACAATATATTACCGCTGAGTGGATGGATGATGCGACCCAATGGCATTTCTATATTGGCTACTTCACCTTAGGGCTTTTAGTATTTAGGGTGATTTGGGGAGTCATAGGCCCAACTTATGCCCGCTTTAGTCAATTTGTGAAAGGCCCTAGTGCGGTAATAGGTTATTTACGTACGCTGTTTGATAAAAACAGCGCCGCTGTGGCAGGCCACAATCCCCTCGGTGGCTGGTTTGTGGTAGTAATGATTTCACTGTTGTTGGTACAAGCAGTAAGCGGCTTGTTTATGACCGATGATATTTTTCTAGATGGCCCCTATCGCCATCTTGTCAGCGGTAGCACGGTAGACCTTATGAATACCTTGCACCATCTCGCCTTCGAGATTTTACTGTGGGTAATAGGCTTACATGTTGCCGCTATTGGGTTTTATGCCGTGTATAAAAAGCAAAAACTTGTGCCCCCTATGTTTCATGGCAAAAAAGAAACTCAAGCTCCCCCTATTCCTTCATCGCGCCTTTTGCTAGCTCTGGCTATAGCACTAATGACAGCGGCTGCGCTTTACTACGCGATAGAAATTGCGCCGCCCGCACCTGAAGTAGAAGAGTACTTCTAACTCCTTGTGCAAGAGAAAAGATAAGGCTTAGCGTTCAACTAAGCCTTTGTGTTTCATTAAATCGGCAATCTCTGTCACACTGGCTGGGTCGTCAATGGTAGACGGTATATTGATTGGCTCATCAGCCGCGATTTGCCTTAACAGTTTACGCAATATTTTCCCTGAACGTGTTTTTGGCAAGCGGCTCACAATAATGGCACGCTTGAAGCTGGCTACCGGGCCTATCGTATTTCGTACTTTAGCAATGAGCTCTTGCTCAAAGGCCGCTTCTTCTACTTCAACGCCATCTTTAAGTAAGACTAAGCCTACTGGAATCTGCCCTTTTAGCGCGTCAGCCACTCCAATAACACTGCACTCAGCCACCGCATGGTGTGAAGCCAGTACTTCTTCCATTTCCCCAGTTGATAATCGATGCCCCGCCACATTGATGACATCGTCGGTTCTGCCCATAATGAACACAAACCCTTCTTCATCTATGTACCCATTATCACCCGTGCTGTAATAACCTTCGAATTCCTGCAAATACCCTTGGGTGAAACGCTTATGGTCTCGCCAGATAGTCGTTAAACACCCGGGAGGCAACGGCAAAGAAATGGCTATTGCCCCTTTTTTACCTACGGAGACTTGCTCCCCACTTGAACCGAGCACTTTTACGTTAAAGCCGGGGGTTGGTACGCTAGATGAACCAGGTTTAGTGCTCAAAGGTTCTATGCCAATGGGATTAGAACAAATGGGCCATCCGGTTTCGGTTTGCCACCAATGATCAACCACCGGCTTACCGGTTTTTTCCACAGTCCAATGATATGTTGGCGGATCTAATCGTTCTCCTGCCATAAAAATAGTACGCAAGCTACTTAGGTCATAACGGCCGATGCAACTAGCTTCAGGGTCTTCTTTTCTAATCGCTCTGAATGCCGTTGGCGCTGCAAACAGTACACTTATTTTATGCTGCTCTACCATACGCCAGAATGCGCCAGCATCTGGTGTACCTACGGGCTTGCCTTCAAACATGACAGTAGTAGCCCCCTTTATTAGGGGTCCATAAACAATGTAAGAGTGCCCTACTACCCAGCCCACATCAGATGCTGCCCAAAAAACATCACCTTGATCTATTCCGTAAATGGCTTGCATAGAATAATTAAGTGCTACCGCATGACCACCATTGTCACGAACAACCCCTTTGGGTTTGCCCGTTGTGCCAGAGGTATACAAAATATAAAGGGGGTCGGTAGCATCTACGGCTGTGCATTCTACTGGCTCGCTGGCTTGACACAATGCTTGCCAATCGTGGTCAAAATCATCAACAAGAGAAGCGGCAAGCTGTTTGCGTTGATAAACAACGCAGCCTACCGGTTTGTGGTGAGCAAGGGCAATAGCGTCGTCAACCATGGGTTTGTAAGGCAGTAGTTTTTTACCTTCTATTCCGCACGACGCCGTAATAATGAGTGCAGGTTCGGCATCATCAATTCTGACCGCTAATTCACTGGCGGCGAAGCCACCAAATACCACCGAGTGAATTGCGCCAATTCTTGCAACCGCTAACATTGCTACCGCCGCTTGAGGGATCATAGGCATATACACAATAACGGTATCGCCTTTCGTCACACCAAGGCTAGTGAGTGCGCCCGCTAACGTAGCCACCTCATTGAGTAGGGTATTGTAGGTCCAGGTTTCTTGCGTGTTGGTAACAGGGGAATCGTAAATTAGTGCCGCGCTCTCACCGCGGCCAGCGTTTACATGGTGATCTAATGCCAAATAACTAGTATTAAGCTTTCCCCCTTTAAACCACTGAGGATAGCCGTTTGTATCTTCGCTAATTGCTGTTTTAGGGGGAGTAAACCAGTCGAGATACTGTGCTTTATCTAGCCAAAATGCTTCTGGGTTATCAATTGACGCCTGATATTCTTGATGATAATTCATGACCGTTTCCGCAGTAAAGTATTACTTTACCCTACTTCATAAACATGAATTTATCGTATAAGACTTCAGGCTTACGTTAATTAAGCTACTGTATTCACTGAAATTATTTATTAAACCTTTGTGCTATCAGCATCGTCAATTTGGTGTTAGTGAATATAAACACGGGGTTTAATGTGGTTCGCTTTACCCAATAGTCACGCTATTTCACTGGTAATTTTGCACGCCAATCTCTGACATTAAGAGGCCTGTCTAGAAAGTACCCTTGAAAAACATGACAACCACGCTTCTTTGCATCGTCAAATTGCGTGGTATTTTCTATTCCTTCTGCCACAGTTCTTAGCTCGAATATATTTGCGATATCGAAAATACTGTTTAATAGCGGGCTTTGCGCCCCCTTCCCATCCTCTTCATCAATAAAGTGCCTATCAAGTTTTACTTCTTTTATGCAAAGGTCGCGAAGGTAACTTAAATTCAAATTACCACTACCAAAATGATCTATGGAAAAAGATACCCCTTTCTCTGATAGCTCTTTCATTGAGTTACGTACCAAAGCAAAACTTCCGATAAGTTCGGCCTCTCTAAGTTCAATGGTGAGGCTCCCCGTAGGAATATTCCAATGAGCAATCACTGCGAGCATTTTTTCGCTAAAGTCGGCTCTAGCCATATGTTTGGCACTAATATTAATTGAGAGCCGTGTTCTCAAACCGCTTTTATTACACTCGTATAATAGCTTTCCGCATTCATTCATCACCCATTGGCCAATTTCTACTATTGCATCAGTCTCTTCAGCAATAGGAATAAACTCAGCGGGGGCAATTAAGCCTAATTGGGGGTGCTGCCAACGAACTAACGCCTCGGCACACACCATACTGCCATCGCCCTCATATTGGGGTTGCAACTCAATGAAGAGTTCATGATTACTGACAGCAGCACCAAGGGATTGTCGAATAAAATTGTATCGGTCATAACCCACACTAGAAGCACTATGAAAAACCACTGGTGTATTTACTTGGTCTGCGCTCAGTTGGTTATACCCTTGGGAAAGCATATGCCTGACTTTCGTCACGCTTGCCTCCATGCCCTTAAGCTGGCAAATGGTCACTACGGCATAAATTTTATGCGGGCTATTGTGCAAGGTGATATCGCTACACACTTCATCGGTAAATTGCTGTTTAACTGCATCAATAGCGTGGCGAGCTTCTTTATCTTCCTCGGTAATGACGTCTTCGTATAACAAATAAAAGTTGCTTTCTGCGCCTCTGTAAATAGAAAAGGGTTTAGAAAATGTTCGGGTGAGCCTAGAGGCAAGAATACGCATAACATAATCGGCGGTAGGCTGGCCAAACGCCTGCTTATACTGACTTATATTGTCGATAGAAATTTGCGCACAATAGATATCAGCATAGGTTACTCCCGCTTTTCGAATTACACACTTCAACCCCTTTTCGAACAGTTTAGTGTTTGGCAGTTGGGTGATATTGTCATAGAAAGCCGCTTGATAAACTTGGTCTGCCAATTGTTTTCGAACACTCATATCTCGAAATACCACCACTATCCGTTTCTGCATATCGAAATGAAAAGAAGATAGTGAAATATCAACAGGGATCAGGCCACCATTTTTATGGCTAACAAAGTGGTGTTCCACGGAAGCTTTAGTGGTTTTCCTCCCCCCTTTCATGAAAGTTTTCAGGTGATCTTTAGTATTTTGTGATTCAACTTTAGGCACCAATATACAGATATCTTGCCCTATTAGTTCATCAGCATCGTAACCTAGCACATGCTCAACCGTGTTGTTGGCCGTGATCACTGTGCCTTCTTCATCAATCGTCACTAGCGCATCTGCAATACTGTCCAAAATAGTAGAAAGGTATTCCGTGTAGTTGTGTTGGGTATCCGATAAGCGTTTATGTTCTGTTATATCCTGTACAGAACCATAAATTCTATACACATTGTCTTGATGCTTTTGAGTACCATCCGACTGAGGTGTACCCGTCATTTTTAGCCAGCGCCGATAACCTTCAGCATTGATGTACTCTACTTCTAATGCAAAAGTAGAGAGTGACTTAATTGCCGCTTTAATCTCCATGGCAATTTTTTCGCGGCTATCTTGTGGGAAGTTGGCTAACGCTCGCTCTACCGTGATATCTCTTCCAGGCGTAACACCGAACAATAAGTAGGTTTCTCTTGTCCACGCGACAACCCCAGCATGTAAATCGAGCTCCCAGCCACCAACATGAGAGATACGCCCTATTTCATTGAGTAACTGAATCTTTTCGGCGAGCTTGTCGGTAAAGGGATGCTGAATAAGTTTATATTGAAGACTTAGTTCTATTTGCTGGCGGGCGATACTGGCGTAATGCTTTTGTTGATTCGTTAATTGGTGACATGGGAGCACAATAAAAACAGCACCAATAATATTACCTTGAAAATCTTTTATCCCACCGACAATCACGTTTTGGTTGACACATTTTTTTAGCGCCTCTGGCCATTCAAAATCACTGCCCGGTAAAGTGGCACTCATTTCTGTCATTGATAATAGGAGTTGAGCATGCTTGGGCATGACCAGTGTTTGTTTCTTTGAATCGGCATTATTATCATCGCAGAATAGAATATCCACGCGACTGGCGGTAGGAGGTAATGAAACGAGCAAGACTGCGGTAGCTTCCGTATTTACTCTGGCTTCACTCAACCGCGAGGTAACTTCTGGCAAACTACTATCTTGTAAAGAGCCCAACAATCCGTCGTGAAGCTGCATTATAGGTGAACTCCAATCCATCTCAAGATGGTTATAGTACGATCATTTATCGTTGAATATTGGCTTAATGTCTTTCATTGCTTACGCAAAACTGTGATCACTATTTAACCAACAATAGTGAGTTTTTATTACTTTTTCCAGCACATTTGCAATAAGAAATGAGTAATCACCTGACATATAATAAGAATTTATGCGCCAGTATAAATAAGTCGTATATTTAAAGTGATAAACATGAGGGAATATGAATAACAGCGCACGAAAGCTCATGCGCTGCGAATGACTCAAAGGGTTAGTCTTTTTTGTAGTCGTCGTGACAAGACTTGCAGCTTGCACCTATTTTGCCAATCGCGCCGCGATAAGCACCTTCATCCCCTGCTTTTACTGCCGCTTGTAAGCCCATAGAGGCTTCTTTTAAAGCAGCAATCTTGGTTTCTACGTCCGGGAAGTTTTCCCATAACGCGTCTTTAGCACCTGTCTCGACGTTGAATTTACGTGTATCGACTGACAAGTAATCACTCATCATATCTGCAAGTTGTTCCAAACGTACGCCATTGGTCATCATCACAGACTCGTCAAAAGGTAGCGCACCTTTCGCCATGCCGCCCAACGGTCCCATATTGCTGCGTATCAATTGGAACATTGCTTGGCGGTATTGCGTCGCCGCTTTTGCGTGCTTTTCTGACGAGGCTTCTGATGTTTCCGTCGCCGCAATGGCACCACCAGCTAAAACGGTTGCTAACGTTGCGGTAGCTAACGTGGTCTTTATTATCTTTCCTAGATTCTTGCTCATAGTTATCGCCATGCCTGTTCGTTGTGTTGGTCTGGTTTCTATCCTGACGAATACCCACCTTTTGCGCAAGGTTTTAGCATGTAAATTTTGTATTTTTCCGATGTTTAGGACAAAAAAAAGCCCTCCTAAGAGGGCTTTTTTAATGCGATACAATTTAGTTAGTTAAATCATCGAAAAACTTTTTCACACCGTCAAAGAAGCCTTGTGCTTTTGGACTGTGTTTACTTGATGCTTTACCCATCGATTCTTCTAATTCTTGCAGCAATTCTTTTTGACGTGATGATAAGCTAACCGGTGTTTCCACCACGACTTTACACATCAAATCGCCAACCGCGCCACTTCGAACCGATTTAACGCCTTTACCACGTAAACGGAACATACGTCCTGTCTGGGTTTCAGGGCTAATCTTAAGTTTCACTTTGCCATCGAGCGTAGGTACTTCTAGCTCGCCACCTAGCGCTGCTGTTGTGAAACTTAATGGTACTTCACAGTACAAGTTGTTGCCGTCACGCTGGAATATTTTGTGTTCACGCACATGTACTTGAACATACAAGTCACCTGCCGGTGCACCATTCTCTCCTGCTTCGCCTTCGCCAGATAAACGAATACGATCGCCGGTATCAACACCAGATGGGATCTTAACATTAAGGGTTTTGGTTTTTTCTTTACGACCATGGCCATGACAGCTATTACATGGATCTTCAATAATCTTGCCTTTGCCTGAACAGGTTGGGCAAGTTTGTTGAACCGCAAAAAAGCCTTGGCGCATTTGCACCTGACCGTTTCCATGACAGGTTGGGCACGTTTTGGGCGTAGAGCCTTTCTTCGCACCAGAACCGTCACACACTTCACATTCAACCAATGTAGGCACGCGAATATCAACGCTTTTGCCACGTACCGCTTCTTCAAGCGAGAGTTCTAGGTTGTAACGAAGGTCTGAGCCCTGACGAGCACGTGATTGACGACCGCCGCGAGCACCGCCGCCACCGAAAATATCACCAAATACATCACCGAAGATATCACCGAAGTCGCCACCACCACCAAAGCCAGCGCCACCGCGATTAGGATCTACACCAGCGTGGCCATACTGATCGTAAGCGGCACGCTTTTGCGCATCGTTTAATACTTCGTAGGCTTCCTGGATTTCCTTGAATTTAACTTCAAGGGCTTTATCGCCCTGTGTACGGTCTGGGTGATATTTCATCGCTAGCTTTTTATACGCTTTTTTGATTTCGCGTTCGCCAGCGCCTTTATCTACCCCAAGCACTTCGTAGTAGTCACGTTTCGACATAGTGTTTACTTATCCTACCTATTATTATCACAAGCACGTTGTTCGAGCACATTATCGCCCTTGTGAAACTACATTTATTATCGTGTTTTATTACACGACAAAGGCGCAACAAGTGAACCTGATGCGCCTTAACTGCTAAAGTTTGCCCGGCTTACCGGGCATATCGCAACAGTTTGCTTACTTTTTATCTTCGTCTTTGACTTCTTCAAACTCAGCGTCAACAACGTCTTCATCAGCTTGACCAGTTGCTTGTTGCTCAGCACCTTCAGCGCCCGCTTCACCGGCCGCGCCTGCTTGCTGTGCTTGAGCCGCTTCCATCAACTTGCTAGACGCTTGAATGAGTTCTTGCGTTTTCGCTTCGATGTCTGCTTTGTCTTCGCCTTTAACCGCTGTTTCTAGCGCGCTAACAGCTTCTTCGATTGGCGCTTTATCTTCTGCACTTAGTGCATCACCAACTTCTTCAAGTTGCTTGCGAGTAGCGTGGATCATGCCATCAGCTTGGTTACGTGCTTGAATGAGTTCTTCAAACTTAGCATCAGCTTCTTTGTTAGCTTCTGCATCAGCAACCATCTTCTCGACTTCTTCATCACTTAAGCCTGAAGACGCTTTAATTGTGATCTTCTGCTCTTTACCTGTGTCTTTATCTTTCGCAGACACATGTAAGATACCATCCGCATCCAAGTCGAAAGTTACTTCGATTTGAGGGGTACCACGTGAAGCTGGACGAATACCTTCAAGGTTGAACTGACCTAGTGATTTATTACCGCTAGATTGCTTACGCTCACCTTGTAGCACGTGTACTGTTACCGCAGACTGGTTATCTTCAGCAGTAGAGAAAGTTTGCGACTTCTTCGTTGGAATAGTCGTGTTCTTCTCAATTAGTGCTGTCATCACGCCGCCCATGGTTTCGATACCAAGAGACAAGGGCGTTACGTCAAGAAGTAGTACGTCTTTAACGTCACCAGAAAGTACACCACCTTGAATTGCTGCACCTACTGCTACGGCTTCATCAGGGTTAACGTCTTTACGTGGCTCTTTACCGAAAAATTCAGTAACTAGCTTCTGTACCAATGGCATACGTGTTTGACCACCTACCAAGATAATATCTTGGATATCACCTACTGATAGATCAGAGTCTGCCAACGCTTGCTTAAGCGGGTTAAGGGTATTCTTGACAAGCTCTTCAACCAAAGACTCAAGTTTTGCACGCGTTAGTTTAATCGCTAAGTGCTTAGGACCTGAACCGTCTGCTGTGATGTACGGTAGGTTAACTTCCGTTTGCTGTGAAGAAGAAAGCTCAATTTTCGCTTTCTCACCGGCTTCTTTAAGACGCTGCATAGCAAGCGGATCTTTACGTAAGTCGATGCCTTGGTCTTTCTTGAATTCGTCAACAAGGTAGTTAATTACACGGTTATCGAAATCTTCACCACCAAGGTGAGTATCACCATTAGTTGCTAGTACTTCAAACGTGTGCTCGCCGTCTACTTCATCAATTTCGATTATAGAGATATCGAACGTACCGCCACCAAGGTCGTATACCGCAACCACGTTATCGCCTTGCTTTTTGTCCATACCGTACGCTAACGCAGCCGCAGTTGGCTCGTTGATAATACGTTTAACTTCTAGACCAGCAATACGACCCGCATCTTTCGTTGCTTGACGCTGTGAATCGTTAAAGTAAGCAGGGACAGTAATTACTGCGCCAGTCACTTCTTCGCCAAGATAATCTTCAGCGGTTTTTTTCATTTTCTTAAGTACTTCAGCAGAAACTTGAGGAGGCGCCATTTTCTCGCCTTTCGCTTCTACCCATGCATCACCGTTGTCTGCACCTACAATTTTGTAAGGCATGATGTCGATGTCGCGTTGTACTTCTTTATCTTGAAAACGACGGCCAATTAAGCGTTTAATCGCGAAAAGCGTGTTTTCAGGATTTGTTACCGCTTGGCGCTTAGCAGATTGGCCCACTAAAGTTTCGCCGTCGTTTGTGTAAGCAATGATTGATGGCGTTGTACGATCGCCTTCCGCGTTTTCAAGTACGCGAGGTTTGTCGCCGTCTAGCACTGCGACACATGAATTCGTTGTACCTAAATCGATACCAATGATTCTACCCATTACGTGTCTCCAAAAATTTATTTAATCTACAGTTTTAGTGGGGTTATTCCGCACTATTTTCAATAGTTGTCAGTAAAAAAACTGACATTTTTGTGTAATTTATGCCGCAAGACGTATTTACGCTTGCGTATCTACACCACCGCTAGGCGCTCTCGAAACCATAACCATGGCTGGGCGCAACAAACGGCCATTAATTTGATACCCTTTTTGCATAACCGCCATTACCGTATTCGGTGCGTGGTCTGCACTTTCTTGCATAGACATAGCTTGGTGCAAGTCAGGGTTAAAGGTTTCACCCTGCGGATCAATAAGGCTCAATCCAAATTTCTCAATAGTGCTTAAGAAACTTTTATGCGTCATTTCTACACCTTCAAGCAACGGCTTAACCGCTTCGTTCTCGCCATCGGTTAATTCGATAGCGCGCTCAAGGTTATCAACAACAGGAAGAAGCTCACCCGCAAAACGCTCTAATGCGAACTTACGTGCTTTTTCTACTTCCATTTCAGCGCGGCGACGGGCGTTTTCCACATCAGCACGGGCACGTAATACGCTATCTTGCTGTTCTTTAATGGTTGCCTGTGCTTCTGAAAGTGCTGTTTCCAGTTCATAGATGCGCTGCGTTGCATCTGATTCAGCTTCTGGTGAAGATTGCTCTTCTTGTATCACTTCAGCATTTTGTACGGTTTCGTCTACGCCAGAAACTTCTTGCTCTGCCTGCACGTCGCGGTTATCGCTCATGCTTTCCTCCAAACGTTAATGTCTATACTGCATAAACCCATGAATGACTCGTACTCAATCATAGGCAATGTCTATGTTGGGATTAATTATGGGGCTGCTTTAACCGCCTTCAAGGGTAACCACACTATTTTTATGGTTTGTTTTTGCGTTTTTTTAAATAGATCAATAAATGCGAGCTGCACACCCACACCTTGTAAAAAACATGTTAACTTTAATACGTATTGTATTAGGGAATTTTGATGCTCAGTATTTGGACCGTTGGAACGGTAGTTGCCCTTTATTTGCTCGCATTATTTGCCATTGCCTTTTGGGGCGATAAGCGGCTACGCGATAATCAACAGCACCCTATTTTATACAGCTTGGGATTAGGGGTTCACTGCACATCGTGGGCGTTCTTTGGCACCACATCTCAAGCGGCTGAATACGGTTGGGCCGTCATACCTACTTATATGGGTATTATCCTTACCATGGCGTTTGCTTTTCCCGTGGTACTGCACATTAGCCGGTTATGTCAGCAACACAATATCAGCTCGTTGGCCGATTTAATTGGCCTTAAATATCAACACTCTCACCTTATTGCCGCGTTAATCACCTTGCTGTGCTTTATTGGTGTAATTCCTTATATCGCCTTGCAGCTAGACGCTATCACAAAAAGCATCAACCTCATTACACCCGATACTCAGCATTCAACGCAAAACGTAAGTTTATATGTGGCGGGGCTAATGGCTATTTTTGCCATTGTATTTGGTACACGCACGCTCAACCTTACCGACAAGCACCCAGGTTTGCTGCTTAGCATTGCCTTTGAATCGGTGGTGAAGCTTGTTGCACTTTGGGTGGTGGGCATATTTGTTTGTTTTTACGTGTTTGATGGCGTGCTTGATTTAGTCACACAAGCCGCCAGTAGCGACGCGGCGCGCAGTGTTATTTATGCCGACAGGGCACCATGGGTGTATTTATCGCACGTACTTTTAGGTGTGTGTTCTATGTTTGTATTACCGCGCCAATTTCACATGAACTTCGTTGAATTAAACGGCGAAGGAGAATTAAGAACCGCTCGCTGGCTATTTCCCCTGTACCTATTGGGTATGACGGTGTTTCTTATTCCCTTGGCATTGGCTGGTAAAGTGTTACTGCCGCAAAGCGTCAATTCCGATGCGTATGTATTAGCCCTTCCTCTGTATGCAGAAAATATGTCTGTTTCTATTATTGCTTTTATTGGTGGCCTATCGGCTACTACCAGCATGGTCATTGTTGCAACGCTTGCCCTTGGCATCATGATAGCCAACAACTTAGTTACTCCGTTGTGGCTGAAGCTACGTTTGCGCGCTGAACCCAATCACACTATGCAACCCAGTAAAATTTTAACTATCCGGCGCCTTACCGTATTGGTGGTGTTGTCAGTGGCACTTTGGTATCACTTAAATGTTAGCCAATCAGCTCCCTTAGTAAAAAGCGGTATTATTGCGATTGCCTTACTAGGCCAGTGCTTTCCTGTGCTTATGTTCGGTATTTATTGGCAACGAAGTACCAAATCTGCCGCCGTATGCGCGTTGCTAGCCGGCTTTAGCTTTTGGGTAATGTACTTGCTGTACCCCAGCATAATGTCGAGCTATTACTTTAATAGCCCACCTTCTGATGCCGAGCTAGGAATAGGGTTTGCTTATTCTCTATTAGCGAACTGCGTCACCTTTATTGTGGTTTCTTATATTACGTTCAAACGCCCGCTTCATGGCATTGAACACGAAACGCTTGCATCACCTGCTTTTGCTATTCGCATTAAAGATTTAACGGCGTTAACGAAGCGCGTGCTAGACCCCAATGTTCATCAAGCTTTAGTAAATCAACTTTCTGTGAATATCTCCGATGCTAATGATGCCAATTCTGGTTACGCAAACCATACCCTTCTGCAGCGCACAGAAAAATTGCTCAGCGCTCAAGTGGGTACGCCAAGTGCGCGCATATTGCTAGGCGCTATTACCGAAACTAAAAACGAGACCTTGCCTGAATTAGTAGATTGGGTAGAAGAAGCGTCGCAATCTTTTCAGTTTAATCATGAGGTACTGCAATCGTCGGTACAAAATATTGAGCAAGGCATTAGCGTATTAGATGAAAAGCTGCAGTTATTAGCGTGGAATGAGCGCTATATTGAAATGTTCGACTACCCTCGGGCTTTCCTTAAAACCGGTATGTCGATTGAAAGTATTCTTTCTTACAACGCTAAACGAGGACTATTCGGTAACGCCACGCTAAGCAACGAAGAAATTAATAAACGTATTGTTTATATGAAAGAAGGCAGCCGGTATAAGTACGTACGAAAACAACCTGACGGAAAAGTGATTGAGCTAAACGGCTCACCACTTCCAGGGGGCGGATATGTAACAACCTACAGTGATATAACAGAATACATTGCCATTCAAGAAGCCCTTGAGCGCGCTAAATTTGACTTAGAAGGCCGCGTAGCTGCCCGCACTGAAGAGCTGCAGCATGCAAAACTTGAAGCCGACAGGGCAAATGAAAGTAAAACTAAATTTTTAGCCGCAGCTGGGCACGATCTCATGCAACCCTTTAATGCCGCTACCTTATTCGCCGCCATGCTGGCTCAAAAAACCAAAGGTGGTGAATTAGCCACACTTTCAGAGGGGGTGGTAAGCTCACTTAATAGTGCAGAAAGCCTGCTAACTATGTTACTAGATATGACCAA
Organism: Alteromonas lipotrueae; assembly: GCF_019249215.1. GTDB lineage: Bacteria > Pseudomonadota > Gammaproteobacteria > Enterobacterales > Alteromonadaceae > Alteromonas > Alteromonas lipotrueae. The sequence continues at coordinate 257,137 of NZ_JAESDI010000008.1, forward strand.
GTTGGAGTCGGGCAAGCTGGCTCCACAAACAAGCGATTTTGCACTTGATGATATGTTAGCGCCACTCGTTCAAGAGTTTAGTGTAATAGCAGCATCTAAAGGCTTAACCTTGCGTTATGTACCCACCCTACTCGTTATTCATTCCGATAAAAACTTGTTACGCCGTATTGTACAAAACTTATTATCGAATGCGATACGCTATACTGCTGCCGGCAAGGTGCTGATTGGGGTAAGGCGCAAGTACATGCCATCAGGCTTTCAGTTAAATTCGGGATCAAATGCGCCGCTAGTTGATATTTGTGTTTACGACACAGGAGCTGGTATTCCTAGCCACCAGCAAAGTGAAATTTTCAATGAATTCCATCAATTAGACGAAAAACAAAACGCCCAAGGTTTGGGATTAGGGTTAACTATCGTAGAGCGCATAGGCCGGTTGCTACACCACCCTATTTCACTGGTATCCACAGTAAACAAGGGCAGCAAATTTAGTGTGTCTGTACCTTGCGCTGAAATTTCAGCTAGCAACGGGCACTTAGACATGAAAAGCGCGGGCGTTGCACATGCCGAAACGGCAGAGCCTCAATCAAACTCAACCAGTGACGACATAAAGCTAAGCGCAGCGACAACCCACTCGATGCCAATTAAGCCGTTTTTGGCCGGCAGGCGAATACTACTGATAGAAAATGATGCACAAATAGCCCAAGCCATGGTGGTTTTACTTTCTGATTGGGGCGCAGTAGTGCTAGTTGCCGAGAATACCAATGAATCGATACAAACATGTCCTACACCACCGGACTTGCTTCTTGTTGATTATCATTTAGATGCAGGTGAAACCGGTACGCAAGCTGTTTCTCAATTACAAGCTATTTGGGGGCGCAAGGTATCGGGGGTTTTAATTACTGCAAACAGAAGTGAGGGGATTAGGGATGCTGCTAGCGACTTAGGGCTTTATTATTTACCCAAGCCTGTTAAACCTTTAGCCCTTAAGCGCTTGCTTAAAAATGAATTGAAACGTAATGATTAGGCAAATGAGCAGATGAACAATATAAATGGTTATGCTTCATTAACAGGTTATGCTTATTAATGCGTGAGTTTGTTTGATGCGTTAGTTAAAATCGGCTTGTTTAATTAATAGCTTAGACCTATTCGTGTACAGCCATAGCATGTTTAAACGCAATACCTGCTTTCGTTCGATTAATAACCTTCAACTTTCTTAATACTGCTGAAACGTGCTGCTTTACGGTAGACTCGGAGATATCCAGTTCATAGGCAATTTGCTTGTTTAACAGCCCATCCGCTACCATCCGCAGCACTTTTAATTGGTGAGGCGTGAGCATGGCTAGCTTAACGCTAAAATCGTCAACTTCAATGTTATCTTTAGTAAGATTCACTACCGACTCAGGAAGCCATTGCTCGCCCTCTAGTACACGTTCAACCGCCTCAGCTATACATTCAATGGATGCCGATTTAGGAATGAAACCGCACGCACCTAAAGAAAGTGCCTTGCGAATAAGGTTTACCTCTTCAAATGCCGTCACCATTACCACCAACACATCGGGGAATCGTGCACGCACCTCAGACAACCCTATCAGGCCATCGTTACCCGGCATCTTCACGTCTAAAAATACCAAGTCGATATCTGGGTTAGCTTCAAGCTGACTTAGGGTTTCATTCAGCGTGGATGCTTGCAGTATGTTTGGGCCCACAATATCGCCAAGAGCTTGACACATTGCCGCTCGAAATAAGGGGTGGTCGTCTGCAATAAGTACGCGTATTTTCATTTTAATATCTGCCGCACAATTGTAACAATAATGTTAATCACATAATAACACGATAGTTACAAATACCTAGTATTAAAAGGCGCCTATATAGGGTGTAAAATACGATAACCTAATAAACGTAGCCGCAAATAACAAAGCCGAAACATGATATTCCGGCTTATGTCTGGTCGTTAACTATAACGCTAACCGTTATACTAGTTGTCAATATTAAAAACGATACCCTAGCGTAACGTGAACCGTACGTGGGTCGCCATAATACCCAATTAACGTGGTATCACCACCTAGACCCGGCCCGAAATTACCGTCTTCGTCTCGGGTAACAAAATCATATCCACCCACCAAATATTCTTCGTCGGTAAGGTTTTTCACATGAAGGCCTGCGTACCAGTCGCCCTCTACACTTTCCCATCGCGCACTTAAATTCACCATGCCATAAGCATCTTGTTCAATTAGATCGCTGGTTTCAAACAGCAAGTAGTCATCACGATAGTAGTAGTTGGCATTTAACGTAATATCGCCAAAGCCGGTTTCAAGCAGATAATTAGCACCAATGTTCAATGTATTTTCAGGTGTGCTAGCCAAACCAATGAGAGGGGGTATCGCATTGTTTTTCTTAATTTCAAAGTCGATATACCCGTAAGCCACGTCAAATTGTAAGTTATCCGAGGCTACCCACGTCATTTCAACTTCTGCGCCTTTTGCGGCCGTTTCAGCAGCATTACGCAAACGTTGATCTAGCGCAGTTGGATCGCTTAAATCACCTTCAATACCAATGTATTGTCGGTCTGAATGGTCATACGAAAACAAGGTTACATTCAATCGCAATGCTTCGTTTAAGTCACTTTTCATGCCCACTTCGTAGCTATCAACTACTTCGGGTTCAACCCCGGGCTCGTTTACCGTAGCTCGTGGATTAAAGGTGCCCGATTTAAAGCCTTGCGAATAACTCGCAAAAAACATTGTATCGCGGCTCATTTGGTATTCCACGCCAACTCGCGGCGTAAAGCGTGACCAGCTTTCCACTGCAGGTCCTTCAAATACCCCATCACCGTCACTGTCAGTACCCAGCACTTGAGGCACTAAGTCACCATCAGGGCGAACATACCCATCAATCCAATCGGTATAAGGGTATACGTTGGCGAAGATTAAGCCGTTATTTACGGTTGCCGACTTTTCTTCATCAGTGAAGCGGGCGCCGAGTGAGAGAGAAAGCTTATCGTTGATGTCGTAATTAAATTGCGCATAAGCAGCCCAACTTTCTGAGTTGTTACAGCCGCTTACTTCACGTGTTAAACCTGGCGCGCCTAGCGCTACACCTAACACACCTAAAACCGCATCGAAGTTTCCGCATGACTCACCATCATAAAGATATAAGCCAGATACGAGCGAGTAGCTATTTCCCATGTAATTTAGCTGTAATTCATGGGTGTCATTGCTATCGTCATACTCGGCGGGCACATCAAAGATAGGCAATGCCGTATTATCAAAATCAATATTTGTAGGCGAGTAACTCTCGCGATGTGAGCCTATATATTTAAGTTCTAAATTATCGCTTACATTATATCGGGCTAGCCAGTTATACCCTTCAAGTTCTACTTTATTCCAGGTAGGCAAACTGGTGTACGAATCGAACTTTGAATCAGGCACGGGCGCGTCGGTTAGAATACTGGGGATAAGACGATAGCCACCTTTTGCGTTCGAGGTATCTTCGGTTTTATCCCAGCCGAAACGGAAAAACAAATCATCACTAGCGTGTACTTCTAAGGTAAGACGAGCAGCCCATAAATCTTTGTTATAGTTTTCTTTATCTTGGCCGTCTAATGCACTTACTAAATATTCGCCAAAGCCGTCGCGATTTAAATTAGCGTAACCTACGCCCAAATACACCGTATCTTCTATTAGTGGAATTTGCCCAGTGACCTTAAGATCCCGCTGGCTATAACTACCAAGGGTAGCTTGCACATTTAACTGGGTTTCCCCTGTCATTTCTTTGGTGACATATTTAACTGCCCCACCAATAGTATTTTTGCCATAAAGCGTACCCTGCGGCCCGCGTAGTACTTCAATGCGCTGTACATCTAACAAATCGAGTACCGCACCTTGTGGGCGAGCAATGTATACATCATCAACGTAAATACCTACGCCAGGCTCGTATCCCCAAAGCGGGTCTTGCTGACCTAAGCCACGAATAAACGCGGTTAACGTAGAGTTCGTGCCACGGCTGGTTTGCAATGTAGTGTTCGGCGAGAACTGTTGAACTTCGGTGAGTACGCTTATGCCCTTTTCGGCTAACTCAATAGCACCAATTGAGGTAATAGCGACAGGAGTTTCCTGCAACGATTCAACGGTTTTTCGTGCGGTAACTTCAATACGTTCCAGTTTGCCTTTTTCGTCAGCATCTGCGTCTTGAGCAAACGTAGTGGGTGAAATTAACAGTGCGCTCGCAACAGCTGCTGCACAGATAGAGCGAGGGTAACGCTGCATGTGTGTAGTGAGTGACATAGTGTGTCCTTTTTTAATTCTAAATTATCGTTACTGTCGGATGTAATGCCTGCGGTCGAACTTTACTCTAGGTAATTTTACCCTCGTCGTATGTAGTACCATCGTACTATGGGAATTTAGCGCCACTACCGCCACACTTTAGCCCTAGGACATAACTTCACCAATCAATTATTGATATAAAAAGTTATGACTAAAAGCTACATAAGCGCTATATAAACATAAACTTAACTGTTATGGAGAATCTGCGGTCACAGATTTTTAAGGAAAAATAATGATGTTAAGTATGATTGGTCTGGTAGGCGGACTAGTGCTATTAATAGTGTTAACCATTCGGGGAATGAATCTATTCATTGCAGCCCCTTTGTGTGCACTGGTGGTGGCATTAACCAACGGTATGTCTGTTTTTATTGGTGATGTAAACTTTGTAGAAACCTACATGGGTGGGTTTTCAGGCTTTATCGCCGCATGGTTTTTTATGTTTTTGCTTGGTGCTTTATTTGGCAAATTCATGGAAGACAGTGGCGCTGCCGATTCGGTCTCTCGTTGGATAATACAACGTATAGGTTACAAACAGGCCGTGTTGGCAGTGGTGCTGGCTTGCGCTATTTTAACTTACGGGGGCGTGAGCGTTTTTGTTGTCGCCTTCTCGGTGTACCCCATGGCAGTAAGCTTATTTAAAGACGCTAACTTGCCGCGCCGTTTTATTCCCGCAGCCATGGCCTTTGGTTCTGTCACTTTTACCATGACCTCTGCTGGTTCGCCAGAAATCCAAAACTGGATCCCTATTAAGTACTTGGGCACGTCGCCCTTTGCTGCATGGGAAGTAAGCTTAGTAGTTGCTATTTTCATGGCAGTGCTTGGTTACTGGTGGCTGGCGAAAATGATCCGCAAAGCGATAGCTAATGGCGAGGAGTTTGAAGCGCGTATTACCGACCCTGAAATACGCGAACGAGACTACCCTCACCCGCTCACAGGCATTATTCCATTGCTTGTGGTGCTATGTATTTCCTTCTTTTTACATGAAGCACTAGCGCAACTTGCGCTTATTGTAGCCTTAGGGGGAGGCGTACTTACTTTGCTTGTTATAAACCACGCCCACTTTCACAATTTACAAGCGGCGATAAATACCGGCACCACGGGGGCACTGGTCGCTATTGGTAATACTGCGGCAGTAGTAGGGTTTGGCTCTATAGCCAAAAACACCGAGGCATTTCAGCAAACGGTAACCCTAATGACGCAAATCCCTGGCAACGAGTTAATTGGCGCTGCAATAGCGATTAGCGTAATAGCGGGATTAACTGGCTCGGCTTCAGGAGGCCAAGCCATCGCGCTGCCGTTGCTAGCACCGCATTATCTCGACCAAGGCGTGCAGCCAGAACAATTACATCGTATTGTTTCTATCTCTTCAGGTGCGCTAGATTCACTGCCTCATAACGGGTATGTTGTCACCACAATTCGCGCCATATGCCATGAAACTCATAAGGCAGCCTACGGTGCAGTCGCAGCATTAACCGTAGTCGTACCGGTTATAGGGCTAGCCCTTGCCATAGGCCTATTTAGCGTGTTTTAGACAAGGATTTCCATGAAACTAAAAATAGCTTTTCTATATTGTACTTTGCTGGCGTTGCCGATAATTACTACAACAGCGTGTAGTGCTAATGTAGCTAATCCAGCATCAACTGAATCAGCGAAGTCTATTAACACAGTTAATGGGCCGAGTGCAGCTGATACAAGCGCTTTAGATAAAAACAATTTTGATGCAAATGGCATAGAAACTAATCAACCAACGCTGATTACGAAGAAAGAAACGTTCTCAATGGAAAGCTTCACCACATTTGGTGGCAAAACCATTAATAACGTGAAAGTGGGTTGGGAAGCCTATGGGCAATTAAATGCAGATAAAAGTAACGTTATTCTTATTACCCACCATTTTTCGGGCACATCCCATGCGGCGGGTGTATATGAAGAAAATGAGGAAAAGACAAGCCCTAACATAGGCTACTGGGATGCATTAATTGGCTCTGGCAAAGCCATCGATACCGATATCTATTACGTTATAAGTGTAGACAGTTTAGTGAATTTAAACGCCTATGATGACCACGTTATTACTACCGGCCCAGCGACTATCAACCCAGAAACCGGTGAGCCTTGGGGGCTAGAATTCCCCGTCGTGACAATCCGCGACTTCGTCAATGTGCAAAAGGCGCTACTTGAAAGCTTGGGCGTTCAGAAACTGCATGCTGTGGTTGGCCCTTCTATGGGGTCGATGCAAGCTATCGACTGGGCTAGTGCTTACCCCGACTGGGTGCCAAGAATGATATCGGTTATTGGCACGGGTGAAAGCGATGCGTGGACAACCGCCGCCCTCTCTCACTGGGCAACGCCTATTCGATTAGATACTAACTGGAAACAAGGTAGTTACGCTCGACATAACCAACCAACAGAAGGGTTAGTGGCTTCTTTGATGATGATCACCCAACATGCCTTGTACCCTACTTATTTTAATCAGCAAGGTAAAACGCTAGGCTATCAAGCGGTGGAGCAAGCGCCATTAGAGAACATTAATGCTCAGCACTCTATTGTGAAATGGTTGGAAAGCCGTGCTCGTCAGCGCGCTGATAAAATGGATGCAAATCATCTTCTTTATTTAGTTCGCGCCTGCCAATTATTTGTAGCAGGCCATGGGAATAACTTAGAAGAAGGACTTAAGCACATTCAAGCCAAAACCTTGTTCTTGCCGGCATCCACCGACTTGTTACTCATGCCTTATTTAGCAGAATCGGCAGACTATCAACTCAAGCACTTGGGAAAAAACAGCGAACTGGAAACACTGAATGGCCCCTTCGGACACCTTGAAGGCATAGTGAATGTAAAAGCCGAAGGCGAGCGGATTGCCGCGTTTCTTTCCAGCGCTTTATAAAGACTAAAAAGAACCGTTTAAATAAGTGCAATGCTTAGCGGCAAACTAAGCATTTAACTGTAGGAACCTGATATGAAAACAACTTATAAAATAATGGCCAGCTTTTGTGCGCTATACAGTGGCGTAGCGTTGTCCAACGCAGCTAGTTCAGGCAATGGACTACCACCGCTAAGTCTTGATGTAGAGCAAGTTACGGTATCTGGCCTTTCTTCTGGCGGATATATGGCGACGCAATTTCATATTGCACACAGTGATTGGGTAAAAGGCGCAGGCATCATTGCTGCGGGGCCTTATTATTGTGCGCAAAATGATATCACCACTGCATTAAACCAGTGCGTGAATAAGGTAGATACACCAATTAATCTAGATGCACTTTCAAGCGTTGCCATAGACTATACAAACGAAGGCAGCATTGCGCCTTTAACGGGCCTTAAAGATGCCAAAGTATGGTTATTTCACGGCACAAACGACGTGCGTGTAACGGCGCAAGCCAGCGATTTACTGTACCGCCAATACCAAAGTTGGACAGACACTCAAAATATTGTATACGTGAATGACCAAAGCGCAGCACACCACTTCCCTACCTTGAATGAGGGCAGTAATTGCAGCGTTTCAGAAAGCCCTTTTATTGGTAACTGTAATTACGACGCTGCGGGTAATATGTTGAACCACCTGTTGCCCAACTTAACCGCACCCGATGATTCGGTTTCAGGCAAGGTTTACACTATTTCTCAGCAAAAACTTGCGGGCAGCGATGGCGAAACCTTGGCGGAAAAAGGGTTTGTTTTTGTACCCGAAAATTGTGCAGCGGGCGATTCGTGCAGCCTACATATTAGTTTCCATGGCTGCAATCAATATGCCGAAGTGGTTGGCAATAGCTATGTAACCAAAACAGGTATCAACCGATGGGCCGATGATAACAATATCGTTGTGTTGTACCCGCAAACTAAAAAATCGTTATTTATGCCATTAAACCCCCAAGGTTGCTGGGATTGGTGGGGATACACTTCAGATCATTATGCAAATCGAAAAGGCGCGCAAATTTCTGCTGTGGCCAATATGATTAAAGGCATTAACACAGGCGCTATCAATAAACCAACGACGAATACAGGAACTGCAAATAATGACTAAACGAACTGTATTTATAACTGGTGGCGCAAGCGGTATTGGCTTTGGTATAGCACAAGCAATGTCAAAAGCGGGACATCATGTGATTATTGCCGATATTAACGAACAAGCCGCACAGCGTGCTGCGAACGATATTATACGAGAAAACGGCAGTGCCAGCGCTATTGAAGTTGATGTTTGCAATGCACAGCAAGTAGCCGCTTTACCCGACTTGCTCAAAGAGCAAAAAGTAGATGTGTTGATTAACAATGCCGGTATTCAGCATGTCTCACGCATTGAAGATTTCCCACCTGAAAAATGGCAGCAATTAATTAATATTATGCTGGTTGGCCCCGCGCTTTTAACCCAAGCGTTTTTACCTAACATGCGCGAGCAAAACTTTGGGCGAATAATCAACATTGGTTCAATTCACTCACTGGTGGCATCCCCTTATAAATCGGCTTATGTGTCAGCGAAACATGGCCTGCTGGGGTTCGCTAAAACTATCGCCCTTGAAACCGGCGACTGTGATGTTACCATCAACACCCTATGCCCTGCTTATGTAAAAACACCGTTGGTCGAAAAGCAGATTGCCTCTCAGGCCAAAGAAAACAATCTTACAGAAGAGGAAGTAATCAACAAAATAATGCTTGAGCCCATGCCTAAAAAGCAGTTTATTAGCGTAGATGAGTTGTCTGACACAGCGGCATTTTTAATGTCGGATAGTGCACGCAATATTACCGGCCAAACCATGGTACTGGATGGCGGCTGGACAGCCCGATAAACGTTACGCTAAGGCTTTCCATTCGGAAAATATCTGTGCTAATGTCCTGACACCAGTAAGGAAAACACATTAGCACCACATGCCCTATCAAACCGTTGCTTTAATTGGCAAACCTCAACACGCTGCTACGCACGACAGCTTAAATCTATTGGCCCAATACCTCACCGCAAAAGGCTGTGAATTATTGGTTGAAGAGAGCATCTCAAAAGAATTAGAAAGTGATAACCATCGAGCATGCAACTTAGTGACCATTGGTAAAGAAGCCGACCTTGCCGTAGTAGTAGGCGGTGATGGCAGTATGCTAGGTGCAGCAAGAGTATTGGCACGCTTTGATATCCATGTAGTAGGCGTAAACCGAGGCAACTTGGGTTTTTTAACCGATATTCACCCCGATGAAATCGTTCAGCAACTTGATCTCATTTTTGAAGGTGAATGCGTAGTTGAAAAACGCTTTTTATTAGATGTGGGCGTATATCGTCATGAAAAACTAAAAAGTAGCAATTCCGCTGTGAACGAAGTGGTGCTTCACCACGGAAAAGTGGCGCACATGATGGAATTTGAAATTTATATAGATGACCAATTTGTGTTCAGCCAACGCTCCGATGGGCTAATTGTTGCGACGCCTACTGGCTCTACCGCCTACTCACTGTCGGCAGGTGGACCTATCATCATGCCTAAGCTTGATGCGCTTACACTCGTGCCTATGTTTCCCCACACACTAAGCAGCAGACCGATTGTGGTAGACGCTGATAGCCAAGTGTCGATGAAAGTATCGAAGGTTAACAGCGACTCACTGCAAATAAGTTGCGACAGCCACATTGTACTTCCTGTACTTCCTGGCGATGAAATACGCATCAACAAAAGTGAAGATAAACTTTATTTAGTGCATCCAAAGGGTTACAGCTACTTCAATGTGTTACGCAAAAAGTTAGGCTGGGGTAGTAAGCTTTATTGAGTAAAGCAAAAGAAGTAAATTAATTTTACCCCGCCTCTTTACATGCGCAAAATACTGTATATATTTACATATACTGTATGAACATCGAGTATAGTTATGTTAGCGCATCTTTCTATTAGTAACTTTGCAGTGGTTAAGCAACTGTCAGTTAATCTTGAAAAAGGGCTTACTGCCATCACAGGGGAAACCGGTGCCGGTAAGTCTATTGCCATTGATGCTTTAAGCTTGTGCTTAGGCGAGCGAGCTGATGCAAACGCCGTAAGAAGCACCGCGTCTAAAGCAGAAATTATTGCTCATTTTGCATTGGCCACAAATGCGAATGCAAAGCGCTATCTCGATGAGCATGAACTCACCTCAGACGAGGATGAAAACAGCTGTTTCATCCGTAGAGTTATATCGAAAGAAGGCCGTTCCAAAGCCTTTATTAACGGTATTCCAGCGTCACTTCAGCAATTGAAAGGCTTAGGCCAACACTTGCTTGCTATACATGGTCAGAATACTCACCTTCAACTTTTGAAAGAAGATTATCAACGCCAGCTTGTTGATACTGTGGGCAACCATAAAGACAGCCTTTCAAATGTAAAACAACACTTTGCCCTATGGCGTGAAAAGCAAAAAATGCTTAGCGAGCTACAAGCACAAGCTCAGCAGCGTGAAGACAGATTGCAATTGCTTACTTATCAAGTTAGAGAGCTAGACGAATTTGCCTTAGAAGACGGTGAGTTTTCAGAGCTCGAAACTGAACATAAGCGTTTAAGCAATGGGCAAAGTTTGCTAGAGCAAGCACAAACTAGTTTTTATCACTTGTACGAAAGTGACGAAGGCAACGCACTGTCTATATTACAAAATAGCATAGACCGTTTGGGCGAACTTGAATCTCACGATGCCAGTTTAAGCCCTATTCTTGTGTTGTTAAATGAAGCGGCCATTCAGGTTGAAGAAGCGGCTGGGGAATTGCGCCACTATTGCGATGACCTAGAAATAGACCCTCTTCGTTTACAGCAGGTAGAAGCTCGGTACGCTAAAGCGATGGAATTAGCCCGTAAGCACAGCGTTATGCCTGAAGAATTGTTTGCGCACCACCAATCCCTAGCCAGCGAATTTGCGTCGTTAGGCGATCAAGAGTCTTTATTGACCACACTAGAAGATGAAGTAGATGTACTTAAAGCCCAATATCTAAGTGAAACGAAAGTATTGTCTGAATGTAGATCAAAAGCTGCAAATTATTTGGCTAGTGAAATTGAAACACAAATTCATCAAATGAACATGCCTCACGCTAAGGTAGCCATTGAAGTCAATTACGATGAGTTTAAAAAGCCATCAGCTTTAGGCCAAGACTCGGTAGAAATTAAAGTTTCTACTAACCCCGGCCAAGCAGCTGACAAACTAGATAAAGTCGTATCTGGTGGTGAACTTTCAAGAATTGGCTTAGCCATTCAAGTTATTGCCAGCGATAACCATGCGACGCCTACTATGATTTTTGATGAAGTAGATACGGGCATTAGCGGGCCTACCGCGTCGATTGTGGGTGGGTTGCTTCGCCGTTTAGGCAAACAGGTACAAGTCATGTGCGTTACCCATTTACCTCAGGTTGCTGCTCAAGCGCATAACCAACTCTTTGTAACTAAGCTTACCGACGGTGAAAGTACTGAAACACAAATGTTGGCGTTAACGAAACAAGATAGAGTGGATGAATTAGCACGCTTGTTAGCTGGCGACAAAGTAACCAAGTCGGCCCTTGCTAACGCAAAAGAGTTGTTGAAAAGCGCGCAATCGAACTAAAATGCAGTTGATTGGTCATACTTGTCGATGTAGCATGCCTTCGTGCTTACATTAACGCACCCCACCCGCTTGTATGCTGTTGGGTAACGAAGAAAAAGCAATACTGGACTGATTTACGCATGAAGTTGCAACATTTATTAATAATTTTAGGTTTAACCCTTACATCAAGCGCTTGTTCTAACTGGATTTATCGTATTGATGTGCCTCAAGGTAACTTTCTCGATCAACGAGATGTTTCTAAACTACGCATCGGCATGACTAAAGAACAGGTTATCTACGTACTTGGTAACCCAGTAGTACAAGATTCTTTCGATGATGATACCTGGTACTACGTTTACGATATGAAACGCGGCATGAAAAAACGCGGTGAAGATTTCCAAAAGCAAATGGTTATTACATTTGAAGACGGCAAAGTAACGTCTGTAGAAGGTGACTTTGAACTGTCTGAAGATTTTAATACGCCGCTAGACAGTTAAATAGCAACAGTAAGTACCAACAGATATATAGCGAAGGAGCGTTTGTTTATTAACAGATTGCTCCTAGCTAGTTAGAGGTTTACACAAGTTGCTTTAAACAAGTTTATCCCCTCGATTTGTCTGTAGCCCTCACACGTTAAGGAATATATTGATGGAACATGATTTTTGGCACAGTAAGTGGCATAAAAATGAAATTGGTTTCCATGAACCTGAGGGCAATGCGCTTTTAGTTAAATATGCTGATACCTTATTATCTCCTACCACACCGCGAGTATTCGTCCCCTTGTGCGGTAAAACTAAGGATATTCATTGGTTGCTTGCTAATGGCTGCGAAGTGGTAGGTGCTGAATTAAGTGAAATTGCAATTACGCAGCTATTCACCGAACTGAATATTGAGCCAGAGATCACAACCGTAGGTAGCCTTAAGCTTTTTAAAAATGGACCACTAAGTATTTTTGTTGGTGATATTTTTGAGCTAACCAACAAAACACTGGGTGGCGTAACCGGTATTTATGACAGGGCTGCATTGGTTGCTTTGCCTACCGAGCTTCGCGAGAAATATGCAGCGCATATTTGTGATATCACCGAATGCGCCCCCATCCTTTTGATAAGCTTCGATTATGACCAAAGCGTCATTCCTGGCCCTCCATTTTGCGTTGACGAAACAGAAGTAGCTCGGCTATACAACGCTAGTTATTCTATTACTCTGCTTGAACGTGAACCGCTGGAAGGTGGCCTTAAGGGTAAAGTAGCGGCAGACTCACTAGTCTTCAATCTAAAGCCTGAAGCATAAATAGTAAGTTTAAAGCGCAGTAGCACAGGCTTTAGAACGTGCTCCCTCTTCAATTATTGTCTAAAACATCGCATAACCCAACATTCTCTATTGCGACGTAAGTGCGATAACTTGCTCTAGACCAAATAACAATGCGCCAATTAAGCCTCCCACCAAGGTGCCGTTAATTCGTACCTTTTGAAGATCGCGCCCAATATTTAGCTCAATTTGCTCAGCCATCTCATTTTCATCCCAACTATTTATGGTGTCTTCAATATGCTTGGTTAAAAAGTCTGCCAACTCTGGTGCCATGTACTTTCCAGCTTCACCAATATGCCGGTCGAATGCGCTCGATAAGCGCTCATCGGTGGTTAAAGAACGGCCTAATTCATTTAACCAATGCATCACTTTAGTTTCTGCTTTACCATTTTCAGCCGTTAACGATTCAAGCATTCGGCTATGTAACGCTACCCAGCTTTTATTTAAAAACGCTTTAAGGGCGGGATCATGAACCAGTTGCGCTTTATAATTGTTGATACGTTGAGCCATCGAGTCACTGGTTTGCACTTCGTGTAAAAAGTCATTTACCTGCTCGTCAAACGCATGTCTCAAAGGGTGATTATCATCGGCGTACACGTCATCAAGTACGCGAGAAACCGCTTTTACCGCAATAAGTGCTCCCCGCTCACTCAACCAGGTTGAAGGAAGTAGTTTTTCTAAACGGTTATGCTCTGTTTTAAGCCAATCTATGAGTGTGGCAGCAATATATTCTTGCGTTTCAGGCTCACCCATCAATTTAGCAACATTCCCTAGCAGCTTATCTAATACAAGCTGATGATGCCGCTCTCGGGTAATACTGCTCAACACAGTGGCTATAAGCTGTTGTAAGTCGAGTTGATTAATTCCTTTTTCAGCTGTTTTGCCGATAAAGGCTTTAACTGGTTTGTCATCCACTAGGCGAAGAATGCCGGCAAGTGCATCACATAAAAATCGGCTTAATTTTTTCGCATGTTGAGGGTCTTCCAACCATCGCCCTGCCCCTTTGGCAGGTTGACTAGATGCAATTAAGCTTTCAATGGCACTAGCATGAAAGAATTTTTCTTTAACAAATAGTGATAAGTTTTGCGCTATCACTCTTTTATTGCTCGCGACAATATTGGTATGAGGAATGGGATACCCAGCAGGTATCGGTTTAAAAAGCGCTGTTACCGCAAACCAGTCGGCGAGCCCACCGACTAATGCAGCTTCACTAGCCATTTTTATCAGCCCCAACCATTTAGCACTAGCCAAGCTGGGAACATACACTTGTGTGACAATGGCTATCACGAAAACACCCGCGGCTATCAATAAGCAAATTAATGCATTTTGCTTCGCTCGCTTTAACTGCGAATGTTTGTCGTGCATAAATTACATCCTTTTACCAAGTTCATTTAATATTTGCTCACCATCTTCTTTAAAATAAGGGCCTGATGGCCATGAAGGTAGCAAGTCGAGTACTTTTTCACTAGGCCGACAAAGCCCTACGCCTTTTTCTGTGCAAACTATAGGCCTATTTACCAAAACTGGGTGTACCAACATAGCATCAAGCAAAGCATCGTCTGATACAGACTCATCCAGTAACCCTAACTCTTCTGCCGGTGACTTTGTTGTCCTGAGTGCTTGCCTAGGGGTTAAGTTCGCAGCTGCAAATAAACCAAGTAACTGAGAACGGGTCCAACCTTCGTTCAGATAATCTACAACAATTGGCGAGTACCCAGCATCTTCAATAATTTTAAGCACGTTACGAGATGTGCCGCAGGCGGGGTTGTGGTGAATAACAATCATAATTTAGACCTTGTAGGAAAAGTGACTTACTGAATTAAGATAGTAACAGCTTAACACATATGATATTTCATATTTGTTATCATTTGAGTGTGTGTCCAACTCAATTGCTGCTCATTTAAGTGTGTGTCCTACATATTCGAGTGTGTGTCCAATTCTCATAGTTTTTGATTAGTTATCAAAGCTGCTTTTACTAACAGCCTTTCACAACGCTCAGCTGTTCAAATAGAAATAACTTGAATGCCGAACAATTGGTGTATTTCGCTATTATCTAGTGAAGTCATAAAAAACTATGATTGAGAGTTGACTCAGAAACTATTAAAACATTGATAATTATATTATTTTTATCTTGGCATGCTCTGTGATAGATAAGCATACATTAATGAGTAATTTAGAACGTTAAACAACACTGAAAAGGCTTCACGATGAAAAAAACACTTATTGCCAGCACTTTATGCTTTGCAGCGACAACATTGCTTTCTGGCTGCGTAATTCACATTGGCAATGCCAATGCCCAAGAGGGAGAGGATATAAGTAGCGTGTTTGGTAGTGTAGATGTAGCAGAACATCGCTCGGTAGGCGATCTATCTTCGGTCAATGGCAATGTGTCGCTTGAAGATCATGCACAAGCGGAAGATATTAGCGTTGTGAACGGCGGTGTAGAGATAGGTTCTCATGTACGCATTGACGACATCAACATCGTGAATGGCGACCTTGATGCGGGATCGAATCTGCATGTAACTAACAGTATTGAAACCGTTAACGGCGATATAAATATTGAGAAGCAAAGTACCATTCAAGGCAGCGTAGAAACGGTTAATGGTGATATTGAAATTGTAGACAGCGTAGTTGAGAACAATATTGAAAGTATGAATGGAGACATCACCCTTAAAGGCGATACCTTAGTTAAGGGCGACATTATATATAAGATGCGTGATGAAGGCTGGCTGGAAAGAAATAGCACAAAACCTAAGCTCACCATCGACGATGATGTTTCTATCGGCGGCTCAATAATTCTTGAACGCCCTGTAAATATGGATATTGCTAACGCCGCTCTACAAGAAAAAGTGATTGTCAGTTATTCATCTAGCAAGTAAGGTCTTGGTATTATTCCAAATGTAGATTGGCATGAACGAAAAACAGAAAATGTTATCCGGTGAACTCTACTACCCTAGCGATCGTGAGTTAACCGGATTACGCAAGGCCTGCAGGATAAAATTGGACGAGCTTAATGCTACCTGTCAAACAGAACACAAAGCCCGCACTCGTCAATTAAAGGCGCTTTTTGGCACTACGGGCAAACGCCTATACATAGAGTCGTCTTTCAAGTGTGACTATGGCGAAAACATCCATGTGGGTGAAAACTTTTACGCTAATTTTAATTGCGTCATATTGGATGCCGCTAAAGTCACTATTGGTGACAATTGTATGATTGCACCGCAAGTAGGTATTTACACTGCCACACACCCTATCGATCCAACATCTAGACAAACCGGTATCGAGTTCGCAAAGCCAATTACTCTCGGTCACAATTGTTGGATTGGCGGTATGGCGGTAATAAATCCAGGTGTTACCTTAGGCAATAATGTGGTGGTAGCTTCAGGGGCCGTTGTCACCAAAAGCTTTGGTGACAACGTTGTTATTGGCGGTAATCCAGCCAAAATTATCAAGCATCTTGACGCTAAAAATTAACAATACCTATTTAACCTAGATACCGATTAATCCAGCTTAGCGTCAACCTCTCTAACGTTTAATTCCTCTAACGTTTAATTCCTCTAACGTTTAATCCCAGTTAGGCGCAAAGTCTGGATTAACGATGCGCTCACCGTTATCTAGCTCATCGATGCGGGTAATATCATCATCTGTGAGTGAGATATCAGTGTAAGAGAAGTTTTGCGCCAAGTGCTCTTTGCTGGTTGAAGAAGGAATGGTGTTAATCCCTTTTTTATCTAACCATGCCAATACCACCTGAGCAGGACTGGAGTCATGCGCATCGGCTATAGCGTTTAATGTGTCATCCTTCATTACATCACCGACGGCAAATGGCATATAAGCCGTTACGCCGATACCGCGCTCTTCACAGGCTTGTACAACTTGACGGTTCTGCATAAACGGGTGCAGCTCTATTTGGTTGGTGTAAATCTCTCCCTTACCTAGGATTTTCTCAGCCTGTTTAATCTGATCTATTGTGAAGTTAGACACCCCTATATGGCGCGTAAGACCAAGCTCTTTAGCTTGTTTCAAGCGCATCAAGTAATCTTCTAAAGAAATGTCATTACCTGGGTAAGGCCAGTGAATAAGCAGTAAATCAACATACTCAACTTTTAGCTTCGACAAGCTCTCGTGAACACTAGGAATAAACTTATCTTCACTTAAAGACTCGTACCACACCTTGGTGGTAATGAATAAATCGGAGCGTGTAATGCCGCTGGTTTTAATCGCATCGCCAACGAGCTCCTCATTTTTGTATATTTGTGCGGTATCTACATGCCTGAAACCTACATCAAGCGCATCAGTTACAGCATTGAGTGCAGTATCACCTTCCAAACGGAATGTTCCCATTCCTAACTGAGGCATATCTTTCATATCAGTCTCCTTTTTTGTGCACGTTTATCAAATCATTGATGTGTTGTTCCTACGCACTCAAACCTCGGGGAGATCGAATTCATTGAAAAAATTAATCTACATTTCAAGGCCGTCGGCATTGACACAACAATTCGCCCATCTGCATCGAAAAGGATATAAAAGTGGAAAATGGATCTGTAAAAAAGTATCCTGCCCGCCATGAAACACATGCCGTGAAGCCCTAATGTTTAACCGTTTTTTCCTGCTGATAATTTTCTGCATCCCTGTCAGTAACTTAGCTACAGCCTCTAATGTTAAGCACCTACGAGTCGGTGTTGAAGCCATGAATTACTTCCCTGTGATGGACTTTACCACTACGCCACATCGCGGGTTATTAAGCGACATCATGGCGGATTTTGGTGATGTACATCATATTTCTTTTGAGTTCATCCCCCTTCCCTTACAACGCTTCAATCACTGGTTCGAAGACAATGCCATTGATTTTCGCTTACCTGATAACCCTAGGTGGACCCAAAGTGGTACCCCAGGCCTGATTTACGGTGAAGCGCTAATTACCGTATGCGATACCTCGGTTGTGCTCGCCGAAAACAGTGACATGCCAATGGATGAAGTTACTCGGCTCGGTTTATTAAACGGCTTTACCCCTGCCGAAAAATGGCAAGAAAAGCGTTCAGACGGCACGCTGACTATCGCCAATGAGCGTTCGGTTCGTATTCTTACTCGCATGCTTTTGAAAGGGTTAGTGGATGCTATTGATTTAAATATTGCGACGATTAAAAGTGAATTGGTATCGCAGGGCTTGCCTGAAGATTTAGTGGCGATCGCAAAAAATGTTCCTGCTAATGGGGTAAAGTATCGTATCTCTACTCAGTCTCAACCAGAAGTGCTCACTAAACTTAATCGCTATGTTGTTGAAAACCGCGAATCAATAAATGCTAAAGCGCGTGAATATGGTATTGCTGCTGGGACTAATTGCGACTAATTATTTTAGGTGTAGGCTTTAGAAGCGCATACATGCTCAACATCGCACAGCCCCCATATTTGCATGGCATAGCTGTGCACGAAAGATAATTCTGCAAAAAAAAACGGGCAATGCCCGCTTTTTCTAATCTACTATTTCACACTGTTATTAACGCTTAGGCGTTCTCGCTACCCGCTTTTTAACACCGCCATTCTCTTTACGTACCTTGTGTTTTTTCACAGAGCGACGCATACGGCTTAAACGTGCATGATCTAATTTGCCTTGGCGTACATCCACCATAGTTTGCGTTTCTTCAGGTAATTGCACAATGTCCCGTAGTGAGTTTACGTCTTCTAAACCCAGCTCTACCCAAGCTCCCTGAGGTAAACGCTTTTGTAAGTCCATTGGACCGTATTTAACACGGATTAATCGGCTTACCTGTACACCCTGTGATTCCCACAAACGACGTACTTCTCGGTTACGTCCTTCTTTAAGCGTAACGTTGAACCAACGGTTCATGCTTTCTTCTTCTGAGCCTGGAGGAGCGACTTTACCCGAGATACTTAAAAACTTAGCTTCGCCATCTTCAAGTTGAACACCTTTTTTCAAGGTATTTAACGTTTGATGTGTTACATCACCAAATACACGAACAGCATATTCCCGCTCTACTTCACACTTAGGGTGCATCAACCGGTTTGCAAGCTCACCATCGTTGGTAAACAACAATAGGCCGCTCGTGTTCATATCTAAACGCCCTACCGCAATCCAGCGGCCCATACGAATAGCAGGTAAACGGTCAAACACCGTATCACGCCCTTCAGGATCGTGGCGGCTACATAACTCGCCCTCGGGCTTGTTATACATTAAAACCCGGCATACAGGCTGTTCAGTTTGACGAGACAACAAATGCCCATCAACACGAATCTGCCCTGTTTCGTCAACACGGTCGCCCAATGTTGCCAATGTACCATTCACAGAAACGCGGCCTTGCTCTATCCAACGTTCCATTTCTCGTCGCGAGCCTAGCCCTTGGTTAGCTAGTACTTTTTGCAACTTTTCAGTCATTTGTATCACTCTTTATTTGCTTGTTTTCGGTCGCACGGTCTGTTACCTCAGACGGTGCCTCATTTAACACCTTAAGCGACGAGGTGGAATCAATACTCTTTGCCATTTCATCAAAGGCATCGGAATTTGGAAGCTCCGATAATGATGAAAGCGAAAAGTAATCTAAAAAAGTATGGGTGGTGGCATACAATGCTGGCCTACCTGGCACTTCTTTATGCCCCACAACTTTTACCCATTCTCGTTCTGTGAGTGTCTTCATTATACTACTGCTTACCGCTACGCCTCTTACTTGCTCAATTTCTCCGCGAGTAATAGGTTGACGATAGGCAATAAGTGCCAAAGTTTCCAACATAGCACGGGAATACTTTGGGGCAGTTTCCTGCCATAGTTTGCTCAACCATGGACTTAACGCATCCACAGATTGAAATCGGTAGCCACTGGCTACTTTAACTAATTGTATACCCCTAGGTTGATAATCTAGGGTTAGCTCATTAATAACTGCTTTTAAGGTTCTCTCTGCTACCGCGAAGTCACTTAGCACCGTGTCTCTTAATTGCTGAATAGACACAGGGGCATCGGCGACGAATATGGCGGCTTCAACCAGTTGTTTTAATTGAGCTGTTTTAATTTTTTTCATTATTACTCAACGCTGCTGCCTAATTTTACATGAATTCGAGCGTAAGGACCTGCCTGAATGCAAAAAATCAGTTGTTCTTTTACCAACTCTAAAATGGCTAGGAAGCAGACCACCACACCAGCGCGCCCCTCTTCCACCGTGAATAACCCTTCAAGTGGCGTAAATTCACTGGCGTTTAACAAACTGAGTATCATCGACATACGCTCACGCGTACTTAGGGCTTCACGGGCAATAGTATGGTGTTCAAAGGCAGCTGCCCGTTTCATTGCTCCACTAAACGCAAGTACAATTTCCGCTAGGCTTATCTCTGGTTCAATTCGCACTGGCGCAACACTCTCAGCTGTCAGTACATGAGTATCGAATATGTCACGTTCTAAACGAGGTTGAACATCCAAATCTTCAGCGGCTTGTTTCACGAGTTCATATTCTTTTAGCCGCCTAATAAGTTCAGCGCGTGGATCTTCTTCCTCTTCGCTATCGCTGCTACGTTTAGGTAGCAATAACCGTGATTTTATTTCGGCTAAAATAGCGGCCATCAACAGGTATTCAGCCGCTAGTTCTAGCTTTAACGACATCATGGCATCAACATATTCCATGTATTGCTTAGTGATTGTCGCCACCGGCAAGGTAATAATATCGAATTTTTGTTTTCGTATTAGGTACAGCAGAAGGTCGAGCGGCCCTTCAAACGTTTCTAAAATAACTTCTAGCGCATCAGGCGGTATAAATAAGTCTTCAGGCTTTTCTATTAACGCCTCACCATGAACAAATGCGAGCGGAAGCGGCTGCTGAATGGGCGATTGCTCACTGCTCATCTGAATATACTATTCAAACGGAGCAGGGTCGCCGGTACCACGGCGCATGATGACAGGGGTATCTTCAGATAAATCAATTACGGTGGTAGGTTGCTCACCTAAATACCCGCCGTGAATAATCACCCCCACCTGCTTTTCTAAATTATCGCGAATAACGTCAGGGTCTGATTCTGCCATGGTATTGCCTGGCAAAATAAGTGAGGTAGACATTAGCGGCTCGCCTAAGGTTTCAAGTAGCGCTAATGCAATGGCGTTATCGGGCACACGAATTCCAATGGTCTTACGCTTTGGATTTTGCAGACGCTTAGGCACTTCACGGGTGGCTTTTAGTACAAACGTGTACGAACCTGGCGTGTTATTTTTAATTTGTCTAAATGCCGTATTATCCACTTTTGCGTAAATAGATAATTCAGACATATCTCTGCACATCAGGGTGAAGTTGTGGTCTTTGCCAATATCTCGAATGCGGCATAATTGCTCTAAGGCTTTTTTATCTTCCATCTGACAACCAATGGCATAACCAGAGTCGGTAGGATAAACCACTACCGCCCCTTCACGTATAAGCTCACAAGCTTGGTTCAACAAACGTTGCTGTGGGTTTTCAGGATGAATATAGAAAAACTGACTCATGATAATGTCCTGTTCATGCCTATTGCTTGGCTATTGTTTAGCGAAAGAAGGCAGCTAATAACACGCTGCGAACCACTAGCCGCTAATCGTTAATACTAGGTGCAGATTGGTTCACAGCGTCTGCAACCCCTGCGACCACAGGCCAATCGTGCCAAATAGGCGTTAAGCTACTGCTAATACCCAAATTTTTACCTAGTTCTGTCCATCGCGATGGAAAGTGAAAATCTGAGCCTGCCGAGGCCAATAAATTATGGCTAGCGGCGAGTTCATTCACCAGCGCTTGCTTGTCTTTGCTAATACCAGGAAACGCAGTTTCAATTGCATCGCCGCCCGCTTGGGCAAATAAATCGACCAATCGGCGTAACCATTTTGCGGTCATATCGTAATGAACGGGGTGTGCAAGTACGGCTTGTCCACCCGCGCCGTGAATCCACTCGATGGCAGTTTCAACACTTGGCCACTCTGCTTTTACCGCTGCTCGCTTGCCTTTGCCTAAATACTTTTTAAAGGCTGCATTCATGGTGCCAACGCCATAGTTATTCACCAGCACGCGCGCGAAATGTGCGCGGGTTACCTGCCCTTCACCGGCTAATGCAATGGCCCGAGGAAGTACCCCTTCAAACCCGCACTTGCCCAACTTTTCCGCTATTTTTTCTGCTCTTACTTTTCGAGTATGAGCCTGACCTTCAAGTTGCGCTAGAAATGTTGGGTTGGTTCTATCAACATTTAACCCCACAACGTGAATATCGAAACCATGCCAATTGGTGGAAATTTCAACACCATCAATAATCTTTAAAGGCCGTTTTTGTTTCGCCTGCGTGTTATGCGCCGTTTCTAATCCTGCCACTGTGTCGTGGTCGGTAATGGCTAGTACGTCAACCTGCATGGTGTGCGCACGCAGTATAAGCTCCTCTACAGTGAGGTGCCCATCGGAGAATTTTGTATGGCTGTGGAGATCTATTTTCAAAGGCTTTTCAATAATTGGTTGACACAAAGGTGAATTTGTTTTCTTCTATACGCACAAGTATACAGATTTACGCCTTCGATAACTATCGATGTTCGTACAAGATTGAACCAAACACGAGTTTATTCATGCAATTAATGACAATCACAACTGCAACAACTATTGCTTCTTGGTGGTGGCACTCCCTCGATTAACGGGTGGTGTGCGCATTTGTGCGTGAATAAAACACAAAAGGCCCGTATTTACGGGCCTTTTTTTTATCTTTTTGCAGTCGGAGAGTGGCAAAAATGAGTTTAGCGGAACTGGGCACAACCCCAGGCAAAGTCGAAACAATTGAGCAGGTTGGGCATTACATCGACGACCCTCTTGCAGCCTTCGCACACATTTGTGCCGAACGTCCTAATGCGTTGTTATTAGAGTCGGCAGAAATCGATTCGAAAGACGATTTACAAAGTTTATTAATGGTACAAGCGGCTTTACGCCTAGAGTGCACTGGAAACCGTGTTGACGTAAAAGCCCTTACGGAAAACGGCGCTTCCGTGTTGCCAATATTTAAATCTCAGTGCCCTGATGGGGTAACATGCGTTGACAGTACCGACACATCGGTCACCTTGTTATGTGAACCTGCTGATGCGCAGTTAGACGAAGATAGCCGTTTAAAGTCTGCCAGCGTAATGGATACCTTGCGTATTATCGTGAAAAAAATCACGCCTATTCGTCAACATCCCCACGCGCTTTTTTTAGGCGGTGTATTTGCCTATGACATGCTAGCGGGATTTGAATCGCTTCCTCATGTAGAAGATGGCGATAATGATTGTCCAGATTTTGTTTTTTACTTGGCTGAAACCCTTATTACGGTAGATCACCAAACTCGCGAAACCCACTTGATTGGCAGCGTGTTTAGTGGCGAAGACGTAGCCCAGCAATATTTTGGAATATCCCAGCGCTTAGAATCATTGCATCAGCAATTGCAGTCTATGCCCGAGACACCTACTTTAACTTCTGGCACTGGTATTGATGGCGCAGGTATTGATGACGCTGTTATCGGTGGAGACATTTCGGTAAACGTAGATAAAAGTGATGAAGAATTCTGTAGCAATGTGCTTGAGTTAAAACAGCACATTCTTGCAGGGGATATTTTCCAAGTGGTTCCTTCTCGTACATTCTCACTGCCTTGCCCTTCTCCGCTTCTTGCTTACGCCCATTTAAAAGAACAAAACCCCAGCCCTTACATGTTCTTTATGCAAGATGAAGCCTTTACTATTTTTGGTGCTTCACCAGAGTCTGCACTCAAGTATGAAAGTGATAGCAACCAAGTTGAAATTTACCCCATTGCCGGCACCCGTCCTCGCGGCAAACGCCCTGATGGCACGATTAATCACGACTTAGACAGTCGCATTGAACTTAACTTGCGTGAAGATAACAAAGAGAAGTCTGAGCACATTATGCTGGTCGATTTAGCGCGAAACGATGTGGCGAAAGTAAGCCGCCCGGGAAGCCGCTTTGTTAAAGACTTATTGAAAGTAGACCGCTACTCTCATGTTATGCACCTTGTTTCCCGTGTTGTTGGCCAACTTCGTGACGATTTAGATGCGCTACATGCTTATCAAGCGTGTATGAACATGGGCACCTTAGTGGGTGCGCCAAAAGTGAGTGCCGCTACGCTGATTCGTGAAGTAGAACAAAAACGTCGTGGTAGCTATGGCGGCGCAGTAGGCTATATAAACGGACAAGGTGACATGGATACCTGTATTGTTATTCGTTCGGCGTTTGTGAAAAACGGCCGTGCTTTCATTCAAGCAGGCGCTGGGGTGGTTTACGACTCTGTTCCACAAGCTGAAGCCGATGAAACCCGTGCAAAAGCGCAAGCGGTTATTAGCGCGGTTACCGCAGCACTCAAAGCGGAAGCGGAGACACAAGCATGAGTATGACTATGAGCAACAAAACCACCCTATTCTTACTCGATAACGTCGACTCTTTTACCTATAACTTGGTAGATGAATTACGTGCGCTTGATTTAGAAATAAACGTATATCGCAACACAGTGTGCGCTGATATGTTATTCGAAAAAATGCAAGAACAAGCCACCAAGAGCCCAGTACTGCTAATGCTGTCGCCAGGCCCTGGCGCACCAAGCGAAGCGGGCTGCATGCCGGCTTTACTTGATAAAGTAGCAGGTACTTTTCCAGTACTGGGTATATGTTTAGGTCATCAAGCCATTGTTGAATATTATGGCGGTATTGTCGGCCGCGCCACGCAAGTTATGCATGGTAAAAGTTCTGCTATTACCCATTCAGAAAAAGACATGTTTACAGACCTGCCACAGCCATTACATGTAGCACGTTATCATTCGTTAGCCGCACAAACACTACCTGACGCCCTTGAGCCCTGTGCGTCTTGTGTTAACGATGATGGAACTGAAACCGTCATGGCAGTGTTTAACAATACTGATAAAATGTTGGGCTTTCAATTTCACCCTGAGTCGATATTAACGGCTCAAGGCAGTGTGCTGCTGAAGCAAAGCATCGACTATTTAACGCAACAAGGATAAAGCCATGTTTGACGCTACTCCATTACTTGAAAAACTCATCAAACAAACGGCGCTGTCTCAAACCGAAGCTTACACGTTGTTCAACAGTATTATGCACGGTGAGCAAAGCGAAGCCGTTATTGCAGCGGTTCTCACAGCGCTAAAGATTAAGCATGAATCTCCGGGTGAAATTGCCGGAGCAGCCAGTGCCATGGTTGCGAACGCCAAGCCGTTTCCTGCACCCACCTACCCGTTTGCCGACATTGTAGGCACAGGTGGCGATGGTCATAACACTATTAACATTTCGAGCGCCGCAGGGGTGGTGGCAGCAGCATGTGGTGTGAAAGTGGCCAAACATGGCAACAGAAGCGTATCTAGCAAGTCTGGCTCGGCTGATCTGTTCAAACAATTCGGTTTAAACTTAGAAATTACACCGGAATTGTCGAGAAAATGCTTAGATGAAGCAAATTTCACATTTCTTTTTGCGCCGGTATATCACGCAGGCATGCGTTTCGCAGCCCCCGTCCGTGCTGCCCTGAAGACCAGAACCTTATTTAACATACTAGGGCCACTTGCCAATCCAGCGGGCCCAACACATGGTGTGTTCGGCGTTTACTCCCCTGAACTGCTTGAACCTTACGCAAAAACCCTTATGCTTCTTGGCCAACATCGCGCCATGATTGTTCACGGCGATGGCTTAGATGAACTTGCTCTGCATGGTGAATCTATTATTTACGATCTTGAGCATGGTGACATTCGTAAGTTAACTGTCACCGCTGAAGACTTTGGCCTTTCCTCATACCCATTATCGGCGATTGAGGGCGGCGAGCCAGAAGAAAACAAGAAATACATTGAAGCCGCATTAGCCGGTGAAGGCCAAGAAGCCCATCGCGCTGCCATTGCAATGAACTGCGGCGCACTACTTAAAGTTACCGGTACCGCCGATTCATTTAAAGACGGCACCGAAATGGCCATGCAAGCAATGAAAGATGCAAAACCTTTGGCGGTATTAAACCAAGTTGCCAAAATCAGTCAGGAGGTCAGCTCTGATGCCTAATGTGCTAGAAAAAATTGTTGCCGATAAACGCATTGAAGTTGATGCTGGAAAAACGGCTCTGCCACTTGAAAGCTTTAAAGCAGATTTAGTGCCTTCGAACAAAAGCTTGTTTGATGCATTGAATGAACCGAATGCTGGCTTTATTTTTGAGTGTAAAAAAGCCTCGCCCTCAAAAGGGCTTATTCGCGAACATTTCGACCTAGACGAAATTTTAGCTGCATACACACCCTATGCAGCGGGCATTTCAGTGCTTACTGACGAGAAGTATTTCCAAGGTAAATTTGAATATTTGGCCTACGTTACAGAACGTGTAGCACAACCTGTATTAAACAAAGATTTCTTTATTGATACTTATCAGGTTTATTTGGCTCGCCATTATAATGCCGATGCCGTATTGCTCATGCTAAGCGTGTTAGACGATGCGCAGTATCGCGAGCTCGCTACCGTAGCCAATAGCTTGTCGTTAGATATTCTTACTGAGGTAAGCAACGAAGAAGAGATGCGTCGCGCGATTGCTCTTGAAGCAAACATTATTGGTATTAACAACCGTAACCTGCGCGACTTATCAACCGATTTAGCCACCACAGAACACTTGGTGCCTATGCTGGAAAGTGCCACACACGACTTTGTGGTAATTTCAGAATCGGGTATTTATACCCATGAAGACGTATTGCGCTTAAGCCCGCTTTGCCAAGGCTTCTTGGTAGGCAGTGCACTTATGTCGCAAGCTAATTTGAAACGCGCCGTTCAAAGCTTAATTTACGGTTCGGTAAAAGTATGCGGGTTAACCAGTGTTGAACAGGCACAACTTGCTTTTGGAAGTGGCGCGAGCATGGGCGGGCTAATTTTCGCTGAAAAATCACCTCGGTTTGTAGCCGAATCTGTCGCAAAAGATATTGTAGAAACCGTTGAAGGCGATTATGTGGGCGTGTTTGTGAATCATGACATAGACCATGTTGCTAGGTTAGCTGCAACGCTTTCGCTAGCCGCCGTTCAATTACACGGCAGCGAAGGTGCAACATATAGAACAAAACTGAAAGACGCCTTGCCGTCACGTTGTGAAATATGGCAAGCCGAAGGCGTGAAAGGCGCATTGCCTGAACAGTTACCTCAGTTATTAGAAGATGAAAATATCGATTATGTACTGCTTGATTGCCAAGTAGGTAATGCCAAAGGCGGTACAGGGGAAAGCTTCGATTGGCGATTGTTAGACAATATAGCCAACAAGCAAAAAATTATTCTAGCCGGTGGAATTAACGCAGCCAACATTGCTCAAGGCATTGAGGTAGGCTGCGCAACCATCGACATAAATTCAGGGGTAGAAAGTGCCCCAGGCGAAAAGTCGGCTGAAAAATTAGCCGAGCTATTTTCAATTTGTCGCCGCTATTAACACTTAGGACAACGCATGAATCAATTAGATACAAAATTTGGAGAGTTCGGTGGCATGTATGTGCCAGAACTACTTATTCCTGCACTGGACCAACTAGAAAAAGCGTTTCTAGATGCGAAAGATGATCCTAGCTTCAACGAAGAGTTTTTGGGGTTATTAAAAGATTACGCAGGCCGCCCAACAGCAATGACGCTAACCCGCAACTTGGTGAGCAACCCTAAAGTAAAATTATACCTTAAACGTGAAGACTTACTTCACGGAGGTGCCCACAAAACAAACCAAGTTCTGGGTCAGGCGTTATTAACCAAGCGTATGGGTAAAACCGAAGTTATTGCCGAAACTGGGGCTGGTCAACACGGTGTTGCTACAGCGTTAGCATGCGCATTATTAGGCTTAAAAGCCCGTATTTATATGGGTGCAAAAGATGTTGAGCGTCAAGCGCCTAACGTTTTTCGAATGAAGCTAATGGGCGCAGAAGTTATTCCAGTAAATGCTGGCTCTGGCACACTTAAAGATGCGGTAAACGAAGCTATGCGTGACTGGTCTGCTAATTACGATACCGCACATTACCTGTTAGGTACGGCTGCGGGCCCTCACCCATTCCCGACTATTGTACGTGAATACCACCGTATGATTGGCGAAGAAACACGTGCACAAATTCTAGAAAAAGAAGGCCGTTTACCAGATGCGGTTGTTGCCTGTGTAGGTGGTGGTTCTAATGCTATTGGTATGTTTGCTGATTTCATCGACGAACCTTCTGTACGCCTTGTAGGTGTTGAACCTGCGGGTAAAGGAGTGCACACCAAAGAGCACGGCGCCACTATTGTGACGGGCACTAAAGGTATACTGCACGGCGCTTATACCTTCATTATGCAAGACCACGAAGGCCAAATTGAAGAGAGCTATTCAGTTTCTGCCGGACTAGATTACCCAGCGGTTGGCCCTCAACATGCTTATTTAGCCGAAACTGGCCGTGCTGAGTACGTTGCCGCTACCGATGAAGAAGCCCTTAACGCGTTCCAATTGCTTGCACGCAAAGAAGGTATTATTCCCGCGCTTGAGTCTTCACACGCCCTAGCACACGCATTAAATATGGCCGACGAAGCAGAAGAAGAAACCATTATTGTGGTGAATTTATCTGGCCGTGGCGATAAAGATTTAGCACATGTAACCAAAATTTTAGGGGACAAACTGTAATGGAAAGATATGCAGAAATGTTTGCGCGCCTAGACGCAAAAAATGAAGGCGCTTTTGTTCCCTTCGTGATGATAGGCGACCCTGATTTAGCGCAATCTGAAGCGATAATTTGCCAATTGGTTGAAAGTGGTGCTGATGCACTAGAGCTTGGTATTCCCTATTCAGATCCAATCGCCGATGGCCCTACTATTCAAGCGGCGAGTATTCGTGCGCACAAAAGCAACGTTACAGTAGCTAAATGTTTTGAATTACTCACTCGCGTGCGTAGTAAGTACCCACAAGTGCCTATTGGTTTACTTCTTTACAGCAACCTAGTGATGGCACAGTCTATCGATGGCTTTTATAAAAAGGCCAGTGATGCAGGTGTAGATTCTATTTTAGTTGCTGATGTACCTATTCGCGAAGCTGCACCATTCCAAAAAGCGGCTGATGCTAATGGAATATCACAAATTTTGATTGCTCCGCCGAATGCGACCGATGAAACCATGGAAAAAATTGGTGAGTACTCGAAAGGCTATACCTACCTATTAGGTAGAGCTGGGGTAACTGGCGCTGAAACTGCTGTAGAAATTCCTGCCGCTGAGTTGATTGCGAAACTAACGGCACACAAATGTGCACCTCCACTACTTGGGTTTGGTATTTCTACGCCAGCACAAGTAAAGTCGGCCATTGATGCTGGTGCAGCGGGCGCTATTTCAGGTTCAGCTACAGTGAACTTGATTGCAGCAAACCTAGATGACAACGATGCTATGCTAAGTGCATTGGGTGAGTTTGTGCAGTCTATGAAAGCCGCCACTGCTAAGGGTTAAGGAGTCATTATATGCTTTATATGATTTGTGCTACCGATGTGGCAAACAGTTTGGAAAATCGTTTAGCGGCCCGCCCTGCGCATTTAGCACGTTTAAATACGTTAAAAGATGAAGGTAGGTTAGTTATAGCTGGCCCCTTCCCTGCTATCGACAGTCCAGACCCGGGCCCAGCTGGTTTTACAGGTTCATTGGTGGTTGCAGAATTTGAATCGCTAGAAGCGGCGCAAACTTGGGCAGATGCCGACCCGTATATTGAAGCGGGTGTTTACGAAAGTGTAATTGTTAAACCTTACAAGAAAGTGCTTCCTTAGCGGTCACTCTCAGCGGTTATCGATTTGTGCCTACTTTACGTTTTGTTGTAACTAGTAAAGGTACAGTAGCAATCGTGATGTTAACTGACTCGGCCTCATGAATAGCGAGCGTCAATTGAGCACTCAGCTTCGATTACTGCTCATAAAAAAGCCTGAGAGAAATGCTAACGCATTCCTTTCAGGCTTTTTTGTGTGCGAATCTAAATTGGACACACACTTCAATCTAAATTGGACACACACTCATTTGAGCATTCTAGCTACAAAGTCACTTTGTCGTGTTCACCCATTTCATCAGGTGAAATGGTTTTGCCGGTCATCAATTTAAACATTCCTTTAAGGGATGGGTCAGCCTCCCAAATCTCGGCATCCGCCAAATTAAATCGCAGCATGAGTAAATTCGGATCGTCCTTACCCTTCTCGTACCAAGCTTCTACGCCGTTAGACCAATACTTGTCGATAATATCTTGGCGAGTTTCCTGAACCAATGTTCCGCGAATACATGCGAACACATCATGCCCTTTTGATGAAAACTGTACCATGGCTTCGCCACCTTCAGCGATGCGATTATCTTTAGTGGTGTAAAACCAAAATTCGCTATTAGCATGCTTATCGAGCTGGGCACGCATTGGTTCAGCGTGCGTGTTTTTACTAATAAGGCTAACCATTACATTTGGACTGCTAGACATAGCTTCCCACATTGCCGTTTTAATATCGTGCGACATATTGCCTCCGTTGCATACATTTGAATAAACTTACCCAACTACAATTCACACTACGTGCCAGAAAAACCTCTAGATGCTACAGGTCTTACTAAGAAAGGGCTACATAGGCATCACGCTCTGTAAAAGAGTAAAACACTTGCTACTTCTACCTATAACCTATTCACTCTTGCAGTAAGTTTTTCACACCGACTAAGATTGGATGGACTAAGGTTGGACACACACTTAAATTCGAAAGGAAAGTTAGACACTCTCGTTAATTTAAGCCGCTTTATTCTTAGCCCTTCATATTGGACAGTCACTCAAGTACGAGTATCTTTTGTCACCCGAAAAGTTGAAATTAGAGTGTGTGTCCAATCTAGTACGTTGTTGAATTACTTGTCTGCTTAAGTGACTGTCTCATATTCATTCTTATTATAGCTTTATGTACACGCACTATTTGGCAAGGTAGACTTACACAGATATTCAGTAATGGTTCAGCTCAGGTCTCTATACTAGGTTCCTATCGGGCTTTGCCTGCTTTTTTGGTGAGGATATATGGTGAACATACTTCGCGCTGTAGCTTTGATGCTAGCACTGTTTATAGGCAGTGGTGGCAGTGCCTATGCACAGCAGGAAAAAAGTGGTGAGTTAAGTAAAAGCCAAGCTGTAGAACGCGCTCGAAAAGCCGAGTCAGGTCGTGTACTTCGCGTAAGCCAAACCAATCAAAAATACCGCGTTAAGGTGCTAAAGGAATCGGGGCGAGTTGTCTCTGTTGACGTAGACAAACGCTCTGGAAAAGTGAAAACATCTAAGAACAACTCAAAGGATTAACTATGCGGATACTCATTGCTGAAGACGACAGTCGCCTTCTAACCCAGCTTGATAGCCTATTACAACAACATGGCTACAGTGTAGATTTGGCCGACAACGGCGAGCATGCGCTTTATCAACTCAATGAGTATGCCTACGACCTAGCTATTATTGATATCGGCTTACCTAAAATGGATGGCTTTGAAGTTATTCGAAAGGCAAGGCAAGAAGATATACGCTGCCCCGTACTTATTTTAACCGCTCGTGATCGCTGGCAGGAAAAAGTTGAAGGCTTGGATGCAGGAGCGGACGATTACCTTACCAAACCTTTTCACAATGAAGAGTTACTGGCAAGGGTTAAGGCGCTGATTCGCCGCGCCTCTGGACAGGCAAATCCTGTTATACAGTTCGGTCCTATTTCGCTGGACACGGTCGCTGAAGAAATCACTGTAAATGATGCCCCTCTCGAGTTGACTGCGTACGAATACAAAGTCATGGAGTACTTAATGCTGAATCCGCAAAAAGTGGTCTCGAAAACAGAGTTAACAGAGCACATTTACGACCAAGATTTTGATCTTGATAGTAACGTCATTGAAGTTTTTGTTGGCCGATTGCGTAAAAAGCTAGATCCAGAAAGTAGCTTTAAACCCATTGAAACCCTTCGCGGACGTGGGTATAGGATTAACCGTAACCTATGAAGCATAATCTATGAAACAACTGTCGCTGAGAATAAGGAGCATTTTATTAGCGATGGGCGTACTTGCCCTATTTGCACCGCTTACTGTGGTTATTTTAGATGACGCCTATACCACAAGTTTAACTCAAGCCAAGATGAGTGAACTTAGACTCATGAACCTAGGGTTGCTGTCCGCTTTTGAGCTAGATGGCGATATTCCCTTTATGCCCGAGATTTTATACGAAGAGCAACTTAACTTGCCTGGCTCTGGTTACTTGGGCGTGATTGTTTTTCGCGGCCACGTAGTATGGCAGTCGGCTTCAGCGTTAGATTACACATTGCCAGCCCCAAATTTAAACATCAATGTGGGCAACGAACTTTTTGTTGAATCGTACATAGCCAATTTCGACAATAATACCGATTATTTCGCCTACGCGTTTACGGCTGAATTTGCCTCAGAAAGCAACTTCGAGCCAGTTCGTTTTTATATTTTTAATAATAAACACCTGTTTAATGAAGAGCGCGAAACCTTTATATCGGTGGTGTGGCGTTGGTTACTGATCCTATCCGGCGGTTTGCTTGTGTTGATAATTGTGGGTATCAGCCTTGTACTTATGCCAGTAAGAAAGCTTATTAGTGAAATATCACTTACCTCTAGCGGGCAGAAACAACAGCTTGATGCGCACTACCCCGTTGAATTTAACCCATTGAAACAGTCAATCAACGAACTGATTAAATCTGAATCTCAGCAGCGTGCTCGTTATAAGAATAGCTTGGGCGACCTTGCCCATAGTTTAAAAACGCCACTGGCTGTAGCATTAGGGGTTGAAAAGCTGCCCAAACAAGCTGTTGAATCTCTCAACCAAATTGACCAAATTATTCAACGCCAATTAAAACGTGCTAGTGCTGGTAAAACGGGGTGGCAAGCGGCTATTCCTCTGTTGCCTATTACGCAAAAAGTGGCTAACGCTATGGATAAAGTGTATCAACATAAGCAATTATCGATAACAATTGAAGCCATTAACAAGGTCGCTATAAAAGCCGACGAAACCGATATTATGGAAATGGTGGGTAACCTGTTAGACAACGCGTGTAAGGCTGCAGACTCAAAAGTGTTGGTTACGCTGACAAACGAAGGAAATTGGGCTGTGTTGACCATTGATGATGATGGTCCCGGCGTACCTTCAGATAAGAAACAAGCCCTGTTAGAACGTGGGACACGATTAGATACTTACACCGACGGGCAAGGCATAGGTATGGCCTTAGTAAGCGATCTTATTGCAATATACCAAGGTAAATTGCTTATCGAGCGCGCCCCTATTGGCGGCGCTCGGTTTATTATCAAATTTCCGGTTTAAGCTTTTCCTTTTTTATCGCCCGCACTAGACAATAACACTGCAAGCCATTGGCTTTCCTCTCGAGACTCTAGTGCTATTTTTACCACCATAGTAAGAGGCACAGAGAGTAGCATTCCCACCGTACCCAATAACCATCCCCAGAAGATTAAAGACAAAAACACCACCAAAGTAGATAACCCCATACCTTTCCCCATCAGTCTTGGCTCTACCATGTTTCCCATAATTGTATTAACTAAAACAAAACCTAACGCAGCCATGCCAGCTGAAGCTAAACCATATTGAACAAAAGCAATAAGTACCGCTGGAAGTGCAGCAATTATCGAACCTATGTTTGGGATGAAGTTCAACATGAATGCCAAAACAGCCCACAATAGAAAGTGGTCGATTCCCATCACATAAAGCCACGTACCGATAATTAACCCAGTACCTAAACTCACCACGGTTTTAATAGCTAAATAACTATTTACAGAACGAATGAAACGGTCGATGTGTTTCAATTTCATATCCGGGTCTGACAATGCAATGTGTAGACGTTTTGGAATGCTGTCTGCCTCAAACAACATAAAAATAACCGTTAACAATATAAGGAATAAGTTCGACAATACGCCGCCCATACCGCTGATAAAATTGGTCGCTACTGACATCGCGGTGGCAGGATCTAAGTGTGTAGCAATCAGTTCTTGGTTAACGTTAATATTGTATTGTGCGAGTTTTTCTATAATCCACGAAAATTCGGTATCGAGCTGTTCCCTATATTGTGGAAGATTTTCTCTAAATTCCGTCATAGACTGTCCAACTAGGCCAGCAAGAAGAAATCCAAAGACTAGAATTATTAGTATTACTAAGGTGATAGAAAGCCATTTAGGCACGCCAAAACGTCCGGTCCAATGAATTATTGGGCTACAAGCAATAGCGATAAATATTGATAAGAAAAAAGGTACCATAATCGTACTAGCGGACTTTATTCCCGCCATCACAACAACTAAACATGCGAGGACAATAAGTACTTTCGCTATGGGTGAGCGCAATTCCATGGACATTTTTTTGCTTCATTCCTAATAAAAATCTCAAACACTTTACAGTGACTTATACATAACTACAAATACGAGAATACAATGACCTTCAACTTAGCCACAATTAAAATTAAAAACCTGAGATTGAGAACTTATATTGGTATTAACGAAGATGAAATCATCAATAAACAAGACGTTATCGTTAATGTGAAGATTGATTACGATGCCCAAAGAGCGACAGACAGCGATAATATGGAAGACGCGTTAAACTATAAGGTGATTACCAAGGCCATCATTAAGCTGGTAGAGGACAACCGATTTTCATTGCTCGAAAAGCTCACCGCCGACGTATTAAGTTTGGCTGCTGAACACTCATCAGTACGTTACGCCGAAGTAGAGGTGGATAAGCCGCATGCACTGCGATTTTCT
Organism: Alteromonas lipotrueae; assembly: GCF_019249215.1. Taxonomy (GTDB): domain Bacteria; phylum Pseudomonadota; class Gammaproteobacteria; order Enterobacterales; family Alteromonadaceae; genus Alteromonas; species Alteromonas lipotrueae. Next base: position 291,976 of record NZ_JAESDI010000008.1, read on the forward strand.
GATTCGGTGTCGCTAACGCTTTCGTGTAATAAAACCGGCTGATTATTTGTTGCACGACCTTTTATAAGCACTTTTATAGTCACTCTTATAGGTACATTGTATGAAAATTTTAATGTCAGGTGGCACAGGCCTCATCGGTAGCGCGTTCATTGAAAAGTTTAAAAGCGAGCATCAGTTTACTGTCATAACGAGATTCCCCAAAAAAGCTAAGCACCTGCTGGGTGGCAATGTATCGTTGGTTTCAGATGTGAGTGACATTGATGATATTGGAATTTTCGATGCCATCATCAATTTGGCGGGCGAACCCATTGCAGACAAACGTTGGACAGACACGCAAAAGCAAAGAATTTGCGATAGCCGATGGGATATTACTTCTAAACTTGTCGCAAAAATTAATAGTGCGGGCACCCCACCACCTTTATTTATCTCTGGTTCAGCAATCGGCTTTTATGGAAGTAAAGGCAGTGTTGAGGTAACCGAGCAAACGCCCCCTCATGAAGAGTTCACCCACGATCTTTGTGCAAAATGGGAGGCTATCGCTACCTCTGTCGCTCGCGACGAAACGCGGGTATGTACGCTAAGAACCGGTGTAGTGTTAGCTAAAAATGGCGGTGCACTAGAGAAAATGGCACTGCCCTTCAAACTAGGATTGGGCGGCAAAATAGGAAATGGTGAGCAGTATTTATCTTGGATCCACATTGAGGACATGGTGTCAGCTATTGCTTACCTACTTGAACATGATAGTTGCCATGGGGCGTTCAACCTTACGGCTCCATCACCTTCAACTAATAAATTCTTCTCGCAAACATTAGCAGAAACGCTTTCAAGGCCCTGCTTGTTTACCGTTCCAAGCTTTGTATTAAAAATAGCGATGGGTGAATCTTCTGACATGATTTTAAAAGGACAAAAAGTGCTACCTGAAAAGCTCGTAACCTCAGGCTACACGTTTGCTTACCCCACTTTGCAAAGTGCGTTGGAAGCAATTTATAAGCACTGACGCTTAATCGAAGGCTTAATCGGACACACACTCTAACTTGAACCATCCGGCTTAATCGGACACAGAACGAAATTGGACACACACTCAAAGTTAAGTGTGTGTCCAACATTTAATCGAGTGACTCGTACGACTATTTGTACCGATTTCAGATACTCACTTGAGTGACTGTCCCTTTCATCCCGCTTTGATCTCCCTTAGGCATTAAAACAGTCTTTCCTAACTCTCGTTAGCTATACATCCTTTAGACCATCTTCCTAAGCAGTGCTGATGTATTTAAGGTAAGCAAGCGCCAGCAGCCAACTGCACCTAAAGCGCCTACCACAATTGCCCCTACTATCGGTGCAATTAGCCAGTACTCAAAGTGAAGACTTGCAGTCATTTGAAACACCTTGGTTTGCAGCATATACAAGCTGAGCTCATTGGCGAGCGCTGCCATGAAACCTGCAACCACGCCTATGATCAGAAACTCAAACACTACACTTTTGCGGATTAAACTGCCTTTAGCGCCAAGTGTTCTTAAAATAGCTAGCTCTTGTCGTCTTTCATCCATGCTGGCTTGGACCTGGGCTATTAACACTAAACTGCCTGCTACTAGCACCAAGACTAAGATAAACTCAATGGCCACCGACACTTGGTTGACAATATCTCTTAGCTGATTAATTCGCGCATCAACATCGAACATGGTGATTGACGCAAATGGTTTTAACAACGTAGTCAGTTCTGACTTCTGCACTTCAGGCAAATAAAAGCTGGTGATGTAGGTTGGATTGAACGCCGCCATGGCTTCAGGTTGAATAACAAAGAAAAAGTTAGGCTGCATGGTTTGCCAGTTCACATTTCTGAAACTAGTTACTTTGGTTTTAACAATTTCACTGCCCACATTGAACGTCAACATATCGCCTAATTCAATGCCAAGTCGTTCACCTACATCCGTTTCGACTGAAACCGCGAATACACCTTGCTCTAATGTATCGGTGTTATCACCATGCCATATACCACTAGTAATTTCGTTCTCTTTTTGCAACGAATTACTCCAAGTTAAATTAGCTTCTCGCCCGAGTCCTTGCCTACCCTCAATATTCGAATCGTCTTCTTTGGACACTTCGGTATTCACGCTATCATCATTCACCGCAACAAAGCGGCCTCGTATAACCGGGTAAAATTCTTCGATGGTAATTCCGTTTGATTTGAAGTGTGTGTCCAATTCTGTTTTTTGATCGCCGGTTATATTAATCAAAAAGTAATTGGGTGTACCTTCTGGCAACTGAGAGCGCCACTGCGATACCATGTCGTTGCGCATAACCAATACAACTAGCAACAACATGATAGTGACTGAAAAACTAATCAGCTGAACACTATTTTCCATTGAACGACGCTTGATCCGCGCCCAAGCAAGCTGCCACGGGCCCATTTTACCCGAGCCGAATTTACGGCCTGCTGCAATGAGCAAGAAGGTAGCGCCTAGCAGCCCTGCGACTAAAACAACACCTGACCCAAATAAAATAAGGCTGATCATCAAGTCTTGGCTGTAAATCCACATCAAGAGAAATATCGCACCGCCTGAGGCCACATACTGAATGGTCCGAGAACGTAAATTAGTGCTTAAATCACGCCTTAGCACACGCAGTGGAGGAATTGAAAACAACTGCATCAATGGATAAAGCGAGAATAATAACGAGCAGGTTGCCCCTGTGAAAACAGCGATTAGCACTGGCCGCCAGTGCCAAATTGATAAAGCTACGTCAACTTGTTCAGCAACTAACCACACCACAACTTGCTGGCCAATGAAGCCCATTATTAATCCAATAATAATGCCTAGCCCAGTAATAAATAGAATTTGAAGAAGATAGATACGGCGAATGACTTGCTTTGTGGCACCGAGTGTTTTCATGATAGCGACAGGGTCGAAATGACGTTGACTGTAACGCTGGGCTGCCACCGCAATGGAAACCGCTGCAAGCACTATTGCAAGTAAACTCGCCAATAAAAAATACCGCTCAGCACTGGCTACCGAACGCCCAATGGCTGATTCATCATCTTCAACCGTACGCCAGTTATGTAAGTCATCTTGCAAGTTAGGGCTGAGCCAGTCGTAAAAATTGCTAATAGCACTACTTTCGCCTTCAAAATAGCCCACGTAACGTGCCCGACTGCCTGGCCCAGTTATGGCCGTTGCATCCAAATCGGACAGTCTAATCAAGGCGATGGGGTCGGTGTTAAATACACTGAATCCTGCATCAGGAATATCAACCAATACTTTGGTGACAATGAATTCAGCATCACCTATTTCAATACTGTCTCCCAAACTAAGCTTCAGGGTTTGAAACAACAGAGACTGCAGCCACACTTCGCCAGGCATGGGCAAATCTGTTGCCGCTTCTTTCTGTCCAAAAGGCACATCGGTAATATTAACCGTGCCCTTTAGCGGATAGTTCTCGTTTACAGCCCTAAGGTCCACCAATGACATTTCGTCACGATGAAAAACCATCGACCGAGTAGTGACCTGCTTGGCGGTATTAAGCCCCTCATCTCGAGCCTGCTGTAACCAAATCTCATCAATGGGTGTATCAGAGCGTAACTGGGCATCTGCCGCGATAAATGCCGCTGAACGCTCTTTTAGCGCACCTTGCAAACGCTCACTAAATAACGACAGCGACAATACCGCGCCTACCGACAATACAATTGCCAACAAGATAATGGTAAGTTCTCCGCGCTTCGCCTCATGCCGAAATAATCGCCATGCCAAGGTCGATGTCATACTCATTTATAGGGCCTCCATCTAAACAGCCTCTGAGCGCTGTAGAGGCGATACTGGAGTCGACTCTGTCAGAACTCCCGCCTGCATAGTTAACTGCCTGTCACACTTATCGGCAAGCTCGTTATCGTGGGTGACCAGTACCAATGTTGTGCCTTTCTCTCGGTTTAGCGCAAAAAGAAGATCTTCTACTTTATGGCTGTTTGTTGCATCCAAGTTTCCAGTAGGTTCATCGGCAAATAGAATTTTAGGTGAAGTAATAAAAGCACGCGCAATAGCAACACGCTGCTGTTCACCGCCTGAAAGTTGATTTGGGTAATGACTCGCGCGATGCCCAATGCCTACTTGTTCAAGAATCTTACTCGCCATCTGCTTAGGATTATCTAAACCAGCAATTTCGGCTGGCAGCATGACGTTTTCAATAGCGGTTAAGCTTTGCACTAACATAAAGCTTTGAAAAATAAACCCTACTTTTTGTCCACGAAGTACAGCGCGAGCCTCTTCATCCATGGTATGCAGTGGTTCACCATCTAGATAAATTTCGCCTTCGGAAACTTCATCTAAGCCGGCCAACAGCCCCAACAGTGTAGATTTACCTGAACCTGACGCACCGATAATAGCAACGGACTCACCGGACTTGACTTCAAAAGAGATAGGATGAAGGATCTCAAGCTTACCTTCGCTCGTATTTACAGACTTAGTTACTTTGGATGTTTTTATCATATAGGGGTCATCAATTCGTGATTTATCGTTTTCGCAGCGCCGTTTTGTTCACACTGCTTTTATTAATACCGTTATCTGCATTATCAGATCAGACCGATACCATCGTCCCCAATAATTCAGCTAAATTACTGATTCTAGGTGACAGCCTATCTGCTGCTTATGGGTTAGATCAACAAGAAGGTTGGGTGAGTTTGTTACAAAAACGCTGGCGTGACGAGAATATATCGATCGATATTGTAAATGCTGCGGTAAGTGGTGAGACCACTGATGGCGGTTTAGCTAGGCTTCCAAGGTTAATTGAACAGCATACACCAAGCCATATTTTAATAGAACTTGGGGGTAATGATGGCCTGCAAGGGCACAGTATCAGTAAGATTAGAGACAACTTGAGCGCAATTGTTAGCATAGCAAAATCGGACAATACAACCGTTTTTGTGCAAGACATGCAGATCCCCACTAATTACGGTAAACGCTATACGCAAATGTTTAGCGACACTTTTGATACCGTGTCAGAGCAACATGAAGTTACAAAAATTCCTTTTTTTCTTGAGAACATAGCACTTCAAAAAGACCTAATGCAACGTGATGGTATTCATCCTAACGCAAAAGCACAGCCAACTATTGCTGATTTTATGTTCGAAAAATTGACACCTTTAATCATAAAATAACGTTAATCTGTGCTATGCTTTTACCGCTATATGTTAAATGCTAGAACGAAAGTCAGCTCAATTTGGAGATTGTTATGGACGTTACATCATCAACGTCAACACCAGTATCGAATGTACTTCAGTCGCCTCAGCAGGAGCCACAACGACAGGTTCAGCAACAACGTGCTAGTCAGCAAACTGAAGTAAGTGCGCCCCAACAGACACAACAAGCGGCTCCTGCCTCAGATAGTAGAGTGGGTTCTCGTATCGACACTTATGTTTAGTTGAAAACCCGCCCTAAGCACAGTAGTTTAATAACGCATTTCCAGCATAATTATTTCCGAATCACTCGGAGATATGGAAATGCCGCTACCTCGATACAAGCAAGTCAATTTAGAAGTCACGCCTTACTATCACTGCACATCACGTTGTGTGCGGCAATCTTTCCTTTGTGGCGTTGATGCTAGTACAGGCAAAAACTACAACCACCGCAGACAGTGGATTGTAGATAGACTACATAGGCTCACGAAAACCTTTGCTATTGACTTGTGTGCCTATGCAGTAATGCATAATCATACTCATGTCGTTGTGCATATTGCGAAAGCGAGAGCTGAACACTGGACCATGGATGAAGTGTTACTTCGGTGGAAATGTTTTTATCGCTGCCCCTCATTAGTCCAACGTTATCTTGATGAAGAGGCCCGAGGTTCGCTATCTGAGGTAGAGCTTCAAAAAGTTGAAGAATTAAGCGAAATTTATCGGCATCGGCTATATAGCGTAAGTTGGTTCATGCGCTTGCTAAATGAATTTATTGCGCGAAAAGCTAACAAAGAAGATGAATGTACAGGTTATTTTTGGGAGCGCCGATTTAAAAGCCAAGCAATATTGTCGGAAAATGCGTTAGCGGCAACCATGGCCTATACCGATTTAAACCCTATCCGAGCCGATATCGCCAAAACACCTGAGCAATCAAACTTCACTAGTATTCAATACAGAATTAACGCATTGAAAGTAAACAAAATACCTGCTCGGCTTATGCCGTTTAATGATCAAGTTCCGGTTAATGAAAGCAGCCTGCCTTTTAAATTGAGCGACTACTTAGTGCTTGTAGATGAAACCGGCCGTATTATGCGCCCAGACAAAAAAGGTGCTATTCCTCAGAAAATTAAGCCTATCTTGGACAGACTTAAACTCTCTGGTAATTCTTGGATTACCCTTTCAACCAAACTAGAAAGAAAATTTACGGGCCCGATCGGCTCTGCTGAGCGAATTTGCGTGTTTGCGTCTGCATGCGAATATGGCAGAAAACCAAACATAGCAAATGCCAGAAGGTATCTTCAATAGGCGTTCAGGTCTGAGTTTTTCTAGGCAAAATCAACAAAACATCGCGGTTGATATATTTTAAAAGTCTAGTGTGAGGCTTGCCTGGCTAATACATCTACAATTTCTTGTGATTTTGATAAGCGCCTGATGTCGTTAAACAACAATTCAGCTTCAGGGTACTGCCTTTTTAAATAGCCACACCACTGCTTTATTCGATTTGGGTAGTATTTCCCTTTATCACCGTAGATTTCATAGCCCGAATAGCGAATAAGCAATGCGGCCACATCTTCCCATGCCATAGGCGGTTCTCCATCTCGAATACACCTTGCTAGGTTTGGCATGGCAAGTGCGCCCCTCCCCACCATTAAGTTGGTGCAGGCTGATTGCTCTTGGCAGCGCTTGGCTTCTTCTTCGTTCCATATTTCGCCATTTGCCACTAATGGAATATCGGTATTTTGCTTTATTTTAGCAATCCACTCCCAGTAAGCTGGCGGCTTATAGCCTTCCGTCTTTGTTCTGGCGTGCACAACTAGCTCAGATGCGCCCGCTTCAGTGATAGCGATAGCATTTTCTACAGCAAGAGATTTATCTTCAAATCCCAACCGGATTTTAGCTGATACAGGTTGTGAGGCTGGTACGGCATCACGAACCGCTTTTACGATGTCATACAAAGCTTGAGTTTCTTTTAACAGAACCGCCCCGCCTTTACTTTTATTGACGGTTTTTGCAGGGCAGCCAAAATTTAAATCTACACCCGGTGAACCCAAATCAACCGCAGTATGAGCATTTTCTGCCAGCCATTGTGGATGCTGCCCTAATAATTGCACGCGCACAGGCACGCCGTTTGGGGTTTTGCCGCCATTATGTAGTTCGGGACATAGTTTGTAGAAGGTTTTATTGGGAAGTTTTTGATCCACTACTCTAACGAATTCAGTTACACACTGATCGAACCCACCCACATGAGTAAGCATATCTCGCATTAAATGGTCGACAACACCTTCCATAGGCGCCAGCATGATTTTCATAACTAAAATTTCGCTAAAACTGAGTGATTAAAATGGGCGCGAGAGTGTAGCAAAGTGCGGGTTATATGACCATGCTATTTAAGTGTCGAGCAGAGTTTGTGTACGTTTTTTTGACTGTCCGATTTTATACATATTAATGCGTTACTGGGAGAAATTTGAGTGACTGTCCAACCCTAACTTAAGTGTGTGTCCAACTTTTGTTGTTCTAGGCGGGTGAGGATGTTTTGCTTTTGCTGTGTGCTGTAATTCGACCAGTTGCCAATTTCCTTGATGGTGCGCTTACATCCGGTGCATACATCGTCTTCGTCTAGTTTACAGTTGGCAATACAGGGGGAAACTATACTCACTAATACTTGGCCTTAAGATTCTTATTTTTTATTGAATTACCTTTAGCGACGAGAGAGGCATGTAACATAGCATCAATTACTTTTTGTGTAGGCTCTTTGGCAGCCCACATACAAACATGCACACCGAACTTCGCATTTAAAAATACGTCGAACTGGGTTCTATCTTCATAATCCCCAGTCACCAGTTGTTGTTTATAACCATCATAAATTAATGCAGAAAATGTAAACACGTAAGCCTCCTCATCGAGAAGGCTTAACTATACATCTAGACGTCTAAACATTCAAACATCTAAACGTCTATTTTATAAATTCCAACGCTGCGGTGATTACAGCCACTTGGGCAGCGTTACAATTTTCAGCCGTTGCATTAGCGCTATCAGGGTAGACTTCTGTTGTAGTTACATAAGCTGCATCTGTCATTCCGCCGCAAAGATACAATGCTTTTTTGTCGTAACAAATCACACCTTCAGACAGTAAGTCAGCACCTATAATTTTGCCACTTTCATCAGCAGGCGCGATATGAGTTATTTGCTTAACTGCATCAATAATAGCTTCCTGAAATTGTTTTTGTGGATTCTGGGTATTAGCCACCAGGTAAAAGCCATCAGGAATATTCCAATTATCATGAGTCGTTGCATCTCTTGCTGCTAATGCAGGCCTAAACTCACTGTTGTCCGTATCAGTGGTTTCATGTAAATCGACATGCAATGAAAATGGTAAGTTCAACGATTCAACAAATGCCATTAGCTGGGCTGACTCAGGTGCCGGAGAATTAGGGTAAAATGAACGATTAGGATCTAACGCATACTGATCCCAACGATTGATAGTCTCATAACCCCAAGGGCTAACGCACGGTACGACAATGATGGTGAAATCTTCTGCGTAGTCACTTAATTTAGTATTGATAAACTGAAGCGCACCCTGCACACCACTGGTTTCATACCCATGCACCCCTCCAGTAACTAGCACCGCAGGCTTGGTTGCATCAATATTTGTAGGCATACCTTTAGGCATATTTTTAGGGATATCTTTAGGGATATTTTTAGGAATTACGGCATACAACGGGTATCGAGACTCATCGTAAGGCAACGCGCCATACTGCTTTAATTCAAACCCTTCAGGAATACTGCCTAACTGCTTAAGCACTTCATCATTATACGAACGCTTAATCGTTTGGCGCTGTTTCCATTCTTCTTTCTCTTCTTCACCCCAAGGTTTTCCTGGCGTGCCGATAGGATAATTTTGCATAAATAACCTCTTTGTTAACACGGCTATATTATCAAGATGGTATTAGTTTGTATGTGGAATATCGATAAGAACGGCAGGAATTAAGCTGTAGAAACGAAAAAGCCAACCCGAAGGTTGGCTTAACGATATGGCGTCCCCAAGGGGATTCGAACCCCTGTTACCGCCGTGAAAGGGCGGTGTCCTAGGCCTCTAGACGATGGGGAC
>NZ_JAESDI010000009.1 GCF_019249215.1 Alteromonas lipotrueae
ACGTATTCAACACCGGGTGATAGTCACGGCTACACTGGCCATAAAATGATGAATGATATTGGTATTATTCATATGAATGGTCGGATCTACGATCCAACCTTGGGTAGGTTCTTGCAGGCTGATCCGCATATTCAGGCGCCTAAGAATAGCCAGTCGTATAATAGATATAGCTATGTGTTGAATAATCCGTTGAGTTATACAGATCCTAGTGGTTTCTTCTTCAAAAAATTATTAACAATAATAGCTAAAGTACCAATCTTAAACGCAGGCATTTCAGTTGCTTTCGCCATTTATTGTCAAGCTTGTTTGGTTGCGTATAACGCTGCGTCTGCTTACGCAATTACAGGTAGTTTAAAAGCAGCTTTTATCACTGGTTTTACAACCGCAATTATGCCGGGAGGAGGAAGCGTTGGTAACGTGCTTAAGAGTAGTGTTATTGGTGGCCTGTCTTCTAAATTGCAAGGTGGAAAATTTGTGGAAGGTTTTTGGGCGGCTGGCCTTGGTGCTGCTGTGGGAGGCGCAGCGAACGGAATTAAGAGCCCAATAGCTAGAGTGTTAGTATCAGCAGTTATAGGAGGAACGGTATCAAAAGTTACTGGTGGAAAATTTGCAAATGGAGCCTATAGTGGAGCATTCGCGGCTGCTTTAACGGCAGATTGGTCTGATAAAGTTACAGATCCGAAAGTTGCTCATCATGCCAAAATGAGTGCTAAAGCTTATGATGGTCAGGTTGGTGATAGAGTTGGAGATTATGAAATCACCAAGATACACTCAGATGATACCGGGTTAAGAGCAGCCTTGTTTGTCGGTGAAAGTGGTAATCAAGTACTAGCTTATGCAGGTACTGATTTTTCAAGTTTGGCCGATTGGAAAGCCAATATATTACAAGGTCTGGGACTAGAATCTACTCAATACACCAATGCCATCGACATAGCGAAATCTTATGGTGCAATTACTTTTACAGGCCACTCTCTCGGCGGTGGCCTAGCTTCTGCCGCCGCGATCTATACTGGCGGAACTGGAGTGGTATTTAATGCCGCTGGGTTACATAACAACACAATTGGTGATTTCAGTCGAAGCCGAGGAAATCTTACTCATTACCACAGCGGGTATGATGCTGTAAGTGTTGTCAATGCCATTACTCCTACAAGTGTGCCGGGAGCACAGTTTAATTTAGGCGATGCTGGTTGGCATAACATGGGCGGTGTTTGCAGAGAATTGAGGACTTCATGTTAAATCTTATTGGTACAATATCGAGCATTTTTCTTGTTATCGGTGCGATGCTAATTGCTGATTGTAGCACTGCAAGCCAGTTCAATAACCCACAAAAAAAGTATGAACAAACGCTGGGCAATAAAGTACTTATTCATATGGATATAGAAACAATGTTTCCGTCAGGAAAGCTGCGTGATTTAGCAAAAGCTGCTGGTAAAGGTAAGATAGCAGTCATTGACGAGTTAATAAGTGAAGGGGTAGACGTTAATTCGCTCGGAGCTGAAAACGCAACCGCTCTATTTTGGTCAATGAGAAATGAGGAAGGGTTTAATCATTTATTAACCAAAGGTGCTGACCCCAACGTTGTCTTTGGTGACGGGGGAAGTGTAATGCATTGGGCTGCAAGAAATCAGAAGGATTGTAGCCTATTAGTTTCGGCTCTAAATCACGGTGGAAACCCAAACTTAAAAGCTGGTATGTTTGGTGGTTCCCCTACCTTTTCCACAATTTCAGCAGGTAAAAATTCTGGTGTTCCTAAATGTTTAAAGATACTTCTTTCTAATGAAGCAGATATAGAGTTCAGAGATGAAAGAGGTAAAACACTGTTGTTGTATTCAGCAGGGATTGCTCGATTTGATATAGCATTGTTTTTGCTGGATCAAGGAGCAGATGCAACCGTAGAAGATAACAAAGGTAAAAATATGAGTTCTATCCTCGACTCATACAAAGATGCCTTTAAACAGGGCAGTGTAACCGAATCTAATTGGTTAAAACTTAGAGAACGACTGGGTAAATTTGCAGGCTCTTAACTCTTAACTCTTAACTCTTAACTCTTAACAAATGTAGGCTAAGTAAATACTTAGCGTATACAACTTTGATTGTTTGAAACCAAACCTGCTTCGGCGGGGTTGGCATTTCTGGGAGTTAGTTTATCGCGATAGCTTCACATATAATCATTACAGAAAAATCCAATTAAGTCTGTCTCTGAATCGCACCGTTAAATTCGGAGGCGGATTTGTTTGAGTTATGCAGCCGCATCTTCGGCTAATTGTCGATAGTAGTTTTCCTCATATTCAACTGGTGGAATGTCACCGATAGGTTCAAGTAAACGTTTGTTGTTGAACCAGTCAACCCAATCTAATGTTGCAAGCTCGACTTGTTCCAACCCTTTCCAAGGGCCATCTATGTGGATGACTTCGGCTTTGAACAGACCGTTGATGGTTTCAGCTAAAGCGTTGTCATACGAATCACCAACACTGCCAACAGAAGCATTAAAGACCGCTTCTGATAAACGTTCAGAGTAGCGAATGGAAACATACTGACTGCCGCGATCACTATGATGAATAACACCTTTGGGCTTACCGCGTGCCCATAACGCTTGCTCCAGTGCGTCTAGAATCAACTGGGTTTGCATAGATTTCATCACTCGCCAGCCGACAATATTCCGTGAAAACACATCAATAACGGCGTTTTTCAAGGTAGTTGTCGCCTGAGCTGTTAAGCTGCTTCTTTTTTGTTCTCTGGATTTAACTCCACATTACCGATTTCATCCCAATTTCTGATGCTCTTTGACCAGCGGTTAGGATGCTTTTCTTGTGCTTTGCTATATAGCTCACCGCGTTTTGCCAGTATCGCTTTATCTGCACCATTGTGACGTTGCGCAGGTGTCACGAATTTGATCCGACTATGTCTGTGCTCATTGTTGTACCACTTGGCAAAGCCTTTCACCCAAGACCTTGCATCTTCAAGGCTTTTAAAGCCTTCGCTTGGCCAGCGGTGACAGTATTTAACTGTGCGAAACAGCGACTCAGAATATGGGTTGTCATTACTGACACCTGGGCGGCTATGAGAGCCAATCACGCCCAGATCAATCATTTTAGCTTGCATCGTCAGGCACTTCATTGGGCTGCCGTTATCTGAGTGCAATACGACGTCTTTCCTTACGCACTTCTCCGCCCAAAGGCTGCGCGCAAGCAATTAAGCTGCATACTCCCCAGACTCACTTTCATGGACTTCCCACCGACTATCTTACGACTGAAGATGTCGATTATCATATAGAGATAAAAGAACCGGCCAATCACTGTGGACGGGCAGTAGCTGATGTCCCAAGTCCACACTTGGTTCGGTGCTGTTGCTGTGTACCCCTTAGGTTTACTTCGGCTACCTTTAGGTTTTGCTTTACCTCGATGGGTTAGCTGGTCATTGGCCTTCAAAAAAGCTCGATTCAGACGCTAGATATTGCCCGTTATCTGCCAGCATTGGCACGATCTGGCTCGGGCCTATCTACTGTTCTCCTTTTATCAACACTGATTTCACCACATTCTTGCCAGCGCTGTAACGTACGTATCGACAAGCCAATTTCTTCACAGGCCTTCTTTTTTCTTGCGCCTGAGACAACGGCTTCATCAATCAAGGTTGCGTAATGCTGCCTATCTGCGAGTGAGGTTAATTGTCCTCGTCTTCCCCCAGTAGGCATTTAACTTTTTTCTTAGCACCAACAAGGCCGCTGTTTCTGCAAGCGCAGCATCTTTACGCTTAAGTTCTCTTTCTAATTCATTAATCCGCTTGCGATCAGCTTTTCGCTCTTGCGTTAATTGCTTACGCTGTTGGCTTTTAGTTTGGTTCCCTGCAATGCAGCTTTGCTTCCACTCTTTAACTTGTTCAGGGTAAAGGCCTTTTTCACGGCAATACTCAATTCACTTAATGATGCTGTTTCTAAAACAACTGAAAACTTTTGCTCGGGTGACCAATCATCTGAACGATTACTATCTGCCAAACTAGAAACTACTTTTAAATACTTATCTCGCCATGAATACAAAGTAGATAAGTTGATACTTTCTAGCTTTGCGAATTGACGTAATGATAAGCCACTTTCTAGCAGCTTTCTTATGCTTTTCAGGATAATGCTTCACTCATGATTACTTTACCGCTCCCTGTTTTATTTTTATGAAAAACTGAGGCGACAACTACCCTGACACAGGGGGGGTCCTTCCTCATCCACTATGCCTAATTTTTCAAATAGCCATAATGCTTTTGAATCACCCCGAAGGTTAAACTTAGTAGTGACTATGCGCTTAACCGCACCATCGAGCCATTCCCTATTTCCGCCACTATCATCGAGCATAAAATCTAGCACTACGCTACGCGCATCAAACCGGAATAGGTTTTGAAAAGGGAAGGTTAGATTTTCTATGTGAGAGATTAAGTGCTCATTGATAGAACTATAAAAATAATTCAGCAACACCATATCATCGGGAACCATGATGGCTGCATCGTTTGCCGTTGAGGTTGATGTGGTGATAGATATTTTCCCCTGCACCTTAGTTTCAGGGTGCGGTACCACTTTTTCTTTCTCGATAACTTTTGCGTCAATAGAATTGGTAGCACGTATACAGTCATAGAAAATAGACGCCAGAATATCCATAGAGCCGAGTTTATCCAATCGCTTAGCCATATACCCAAAAGTCATATTTGTGGCATGAGAATGCTCTTGGCGGCGTTGGGCTCTATATTCGCTACTATGCTGATACAAGGTATCACCAGATTGACTTTGAGAAGCATTAGCTATGCTTGAGGGCATGACCAATTGATATAAAGTGACTGGCTTACCCTTCGTGGAAGAATAAAGTTCAACAACATCTGGCTTTGAAGTCGGTTCCAAAAAGCCAAGTTCAATTAAGGTTTTAAGACGGTTGTAGCGTGTAACTTTACTAAGCTTAAGCTCCCTGTTTGTTTGGTAATCCGGATCGGTTTTCCCAACGAGCATGTCACAAGCATCGAAATAACGAATGCACCCCCCATCGTTCGTAGCGTATTCCGCTGTCAATATCGAAGTATTGAACGATTCAATAAAAAGCCTGAAGGAGGGCTTCAGTTGCTTTGCAGTGATTAGCGCGTCAACTAAATTGAAGTATTTCGCATCAAGCAAATTGTTCCGGATGAATATGACAGGGCCACTAGCCATTTATGTTCAAGTTATCTGCGTATTTAGTTTAAGAATGAGTTCAGTTTAGATCTAACGTTTGCGGAAGATCAAACCTAAAATTTTATGAAATCAGTTTTTTCTGGATCGCTTTAATAAATCCTTTCTTATTCTTTAATTCTTTTATTTTAATATTTAAAAGACCTTTATAATTGATAAGTCATTGTTTTTTATTGGATAATAATTTAACTAACTGACGTTTACCGCGATACTAAGTGATGTACAACGCGATAATTTTGGCAGTTGTACACAGTCTGACCACCAGCTACCCACAATTTATTCGTTAAATGACGTTCAAAGCGATAACTACCTGCATATTTAGTACAAACATAAGTGTATCAATGCTTGCCATGTTGCTGTGCGCATTAAGTGACGTTTACCGCGATACTCAACATTTCTGGATATCTGTCAATTTATGACATTGCAAAATTTTGAAGTTACTGAAATAGAAGCTAATTTCGTACAAATTTAAGTCAATAGCTGGGGATTTATACATTGAAAGTGGTACTTTTATCGCGGTGAACGTCACTTATAGTCGATTTTATCGCGGTAAACATCAGTTAAGCTTCAATTAGGTCTATTTTTCACCACTATTTATTAATAAATGAGTCATATATAACTGCTAAATTGTACAAATACCAATCAAGTAAGTGCCGCTCGCTAGTGCTTATTTTTTGCGGATATCATTGTTTTGATCGCCATTTTTCCAGCTTCATACTTCAGCGATAAATTCAAACCCTAAAGTGCGCCAAATCCAGATAGTGTTTTTTCGTATAATTCGTGAACAATCCGCCTGTCTTTTTTCAGTGGCCTTTTTCAATATAAAGTCCGCGTAATACGACAGTTAGAGCCACTAAAAATGAACTAACTGAATGTGTTTTTCCGTGGAAGCGGTATTAAGGACGGAATAAATAGCCGTTTTGCATTAAGAAAAACAACGGCAAATCATTAGGTTACAAACGCAGGAATGAAATAACGTTGGAACTGAGAATAAGTTGAGGGTTCGCGGTAGACATCACTTAGCTAAACACCGGAATTTTCATAAATTGAATAAAACGCGGAATGTCCCAGTTTACATCGACAATTTCGGCGCACTGTTCCGTATCTATACTTTCCACGATTTCATTGGCCACAATGGTGCAGTTAAACTCATTCATGAGCTTAGCAACGATGTCACCGTAAGATTGTTCACCATCAGCGTCATAGAAGTATCCGCCATACTTTAATACACAATGTTCGGGGCCAGAGACGCTTTTCAATATGACAAGTTCAATGGCAGGTTCAAGGGTTTTTAAGGCTATGGCGTACAACGCACACCCCCCAGCGATAAAATCTCCATCCTGGAGGTGCGCAAAGGCTTCGTTTGTTTTAGCTTTAATGGGATAATCAATACCCAGCAATTGACTTAGCGGCTTTAGCATCAGAAACACTTCGCTTGATCTATCAATTCATCGTATTTGTACGCTTTAACCAATGCCTTAATTAATTCGGGTTTTTTCTTGTACCAGTTACCAAGTGTTTGTTTAGATCGCCCGCTGTACTCATGAAGGCTCTTGAGGGTTAAGCCAAATTGACGTAAATATGTATCGAAAGCCACAATAATTACCTATGAAGTTTATAAGTTGTATTTGCAAAGTGACCATATGAATGCAAATTACAAATAAACGTCGCTTTGTTGTGCGCTCCCTTGGTCGTTGTATGTTGTGACAAGGAGGAAATTGTTATGAAAAAATTATTATGGTT
Source organism: Alteromonas lipotrueae (assembly GCF_019249215.1). Classification (GTDB taxonomy): domain Bacteria; phylum Pseudomonadota; class Gammaproteobacteria; order Enterobacterales; family Alteromonadaceae; genus Alteromonas; species Alteromonas lipotrueae. Next base: position 6,941 of record NZ_JAESDI010000009.1, read on the forward strand.
ATTACCGTTTTCGTTGACGGGCTGTGCTTCAAGCGTATTTACGTGGAAAGAGGTAGAAGTAGTTGGCGCAATTGAGCGCCCTTATGTTTGTTATGAAGACATTGAACGACATAAAGGCAAGCGCCGTTTGAAAGGGTATGTAGATGCCCATGGCACAAAGTACACCAGCATGGACAAAGACCAGCATTTTGAAAGGCAATATATCATTGACCATGATCCAAAATTTGGTCGATATCGTCAAAGTAGAAAGTTTGCTCCCCCAGTTGAGGTATTGAAATGCTACCCAGATGGTTATGATACGTTGGTCAAGTTCGAAGAAAATGGCGAAGTAATCGAAACAACGCTGTTACTGAAGTTTTATCGGGAACGGGGAACCATAATTAACGTTCCCCCTAGTAGCGTAGAGTAAAAGGTATAGCAGGTTGGATTTTCAATCTGCCCCCTCCCCCACTACAACAGACGGATAGATAATCGTATTCTTAAGTAGCTGGTTGTTCTCAAGTAAAACGATACCATCATCAATAACCGTGAAAGGTAATTTGGAGACGACTATGTTGATTTTTTTCTCAGTCAACGTGTAGTTTTCTAAATTAGTTATAGGTGTTGGCCCCATCATTCAATCCAATAATTCAAGCGAGTGAAGCGAGTCTATCGTGATTTTAGCGGGACAAAAGGGGGGCGGCGTTCCATTGATTCTTTTGTGAATCATCCCCCTCAGCTAGCGATAGCGTCACTGGGGGGACAAAGAGTGGAGCACAACCAAAAGTGCCCCTACTACTGATAATGTCACGTTGAGAGAACGTAACGAGGATATTATTACAGGAGACTTTACTTACTTAAAGTCTGTATCATGAAGATCGGGGGGCTTGTCTATGAACTAGGTCTTTTATGTTCGAGCTATTTAGGTAATTCTCGCGCTAATATTGCTAACGCCTTGATTAAAGTTTTACGTTCCTCACTAACATCATGGATGTACTCTTCAAGCTTTCCAGAGACAAACTTATTTTTGGACTCTCTTCTGCTTTGTCTTTCCTCTCTCAACCAACTATAAATTGTGCTTCTTGATATTTTCAGTTCTAGGGCAACATCAGATGCGTTTAGCCCTAATTCAAGAACTTTCTTTAAAGCTAACTTTTTTAATGAGTCGGGGTATCTGCTATTCAAGATTATCTCCAACGTAAAACTTAGTATTCCTAAGTATACAGTGTTTGATTAAACTTAGAGAATCTAAGTATCTTTGGTATCAACTATGAAGTCCACTTGCAAGCTTCTACTAACCCGATTCCCTCTCGACTTAAAAGTGCGAGAGTGTCACAAGGAATTTCTCAAAGAGAGCTCGGTATACGGATTGGCCTGGATGAAAGCTCCGCCAGTAGCCGAATGAATCATTATGAGAAAGGCAGACACGTGCCTGACATCCAGACTTTGAAAAAAATCGCCGACGAACTAGAAGTTCCACTGGCTTACTTTTTCTGTGAATCAGAACTATCAGCAGAGCTTAGCTGCTTGATCGAGAAGCTTAGTGATGAAGAAAAATCGAACTTAATAAACTCCCTTAAAAAGAAGTAGCTGCTATTCTCTGGCTTGATTTGTAGCATTGTCTCCCTTAATAACATCTTTAATGTGCAAAAACTAAAATGCACACTTCAAAAATACTCATTTTACACCCGAAAAATAACGTAATGTGCATGTTGCTTGGGGTATAAATCAACATCGTTTGAGCTTTTTAGTAGACGAAAACGGCGTTATTGAACACGTTTTCAATAAGTTCAAAACCAAAGAGCATCACACAGTAGTGTTAGATTACTTGGCAGATAACAAGTAACTCTTTATAAACGTATTTCGTTAGCGGTTTTATATCGATTTAACATTGACAAAAAGCTAATAAAAAAAGCGGTAGTTCACACTACCGCTTTTTTTATTTCACTGGATGTTAAATATTTACAGCTTATTCGCTTTCAGCCACCGGTAAACCGGCAGGGTTACTCGACCACGCTGTTATTACTGCTTTTACCAATGTTGCCAACGGTATGGCAAAGAAAACGCCCCAGAAGCCCCAAAGGCCACCAAATACCAGCACGGCAATAATGATGTACAGTGGGTGCAAACTTACTGCTTCAGAGAAAAGCAAAGGCACCAATAAGTTTCCATCTAATGCCTGAATAATCGAATAGGCAATAAACAAATACCAGAAATCAGGCGTTAAACCCCATTGAAACAATGCAACTATGGCAACAGGAATGGTAACCACCGCCGCGCCAATATAAGGAATTAGCACAGAAATACCTACCAATACACCAAGCAAAATGGCGTATCGCAAATCCATGAAGGCAAAGGTTACGCACGACACTAAGCTAACAATCACGATTTCTATCACTTTGCCGCGAATATAATTGGCAATCTGTGAATTCATTTCATGGCCAACTTGCGTAATCAAACGGCGCTCTCTAGGTAACAATTGAGAAATGCTTTCTAAGAAATACATTTTGTCTTTCAGCATGAAAAACACCATTAATGGTACAAGTACCGCATAAACTAACAACGCAGCCACATTGGCAATATTACTGAAAGAAGCCGATATTAAGGTCTCTCCCACACCAACAAGTTTGTCGTTTAGCCCTTCCATCATTTGATGAATTTGGTAAACCTGCACGTAGTCAGGGTATTTTTCTGGCAAGGTTAAGATCCAATCTTGGGCTTTTTGCCATATTAAAGGGGTTTCTTGAATAAGATTAATGCTTTGCCGAGTGACAATGGGCACTAACCCAATCAGCATGAAAATGACAAGGGTAATGAACCCCATTAGTACGATGCCGCAGGCAATAGCGCGCCCTACGCCAAATCTAACAAGGTGGGTAACCGGCCAATCAAGTAAATACGCCACAACGGCCGCCACTAAAACGGGCATGATAAGCTCGCCCCACAAAAGCAGTGCAGTTGTTGTAATAAGTATGAGAATAAGCAGCATGGCTGCATCAGGATCGGAAAATTTGCGTCGGTACCAGCGACCAAACACACTGATCATAAAAGCTTCCTGAGAAATGTTAAGATTAGGATACGCATCATAGTGTAAAGACTTAGCATCGGGCAATACACTTTCTATTTAAATCAATCTGGTAAGACGATTTAACAAGCAACACACGAGTCAATTGCCAAGGTTAACGATAATGACAGAGTGACACTAAAACTGGCATAAACGTACTTATCTAGGCAGAATGATAAAATTCACAATAAATAATTGAAACTGAAACGGTACTTTGATGCTCTAATACGTATTCCAGTATTGTTCAGTAAATCACAGGTACATGAAGAAAAGGTTATCTCAAAAACTCTTTGCGCTGTCTTTCCTTATTACAGCCAGTCTATCGAGTATTGCGCAAGACGCGAGTTATACGAATAAAAATGCGCTGCCTGAAATTGGTGTAGTGGCGTCTGACGCTATTTCTTTAGATAAAGAAATGATTGTTGGCGATGCCGTTATGCGTCAAATGCGTGGGCAAAGCCCGCTAATAGCCGATCCTGTTTTAGATGAATATCTACAAGATTTAGGTAACCGCTTAGTTATTCATGCCGAAAATGCCAAGTTCCCCTTTCGTTTCTTCTGGGTAAACAACGATGCGATTAACGCCTTCGCGTTCTTTGGTGGGCATATAGGTGTTCATACTGGCCTTATGCGAAGGGCAAATACTGAAAGTGAATTGGCCTCGGTATTGTCTCACGAAATTTCTCACGTTACACAAAGGCACATTGCTCGAAGCATGCAGGCACAACAACGTTCGTCGCCCTTAGCCATTGCGTCACTTATTGGTGGCGTATTAATTGCCATGGCAAACCCTCAAGCGGGTATGGCAGCAATGCAGGCTGGCCAAGCGGCCTCTGTACAAATGCAAATTGACTACACCCGTTCAAATGAACAAGAGGCTGACCGCATCGGTATTGCTATGTTGTCTCGGGCCGGGTTTGATGCCAATGGCGCTGCCGACTTCTTTTCAATTATGGCAGAAGAATATCGAAACGTTTCTCGTCCGCCAGCGCGCTTGTTAACGCACCCATTAACTGAGTCTCGTATTGCCGATGCCCGTTCACGAGCAGACGACTATCCTTCTCGCTTTGTGCCTGTAAGCAAACAGTTTGAACTGGCTAAAGCTAGGATCATGGCCAGATATTCATTCGAACCTGATTACGCCGTAGAGTATTTCACCGCACAGGTAGATAAAAAGGCTTATCGAGTAAGAGAAGCTTCGCTTTACGCCTTAGCATTGGCGTACATGCGTACCGAAGAATACGACAAAGCCCAAGAAATCATTATGGGTGAATTGTTAACCAAAGATAGCGGCAACCTGTTTTACCTAGACGCCGCAACAGATATTTACATTGCTAAAGGCGAGCCTTTGAAGGCGGTAGAAATGCTGTCACCTTTTGTAGAGAATAGCCCGCGCAATCAAGTACTGGCACTCAACCAAGCGAATGCCATGATAAGTGCAAGTCGTTACGATGATGCTATTAGCTTACTGAAAGACTTTTTATTGGTGAACGATGAATACCAAATTGCGCATCAGTTGATGTCAGAGGCGTATCAAAAAGCGAAGCGCTTTTCGCAAATGCATCAAAGTAAGGCAGAAGTGTACGCCTTGTATGGCGCTTATACTCGCGCCGTAGATGAATTACAGTATGCTTATAATTTTGCGAAAGACGACGACCATCTTCAAAAGCAGCGCATTAGGGCAAGAATAAAGCAATTTAGAGATCAAGAAGAGCGGTTACAGCGTTTATAGCGCCTGCGCCTGCAACGCCGCAATTTTGTCTTTTAAGATGTCAGCGGTTACCTCACCTAAAATCTCGGCTTGAACCTGCCCTTTCGGGCCCACAATATAAGTCGCCGGTAAATACGGCGGCTTTGTAATGGGAAGCTGGGTTTCTTCATTGGCTACAATCAAATTCAGCGTAATATCAAACTTGTTTGCCATGGCCTGTAAATCATCTTCCGGTAGCACGTCGTAATTAATCGCGAATAACAAAGTGTTTGGCGGTAGGTTTTCGCTTAAATGATGTAACTCAGGCATTTCTCTTAAACACGGCGCACACCAGGGTGCAAAGTAATTAATGATCACCCAATTACCTTCTAAATCACGCCATTTATATGTTTCGCCCTGAAGGGTTTCAAAGTCGGTTTGATGGTAATTGTAAAACCATACTCCAGCGGTTGCCGAAAGTAACATCACCAATATAATCAACAGCCCTTGCTTCACAGCGTTCGTCATTTTTAGCGTACCTTTTTGCCTTATGAACAGCGTTATTATTTATAAAAACAATATTACCAACAATATAAACAGCAACGGTGTGCAAACATGCCTTGCTGCGTATTTAATAGCAAGTATTTTCATGTATTTGGGAATGAGATTACTTTGGTATTTACGCCATATTAAACGCGTAGTTTGCACATGCAGGGTTAATTGCTTAGCATCACCTTTCATTTATGGGGCCTACACACCAATATTATTGCGCTTTTGTCACTAATAAGGCCTTAGCACCTTGAAAAATACCTTCAAACAAGCAATAGTCAGCGCCAAAATTTGGCAATGATTTAACGATGAGGCGACATTATGTCTTCGGTTACTATTTTACATAACCCGCGCTGCTCTAAAAGCCGCCAAACCTTAGCACTACTTGAAGAAAAAGGTATCTCGCCTACCGTAGTAGAATATTTAAAAACGCCACTGAGTATCGATGAACTTAACACCTTGTTCGGGCAACTTAACATAGAAAATGTGCGAGACATGATGCGTACCAAAGAAGAAGCCTATAAAGCGAATGCATTAGGTGGTGCAGATATTACCGATGAGCAGCTTTTCGCCGCTATGGTAGAACACCCTAAGTTAATTGAGCGCCCTGTGGTGATTAACAACAATACAGCCCGTATTGGAAGGCCGCCAGAGGCCGTACTGGAAATCGTATAATGGGCCCTATTTTAATTCTTTATTACAGCCGCCATGGCAGTACCAAAAGGTTAGCCGATGCTATAGCACATGGGGCAATGGCTGAACTATCAAGCATGGAAGCCAATGCTATCTCTGCATCACCGGCTACAGCTGCATCATTTGTACGACCTGAAGTAATAGTGCGCAGCGTGGCAAGCCTAAACATTAACTCGAATAGTTCAAGTGATCAGGGCTCAGGCGAAGAAAATGCAGATGCCAGTTTAAAAGAGGCAAACCCTAACGCAGCCCCCACGGTAACCTTACAAGAACTCGAGCAGTGTAGCGCGCTTGCCCTAGGAAGCCCTACGCGATTTGGTAACATGGCTGCACCAGTGAAGCATTTTTTAGACAGCACCAGCAGCCAATGGTTAAAAGGATCGTTAATTAATAAGCCTGCGTGTGTATTTACATCAAGCTCTTCCATGCATGGCGGTCAAGAATCAACGCTGCTGTCTATGATGATTCCGCTATTTCACCATGGCATGGTGATGTGCGGCCTGCCCTACAGCGAGCCTGCGCTTCATCACACGCGAAGTGGTGGTAGCCCTTACGGTGTGAGCCATGTGGCCCTAGATAATGCGGTCACACTTACCGAAGATGAAAAATCTTTATGTATTGCTCAAGGTAAACGTCTGGCAAACTTAGCCAGTGCTTTGTGGCATGCAAATAACCAGGAGACAACACATGGCGCCTAATACGCGTTTTTATCGTTATTTGGCACTGGGTTGTCATACCTTATTAATTGTGTGGATTATTGCGTGGCAGTTTTTTCTTAATAAAACGCTAACGTACTCACCAATATTTATTACGCTAGTTTATTTAGTGCCGTTACTTTTACCTTACAAAGGCGTTATACAAGGTAAGCCGTATACTCACGCTTGGGCAAATTTCGTGGTACTGTTTTATCTAATGCACGGCTGTACTGTGGCTTATGCAGTGCCTGAAGAACGCTGGTATGCAGCAATTGAAATTCTGCTTTGTGTAGGAATGTTTGTTGGCTGCAGTGCGTTTGCGCGCAAACGTGGACGTGAACTTGGCCTTGGATTGAAAAAACTTAAACAAGTTATGCAAGAAGAAAAGGCGCATTTCGAACAAGGGGAATAACAATGAAGTGGCTACTACCAATTTCACTGCTGGCATTATACGGATGCGGCGGTTCAGGAGGCGATAGCAATGTCACTACACCCACCCCATCTTCGCCACCCAGTCTAACCATTCAGGGCGCCAGCGAACTCATTGCTGGCGACTCTGCCGATTTTGCCGTTATTGCCCCATCAGGCACATCAATCACCAGCGTAAATTGGACTGTTAATGCGGTGAGTGGTGCAAGCACGGAAGCAGGCAGTATCGCTCCTCTTGCCTCTCACACCCAAGCCATAGGCTTCGATGTTACGGCGGCCGGTGAATACCTTATTTCGGTTACCGCATCGTTTTCAAGCGGCGAAACCTCTACCCACGAAACCTTAACCCACGAGCTTAGCCTTACCGTTATTGAAGATCAGCCCCCTGAAGCCATTTTACGCTTAGGTCACGAAGCCAGCGAAGGTGGCCGCGTTTCATTGCACGTAGATAACAACAGTTTAAAAACCGTAACGGACATTACCTGGGAACAGCTATCCGGGGCATCCATACCCGCATTTACCTTTGATGACGACGATTTATCCTACAACCTTTATTTTCAAGCACCCCAAGTCAGCGCAGACAGCATTGCAAAAATTCAAGCTACGCTAACTTTCGATGATGGTTCTACCTCAACCGATACCGTTCAGGTAGTGATAAAAAATATTGATATAAATTCGGATGCGTATTTCGTTGACGACTCAGGCAGTATTCCAGAAACCGTTACTTCGCACATGCTAGCGTACCGCCCGAATAGCCCCTATGCCTCTGCGTTGGAAGCTTGTGTATACAACAATGAACTAACATCAAGCTGCACCTTTGCCCAACTTCCTCTTATTGGGCAGCAAACAGAATCGCCAACAATTGATGATATTTTAGATAGAACCTATGTGTCTCACCCTTGGATGGGAGAAGCATTCGAGCAGTTCTTACAAACCTCTAACAGCAGCGAAGATTTGCTACAAATGCTAAGAGCAATCAGTGCGGTTGTGATTTCTTACGATATTCGCCCCTCGTTTTATTGGGCGGTTACCGGTGCTATTTATCTGGACGCGAATAATTTTTGGCGCAGCCCTGAAGAACGAGACACCATTAATACCCAGCCCGACTATCGTAGCGGCTTTGGTAGTGATTTAGATTTTTCTATTTTTTGGCGATATGTGAAAGACGCTGAATACTACTACCCACAAACTGGCTTGGCAGCGTCAACAAGGTCAACCCGTACACAACAAGGTGTCGATGCCGCACTAACATGGTTGATGTACCACGAACTCGCCCATGCGAATGATTTCTTCGACTACACAACTTGGTCGACCTTATCTAACAGTAATACACCTTTAAACTACGTTAACAACAACACGCCTTTATCTACAGGCCTTGAAAACACCTTGCCACTGACTTCATCTCAACTGCATGCGCTGGCGCAGGTACGCTACGGCGGCGATGAAGCCAACAGTACACAGCGCGCTTATTCAGCGGCTCAAGTAGCCAATTGGTTTGCAAGCGACGGCGCAGTGACCTTTTATTCCTATTATACCGAAAGAGAAGACTTTGCTAATTTGGTCGAGCGTTTCATGATGCTTCATCGTATGGGCGCCAGTGCCGATGTGGGTATATTTTCGGGTGATGCAGTAGACGATGGTTCTTATAATGTCACTTGGGGGCAACGAGATCGTATAAACGATGACAACCTTCAATTACGAGCAGATTATGCGGTTAGCCGCGTATTACCCGAACTCGACATTCCGGCTATTCAAGCTGCAATGCCAACACCGACTTTATTTCCTGCCGGAAGCACGTGGTTTAATACGGTGGATTTAGACAATGACGGTAGTGTTGAGCTAACAAGCGATGAAAAGAATGCGATTATAAAAGCACAAGAGAAGCTTGAAGAGCGTCAATATTAGGAAGAGAAACCCGGTACTGATATTACCGCAGAGCGATAGCGGCAGGAATAAAGCTGTGCTAATTAAAGCCCGAGTTCTCGCTTAACCATCGCCACCGAGAGCTTTTTTTGTTCCTGCAATGAACGGGTATCAAGCCTTGCTAGTAAGCTTAACAAGCTACGTAAATCTCGGTCGCTGTGGTGCAGCAAAAACTGCAATGCCTGTTCTGACAACCGCAATCCGCGTTGATTAGCACGCAATCGAACCACTTCCTTACGCGATTCATCATTAAGCGCCGTTAAATGATAAATTACGCCCCACGCAAGCCTAGAACTTAAATCGGGTAATTGAAATGCGGGATGTGACGGTCCATGCTGACTGCTACCAACAATGAGTGCGTGAGGGTTTTCTATCACCCGATTGAAAAGGTCGAATAAGGCTTCTTCCCATCGCGGATGACCAGCAATGGCATGTATATTATCTAAACAGATAACCGAAAGGTTTTCTAACCCATCAAAAATATCAAAAGACCACTGGGCATGGCCATTTAAATTCAGATAAAGGTGATTCACGTTTTGCTGCGCCAGTTGATGACACAAGGCATACAGTAAATGGCTTTTACCTAACCCCTGCCCACCTAAAAGGGTAACCAATGGCAGATGTAGTGCAGAAAGCGATGCCAACGACGGCGCATCCTGCCATGCAGGCATAGCACTTGGAATACCCTTAAGTAACGCCACCACTTCTTGGTTTCCTGTATCAATAAAACTGTCAAAGGTTTCATCTGTGGGTAGCGTTACAGGGAGAGTTAGCTGCATAGCAAGGGGGTCATTCATTCCAGTAAAAAGTATATCCTTCTACAACTTGACCGAAGGAATCTGTTACAGGCCGCAGTTTAGATTCAAGCCTTACCGTATTGAGTAAATCTTCCGGGGTACCAAGCAAGGTTAAGTTGTACGTGGCTACGGAACCGGTTTGGCCGGTTAACATGGCTTCTTCTATCACGCTTAAGCTTTTCAAATACGCATTAGCATTAGCGTATTTTTTCAATGAGTCTACGTTGGCAACCGACACAGAGATTTGCACTCTTTCTGCGTCTACCGCACCGGGTATCACTGCATATTGTGAAGATAGATAGTTGGCATAAGCATCAACCAATTGCTGCGTGAGAGAGGTGGGTTCATCGGCGAAAATAGACCCGTAGCTTACTTTGCCATTGCCCACAAACACCCAATCAAGCGCATACTCTCCCTCTTGCGCTTTTTGTGCGTATTGGGTGAATTCGTCCATCGTGAAAGGCGGCAATGCTTGCACTTCATTCACCATCGCAGTTGATACTTCATCGCCTACAAGGCTTGCTTGTTGTTCTTCGTTTGCCTGCAGATTCACGCCATCAACTTCATCTAAATCGAGTTGACCACTTAGTGGTTGCTCTGTGCCTGCACGCGCATTTTGGTTTTCATTATCAGCGTAGCTATTATCTTCGTAATTAGTATCTTGGTAAACACCACCTTCACCAGTTCCAGACGAAGCAGGCAACCCTTCAGGGATAGACGGCATCTCGCCAGGGGTATTTTTATATAGGCGAGCGCCAATAATATTATCAACACCATAACGCTGCGATGATGCTGTTAAAGACTGAACAAACCTACCCCACACATCGTAAATTGAAATACTGGCTGAATCGGTTAAATCCATTAGCGGTAAGCTTACCGGCACACCGCGGGTTTTCGCGGTGTGAACCAACATTTCCCCTACAGGCGTTGGTGTACTTTCATCTAAAATGATGCGTTCGTTATCGTCGGTTTCTGTGGCCAACCACACAATAGTTTCTGGTCTACGTTCGCCCCACAAAGGCAGGCCTTCACGTTTCATCAGCTCAGTCAGCTTAGTTTTATCAAACTCAGCGACATAATAGGTTTCGTTGCCTGAATAGGAAAAACGGTACGAGCGAAGGTACGCTTCAGGCGTTCTAAGTGCGGCCCTTACGCCAGGGTTCTGCAACACCTCGGTATTTCCTGATACCTTCACCATTACTTGAGTTAGGGCTTTTTTTACTGCGTTGGCTTGTGTTTTTTGACTCTGATCACTAACAGGTATCTGTGCTTCATTAACCACCACGTGCTGCGTAGCATGGGCACTCATTGTGCACACCGCTATTGCCACCCCTACACCGCGAATTAATTGTTGCTGAAACATACGCCTAATTTTCCTGTTCCGATAAGAAATCAATTTCTTCACTACTCCACTACAACGTCAAAAGATCGTTGCCCGCTATTCTCTGTCATATTCATGTTTATTTCATCTATAAATATAAAAAACGAAGTTTGAAGCCGCTAAAAAAGGTAATTCATACTCAAATTACACTTTTTTCACATGATCTGACCCTTATCCGCCTTAGTCAATTGGACTTGTGGTGACTTACTGGTAGAATCCGCGTTTTTCTACCTCTTACTCTTAGTTCTAGGGCGCAAACGTGAGCGAAAATAAAACCTCTCTTAGTTATAAAGATGCTGGTGTCGATATTGATGCGGGAAACCAACTTGTCGACCGTATTAAATCCGTTACTAAAAGGACTCACCGTCCGGAAGTAAAAGGAAACCTTGGTGGGTTTGGCGCATTATGTTCGCTTCCAACAAAATATAAGAACCCGTTGCTGGTTTCTGGAACCGATGGTGTAGGCACTAAGCTTCGTGTTGCTATGGATGCAAACCGTCACGATGGTGTGGGTATCGACTTGGTTGCTATGTGCGTTAATGACCTTATTGTACAAGGCGCAGAGCCGTTGTTTTTCTTAGATTATTACGCAACTGGCAAGCTGGATGTTGATGTTGCTGCATCGGTAGTAACCGGTATTGGTAATGGTTGTGAGCAAGCGGGTTGTGCCCTAATTGGTGGTGAAACCGCAGAAATGCCGGGAATGTACCATGGCGGCGATTACGACATTGCAGGTTTCTGCGTAGGCGTAGTTGAAGCCGAAAAGGTTATTGACGGCACTAAAGTGAAGCCTGGCCAGAAACTTATCGCACTAGGGTCGTCAGGTCCTCACTCTAACGGTTACTCACTGGTACGTAAGATTTTAGAAGTGAGCAACGCCGACGTAAATCAAGATTTAGACGGCAAACCGCTTATCGAGCATTTACTTGAGCCTACCCGTATTTATGTAAAATCTGTATTGGCATTGCTTGAGAAAGTGGAAGTTAGCGCCATTTCACACATTACTGGCGGCGGCTTTTGGGAAAACATCCCTCGCGTATTACCTGATGATGCAAAAGTGGTTATTGACGAGAAAAGTTGGCAGTGGCCTTCAGTATTTAGCTGGCTACAAGAGAACGGCAACGTTACTCGTCATGAAATGTACCGTACGTTCAACTGTGGTGTGGGCTTAGTTATTGTTATTAATGAAGCTGATGTAGATACCACTATTGCAACCTTGAAAGAGCACGGTGAAAACGCCTGGTTAATTGGTGACATTCAAGCCAAAGACGGTCAGCAGCAAGTTGAGATAAACGCGTGAGCACTCCATCAACCAGACTTTGCGTTTTAATTTCAGGTAACGGCAGTAACTTACAAGCCATTATTGATAACATCAGCGCTGAAAAGCTCGATGCTGAAATATGTGGTGTTATTAGTAACCGCCCTAATGCGTACGGTTTAACCCGTGCGCAAGAAGCCGGTATTACCGCAATTAGCCTAGACCACATGCAGCATGACAGTCGGGAAAGCTACGACAAGACATTGCAAGCTGAAATTGAATCATTAAATCCAGACTATATTGTACTTGCGGGCTTCATGCGTATCCTAACGCCTGAGTTTGTAAATACTTTTTCTGGAAAATTAGTGAACATTCATCCCTCTTTGTTGCCCAAATACAAAGGATTGAATACGCATCAGCAAGCCATTGATAATGGCGACGAAGAACACGGCGTTAGCGTGCACTTTGTTACGCCTGAGTTAGATGGCGGCCCAGTCATCATTCAAAGCCGCGTGCCGGTTTTCGAAGATGACACTGCGGTAGACTTAGCAGATCGTGTTCAAGAACAGGAGCGTCGCATATACCCATTAGTGCTTTCTTGGTTCAGTGCGGGGCGACTTAAGATGGTAAATAATAAGGCTATCCTAGATGAGCAAGAACTCCCAGAATCGGGTTATGCAAACGAGTAAACGCAGCTATGTAGCAGCGTTTCTTTTGGCTTTTGTGGGCGCTAGCGCCCACGCAGCCGATACAACAGAGAGTAAACTTCAACCCTACGAGGCAGTTTATACGGCTTACAAATGGGGCGATGATGTGGGCGAAGCTCGCATTAAACTTGAAGCGTTAAGCAATACACAATATTCCCTCACTTACTCTTCCAAAGTGTCAAAATTCTTTTTATCTGACAAACGCTACGAGCACTCTATTTTTAAAGTAGAAGACAGTACCGTATTACCTATTGAGTATCATTATACTCGCACAGGTACAGGGCCAGATAAAAAGCTCACCGTTAATTTCAACACCGATAACGGCGGCAAAATAGCGGTTGAGAATGGCGAAGAATTTGTTTGGAACGGCCAGTTCGACAACCAAATTTACCGCGTAGACTTGGCAAACCAATTAGCCTCTGGCGAAACTAACCTAACCTACGACTTTGTTAACTATCGTGGTGAATTACGTACTTACGGTGTAGAAGTGGTGGCTAACGAAAGCCTGTCATTACCTTACGGTGAATTCGACACGGTGAAAGTAAAACTTATTCGCGACTCTAAAACCCGTGAAACCTTTGCGTGGTTTGCTCCATCATTAAACTATACCTTGGTGCGTTTGCAGCAATTTAAAGATGGTGAAGAACAAGGCGATATTAAATTGAAGTCTTACGCCACTCAGTAAACGTTGCTTGCACTGTTTGTAGGTGGGGACATCATCGATGGATGAGCCCCACCTGTTTTCTCTTCTCTCTTTTCTCTTCTCTCTTTTCTCTTCTCTCTTTTCTCTTTTCTCTTTTCTCTTTTCTCTTTTCTCTACAAATCTTTATCATGCCACGTGGTTGACAACAAGTTAGCTTGGCTAACCCATATATACCGCAGTTTAACTTGCACTATAACCATTACTTTTAATGCAAAATTCATGTAAAAATCTTGATCTTTGAGCCATTAAATAATAGGTTTAACCCATGCTGGTCTGACCTCAATTTGATAGTTGCGCACAATCATGCGTAATGAACCAAAATAAGAGGAACGATGAGCGTTACATTTAACGCCTTTTCAGGAGCGAAGTATGGCAGATTTTATTTGGTTTTTATTGGTAGTGTTAGCTTTGGCCGTTGCCAGCTATCAACGTACCAGCTTAGTAACAGCAGTGTGTATTGCTGGCGGAGTCATGATATTAGGGACTCTATTTGGTGATATTGGTTTACTTGGTTGGATTGTATTCCTAGCACTTACGCTGCCGTTTACCCTTTCTAATATTCGTCAGCAGCACATCACTAAAAAGTTATTAGCGTTTTACCGAAAGGTAATGCCAGAAATGTCTAGTACCGAGCAAGAAGCAATCGATGCAGGGACAGTATGGTGGGACGGTGATATTTTCAGTGGTAAGCCTGATTGGGAAAAACTTCACCGTATTCCAAAAGGTCGCTTAACGGCTGAGGAACAAGCGTTCCTAGACGGCCCGGTTGAAGAAGTATGCTCAATGGTAGATGAATGGCAAATTAACCATAAAGATGCCGACTTATCTCCTGAAATTTGGGCATACCTTAAAGAACATAAGTTCTTTGCCATGATTATCAAAAAAGAATACGGCGGCCTAGCGTTTTCAGCATTCGCTCAGTCTCGCGTTCTTCAAAAGCTTGCTGGCGTTAGCGCCGTACTTTCAAGTACGGTTGGTGTTCCTAACTCGTTAGGTCCAGGTGAGCTACTTCAACACTATGGCACAAAAGAACAACAAGACCATTACTTACCTCGCCTAGCGGCAGGTCAAGAAGTTCCTTGTTTTGCATTAACGGGCCCTGAAGCGGGTTCAGATGCCGGCGCAATTCCTGATGTCGGTGTGGTATGTAAAGGCGAGTGGAACGGTGAAGAAGTGCTAGGTATGCGCCTAACTTTCGACAAGCGTTATATTACCCTTGCGCCAGTGGCTACGGTCATTGGTCTAGCGTTTAAGCTTCAAGATCCAGACGGTTTGTTAAGTGAGAATAAAGAGCCAGGTATTACTTGTGCACTTATCCCTCGCGATACTAAGGGCCTAGAAATTGGTCGTCGTCACTTCCCGCTAAATACGCCTTTCCAAAATGGTCCTATTCGCGGTAACGACATTTTCGTTCCAATCGATTACATCATCGGTGGCCCAGCAATGGCAGGTAGAGGCTGGCGTATGCTGGTTGAATGCTTATCAGTAGGCCGTTGTATTACCCTACCGTCTTCTGCTGCAGGTGGCGCTAAATCTGTATCATTGGCAACGGGTGCGTATGCGCGTATTCGCCGTCAGTTCCGTATGCCTGTTGGCCATATGGAAGGCGTGGAAGAAATGCTAGCCCGTATCGGTGGTAATGCGTACTTGATGGATGGCGTAACACGCTTTTCAACAGTTGGTGTTGATTTGGGTGAGAAGCCGTCTGTTATTTCGGCAATCTGTAAATACCACCTTACTGAAAAGATGCGTCAGATTATAAATGATTCAATGGACGTTCATGGCGGTAAGGGCGTAATGCTTGGGCCAAATAACTATTTGGGCCGTGGTTACCAAGGTGTTCCAGTTTCAATTACTGTTGAAGGCGCGAACATTCTTACTCGTAACATGATGATTTTCGGTCAAGGCGCAATGCGCTGTCACCCTTTCGTATTGAAAGAAATTCAAGCCGCATCAATTGAAGACAAGAAAGAAAGCATAACCGCTTTTGATAAAGCCGTATTTGGTCACATTGGTTTTGCCATTTCAAATACCGTTCGTAGTGTTTGGTTCTCGCTGACAAGTGGCGTATTTAGCAGTGCACCCTTCACTGACGAAACGGCTCACTACTACAAGCTGTTACAAGGCTACAGTGCAAACTTAGCGTTGCTTACTGATGTTTCTATGGGTGTGTTAGGCGGTGACTTAAAACGTCGTGAGCGCTTATCTGCACGCTTAGGTGACATTTTAAGCGGCTTGTACCTAGGTAGTACTACCTTGAAACGTTTTGACGAAGATGGTCGCTTAAAAGAAGACTTACCACTACTTCATTGGGCAATGCAAAACACCTTGCATGACATTGAAACAGCCATTGATGACTTCTTAGCGAACTTCCCTAACAAAGCCATTGGTATTGTGCTTCGTGGTATTGTTATTCCGTTTGGTCGTCGTGTTGGTAAGCCTTCTGATAAAACCGAGCATGCTATTGCGCAAATGCTGCAAACCCCTTGTAGCGCACGTAGTCGCTTAGGTTATGGTCAGTATCTGTCTCGTGAAGAAGGTAACTTGTTCGGTGACTTAGAACAGACTCTTGATGACGTGTTAGCAGCCGAGCCAATCTTCGAGCGCATTTGCAAACATAAGAAAGCGAAACTGCCTTTCACACGTTTAGCGGCGTTAGCAGACGAAGCGCTTAGTGAAGACATCATTAATGAAGAAGAAGCTGACTTACTTCGTCGTACAGAAGCAGGAAGACTGAGAACCATTAACGTGGACGATTTTGACCACGAAGAATTAGTGGCTAAGGTTAACTCTTCTAGCGAAATAAAGAAACGAGGAGGCAAAGCTGCTTAGTTTAACCCTTCTCAAAAAGGGCCGCTTCGGCGGCCTTTTTTTATGCACTAAAGTGACTGCTATTTTTTGGTTATCTTTGCTCGTGATTGCGCCTGCTCAGGCAGAATCGCAACACGCCATGGTTTCGTTACCTTCTGATACCTTTCAGTGTGGTAATTCGGAACAAGCCAAAAAACTTGCCCAACTTATTGTGAATGATAAAAACCAAGCCCGAACCCAAATTCACTGTAACCCCACCCTAGTTGCCATTGCAGAGCAAAAGGCAAAAGACATGGCAGAAGAAGGTTTAGTGTCGCATTTCTTAGGTGGCAGCCCAAACACACGTTTGCGAAACGCAGGGTTAACACTCCCGTCGTATTACGGCGATGCGATGAGCAATCAGGTTGAGGCATTGGCTGGTGGTTATCAAACAGCTAAAAAGGTGTGGCACGCATTAAAAAGCTCGTTCTCCCACAAACAGCATTTGCTTGGTGAAATTCCTTTTTATGCTGAACAAAATGAAATCGGGATCGCCTTTTTTAAAGATTATAAAACGCCACATGTAGAATACTGGGCAATTTATCTCACTAAACTAAGTGGTGATGCACAACAGCAATCGTTTAGTGAAGTGCCCGATAAGGGGCTAGGCATTGTTACCGAAAATGGTGAAATTACCCCAATGCAATAGTGAACTACACTCTTAAAAATTGTGGCAATTGCAGTAAAAACAAAAAAGCCGGTGTTTTTAATAACACCGGCTTTTTTAATTTGTAACGCTTGCTTGTACGACTAGCTTAGTTGAAGCTTGTCCATCAACAATACTGCTTGCGTGCGGGTATTGATTTCTAGCTTACGTAGAATTGCGCTAATGTGCGCTTTAATCGTCGCTTCAGTTACATTCATTTCGTGGGCTATTTGCTTGTTCATTAAGCCAGCACGAAGGAATGACAATACTTGAATTTGTTTAGGCGTTAGCTCTCTGAAACGTTGAAGCAACAACTTCAATTCGTCGTCTACTTTCTCAAGTTCGTCTTCCATACCTTCAGGAAGCCATTTTTTACCCGCTATGATATCAACAATAGCTTGCGCCATTTCACGTGTTGCTGACACTTTAGGGATAAAGCCTTGAGCGCCTAAGCTCATTACCTGCGCAACCACTTCTACCGTGTCGCTACCCGACACTACGCCGATAGGTATATTAGGGTATTGCTCACGCAACGAAATGATGCCATTAAAATATTCACCGCCTGGCATGTTTAAGTCGAGTAAGACCAACTCAATGCCGTCGTATTCATTTAAAACGGCCAGCGCAGCATCAAGGCTTCCGGCTTCAAGAATCTGCGCGTTTTCAAAATAAGGTTCTAACGCTCCGCTGAGTGCTTCACGAAACAATGGGTGATCGTCTGCTACTAGAATTCTTGTCATTAGCGTTATTACTTCCTTTAGTTCTTATATCCCTAGGTTAATACTTTCGATTTAATTCTAAAAGCCCTATTCGTTAAAAATCACCGCTTTATTTGATTTTTTTACTGTTTTCCATTGGCATTTAAATTTGTGAGGGTAAAATTGCCGACCAAATTCCCGTTAGCTGAGTACATTTTGTGCAAAAACACGACAGACTTTATGCCAACCCTCTTAAAAAGGTAGCAGATTTTTCATTCGATGAGTCAGTAGTTGACGTTTTTCCCGATATGATCCAACGCTCAGTACCGGGTTATGAAACAATTGTTCATACCATAGGTGAATTGGCCAAAACAAAAGTACAACCAAATACGAAGGTGTATGACCTAGGTTGCTCCTTGGGTGCAGCAAGTTTTTCTGTTGCTCGCGCTACACAAGATGTGCCCTGTGAAATAATTGGTATTGATAGTTCCGATGCCATGGTTGACCGTTGTCGACGCATGGTTCAAGCCTTCAATTTGCCAAACCCAATTTCCATCATTCAGCAAAACGCCCAAGATACCCAAATAGAAAACGCCTCTATGGTAGTAATGAATTTCACTTTACAATTCATTCCGCCTGCCGATAGAGAAGCCCTACTGAAACAAATTTACGATGGTTTGAATGAAGGTGGTGTTTTGATTCTTTCAGAAAAAATTAAGCACCCTACCATTGCTGGCAATGAACTACTGATAGATTTGCACCATCAATTTAAACGAGACAACGGCTACAGCGAATTAGAAGTAAGCCAAAAACGCGCGGCCATCGAGAAAGTTATGCTTACCGATACCTTCAGCGAACACGAAACCCGTCTGAAGTCTGTTGGCTTTAAAGATGTGGTGATGTGGTTTAAGTGCTTTAACTTTACGTCGCTGGTGGCAATAAAGTAGCGGGCACAGCGGTTAAAGAAGTAGTAATACCTCCTGAACATTTATAATTAGCATCCCAAATACCGTGAGCTAGAACCAAAAGCACCGAGATGCACAATTAAGAACACCGAGAATAATATGACGAAACCAGAATCAGCGTGGTTTAACGACTGCTATAAATCTATTTTAGATACGCCTTTAGCGCATTGGCTACAAACCCTGCCTGCGCAAATGAATGAATGGCAAAAGAGTCAGAAACACGGTGAATTCGATAAGTGGTGTCGTCTACTTGCAAAAATTCCAACCACGACACCTTCGTCCACCACCCTTGTTGATGAAGTTCGAATTGGTAAAGCGGATGATATAGACCAATATACCCAGAAGAAGATATTAGGGTTGCTGCAACAGTTTATGCCTTGGCGAAAAGGCCCTTTCCATATACACGACATTCACGTTAATACCGAATGGCGTTCAGATTGGAAATGGGACAGGGTTGCCCCGCATATATCTCCACTTAAAAACAGAACCGTGCTCGATGTGGGCTGTGGTAGTGGTTATCATATGTGGCGTATGTTAGGACGCGACGCGTCTCGGGTAGTTGGTATCGACCCTACACAGCTGTTTCTCATTCAATTTCAAGCTATCAAACACTTTATTCCTGACAATCGCATTCATTTCTTGCCGCTAGGTATAGAAGAGATGCAGCCGTTAAATGCATTTGATACCGTTTTTTCTATGGGCGTACTGTATCACCGTAAAGATCCCATCCAGTTTCTTACCCAACTGAAGCATCAACTAAGAAAAGGCGGTGAATTGGTATTAGAAACCTTGGTGGTTGATGGTGACGCGCAGACTGTTTTAATGGCGGGCGAACGCTATGCTCAAATGCGCAATGTGTGGTTTTTACCCAGCACAGACGCATTAACAGTGTGGCTAGAGCGACTCGGGTTTGAAAATATTCGCGTTGTCGATAAAAACTTCACCACCTTAGATGAGCAACGTGCCACAGAGTGGATTGAAGGTCAGTCATTGAAAGATTTTCTCGACCCTGAAGATATTACTCGCACCATTGAGGGGTATCCTGCACCACAACGAGCCGTGATTGTTGCGGATCGTAAATAAGTTCAACCCTATGTAATGCAACCGAGATGTTGGCATAAATGTTGTAACCTATAATCCCCATGATGTACGTATTCTGCATTTAATAGGGTTGCAACATGGACATACATGGGTTTTTAAAGACACATCAGCTACCAAGTACGTATGCAGACACTGCACAGAAATGGTTCATCCCATTATGCGAGCGGCTACTTAAGCACCAAGAGAGTGCAAAGAATTCAAACAACGTTCCATTGGTGGTCGGAATTAATGGCTGCCAAGGTTCGGGAAAATCTACGCTTACCGATTTTATTAGCGCGTATTTAACCAGCATTTACGCCAAAAAAGTGGTTTGCCTTTCTATTGATGACTTTTACTTAGACAAATCTCAGCGAAACGCGCTGTCGATTAAGGTTCACCCTCTCTTAGCAACCCGAGGTGTACCCGGTACGCACAATATG
Organism: Alteromonas lipotrueae; assembly: GCF_019249215.1. Lineage (GTDB taxonomy): Bacteria > Pseudomonadota > Gammaproteobacteria > Enterobacterales > Alteromonadaceae > Alteromonas > Alteromonas lipotrueae. The sequence goes on from NZ_JAESDI010000009.1 coordinate 27,488, forward strand.
CCTCTTGCGCTTAACACCTTTAAGCAGCTTAAAAGGAACGGTCAAGTTGCCCTTCCCCGTTTCAATAAAGCCATAGACGACCCCTTCCCTGTTAATCAATGGCCTGTGGTGTCGGCGCCACCAGATATCATTATTTTAGAAGGATGGTGCGTTGCGGTAACACCACAAAGCGCTTCTGATATTAAACAACCTATAAATAGTTTAGAAGAAAACCAAGATCCCCTTGGTATTTGGCGTTCATTTGTTAATACTGAATTATCAAATGAATATCAAAGCTTGTTTGATCAAATCGATTATCGGGTTATGTTAAAAGCTCCCTCGTTTGACTGTGTCTACCGCTGGCGGTTAGAGCAAGAACATAAACTTGCTGTAACTACGCAGGGTGCATCTACAGGGGTAATGTCCGATGAACAAGTGGCGCAATTTATTCAGAATTACCAACGACTCACCGAGCATGCACTAAAAACATTGCCAATAAAGTGTGACACTGTGTATTCGCTAGATGAAACAAGAACTATAACCGGCGAGGAAGTAAAATAATGACAAGAACGCTAGTTTTCACCGATATGGACGGCACGCTGTTAGACCACCATACCTACTCATTCGAGGCGGCGAAACCTGCTTTAACAGCGTTAGAGTCACGAGATATACCGGTTATTCCAACCACCAGTAAAACCTTTGCTGAGCTACAACCTCTACGAGAGCAAATTGGCCTTACTGGACCATTTATTATTGAAAATGGCGCGGCGATATTCATTCCACATGGTTTTTTCAAAAAGAAACCTAGTGGAACCGTATGGGTGGATGGTTACTGGTGTAAATCGTTCATCTCCAATAAAAATTACTGGATCAAACTGCTGGATAAAATCAAAGCGGATTTTGAAGGTGAGTTCAAACAGTTTTCACAAATGAGTTTAGAAGAAATTCAAAGCAGTACCGGCTTAGATGAAGCATCCGCAGCCCTAGCAGCTAAACGTCAATTTGGTGAACCAGTACTTTGGACAGGTTCTGATGAAAACAAACAAAAGTTTATAGCGGCAGTAAAAGAGCGTGGCGCCTATCCTCTAGAGGGCGGACGATTTATCCATGTATCTGGCAATTGCGACAAAGGCCAAGCCCTTAAATGGCTAGCGGCTGAATACCAAAGACAACATGAGAGTCATGTTAAAACTATTGCCCTCGGCGATGGTAAAAACGATATTGCTATGCTTGAAGCAGCGCATATCGCTATACGAATTTTATCTCCGGTAAATCCTCCGCCTTCCGTTAAAAAAGACGAGGTTTATACCAGCACGTTACTTGGCCCCGAAGGCTGGAACGAAATGCTAACTCAATTGCTTTCCCTATAATCAGGAGGACACATGGCTGATTTTTATCAAAATGGTGTGGTTACAACTTTACATAATTTGTCTCGTAGACCAACAGAGGAACTAGAAGCCGAATTACTCCGCTTTTCTCAGAAACGTCCGATGGCGCTTATCTTGCCGTCCCTTTTCTCGGAACTTGAAGGTGAGGCGTTGCCTCATATTGTTAATGAACTGACAGATGTTCCGTATTTATCCGAAATCGTAATAGGACTAGATCGCGCCGATAAAGCGCAATATCAACATGCACTTAAATTTTTCGACAAACTTCCTCAGCACCACCGTGTATTGTGGAACGACGGACCTCGTTTAAAGGCGTTGGATGAAGAACTTCAGTCTAAAGGACTTGCGCCAAAAGAACTTGGTAAAGGCCGTAATGTTTGGTATTGCATGGGCTATGTGTTGGCATCAAATCGTGCCGAATCTGTCGCGCTTCACGATTGTGATATCGTTACCTACAATAAAGATTTGTTAGCTAAACTAATTTACCCGGTGGCAAACCCGAACTTTAACTATGAGTTCTGTAAGGGTTACTACGCCCGCGTGGCTAACGGCAAAATTAATGGTCGAGTTTCACGCTTACTCGTTACGCCGTTATTACGTGCACTCAAGCGTATTATGGGTGATAACGAATATCTCGAGTTTATGGACAGTTTCCGCTATCCATTAGCCGGTGAATTTTCATTCCGCCGCGACGTACTAAATGACATTCGCATTCCTAGCGACTGGGGTTTAGAAATTGGTGTATTGTCTGAAATGCACCGCAACTATTCGCACAACCGTCTTTGCCAAGCCGACATTTGTGATATTTACGATCATAAACACCAAGACCTATCATTAAATGACGATCAAGGTGGCTTATCTAAAATGTCTATCGACATTACTAAAGCCATTTTTAGAAAGTTGGCTACCCAAGGTTATACCTTTAGTAACGAGATGTTCCGCTCTATTAAAGCCACCTATTTCAGAATTGCACTAGACTTTATTGAGACCTATCACAACGACGCAGTCATGAATGGTCTTACTCTTGATATTCACAGTGAAGAGAAAGCAGTTGAAATGTTCGCCAGTAATATCATGAAAGCTGGTCAGAACTTCTTGGAAAACCCAATGGAAACCCCTTTCATTCCAAGTTGGAACCGAGTCACCAGCGCTGTGCCTGATATTCTTGAGCGCTTGCTGGAGGCCGTTGAAGCTGACACCGCAGAATTTATGGAGTAATAGACAATGACATGGCAAGTACTCCATGACAAAGTAAAGCACCATCTAGAATATATCTATGCTGACGTGCCCCTTGAGCATTCATTAGAAAGCTTAACCATGTCTTTAATGGAAACCATGGGCATTAAGCCTGATGATGATATTGCGCTTCCTCCATCTCATTCCAATTATTGGGATGAGGAAGACATTGTCATGATCACCTATGGTGATAGCGTTATTGATGGTGACGAGCGTCCGCTCGTTACCCTCAATCGCTTTTTAAACCGATATAGCAAGAACACCATTAACAACGTGCATATTCTGCCTTTCTTTCCATACAGTTCAGACGATGGCTTTTCGGTTATCGACTATTCAAGTGTGAATGAAGCATTGGGGAGTTGGGATGATATAGAAGCCATTGCGAAAGACTATGGGTTAATGACTGATTTGGTGATTAACCACTGTTCTGCGCGTAGTGTATGGTTCGATAATTTCATTAAAGGTGAAGGCCCGGGTTCAGATTTTTTCTTTACTGGAGATCCCGCTGACGATTTGTCTATCGTTACCCGACCACGGGTTTCGCCGCTATTGCGTGAAACAGAAACCAAAGATGGCACTAAACATGTTTGGTGTACTTTCAGTCACGACCAAGTTGATTTTGATTTCAGGAACCCTAAGGTACTTCTTACGTTCATTGATATCATTCGTTTGTATATCGATAAGGGTGCAAAAATATTCCGTTTAGACGCCGTGGCGTTTTTGTGGAAAATTGTTGGCACTAACTGCATTAACCTCCCTCAAACTCATGAGGTTATTAGGTTAATTCGCACGCTGATTGAACATGTCGACCCGTCTATTATTATCATTACTGAAACCAATATTCCCAATAGGGAAAACTTGACCTATTTTGGTAATGCCAATGAAGCCCATGCTATTTATAACTTTTCATTGCCGCCACTATTGGTCAACACCTTGGTGACGGGTAATTGTAAGTACTTAAAGAGTTGGATGATGAGCATGCCACCTGCGCAAAACGGTACGGCATACTTCAACTTTATTGCTTCCCACGATGGTATTGGGCTTCGCCCTGCCGAAGGGTTGCTAGACGATGAAGAAATTTCAGAACTTGTGCATACCATGCAAAACTTTGGTGGCAAGATTTCGTGGCGTGCATCTGATCATGGGCAGCAAAAGCCTTATGAAATAAACATCACATTATTTGATGCGTTACAGGGAACGACAAAAGGCCCTGATAAATGGCAGATAGACAGATTCATCTGTGCGCATGCCATTATGCTGGGAATGGAAGGCATTCCAGGCATTTATATTCATAGTTTATTAGGTACGTCTAACGACTATGAAAAAGTGGCTAATACAGGTCAAAACCGTTCAATTAACCGCAGACGTTGGGATTTCAAAGAGCTCGAAGCTTTGCTTGATTCGCCCTACTCTCAGCACCACAAAGTGCTGACGCGATTGTCTCAGTTAATTCGAATTCGTAAAGCTCAACCTGCATTCCACCCGAATGCCACACAATTCACGTTGCAGCTTAACGAAAGTATTTTCGGTTATTGGCGACAAAGCTTAGACAGAAAGCAAAGTATCTTCTGTATTAGTAATGTGTCGGATGAAGAGCAAACTATTCTATTATCTGATATCAACCTAATTGGTACCGATAACTGGATAGATCTTGTGACTCGTCAACAAATTTCCTTGTCGGATGCCTTTTTGCAATTGAAACCCTATCAAGTGCTTTGGATAAGCAACCAAGACTTTGAGTAACCTTACATTCTTGAGCTCTCCATTGACCTCTTCCAAACGGCGCTTATAGCGCCGTTTTTGTTATAATTTCCTTTTCGTCACTGCCTAATACATTGGTTTATTCACTCATTTAGGTGATAATCCCCCCCTCAAATTAGGGAGTGGTTTTCATGTCTTCAAAATGGTTATCGTTAGAACACGCATTAGAAAAAGCAATTGATGCAACGAGCATCTTGGGTGAATCTGAAGCCATTGAGTTAAGCCACGCCCTAGGTAGAATTACCGCTTCTGAAGTTCATGCTTCTTTATCTGTGCCCCCCTGGGATAACTCGGCAATGGATGGCTTTGCTATTAATACAGCTGATTGTCGACCAGACACGCTTATGCCTATTCAGGGCACCATTACCGCCGGCATGGCCGCAGACGAACCTTTAAAACCCGGTCACGCGATTAAAATAATGACAGGCGCACCTGTCCCTCCAGGCGCCGATGCCGTAGTGATGGTTGAAAATACGTTCACTGAAGGCAATAAGGTAAGCATTAATAAGCGACCGTCTTGTGGTGAAAATATTCGCACCAAAGAAGCGGATATTAAAGTCGGACAGTCACTGGTAACTCAAGGTATTCGATTACAGCCGCAGCACCTTATGTTGCTATCTTCACAAGGCCTAACCACGGTAGACGTAGTGAAACAAGTTAGAGTGGGTGTTGTCGCCACAGGCTCTGAACTGGCTCAACCTGGCGAACCCTGCTTACCTACACAGATATATGAATCTAATCGTATTGGTGTGAGCGCCCTACTCTCAGAATTGGGCGTTGAGATTATCGACTTCGGCATAGTAAAAGACGATGAACAATCACTTACCGCCCTGTTCAATGAAGCAAGCGAACGGGTAGATGTGATGGTAAGTAGTGGTGGCGTCTCTGTTGGCGACGCCGATTATGTGAAAGGCGTAATAGACACTTTAGGTAGTATCGACTTTTGGAAAGTGGCAATTAAACCGGGTAAACCTTTTGCCTTAGGCCATATTGGCAATACCTTGTTTTGTGGTTTGCCTGGTAACCCTGTTTCTGCCTTTGTAACCGCTAAACTTCTTGTTACCCCGTTAATCAGAAAAATGCAGGGTGAACAGCAAGTTCGTAAACCGCTAACCGTTAATGCCACGGTAACCTGCGATATTAAACGTCGTGCTGGCCGTCGGGATTTTCAGCGCGCCACGATAACCTACGATGAAAACTTCAACCTTCTGGTAACGCCGTTTCGCACACAAAGTTCTGGTGTGATGACGTCTATTACCGCAGCAAATTGTTTAATGATAATTCACGAAGACATCAGTCATGTTGAAAAAGGCACAACCCTGCCTGTTATTCCTTTTGATTTACTTTCACCTGAATCGGATCTGTAACCTTGAAGAACAAACGTTATCTACTTGAAGGTAGAGATATTATAAAGCTGGCTTGGCCACTATTAATTGCGCAAATTACCCAAATGCTAATGGGCGTGAGCGATACCATTATGGCTGGCCGTTATAGTGCGACTGATATGGCTGCGGTGGCGCTTGGTTTTAGTATTACCGTACCTTTGTTGTGTTTTATACAAGGTATTGCGCTAGCTTTACCGCCCATTATTTCAAGGCTTCAAGGTACAAAAGACATCACCGGCATTGCCAATGCCAGTCAACAAGCAGGCTACTTAGTGTGTTTCGTTGGTATCGTGGTGGCCGCACTTATTCCTTTTGCCGGTAACATTGTATCGATATTCCCAATGGCAGATGAACTTCATACCATCACTGTGGACTATGTAATTTATGTACTGTGTGCTATGCCGGGTTTTGCGCTTTATCAGTGGCTAAGAAATTACTGTGAAGGGCTAGGTAAAACCAAGCCTACCATGTTAATTACCGTGATTGGTTTAATGGCCAATATAATAGGTAACTACCTTTTCATTTACGGCGTGGGCCCTATTCCTGCCTTTGGTGGCGCGGGTTGTGGTGTTGCAACGGCCATCGTTATTTACACCATGCTAATTGCAACCTTCATTTATGTGCGCTTTAGCCCAGCACTAAAAAAGTACAAACTATTCGATACGTACTATAAGCCGTCTTTGGTTGCCATAAAGCGTACTTTTAAGCTTGGCCTTCCCATCGCCATGACATTATTGTTCGAGGTGACCTTATTTGCGGTGGTGGCACTATTACTGGCGCCGTTTGGCCCCACGACTGTTGCCGCCCACCAAGTTGCCCTTAATTTCTCGGCACTCATGTTTATGATACCAATGAGTATTGGTATGGCAGCGTCTATTAGAATTGGTTATCGGATTGGGCAAAATAACAGACGCCAAGCTAAAATTGCCGCTCAGTGCTCAATTATTATTGGGTTTATTACCGCTGCCTGTACGGCTACTTTCACGTTAACCGCAAAGGCATTCATTATTGGGCTTTATACCAGCGATGATGCGGTTTACCAAATGGCGAATGCCCTACTGATTTATGCGGCTATTTTTCAGCTTTCTGACGCTATTCAAGTAATATCAGCCAATGCGCTTCGTGGTTACAAAGATACTACCGCCATGTTTATCATTACGTTTGTGTCTTACTGGTTAATTGGTTTACCCACCGGCGTAATTTTAGGACGTACTAATTGGATCACGGCAGAACCAATGTCTGCTGGCGGCTTCTGGATTGGCTTTATTGTGGGGTTAAGTGCTGCGGCAGTCATGCTAGGTGCAAGACTTTATTATATTCAACGGCCAAACTACCGATTCGCCACGTAATTTAATTGATGTCATGCCTATCGGTTATGCCTCGTTGCTCCGATAGGCTTTCCAATCACTGGGCGCATCAATATCAAATGCAGACTCGGGGTGATTGACACCAATCGCCCGCCCTTTGTCTTTCCAGTCTTCTATTACTTTCTTTGCGCCCTTGCCCCCCCTTAGCGCAAGTAAGCTGTCAAATGCCGCATTGGGGAATATAGCGGGCACTGTCGCTTTTACTTTCACTTGCTCTTCAAAGCCGCGGTTATGCCACTGACTGTAAATGATGTGATTGGGGTTTGATGGAATTTCGTTAAGCAATGCTTGCAGTGTAGCGGTGGTAACACTGGCTAAGTCTGCTAAGTGTACAAACACATGGGTGTACTCATTGTCAGTTACCTGATTGGCATTCTTTGCCTGTATGAGGTTATTTTCCTGCATGAGAGCCTGCAGACCACAACGAATACTTGAAGCAATGCCTTCACGCCACAATGGGTTGTAACACACCTTAGTACTATTGCTATCTTGAACCGCGTTTGCCGAAATCACATCGACAACATCGCTGTGCCAACGCCCAGTAACAACATAAGTACCGGCAAGATTAAGCCCGTGTAACTGCTGCAAAGCGTATTGAATTAACGGCAACCCACTATAATGCGGGGAAAGTAACTTGTTACTGCCGTAACGCCTACTTTCCCCACCCGCCAACAGTATGCTTGCGACTTTACTCATTCTGTCTAACCCACTGGCTAATAACGACGATTAATGTAAACAGGGACTAAGGTAACCAACGCTAACGTGAACGGCTAAGCTCTTTTATAGCCTGTGTTAAGCCTTCAAGCGTTAACCCATACATTCTGTCTTCCACAATGTCTTTGATTATTGAAATAGACGAATAATAAGGCCAATAATTATCAGCTTGGGGGTTTAACCATACCGCTTTATTAAAGTGGTTCAGTATACGCCCCAGCCACGCACTACCCGGCTCTTCGTTCCAGTGTTCAACGCTTCCTCCAGGATAGGTAATTTCATAAGGCCCCATGGTGGCATCGCCAACAAAGATGACCTTATAGTCTTTACCATAGCGATGAATGATATCGTGAACCGATACCCGCTCTTTTTCGCGTCGCAGGTTATCTTTCCAAACCTCTTCATACACGCAGTTATGAAAATAGAAATACTCGAGGTATTTAAACTCACTCTGCACTGCAGAGAAAAGTTCTTGCGTGGTATTAACGTGAGGATCCATAGAGCCACCCACGTCAAAAAACATTAAAACCTTAACCGCGTTGTGACGCTCTGGCGACATGTGTATATCTAGCATACCGCCTTTTTTGGCCGTTTCACCAATGGTGGTGGCTACATCTAGTTCTTCACTGGCACCGGTTCTGGCGAACTTACGTAATTTACGCAAGGCGACTTTAATGTTTCGTGTCCCTAGCTCAACGTCGGCAGATAAGTTTTTAAACTCGCGCTTATCCCATACTTTTACCGCAGAGTTACGACGGTTGCCTTTTTGCCCAATACGAATACCTTCAGGGTTATCGCCATAAGCGCCAAAGGGAGATGTTCCACCCGTACCCACCCACTTGTTACCACCTTGATGTCGCTTTTCTTGTTCTTCAAGGCGCTTTTTAAGGGTATCCATTAAAGCTTCTAAGCCGCCAGACTGCCGTAGCGCTTCACGCTCTTCTGCACTCAGGGTTTTCTCGATTTGTTTACGTAACCATTCTTCGGGGATATCTTTACCGAATAAATCGATAGATTCTACCCCCTCAAAATAATCGGCAAATGCTCTGTCGAATTTATCGTATTGAGACTCATCCTTCACCATGATGGTTCGAGACAAACTATAGAAGCCTTCCAAATCTGCATAAACAATATGCTTTTCCAAGGCGTGGAGTAAATCAAGTAGCTCTCGCAAGCTCACTTTTACTTGATATTTTCTCAGCGTGAAAAAGAATTGAATAAGCATTAGCGGCGCGCCATAAATACCAATTTTTCAAACAAGTGAATGTCTTGTTCGTTTTTAAGTAATGCACCATAAAGCGGTGGAATGGCAGCTTTACCGTCTTTAGATTGCAACGCTTCAGGTGGAATGTCTTCGGCCACCAGCAGTTTCAACCAATCGATAAGCTCTGACGTAGACGGCTTTTTCTTAAGCCCTGGTACATCACGAATCTCAAAGAAGGCTTTCAATGCTTCATCAAGCAGCTTTTTCTTCAAATCGGGGAGATGCACATCAACGATTTGCTGCATTTCTTCAGGCGTAGGAAATTGAATGTAATGGAAGAAGCAACGGCGTAGGAAGGCGTCTGGAAGCTCTTTTTCATTATTTGACGTGATAATAACAATAGGACGCTCTTTGGCCACCACGCGCTCTTGAGTCTCGTAGACAAAAAACTCCATCTTATCGAGTTCAAGCAACAAGTCGTTTGGAAACTCAATATCTGCCTTGTCTATTTCATCAATTAGTAAGATAGGACGGTTGCCCGCTTCAAAAGCCTGCCACAGTTTCCCTTTAACAATGTAATTGCCAATATCGTGAACACGGTCGTCACCCAGCTGTGAATCACGAAGGCGGGATACTGCATCGTATTCGTACAAGCCTTGTTGTGCCTTCGTGGTAGATTTGATGTGCCACTGAATTAAATCGGTTCCAAGACTGGCGGCTAATTCTTCTGCCAACATGGTTTTACCCGTGCCTGGCTCACCCTTAATGAGCAGTGGACGCTCTAGCGTAATGGCGGCATTCACGGCCAATTGCAAATCTTTTGTAGCAATGTAATTCGACGTTCCACTAAAAGCCATTCTGGTTTTACCTCTTTCGTTCTGATTCGTCATGTAAAATAACAATAACATATAGCGAAAAAGCACTTTGCATTTTCACGTTTGGGACCAATGATATAGGGGTATGACGAAATCCCCAAATTCAGGCTATGAATTATTAACTATTATAAAGGTCGTACCGAACACGACTGCTGGGATTTCCTAACTAGGTAAGGATTAATAATGCAAGTATTTGACGACAACTCTCTATCTATTGGCCGCACGCCTCTAGTTAAATTAAACCGCGTTACTTCTGGTAACGTTTACGCAAAGGTTGAGTCTCGTAACCCTAGCTTCAGCGTTAAGTGTCGTATTGGCGCCAATATGATTTGGGATGCAGAAAAACGTGGCGTGCTTACCCAAGGTAAGGAAATCGTAGAGCCTACCAGTGGTAACACAGGTATTGCCCTTGCGTTCGTTGCTGCTTCACGTGGTTACAAACTTACCCTAACCATGCCTAGCAGCATGAGTTTAGAGCGTAGAAAACTATTAAAGGCCCTTGGTGCAAGCTTAGTATTAACTGAAGCACCTAAAGGCATGAAAGGTGCAGTTGCCGCCGCACAAGAGATTGTGGCTTCTGATCCTGAAAAGTACGTTTTACTTCAGCAGTTCGATAACCCTGCTAACCCTGCTATCCATGAAAAGACCACAGGTCCTGAAATTTGGAATGACACCGACGGTAAAGTGGATGCATTCGTAGCAGGTGTAGGTACAGGCGGAACCATTACTGGTGTAAGCCGTTACCTTAAAAACACGCAAGGTAAAGCTATTACCTCTATTGCTGTAGAGCCTACTGACTCGCCCGTTATTACCCAAGCGATGAACGGTGAAGAACTCACACCAGGGCCACACAAAATTCAAGGTATTGGTGCAGGCTTCATTCCAGGTAACTTGGACTTAAGCTTGATTGACGAAGTTGAGCAAGTCACCAACGATGAATGTATGGAAATGGCGCACCGCTTGATGACCGAAGAAGGTATTCTTGCGGGTATTTCTTCTGGTGCAGCAGTGGTAGCAGCAAAACGTTTTGCTGAACGCCCAGAGAACAAAGACAAAATTGTTGTTGTACTGCTAGCCAGTGGTACCGAGCGCTACCTAAGTAGCCCATTATTTGCGGGCGCATTTGGTGACCAAGAAGAAACACAATAATCACTTTTATTAACCCGTTATACGGTTAGAGTGTAAATAACAAAACGAGGCTTCGGCCTCGTTTTTTGTTTTTAGATACTCTATAAAGGCATACCATTCATCATCGCTATATCATTGTTTGTAGTAAAAAGGGCTCAAAACCTTTTATCTCAACTATCTTTATCTAAAGTCAGTAATTTAAAAGATGAGTGAATGTTATTCGAAAGGTTTAGACGTATTGGCTTGCGTCTCATCGGATGAGTCTTGATAATATGCGCGATCATTTTCCTTAGTCTTATTGTGGGGTTGTCATAAATGCGGTCTTTTCGTTTTAGTTTGTTTGCCGTTTTGCTTAGCGTGCTTTGTTTAGCAGGATGTGGAGAAAAAGAAGAAGGCATGGGTCGCTATGGTATGTTGGCCGACAGTACGCCAGAGTATTCTGCAGTTACGTTTCTGAAAAGCGTTTATGAAGACGATAATCTTGATGTAGCCATTAGCCTGTCATCCGATCGTTTAGCGAGAATTCTGACTAATTACCACAGTAATAGAAATGTTCAGCGCCACCTTTTAAATTTAAAGTACGACTCTGTCGTTATTACCCCACAAAGCGGTAATAGTGTTGGGCGTTCTGAGTTCTCGGAAAAGGCAACGGTTACCGTATTTTTAAGTGGAATGTACGATAACGATAAAATTGAGGACTTGCGCAGCTTAGAGCTTATTAAAGAAGATGGTATGTGGAAAGTATCTCAAATACATCCAGATCATTTCATGTAATAAAAAAGGCTGTTCGAGTTATTCGAACAGCCTTTTGTGTAAGCTAGGATGCTTTTTAAATAAAGCCGCTTAGCGCCCTACCGCAACGCCTTCACGTCTTGGATCCGCACCGCCAATAATCTTACCCGACTTAATTTGAATACCATGTAAACCGCTGTTTAAGTCGACAACCTTTACATTATGCCCTAACGCTTTTAACGGCGCTTCAAGCTCAGCAATCGGCGTTCCCTTTTCAAGGGCTGTGTAATCATTTCGGTTAGTAATTTTAGGTAAATTAATGGCCTGCTGTATGTCTAATCCAAAATCCAACACGCCCACTAACGTTTGTGCCACGTAACTCACAATACGTGAGCCACCAGGAGAGCCTACTACGACTTCTAGCTCGCCTTCCTCATCGAACACCATTGTGGGGCTCATAGCGCTTCGTGGGCGCTTACCTGGCTCAACACGGTTGGGTACAGGGAAGCGATTCTGCGTAGGCGAAAACGAAAAGTCGGTTAATTGGTTATTTAGCAAGAAGCCACCAACCATCAAACCCGAACCGAACATAAACTCGATACTTGTGGTCATCGATACCGCGTTGCCCTCTTTATCGACGATAGAGAAATGCGAGGTGTTAGGCTGTTCCATGTTGCTGCCAAGACTAATATTGGCATCACCGTAAGGATTGCCAGCACGTACCCGTCGCCACTTCTTATCGGATGCAATACCTTCGGCACGGCGATTCAGATACGCGGTGTTAATCATGGCGGCAAAAGGTAGGTTGGTAAAATCACTATCCGCTATGTATTTTTCTCTGTCAGCGTAGGCCAGTGCGCTTGATTGAGTAAAAACGTTTGCGAATTCTACAGAGTCAGGCGTGAGGGTAGAAAAATCCTGCCCTTCCAACATTTTCAGAATTTGGTACACGTTTATACCGCCCGAACTTGGCGGTGCCATGCCACAAATCTGTTTTTCACGATACAAACCACACACCGGTTCACGTCGAATAGGTTCGTAAGCAGCTAAATCCTCTGTTGTCATTTGACCTGGGTTAATTGACGCAGAATTTACCGTTTTAACAATCTTTTCAGCTAGCTCGCCTTTATACAGATAATCAGTGCCGTTTTCGGCAATACCCTTCAACGTTTTAGCCAATTGCCTATTTTTACGTATTGCACCTTCTTTTAACGGAAGCCCAGCGGGAAAGAAGTAGGTGGAACTGGTTGGAAACGTTTTTAAACCTGGGTGGTAATCAAGGGCAATGAGCTTGGCCAGTCGTGGGGACACTCGAAACCCTTCGGTTGCCGTTTTGATAGAATCGTCAAACAGTGCGTTCCACGGCAAATTACCGAATTCACTTTGGGCAGTTTCCAGCGCTTTAATTGCGCCAGGTACACCTACCGATTTCCCGCCTACCACGGCATCAAGCCAACGCATGGGCTTATTGCCTTCAATAAACCAATGAGAGTTTACGGCCGCGGGGGCGGTTTCTCTACCGTCAAAGGTGTGCAGCACTTTGTTTTTATTGTCCCAATACAATATAAACGCGCCACCACCAATTCCAGAGGATTGTGGTTCAACAAGCGATAACATGGATTGCACAGCAACAGCAGCATCAATGGCGCTTCCACCTTTCGCCAATATATTTTTGCCTGCCCATGAAGCATATGGGTTAGCTGCTACCACCATGTAATCTTTAGCAGCAAAGGCTTGTTTGTCCACGTATCCCGTGGCAGCCTCTGGCTCCCCAACTTCTCTTACTTGTTGTGCACTTGCAGACACCAACAGGCAGCTTGAAACTGCAATGGCTAAAAGCGATGAACAGAACCATGAACCACGTTTCAAAATATGACTTCCTCTTTATTTAAATTTCTCCGGATTGATCGGACGTTTTGACAAAAACGCATCAAACGCTTCACGCGCAGCCTCTGAATCCATTGCTTGACCAAACACATCGAATTCAATATCCATATAATGGTGGGTAGATTCCACATCATTCTTTAACAGTGATTTGGTTTGCATCAATGCAAATGAGGGCTTTGACACCAGTTTTTTACACACCGATGCCACTTTCTCGGTTAACTCGTCGGCAGAATAGATACCGGTAATCAACCCAAACTGACACGCATCTTCTGTGCCAAATGGTTCGCCTAACATCAGCCACTCGCTGGCTTTTACATGCCCCGCCATTTTCGGAAGAAGATAACTTGAAGCAAATTCAGGTACAAGGCCTAAGTTGATGAATGGTAGAACAAATCGGGTGTTTGTCTCAGCGTAGATAAAATCACAATGTAATAGCATCGTCGTGCCTATACCCACAGCTACGCCATGAACCTGTGCGACTACCGGCACTTTACAGTTTATTAGCCCGCGCATAAATGCCGCAGACTCATTCACGTCATCTCCTTCTTTGCGCCCTGCAAAATCACTAATATCGTTACCGGAAGTGAAACAATCTCCCTCACCACGAATCAGCACAGTCTTGATACTATCGTCATTTTCAATACTGAATAATGCGTCAGCCATGCTCTGATACATTTCTCGGGTTAAGGCGTTTTTCTTCTCTGGGCGATTGATGGTGATCGTTAAGATCCCGTTTTTCTTTTCACTTAAAATTAGAGACATGTGTCACCTCTTTACGTTTTTATGATTGTTATATAGGCGGAAGCCGACAAAAAAAGCATTTTTACCGATAACGCTTCCCACCCTACTGGCAATTTTATGTATCATACCCAGCACACACGGATTACTAAAATAAATAACAATGATGATGTCACTACCGGTCTCACCTAAGTATAGCGTAGGGCCACTTATTTTAGCGTTTAGCGCTATTGTCGCTTTTTTCTTAGAGCCGCTCTCTGGTAAGTGGTTAGCTTACGATCGTTTCGCCATTCAAGGGTTGGAAACCTGGCGTTTATTATCTGGCAATATTGTGCACACCAATGGGTATCACCTGCTGCTGAATTTATCAGGCCTTACCTTACTGTGGGCGTTACACGGCGAACATTACCGAATAGGTCGTTTCTTAAAAGTATTTGTATGGTGCAGCTTAGGCACAAGTGCAGGTCTTTACCTTTTTTCTGAAGATCTTATTTGGTATGCGGGGCTATCAGGTGCGCTACACGGTATCTTCGTATGGGGCGCGTTAATGGATATTATGAATAAGATGCGCTCGGGTTGGATTTTACTGGGCGGTGTTGCGCTTAAAGTGATTTATGAACAAGTATCAGGCAGTAGTGCTCAGGTTGCTGCACTGATTGACGCCAAAGTTGCCATCGATTCGCACTTATTCGGTGCGCTAAGTGGATTAATCATCTTCACGCTGATGTGGCTAACCGCTAAAAAACGGTAGTTAACAAGTGAAATAGAATTGGGTGTGACAATACGGTTTCCTGTACTAACTACTGACTACCCACTAAAACAAAAACGCCCCTTTATAGGGGCGTTTTTTTTATCTTAATAGCCCGCCTTTGCTCACTACAAATTCTCTTCGAATAACTTATAGATTCGGCGGTATTCATCTAACCAAGAGCTTGGTTGAACGAAACCATGTGGCTCTACAGGGTAAATAGCCGTTTCAAAGTCTTCCTTTTCTAGCTCGATTAAGCGCTGAACTAGTCGAACCGTGTCATGGAAAAACACATTGTCATCCACCATGGGGGCATTAATTAACAGTGGTTTCTCTAGCCCATCTGCAAAATAGATAGGTGAACTGCGCTCATAAGCAATAGGATCTACAGCTGGGGTGTTAAGGATGTTTGACGTATACCCAATGTTATAGTGCGCCCAATCTGTTACTGGGCGAAGCGCTGCGCCAGCTGCAAAAAGATCCGGTGCGTTAAACATAGACATAAAGGTTAAGAACCCGCCATAAGAGCCCCCATACGTGCCTATTCGGTTGCGATCGACATTGGCGTTTTCTACCAACCAGTTAACCCCATCGCGTAAATCTTGTACTTCAGGCGTCCCCATGTTGCGGTAGATAGCCGTGCGCCAGTCGCGCCCGTAACCCGCCGAAGCACGGTAGTCCATATCTAGTACCACATATCCTTGTTGCACTAGCATGCTGTTAAACATGTATTCTCTGAAATACAACGACCACCCTAGGTGGGCATTTTGCAAATAACCTGCACCGTGATTAAAGACTACTGCCTTAAGCGGCTTACCTGCTTGATAGTCTTTTGGTAAGTATACGCGGGCATAAATAGGGGCATCGGTGTGACTAGATGGAATGGCCACCACGTTGGGCACTGCCCACGGCATAGCGGTGAACGCGTCGCTTACCGTATCGGTAATTTTCATAGCCGCTTCATTGCTATCTACAGCTTTAACATAAAGCTCTGGAGGACGAGACACTTTGCCATGACTTAACACTAATGTGGCGTTATCCGGACTGAGTTTATACTCTGTTATACCGTTGAGGTTGGTTAGCGCTTCTACTTCACCGCCGGTAGTCTTCACACGATAAACTTCAAAAATACCGGGATGTTTACTGTTTGCGGTAAAATACATCCACATGTCATCGTTAGACAACGTTGGGTTATCGGTAACGAATGTACCTTGGGTTAATGCTTTTGGCGCTTGACCAGGTACTTGCGTATAAAGATGTGCATACCCTGAATGTTCAGACTGATAATACAAGGTTTCGCTGTTATTAAACCAACCGAAGCTGTTAAAACGATAGTTTACCCACGCATCATCATGTAGGCGATGTTGGTTCACTAAACGTTGGTTATCCAAGTCTACCGTGGCAATCCAGCGATCTTTGTTGTCCCAGGCCTCTACCATTACCGCAACTTGCTCACCGTTTTTATGCCAGCTTATAGACGGCTTTTGCCAGTTCCAGCTAGATAATAAGGTAATAGGTCTTGGTAAGCGGTTCACGTCATAACGCTCACCTTTAGCTTCAGCATTTTCAGTCTTTACATCGGCTAACACATCATCGTTATAGCCCGGTAAGCTAAAATAATTTAATAATGACTTTTCACCGCTAGCTAAGTCTAAGAGCCAAAGCTGATGATTAATGGGTTCAGCGTCAGCTACTTTTCTACGTACAGGCTTGCTCGCTATGCGGCTATCTTCCTGAATGTAGTGCGGCATAATGTCCCTATCATCACGAGTAGGCGTATCTGGCGTGGTCGCCACAATCGCAAAATTCCCTTTCGGGGATACACTCACGCCTACCAGTTTATGGGTTTTATCGAAATAAAAAGTATCGGGTGCAATGCTGGTGTTATTTGCCGCAAGCGTATCTTGCGCATTTGCTTTCGCTTCACGATCTTTGCGCTTTTTAGCAATGTATTGAATTAATGATTGTTGCTGCTCGGCAATATAATCTTTTGGCGCAGCGACTGGTTCTGGTTCATCGCTGAATGCCCAACTTACCAATTCTTCTCTGCTGCCGTTCGTTAGGTCTATGGCAATGGCGCTGTTGCCACTCAATGCCATTAAACGCCCATCAGTCATAAAAGATAGCGATGAGAGAAAGCTACCACCACGGGTAAGTTGCACAACGTCATCATTGGCAAGTTGCACATATACGCTGTCTTTAAACCGGTAGGCAATGACGCCGTCTTCGCGCTCTGCCCGCTCATCGTATTTATATTGATGTAATTGAGATAGCGGTGCTTTTTCACTTTTATCCGCCGCATCAAGAGTTGCTATATAAACATCTTTTAGCTTGCTGTTAGCTTGTTCTCTTTCGTAAACAATGTGACTACCATCAATTGACCACCCCATATTAGTCGGGGCTCTGCCTAACCATTGAGGATCTGCCATAATTTGCTTTAAGGTAATCTCACCGTTTTGCGAGTACTGTACAGGGCCCGGTTCAATATCAGGGATGTAAGAAGCAATCGGTTCATTACGGTTACTTTTAGGTGCTCTAGATGAAAGGGTGTCACTTTGGGCGGAGCTTCTTTTAGCGTTTAATTCAGTAGTTGGATCTGTATTGGCGCATCCGCTAAGCAGAAGCGTAATACTAGAAGCTAAAACAAGGGAAGAAAATTTCTGCATATTAACGACTTTATTTTTTAGTTATGCTCGCATTATACCCAAAGAATTGTGTGATTGACTAATAGGCAGTAAACACTAGGTGTAATTTACTTAATCTATTAAAAACTCAATATAACGCTTTTCATAAAAAGCACGGCATAAAAAAGCCCCGCATAATATGCGGGGCAATCAAGCACACTCAACTTGGAACACACTTTAGCTCAAACGCACTCATTGCGTTTTGCTAACTGCATAGATTTAGTCAGCGCTTTTTGGGGTTAGTTCAATTATTTTACCCTTCGCATTAGCGATACTTTCGTGAGCACCGTCTTCACCCATGCTAAGTCCTTCTGCGTAAACAAATTTTACATCAGTAATACCAATGAAATTTAAAAAATGGGTTAAATAGCCTGTTTGTGTATCGTAATCACTGCCTTCGTAGAGGCCGCCTCGACTAGCAAACACTTTAGCTTGTTTGCCTTCTAGTAAACCCACCGGCCCTGTTTCGGTGTACTTAAAGGTAATACCCGCCCGTGCGACACGATCGAAATAGGCTTTAAGCGAAGAAGGAATACCGAAGTTATACATGGGTACCGCTAGCACAATTTCGTCTGCAGCTTGAAGTTGTGCAACCAGATCGTCGGAAACCGCGGCCAAACTTTTCTGAGAGGCAGAACGTTCGCTGGTGTCTGTCATCCACGCTTGCATTTCTTCACTCGTTAAATGTGCCAACGCTAGTTTTGCAACATCAACTTTTGTTACCGATATTTCGCTGCCTTCTAGTGATTGAAGGTAGAAGTCAGCAAGCTCAGTTGATTGACTGTTTTCGCCATTGAGGCTTGAATACACAACAAGAATAGACGTCATAATATTTCTCCTATTAGTTAGTCTGTAAATAATAGGAGAAAATAAATCGAATCTATATTAGGAAAAAACCCACCTAACGTTCTATTTTAAATGACGAACGATCCATACCACAAAATACGCTAGCGCAAAATTTTCTAGTGGAGATTCTTAGCTGAATATTAGTGAAAGCATATCTGAGGGGAGGATTCAGAGGGCAAGAAGCTGATCCTCTCATTGCTAACCCAGAATCAATCGAGTTTGCCACAACACAACTAAGAGAATTAATGCGATGAAAAGGATCTAGCTACTTCTTGCAAAATCGATATTACCATCACTTTTTGTTCGTTACTGCTCCGATGACGAACAAAAAGTGAAAATAACGTTAAATCAATGAAGCCGACAATTTAGTTATCTGCGTATTTGCGGTCGAAAGCCTTAGAAAAATCATTAATAAGATCGTCGGTATCTTCAATACCTACCGAAATTCTTATCATGGTATCGGAAACCCCCATGGCTTCGCGTTCTTCTGCCGTATTTTCGAAGTAAATTGTTGGGGCCACTGGTAATGCCAACGTGCGATTATCACCTAAGTGCGTGGCGCAAATGACCAACTCTAGGGCATTTAGAAATTGAACAGGGTCGATATCATCAACAAGGTTAAAGCTAAGAATAGCGCCATAGCCTCTTTTCAATTGCTCTCTTGCCATAAAGTGCTGCGGGTGACTAGCCAGCCCAGGGTAAAATACGTGTTTTACTTTGGGGTGGTTGTCTAAAAACATAGCAAGTTTTTGTGAATTCTCACACGCTCTAGCAAGGCGCAAGCTTAATGTTTCTATACCTAACGCTATGGCTGTCGCAGACTGAGGTGCCAGCGTGGCGCCTAAATCCCGTAACCCTTTTTTCTTAATTTGGGTTAAACCCCATTGCGCTTCATCGGCAACTTGGTAAGCGCTTTTAATGTTTCCAAAGCCTTTCCAATTGAAAAGGCCGGTATCAATCACTGCACCACCGAGCACATTTCCATGACCAGAAATATATTTAGTCAGTGAGCAAAATATTAACGACGCCTTCAGATCTTTAGCATAGAAAAGCGGAGGCGGTGTCATGGTGTTATCTATCATAAACAAAATATTACGCTCTTCGCAATATTGACCGATAGCACGTAAGTCAGCAACCTGGGTCACCGGGTTAGCTACCGTTTCCGTATAAACCCCTTTCGTATTGGGTAAATACGCTTCTTTGACGTTCTGGATATCGGTAACATCAGCGAAGGTAATTTGTACACCATAGTCGGCCAGAGTATCGAAAAAGCTTCGTGTGTTTCCAAACAAGTATTGGCTAACAATAAGATGATCGCCAGCTTTTAAAAGAGAAAACAACGTACTACTAATGGCAGACATACCCGTTGAGAAGCACAGCGCCCCTAAACCGCCCTCAAGATCGTTAAGCATATTTTGTAATGCGGCAACCGACGGAGAGGATGAGCGAGAGTATACGTGGGCTGCACGCTTGCCCTGAAAAGCATCAATGATACCTTGGGCATCAGAAAATTCGAAAAGTACAGAATTAGAAGTGCTGGTGTGCACGCCGCCATGCTCTGGAGTATTGAGCACACGATCTGCGTGAACCTGCCGGGTTGTAAATCCCTGTTTTGACACGGGTGAACGCTCCGTTACGTTAGCTGGTTATACAGTTTTTTGGATAATGGGCGCAAACGTTAGCATAAAACGCATAAATAGTTTGCATTTGTTCTTCAATATTGTCGATTTGGTTAATTATTGGGCCAAGAACAACGGTTTTTGTGGCGTAATCAAGTCCTAGCAGCTGAATGGGAATATTGGCCTCTTTGGCTATGTACATAAAACCGGTTTTCCATGGAAATACGCCCTTGCGTGTCCCTTCTGGTGCCAAAGCTAACACCACTTCTTCACTGCCTTGTATTTGCCGTACAATATTATTTACCACCCCATGAGCTTTACTTCGTTCAATGGGTATGCCGCCAAGTTTCCTAACGATATAGCCTAAAGGGGGCGTAAAAATGGTGTGTTTACCAAAAAAGTTAACCTTAATGCGCAATGCAAACACCACCAGTATGCCAATAAAAAAATCCCAGTTCGAGGTATGTGGCGCTACGGCCAATATCACTTTTTTATCGTTGATGAGCTCACCTTCCACGCGCCACCCCCGTTTAGTTAATATAAAACTGCCGCAGGCACTTAGCCAATGTGGCCATTTGCGTGGTAACTTATTGCCCACTAACTGATGATGAATCGTTTGTTTCATTCTTGTTATTCTCTTACTACGTTTTAGCGGGTAAGCATAAAAAAGTTAGCAGCAATCCACCACCTTTACGTGATATTGAATACTGTAATAGTGTTCATTATTCACCACAGTCAGCGAGTTAAGTTGTATATGTGCATATTGTTTATTGCAGTAGACCAAAGTCAGGAATTCCCCTTAGTAATCGCGGCAAATAGAGATGAATTTCACGCTAGACCTACCGCGGCATCTGGCTTCTGGGAAAATCACCATCATGTACTTGCAGGCCGAGACTTACAAGCAAATGGCACCTGGATGGGCGTTACGCGTAACGGAAAACTAGCGGCTTTAACCAATATAAGAGCTCCGGAAACGATTAAAGTCGATGCAATTTCTCGCGGCGCTTTAGTCGCAGACTGGCTTATAGATGAAGCACTTAAACAGCCCACTTACCTTGAAGCTTTACGCGCAAACCGGCACCAGTATAACGGCTATAATCTGGTTTATGGCGATGTGAAATCACTGGCGGTTTATAACAACTTCGAAGACACCCACGCTACGTTAACCCAAGGTGTCTATGGTTTATCCAATGCGAACTTAACAACACCTTGGCCGAAAGTCACCAAAGGAATAGCGTCGTTAACCGACTACGTGAGACAGAATAGTAAGCTCGACACTGAGGCACTTTTTGCTATTTTGAAAGACGAAGCGAAAGCGTCTGATAACGCTCTCCCCAATACAGGCATTGGGTATGAATGGGAAAAACGTTTGTCGTCCATTTTTATCCAATCACCAGAGTATGGCACACGCACTTCTACCCTGCTTCTTGTTGATAACCACCAGCGAATACATTGGTATGAACGCACTTTTAATACACAAGGTGGTGTAGAGGGTAACCAACATTTCACTATCGACTAAGCATTGCCTAAGCGGGCGGTAACGCATAAAGGTGGAAATCAAAGCAAGTATGAGGTGTATTAACAGAGACGGATTTTTGTGATGTGTATTTCGTTTTACACTACAAATACCGATTTAATGACATATTTTCTACTATAAAGGGTCGTTTTTTCTACCATCGGTGGCATAATGCGTGCCTGCTATTTTTTGCATTGCAACGAGGACATATCGTGTTTGAAGTATTACCCCAACTCGCCCCAGATCCAATTCTTGGTTTGTCAGCTGCTTATCGTGAAGATCTTAATTCTCATAAAATCGACTTAGGTGTCGGTGTTTATAAAGATGAGCAAGGTAATACCCCTATTCTTACTAGCGTAGCGAAAGCGCAACAACTGTTGTTAGAACGTGAAACCAGCAAAACCTATATTACGCCACAAGGTAATCAAGGTTATATCGACAACATGCTTACTTTGCTATTAGGCAAGAGCAGTCCTGTATTGCTTGCTGACCGTGTTGCCGCGGTTCAAGCCCCGGGTGGTTGTGGTGCACTTCGCATTCTTTCAGAATTACTGGTTCGTTGTAACGAGAACGCTAAAGTATGGGTAAGCGACCCAACCTGGGCTAACCACATTCCATTAATTGGATCGGCTGGTCTTAAAATTGAAACCTATCCGTACTTCGATAAAGCGTCTGCTAGCATTCGCTTCGATGCCATGATGGATACCCTTCGTGGTGTTGAGAAAGGCGATATCGTGTTACTTCATGGTTGCTGTCATAACCCAACGGGTGCAGATTTGACTAATGCACAGTGGGACGAAGTATTGGCCGTTGCTAAAGAGCGTGAGTTCCTCCCCTTTATTGACGTTGCTTATTTAGGTTTCGGTGAAGGCTTAGATGAAGATGCGTATGGCCTTCGTCTATTGGTTGAAAACCTACCAGAAGTGATTGTTGCGGCGTCTTGCTCTAAAAACTTCGGTTTATACCGTGAGCGTGTTGGTCTTGCAGCTATCATTACTGCTGACACGGCCACGCGTAAAATTGCACAAGGTCAAATTCAATCTATTGCTCGCGGTATTTACTCTATGCCACCTAGCTACGGCGGTGCTTTGGTTGATATTATTCTGTCTGATGAAGCGCTTAATCAAGAATGGGTAAATGAAGTAGACGAAATGCGTAACCGCATGAAGTCTCTACGTGCCATGCTAGTTAAGAATCTTCACGACAATGGTTCGCCAAAAGACTTCAGCTTTGTTAACGATCAAAAAGGCATGTTCTCGTTCTTGTGTATTACACCGGAGCAAGTGCGTGAAGTGCGCGAAAAGCACAGTGTTTACTTCGTAGACTCAAGCCGCGTGAACATTGCGGGTATCAACACAGAGAACGTTGAAACATTAGCGAAAGCCTTAGTCTCGGTACTTTAAGCACGTGGTACTGTAAATCTCAGTACGATAAATACTCGGTTTTTAGTTACACATAAAAAAGGGCTGCGTGAAAACGCAGCCCTTTTTGTTTGTATCAGTCGCTTGGCTATCTCTTGTGGGCAATCCCGCTAGTACTATCTCTTTTTAAATAGTGCACACTAACGCGTGCCTGCGGTAATCATCCTATCTAACGCATTAGCGAAATTCTGTTTATCTCGCTGAGAAAACGCTTTAGGGCCACCCGTGTGTTCACCGCTTGAACGCATGGTATCCATAAAATCTCGCATAGTGAGCGCAGCGCGAATGGATGATTTGTCATACTCATCGCCCCGGGTATTCATGGCTTTGGCGTTCTTGGCCAGAATATCGGCAGCCAAAGGAATATCGCCGGTTATCACCAAATCACCGGCTTCTATCTTTTCAACAATATAATCATCTGCGGCATCAAAGCCAGAAGGCACGATAGTTAACGTAATGTGTTTATCTGGTGGAACAGACATAGAATGATTAGCAACTAAAGACAAAGGCAGGCCGGTACGTCGGGCTGCCTTGAAAAGTATGTCTTTAATTACACTGGGACACGCATCTGCGTCAACCCATATATGCATGGTAAAATCTCGTTAGCGTTTTTACGCTAGCATACCACCATCAACTACCACTGTCGTGCCTGTGGTGTAGCTAGATGCGTCAGACACTAAGTACAATACCGTACCCGCCATTTCATCCGGGTCGGCAACACGGCCTAGTGGGATCACTTTTAACGCGTGCTTCAAAATTTGATCATTTGAAGTTAGTGCAGAGGCAAATTTGGTATCGGTTAAACCAGGTAGTAAGGCGTTAACACGGATATTTAAGCTTCCACATTCTTTCGCGAATGATTTCGTCATACTAATAACCGCCGCTTTCGTAATAGAGTAAATACCCTGCATATCGCCCGGTGTTACACCATTCACTGAAGCCGTGTTAAGAATGACGCCACCGCCCTGCTCTTTCATCATTTTGCCCGCTTCAATAGACATAAAGAAGTAGCCACGAATGTTCACGTCTACTGTTTTGTCGTAAGCGCCTAAATCTGTATCTAGGATATGACCAAAGTACGGGTTAGCTGCGGCATTGTTCACTAGTATATCTAACTTACCGAAGTCGCTCTTAATCGCCGCAAATGCAGCGGTAATTTGCTCCATATCGCCAACATGACAGGCAAGCGCTGTCGCTTTACCACCTGCATCACGAATTGAAGAGGCTACTGCTTCACAGCCATCAATTTTACGGCTAGACACAATAACGTGTGCGCCATATTGCGCCAACAGACGGGCGATTGATTCACCAATACCTCGGCTAGCACCTGTTACTAGAGCAACTTTGCCGGTTAAATCGAATAAATTTTTCATAATAGTTTTCCCTTTTTAAATCTGTCGCGCTTTTTATTAAACGCAAGAACTTTTATCAAACGCAAGAAATTGGGTGATTAGGCCAACATGCCGCCATCAAGTACAACCGATTGCCCTGTCATGAATGAAGACTCATCACTACACAACCATGCTATCGCATTCGCTATTTCTTCAGGTTTGCCTAAACGCTTCATGGGGTTTGCCCCCACCATGGCTTTTTGCCCACGTTCGTCTAATTTAGACAACACGCCCTGCACCATCGGTGTGTCAACAAAGCTGGGGCACACCGCATTAATACGAATATTCGCACGGGCATATTCCACCGCCGCCGATTTAGTTAGGCCAATAACACCGTGTTTAGATGCACTGTATGCACTGATCATAGGCGCGGAGCGTAAGCCCGCTACCGACGCAATATTAATAATATGACCGCCACCATTTACGGCCATATGTTTAAGCGCATTCTTCATGCAATACCACACGCCCGCTAGATTCACCTGAATGTTCTTCATGAACATAGCATCGTCTACTTCAGTAAGGGGCGCTGGGAAATGGTCTATACCCGCATTATTGATAATTACGTCTAGCTTAGCTTGCTCTGAAAACGCCGCTTCAAACATGGCATTCACTTCTGTAGGCTCGGTAACATCTACTTTTACCGCATAGGCATTACCGCCCTCTTCTTTGAGCTCATGTACTAAGGCTTCAGCAGCATCCATATTTAAATCAGCAACACCGACCAATGCTCCACGCTCACATAAGGTTTTGGCCGAGGCCGCGCCAATACCTGAACCGCCACCGGTGATAAGGATATGTTTCCCTTCTACGTTTGATGCCACCATTGTTATTGCTCCGCCTTAATTATTAACGCAATTTGCCGTTGTTGGTATGTCATTGTTATGCCCTTTAAGCCGTTATTAAAAATAACTGGCTTTCACATTTTCACAGGTTGGTTCTTGAGACGTAATGACTTCTATATCACGTTTCACTAGCGGTAATTCCCAATTTAGGAAGTATTCAGCGGCTGCCATTTTACCTTCGTAGAAATCGCCGTCTTGACCACCCGCCCCTTCAACCAGTGCTTGCTCTGCCACATTCGCTTGGCGTAACCAAATCCAACTGACTACACAGGCAGAGAAGATATTCAAAAAGCAACTTGCGTTGGTAAGCAGTACAGCTTGTTTATCTGAACGTAGATCACCCGCCGCTTGTTGAATAAGCCCGCCTAGTTGGTCAAGGTAAGGTTTAAGTTTCGCCGCTAGTGCTTGGGCTCGTGGTGTTGTAGCCGCTTTCATGTCGCCAGATACACGGGCCATTAATACTTGAAGCCCTTTGCCTTCGCTTTGCCATAATTTACGGCCTAGTAAATCCAAGGCTTGAATACCGTTTGTTCCTTCGTGAATAGGGTTCAAACGGTTATCCCGCCAACACTGTTCTACAGGGTATTCACGGGTATAACCTGCGCCACCAAGAATTTGAATGGCTAAGTCGTTAGCTTTGGGGCCAAATTCTGAAGGCCACGCTTTAAATACAGGGGTGAGTAGCTCAAGTAACTGGGAAATTTCGGTGCGTTTTGCGGTGTCTTCTTCCGTCTCTAACGCATCAATTAAGGTGCTGCCATATAAACACAGTGCCATGCCACCTTCACAATAAGATTTTTGCGCTAACAACATGCGACGCACATCACCATGGTTAATAATTGGTGTTGCTTCATCTTCTGGTGCTAGCTTTGGTGCGGCACGCCCTTGGGTGCGATCTTTGGCATACTCAAGTGAATAGCGATAGCCGCGATAACCAATCATGGCTGCACCGTAACCCACACCAATACGCGCCTCGTTCATCATCATGAACATATAACGCAAGCCTTGGTGCGGCTCACCCACGAGATAACCATGACAGTCACCGTTCTCACCAAAGGTAAGTGCGGTAGAGGTCGTCCCGCGATAACCCATCTTATGTATAAGCCCAGCTAGGGTTACGTCGTTACGAGGGCCAGGTTTTCCGTTTTCATCTAAACGGTATTTAGGAACAACAAATAACGAAATACCTTTTACACCCGCAGGGCCGCCAGGAATTTTCGCTAATACCAAGTGAACAATGTTGTCTGATAATTCGTGTTCGCCAGCAGAGATATAAAGCTTACTGCCCTTCACCCGATATGTACCATCTTCATGAAGGGTCGCCGATGTACGAATATCTGCTAACCCAGATCCGGCATGAGGCTCAGTTAATGCCATAGTGCCGGTAAAGTCACCTGTTAGCATTTTAGGTAAAAAGGCTTGCTTGGTTTCTTCGTTAGCAAAATGCTTAACCACATTTGCAGCAGCAGCAGTAAGAAAAGGATACGCTGTGGTGGAAGGGTTTGCCGCTAAGAAGTAACCTGCACACGCATTCATGATGGTAACGGGTAATTGCATTCCGCCATCGTCATAATCGAAGTGACCTGCAATAAAGCCCGACTCACGATAGGTATCAAAGGCTTTTTTAACCTCATCTATCATGGTGACTTTTTTGCCATCAAAAGTAGGCTCATTTTTATCGGCGATAGCGTTGTGAGGTAGAAACAGCTCTTCAGCCATTTTTTCTGCCATATCAATAACGGCATTAAACGTTTCTACATTATGTTCCTCAAAACGGGCCTTTTCACACAGTGATTGTGTGTTTAAAACTTCGTAAAGTTGGAATTGCATTTCCCGGCGGGGAATAAGTTGGTCAGCCATAATAAAGTCCATGAGCAAATTGTTAATGCATTGTGTCATATTCGTTATCATGCCATTATTGTCATTTATGACACAATCATGGCCATTTACGCCAACAATCACTGTTAGTTATCGTATTTAATAAACCGTATTATTTTTATGAATAAACCACCTTTCGTCGTGACCGTATTAGGGTTTGATCAAGCACTGGCTTCTGCCATTACCGGCGCACTCGATGTTTTCGCGTTTGCAGGCATCAGTTGGCAGCGCATTCATAACCAACCCACCACGCCTAAATTCAAAGTTCAGCTGGCGAGTTTTCACGGTAAACCTTTTCACTGTACTAACCAGTTACTGCTAACCCCTAACATTGCTATTGAAGATGTCATTGAAACCCATATCTTGCTGATCCCCACGATTGGCGGCGATATTGATACCGTTTTACAAGAAAACGCGAATCAACTTGTACATATTAAACGGCTGCAAAAACAAGGGGCGGATATTGCGGGTAATTGCACAGGGACTTTCTTGTTAGCAGAATCAGGATTACTTGATAACAAAGTTGCCACTACCCATTGGGGCTATGCCGATAAGTTTCGCTCTAGATACCCTAATGTTAATTTGCAGTCTGAAAAGATGGTAACTGAACAAGATGCTATTTTTTGTGCAGGTGGCGGCATGGCGTGGATAGATTTGGCTATTTTGCTTATAGAACGTTATTGCGGTCATCAAGTGGCAAGCGATACTGCCAAGTCACACGTACTCGATTTTTCCAGGCCGAATCAAACCGTGTATGCAAGCAGTCGCCAGCATAAATTTCACCAAGATAAAGATGTGTTAGCAGTACAAAATTACTTAGAAAATCACTTTACGAAACGTCTCACCCTGAAACATGTTGCCCACGAACACAATATGACTGAACGCACATTAATAAGGCGTTTCAAGCAAGCCTGCGCAATAACGCCTATTCAATATCTTCAAGGTTTACGATTAGAACAAGCGCGAAAAATTTTAGAAACGTCTTTGTCTCCGCTTGAATCAATTGTAAATAGTGTGGGCTACGAAGACCTTAGTTCTTTCACTCGGCTTTTCAAAAAGAATACCGGTTTATCGCCTTCACAATACCGCGCCAAGTTCATAAGAAAATAAATATTTACAACAATGATAAGTTTTTATTACCTAGTTTGTGTAAAATGCTACGCCGCGTACAGACCGCTTTTTCTGTACCGAAAAACACTACAAAAGTATAATTCAAAACTCTTGGTGGACACATGAGAACACATAAACTAGCCTCTTTGGCGCTTGCAGTTAGTGCAGCGTTCAGTACTTCAATCGTTGCTCAAGAAGCAGAAACAATACAAAAAAAAGAAACTGCCCTTGAACAAATTACCGTAACAGCGCAAAAACGTACCCAGTCAATACAGGAAGTGCCTATTTCTGTAGCGACCCTAAGTGGCGAGAAATTCGAAAGCTTATTTTCAGGTGGTGAAGACATTCTTGCATTGGCCGTTCGTGTGCCTGGGCTTTACGCTGAATCGTCAAACGGTCGCGTAGCTCCACGTTTCTATATTCGTGGCCTAGGTAACACTGACTTTGATTTAGCTGCCTCACAGCCTGTTTCTATTATCATGGACGAAGTGGTAATGGAAAATGTGGTACTAAAAAGCTTCCCACTTTTTGATGTGCAACAAGTTGAAGTTTTACGTGGCCCACAAGGCACCTTGTTTGGCCGTAACACTACAGCAGGTATCATTAAGTTCGATACAGTAAAACCTACACAAGATTTAGAAGGTTACGCTAAAGCCGGTTTTGGCTCTTATGGCACTATGAACTTTGAAGGCGCTGTAGGCGGCGGTTTAACTGACGAGCTATCTGCCCGTTTGTCTGTACTTTCACAAGAGCGTGACGATTACATCGACAATGCTGCAACAGGCCAAAAAGATGCGCTTGGTGGCTTTGACGAGAAAGCATACCGCTTACAGCTTCTTTGGGAACCGTCTGACGACTTCTCTGCATTGTTAAATGTGCACGGCCGTGAATTAGAAGGCACAGCCTCTATCTTCCGTGGCAACGTTTTCAATAAAGGCGAAAATGGCCTAAATGCAAGTTACGATCGTGACACCGTAAGCTATGACAGTGACCTATTAGGCACAGGTGCTGATAACAACCCTCAAGAATATGACGGTTTTGGTACTTCATTAAAACTTGAATACGACATGGATGACGTAACCTTCACGTCTATTTCTGCAATAGAAACGGCTGACGGTTACAGCTTAGGTGACGTAGACGGTGATAGCATTGCGAGCCAAAACTTCGTTACCCAAGATAAGTTAAACGACCTAGAGCAATACACACAAGAATTCCGCCTTTCAAGCAACACTACAGATGCTATGAACTGGCAGGTAGGTGCGTTCTATTACGACGCGTCTTTCAATGTAACCAGTGTTGATGGTTTCTTCGGTGCAACAACCGTATTCCATGACAACAAAACCTGGGCATTGTTTGGACAGACTTCTTACCAAGTTAACGAGAAGCTAAATATTACTGGTGGCCTTCGCTACACTCACGATGACAAATCGCTTATTGTTGGTGAACAAAACGTTGATGGCTTCGCGGTACTTATCGGTTTTGCTAGCGTACAAGAATATGATGATATTCACGTAGACGACGGTCAAATGAGCTATGAGCTTAGCGCCAACTATCGTGTTACTGACGATATGTCAGTATTTGCTCGATATGCTAACGGCTTTCGCGCGCAAACCATTCAAGGCCGCGATGTAGCCTTTGAAGGATCTCCTTCTGTAGCTGAAGCAGAAACCATTAACTCATTTGAAGTAGGCGTTAAGTCTGACTTGCTAGATGATACTTTGCGCTTAAATGCTGCTGCTTTCTACTATACAGTAGACGACATGCAGTTCTCCGCCATTGGTGGTGGTAACAACTTTACGGCACTGGTAAATGCCGACAAAGGGGAAGCCTACGGGTTTGAAGTTGATGCCCAATGGCTAGCGACAGACGAACTTACTTTCACTGCTGGTTATAGTTATAACCACACAGAAATAAAAGACGATACATTAACTGTTGCACCTTGTGGTACAAGTGCTGATGCAGACTTCACAGGTTACTGCACAGTATTAGATCCTCGCGCCGATGGCTTCTCAGCATCAATTGATGGTAACCCATTCCCTCAAGCGCCAGAATCAATCTTTAACTTTACCGCACGTTACACAGTACCAATGGGTGACGACGGCGAATTCTTTATCTTCACTGATTGGGCTTTCCAAGGCGAAACTAACCTCTTCCTTTACGAAGCGGTTGAATTTACGACTGATGACAACTTTGAAGGCGGTTTACGTATTGGTTACGAAAACTTCGAACATAACTACACAGTAGCCTTGTTTGGTCGTAACATTACCGATGAAGATAACGTTAAAGGTGC
Organism: Alteromonas lipotrueae; assembly: GCF_019249215.1. Lineage (GTDB taxonomy): Bacteria > Pseudomonadota > Gammaproteobacteria > Enterobacterales > Alteromonadaceae > Alteromonas > Alteromonas lipotrueae. Next base: position 58,227 of record NZ_JAESDI010000009.1, read on the forward strand.
AATCGACTTCGCAAACCTTACCGGTATTGTGAACGAACCACGTATTCTTGGTGTTGAAGTGAAATACTCTTTCTACTAAGCGCAATGTTGATATAGCTTAAAAGTGCAGCCCTATTCTGCACTTTTACTTTAAGCCTTATCACATTCCGTTTTTAAGATTGATAAATTTAAAAAAGCGAAGGTGTCGTTCTACCGCCCCTTCGCTTTTTTGTTCTCTACTTTTACCTTGGGCCTTCTAACCTTGGCAATTTATCCTTGCCTGCTTGGCCATGTGCTCGTAGGCATTTGTTTTTTGGTGACTGTCTTTTAGGTAATCTTCTTTAGGTGATCATCTTTACGTACTTGCCACTTACTCTAGGCTTTCATGCTTATGGCTTACACTTCATCTGCATAAGTGATTAGGCCGCAAATTGCTCGGTATGCACCCACTCACTTTCCTGCTGTAGCCTTCCTTGTTGTTGCCTTCCTTGCAATACTCTTTCTTGCAAGAGCATACGCTGCAACTTACGGCAAACATTCACCATCCGAGACATCTTGGTAAAATAAACCTGCTCTATTAATTCGCCTTTTTCATTAAACATGAAACTGGCTAACTTGCAGTTTTTGTAGGGCAGATAAAAGTGGTGGACTGTAAATCGACGAGACACAGGCGCGCCCATGACTTTTTGATACATACAAAAAGGCAACGAGTCCGCCCGTTTATCACCGCCAAATAAATGCGTTAAGCGCTGGAACTTATCTTGCCCTGGCGAAGATAATATTCCGAACTTTTCAATAAGTTGATCAACTGCTTTAACACCTGTAGTCATCGCGTTCACCTATTCACTGTTTATTTATACAGTATATAGCTAATCGTACAAAATGCAAACAAAAACACCGCATTGGCAAACCAATGCGGTGTTTTTATAATCCGATTAACGAACTAGGCGGGAGTTTTTCTGTTCATTAACCCGTGTTAGTGCTGCTCTATCGATGCCGAACCAACAGACTCAGTATGCTTTCTACCTTTAAATACATTTTTAATGTCATTTAATATGAGGTACAAGGCAGGTACTAGTAGTAAGGTAATAATCGTGGCAAACAAAATACCGAAGGCCAATGAAATTGCCATAGGAATAACAATTTGGGCCTGTAGGCTTCGCTCAAATACAATTGGCATTAGCCCCATAAAGGTGGTTAACGACGTTAATATAATTGCGCGGAAACGCTGCGTACCAGCACTAATTGCTGCGCGCATTAATGAATGGCCTTCTTGGCGTGCTCGGTTAACAAAGTCCACCATAATCAAGCTGTCGTTAACGACAACCCCTGATAACGCAATAATGCCGCAAATCGACAGTACACTTACCGCCATGCCTAATACTAAATGCCCAATAATAGCGCCTACCACACCAAATGGTATGACTGACATGATGATAAACGGTTGGCTGTAAGATTTAAGGGGTATAGCCAATAGCGCGTAAATCGCAAATAAGGCAAATAATAAGCCCTGCGCCAAACTCATCATTGCATCAGCTTGTTCTTTTGCATTTCCTTGTAACTGGAAATCCACTTTAGGATAGCGTGCTAACAAATCAGGCATAACAGATTCGATAACCTCACCTGTAATTTCAGACGGATCCATCAACGCCTTGTCAACTACGGCGGTGACAGTAACAGAGCGGCTGCCATCTACACGAATGATAGAATCGAAGCCTTCGCCCACGGTAAAGCTAGCCACTTGCTGGAAAGGTATCTCTTGGCCGTTAGGCGCACGAATACGCATATTTTCTAAGTGTTCAATAGAACTACGTTCTGCTCTTGGGTAACGCACCATGACTTTTATTTCTTCATCGTCACGTTGAATACGCTGAACTTCTGCGCCGTAAAAGCCAAAACGCACTTGCTGCCCTAGTTGTTGTAGCGTAATACCTAATGCGTCGGCTTGAGGTTTCAATGCTAATTGAATCTCTTCACTACCACCTGAGAACGTATCATTAATATCGGTTACGCCGTCGTAGCCTGACAAGATACTTTTTAATTCATCACTTACGGCTCTTAAAGACGCAATATCACCAGAGCTAAATTCGAAGCTGAGATCAGCACCACCACCAGGGCCACCCGGAGCGCCAATACTGAATGTCTTAACACCTGGAATTTCAGACATTTCATCGCGCCACAGCTGATGAATTTCATAATCGGCCATGGTACGTGTTTCACCTTTGGTCAGTTCGGCAAATACCTCCCCACCCAAGTCACCGTTATCAAAGGCCATGGAGTGTTTAATTACGCCTTCACCGGTATCGCCACGTACTTTTTCATCCATACGCATCATGCCTTCACGTAACGCAGTAAGCACTTCGTCCCGCTGTTTTAGCGAAGAGCCTGGCTCTAGTTCGAAACTTGCAAACATGAAGTCGCTAGGAATACTGGGGAAGAAAACAAATCGAACAATGCCGCCGCCAAATAAGCCAATAGTCAGAATTAGCATGGCTAAAAAAACCGATACCGTGGTGTAACGATTGCGTATTGTCTTTTCTAAAAATGGTGCGTAAACATTGTGAATAAAGCGCTTAATACCTTCACTAAAAAAGTCTCTAAACTTTTGCAGTTTGTTGGCCTTAGCTGGGTCGTAAGGTTTTAGTTTCATATGCACTAAATGTGCAGGGAGAATAAGCTTCGATTCAATAAGTGAAAACACTAAGCAAATGATCACCACAAGCCCTATGGTTTTCCAAATGACGCCAAAGGGCCCAGATACCATTAACATAGGTGAGAATGCCGCTATGGTAGTAAGTACACCAAAGGTGGCAGGCATAGCCACTTTCTTAACGCCTGCAATCACATTTTCGGTACTGTGCCCTTTTTGATCAATTTCGGAATAGGCCGACTCCCCCATAATAATGGCATCGTCCACCACTATTCCAAGCACAAGAATAAAGGCAAATAAACTCAGCATATTGATAGACACACCAAGCATATCAATAGGCATAACTAACAACGTACCTAGAAAACAAACCGGCAGGCCAACGATAACCCAAAACGCGAGCTTTATTCTCAAGAACAACGACAGTACTAAGAACACCAACAGGCCACCAAAGAACATATTTTCAAGCATCATGTTCAATCTATCCGCTAGATAAAACGAACTATCTCCCCATGTGTCAGCGGAAATATGGGCTGGAAAATCCTTCTTTTTCTCATCGATGTAGCCGTTGACTTGTTCGGATATTTCTAATGCATTTTGATCACCCACCGCTTGCACGCGAAGGCTAACCGCTGGTTTTCCATCGAATAATGCATATTGGTTGTTTTCAATAAAGCCATCATTAATGTAAGCAACATCGCCTAACGTAACTCGGGTACCGTCGGCATTGGTGACTAACACTATTTGAGAGAAATCCCAGCCAGTGTAAGCCTGCCCTTTCGTTCTAAGCAGAATGTCGCCATTTTCTGTGCGAATAGACCCACCAGGTAAATCAATACTCGACTGACTTAAACGACTGACCGCATCTGCAAAGGTCAGGTTGTATTTTTGTAGGTCTACCTCAGACAATTCAACCGATATTTCGTAGTCTCTAGCCCCAACAACTTGCACGCTTGAAATACCTGGAAGATTGGCGACATCATCACGAATATCTTTAGCAAACTCTTTTAGTTCACGTTCGCTAGCATCGCCAAACACAGATATCCAAATAACGTCTTGCTGAATTTTTTGACGATAGATAACCGGCTTTTCTGTATCGGCTGGAAAAAGAGGGATAGCATCAACTTGCACCTTCACTTCATCGAGTAAAGATTGAATGTCGTAATCTTCTTCAACTTGAATACTGACCGTACCCATCCCCTCTACCGCGGTAGAGGTAACTTGTTTAATCCCTTCTAGATTTTTAATCGACTCTTCTATTTTTAGGATCACGCCCTCTTCTACTTCTTGAGGCGCAGCACCTAAATACGGCACGCGAACGTTGATGATATCTATTTCAAAACTAGGGAAAACTTGTTTTTGTATACTAAAAGCACCAAATAGCCCGCCAACTATTAGCAGCCACATCAACAAGTTTGCCGCAACATTGTTGCGCGCAAACCAAGCAATTAACCCTTTTTGCGTATCAATTTGACTCATTAGTTACCCCCAGAAGAAGCAGGGCTGCTTTCAGTAGCATCTTCTTTAACGCCTACTGATTGAGTGTCTTCCTCTTTATCGTTCTCTGCTTCTGGTGGCATAGCAAGCTCATCACCTGGCAGTCTTACTTTCATGCCATTGTAGGGATTCGGAACCGCACTGGTTACTACCAGCGCGCCACTGTTTAAGCCGCCACCAATGAAAGCTTGTTCTGCTGTGGTACGTACTACGTCTACCGGTACAATTTCAATCTCGCGGTTATCGTTAACGGTTAGCACTGTGTTATCAAGGCGCAATATCGAGCGCGGCAGCACGGTTAAGTTTTGCTTTTGATGAGACACAATTTCGGCCTGAACGAATTGGCCGAAGCGAAGTGGCGCATTGTCACCACCATTAAATTGATAAGGGTCTTTAACTTCAACCACAGCATAAAGTACGCGGCTGCCTGAATCCAAAATACCTTCAGAACGAACTAACTTACCAGTCCAAGTTCTATTTTTACCGCCTACCGTCGCGTTTAATGTGACATCAGATTGATGGTTAGATTGGTTACCAATATTTACAAACATCAAGTCTTTATCGGTTATAGGTAAACGTACCTCGGCGGTGTCAGTTGAGTAAACGGTGCTTACTGTGGCGCCTGCTGAAATAAATTGACCTAAATCGATGTTTCGCTCAACCACTATGCCATTGTATGGGGCTCTAATTTTGGTACGCTCAAGGTTACGCTTGGCACGCTCTAGTTTTGCTTCTGAGGCTTTAACATTCGCTTGCTCTTTGGCTAATTGAGGCTTACGCAAGCCAAGTTCAGGCGGCACAACACTGCTTACTGAACGCCATTCTTGTTCTGCTACTTTCCCTCTTGCGAGTTCTTCTTCAAGCGCAGCATGTGCTTGAGCTAGTTCAGCTTCGGCAAGCTTCACTTCAGTGCGGTAGTCATCTTGTTCAAGCGTAATTAGCACATCCCCTTTTTTGAACATGCCCCCAACAATAAATTTATCGGACAAACTAACTACTCGCCCACTGACTTGTGCGCTAAGCGATGTTTTATTACGAGGTACTACGTTGCCCTGAGAATCGACCACGAAGCTGACAGGTTCGTAACTCATTGATTTGGCATCAACAAGGAAAGCTTGCGTTTCAACGGGAATTTGCTCTGGCGGCTTACGTGAGGAAATCATAATTGCCGCAATTACAAACGCGACCAGTATGATGATAAGAGGAATACCGCTTTTTATCCAGATGGAGTTTTTCATTATTTTCCCTATAAAACGTAGTACTAAAGTTTAACCGATGAAGCGAGGCTCACCTACCTGCATAAGTGAAATTTGTCTGGCGAACAAAGGGTTAAAGCTATACGTGATTTATTATTTTTTTATTGGTTCTAGTGTAATGTGTTTCGACGTGAAGCGCTTGTCTTCGTTTGTTAAAAATTGTGAATTATTGCGCTACTCACCGTAATATAAAAAAATCCGCACAGAATTTAAATGTAAGATTGCTAAATGAGTAATAATCGTTGATTATTTAAACACCTGCACACTCGCAGGAAAAGTTGCACTTATCGATGCAACAACGAATTTGTTACGCTAAAAGGGATGACCTGTCATGAGCCTAAAAAAGCAATACCTGAAATCTAAACCCGTTTGTAAAGTAACATTCCGCCTTTCAGCTGAAGAAGCAAAAAATGCCGATGAGGCTAGCTTAGTGGGTGACTTTACCGAATGGGACAAGCAACCTCTGTCGATGAAAAAACTAAAGAGCGGCGATTTTACGCTGACTATCAATCTAGAAACCGACCATGAGTACCAATTTCGCTATTTACTCGATGGTGATTTGTGGGAAAACGATTGGGCCGCAGATGCATATCTACCCTCTACCATAGGAAGCGAAGATAATTCTGTGGTTCGTGTTTAACACTGCCCTCGCCTGCGGTTTCTAACGGTGACTGCGAGCATTAAAAAAGGCTGCTTTCAAAAGCAGCCTTTTTTGATTTTTATAAACGCGTTGTATTTACAGTGTGTTTTCTAGTTCAGGCAACACATCAAATAAATCGCCAACAAGACCATAATCCGCTACCTGAAAAATAGGCGCTTCTTCGTCTTTGTTAATAGCAACAATGACTTTAGAGTCTTTCATACCGGCAAGGTGCTGAATGGCACCAGAAATACCTACAGCAATATACAGCTGCGGTGCAACAATTTTACCGGTTTGGCCTACCTGCATGTCATTTGGTACAAAGCCCGCATCAACTGCGGCACGTGATGCACCAATAGCAGCACCAAGTTTGTCAGCAATACCTTCAAGCAACTTGAAGTTTTCGCCGTTTTGCATTCCACGACCACCAGAGATAACCACTTCAGCAGCGGTTAGTTCAGGACGCTCAGACTCAGTAAGCTCTTCAGAGACGAAGCTAGATTTTTCGCTTTCTTTAACCACATCTAGTGTCGTTACTTCAGCACTTCCACCTGTTGTAGCCGCATCAAATGAAGCTGCCCGTACGGTGATCACCTTTTTGCTATCAGAAGATTGTACAGTCGCAATAGCGTTACCAGCATAAATAGGTCTAATAAAGGTATCTTCGCTTTCAACACCAATGATGTCAGAAATTTGAGCAACATCTAAAAGTGCAGCAACACGAGGCATGAAGTTCTTACCTGTAGTGGTAGCGGCCGCTAATAAATGGCTGTAATCATCAGCAAGTGATAAAACAAGATCAGCAACGTTTTCAGCAAGCTGGTATTTGTATACTGCATTGTCGATAAGCAATACTTTGCTTACACCGTCAATTTGCGCAGCACTGTCAGCAACAGCCTGACAACCTTCACCCGCTACAAGCACATGAATGTCGCCGCCCATTTTCGCTGCAGCATGAACCATTTTAGCAGTTTCTGACTTCAAGCTAGCATTGTCGTGCTCGGCATATACAAGAACTGTCATGAGATCACCTTTGCTTCATTCTTAAGTTTTTCAACCAACTCAGCAACATCCGCAACTTTCACTCCACCTTCACGTTGAGGCGGCGGCGTTACTTTGAGTACTTTTACGTTAGATTCAAGTGCCACACCGAAGTCGGCAGCTGCTTTAACATCTAGCGGCTTGCGTTTCGCTTTCATAATGTTTGGCAGCGAAGCATAGCGAGGTTCGTTCAAACGTAAATCGGTAGTCACAACAGCAGGTAACGTTAAGGCAACGGTTTGTAAACCGCCATCAACTTCACGGGTAACGTTAACGCTTGTTCCGTCTACCGCTACTTCTGATGCAAAGGTGCCTTGAGGCATACCGGTTAATGCAGCAAGCATTTGCCCAGTCTGGTTATTGTCTGAATCAATACTTTGTTTACCTAACACCACCAACTGAGGCTGTTCTTCTTCAACAACTTTAGCAAGCAGCTTAGCCACTTGAAGAGAATCTAGGTTTTGGTCTGTATCAATTTGAATACCGCGGTCGGCGCCTAGTGCTAACGCAGTACGAATTTGTTCTTGGCAGCTTTTATCGCCAATAGAAACCACTACGATTTCTGTCGCTATCCCTTTCTCTTTTAGTCTTACTGCTTCTTCAACAGCAATTTCGCAAAAAGGGTTAATGGCCATTTTAGCGTTAGTAAGATCGACGCCAGAGTTATCGGCCTTCACTCTTACTTTAACGTTATAATCGATCGCGCGTTTGACCGGGACGAGTATTTTCATATTTACCTCAATTGTTGAGTTCGTCGGTGTATGTTGCTATTCCATGCTAATAAGCGGTTAAGGAAACAGCGTTACTTCACCACGCATTCTGAAACTTAAACAATGTGCTTTACGCTAACTTTGCGTTGCGGCGAAGACATTTTCAAAAGGCTAGACCCAAAATATCATTAACACCACGTTTACTTGCACAGTATTTGTGCTGCTAGTTAACGTTAACGTAAACTCCCTGCAATGTACTTACTGTTGACGTAAACGTCAACCTAGATTACCTTTCAGGACGACAATTAATTTACATGTTTTTGACACATCGCATTATTTGTTTCATCAATAGTGCACTATAAAAAATCGAACATAAGGAGCCACCCGTGGAACGAGAATCGATGGAGTTTGACGTAGTCATCGTCGGTGCCGGCCCAGCTGGACTATCAACCGCCTGCAAGCTTATGCAGCTTGCCAATGAAAACAACCAAGAACTCATGGTCTGTGTTGTCGAAAAAGGCTCTGAAGTGGGTGCACATATTCTCTCAGGTGCGGTATTTGAGCCTAGAGCAATGAACGAACTTTTTCCAGATTGGAAGGAAAAAGGCGCACCTTTGAACACCCCAGTGACCGAAGATCATATTTATTTATTGAATAGTGAATCATCATCAAAACGCCTACCAAACGCGATTACCCCTAAAACCATGCATAACGATGGTAACTACATTGTGTCGATGGGCAACGTCTGTCGTTGGTTAGCTGAACAAGCGGAACAACTGGGTGTGGAAGTTTTCCCTGGCTTCGCAGCTTCAGAGGTCATTTATAATGACGACGGCAGTGTGGGTGGTGTATTAACGGGTGACATGGGTGTTGGCGCAGATGGCCAACCCAAAGATGGCTATATGCCGGGCATGGAACTTCGAGCGAAATACACCGTATTTGCAGAAGGTTGCCGTGGGCATTTAGGTAAAGATCTTATCGAGCACTTCTCACTTGATAAAGACGCGTCGCCACAACATTACGCGATAGGCTTCAAAGAAATTTGGGATATCGACCCTGCTAAACATCAGCCTGGTCTAGTCGTACATAGTGCTGGTTGGCCGCTAAATGACGAAACTGGTGGTAGTTATCTCTACCATGCAGAAGATAATCAGGTGTTTGTAGGCCTTATTGTCGATTTGAATTACAGCAACCCGTATTTGAGCCCGTTTGACGAATTCCAACAGTTAAAACACCACCCTGTCTTTAAGCAATATTTGGAAGGCGGTAAGCGTGTATCTTACGGCGCCCGTGCAATTGCAAAAGGTGGCTTTAATTCTTTACCTAAAATGACGTTCCCGGGTGGCATATTAGTAGGCTGTGAAGCAGGTACACTCAATTTTGCCAAAATTAAAGGCAATCATACGGCTATGAAATCAGGCATGTTGGCCGCTGAAGCTATTATTGATGCCCTTTCTAAAAACGCAGAAGCCCCTGAAAGTGAATTAAGCAGCTATACCGAAAAATTTAAAAATTCGTGGGTATATGATGAATTATTCCGTTCACGTAATTTCGGGCCTGCTATTCATAAGCTAGGTAATTTCTGGGGTGGTGCATTTAATACGCTAGAACAGAACTTATTTAATGGTAATTTGTTTTTCACCATGAAAGACGACCATAAAGATTATGCGCAACTTGATTTAGCCTCTGATGCTAAAGAAATTAGCTACCCTAAACCGGATGGTGTTTTAAGTTTTGATAAGCTTTCTTCTGTATTTTTATCGAATACAAACCATGAAGAAGAGCAACCTTGTCATTTACAATTAATAGATGCCTCTATTCCTTTAGAAGTTAACTTCCCTAAATATGCAGAGCCTGCACAACGTTACTGCCCTGCTGGCGTTTATGAAATAATTGAAGAAGAAGGGTCTAAGCGTTTTCAAATTAATGCACAAAATTGTGTGCATTGTAAAACGTGTGATATTAAAGATCCTTCACAAAATATTCGTTGGGTTGTACCTGAAGGTGCTGGTGGACCAAATTACCCAAACATGTAATTTAAGCTATTTATCTTAAAAAATTAAAAAGCGGACTTTCTCCGCTTTTTTTTTGTGCTAAATTTAATTATCATTCGCCGGATAAATACACTACGAAACGCTAAGGTTATTAAATGAACGAATTTTTAGATATTTTAACCCATGGAAGACGTTTACAAGGTGCTGTAAAGGAATTAAGCATTCAAGAGCTAGAAACCGTGCAAGAAAAACTTGCAAACATTATTGATAAAAGAAAAGAAAAAGCGCTTGAAGAAGAAAAAGTTGGTAAAGAAAAACGTGCCAAGCTTGAAGAAATTAAAAAACAAATGGAAGAAGCGGGTTTAAAATTCGAAGACTTACAATCGTTAAATGAAGACACCCCTAAAAAGGTAGGTAAAAAGCGCCCCGTTAAATATATATTGACGGATAGCGAAGGTGTTACTCATCCTTGGACAGGCATTGGCCGTATGCCTCGCGTATACAAAGCAGCACTTGAAAACGGAAAGTCGCTGGAAGACTATTCAGTAAACGCATAGTGATAGTGCTATAAAGATGGGTTAGCGGTGAATAAACTTGCTGCTGACCCTACCTCTTGTCATTTTTAAATTTCCCCCCACTATTAGTCTTAATTGCTATTTTAATAGGGTATAAAATGTCTTTGCATTTCAAATTATCCGAAGCCCAAAAAGACTCACCATGGTTAGTATTAGTTCATGGTTTGTTTGGTAGTGCTGACAATCTAGCAGGCGTTAAGCGTCACTTTGAAAGCACTTATAATATTATCAGTATTGATTTACCTGATCACGGACAATCCCCTTGGACTAACGGGTTTACGTTGGAAGCTGCGGTAGCCGGAATTATAGAAATACTTGATAATAACCAGATTGATAAAGCTGCCTTACTAGGCCATTCTTTAGGCGGTAAAGTGGTAATGCAATTTGCGTTATTAAACCCTGACCGTGTTCGCCATTTAATTGTGGCAGATATTGCTCCCGTTAAATATTCACATAGTCACCAAGCAGTATTTGATGGCATTAAAAACGTTCCTCTACACACTATAAGTGATAGAAAAGAAGCCCAAGCCGCCCTCTCTGAATTCGTTAAAGAACCTGGCGTACAGCAGTTCTTGCTTAAAAGCTTGTACCAAACTGATAGCGACGAGTGGCAATGGCGCTTTAATGTAGATGGGTTAATTGCCAGTTATTCACGAATACTTGATTGGCCTCAAAGTAATTTGACCTTCGAAGGGATAACCTTGTTCATTAAGGGGGCCGAGTCAGATTACATTAATAATTCTTATAGGAAGGAAATTACAAAATATTTCCCTCGTGCCAAAGCCCATATTATAGAGAGTACAGGACATTGGCTACATGCTGAGAAACCGAGTGTTTTCAATGCAATTGTGGCTCGCACCTTAGAAAAGTCAGCAAGTTAGCACCATCACAGATGCGAATGACTATTATTACTTTTTTTTGACCCTTTTTGACTCTGCTAGGCGTATATACTGTGATATAGTTGCGCCAGATTTTTTTCAATAAAGACACTATGCTTGCAGAAAACTTTGAGCTAATTGAATCCATCATGCTGTACGGCGGTTTATTTATACTATTTGTATTGATGAGCTTCGCGGTACACGATGTCCTATCAAAAAATAATGTGCCGTTAATTGGGCGTGTTGTGACTTATGGGGTATTAGGCTTAGGGGCCATTGGTTTCCTAGCAAAAGGAATCATTGAATGGTTCTGGCTAAGCACAGGTGTATAGTAACTAGTAACGAATAATAGAGGTTTGATATGGCAAGCGTTGGCCTGTTTTTCGGAAGTGACACCGGTAATACCGAACATGTTGCGAAAATGATCCAGAAGGAACTGGGTAAACAGCTAATTGATGTAAAAGACATTGCCAAGAGCAGCAAAGAAGATATAGCAGAGTTCGATTTGCTAATTTTCGGGATCCCTACTTGGTACTATGGTGAAGCACAGTGTGACTGGGATGATTTCTTCCCAGAATTAGAAGACATTGATTTTACCGACAAGCTCGTGGCTATTTTTGGCTGTGGTGATCAAGAAGACTATGCTGAATACTTCCTTGACGCTATGGGTATGGTTCGCGATATCGTTGAAGGCCGTGGCGCCATTCTAGTAGGTCAGTGGCCTACCGAGAGTTACGATTTCGAAGCATCCAAAGGTATGGCAGACGACAACCACTTTGTGGGCTTAGGTATTGATGAAGACCGTCAACCCGAGCTTACCGAGTCGCGTGTAAAATCTTGGTGTAAGCAAATTCACGACGAATTGTGCTTATCTGAGCTAGCCTAGTTCATCAGCTTCATGCTTATGAATAATAAAAACGCCGCTTTTATCAGCGGCGTTTTTGTTTGAGTAAATCACGCTTCATCTTTATATCAACGACTCTTTTATAAAAACGTAGCAGGATTAAAGCTGAAAACGCTCTACCGCTTTTCTAAGGCTGTCAGTTTGCGCATCTAGCATCATGGTCGACTCGTTGGCTTGGCGGGTACTTTCGGCACTAGAATCAGCCAATGCAACAATGGTATTTAAGCTTGAGGCTACATCTGCCAGTAATACATCTTGCTGCTGGGTATCTGTAACAATATGCTCATTAATTTGACTTAAACGAGCAATAATTTCTCGAATACTTTCAACCTGCTGAGAGACTTGTTGGGTAATTTCCACCCCTTCTTGGGCTTGTTCCCTGCCCGCATTTATTGCTTTTACCGCTTTCTCAGCATCTTTTTGAAGATTGCCTATCATAGACTCGATTTCTTCGGTCGAGTTATGTGTACGATTTGCCAAGGTGCGCACTTCATCGGCTACTACGGCGAAGCCTCTGCCTTGCTCTCCTGCCCTAGCGGCTTCAATTGCTGCGTTAAGTGCTAATAAATTGGTTTGCTCTGCAATGGTTTTTATAACGTCCAAAATGCTGCCAATGCTGCGTGAGTGTCCATCTAAACGATTTATAATATCTGCGGATGCTTCAGCCTGTCGGGCTTGGCTGTCTACCTGACTGCGGTTTTGGGCAACTAGCACACTAATTTCTTCGCTTTGTGCGGTCACTGTATGCAGCGCTTCCATAGCATCATTAATTTGACTTAAATTGCTACGACTCGTGTTTTGCACATCTTGTGTATTAGTAGAAATTACCGTAACTTGTTTACGTTGTTCATCCACACCTTGTAAGCTTTTTTCACCTAAGGCGACACTTTCTTTAGTAATGGTAATTAAGCGTTTTTCTTGCTCTAAAATATTCCCCACTAACTCTCGCAAGCTATTGGTCAAACTATTCACTTTGACGGAAAGTGCCGTGAATTCATCGTTTCCTATTTCAGGCAGTGTATGGCTTAAATCTCCTTTACTTAGTTGGGTTAACCCTTCATTGATTCTTCCAAGAGGCGTAGAGATACTGCGGGTCGCCAGCACACCTAACGTGATGGCGGCAATCAGGCCAATAACTGCCACAACAAAGTTTTTAACTAAGTTGGTTTGCACAGATTCTAAAATAGCATTTTGCCCCTGAATAGATTCAGACTGCACACTATCAAATAATGTATTAATGCTGCTTAACGCTAATTGCAACGCCGTTAATGCTTCGTCTTTTTTCGCTTGTGCTACAGCTATTTCAGTTAACTTTTGTTGTTGCAGAGCCACCAACCCGTTGGTGCTGTTAACGTTTTCAATGAGTAAAGCAAATTGTTCATTAAAGGCAGCTACCGTGCCTCCATCATCAATATCAAGTGCAAGGCGGTTTAAGTAGTCCTTATCTACCGTAATATTACTAATTTGATATTTTATATCATCAATAATATTGGCTGTGTCTTGTGCGTCTACGCTGGCGGCAAGTTCGCTAAAAGAATCAGTGGTGGTAAGCAGCTTATTATCGATATTCGTCCCTGCACCAATTAGTGTATCTAGGCTTGGACTGTCTGACTCTAAGTAAGACAAATCTAGCATTAAGGCGCTTGCTTCATCTGCTTCGCTCATTACTTCTCTTAATTTGTCGCCTAACGCGCTTTCTATCACCATTCGCTGCGCTAACGCCCTATACATATCATGACTATTTTCTACGTAGGCTAAACTTGCATCTACTGCCTCTACCGCAATTGGATTGCTCGGCAGAATAATGGTTAGGCTCTTGAGATCAGCAACAAACTCGTTCGATAGAGTTTCAAACTCTTGGCGATTTTGGGCCAAAGCGCTGGGGGTATTTTCGTGAAAACCATTGGCCGTAACCACAGATAAAGATAGGATCTCGGTTTTGACTTTAAGCATACTGGTTTGAGCCGGCATTTTACGTTCAACCACGTTTTCTGCTGAACGCCTAATGTCGTTTAAACCGAAATAAGAAAGAATACTTGTGATAAGTAACAAGCATCCAAAGAGGCCAAAACCTATTTTTATTTTATTTATAACCGTCAATTTCATTGGCATAATTCAAAGTACGCGATGAAGTTCAACGTACTAACCTCGTTTACCGTCATACACTCAGTTTAACAGAATGTTAATGATATGCACCCCAAGTATATATAATTGCTATTAATTATTAACAATAACTGACACTTACAAACTGGTCAGTCCTCGAAAAACAAAGCGTTCCACAACAAGTCACAGAAGAAAAATTTGCCCATTCGTTCGAATTTTCATCGTACCGAACAAGAAACAGCGGTTTTTCTTTTAAATCCTGACGAGTTACCTATAATAGCTCCATTGATAAACATCTCGTTCTCAGTAGGTTGTAATGGATCAGAATAAAGAACTTAAAAAAGCAGGTTTAAAAGTAACCCTGCCACGCCTCAAGATTTTGCAAATTTTGCAAGAACCTGAAAATCAACACATCAGTGCAGAGGACGTGTATAAGATTCTGATCGAGCAAGAGGAAGAGATTGGCCTTGCTACAGTTTATCGCGTGCTAAACCAGTTCGATGATGCGGGTATATTGAATCGCCATCACTTTGAAGGTGGCAAATCAGTTTTTGAAATAAGCCACAAAGAACATCACGATCACTTGGTATGCCTAAAATGCGGCAAGGTAATTGAATTTGAAGACGATATTATCGAGCAGCGCCAAGATATGATTGCGAAGAAGCATAATATCAAGCTTACTCACCATAGTTTGTATCTTTATGGCGAATGCACAGATGAGAATTGCGAAGGTAAAGACTAGTACCGCAGCTGATACCGTTTAGAACTGCTACGGTACAAAGAAGGCCCTACAATGTGAATTGAAGGGCCTTTTTGTTTTAGAAGGAGTAATTTACGTTGAATAAATAAGAAGGTCCGAATTGACGACGTGACGACACGACACCCGTAGCATCATCAATGGTTTCTTCATCTTCATCTGTTAAGTTCGTGCCTGATATTGATACGCGCAGCCCTTCTAGTGAGTCAATTCCAGCATCTGCAAAGTCATAACTGATTTGTGCATCAACCAGAGTTACCGCACTACGCGTTGCTTCTGATATCTTATTCGACCCTCCCCGCTCGTACGTCAAGAAGCCTGTTCTATCGGTTGTGGCCACTCTAAATTCAACCCCTTCATATTGATAGTACATAGTGATTGAGTATGACTTGTCTGATTGCCCTGGTACGCGTGACCCATCTTCTAACTCAGCATCAACGTAAGTGTATGATGCCGCTACACCAAAGCCGTCTAGAACATCAGCTACCACATTCAATGGTACGTTAGCCGTTAGTTCTATACCTTCTACCGTGCCTTCTAACCCATCTTCAAAGAATGAATAGGTACCTAAGTCAGGCGGTGTCACCACATCACCTTGGGAATAGAACACACCCGCAGGGCCATAAGTACCATCATTTTCGATAACACGGTCGTGATAACCTGGAACGAAGTAATTTGCTCCGTTATTGGTTTCGTCGTTTGTGAAATCAATAGTTTGATCACCGTCTCTAGTCCAATTAACTAAGTCTTTATAAAAATAGGCAACAGCAAAATAACCTTCGTCACTAAAATAGTTTTCGTATGACAAATCAAAGTTATTTGATTCCAGCGGCCGAAGTAGAGGGTTACCGGTAAATTTAGACCATGGTGAGCCATAATTTTCTACGGCTTCGGCAGAATTAGGAATGGAGATCTGATCAATATTTTGTGTGAACTTCACGAATCCCGACGCTTTCATTTGATCAATTCTTGCCCGGCTTATTGTTTTATTCGCCGCTAACTTAATAAACTGACTATCGGCAAATTCGAGGCTCAGATTTAAACTGGGTAGCACATGACTATAATCAGTGCCCAAATCGACTTGGCAGCTTTCATCAACCACACCGTCATCGTTATCATCACAAACTTTAAAGTTGCTTCCTACTACGCCTATGGTGCCTGTAGAAGACTGTTGGGTATCTACATATTGCACACCTACATTTCCCACCAAGAACATGTCATTAAAAGCATATTCAAAATTCGTTTTCACATACAAGGTAATCACTTCTTCGTTGACTTCATAGGTATCACCTAGGCGATCGGGCTCTAAGAAACCTGCATCATTTTGGGTATATGTACCGTCTTCATAGGGAGCAAAACCATCATAAGCCACCACCTCTCCGAGTCCCATCCAAGTTAAGTCTGCCAAGCCGTAAACGTAGTCAGACGGAATTGATTCGCTAGATGGGTATGTATCTGAGGTAGCGAAAAAGCCCTTATTTACTTTGTCTTTAAAGCGATCTGAGTAATTAACACCTGCGGTGACTTTGGTGAAAATATCACCTGATAGGTTGCCAACCACTTCAAATTTTACAGTGGTGAGCTCTTCAGTAAAATCAGCATAATTTAGGAAACCGTCTTGTGCGTCTAAGTAGGAAAGCGGGTTTCCATTCACTTGTAACGCGTCGGTTTCAAACTGATCAGATAAACTCGCCATTCCGCCTCCCCACGCTTGTGGGCCTGCAAGTTGTAACAAGGTAGGGTCGGAAAATGCGTCTAAACCTGATGAATCAGAGAACACGATGCCATCTGGTGACATTTGAAATTGTCGAGTTACAAATTGAGAGGGGTCCACGGTGCCTGAGCGCCCTAACCCGGCGTACGATTCGCCGCGTAAGTCCCGCTTATCCGATTTACTGGTGGCCGCATCCAATTCTACCGACCAGTTGTCGGTAACAAAGTATTCTAAATTAAGCCCCAGCGTATTCAGTTCACCGGTTTTCTGCCTAGGATCAGTTCTAAGGACGGGGTTAGCGTTAATTTGCGTGCCGGTACTATTTGCTCCCGTGCCTACCACGTTAACAGCCGAGAACGGGTCAATGATGCCCCGTCTTATGCCCGAGTCTGAATAATCTATATTCAATACATCAAGCACAATATCCAGTTTATCGGTAGGACGGTATTGAAACACGGCTGAGATGGTATCTCGCTTTAGCTCTGTGCTAATAACGTGGCTACTGATTCCCGTTGGCAAAATTTGTCCGTCATCATTAGTCGCATAGCCCCAAACACCATAGTTACGATGATTGTTTGGCGACTCGGTTGTGGCCAGTGCTACTGCAACACCAAAGGTATCATCGGCAAATTTTTTGTTAAAGCTAAGCGCCGCACGGTGACCTTTATTACTGTACTCTGGGTTATCTGAATCGCGCTCCCCCAGCTCGTAACTTGTGTTGATTGTGATAGTGTCGCTTGCTTGCAAGGGACGAACGGTTTGCAAATCAACCGTGCCACCAATCCCTTGTACCATTAAGTCGGCTTCGGTGGTTTTATAAATGGTGGCGCCTGTCATGATTTCAGAAGGGTATAAATCGTATTCAACCCCTCGGTTGTCACCAATTCCAATAAGCTCCCTGCCGTTCAATGACGTGCCAGTAAAATCTTCCTTAAAACCTCGAATAGAAATTCCCGAAGTACGTCCACCGCTACGCTCCCCTGCTAGTCCTGGGAGTCTAGCCAGTGATTCTGCAATTGATGAGTCTGGTAGCTTGCCTATATCTTCTGCTGATATTGATTCAACAATAGAAGATGCATTCATTTTTTCGGCTTGAGAGCGGGCTAATGCGCCACGAATGCCTGAAACTGAAATGACCTCAATATCGTTATTTACGGCATTGTCTGCATCTTGTGCTAACGTAATTGAGGGCGAAAGTATCGAGGAAATCGATGATGCAATTAACCCCAGTTTGAATATTCCATTCTTCATGTATTTCTCCAAGTTTTAGCTGTGTGCTTGGCGGCAGGTACGCTTGCTAATTCCCGTTCCGTACCGCCTGTTAAAACCGTGTGCTTACTACTGATCAGTGTTTAAAATTTCATAAAAAGCTAAATCGACGCCATTGGTCCAACCAAAGCCATCTTGTGTGGGGTATTCCCCTCCCCCGGCTTTCATTGACGTATCAACAACGTTGTACTTCTCCATCATTTTGCCTTCTTGCGCATACACCTTTTCATTGAGTGCCAACCAGCGTTGCATAACCTCGTTAGCGAAAGCGCCTTCCTCGTAATTTAAAAGGCCTTTTACACCAATATATTGAAGTGGTGCCCACCCATTTGGGTAATCCCATTGTTCACCAGTATTCGATAATGTAGTGACAAAACCACCCGCCTTAAGAAAATGGTTATGGAGGTACTTAACAACTTGCTTTGCTGCAAGCGGCTTAGCTGCACCCACGTATAGCGGGTAAGCCATTGCCATAGAGGGGCGTTTAGTATGGGCTTTACGTTTGAAATCGTAGTCTTGATAAGTGCCGGTTTCTTCATCGAAATGGTACTTGTGGATTAGCGCTTTTCGTTCTTCTGACCGGTCTGTAAAGTACTTGGCTTTGCTTTCGTTGTTCTCTTGCTTGTGCAGCAAAGCGATGGTGGATTCCAACTGGTACAGTAAGCTATTCAAATCAACAGGAATAATGTCCATCGCATGCGTGGTTGTTTTATTCTTTCCATCACTAAACCAACGGCTACTAAAATCCCAACCCGACTCGCACACCGCCCTTAGGTTTCTAAAGAAACTGTCTTTTTCTGAGGACGTTTTATTTTGAGCCCAGCGACTTTCTTTGCCGTACGCTTCAGCACGGGGCTTTGCGATAGCACCATAATACCGATTTAAAAAGTCTCCGTTTTCTAAGGTAACTAAGTGCTCTCCTTCCTTGGCACTTGTGGGAATATCAGTATTTCCGTCCATCCAAAACAGATATTCTTTTTCAAGTTGAGGTAAGTACTGAACAATACTTTCAAGACCTTCCTTTTGTGCATACGCCATTAAAGTGGCTGCGAATAATGGTGGTTGTGAACGACTTAAGAAATAGCTTCGATTACCATTTGGAACAAAACCAAACTGGTCAATCTGGTAAGCAAAGTTATCAATCATCCCTTTAGCGAGTGTGGTGTGATCCGATGCCAATAACCCCACAATGGTAAAGTAACTGTCCCAGTAGAACATTTCCCTGAAGCGCCCTCCTGGCACCACGTAGGGGTTAGGCAGTTCTATCAAGCTAGAAAACTCAGACGTTTTAACCGGTTGCCTCACTAAGTTCTTCCAGTGGTTTTCAAGGTGGATCTGCAATGACGCTTCGTGAGTGACTTTTGTCTCTTTAGTCGCTTGAGGCAAGGAGAAGTTGTCTAATACGAATGCCTTCAGATCAAAACCTTTTGTGTCTTTCAACGATCCATACTTTTGTAAAATATCACGTGGCTCTTGCTTCGGAACGGCGTCGACAAAGGTTTTGTAGTCACCCAGAATTTTTGCGGTTTGTACTGCTTCAAAAAGCCCAGGGAACGCGTCTTCTGCTTGATAGACTTTTGATGAATAGCCCGCTGTATTTTCTTGTTGTGCCGATTGCACAGAAACGAATGGGCTAGACAACATGACTACTAATGCAACCTTGCTAAGTTGCTTATTTAATTTAACTGCTCTATTGCTTTCACGCATGTCTTTACCTCTATTTGAAATTTTATCGTCAGCCGTTTACTTTGGTTTTAACGCCCTGATGGTTTGTATAAATGTAATTTTTTACGCTTAATTATTCTGGAAACCGGTTTCCATACTAAATACAAAAATAGGCCATAAGATCCAACGCGTTAAAACACCGTTTGGGTATGTGTACCTACAGATGAATAAGTGTTAGATGAACATGGCTAAGAGTAGGGTTAACGTTAGCCCAACAAAGCCAATAATAGTGGCCATGCACGTCCAGGATATTAAGGTGGTTTTTACTGAAATATCGAAATAGCGGTTAATTATCCAAAATCCCGTATCGTTTACATGCGACATTGCTGTAGCTCCGGCAGCAATAGATATAGTCATTAGCGCTAATAAAGATGGTGATAACGACAATGCATTTACCACGGGTGCCATCAAACCTGCAGCCGTTAGCATTGCAACGGTAGCTGAGCCTTGAATAATCCTGACGGAAATGGCAATAAGAAACCCAGCCATAAGCGGTGGAAGAGGTGAAAGTGCCACTACATCGGCAAAGGCTTGACCTGCCCCCGAATCGATTAATACTTGTTTGAACATACCACCTGCACCAGTAACTAATATCACTAACGCTACTGGCTCTAACCCTTTCGATGCCACATTTCTCACTTGATCTGCGCTTAAGCCTTGGTTTTTTCCCAGCCACTTAAAACATGCCAATGTCGCAATGGTTAGGGCGATAAATGGGTGTCCAACAAAAATAAATACTTGTTTTAGTACACCGTCAGCTAACACAAATTTCGCAATTGACCCGATGAGGATCACAATGAGAGGAAAGAATAACAATGCCGCTACTAAAGAAAATGAGGGCAATGCTTCAACTGGTCTTGCTTCAATGTTTCTAATATGTTCCGGCACTGGCACATGGATTTTCTTAGCGATATAGGAAGCGTAAATTGGGCCCGCAATACAAGCACATGGCACACCAACGATAAAACCAAATAAAATCACTAGTCCAATGTCGGCATTTAATATAGAGGCTACGGCTACAGGCCCTGGCGTTGGTGGAATAAATGCGTGGGTGACCGCAAGTCCTGCTGCTAAGGGAATGCCATAATAAATTAATGACTTACCGGTTTTTTGCGCCATCGAATATATCAGCGGCATTAATATAATGAGTCCTACCTCAAAAAATACAGGTATCGCCACTAGGAAACCGGTGATAACCAGTGCCCATTGGCTATTCTTTTCACCGAACTTCTGCTTGATCGTTAGCGCCAGTCTATCCACGCCACCCGACTCTTCTAGGAATTGCCCGAACATTGCCCCTAATCCCACTATGGTAGCAACAAAACCAAGTGTATTTCCCATACCACTTTGCATGGAATTGAGAACTTCTGTAGCGTCCATTCCCGTGCCTATCCCCACAAAGGCTGCCGCAATAATAATGGCAATAAATGCATGTACTTTTCTAGCAATAACCAAATAGGCCAGCAGTACAATGCTGACGATGGCGAAAAAAAGAAGTGAAAAGGTATCTGACATGTTTCTTCCCTATAAACCTGCACTCAAACCTGCAGTTAGCGGCACGTAAAATTCTGAGGTACACGTTGAAAATTTTTATTATCTAGTAAACAGAGAACACCCAGGCAACCCGTTGTTATTCTATGCAACACTACGTTAACAAATTATATATTCGCCGTAACAATATTATAAAGAAACCTTGAACGCAACCGGTTTCCGAATTATGCTTAGTTTAAATTAATTAACGTAGTTTGGGCTCATTGCTTAGCATTGAATCAAAGAGGTAGTTGAATGACTGCAAATACCGTTTTCTTTATTACTGGGGTTTCAGGCACAGGGAAATCTACCATCGGCGAGCGTGTGGCTTCTGAACTGGGACTTGTTTTTGAGGAAGGTGATAGTTATCACCCTGCTGCTAGCGTAGAAAAAATGTCTGCTGGTATTCCGTTAGAAGATGCCGACAGATGGGACTGGCTAACGCGTTTGAATAAAATAGCCAAAGATCATTTGGCAAATGATCAAAGCGCTATTATTTCTTGTTCAGCGCTTAAAGCATCCTACCGAGCAATATTATGTGAAGGGCTTAGTAAAGAACTAACAGGAAGGCAAGCTGAAGAGAAAAAAATTCCATTAGCTAAAAGCGTTCAATCAAATGTAAGGTTCATCTACTTACATGGCTCTACCGATACCATTGGCCAAAGGCTTAAACAAAGACAGCATTTTTTTGTGGGCGATGATATGCTCAAAAGTCAGTTTTCTACCCTGGAAGTACCAAATAAAGATGAGGCTTTCTTTGTGGATGTTTCACAAAGTGTCGATGAGGTAGTGGAAATATGCAAGACGTTTATCAGCTCAGTGATAGATGCTACATAGCCCCCTTAGATTGGACGCCCTTTTTAAACAAGAGTATAGCGCCACATCACGGTGAAATAAGTAAACTGTGCAACAATAATAAAAAATGAATCTACCCTATGAAAAATATTAAAAAACGCACAACCATTTCAGACATCGCCGCACATTTAGGTATTCACAAAACTACCGTTTCTCGCGCACTTAAAGATTCAAGTAGTATTTCTAAAGCGTTATCGCTGAAAATAAAGAAAGCGGCTAAGGAATTAAATTACATCCCCAACCGTGCAGCACAAAGTTTATCTATTCAAAACAATAAAACAATTGCGTTGCTACTCCCTTCATTTGGAAACAATGTTTTTAATGATGTAGTTTCAGGCGTAAAAGCGGTTGCTGATGAACTTGGCTATGCATTAATGATTGGTGACTCTACCTATTCAGCGTTAGGGGAGGAACGAATTGTTGAATCCTATATTCAGCAAGCGGTTTCGGGGTTTATTCTCACTTCTAGTCGTCATACCGACGAAACGATAAGAATGTTAAAAACCACCGATGCGCCGGTTGCGGAAATTATGGATATGTCGGAGTCTACTTTTGATATTAACTATGGTGTAGATCATTTCAATGCGGCAAAAGAAATGACGGACTATTTAGTAAACGTGAAGGGCAGAAAGAAAATTGCTTTTTGTTCATTGCTGCTTGATTGGCGTGCTGTACTTAGAAAACGAGGCTGGGAGCAAGCCCTTCATAATGCACAGTTGCAAGATGATATGTGCCTTCAGTCACGTGCTGACGCCTCATTTCAAGCGGGCGCTGAATTGCTAGTGGAATCGCTTCATAAATGGCCAGACTTAGATGCCCTATTTTTTGTTAGTGATGAACTTGCAGCCGGAGCTGTAATGGAATGTAATCGCAGGGGAATAAAACCTGGAAAAGACATTGATATATGTGGTTTCAACGATTTGAGCTTTGCGAAAGCTATTTACCCTTCCCTTACCACGGTATCTACACCAAGAAGGGAGATGGCTGAATTAGCCACCCGATCATTGATATCAATTATTGAAGGTAAAAGTGTAAGCGAAACAAGCAAAGTGTTCCCCTATCACATTAAGTTAAGGGAAACCGCCTAGGCATTTTGCCTGCTTGCGCTTCCCTATCCTTCATTTTGCAGCAGTGTTAAATGACTTATGTTCAGGCTTAAAACATCAAGCGTTTCGTTTTAAGCCTTTAGTTTTTAACTCTATGCCCTAAGCCTCAAACTTATAATTG
This sequence comes from Alteromonas lipotrueae, assembly GCF_019249215.1. Classification (GTDB taxonomy): domain Bacteria; phylum Pseudomonadota; class Gammaproteobacteria; order Enterobacterales; family Alteromonadaceae; genus Alteromonas; species Alteromonas lipotrueae. The sequence goes on from NZ_JAESDI010000009.1 coordinate 81,528, forward strand.
TGATAAGCCTTTATGGCTTTCTCCCACATCTGCCCTACTTCACCAGTACCAATGGTTTTACCATCAACTTCAATGACAGGGGCAATTTCTTTGCTTGACGAGGTTAACCATACTTCATCTGCATTGAATAAATCTTCCTTAGTAAACCACTTTTCTTCTACTGCCAAACCCGCTCGTTTAAATGCTTCTAACGCTATTTGACGGGTAATTCCGGGCAACAGCTGGTTGTCTAATGGTGGGGTAAAAATGGCATTATCTTTTACCATGAACACGTTGCAAGAGCTCGCCTCAGTGATAATGCCGTCACTGTTGTGCAAAATAGTTTCTTGCACACCACTATCTACCCCCGCCTGAAAATGCATCACATTACCTAACAATGAGGTTGATTTGATATGGCATCGCTGCCAGCGCTTGTCTTCTTCAAGCGCCACCTTAAAGGGCTTAACATTGGCTGCCTCTAGTGGTTGAGCTGGTGCAATTTCAAAGGCAAAACCAAATACGGTAGGCGTTATTTTTTGCGGGTAGGCATGATAACGCTTGGTGTCCGTTCCACGACTAATATGAAAATACACGCCAATGTTTCCGCTTGGGAGATAGCTGGCATTGGCGTCGATAAGCCCGTCTAGGTTTTGCTGCCACTGCTGTGCACTGTAAGGGTTAGTTATAGAAATAGCCGCCAATCCATCGCGCATTCTGCTTAAGTGGCCGGTCATGCCAACCGCTTTACCATGGTAAGTGGGAATAACTTCGTAAATACCATCACCGAATAAAAAGCCTCGGTCCATGGGGGAAATTTTAGCTTCTGATAACGGCATAAACTCACCGTTTAAAAATGCAATGGTCACTCTTATTCTCCTGTAAGGCGAAGTCGTTTTTGCCAATTTAATAAAAATGCGGCGCGAGCATCGTCGTAATGCTGACTCATGAAAGTAACAGTTTCCCCCGGCACGGCTTGCGCTAAACGATTAACATCAAGCAAACTTACACTGCCAAGCTTCGGATAACCGCCTAAGGTTTGTCTGTCTCGCATCATCACAATTGGTTGTCCGTCGGGCGGAATTTGCATCGCTCCGATATGTATTGCTTCAGAACGCATTTTAGTCATATTGCTATGTATGGGTGAACCAGACAGTCGATAGCCCATACGATTAATATTTGTTGTTACCGTGTACTCACTCAAAAACAATCGCCCTTTTTCAGACGAGCTAAACTTCTCTTCTTGATAGCCTAGGATAAGCGCTAAGGGCTGACTTAAGTCGTATCGCGGCCAGTGCTTCGGTGCAAGAGCCCTGTGAGCACTTTGTATTGTTGGGGTTTCAATATTGATGGTATCGCCAACCCCTAACGGTGCGCCTTTATTTTCAAGGCCGCCTATGCCTTCGCGCAAGACCGTGCACGCACTGCCTAAAGGTGAAGGTACTTGCCACCGACCGTGTATTGCAAGATAGGCTTTACTGCCCATGTGTTCACTGTCAATCGATACCCGATCACCCGCTTTCACAAAGATAGTTTCAAATGGAGAAACTGACTGATTATTTACCAGGCAAACCACACTGCGCCCCGTGGCAGCCACCTGCGCATTGGTATCACATACAAATTCTGCGCACCCTATAATTTCAATACAGGGCGTACCTTCTTGGTTACCAGCCAAATAATTTGCCCACCAATAGGCATCTTCATCCATGGGGCCTGACTGACAGAAGCCTTGATGTTGTTTACCTTGCCGACCGCTGTCGATAATTAGGCTCAGCAAACCATTTTTTTCAACACTAACCTTCATGCAAGTCTCTGAATTCCTGTTCTGTAATAGGCGCGAACTTTACATTGTCACCCACTTTTAAAAGCGCGTTATGGCTGGTATCCACCAAGTTCAGTGGGCATAAACCCAACAAGTGCCAGCCGCCAGGCGATGACGAAGGATAAATAGCGGTTTGCGCGTCGGCAATAGCAACCGCTCCTTTGGGCACCTGCTTTCTAGGCGTTTCTAATCTTGCGCAGTGCAACGTTTCAGGTACATGCCCCATATAAGCAAAGCCTGGCGCAAAGCCCACAGCGTAAACTTTGTAAGTCATGCTGATGTGAGCATCAATAACATCCTGCTCACTTAACCCCGTTTTCTGGCTAACCAAAGCTAAGTCGTTTGCCGATTCTGCCCCGTACCACACAGGTATTTCATGAGTTTTCACGCTAATACCACCCGTACTACTTATACTCATGCTTGCATCTTGCGCTGCCAGCGAACGAAGCATCTGATAAACATAATGGCTATCCACTTTATGAGCATCAAACACCAACAGCAAAGAATCGTAGGCTGGAACGCATTCTTTCAGCCATGGAAACATCAAATTTGTGATGGTGTGTAACCAATGCTGACATCGCGCATTGGCGATATCTACCGTATCGCCCGCGAAGTACAAAAGTATGGCATCTAAACCTGCAGGTACTATCTGCTTAATATCCCCAAAGGGATGCATAGTAATATCCTTAGTAAAAAGGGTGAAATTATGGCGAAGTTAAGGCATTCACATGATTTAATGAGTAAAAGGTAATTTCACTTGGTGTTATTTCTTGTGCTTTAGCTTCTACTTTTCCTTATGCCTGCACACCGTCTATTTCATGCATGCACGAATTTGCTGCGCAATGTCTACAGCACCTGCGGTATCGCCATGTACGCACAGTGTGTCAGCCTGCAATGGCAGTCTTTGCCCGCTAACGGTGATGACTTCCCCATCTTCAATCAAAAGCTTCGCTTGGGTTAGCGCTTCTGCGGCGGTTAACACCGCGCCTTCTTGTGAGCGAGGCTGCAAAAAACCTTCATCGGTATAGCGACGATCTGAAAACGCTTCGAATATTAACGCCAATCCATATTCTTGTGATTCAAGCACCAGCGCTTCATTGTGTGCGTGAGATTGCACCATCAACCCCAACCGGCCTTTGTTAATACTCCCCACAGCTTGCATGACCGCAGTACGCACTTGAGGGTCAAGCATCATGTCGTTGTATAGCGCACCATGGGGTTTCACATAACTCACTGGCACCCCGACAATACTTGCCATCCCCATCAATGCACTGACTTGATATTGAATACAGGCTATCAGTTCTTTTATCGGCATAGCGAGACTTCGACGTCCAAACCCTTGTAAATCGGGATAAGATGGGTGTGCACCTATTTCCACATTACTGTTTTTAGCCAGATACAACGCTTGTTTCATCACCACGGGATCACCGGCATGAAAGCCGCACGCAATATTCGCTTGATCGATAAATTTCATAATGTCGGCATCTACAGGCATTTGCCATGCACCGAAACTTTCACCTAAATCGCAATTTAACTTCATAAGTGTTTAGCTCTTAACCTCAATCCGATATCATGTTACCTGTTCTTTTTTAAAAGTCAGTGTTAATGATAAATATTGGAAAAATTAATACATTAAAAGTGGTCGCCGAATATCCGTTTGGCTATGCGCTAGCACCACTTACCGATAATGTAGATGAAACCGACTACAGTAGTGAAGATATGCCTACTGTAACCTTACCTCACGACGAAGTAACCACGTCGCTGGAAGTGGAACAAACCCTAGATGTGTTTGTGGCTACCGATCAGCGCGGCGATTTGTTTGCTACCTTGAAGCCACCGCGCATACAAGTAGGTGAAACCAAGGTACTCAAAGCAGTCTCGGCTACACATTTCGGTGCATTCTTCGACTGGGGCCTAGAGAACGACTTACTCATACCCGCCGATTATCAAGAATCGCCTATAGATCCCGGCATGTATTATGTTGTTCACGCTTTCTTTGATGAAAAAACAAATCGAATTTTAGGTGCAACTCGTTTGCACTACTTCCTTAAAGAAGGTAGCGCCTATCTTAGCGAAGGTGAAAATGTGAGTTGTTTGGTTTATGCCAAATCTGACTTAGGCTTTAAAGTGGTATTGAACGAAAAAGCCCTAGGCCTAATTTTCCATAGCGATGCATTCAAACCGCTTAAAGTAGGGCAATCTACCGATGGCGTAGTCAAAACCATTCGTGAAGATGGCAAGATTGATGTGGTGTTACAGCGTCATGATAAGGAAACCCGTGATGCCTTGCAGCAAGCCATCTTAGATGATTTGGACGCCCACGGTGGTATTTCAACCTTAACGGACAAAAGTCCGCCCGATGCCATTTACCAGCATTTTAATGTGAGTAAAGCCGCGTATAAAAAAGCGTTAGGCGCATTGTACAAACAAAAGAAAATCACCATTGGCGCAGACGCCGTTCGTCTCACCCAATCGTAAGCAGGATACGAAATGAAAGCACAAGTTTCATGGGATAAAGACCTCACTTTCACCGGTACTACCGACAGTGGGTATAAGACCGTCATGGACGGTAGTGGAAATGCAATATCACCAATGGAGTCAGTATTATTAGCTGTTGGCGCATGCTCCAGTATTGATGTGGTAGAGATCCTTAAAAAAGGCCGCCACGAAATTGAAAGCTGTGAATGTGAACTAGAAGCCGATCGTGCTGATGACGCCCCTCGCGTGTTTACAAAAATTCATGCCCACTACACTGTGGTAGCGAGCAGCGTGACCGAGAAAGCATTAGCGCGTGCAGTACAACTTTCTACTGAAAAATACTGCTCGGTTATGTTGATGCTAACCGGCAATGTGGAGATCACCACCAGCTATACTTTAGTTGAATCCACACACAATTAGGCTAATACACCACCTATTAGTGTAAAGGGCTATCAGAGATTGATGGCCCTTTTTTATTCCCCCACAAAAACCAATCTAACCACCTGATTGTTAAAGAATAAATATCTTCTTACATTTACTGGCATGGTTGCTGCTGTAAATTGGTATTACTCTAATAATTAACGACAACAATCAGGTATTTAACCATGGACGCTTCGTTTAACTCTCTTCGCACACTGTCCCTTACTGGCGGCATACTTTCTTTATCTTTGCTACTAGGTGCGTGTACCGACGCCGACGCTATAAACCCAACCGAAGACATCGCTGAAACGGTGATCGCAATCCCGGTAGAAGCCGCTGTGGTAACCAATGGCTCAATTAGTTCCACTTATACAACCACTGCTATTTTGGAAGCGAGAGAAGAAGCGTTTGTGGTAGCAAGGGCTTCCGGCATAATTGAACAGATAGTGGTAGAAGAAGGCGACTACGTTGAAAAAGGTCAAATTCTAGCGCAATTAGACAAACGCAGATACGAACTCAACCTTGCGAAGGCAAAGGCAGATTTAACCGGTTTAGAGCGTGAATTAGATAAAGTAAACAAAGTGTATTCTAAGAACCTTATCAGCGTTGATACTTACGACAAACTAACCGCCCAATACGAATCAGCCAAAGCGTCGGTTCATCTTGCTGAACTAGATTTAAAAGAAACCACCATTACTGCCCCTATTAGCGGTTTTATCGCTTCTCGAAACGCCAAAGTAGGTAACTTGACTGAATCTTTCCAGCGAGAGCGCATGTTTCATATTGTGCAGCAGCAGAATTTACAAGGTGTGGTGTATTTACCTGAAAATGAATTGCAGAATGTGGCGGTAGGTCAACCCGCCACCCTTATTATTGCTGCACTTGGCAATAAATCGTTAATGGCATCAGTAGAGCGCATTAGCCCTGTTATTGATGCAACCACCGGCACGTTTAAAGTTACCCTTGCGGTGCCAAATGAAAAACACGTATTAAAAGCGGGCATGTTCACTGACGTAGCCCTTGAGTATGCACTTCACAATAGCGCTACGCTACTTCCTCGACGTGCCCTTATTACCATGGACAACCAACATAGCGTCTTTGTTGTTAAAGACAATATAGCCACAAAAGTCGACATTGTGACTGGCTTTGAACAGGATGAAATGATTGAGGTATTAAGCGGCTTACAAGGTGATGAAAAAGTGGTTACTGCTGGCCACCAAAACCTAAAAGACCAAGCCCCTGTTGATGTCGTTAACGGCTAAGCCCGCTATAAAAAGGATATACCATGCGTATTGTTGATATAGCGGTTAAACGCCCGGTTGCCGTGTCTATGTTTACTTTTGCTGTACTGTTGTTTGGTATGGTCTCATTAGGTCGGTTATCGGTAAATTTACTGCCAGACCTCTCCTACCCCACGCTAACCATTAGAACCGATTACACGGGTGCTGCTCCAGGCGAAGTGGAACAACTTGTTTCTAAACCTATTGAAGAAGCCATTGGCGTAGTAAAAGGGGTAAGAAAAGTAACTTCTACTTCACGTGCTGGCCAATCAGACGTGGTGATGGCGTTTAGATGGGGCACAGATATGGATTTCGCGAGTTTAGAAGTGCGCGAAAAGCTTGATGTGCTTCAACTCCCTCTCGACATTGAAAAGCCTCGTCTGTTGCGCTTTAACCCAAGTTTAGATCCGGTTATCAAACTAGGGCTCACAGAAGATGTACTCACTGGCCAACTGTCTACCACCCAAATGAAAAGGCTACGGTTATACGGCGAGCAACAAGTGAAACGCGCCCTCGAATCTGTTGAGGGTGTGGCAGCTGTGCGTGTTGGCGGTGGCCTTGAAAACGAAGTACACATTCTTATCGACCAACGTAAAGCCAGTCAGTTATCTATCCCTATTACCCGTATTATTGATCGTATTAAAGCCGAAAATGTGAACGCCGCGGGTGGTCGTATTGAAGGCGATGCCCAAGCGTTCTTAGTGCGCACACTGAATCAATTCGAAAACCTAACGGAAATAGAGAACCTGTTTATTGGCCGCTTTGAAGGTAGAAATATTCAATTAAAAGATGTGGCGACGGTAGAGGGTGCTTATAAAGATCGCAGTGTGGTAACTCGCTTCAATGGCAGTGAAGGGGTTGAAATTGCGATTTACAAAGAAGGCGATGCAAATGCAGTTGATGTAGCAAAGCAAATAGCCTCCCGCCTTAGTGAAATTGAGAATGACATTCCTGCGAATTACACACTGACGCAAATATACGATCAGAGTGTTTTCATAAAACAAGCTATCGATAATGTTAAGTCAGCGGCTATTATGGGCGGCTTACTTGCCATGCTAGTGTTATATCTATTTCTTAAGGATTTTTGGACTACAGTGATCATCTCTGTGTCTATTCCTGTCTCGGTTATTGCCACCTTCAACCTGATGTATGCCAACGATATAAGCCTAAACATGATGAGTTTAGGGGGGATTGCACTGGCTGTGGGTTTGCTTGTCGATAACAGTATTGTGGTGTTAGAAAACATCGACCGCCACAAAAAACGTAAACAAGCCATGTTGGCAAACAATGCTCATGGTGATATTAGTCACAGTACTCCTGTTTTGGCTGACGATCCTGCCGCATCAGGCACTAAGGAAGTATCGGGTGCCATTGTTGCTTCTACACTAACCACTATGGCCGTATTTGTGCCGCTTATTTTTGTAGAAGGCATTGCCGGTCAGCTATTTAGAGATCAAGCGCTAACCGTCAGTTTTGCACTCGCCGCCTCGTTAGTTGTCGCGCTCACACTTATTCCCGCCATGGCGCGAAGAAAGCAAAAAACGCAGCTTGCACACGAAGATACTTTTTCATCACCCACAAAAGCCCGCCCCACGACCTTGCTAGGGAAAATTGGCTATGTCGTAAAATGGCCTTTTGCAATGTTACTTCGCTTTGTGTTCGTTTATTTGCCGGCTGCGCTAATTACCTTAGTGATTGGTGCATGGCATATTCTTGCCAAGGGCTTGTCGTTGTTGTTTACGCCCTTAGTGTGGTTATTTAACAAAGGTTTTAATGGTCTGGAAAAAGTGTATCACCAAGCCTTAATTGCAAGCTTGAAGGCTAGAACACTTGTGGTCATGATAGCCTTAGTTTCAGCGGGTGGTGCGCTCTTCCTTGTCCCTAAACTGGGTATGGAGCTTATTCCCACTATGTCGCAAGGTGAATTCTCGATAGATATTACCCTACCAGCGGGTACCCCCCTAAGCACAACTGATGCAACGTTATCGAACTTATCGGCAATAGCATCGGCAGATTCAAACGTAGCAAGAACTTACGCCATGTCGGGTACCGGAAGTTTAATTAGTGCCGCGCCTAGCCAAGGTGGCGATCACTGGGGAAGACTCAACATCGTAATGGCCCCTAATGCCAATACAAGCTCGAGCGAAAGCAAAAATGCGAGTAGCAATATGGATAACGTAAAGACCGCTCTACGCGACGCACTTAACCGTTACCCAAATGTTCAAGCTACCTTTACTGAGCCAGAACTCTTTACCTTTGCCTCGCCTATTCAAGTTGAAGTGAGTGGCTATGATTTACGCCAACTTCAAACGTATAGCGATAAAATTGCCCACGAATTAAGTACACATGACAATTTCACCGATATTTCTACCAGTATTCGTGAAGGTAACCCAGAACTAAAAATTGAGTTTCATCATGCCAAGCTGTCTCGTTTAGGCCTTGATGCTGCCACGGTGTCGTCTTTAATTGCCGCTAAAATTGGTGGCCGCGTTGCCACACAATACAGCCTCGAAGATAGAAAGGTTGATGTACTCGTGCGTACCAAAGACAGTCAGCGCGACAACATCAATGATGTACGCGCCATTGTCGTGAACCCTGACTCATCACAGCCTATTCCCCTTGGTGCCGTTGCCGATGTTTACATGAGTGTAGGGCCCAGTGAAATTACGCGCATTGGGCAGCAACGGGTGGCATTAATTTCCGCGAATTTAGCAAAAGGGAAGCTAGATGAGGCCGTTTCATTGGTCAATAAGGTGCTTAACGATACACAGTTACCTTTGTCGATGGATGCCACAGTGACTGGGCAAAGTGAGGATATGCAAGATAGCTTCAGGTCGCTGCAATTTGCCTTAGCGTTGGCTATTTTCATGGTGTACTTGGTGATGGCGTCGCAATTTGAATCACTACTTCATCCACTGCTTATACTGTTTGCGGTTCCCCTTGCTGGTGCAGGTTCTGTGTACGGCCTATGGCTTACCAATACACCATTGAACGTAGTGGTTTTCATCGGGCTGATTATGCTTTGCGGTATAGTGGTTAACAACGCCATTGTGCTTGTTGATCGCATTAACCAATTACGTGCTAACGGCATGGAAAAAAACGCAGCCATCATCGATGCAGGAAAAACCCGTTTACGCCCCATTGTGATGACAACCCTGACGACCATTTTAGGCTTGATGCCCATGGCGTTTGGATTAGGTGAAGGCGCTGAAATACGCACACCTATGGCCATTACCGTAATTTTCGGATTGCTATTTTCTAGCTTGCTTACCCTAATATTGCTGCCCGTGCTTTACAGCCTTTTCGATAAAAAGGTCTCGACTGTGGTAGAAAAAAACCAAGGGGCAGACGTTTCGGGAGGCGCCTATGAAAACGCCTAACGATGAGCATAACAAGGGCGCTACGCAACCTGATAAGCCCACTGAAAATACTATCAATGGCATTGGCGCGGCACTAGCACGCTTTGCGTTAAACCGCCCAGTGACTATAGGCATGGTGTTTATTTCCATGTTGTTATTTGGCGCAGTGTCTGGAAAGTTGTTGCCCCTGGAGAAATTCCCTGGCATAGACATTCCTGAAATGGTAGTTGAAGTGCCCTACCCCGATGCTACGCCGGTAGAAATTGAAACCATGATCACCCGCCCGGTGGAAGAAGCCATCGCCACCATGTCGGGTATTAAACGATTGCGGGCAAGGTCGTATGAAAACAAAGCGGAAATCATTGTTGAGTTTGATTGGGATGAAAACCTTAAGGCAAAGGGCGTAGAAGCCAGGGAAAAAATTGACGCTATTCGCCACTTACTTCCTGCTGATGTAGAGCGTGTCATGGTGTACAAATTCAACACCAATGATATGCCCATTTTTCAACTCCGCGTTTCGAGCGATCGTGACTTATCCCTCGCGTATGACTTATTAGAGCGTAATTTAAAGCGCCCTATTGAGCGCGTTGCTGGTGTGTCTAAGGTTGAACTATACGGCACTCTCAAAAGGCAAATTACTATTCGGTTAGATCCGAAATTAATGACGGCCTATCAAGTGGATGTCACTGCATTGGGGCAAAAGCTTCAAAACGCCAACTTTTCGTTAACCGCAGGCTACATGTATGACAACGGCGAGAAAATACTGGTTAATCCCGTTGGGGAATTTACCGATATGGCCAATTTCGAAAACATGTGGGTTTCACCCAATGTGCGTTTGTCCGACATTGCCACAATCAGCTTTGAATTGCCCGAGCAAAGCGAAGGCCGCCACCTAGATAGAACCTTTGCGGTTGGGTTTAATATATTCAGAGAGTCTGGTAGCAATTTAGTCGAAGTTTCCTCTGACGTTATGAAAGTGATAGAGGAAGCCAAGTCTGACCCTGCGTTTACGGGTATTAACCTGTTTGTTATGGACGATGTGGCAAAAAGCGTCACCTCATCGCTGTCTGATTTGCTCAGTGCTGGATTGTTAGGTGCATTACTTTCTATCGTGGTGCTGTATTTATTTTTGCGCCAGCTTACCACAACTCTCATTGTCGTACTGTCAGTTCCATTCTCAATCTGCATTACATTGGGAGTGATGTACTTGATGGGCTACACCCTAAATATCTTGTCTCTGATGGGCTTGATGTTAGCAGTAGGTATGTTGGTTGATAATGCGGTGGTTATTACCGAAAGTATCTTTCAAGAACGACAACAAGATAACCATATTAGCCGCGCCACCCAGCGTGGAGTTAACAGTGTCAGCTTGGCCGTTATTGCAGGAACCGCCACTACCGCTATTGTATTTTTACCTAACATTGTGGGCGTGAAAATTGATGTAACGATATTTTTAGAGCACGTCGCCATCGCCATTTGTATCTCGCTTTTCGCCTCGTTGTTTATTGCCAAAACCTTAATCCCTTTACTTACTACAAAAATAGCGATTCCTGAAGCGAAAGAAGACAGCACGCCTGGCTATATCACGCGATATGGTCGAATACTGTCTTGGGTAATGGTAAACCAAGGAAAAACATCACTGATTGCATTAGGTATTTTGCTTTCTACTGCTATTCCTATGCAGGTCGTTACCTCCGATGATGAAGGTAACGATAATCAAGAACGAATTTGGCTAAATTATCACGTTACTCAGAACTACACGCTTGATGAAGTAGAAAAAACGGTGGATAAAATGGAGGCGTTTTTATATGAAAACCAAAAACGCTTCCACATTAAACAAGTTTATACCTATTTCACGCCAGGGCATGCAGTAAGTGGAATAACCCTAAACGACGATCTCCCTGTGAGTGTGGGTACGATTAAAGAAGATATTCGAGAAAACATGCCTGCCTTCGTTAGAGCTCGACCATCATTTCAATGGGACAGTGGTAACGGCGGCGGTGTGCGTATTACCTTGTTGGGCGAATCTTCAGATACCTTGCTAGAAATATCAGAACGCCTTATCCCTATACTCGCTAATATTGATGGACTCACCGATGTGAAAGCCGATACTGGCTCTAAACGTGACGAACTTCAGATTCGAATTGATAGAGAAAAGGCGAATAGGTTAGGAATTCAAGTGAGTGACGTAGCCCAGCTTGTGGCTACGGCATTAAGAGGCGCGAATTTACGCACATTTCGATATGGTGATGCAGGTGAAGTGAATGTTCAGCTTCGCTACGGCAGTGATGTTCAAAAATCATTGGATGCTCTTAAGCATATTAATATTGGGTTTAACCAAGACCGGGCAATCACCCTTGCTATGGTGGCGGATTTTTCGGTTGAGCAGCAACTTTCGCAGATAAATCGAAGCTACCGACAAACGGCGTTAGATATAGGCGCAAATTTGGAAGATGATGCCACTATAGAAGAAGCCAAAGAGCGTATTCAACAGGCACTAGCCCATATCGAACTCCCCACGGGTTACCAGTGGACACTAGATGGCAGCTTTTCACGCCAAGATGAGGCCAATGGGGTGATGCAAATGAATATGCTGCTCGCTTTGTGCATGATTTATGTGGTGATGGCGGCGCTGTTTGAATCGCTAGTGCTACCTACCTCGGTGATTACGTCGTTACTCTTTTCATTTACCGGCGTCTTTTGGGCCTTTATGGTCACGGGTACATCCATGTCGATAATGGGCATGATTGGCATGCTAATTCTCATGGGTATTGTGGTGAATAATGGGATTGTATTAGTCGATAGAATTAATCAACTGGTTAATGAGGGGATAACCCTTTATGACGCCGTTGTGCAAGGCGCACAATCTCGCATTCGCCCCATTTTAATGACGGTAGCAACAACTGTTCTAGGCTTAGTGCCCCTTGCTATGGGTGCAACAAGAATAGGTGGCGACGGACCGCCTTACTCGCCAATGGCCATTGCCATTATTGGTGGGCTAGTGTTCTCTACCATGACCAGTTTATTTTTGGTACCACTTGCTTATGTGTTGCTACTCAAGCTGCGTTTTAATACTCAGCGAATGATAGTCAACGGACAAGCTAGAATAGCTAAACTTATTAAAGTGTGAATAGTGTAGTTACGATGACTAAGCCGTAAATAGTGTTAAGCATTACTTACGTAGCGGGTGTTTCTGCTGATAAAACATAACAGCACAGCCACCCGCTAACTTAGTAAACGCACAATTAACTACGTGACGTTAGGTATTCGTGAACTGAGTTGGCATCACGCTCAACAGAGAACTTGATTAAGTTAACACCGTTACATGTTAAACCGTCTTCTGCAGTAACCATGCGTAATACTTCACGTTGGCTAGCACCAATACGACCTACGTTACGGGCAAGGTTTGAACGTAATACTTTAATATCATCAAGTACAACCGCTTTACAGAAGCCTGAAAATTGTGTTTCGCCTACAAAACGAACGTCTTTTTCTGGCGCAGCGTTAGCATTAACAGCAAAAGCTAGTGCAGCAGTAGCAGCTAAAGTCTTAAGTAATTTCATCATTAGATCCTCAAAGGTTTTGGCAAACTCGGTAAAAGCAGTTCAAGGAAGGAATTCCCTGAGTGCCCTTTATTTATGACCTAAAATGGAAATTAATGCTGTTTAAAGATTGTATAAGGCGAGTAAACTAACGGTAAATCAGAATGTTACTAAGTCATTAACAAACTACACACCTGATTTATAAAGAGTTATTAGTTTGATTTATAACGGTTCGTTATAGCTGTGAGCTTTTTACTATTAAAAAGGTCTAATACTTTTGTCTATTCTTGTACAAATAAAAGCCTGATGTATGAAATTTTCACAAAAAAAGGCAGAGCAATGAGATAAAACCCCGTTACCCCGCCCAACTTTGTTGTAATAAAACTACATTTTAGTCATATTTTCTTGCACGCTTAGTCGAAATAGCGTCGATATATGCGTGCCACGATGCATAACCGATTAGCGGCATTAATATGATAAAGCCAACGAAGCCTGTAACGAAGCCAATAGCCACCGCCGTAAATATAATGGCGCCCCATATGAGCATGGGAACTTTATTTACCCATACCGCGTTAACACTGGTGAGTAACGCCGTGGCTAAATCGACCTTACGTTCCATTAATATAGGTTGAGTGAAGGCTGTAACAAATAGCATGGCTAAGGTGAAACCTGCCCCCACTATCGAGCCCAGTACCAGAAATGGCATTAAACTCTGAAGGGTGGTTTCTATATTCGACGGATATAGTGCGTGAATGAGCGAAGCCACCCGCAGCCAAAATATCATCATCACCATTAGCAAAATACCAAACCCCCATTCATTCACTGCATTTCTTCGCATGGCGCGCAATGAATGCATAAAGGTAGGCTTGTGCCCTTTTTCCAATTCCCAACTTATATCATATAAACCTGCAGCCAAGAACGGACCAATCAACATAAAACACACTATGGCGGGCATTATCACCAAGTGCCAGCCTGTCATCTCTACTAGGTACATTATGAACCAAGGAATAACGGCAAACATAACGCCATATACCGCGGTTAAAATAGGCGTGCGCATAGCGTCGCGCAAACCAAGTGAAAGCCATTTTATAGGATCGCCTATATCGAGTTCCTTACAAGGGATTACCCTTGCAATACCGCTTTGAGTTATCGCATTTTCTGGGGTTTCTTTAAAATGGTGCGACATAATGAGAATTACCTCTGCTATTACACGTAAAAGGTGTTGGCGCGCCCATCCTAATGCGCCGTACTTATACGATAGGCCGATTCACTTAATTTTACAATTAATTAACAAGATTTTAGCCTTTTTGATGAGTTTCTATTTCTAATTAGCTGTTAATTGGTAAGTTTACTCTATGAAGTTTTTTTTAATATTGTGTTTATCAATCACTTTTTAGGTATTTCCGACCAATTTTATGATGCAAACCTCAATTCCCCGCACGCTTTTTAACCAAATCGAAATATTTTTCACGTTTAGCGCTAAATTAGGCTTCGCAAGGGTATGTGGTTTACGTTAACCTCAAGGTCTGTAAATTAACCAGAAAGACCATGAAAACTGTATCTCGCTCACACAAATTAGATAACGTTTGTTATGACATTCGCGGCCCCATTGCGGCACAAGCTAAAAAAATGGAAGATGAAGGCCACCGTATTTTAAAATTAAATATTGGTAACCCTGCCCCATTTGGCTTTGAAGCCCCCGACGATATCCTTAAAGACGTTATTCACAACCTGCCTACTTCCCAAGGATATTCAGATTCAACGGGAATTTACGCAGCACGTGTGGCAGTGATGCAATATTATCAACAGCGCAACATTCAGCATATTCGTGTAGACGATGTTTATATTGGTAACGGCGTTAGTGAATTGATAATGATGGCCATGCAAGCGCTACTCAATCATGGCGACGAAGTACTAATCCCAAGCCCAGATTATCCACTTTGGACCGCTGCAGTAAGCTTATCTTCGGGTTCACCGGTACACTATCGATGTGATGAACAAGCCGGCTGGTTTCCTGATTTAGATGATATCAAGAGTAAGATAACCAGTAAGACTCGTGCTATCGTACTTATCAACCCGAATAACCCCACCGGCGCGGTTTATGACAAAGCGCTATTACAAGACGTTGTCGATTTAGCCAGAGAACATGGCTTAGTGGTGTTTAGCGATGAAATCTACGATAAAATTTTATACGACGATGCCGAGCACACCTGTATAGCCTCTCTTGCTGACGATGTATTTTTCGTTACCTTTGGCGGACTGTCTAAAAACTACCGTGTAGCGGGCTTTCGTTCTGGCTGGTTGGTAGTGAGTGGGAACAAGCGCTTAGCACGGGACTATATAGAAGGTTTAAATATTTTATCGTCTATGAGGATGTGTGCAAATGTACCTTGTCAGAGTGCAATCCAGACCGCGTTAGGTGGATATCAGAGCATTAATGACTTAGTGAAAGACACTGGTCGCCTTCGCATTCAGCGTGATGTAGCGGTAGACATGCTTAACAGTATTGACGGTATACACTGCGTTAAGCCCAAAGGTGCTATGTATTGCTTCGCCCGAGTTGATGAGAAAAAATTCAATATAAACAATGATGAGCAGATGATTTTAGATTTGCTGCGTGCTGAAAAGATACTACTAGTACACGGTAAAGCGTTCAATCTGACAGATGGCATCTATTTCCGTTTAGTGTTTTTACCTCATAGTGATGTGCTAGTTCCGGCGCTTCACCGTATAGGTAACTTCTTTCAACACTATCAACAAGGCGCTTAACGTGTCAGATAAAAGCCATTTTTTTGCTCACCTTGCCCGATTAAAGCTCATTAATCGCTGGCCGCTTATGCACAATGTACGCACCGAAAACGTTCAGGAGCATAGTTTACAAGTGGCCATGGTGGCTCACGCCCTCGCCTTAATAAAGAACAAGTTTTTTGGCGGAACATTAAACGCAGAACGTATTGCTACCATTGCGATGTTTCATGATGTGTCTGAAGTGCTCACTGGCGACCTTCCAACACCGGTAAAATATTATAATCCAGACATAAAGCACGAATACAAAAAGATTGAAAAGATAGCCGAAAACATTTTAATCGACATGGCACCAGACGCATTTAAAGAAGATTACGCCTCACTGATTGATGCTAATTTTCACACTAAAGAAGAAGCCTTTATTGTTAAAGCTGCCGATGTACTGTGCGCCTATTTGAAAACCTTAGAAGAACTTTCAGCAGGAAACCAAGAATTCAAATTAGCTAAAAAACGGTTAGATAAGATTTTAAAAGAATACCATTCAGATGAAGTCGATTATTTCCTTACCCGTTATGTGCCTAGTTTTTCGCTCAGTTTAGACGAAATTACCCAGGAAGAAATTTAAAAAAGGAACGCACTGTGATAGTACAAAAATGGGAACAAGAATTACACGCTCGCAGACTGCCGCGCAGTGTTTCTCGCGACGGCGATCATCGCAATCCCTATCAGCGAGATAAAGCTCGCGTACTTCACAGTGCCGCTTTTAGGCGCTTACAGGCCAAAACCCAAGTATTGGGTGTTGGCCTAAGTGATTTTTATCGCACTCGCCTTACCCACTCTTTAGAAGCCGCGCAAATAGGTACCGGTATTACTGCGCAGCTATGCGGTAAGTTTCCAGATATCGCCAATAAATTAGCCCTTGATGCTACGCTGATTGAAACCTTGTGCTTAGCCCATGATATCGGTCACCCACCATTTGGGCACGGCGGTGAAATTGCCCTTCATTATATGATGCACGAACATGGTGGCTTTGAAGGCAACGGCCAAACCTTTCGCATTATTACTCAACTAGAGCCCTATACCGCCGAACATGGTATGAACTTGTGCCGACGAAGTGTATTAGGCTTGGTGAAATACCCCAACTTTATAGATACGTTACGCTCTCCTGATGTTAATGGTGAGCGCCCAGCGTCTTTGCGCCAAGTAAAAGCCAGCCAATGGCACCCGCCTAAAGGTTTATTTCGCTGCGATGAACCACTATTTGATTGGTTATTAGCACCTTTTAGTTTGCAAGACAAAGACAAACTAATGTCATTCAACCAATTTGATAACAAGCACAGTAAAACGCGCTTCAAGTCTTTTGACTGCTCAATCATGGAGCTTGCCGATGATATTGCTTATGCCATACACGATTTAGAAGACGCCATTGTAATGGACATGGTGAATCGACAAGACTTTATTAGCGATGTCACCCTTCCGCTAAAAGCATTGGGTATAAAATGGTTATCAGGCAACATTGATGAACTTACCGATAAGCTTTTCAGCAAAGCCCATCACGAGCGCAAAAATGCAATTGGCGCATTGGTAAACAGTTTCATTACTGCTATTGAAATTGCGGGTGTAGACGGTTTCGAACACCCCCTTCTAGCGTACAATGCTAAAATGCCTAACGACTTTGAGCGTGGCCTAGAACTATTCAAACGCTTTGTTTATAACAAAGTGATTCGCCGCCCCGATGTACAACAACTTGAGTACAAGGGCCAGTTAGTAGTGATGGAATTATTAGAAGCTTTTAGTTCTGATCCAGCGCGCCTGTTGCCCGAAAACACGCAAGAGCGCTGGTTAAAAGCGTGCGAACAAAATAACGGCATGCGCGTGCTTGCTGATTATATTTCCGGTATGACCGATGAATTTGCCTCTCGCTTATATGGCACACTCTTTTCTCCTCGACAAGGTGGCATTCAAGATAACTTTCACGGTTAGCGTTAAGCGTGGTACAAAGTTATTACGTTAAATTAAGCAGCACTAATCTTTAACGGCATCTGCAACGATTTGTGCATTTACAATTTGGTTCACACTCCCCTGAATAACCACGGTGGCTGATATTTTGTCCTGAATGGCTTGTCTGTTTGGGTCCCAGTACACCTGTAAAAAGCCTAATAACCCCGTCGCAAAACCTGCTCCGTAACCGCCGTACCGGCCAAAGCAATCAAGCATGCCAAGTGGCTCACCGCTTAGCGAAACCACGCGAATATTACATACTTTTTTACCTGGGGTTTGCCCGCGCCAAAGTAACGAGAACAAGGTAAAGTAAACAGCAGCCCAACCAAAACCTAGGCCTAGGTCTTGAATAATGCCTTTGCCCCACTGCAAAATACTGGTTACAGGTGTCGTGTTGCTTTCAGTTGTAACTTCGCGCGAAATGCTCTCTGGCGCTAAATCTATATTCTTAACATCATTTGCTGCAATAGGCTCATCATCTGCTATAGCCATTAAGTGCAATAGCGATCGAGTAACTTGAATACTTCCAGCGCCTTCAATTTCAGCAAGTTCAGGCAATTGAGCAACTAAATTAGCACTAGCAGCACTTTGGCAAATGTCATCGCAGTTTTTATCGTCGTCTGTCTGTGCTAAATAGGCACGTATTATTGATTTATCATACTCACTTAACTCATCTTTTTGTTCTGCTTTTTTTATTTGTGTTCCATGAACAGTACTATCGTCATCAAAAAAGTCTATCGCTAACGAGAGTACCGTTAGCGAGCTTACAAATAAAAAGCTTGCCGCAAAAAGCTTTAGGGCTCTGCGCCAAAACGGCGACATTTTAGGAAGGTACTGTTGTGCAGTGCCTTTATAAAAAGCCATAGCAGCAACAAAAGCAATTAACGTTGCGCTAAGCTTTGCAGCCATAAATATTAAAACGACATCAATGGTCATTGCCATTGCGCGTTTAATAGGAGGAGCTAAAGGGATGCCTAATAGCGCTTGATCAATTTTAAAGGCATACGGGGTGATCACATCTCTGGTTTCTGAGCCAGATAGCTCTGAGCCAGATAGCGCTAATTGCTCTATTTCGTTGGCTTTCATTTTTATACTTGTTATTAAAATAGATAAACCATTTAAGTTACGCGCTTTTTATTTTTAGCTCAAGCTAAAGCTATTGATTACTATGCACAAAAAAGCCTGATTAGTTCAATTGGTATCCCTTACTTACCATTGTGTCTCACTGTGTTCTTGGTAATACATG
The DNA here is from genome assembly GCF_019249215.1 of Alteromonas lipotrueae. Taxonomy (GTDB): domain Bacteria; phylum Pseudomonadota; class Gammaproteobacteria; order Enterobacterales; family Alteromonadaceae; genus Alteromonas; species Alteromonas lipotrueae. Next base: position 100,397 of record NZ_JAESDI010000009.1, read on the forward strand.
AAATTTTATTCTTAGTTGGTGGGTCTTTGTAGTTACGCAAAAATTTTTACTTATCGTTACAATAGTGCGTGTTTGTTGCCTTGTGCAATCTTAAAACCTTGCCTTCACGTAAGTAATGTAAGCTCGGCGCCTTCGCGCGACGTCGACGGTACTCTGCTAATCGATTTTTAATGTTAAAGCGCGCTCAATAATAGTGGTGTAAGTATGTCCAAACCTTTTAAACCATCAGTAAAGTTAACCGACAATCACGTAACCGATGAAAGTGTTTACTTTAATCGTCGCCAGTTACTAAAATCTCTTGGTTTTGTAGGTGCTTCTGCTCTGCTTTCAAACTCCGCGAATGCAGCAGGTTGGTTTTGGGAAGACGATGAAGAGCAAGCTGCGGCATTTAAAACCCAAGCGCTGAAATTTAGCCAACCAGAAAAATATCAAATTAGCGAAACTCAAACGCCAGAATCTAAAGCCACCTCTTACAATAACTTTTATGAGTTTGGCACTGCCAAAGACGAGCCAGTTAAAAACGCGCAAGAATTTGATACTTCTGAGTGGACATTAAAAGTCGATGGGTTGGTGAATAAACCGCTTACACTAAATCTTGATGATTTAACGAAACGCTTTCCTCTTGAAGAGCGTATCTATCGCCTTCGCTGTGTAGAAGCCTGGTCTATGGTTATTCCTTGGATTTGTTATGAGTTAGGCGCATTACTAAAAGCGGCAGAGCCCTTATCGTCAGCCAAATATGTCGCGTTTGAAACCCTATACGAACCTGAACAAATGCCGGGGCAGCGTAACCGTTTCTTGGGTGGGGGTATTGAATACCCTTATGTTGAAGGCCTGCGTTTAGATGAAGCCATGCACCCGCTTACGCTAATGTCGGTAGGGCTATATGGTAAAACCCTCCCGCCGCAAAATGGCGCGCCCGTTCGTTTAGTGGTGCCATGGAAATACGGCTTTAAAAGTATTAAGTCGATTGTTCGCATTCGGTTGACCGATAAACAGCCCCCCACTACGTGGAACCGCTTAGCATCTAACGAATACGGCTTTTACGCTAATGTGAATCCCAAAGTTTCACATCCTCGTTGGAGTCAAGCTAGCGAACGCCGTATTACCACTGGTGGCTTGTTATCACGCAATAGAATACCTACCGAAATGTACAATGGTTACAGCGAAGTAGCGCCGCTTTATGCAAACATGGATTTAACCCGTAACTTCTAATGAAAATATTCAAAAAACCCGTTCGTGTTTCAAATTTAACTCGCAGGTCATTAAAGGGCATCATTCATTTACTGGCACTTGGGTATTTAGTTGGCCTTTTTTACGCTGGCGTAACCGATAATTTAGGGCCCGACCCTGTTGATACGTTGCTAAACGAAACCGGTATATGGGCAATACACCTTTTACTTATTACGCTGATGTTAAGCCCATTAGCAAAAATACTGCCTAGCCCAGAGCCAATTAAATTCAGGCGAATGCTGGGGATATATAGCTTTGTGTATGCACTGTCGCATTTTGTGACTTACATCCTGTTCGAACTGCAACTAGACATGGGCTTGATTGCTACTGAGTTGGTTAAACGGCCCTATATTGTAGTAGGGCTTACCGCTTTGGTTTTACTCTTCGTATTAACAGTAACGTCTTTTCAGAAAATTCGTCGCAGTATGGGCAAGCGTTGGCAACACCTACACAACAGTATTTATATAATTGTGCCTTTGGTGTTACTGCACTTTTCGTGGTCTCAAAAAACCCTATGGCAAGAACCCATATGGTATTGGCTGTTTGCCTTTGTATTGTTATTCAACCGAATTAAAGGTTTGGTGACTACTGCACGAAAAAAACATGTTCGTAATAAAAACCGGAAACACGCTGTACAGACTTAACCAGTACTGGTGCAAAATTAGTGAGTGATAAAAAACAACAGCGCGGCATATCGCGCAGCTTTACTTATTCCCACAATCAGTAAGAAAAACCAAAAGCGCGTACGTAAGGTGCCTGCTAACAGAGTTAATGGGTCACCAATAATTGGCACCCAGGCTAGCAGTAAAGACCATTTCCCCCACTTTTTATACATGACTTCAGCCCGCATAAAGGTGGCGTGAGAAACGCGCAGCAACTTGGTCGCTGCCAATTGGCCGAAGCGAAAGCCCAAAACATAATTTACGATTGAACCCAACACATTACCTGCAGATGCAACAACCAGTAACACTAACGCAGATGAACCGTTTAGCGCCAAGGTGGTAAATACCAGTTCAGAACTTAAGGGTAATATTGTGGCAGCAAGAAACGCTGAAACAAACATACCAACATACCCTAATGTTATTAAACTGCTCACCGCAAATCATGCCTTATTTATTGTTACTAGGTTCACGTCATCGTGTTTAACCTAATGAAATTTTATGCGGTTGTAGTGTACCTAAGTCGCCAGTTTAGTCATTAAGTTTGCCAACAACGTAACGCAAGGAGCCTGCTCACCTTGGTATTGTTGAGCTTCTGTGCAAATAGTTCCCCCTCTTAACAGTGCTATAACCGTTCAAGCGCACTCCATAAAAAACCATTGTGTGAAAAAAACACAATTAAGTGCTTGCAATCCTTTCAACTTAAAACTACTGTATACACATACACACTGTATAGACAAACAGCTTTATCATTTAAACGCTCTTCAAGCCCGTATCTACGATAACTCGGGAATAAACTTACAAAAATAACTTATGAAAAGGTAACGCTATGAACACATCTCCAATTGCACGTTTACAGGCATTACGTACCTCAGTGACCAATAAGTCTGTTTCAAGCACGTCTATTTCAAACGTTGTACAACTCCCCTTACCTTTCGAAGGCTATCCAGGTGAAAGTAAAGGTGGCACAAGTAAGGGCTGGAATTATCTATTGGCCGACTCAGTGTCATTTTCAAAAGAAGTAAACCACGCTATTCGTATACAAAAACCTGAAAAGGAAAAAATGCCAGAGTGGATAAGCAAGCTGATAACCGGCGGCCAATGCAAAACACTGTATGTTGAAAATATTGATTTAGATTTGCAGCCTACCGACAGCGATATGATCAGAAAGCTTTGCGAACTTTATTCTGTATGTTTGGTAAATGTGCGAGTAGATTCAGCGTTAAATGAAGGCAACCTTGCAGAAGGGCCATGGTAATTCGTTTGATTAACCGTTAGCATTGCGCCCGAGTGCACGTTTACCTGCACATATATTCAATATGTGCACTGCTAACTTGGTTGTAAAAAATTATGCGATGTTTTTGCTGTTCAAATTTACCATTTTCTTCATGCTGTGAACCTTTTTTAAAAGGGCATGCCACACCTCAAACTGCTGCCCAGTTAATGCGCTCTCGTTTTTCTGCGTATGCCAGTAAGCAATTCGATTATGTACTGGCTACCTATACAAAAGTACGTCAACCGGAATTAAGTGTTAATGAATTAACTGCCAATGCAGCTAATGCTACGTGGTTTGCACTGGAAGTGGGTGAAACCCACAATGTGCCTCTTACTGCCCAAGCTGAAGGGCTTACTGAGGACATTATGCAAATTAATGAAGGTGCAACGGATACGGTAGATTTCACGGCTTATTATTTTGAAAATAAAAACCTATATCAGTTACATGAGACATCGAACTTTATTGTTGAAGATGGCAAATGGTGCTATCACGACGGGATACTCCATGATGACTGCGGCAAAGTAAAATACGGCCGTAACTTACCTTGCCTTTGCGGCAGTGGGAAAAAATTTAAGCAATGCTGTGCAACCAAAGCACGGTAAAAGCGCGGTAAAGCTTCATTAGCTGTGTGGCTGTATTCCCCTATCCCCTTTAATACAAAACGCTTTTACCCGGCGAACTAATAGTCACCCTGTCATTCAAAGTGTTCAAAACCCGAAGCAGATAAGTTCGAAGCAAACAAGTCTGCTGCTTCTGGCTTTTGAAGCATTTACCTCTATTCTTTTTATTCATTCTTTTTGCTCATTCTTTTTACTGATTGTGTTGAATTTTCACATCCTTTCACACAAGTAGATTGCTTTTACGGCACCGCTGTCATTATTCAAATTAAAACTTAAAACTGACAATTATGAGTAAAGTTCATAATTTAATGAAATTAAATCATTTTTATTCATCAGTTAATCTGCGTATAAAACCTTCTCTGCTCGACACAACTAACGTATTGCATTCGTTTTTAATTAGCTACTAGGCGCTTAATTAGAAAATACAGAACAGTTGAACTGAGCTAAAAATTTGGGTTTATGTTCACAAATGGAATGTCAGATCACCATGAATAACACTTTTACTTTTTCGCTTAAGCGCGTTTGTTTTGATGAGAACTACCGTCCATCTGACAACACACGCATCACTACTAACTTTGCTAACTTGGCTAGAGGTAGACGACGCCAGGATAATCTTCGAAACGCATTACAGATGATAGACAATCGTTTTAATGCTCTAGCGTATTGGGACAATGTTAGCGGCGATCGTTATTCGGCAAAGCTTGAAATCATTTCGGTTGATATTGATGTTGAAGGTAACGGCTGTACCTTTCCTACCATTGAAATACTAAAAACCAATATTCTTGATCGCAAAACCAATACGACTATTGAAGGAATTGTGGGGAACAACTTTTCGTCTTATGTACGAGACTACGACTTTAGCGTGATCTTATCTGAGCATAATAAAGACCGAGACCAGTTTAGCATTCCCAATGATTTTGGTGATTTGCACGGGAAGATGTTTAAAGCATTCGTGAACTCAGACGTTTACAAAGAAAGTTTCAGTAAGTTACCTGTTATCTGCCTGAGTGTGTCGGAAAACAAAACTTACCAAAGAACGGAAAATCAGCACCCTGTATTAGGTATTGAATACCAGCCTAATAGCGCTTCGTTAACCGAGCAGTATTTCCAAAAGATGGGACTGCAGGTTCGTTATTTCATGCCGCCTAATAGCGTTGCCCCTTTGGCATTCTATCATTTTGGTGACTTGCTAAACGATTACACCAATCTTGAATTGATAAGCACGATTAGCACCATGGAAACCTTCCAAAAGATTTATCGCCCTGAGATTTATAACGCAAACGCGGTCGCCGGTAGAGTGTATCAGCCGAATTTAAAACACCAAGATCATTCACTCACACAAATAGAATATGACCGAGAAGAACGCAATCACTTAGCGGCTCAACAAGGTAAGTTTGTTGAAGAAAATTTCATCAAGCCTTACCACAATATTCTTCAACAATGGTCTGCAAACTGCGCCCTTTAACTCATTCAAACGTGTAGTACTTATTATGAAAAAATTATTACCTACTTCAATTGCCGGCAGTCTGCCTAAACCGTCTTGGCTTGCGCAACCTGAAACACTTTGGTCACCTTGGAAATTAGACGGTGATGAACTGACTCAGGGCAAACAAGACGCCTTACGCTTGTCGTTACTCAATCAGCAACAATCTGGCGTTGATATCATTAGCGATGGTGAACAAACTCGCCAACACTTTGTTACCACCTTTATTGAACATTTAAACGGTGTTGATTTTCAGCAGCGTAAAACGGTAAAAATCCGTGACAGATATGATGCCAGTGTGCCTATGGTGGTTGGTGAGGTGACTCGTCAAAAAGCTGTGTTTGTTGATGATGCCAAGTTTTTACGTCAACAAACTAGCCAACCAATTAAATGGGCACTTCCCGGCCCAATGACGATGGTAGATACCCTGTACGATAGTCACTATAAAAGTCGTGAAAAGCTAGCATGGGAGTTTGCCAAAATATTAAATCAAGAAGCGAAAGAACTGGAAGCCGCAGGCGTTGATATTATTCAGTTTGATGAGCCTGCATTTAATGTATTTTTCGATGAGGTGAATGACTGGGGCATTGCGGCACTTGAACGTGCTGCAGAAGGGTTAAAATGTGAAACTGCCGTTCATATTTGCTATGGCTATGGCATTAAAGCCAACACCGATTGGAAAAAGTCACTAGGTGATGAATGGAGACAGTACGAAGAAATTTTTCCAAAACTGCAATCGTCCTCTATCGACCTTATTTCGCTAGAGTGTCAAAATTCTCGGGTTCCCATGGAACTAATCGAGCTGCTTCGTGGGAAAAAAGTGATGGTTGGTGCTATAGACGTAGCCACCAATGCTATTGAAACACCAGAAGAAGTCGCTAATACCCTAAGAAAAGCCTTACAGTTCGTTGATGCTGACAAACTATACCCTTGTACTAACTGTGGCATGGTGCCGTTATCACAACATGTAACACGCGGAAAACTCAACGCATTGAGTGCAGGGGCCGAAATCATTAGACAAGAATTAACGCGTTAATGCTACCGCCCTGATAGCGATTACAGAGCTGACATTGAGTTTGCATCTATTCGCCACTCAACTTTTTTGTCAGCTCTGTTTAATCCGCTAGCCAATGGATAATGTTAAGTAAAAATCGTTCGTTTTGTTCAGCTCCTACCGACCTCATACCATGCTTCGCTCCTGTGTTCGTATCAACCTGTGAAGAAAACATCATACCCTCAGAAAACACCGCAACCCGCCCTTTACCCAATTCCAACAAGGCACCTTGACTCCAGCCTTCGATGGCACTTCGGCGTGTGCTTGACGTTATTTCAAAAGGAACTTCTGGCTCAATAGATACAGTACGTGGCCCAAGGGTTAACAGTGAAGTGGCCTCTTCTGGTGGTAAAAAGGCAGCGCCGCCGAAAGTTTTAACTTGTATCACTTCTTTTACGTGCAACTGACTGTTTAATACTGATGTGAATGCGCCATTTTGACTTTCTTGCATAAATACAGGAAGTTCGACATGGTTTGGGTGTTTGGCTTCTGGATTGGCTTCAGAATTGGCATTAGCGCTAGAATTATCATCTTGCTTAGCATTTTCATGTGCATAGGTTACTTCATGGCTAATCAGCGTACCCGTGGCCTTGCTAAATAGTGTTGCTTTGACGTGGCCATTAGTAAAAGTGAAGCCCAACGCTGTTGCTAGGCTTTCTATTACTTTCGGAAAAGGGGCGTGATCGGCAATAAGAAAAAGTGAGCCGCCATTTCGTACCCATTCAATAACAACAGATACTTCATCATTAGTCAGCGCTTGATTAAAAGGGGGTTGCCAGTTGCTTCGCTTTTTATCAAGGGCGTTGGCGATAACAAGAATATCCACATTTTTAAGGGCCTGTTGGCTGAAACTTACCTTGTTTGATTCAACCGTGACTCCATCGCTGAGCAACACCTGAGCAAAGGGTTTGAAACGATTATTGATGGTGAGAAAGTTGTGGTGAGCTTCATCGACCTGTACCACTGGGCTGGCATTTGAGGTGTAAGTTGCTGTCCGCTTGCAGGGTTCAAATGTCGCGTCTGCTTGTTGGGGGCTGTCAGAGCAAGAAGACACTAAAAGCACATTGAAAAGAATCGCCAGTCTCGCCATAGTTTTCATTAACACGTCCTTATGAATAATTTCTAGAGTAAAAAAAATAAAATAAAGCCAAATATTTCATAGCGTTAAAGGCACTTTCGACTTTAATTAGATTATTTTTCAATCATTTTGTAATTTTTATTTTTTGCCCGTGACTATAGCTTTGAAGGTTAATTAATAATCACCAAAGCATATACAGGGAATCACGATGACGGCACAAACTTCAGGCAATCAAAATGAGCTAGCGTTACAAGCCCCCCAAACATACGAAAACAATACCTATGGGAAAAATACAGGGCGTTTAGATAACAAGGCGTGGCTTCAACAAGGGTGGCAATTATTTAAGCAAGCCCCTTTTTCATTATTTGTTCTTATGCTGAGCCCGTTAATTATTGAAGGTATTATACAGCTATTACCTGCGCAACTAATACCTGATCCCCTACTAGCAGCCCCCATGTCCATAATGCTTTCAAAATGGATAATGGTGCCTGTTATTGGCGCTACTTGGCTATGCATTCATAACTTGGCGACAAAAGGGAAATTATGGTCGTTCTCTGCAATAAGCAATGCATCGTGGGGTAAATTTCTACTTATTAGCCCTCTCCTTTTGCTGCCGTTTTTAAGTCAGCTTTTGTTTTCTTGGGTACTACTTGGAAGTAGCGGTGTAGATTTGCTTTTATTCCAAAAGCTTATTGATATAAGCGCCCACACGTTAGGTTTACTATTCTCATCGGCAGTGCCATTTATTATGCTATTTCTGTTTGTTGCACCACTAATGTTAATAGCTAAACGCACTTTTAAACAAAGTATGGCAACAACCTTTTCGATTGTTTCTGCACAGCCTAGTGCTTTCGCCATGTTAGCTGCACTAAACACCTTGGTTATTTATTTTGCGCCACACATCTTTGGTTTGTCTGTGTTACTTGCATGTCCAGTACTTGCTTGTATCCATTATGGTGCTGTTAAGCCACATCTAGCGCATAAATAACCTTTAAAATAGAACGAAACAAGGCCGCTAATGTCAGCGGCCTCGTTTACCTTTGCCAATGTTTCACTTATACCGCTTTTCGCAAATAGACGTTGTAAATCATTGCTATCAATAGGCATACGCCAGCTGGCGCAATAAGCGAAAAGAACTGAAACATGCCAAACAGAATTGCCCCCGCTGTGCCACCAAAAATGAAACCGGTAATAATTAACAAGAATAGCTTGGCTTTTCTGGTATCTAGCTTTTCCCCTCGGCACAGGGCCCCAAGCATAATGCCTAAATCGGTGAAAATACCAGTAACATGAGTGGTGCGAATAATAGCCCCGCTATAGGTTGTAGCTAACGCATTTTGAAGCCCACAAGCCGCTGAGGCAAAAAAATGCCCAATAAACTGTTCGTTATACAAAAACGCCAACGCAATAAGCAATAAAAGTGCTTCTATCACAAGGGCAGTATCGTAATGCCGGCCAAGTTTCAATGTAAAACCATGCAGTAAGAAGCCAGCAATGGAAGCGCCTGCAAGAAAGGAAAGCAAAACCCCTACAAGATGAAATGCATTTTGCAGAGACCCTTGGTAAACACCAGTACCTAGCAGGGTTGCAGTACCCGATAGATGCGAGACAGATTGATGGTCAAACCCAAGTAGTCCAATCGCATTCACATACCCAGCCACCAGCGCCAAGATAAATGCGCCGAACTCTACCCACTTAGGAAGCTGAGAAATCATAATCCCTCGTCGTGTTACTACTCAGATTAGGCTAGGATACTCGCTAGTAGAGAAAGTCAAACTGACCGACATCAATAAAACTGCCAAAATAAATTTTTTATCAGCAACAATGACATAGCTTAAACCACATAGACTAACGCAGTAACAAGTCACCTTGTACAGGAACATATTTGCTGGCAGCCTTTATAAGAGAAACCGAAGTGAGTTCTTGAACGCCGTACACTTCCACCTCTTTACCTTTATCAACAAGCTTACTGGCCAATATATCGAAATCACCATCTCCTGTAGCAAACACAATGGTGTCAGCGAGATCAGCATACTCCATAGCGTCAATCGTTATACCCACATCCCAATCGCCTTTCGCTGAACCATCTGCTCGCTGAATGAAAGGTTTTAACTTAACTTCAAAGCCAATACCACGGAGTATATTTTGAAACTCTCGCTGTTTTGTGTCGCCTCGCTCAATAGCATACGCCACTGCTTTCACCACGTTTCTACCTTCGGTAGCCAAGCGCCAAAATTGATTGTAATCAAAATTGCACTTATGAATTTGTCGCGTGGTGTAGTAAATATTTTGCACGTCGACGAAAAGCGCAACGTTATCCATGGTTAGTCCTTTTTGATGTTGTTTGTTAGCTTGCCTATTACACGAGTAGATTAGCTAAATGTACGAATATATAACGCTTCTACTTTGTCTCTCGCCCACTGAGTTTTGCGCAAAAACTTAAGCGAAGATTTCACAGAAGGGTCGTTGTTAAAACAGTTCACCCTAATTTCAGAGTACAAGCCTTCCCATTGATAATGTTCAACGAGACGAACAAGAATTTTTTCAAGGGTAAGCCCGTGAAGAGGATTATTTGGCTGCTGTTGGTTCATAATGCTAATTCCGAATAGAAACAAATACGTATCGCGATTAACCAGCTCGCTAGTACGTTGATTTTGTTATTTTAACAGAGTATGTTGGCATTCCCTTCGAAAAATTCGAAGTAACTAGCGTAAGCATATATATAAAACCGATAAAACAAGGAAAGTTGTATGAGTAACAACATCAATGATGACCATGACGTCAGCAAAGAAAATGAAAGTATTCAAGAATATTGGGGTATGCCACTTAACACCTATTGCATGCTTATTCACCTTAGCCAGTTAACCAGTATTATAGTGCCTGGTTTAGGGTTAATCCTGCCCATCGTTATGTGGGCTGTGAATAAAGATAAGCACCAAGATATTGATATGCATGGAAAGGTCACCGTTAATTGGTTAATCAGCTTATTTGTTTACTCGCTTATTTGTGGCCTGCTCACGTTAATCATTATTGGTATGTTTGGATTAGTGATCCTTGCTATTTTGAACTTCATTTTCGCTATTGTTGCCGCGATAAAAGCCAACAAGGGCGAATTATGGGTGTACCCACTTAGCATTAGGTTTATTAAATAACGTATGAACATGTTCCATAAGCCTTGCTTCTGATTCTTGTGTGAGTCTTCTAAATGAGCCCTTTGATAACAATTAAGCAAGACGACCTTAGCAGCGGCGACGTTATCGCCCTGCTAGAAGAGCACTTAAAAGACATGTACGCCACGTCTCCCCCAGAAAGCGTGCATGCCTTAGATGTTAAGGCGTTGAAGTCGCCTAACATTACCTTTTTTAGTGCATGGGAAGGCGAACTATTAGCCGGATGCGTAGCCATCAGAAAGCTCAGTAACACTGAAGCAGAATTAAAATCTATGCGTACCAGCGCCATGTTTCGTAAGAAAGGTATAGCAAGTCAATTGCTTACCTTCGTAATTGAATTCGCTGCAGCAAACGGTTACCAAACGTTAAGCCTGGAAACGGGCACGCAAGACTATTTCAACGCCGCCCGGCGGTTATATTCAAAACATGGTTTTAAGGCCTGTGACCCTTTCGGGGAATATCAGCTTGATCCCAATAGCCACTTTATGACCAAGCTGATATTCCCCGAAAGGGCCCCTGTAATTAGAAAACAATAAAGCCCGCTACTTCAGTATCCTTTCCTATCCTTTGCTGATTTCAAAGACATACAACAGCAAGCCCCTGAAGTGGAAGCACAAGCCGACAAGCGTATCGAAAAAACATAACAATTTGTTTGCATTGCATATCCCTGCTATTCCCGCCAAAATGCCAATATAACATCCAACTGAAATGTCTGTATTTTGACCACGCTATCGCTACACCACTACCAAGTAAAACTAGATAACAACTTCACCACCCCTGCCTTTACTTTTACCGTTAATCAAGGTGAGCATGTATTAATTGCTGGGCGAAACCGTGCAGGAAAATCCTTGCTTATGGCAGCATTAGCCGGTCGCGGAAAGCCGCTTGCTGGTACACGCTCATTGAATGTATCGGTTGCTGAAGTCAGCGTAGCCGTTCAGCACGCGATGATTCTTGAAGAAAAACAAAAAGACAGTGCAGATCTTCTCGATATTGTGGCTGAGCCTACCTTAGTGCACGAGCTTTTAAGCAAAGCAAATTCTGACTATCAACAACACAGCGCGTATAAAATCTTATCAACCGCCTTGCAGGTTGCCCATTTACTCAATACGGCCTTTCTTTCACTGTCTACCGGTGAAACACGCAAAGTCCTCTTGTTACTAGCTTGGGTGAGCAATGCCGACGTAATTTTAGTTGACGAACCTTTTGAAGGGCTAGATAAAGACGCACGGGCACGTTTCAACACCTTCTTAAGCCAACAAACACAGTCCACCTTAGTGATTACCGCAAATACAGTGCGCGACGTGCCGAATGTGGCATGTAAGTTAGTCTTGGTTGAGGCATTACAAATTGTATCGTGTAGCGACGACCGCTTGGCACCTGAAGCGTTAGTTAACCATTTATCGTCGTGGTTCAGTTTAAGTACGGCTGAACCAACATTGCCACCTAGCACCGAAACGTCTAAAACCTTTGCCAAAGACGAGCCGTTAATTGCGCTTCGAAATGGGTTTGTTAAGTACGATGACAACACCGTATTCAAAGATTTAGATTTTATGGTTTACCCGGACCAGCATTGGCAAATTTCTGGGCCCAACGGATCTGGAAAAACCTGCTTGCTAACCATGATTACAGGCGATAACCCTCACTGCTACACCAATGATTTAACCTTGTTTGGTATAAAGCGAGGGTCTGGGGAAAGTATATGGGATATCAAACAACACATTGGCATTATGTCAAACGCACTGCACATGCAGTACCGGGTAAATTGCAGCGCTCACAATGTAGTGACCTCTGGCTTTTACGATAGCATCGGACTTTATACCATGCCGACCAATGCTGAAAATGCGATTGCCGATGCATGGCTTAATATAATAGGCTTTACCGATAACAAACACACACCGTTCAACAGCCTTTCTTTTGGTGAACAGCGATTATTACTTATTGTTCGCGCCATGGTGAAGCACCCTGTGGTGTTAATACTTGATGAGCCTTGTAATGGGTTAGATGATATAAATCGCACCAATGTGCTGGCATTAATAAAGCTTTTAGCAGCATCGAACCACACCACCCTGCTTTATGTTACTCACATAGCCGATGAGGCGATTGAGGGTATTGATAACGTGCTTGATATGCGAGATTACCAAGGATAACTGCCTTATATGTATTTGATTCTCGTGAAGCGGTTTCCGTATGTCGCTTTGTGGATAAGGATTTTGTGGATACGGCTTCCATGAAACGGTTTGCGCGTTTATCAATGAAAAGCCCAGCTTCTAGCTGGGCTTTTTGTTTATTTTTTGTGGCGTGCTGCTAGTTTTTCTAGCTGCTCATCACTGGCCGGTAGTTGGTGGTTTTCTTTCCACTCGGAATACGGCATTTTGTACACGACTTCTCGAGCAGCATCGTAATCAATGTCTTCACCTTGCTCTGCAGCGGCAGACGAATACCACTTAGCAAGACAGTTGCGACAGAAATCAGCCAGAATCATTAGGTCGATGTTTTGTGCGTCTTTGTTCGCGTCTAAATGATCGACCAAACGTCGAAACACAGCCGCTTCAATTTCGGTTTGCGTTTGCTTTTCCATGTTGCTCCTTTCTTTAAAAACAAAAAAGGGAGCTAAGCTCCCTTTTCTAATTTTTCTTACATTTGTCTTCAATTTGCATCTGGCTATAACGTTAGGGCAAAACCTTCGCTATAGCTCATTAGCAAATAAAACCTTACTCTGCGTCGTCAGACTTAGGAGCAGGCTTTTCAAGTAACTCTTTAATGCTTAGACGTACACGGTTTTGACGGTCAATTTCCATCACTTTCACGTCAATCATCGCACCTTCAGTAAGGTAGTCAGTTACTTTGTTAACACGCTCGTGAGCGATTTGAGAAATATGTACAAGGCCTTCTTTACCTGGTAATACTTCAACAAACGCACCGAAATCTACGATACGGGTAATCTTACCGTGGTAAGTTTTGCCCACTTCGATTTCAGCGGTAACTTGCTCAATCTTGCTGATAGCAATATCGGCTTTCGCACGCTCAGTTGCGAAGATTTTGATAGTACCATCATCTTCGATTTCGATGTTGGTATCAGATTCTTCAGTAATTGAACGAATCATTGCGCCGCCTTTACCGATAACGTCGCGGATCTTGTCCTGATCGACTTTAACAGTGTAAATGCGTGGAGCAAATTCGCTAAGCTCTTCGCGATGACCGCCAATAGCTTCGTCCATTACGTTAAGAATATGCAAACGTGCTTCTTTTGCCTGTTTAAGGGCAATTTGCATGATTTCTTTAGTAATACCTTCAATTTTGATATCCATCTGCAATGCAGTGATACCACCGGTAGTACCGGCAACTTTGAAGTCCATGTCACCAAGGTGATCTTCATCACCAAGGATGTCTGAAAGTACAACGAAGTTTTCGTCGCTTTTCACTAGACCCATTGCAATACCAGCAACTGAAGCTTTAATTGGTACACCTGCATCCATAAGCGCAAGTGAAGTACCACATACAGAGGCCATTGAAGATGAACCATTTGATTCTGTAATTTCAGAAACGATACGTACTACGTACGGAAATTCTTCTTCGCTTGGCATTACTGCTTGAATACCGCGCTTCGCCAAACGACCGTGACCAATTTCACGACGCTTAGGAGAACCAATCATACCGGTTTCACCAACACAGTATGGAGGGAAGTTATAATGAAGCATGAAGCGGCTGTCACGACGGCCTTGAAGCTCGTCAATCATCTGCGCGTCACGTTCTGTACCTAGCGTAGCAGCAACGATTGCTTGAGTTTCACCACGAGTGAAAACAGCAGAACCGTGAGTACGTGGTAAAATGCCCGTTGCAACGTCTAGTGCACGAATCATCTTAGGATCACGACCGTCAATGCGAGGCTCGCCAGCAAGGATGCGTGAACGCACTACGTCAGACTCAAGATCATGAAGAAGGTTTGATACTTCTTTCTTATCTTGGGTCTCGTCTTCAGCAAGAATAGCATCACGTGCTTTTTCAGTTGCAGCAGTAACTGCGTCTTTACGCGCAAGCTTGTCAGAGATTTGGTAAGCAGCAACCATTTCAGCTTCAGCTAATGCTTTCACTTTATCTTTAAGAGTTGTGTTTTCTGCTTCTGGTTTCCAGTCCCACTTGTCGATACTAACGTTAGCAGCAAATTCTTTAACTGCTGTTACTACCGTTTGTAGTTGCTCGTGACCGAACATTACTGCACCAAGCATAACGTCTTCAGAAAGCACATCAGCTTCTGACTCAACCATTAATACTGCGCCTTCAGTACCAGCAACAACAAGATCTAAATCGCTGTCAGCTTGTTCTTCAACACGGGTATTTAGAATGTATTCGCCGTCAGTGTAACCAACGCGCGCTGCACCAATTGGACCATTAAATGGAATACCAGAAATGGCTAGTGCTGCTGAAGTACCAATCATAGAGATGATATCAGTTGGAATATCTGGGTTAGCAGACATTACCGTGATAACAACTTGTACTTCGTTTTTAAACCCTTCAGGGAATAATGGACGGATTGGACGGTCAATCAAACGCGCTGTAAGGGTTTCGCCTTCAGAAGGGCGACCTTCACGTTTGAAGAAACCACCAGGGATTTTACCCGCAGCATATGTTTTTTCTTGATAGTTTACTGTTAGTGGGAAGAAATCTTGATCTGCTTTCGCTTCTTTCTTACCTACAACGGTAACTAATACAGCGGTGTCATCCATACTTGCCATGACGGCTGCTGTGGCCTGACGAGCGATAACGCCCGTTTCTAGTGTTACAGTATGCTGTCCATACTGAAATGATTTAGTAATAGGAGTCACTATTTGTCCTTTAATTTCAATCTTATTTATCGCTTATAATCGCGGTGCATAGTATAGCGATGAACTAACGCTAATACCATTAACAAATTTTCTATTCGTAGAATTCGTTGCGGTTTGTGGCAATTTCGTCCACATCACGTATTCACTGTGATTAACCCACTACACAATGTAGTTCACATTGAACAAATAAGCGCACAAATACTCACCGCAACGTAAATATCACCATAACCAGATGAATTTTGTATTAATACGCTCAAATTGTATGTATTTTCATCATAATGACATAAAACCTCGTATGCTATAACTAAACCTACACGGTGCGCTAAGGGGAATGCAATGCTAGTACTCAGACTAAATAAAGCTGGCATGCCACAGGAATGGATCCATGTTGAGCAAGCTGCAAAACTCTATTGTCAGGAAAAGGTATTATTCGAATTAGGCAGTGATGCTGTTACGCTTAAAGGTGGCTGGGATCACCATGGCCATCAAAGTCAGTTAACGTTATCGAGTATTATTGCTTGCGATGGCAAAGTCACAGATTTAAGCGGAAAAATAGCGTTAACCAATCGGTATCTGTTTAGGCGTGATAATTACTTATGCCTTTACTGCGGCCAACGCTTCTCACCTAGCCTGTTAACCCGTGATCATATTATTCCACGCTCACGGGGTGGCAAAGATAGCTGGACTAATGTGGCAACGTCTTGTCAGCGCTGTAACCATGCTAAAGCGGCCAAAACCCCTGAGGAAGCGGGCATGCCTTTGCTTGCTGTACCCTTCAGGCCAAACGTTTATGAAAGGTTCTATTTAGTGAACCGACGAATATTGGCTGACCAAATGGAATTTTTAAAAGGCCACTTTACCGATAAGCGAGATTGGCACTTAAACGGTTTCCCCTAGCGATTGAGAGCTAGACGAAGTGTTTGGCGGACAGGCACTTTTTTCTAGCGCCTCAAACCACAGGCTTAGCCAATCTGAACACATTTTGTGTTCAAGTTCGTGTGCCTCTGCTGTCGGGCAAAACAAACTAACTTTCACGACTACCTTAGCCAGTTCATTGGTTTTAATTTCAACTTCAGGGTCAATTTGAATAAAGTCTTGTTCTAAGTGACGCTCAATAAGGCCTTTATACCGTTCTGCTACATCACGAAAGTATTCACAGTGCGCTTGTGCACTGGCCCTAAATGCTGGTAATAAGCTGTACGCATTTACCGTCGGCTCGTTCACAATATTAAAAGAGTGCAATTTATAACGACGTAAGAAGTTTAAATTACGCACTGTCTGAGTAACTAACTGACTATTAGGCACATATACGTGCTTACCGGTATAATTGAAGGTTTCAGGGTCAACTTCTAATAAGGCGGTTTTTGCCCAATCCATTTCTACCACTTCCCCGATGACGTTATTCATCTGGATCCAATCCCCTACCCTAAATGGCCGTGCGCCTAGGTAGTAAATGAAGCCCATAAAGCATTGAATAAATTCGCGGGTAGCTAACACAATAGCCACCATGAAAGCGGCAATTGAAATGGCAAGGTTCTGAATTTCAGATGACCACACCATCATCAGCAGCACAATAATGAATGCATTACCTAGCTGCTCTAAAATATTAATCTGGTTACGTCGATCTTCCCCTTTGCGCGAGCTCCGACGCTTAATAAGGCGAAGGGTACCCTTCTTGAAAAAGTGGAGTAATACCACTAAAAAGAGCGAGGCCAATAGCTTGTAATCCAACACAAATTGAACAAGGTTATGCCACATTTGTGTTGGGTCTATCGCTATTTCCATGTAGATGCTCCAGTTAACCGTTTGATAGAAAATAAAAAAAGCGCTGTAAATACAGCGCCTTTATTATGAAGCATGCTATTGATGGGCACAATGCCGACCAGTGGGATTATTCCCATTCAAAGGCCGGGATTTTATGCTTACGTTGAACGAAGCTATTTCGTGTTAGTTTGCTAGTCGCTTATTCGCGAATTTGACCAACACCATTCACTAGGTATTTTTCAGACGTTAGCGATTCTAATCCCATTGGCCCATAGGCATGAAGCTTAGTAGTCGCGATACCAATTTCAGCACCTAAACCAAGTTGGCTGCCATCAGAGAAACGTGAAGATGCGTTTACCATTACTACACTGGCGTCTACGGCACGCTGAAATTTCTTAGCGCTATCTTCGTTTTCTGTACAGATAACTTCAGTATGGTTACTACCAAAGTCAGCAATATGAGAAATGGCACCTGCGAAATCATCCACTACACGAATGGCAATTTCTAAACCTAAGTACTCTTCACCGTATGCATCTTCACTAATGACATCCGCGCCGTTGAAATACTGAGCGCCTTTTTCATTCACATGCACTGTCACCTTATGTTGCTCAAACGCTTCGGCAACGCGAGGTAAGAAGTCGCCCGCAATAGCTTGATGTACTACCAAACCTTCTAACGCATTACATACGCCAGTACGTTGCGTCTTACCATTTAACAAGATAGCCAACGCTTTATCTAAATCAGCGTCTTTATCGACATATAAATGACATACGCCTTTAAAATGCTGTATCACAGGCACTTTAGAGTGTTCGGTTACATAGTTAATTAATCCTTCGCCGCCACGTGGAATAATAACGTCAATGTAGTCACGTTGTTCCATTAGCTCTTGCATAAGCGCGCGATCTGGATTTGGTACTACAGTAACCAATGCTCTTGGTAAGTTATGCTTTTCAAGCACGTCTTGCATAAGCCCAGCGATGGCTAGACTGGTATCCAGTGCTTCTTTACCACCACGTAGAATAACGCCGTTACCCGATTTAAAACACAGTGCGCCAGCATCGGCTGTTACATTAGGGCGTGCTTCATAAATCATGCACACTACACCTAATGGAATACGCATCTTTTTAATTTCAATGCCGTTTGGTCGGGTGCCAATTACGCGCTCACGACCAACAGGATCGTCAAGGCTAATAATAACTTCAATGCCTTCTGCCATAGATTCTATGCGGGCATCATCCAAAATCAAACGGTCAATCATGGCATCGTCTAGGTTATTTTCCTTAGCACGCGCCACTTCTTTTTCGTTAACCGCTTTAATGGTGTCTTTATTTCCACGAATAGCCGCAGCCATATCCTTTAACACCGCATTTTTCTCAGCTTCATCTAAGATGGCAAGTGTTTGTGCCGCTTGTTTCGCTTGTTTTGCTAATTCTGTAATAATGCTCATTCTTTCTCCAAATTTGCTACATGCTGATCAGAAATAATAGGGCCAGTCTTATCTTCAAATTCACTGGCGAAGTCATCGTTTTCCTGATTCGCGATAAAATTCAGTAAACAGCTACTGTAGTTTGATTTCGCTTTAACAAGCTTAGTTCCATCAGCTTTGCGTACCAAAATGGTATCGCCCACTGAGAACTCGCCTTTTACATCAACTATCTCGCTGCTGGTAAGTTGTTCACTGTCGTTTTCCAATGAGGAATCAAAATCTCCCTCAACTATCACTTCGCCTTGCGCGTTCGACGTATGGCGCATCCAATGCACGTTTTCTAGCATAGGCTTATCGTAAGGACTAAAGTGCGTGCCTGGGTTTTTACCCGCAAGCAACATGTTAAATGACAGTTCGGTAAAGCCGTTAATAATATATGTATCTATACCATGCGAAACTGCTTTTTCAGCCGCTTCAATTTTTGTGCGCATACCACCGGTGCCAACACCGCCTTCTGCTGCACCACCAGCCATGGCATAAATACTGGCGTCTATGGTATCTACTTTCTTGAGCAACTCAGCATCGTCGTGATCATGAGGGTTTTTGTTATACAAACCGTCAATGTCAGAACAGATGATAAGTGCATCTGCGTCAGCTGCTGCTGCCACCATAGCGGATAAGTTATCGTTATCGCCTACTTTTAGTTTATCGGTCGTTACCGTATCGTTTTCATTTACGATAGGTAGAACGTTATGCTCTAACAAACTAAAAATGGTTTCACGAATACTAACGTAGCGCTCTCTATCACGCAGGTCAGCATGGGTTAACAACATTTGCGCCGATGGGAAGTCGAATAACCTGTCCCAGGTCGCAATCATTTCTGTCTGCCCTGCTGCAGCCATTGCCTTTTTCACAGCAATATTTGATTTTTCGTGATCCGGGAACAGATGTGCTCCAGCGGCGACTGAACCTGAAGACACTAACACTACCTGTGTTCCATTTGCCCGACAACGCACGATGAACTGGGCAATACTTAGCAAGTAGTGGCTGCTGCACCCTTGCTTGTTCGGCGAGATTAGTGCACTGCCTACTTTAATGACCACGCGTTTCCAATTGGGATGACTCATAATATTTCATTCACCTAAAGATTGTTGATCTGCTAATTGCTGGTTGGTTGCTCTAAATAAGCGCTGAACATTTTCAGACGGCGCAGCACCTGCACGCGATACCAACCAAAGGGTTGCGGTGCTTACCGCAAAGCCAGGAATAATTTCATAAATAACACTGCTTAACGTTTTACCGTCAGCCAACACGGGTGCGTATATCCAAAATAGGACAGTTACTGCACCACTAATAATGCCGGCTAATGCCGCATTCTGTGTTAAATCCTTTTTGTATAAGCTGAACAATACCAACGGGCCAAATGCGGCTCCAAAGCCAGCCCATGCATTACTCACTAACGAAAGAATAGAGTTCGACGAGTCCATCGCCAATAGCAATGCCACTATGGCAACGCCCGCTACACCAACTCTTCCGATGGTCACTGTCTCTTTTTCGCTGATGTCTTTTTTCGCTACAACTCGATAAATGTCTTCGGTTAACGAACTAGCCGATACCAATAACTGAGACGAAATAGTACTCATAATGGCAGCTAAAATAGCAGCCATTAAAAAGCCACTAATAAGCGGGTGAAATAGCAACTGAGAAAAAACGATGAAAATAGTCTCAGCGTCGTCCACGCTTAAATTGAATTGATTTGCATAGGCTATCCCTACAAAACCCGTTGCTAATGCTCCAAGTATAGTAACTAGCATCCAAGACATACCAATATTTCGTGCGGTGCTCACCGATTTAACATCGCGAATAGCCATAAACCTTACAATAATGTGAGGCTGACCAAAGTAGCCAAGGCCCCACCCAAGGCTTGAAAGCAAGCCCACAAGAGTGAGTGCACCCCATGACTCAGTAAAATTCGGTACTGATTCATACGCAGCAGCCGTCATTTGGTTTACACCATTAAACTCGGTAAAGGCCACAACCGGCACGAGAACAAGGGCAATAAACATGATGCAACCTTGCACAAAATCGGTAAGGCTAACCGCTAAGAATCCACCCAATAAGGTGTATGAAACGACAACGCCCAATGTGATAAACAGCCCAAGCTGATAATCAACTGAGAACGCGCTTTCAAAAAGCTTTCCGCCGGCTACAAGCCCTGCAGACGTATATAAAGTAAAAAATAAGACAATGATGACAGCTGAAACGATGCGTACGTTTGCTTTAGGGTTGTCGAAGCGCTTTGCGAAGAATTCCGGCACGGTTAAGGAATCATCTGCGACTTCGGTGTAAACACGAAGCTTAGGTGCAATCAATATATAATTTGCTAATGCCCCTGCGACAAGACCAATAGCAATATAAACTGCGTCGAACCCGGTTAAGAACATTGCCCCTGGCAATCCCATTAACATCCAACCTGACATATCAGAAGCACCTGCTGATAGTGCAGTAACTTGAGGGCTAACCTTCCTACCACCTAGAATGTAACCAGAAATATCACTAGTAGATTGACGATATGCAAAAAGACCTATACCCAACATCGCTAGAAAATAAATTGCCAGCGATATATAACTTTCAATTGGCATAATGTGAGATTGCTCTCCTATGTTAGTTAAAATTACATCATTCAGATGTTCGAAGGACATTGCATTCCATCGAAGTGCTATACAAGGTTTGAAGGCTTGAATAACACGCATCATTTGTTTCCGACTTTAGCCTTATGCCAAACTCAGAATCAAACATTTAAATTGAACAATAATGATTAGAGCTCTAATTATATAAGTATCACTGGTGTGATTTCAAGTTTAAATAGTAGTCAATTTGTTATGAAGCCTATTTGCTGCGTGAATATAACCAAAAAGGTTCCACATACATTACCTCTTTCAAAACTGCCTACAAGGCACTGATTTAAAGCAACTTTAATGCAACCATGCGGTTCCGTGAAACGCAATATTTTGTACTCTACGTCGTTCAACCAGTACACTATTAGCATCAATAGAAACATTTATTATTAAAAGTTAATCTAGTTGTCACTCAGATGAAATAATCGACAACAAAAGCTTTTCAGTGCTTAATTCTCGTTCAATAGGATCGCAAATTTCCTGATTAAACTGCTGGAGTGTCTTTAATAAATTTTCAAACGTATTTTTCTCATCAAACACAGAATATAATTTCGGGTGAATGTAATACTGTCTACAAACGGAAGGGGTATTTCCCAGCATTTTTGACACATGTGAACTCAACGAGTTAGGCCATTTACGGTTACGCCCTTCTCGCAAATACCTTTCAACGTCAGGGAAGCTTTGCAGTGCAAATCGACTGGCCGCCCAGGTTCGAAAATCTTTACAACTGAAGCTTTCACCCAAGTGCGCGTGAATAAAGTCATTCACGTCTTCACTATGAATATCACACCAAGAGCCATCAGATAATTGATACCTAAATAAGCTGTAACCTTGAAGCTGAGTACATTCACACACTAAGGATGCCAATAAAGGATCGTCGATAGTAATGGTGCGTCGCTTACTGTGTTTACCAGAATATTCAAGAGACACCTTTTCAAGCGTTGCTTCTTGAACATGTTTACGACGAAGCGTAGTTAAGCCATAGGTGTTATTTTCTTTACTGTACTGAGCATTGCCAATTCTTACGCCGGTGTAATCTAATAACAGGCACACCAAGGCTGACGCTCGCTCTATTGTCCACTGCTCGCCACTAACGAGTGCCCTGCAAAATTCTCTAAACTCAGGTACCTTCTGACCAAATAAAGTCAAACGTTTGAATTTTTCTACTTGTTGCTGTTTATGCCAATCAGGATGATAGAGGTATTGTTTTCGCCCTTTAGCATCTAGGCCAATCGCTTGAATACTTGCTTTAGGGTCGCGACTGATAGTGACACTTTTCCAGTTAGGAGGAATGGCGAGTGATTTGATTCTACGCAGCACACGTTGCCCTTCAACCTTACGACCGCTGGTGTAAAGATAATAGGCACCTTTACCACAAGCAATGCGCTTAATTGTAAGGTGTGGATGACGCATACTCCCATCAACGACTTGCCCTATGGTCACGTCAACTCCCTTCTAAAATAATGTGTACCGCAAACTTACATCAAGGCTGCTTAACAGTGTGGTAACTTAAAATCGCTATTTTGAATGCAAACGGAGATGCAAGTTACGTGCGTGTTGACGCACCAGCCAAAAGCCATGGCCCGTTGCGAGGCAATTGATTCGATTAAAAATTATTTTCTATTACATTCATTAGGTTATCGATGTAATTTTACATTGGGTTAATGATTTGGCGCCATCATATTAGTAAGCAGTAAGACAACCGCTGAAAGCTAAATTAACAGACTGAGACAAATTTTCATACTGTGAGTAAATATGTAACATAGCGAAAATGTTATCTATAGACCTAGGGTAAGTATTATCGACATAAAGTTAAGCCAACCTTATCAAAAAACCAATATTAACGATGAAATTCAACATCTTACATAAAAATAGAGCGCTTCGAAAGCATGTAAACTAAAGTTTAACCCGCCAGCGGAACGCATTTTGAATGGTTATCAATGAATATTTGTAAATTCGTTTAATAGTTATGAATTTACCCGCCTTTGGCAAAAACGTTGAAGGGTACCGCTTAGGTATAAATTGACTGGGTTTATCGGAGAAGTTATGCAAACTGCTAATCATGAAAATCTTCGCGCATCTCTAGCGCCAAATGACCAAATTCAAGTTGCTGCCATATTTGAAGACAAATTGATGGCAAAAAAAACCATTCAACAACTGGCAAATTCAACTGATATCAGTACTGACCAAGTGTCTTTCATCGACGGAAGCGATACTGAAATAAGTGAGAAGTTAGAACGAGAGAGCAGAAGCATAGGCAAAAATTTGTGGCACTCCCACTTAGTGCTTGGTGGTGTAGGCTTTCTTGTAGGCATGCTAGGAGCATTTCTTTTGGTTTCGTTCGGCCCTGAACTAACGAAGCAAAACCCACTATTTACTTACATCGCGTTAATAAGCCCAGGCATCTTTACTGGTTTATTTGTAGCAGGTTTAGTTGGCCTGCGCCCAGACCGTACAGAAATAGTGCAAGCTGTTAGGCATGCTATACGAAGAAATCATGTGGCTGTGGTTATTAACTTGAAAAAGAGCCAATCGGCGTCTGACATTGCATCGTTTTTACATTCGCGAAGCAAGAATGTGGTCGAAGCGGTACGCTAGTATCTCTTGAACCCAAATTAGCAGCTTACTCCCTTATAACGTAAGTTAAAGGGAGTTGCTAGACTTACTTAATCTTGCTCATCGTGAGCCGATAACTTTTTCGCCAGTAAAAAACACACCGGAAATACTACGCCCCATACAAGAGTCAAAATAAACAGCGTAATTAGCGGTGAGTATCCGAAGTTAACAGCCCCAAACTTCTGGCCACCAAAGTAACTTAACGGGGCGAAAACCGCACCGCCGATCATTGCTAGCCATGGCTTGTTAGCAAATACACTCAAACTGTGTTGTATTGAGCCCCCTAGTGCTGCCCATAGGCACACCAGCCAAATGGGTACTATCCAATGAGATGCACCACCGCTAAACCAAGCCCCACGCTCAAAGCTAAATACCCCTGTCAACATCAGTAGTGAGTCAACCACTGTACCTAGTAATAAAACTGCTATCATTATTTTACCATCTGACTTTCGCAATGGTGAGTAAACAAGCCACGCGATCAGTAAACCCAAAACCAAAAAAGTACTTTGGTATAAAACCACTAACCACCAAATGGTTTGAAACCATAGAAAGTTAACCAATTTGATAATGAAACTGTTCGACATTGAATTCGCCCGTTTATGAATGTGAATACTGCAGTTGAAAGTCAGATGGAACATTTACGGTACTGTTTGTCAGCCAGTTCACTTGTAAAGTTTTAATAAAACGTAATTTTTGATGTTTAATTTCATTCTACCTACATAGATGCATATTAGTAATAAACAAAAAAAGCGGAACCACTGTATAAGTTAATTAAATCTTTGAACAAAGGAAATGTGAACAGTATGAAGATGGTTAAATATTATGTACTCGGCGCAATCTTAGCACTAGTGCTAACCTGGTTTAGCCCAACACTATGGCTCTCTGTCATCTTTGCTTGGATCAGTTTTTCACTTATTGCAGTTAGTAGCGCCTACTTGCTTAACTATCCTGCATTGTTCAGAAAACGTGAAGATGGTTCAATCCCTATTTATATTCGGTGGGTATTCGTTCCATTTTTACTGGGAAGCTGGTTGTACAATGAGTATGCAAGGCGTACCGACAAGGTTCCTCCCTTCCAAAGAATAGATGACCAACTCTATTTAGGTTGTCGCATGTCTTCTCAACATGTGGATATGCTGAAAAACAACAATATTAACGCTATTTTAGACGTTACCGCCGAATTCGATGGCTTAGATTGGACAGCCTATCAATTGGATTTTGATTATTTAAACATTCCTGTTCTTGACCATACCAGCCCCACCCAAGAACAACTTACACTTGCAATTAACTGGTTAGATCAACAACTCGTTGAAGGTAAAAATGTCGTAGTGCATTGTGCACTTGGTCGAGGGCGTTCTGTACTAGTGCTAGCCGCCTACCTTTTAGCGAGAGAGCCCTCGTTATCAATTCTAGATGCGATGGACAAGATTCAATCGGTTCGAACGACAGCAAGGCTAAATAAACATCAGTTAGCAGCACTGGAAAAAATAAAGAATGGTGGAAGCTTGTCATTAACTAAGCGCCTTACCCTCATTGCCAACCCTGTTGCTGGCGGGGGTAAATGGGAAGTTGAAAAGGCCGACATTCTGGCAAGATTGAACGAAAAATTTAAAGTCACCGTTAAAGAAACAACAGAAGAAATAAACGGTGAAGCCTTGGCTAAAGAAGCCTTAGCCGATGGGGCACAAATTATTGTTGCCTGTGGTGGCGATGGTACCATTACTGAGGTGGCCAATGCCCTCACCGATAAGAATGTAACACTAGGGGTTATTCCCCTTGGTACGGCCAATGCCCTTTGTCAGGTACTTCATGGTTATGCTAGCAAAATTGTTCCCATCAGCACAGCGTGTGACGTCATTATTAACGGTAAAACTGCAGATATTGATACTGCCCAGTGTAATGGCAGAATGATGTTACTGGTTGCGGCTGTCGGGTTTGAAGAGCATATGATATCTGCCGCAGGACGAGGAGAAAAAGACTCTGGTGGACAATTTGCCTACCTTAAGGGGCTTTGGGAGGCCATTGGCAAAAACGAAAACCTTGGTCTTCAGGTAAAGTTTAATGATGAAGAAGCCCAGCACTTAGAAACACCAAGCTTAGTGATCGCCAATGCTGCGCCAATTACCACCGCACTCGCGCAAGGCGGAGACTTACCAGATGTGACTGATGGTAAATTAGATATCACGTGGCTAACCCCACAAGATTCATCTGACCGTCAATTACTCTCTTTGGCAGAGCTCGTCTTTGGTCCTGAAGATTACAAAACCAGTTCAGACAGTATCAGGCATAAACAGTCCCCATCGATATCCCTTTATTTTGACGAGGAAATATCTTACGCGGTTGATGGTGAGATATTCAGCGCAAGTGAAATCAGTATCACCACACACCCCGCGAGTCTCCGAGTATTAACGGGCATAGACCATGCGCAAAATAACAGTCAATTCACGACAGAAAAACGATAAGTAAAGATTACCGCAAACGCTATGTAAGAAATGCATTAATTAAGCGGCTGCTTATGTATTGAAACGATAATCAGCCGCTAAAAGCTTTACTTACAGTGACTTAGTGAACGCAATATAGTGGAACGCTTCTCGCATTGGTTAACGTGCTTTTTACGCCACATTTTAGTACAACTAGTTGAGGGATTACCGATGAAGATTTTCGAAGCGTTACGCCAAGATCATGAGAAACAAAGATTGTTACTTAAAATTCTCGCTGAGACCAGTGGAGACACGGCTGCACGCCGAGAGTATTACCAAGAGCTTAAAAATCAGCTCGAAAGTCATGCCATTGCGGAGGAGCGCCATTTTTATTCTCCCCTCCTTAAAAAGGATGACGCCGTAGAGTTAACCCGTCACGGTATTGCAGAACATCACGAAATTGATGAGCTAATCGAAAAACTGGATGAGACTAAAATGGACTCACCAGGATGGCTACGTCACTTGAAATCGCTTCAGGAAAAAGTTGAGCATCACCTTGCTGATGAAGAGCAAGAGTTTTTCCAGGTGGCTGGTCGACTTCTTAACGATTCTCAGAAGAATAAACTTGCCGATGCTTACCAAGAGGAAATGGCAAAAGAACTTGCGCCTCTTTAGGCTCAAGTGTTACTCAAATCATAACGATACGAAAAAGGCCAGTCATAGACTGGCCTTTCTTTTCATGCTTGGTTTTACTAAAAGTTAGTAAAATAAACTATCGTTTAGCGATAATGTACACGGCGTGGATAACACCAGGGAAGTAGCCTAACAACGTTAAAAGGATGTTTATCCAAAACTGAGCGCCAATACCAACTTGTAAGAACACACCTAAAGGAGGCAGTAAGATTGAAAGTATAATGCGAATAATGTCCATAATAATATCCTTGTTTTTGAAGTAATTTCACAGTTCACCCACTCTAACTGCGGTATTTTAAGTTTTTAAGCAGGCTTTGCTTTTATAATGCATATATACTGCCAACAATAAGGAATTTACTGGCACACGTCTATTCGCCTAAAGGTGAATTTTCTAACCATTCTTCTAGCGCATGCTTAGCCAATGGCCGGCTAATGAAGTAGCCCTGCGCAATATCACAGCCCCACTCTTTCAAAATATTTAGCGACATCTCGTCTTCTACACCTTCAGCTACCACTTTTAAGTCGAAGGCAGCAGCTAATCCCAGCACGGTATGCACGATTTGCTTATCGTTGTCGTCGGTCGCTAAAGACAAAATAAAGCTTTTATCAATTTTGATAGTATCGACAGGCAAATTTTTCAAATACGCGAGCGATGAGTAGCCAGTACCAAAGTCATCGATGGCAAAATGGAATCCCCTGCTCGTCAATGCGTTCAGGTTTTCAATGGCAAGTGAAGCATCGGCTACCAAATCACTTTCTGTGATTTCTAGCTCTAGGGCATCAGGCGAGAGAGCTGCATCGGTGAGTAAAGAAACCAGTTTATCGAGTAACGGCTTATTTTGAATATCTTGGGTTGATAGGTTCATGGCTACTGTAAAGCCATAGCCTTTTTGCCTAAAGTAGGACAAATCAGTAATCGTTTGCTGCATAACCCAAGTTGTGACTTGTTCGATTAGTGCAGCCTGCTCAGCGATGGTAATAAATTCATCTGGGGGTACGAAACCAAGCGTCGCGTTATTCCATCTTATCAGCGCTTCCATGCTGCATACTTTCATCGTACTGAGATCAATTTTGGGTTGATACACCATAGAAAGCTCACTTTGATTGCTAGAAAGCGCACGCTTAAGCTCGGTGGTAATGGTTAAACGCCTAACGTACTTAGCCTCAAGCTCGGGGCGATAATGAACACACCATGCATTAGAGTGAATAGCTTCATCGGTAACAATATTAACTTTACGAAATAGTTCTTCTGAGTTGGTGGCATCTTGAGGGCAAGACACCACTGCCATCGCCACTTTGACAGGGATAGAGATTAGGTTACTCTCGACGGGCTGCTCTAAAATATGTTTCAACGTTTCTAGTTGATTTTCATCTAACGCCGTATCGGAAATATAGAGAATTTCTCCCCCGGCTAAACGTGCAGATGTGCCAGGCCAGCGAAGTAAACGCGTAGCAAGTGCCTTGAGCGTGTTGTCTCCATTTGAATACCCATAAAGGTCGTTGGTCGTTCTAAAGCCAATAATCGTGATAGCAACAACCTGCAAATTTATATTCTCAGACATTTTTCCATCAAAATAACCTTCAACGTAATTTCGATTGAACAAACCTGTTAGCACATCATGTTGCGCTTGATACCGAATATGCTTTTCTCGGTGTTGAATGCTCTCTTGCATGCTATCCACTGCCGATGCGAGTTCACTTATTTCACGTAACTTTGATGGTTTGTCTAGTGTAGCGCCATATTCACCGCCAGCTACCCTATTGACTGCTTTGACAAGGTTAGAAACGGAACTGCTGACATTTCGAGCCAGTAGCATTGAGAACCCCAACGCCACCAAAACTGCAATTAGGGTTAACACTAAAATACTTAATTGGATGTCGGTAAACGCGTGGAAGGCGTCTGATACATCTACAGCTATAGTAATGCGTACAGGAAGCGCCGACATCGACACTAAGCTAACTTCACGACTTATGTAGGTATTTTTCTGCTTGAAAGTTACATCGACCCAAGATGGTGTGGGATCACCCGTTAAAACTGACTCTACTTGCGCAGGCGAAAGCGTTGACGCAATCGGCGTATTGTCACTAACATTGGTGATAATAATTTCAGCATCAACAAGATTTCTTAGTTCTTGTAGTAATGTTTCATCAAACTCCACACCGATGATCATGTAATAACGTAATGTCGGAATTTCTACTTTATAGAGATTTAACTGTATTAATGAGTCATCAATGAGGAAAAAACCGTTTTCGTAGCCTTTTGCAACAAGTGAAGTGCTGGCTTCTAAGGTTTCACCCGGTGTAAAAAGGGCACTGTGAGAAGCGACAATAGTGTGATCTAAATTCACTAATGCAATCACATCGGAATTAATTCGCGACGCGTAACTTTCTAACGCAGTTTGTATAGAGGGTAAATCTGAGGTCCCCACGGCTTGGCGAAAATCATAAGAACGAAGAAGTACGTTGGAGACGCTTTTAATGATAGCTTGGCGGTCTTCAATTAGCCTATGCAGCACCTTTTCGGTAACAGCAATATCTTGGCTGATATTTTGTTTAACCAAGTTGTTGGCTGACTTCCAAACCCCTGCAACAATGAGGAGTGAGGCTATAAAAATTCCGCCAAGAAGCGTTCTAAAAAGACTTTGTCGAAGTGATATTTGCAACCTACCGCTCCCAGCGCACCGTTTTATACATAATACGTACATTCACTTTTTCTAATTCAGCTAGTAGCATAGCCCAATTACCGCAAGACTAATAGTCGCGAGGTTGGCGTAATTGTTCATTTTATAAAAAAATTAGAAACACAAAAAAACCGGCTAAAAGCCGGTTTTTAAAGTTGGTGCGGAAAGCGGGACTTGAACCCGCACGAGCTATGCTCACCACCCCCTCAAGATGGCGTGTCTACCAATTCCACCACTTCCGCAAAAATCTTAGTTAGGTACGTCTGAATCGTCAGGCTTAGGTACGTCTTCCTCAGTAACTTCAGCCTGAGGAGCCTCAGCGTTGGGAGCCTCAGCGTTAGGAGCGTCACCCATTGGAATATCATTCGTGGTTGCTGCGTCTTTCGCAGGCGTATCCATAACAGGAACGTCCATATCAGCTGGCGCTTGAACCGGGGCTTCAACAGCCGCTGGTACTTCCAAATTATCCCACTCATCTACTGCACTTTCGCGGTTCGCTGTCATCGCGCCTAACGTAAGGCTGATAAAGAAAAACAAACCAGCGAGAATGGCTGTAGTGCGAGTCATGAAGTTACCAGAACCACCTGAACCAAATACTGTATTTGAGCCGCCGCTACCAAAAGAAGCGCCCATATCTGCACCTTTACCCTGTTGAATAAGAACAAAACCAATCAACAGCAATGCAACAATTAAATATGCTACCAGTAGCACTTCGTAAACCATAATTACCTCGTCAGTTTGCCGCTTGGCAAATTGAAATAAAATCTTCTGTCTTTAAGCTGGCGCCGCCAATGAGGCCACCATCTACGTCTTGTTGTGCAAACAATGTTTTAGCATTATCTGCTTTAACACTGCCGCCGTATAAAATTCGTAACCCTTGAGCAAGCTCTGCGTCTACTTTTGCAAAGTATCCACGAATAAATTCATGTACGTCTTGCGCTTGTTCAGGTGAAGCTGTCTTTCCAGTACCTATGGCCCAAACAGGCTCATAAGCAAGTACTGATTTAGAAAGCTCTTCAACAGATAAACCGTTAACTAATGCGTCAAGTTGTTCGCCAATGAAAGACTCAACCTGACCACTTTCTCTAATATCAAGTGACTCACCCACACAAATGATAGGGGTCAATCCACTTGCAATTGATTTCTTTGCTTTCTCGGCCACTAAGCTATTGCTTTCTCCGTGGTCGTCTCTTCTTTCTGAGTGCCCTACTATGGCGTACTTACAACCAAGTTCACTCAACATGTCAGCAGAAAGGTCACCTGTATGAGCGCCATTATCAAGATGACTGACATCTTGTCCACCCAACGCAAAGGCTTGAGTAGAAAATGCTGAAAGATATAGAGCAGGAGGACAAATAACTACATCAACATTATCAACCGCATTATTCTCAAATGCATCGTTGAACGTAGTGACCAGAGAACGATTACCGTTCATTTTCCAATTGCCCGCTACCAGCGGCTTTCTTTTATTGTTATTCACAATGCAGACCTTAGCCCTGTCTTAAAGCGGGCGTGATATTAACGATTTCAGTAAAAATATACAAGTATAAAACGCGAAATTTCCAGTTCTGCCAACTAATTGGCGACTTTACGAACAGTTTCAGCAATATGCTCTGCCCACTTGGAAGAATGCCCTTCGTTATCAGACTCTACCATAACGCGAATAAGGGGTTCAGTTCCGCTTTTACGTAATAAAACGCGGCCCTTCTTGCCCAATGAAGCTTCTGCTTCTTCTTTAGCACCTTGCACATCAGCATGCGCTAGATAATCTTGACTAGCATCTTGATAACGCACGTTGACTAAGCACTGAGGATACATATCAAAGCCATTACTTAAATCATGTAAATCTAAGTCTGAGCGCAACATTGCAGCGATAACTTGTAAGCCTGCAATAATGCCGTCGCCGGTAGAAGACGTTGCCAAATTCAGTATATGACCCGAGTTCTCGCCGCCAATTGCCCAGCCTTTTTGCTGAAGCATTTCCATTACATAGCGATCCCCTACTTTACTTCGTGCAAAAGGAACGCCTAGCTTGCTAAAGGCAATTTCTAACCCAAGGTTACTCATCAATGTACCTACAACACCGCCTTGCATGCGGCCATTTTTAAGTGCATCGCGGGCAATCATATATACAATTTGGTCGCCATCTATCACATTGCCTAAATGATCAACCATCATAATACGGTCGCCGTCACCGTCTAAGGCGAAACCAAGGTGAGCATTCGTTTCTTTTACCTTCTCCACTATCGCATCCATCGAAGTGGCGCCAACACCTTCATTGATATTTAAACCATTTGGCGCCGTACCAATTTCAATCACCGTAGCACCCAGCTCACGTAATACATTCGGCGCAATATGGTAAGTGGCACCATGGGCACAATCTACGACTATCTTTAATCCGGTGAGAGACAGATCTGAAGGGAAAGTACCTTTACAAAATTCAATATAGCGGCCTGCAGCATCGTTAATTCTGGTTGCTTTCCCTAGCTTATCAGAGGCAACGCATGTCATTGGTTTATCAAGCATATCTTCTATAGCTAGTTCAATATCATCGTCGAGTTTGAAACCGTCTGCCGAGAAGAACTTAATACCGTTATCATAATAAGGATTATGTGAAGCACTAATCACAATACCGGCTTCAGAGCGGAATGTTTTCGTTAAATAGGCAATTGCGGGCGTAGGCATGGGGCCTAGTAAACCGCTATCAATACCAGCAGCTGATAAGCCCGCTTCTAAAGAAGACTCTAGCATGTAGCCTGATATACGAGTATCTTTGCCAATTAGTACTTTATTGGTACCTCGCCCGGCAAGCACTTTTCCTGCTGCCCAACCAAGCTTAATTGCAAATTCGGGATTAATATTACTTTCGCCAACTTTACCGCGTATGCCATCAGTGCCGAAATATTTACGCTGCCCCATGAAGGTTCCTTATTCTATTGTTGTTAGCATATTAACAATGTTAACTGCGTCCGTTGTTTCCTGTACATCGTGAACGCGGATAATATGCGCACCTTGCTGTGCTGCAATTGTAGCGAGGGTAATACTTCCCGCCAAGCGTTCATCCACATTTCTATTTAACAAATTGCCAATCATAGATTTACGAGACATCCCTACCAACACCGGATAGCCTAGTGCGAGTATACTTGGAAGATGTTTAACCAATGCATAATTATGTTCAAGGGATTTCCCAAAGCCATAGCCAGGGTCGAACAAAATTTGGTCTTTTTTAATGCCAGCTTCAATGCAATCTGATGCTCTTGCTAATAAAAATTGTTTAACGTCAGCCACAACGTCTTTGTAATGAGGCTGCTGCTGCATATCTTTAGGCTGGCCTTGCATATGCATTAAACACACTGGCACATTCGCGTTTGCCGCGGCCTTCAGAGCGCCAGGTTCTTGCAAGGCTCTTACATCGTTAATGAGCCCTGCTCCAGCGCTAACCGCTTGCGTCATTACCTCAGCTTTACTGGTATCTACTGAAATAATGCAGTCTGTATTTGCGCGCAATGTTTCAATAACCGGAATAACACGGTCTAGCTCTTCTTCAAGAGAAACCGGCGCGGCGCCTGGTCGTGTCGACTCACCACCTACATCTATTAGCGTGGCACCTTGAGACAGCATTTTTTCAGCATGTCTTACCGCATTTTCTAAAAGCGCATGCTTGCCGCCATCAGAAAAGGAGTCCGGTGTGACATTCAAAATGCCCATAACCTGTGGGCGGGATAAGTCTAATTTGTGGGAGGAAAACTGCATTTATTTACTCTTAAATTCAATCTGCCAACTCGGCGTGGTATTGATCGTTCAAAATTATCACTGCACAAATAAAAAACGCCAGAAAGACTGGCGTTTTATTAACGTTGTATCAATTTCTAGCTAGGTAAGTCACCTGGTTTACCAACCGACGGCTTATCTACGCCATCGTTAGTAATCTCGCCTTCGCGAGCAGGCTTACCGCCACTTGGTTTGTCGCCATCAGAAGGACGACGATCATCCCAGTCTGAAGGAGGACGAACCTCAGTGCGCGCCATAAGATCATCAATTTGTTTTGCATCAATCGTTTCGTACTTCATCAGTGCGTCTTTCATTGAATGCAGAATATCGATGTTCTCTTCTAGAATATTGTGCGCTCTATCATAGTTGCTGTCGATGAGTGATTTAATCTCTGCATCGATTGCGCGAGCAGTATCATCAGACATGCTAGAGGCTTTAGACATTGATTTGCCTAAGAACACTTCGCCTTCGTCTTCAGCATAAAGCATTGGACCCATCTTAGTAGAAAGCCCCCATTGCGTTACCATCTTACGAGCAATCTCAGTAGCACGTTCAATATCGTTAGAGGCACCAGTGGTGACCTTGTCGTCGCCGTAAATCACTTGCTCAGCAATACGACCACCAAACAAACTTGAAATCATGCTCTCAAGGTGTTGCTTAGAATGGCTCACACGATCTTGCTCTGGCAAGTACATGGTTACACCCAATGCACGACCACGAGGAATGATAGACACTTTATAAACCGGATCGTGCTCTGGCACTAAACGACCTACGATGGCGTGACCCGCTTCATGATATGCCGTCATCTCTTTTTCAGCTTCAGTCATCACCATTGACTTACGCTCAGAGCCCATCATGATCTTGTCTTTCGCTTTCTCAAACTCTTCCATCGCCACTAAACGCTTGTTACCACGTGCAGCGAATAACGCAGCTTCGTTAACTAAGTTAGCTAAGTCGGCACCGGAAAAACCTGGTGTACCACGGGCAATAACACTTGCTTCCACGTTATCGGCCACAGGCACTTTGCGCATGTGAACTTTAAGAATCTGCTCACGACCACGGATGTCAGGTAAACCAACAACCACTTGACGGTCAAAGCGACCTGGACGCAACAATGCAGGGTCTAGTACGTCTGGACGGTTAGTCGCGGCAATAACAATAATGCCTTCATGACCTTCAAACCCATCCATTTCAACCAACATCTGGTTAAGTGTTTGTTCACGTTCGTCGTGACCACCACCTAAACCTGCGCCACGTTGACGACCTACCGCATCAATCTCATCGATGAAAATGATACAAGGAGCGGCTTTTTTCGCTTGTTCGAACATGTCACGAACACGCGATGCACCTACACCCACAAACATTTCAACAAAATCTGAACCTGAAATGGTAAAGAATGGCACTTTTGCTTCACCTGCAATCGCTTTGGCAAGCAATGTTTTACCCGTTCCAGGAGGACCTACCATCAGTACGCCTTTAGGAATTTTACCGCCTAATTTTTGGAACTTAGATGGGTCGCGTAAGAAATCTACCAATTCAGACACATCTTCTTTTGCTTCGTCACAACCTGCAACATCAGCAAAGGTGGTTTTGATTTGGTCTTCACCTAATAGGCGAGCTTTGCTTTTGCCGAAAGACATTGCGCCGCGACCACCACCACCTTGCATTTGACGCATGAAGAAAATCCATACACCAATAAGCAGAAGCATTGGGAACCAAGAAATGAAAATAGATGTGAGAAATGATTGTTCTTCTGGCGGCTCACCGTAAACGCGTACATCGTTTTTGACCAAGTCAGAAACTAACTTGTCATCAAAATACGGTACGTACGTTTGAAATGTTTCGCCTGAACGTCGGGTACCACGAATTTCGCCGCTATTATTAATGCGAACTTCACGGATGTTACCCTGCTCAGCTTCTCTTAAAAAAGTTGTGTAGTCGGTCTGTGTTTTCGACGATTCACCAGGTGAAAAGCTCTGAAAAACAGACATCAACACAACGGCGATAACCAACCATAAGATTAAATTTTTTGCCATATCGCTCAATGCTACTAACCTCTAAAAATCCGAAAGAATATACTTGTGAAAGATAAAACCACGAGTGCTTCCCTTACACACATAAACTTTCGCAACGAAAATCGCTTACTCAAAGCGTACTACACTTTGTACCCAAGAGCCACCAAATACACTTCACGAGACCGTGAACGCGATGAGTCTGGCTTACGTGTTTTTATGGTTGTGAACGCGTCACGTAATGCACGTAGGTAAGTATCAAAACCCTCCCCTTGGAAGACTTTAATAACAAAACTGCCACCTGGTTTCAGTACTTGATGACACATATCGAGTGCCAGTTCACACAAGTACATCGAGCCAGCTTGGTCTACTGCTGCATTTCCAGACAGGTTCGGTGCCATATCAGACAACACTATATCTACGGTGTTCCCACCAATTCTGTTCAATAACGCATTTAAAACAGCTTCATCTCTGAAGTCACCCTGCAAAAAATCAACGCCAACAATAGAATCCATCGGTAAAATATCGCATGCGATAACTTGCCCGTTGTCTCCTACCAGTTCAGAAGCCAGTTGAGACCAGCCTCCTGGCGCAGCACCAAGGTCCACTACTGTGTTACCTGTGCTGATAAGTTTGTCTTTTTGCTGAATTTCTTCCAATTTGAAGAAGGCGCGCGAACGCTTACCCTGCTTCTGTGCTTTTTGCACATAATGGTCGTTAAAATGTTCTGTTAACCAGCGTTTACTGCTGGCAGAGTGCTTCTTTTTTGTCATTCCAATACATTGTCATTAGGATTGTAGAGAAGATGGCGTTAGAATACGTTAATTCAAGCTTAAATTTATAGATTAATTGTAAGAAAATTGACTACATGAAACTTTCAAATAAACAGAAACAATTTTTAAAAGGCCTAGCGCACCCGCTAAAGCCTATCGTACAGCTAGGTTCAAACGGCCTAACTGAAGGTGTTGTTGCGGAAATCGACAACGCATTAAATTTCCATGAACTGATTAAAGTTAAAGTTCCTACTGATGATCGTGAAGAAAAATCACTCATCATGGATGCGATTGTTCGCGAAACGAAATCAGACAAGCTACAAGTAATTGGACACACGCTTATTCTTTACCGTCCGAGTGAAGAGCGTAAAATTCAGTTGCCAAAATAAGTCATACCATGGTGTCGGTTTTTGCCGGCACCATAGTTTTCGTACCGTATTGCCGTTAATATTATGTTAATAAACATGATAATGTCGTTGTGGACATAAATTAACAAAAAATAATACGGAACCTACACGGAAACCCTATGACAGAAACAAAGCCTATTCCCAACTCGCTTCATACTCCCTATATACAACAAAAACCGCTTGAAAAGCGAACCGCAATAGTCACCGGTGGATGCTCCGGTCTAGGTCATGCTACCGCTATTGCCCTTCGTGCTGCCGGTGCCAATGTATGTTTACTCGATCTTAATGAAGAAATGGGTAAGCAACGCGTTGAGGAACTCGGTGCTGAACATACCTTGTTTATTAAGGTTGACGTAAGAAGCGAAGATGATATTACCCATGCTATTGATAAGTGCCTTTCTCGCTTTTCCACGCTTTCATTATGCATAAACTGCGCTGGCATTGCCCCTGCAAAACGTTTGCTAGACCGAGATGGTAACCCAGTCCCTTTAGGTGATTTTCAAAACACGATTGATATAAATTTGGTGGGCAGCTTCAATGTAGCTCGTCTTGTGGCCGCAGCAATGGCGAAGCAAGCACCACTAAATGAGGAAGGCGAACGTGGTGTTATTATCAATACTGCCTCTGTAGCAGGCTATGAGGGGCAAATAGGACAAACCGCTTATGCAGCTAGTAAGGGCGGCATTATTGCACTGACACTACCTATGGCGAGAGATCTTGCCCCACTGGGTATTCGCGTAAACACCATCGCTCCTGGGGTAATGGGAACCCCCATGTTGCTTGCCATGCCAGAAAAGGTACAAGACGCCCTTTCTGCTAACGTGCAGTTTCCCAAACGCTTAGGTTTGCCTGAAGAGTTCGGTAAATTGGTGCTGCATATTGCCGAAAATAACTATTTAAACGGTGAAACCATTCGCTTAGACGGCGGCTTAAGAATGCCGCCCAAGTAAAACTGTACTAACACGCGACTAATTCACTAGCATTATTCACCATCGCCACCGTTAACCATGAGTGCAATATTATATAAACGATTCACCGCATGATAGTTGATGGTGTTTTTGGGGTAACGACCTCGGCTACTTAATGTACCGGCGTCCTGCCCCATTAATACGGCCAAGGCATCATCTACCGTTTCTACAGTATGAATGTGGAACAAGCCTTTTTTCACCGCATCAATGACAGTGGCATCTAACACCAAGTTAATCGCATTCGATTTAGGAATGACCACACCTTGTGTACCAGTTAAGCCGCGGTGCTGACATAAGTCGAAGAAGCCTTCAATTTTTTCATTCACCCCACCCACCGCTTGCACTTCACCGTATTGATTTATAGAGCCTGTGATGGCAAGGGTTTGTACGCATGGAATTTCGGTTAACGCAGAAATTAACGCCACCAACTCACCTAATGACGCACTATCACCATCGATGTGTCCGTACGATTGCTCCAACGCAATATTAGCCGATAAGGTTAGCGGGAAGTGCTGAGCGTATTTATAACCTAAATACCCTGTTAATAGCATCACGCCTTTTGAGTGAATCGGTTGGCCAAGCTCTACTTCACGTTCAATATCAACGACACCACTTGCGCCAGCAAATACCGTAGAGGTAATGCGCGCAGGCGTACCAAAGGCGGTATCGCCAATATCTAGCACCGTAAGTCCATTCACTTTTCCTATGGCTTTACCATCGGTAGCAATAAGCACATGCCCTTCTTTAATATCATTAAGTAGGGTTTGGCTTACGCGCCCTGTTCGCCGTTTTTTAGCACTAAGCGCGGTGCGCAAATGGTCAAGTTCTAGGGTTTCACTACCTGACTTTACGCAAAAATAATGGGCTTCATTCACCAACTCAATCACTTCAGCAAAATGTGCTGAAAGCTTTTCTTGGTGTTCAGCCATGCGCAATGAATATTCGACTAACCGGCACATAGCATTCGCGGTAATACCGGTTAAGTTAAGCGCTAAAATGTGTTTGCGCACTTTGCCCACAAAATCGAACAAAGCTTGTCGAGTCACCTGAATTTCTAAATCGAAATCGACCAACACACGAAACAGCTCATCGAATTCATCATCGTAATCTTGCAAGGTGTAATACAAGTCTCGCGACCCCAACAGCACTATCTTTACGTTCAAATCGATAGGTTGAGGGTTTAGGGTAATCGCATTTACCATACCTACATCTTGCTGTGGTAAATCCATTTTCAAACTACCAGATTTCGCCGCCAGCTTAAGGGTATCCCACACATAGGGCTGTTCTATTAACTGGTCTACATCAAGCAGCAAATAACCGCCATTGGCACGATGTAATGCGCCAGGGCGGATCATTCTGTAATTAGTGTAAACACTGCCATGAATATTAGTGTATTCAATTTTCCCGAACAGGTTTTGATAAGTTGGGTTTGGCTCATAGATTACTGGCGCAGAGTCATCTAGACGATTCGCAACCAATACATTAGGCAGAAATTGCTCTTCTAAGAATAAGCGTTTGTCGAAATCATCACTTTTTTCGTCTTTTTGCTCTTCAGCTAAAATAAGTAAAATAGCATTCACAAGTGCGGTTTTAAGCTGCTTTAAGTATTTTAAAATGCCTAAATCTGACGCGTATTTGTGCTCTAGTACCTTTAGAAGTGGCTTAATGCCTTGCTCGGCAGTTTGCTTGTCTAGCTCACGCAAGCGCTCTGAGTTTTCACGCTTCCACGACGGTAAACTTAATAAACTTTCACTTAGTCTATTTTCTAGCTCGTCTATCAAGTTGTAAAAGAATTGGCGCTTTTCGTCGCTAGCCGTCGCAAATTCGGCATCGCTAATGGGTTTACCATCAACAATAGGTGAAAACGTGATAGTGCCCCCGTCTTCATTCATAGCCACTTCATTGGCTTTTGCAAAACGCTCTACCGCATCAATGGCGTTATCGTATTTTTGATCGAATTCGCGGGATATGCTGGTTCTACGGCGCTGGTAACCCGGGTTATCAAATGCCACCGGAAAGGTATCGAGCACGTCATCAATTAAGCTAGTGATGTCTTTTTGAAATGCTTTACCGCCACCAGGCGGAAAACGAAGGGCTACTGGCTCGCGCTCTTCATCAAAGTTATTGATATAACACCAATCATCGGGTGCAGGCAGTACGGCTACTTGGCGTTCAATGTAATCTTTTACCAAGGTAAAGCGACCCGTAGCCGGTTCACCCATCACATAAAGATTATAACCTTTCGCGTTAATGCCAAGACCGAAGGTTAACGCTTCTCGCGCGCGCTCCTGCCCTATAAATGTGGCATTTAGGGCTTCATCGTCTTTTAAGGC
This sequence comes from Alteromonas lipotrueae, assembly GCF_019249215.1. Lineage (GTDB taxonomy): Bacteria > Pseudomonadota > Gammaproteobacteria > Enterobacterales > Alteromonadaceae > Alteromonas > Alteromonas lipotrueae. Next base: position 140,338 of record NZ_JAESDI010000009.1, read on the forward strand.
AGCATTCACTGCTTTTCGATTGATGGTTGGGGTTAGGTCAATTGGATCTAGGGCCATAGTGGTGCTTTCGCCTGGCATAGTGTTCTATTTATTGTGCTTTAGGGTAAGTGAAACCCTATTTAAGTAGTGTGTCAAACCCTTATGCCGTAAAGCACTGTTTCGGGCCTCTAATCGATGAATTAACGAACAATCGCGGCTATTAATTTTTATGTACGAAACCGCTATCAAGTGAAACCTTTGCCAATTCGCTTACTTTTTCAACAAGTAGTCACAAAAAAGTCGTGGTAACCTAGCACTAGCTATTGAGGCTAAGTGTTGCGCTGGGTTATTCTATGCGGCTACATGCAAGTTAAACCTGCAATATTGTGATTCTGTCCAACGACGACTCACACCCCACGATGAAATTTGGGGGAGCAGGTTTCATGAACGTTTTAACTCTAATAATGCGGAAGCCTAAGTTTCATGGCCGAAAATCAGTACAACCCGAAAGATATAGAACAACGTGTTCAGCAATACTGGGAAGAAAACAACTCATTTCAAGCAAATGACGATGTAGAAAAAGAGAAGTTCTACTGCCTCTCTATGTTCCCTTACCCAAGTGGTCGCTTGCATATGGGTCACGTGCGTAACTACACCATTGGTGATGTTATTAGCCGTTATCAGCGCATGCAGGGTAAAAACGTTCTCCAACCTATGGGTTGGGATGCTTTCGGTCTTCCAGCAGAAAACGCCGCGATTAATAATAATACCGCGCCTGCCAATTGGACCTACTCCAATATTGATTACATGAAAACTCAACTTCGCTCTTTGGGTTTTGGTTACGACTGGGATCGCGAAGTAACAACCTGTAAGCCAGACTACTACCGCTGGGAACAATGGTTCTTCACTCGTCTTTACGAAAAAGGCTTGGTTTATAAAAAGAACTCAACCGTAAACTGGGATCCGGTAGACCAAACCGTTTTGGCTAACGAACAAGTTATTGACGGTCGCGGTTGGCGCTCTGGCGCATTAGTGGAACAAAAAGAAATTCCACAATGGTTCATTAAAATTACCGACTATGCCGAAGAGTTGTTGGCTGACTTAGAACAGCTTGACGAATGGCCTGATCAAGTGCGCGCCATGCAGGCGAACTGGATTGGTCGCTCTGAAGGAGTAGACATTACCTTTAACTTAGGTAAAAACGGCAGTGACATAAACGATTTAACCGTTTATACCACTCGCCCTGATACATTTTATGGTGTGACTTATGTGGCAGTTGCTGCACAACACCCATTAGCTGAATTTGCAGCAAAATCGAATGCTGAACTTGCCACCTTTATTGATGAGTGCAAAAACACCAAAGTAGCCGAAGCAGAATTGGCTACCATGGAGAAAAAAGGGTGCGATACGGGCATTCACGCAGTACATCCTTTAACCGGTGAATTGTTACCTGTTTGGGTGGCGAACTTTGTATTGATGGATTACGGTTCAGGCGCAGTAATGGCAGTACCGGGTCACGACCAGCGCGACTGGGAATTTGCAACCAAATATGGCTTAACCATTAAGCAAGTTATCGCGCCAAATGAAGATGCAAAAGAAGAATGTGATTTAACGGCTTCTGCGTATACCGAAAAAGGCACGTTAATAAACTCTGAAAAATTCGATGGCCTAGCGTTTGACGATGCATTTAATAACATCGCAACTGCACTTGAAGAAAACGGCTTTGGTAAGCGCAAAGTAAATTACCGTTTACGAGATTGGGGCGTAAGCCGTCAGCGTTACTGGGGCTCACCTATTCCAATGCTTAACTTGGAAAATGGTGAATCGGTTCCTGTACCAGAAAGCGAACTGCCTGTAGTACTTCCTGAAGATGTGGAAATGAACGGGGTAACATCACCGATTAAAGCAGATCCTGAATGGGCGAAAACCACCTACAACGGTGAACCTGCACTGCGTGAAACAGATACCTTTGATACCTTTATGGAATCGTCGTGGTATTACGCTCGCTACGCAAGCGCCACCAATCACGATGCTATGCTTGACCCTACGTCATCTAATTACTGGCTACCTGTCGATCAATACATTGGTGGTATCGAGCATGCCATCTTGCATTTATTGTACTCTCGCTTCTTCCACAAACTATTGCGTGACGAAGGCTTGGTAAATTCTGATGAACCGTTTAAACGTTTGTTATGCCAAGGCATGGTGCTAGCAGATTCTTACTATCGTGAAGATGACGCGGGCAAGAAAAGTTGGTACTCACCAACGGAAGTGTCTACCGAAAAAGACGAGAAAGGCCGTATTGTAAAAGCATGGCTAACCGCCGATGGTGAACCGGTAATTCATGGCGGCATGACTAAAATGTCGAAGTCGAAAAACAACGGTATTGATCCACAAGAAGTTATCGACCTATATGGTGCCGATACGGTGCGTTTATTTACGATGTTCGCTGCGCCTCCAGAGCAAACACTAGAGTGGGTAGATTCGGGCGTAGAAGGTGCTAACCGTTTCTTACGTCGTATTTGGAAGCTGGTAACCGAGCACGTTGAAAAAGGTACGCCTGTTGCCCTTGACGCAAAGGCGCTGAATAAGAACCAACAAGCATTACGCCGCGAAGTGCACAAGACTATTGAAAAAGTGTCTGATGACTTAGGTCGTCGCCAAACGTTCAATACCGCTATCGCTGCTATTATGGAGTTATTGAACCATCTTCAAAAAGCACCACAAGAAGATGCGCAAGATATTGCCATTATGCGTGAAGCTGCAGAGTCATTAGTCTTGCTACTTAACCCTATCACACCGCATATTTCTCATGAATTGTGGAAAGTATTGGGTCAGACAAGCGATATCGATCATGCCCCTTGGCCTGTCGCCGATAAAGCAGCCCTGGTTGAAGACGAAAAGCTTATTATCGTGCAAGTTAACGGTAAAGTTCGCGCTAAAATGACCGTGGCTGCTGATGCCAGCAAAGAGGCCATTGAAGAAGCGGCCAAAGCACAAGATAACGTGCAGCCGTTTATTGAAGGTAAAACAATACGTAAAGTTATTGTGGTACCAGGAAAACTTGTCAACATAGTGGCTAATTAATATGCGCCGTTTACTCCGTTACACAGTAGTATTGAGTGCACTTTTTGCACTTGGCGGTTGTGGATTTCATTTAAGAAGCGCCCCTAGCCTTCCTGAAAATGTAAAATCAGTGCTTATCACCAGTGCTCGCGCTCATGCACCTCTTGCAAGAGCGCTTCACAATCGACTTACCGTGTACGGGTTAAATGGCGTTTACCAGCAAGATAATACGTCGTCTACCGACGGCGTATCTTTGTATCTATTGCCTGAAAAATTAGAGCGTAGACTGCTTTCGGTTTACGCTTCAGGTCAAGTTGCTGAATACGAATTAATTTATACCGTGCGTTATCGGGTTCAATTCCCTGAAGAAGAAGCCATTATGGCTACCTTTGATGTAATGCGTGACTATCAAGATGATCCCGATCAGGTACTTGCTAAATCGAGAGAGCTTGAGCTAGTACTGGATGAAATGCGTGCCGAGGCAGCGGACATTATTATTCGTAGGCTCTCAAGCCAAGCCTCTGCCGCTAAGCTGATTGATTAAGCATGCAACTCTACCCAAACCAATTTTCCAATGAGATAAGTAAAGGATTAGCATCCTGCTACTTGGTGTTTGGTGATGAGCCTCAGCAAAAATTTGAGGTAATAGAGCAAATACGCACTACTGCAAAAGCCAATGGTTTTGATGAGCGCACAGTACTTGTGGCCGACACCGGCTTTTCATGGAACCAGCTGCTTGAAGCAACCCAAAGCATGTCGTTGTTTTCGAACCAACAGTTTATTGAGTTAGAACTTCCTACCGGAAAGCCTGGCGCAGAAGGCAGCAAAATGCTGCAAGAAGTCGCCAAAGGGTTAACCCAAGACACCTTACTGTTAATTCACGGCCCGAAAATTGGCAAAGACGTACAGCGTGGAAAATGGTTTAAAGTACTTGATGACATGGGCGTTTCTGTTCTGTGTTACCCCCTAGAGGGCAGACAGCTCAGTGCGTGGATCAGCAATCAAGTGAAACATCATCAGCTAACCATTAATGCAGCTGGAATGAAAATGATTGCCGATTTTTGTGAAGGTAATTTACTGGCTGCAAAACAAGAAATTGATAAGCTAGCCCTACTTTACCCCCAGCAGTCAGTCTCTGAAGCACAAATAGAACGGGCGATGGTAGATCAATCTCGCTACAACGTGTTTCAGTTAGTGGATGTCATGCTAAGCGGCGACGCCAATCGCTGCGTGAAAATGCTTTACCGCTTAGAAAGTGAAGGTTTAGAGCCAAATATTATTATTTGGGCGCTCATTCGTGAGTGGGAAGTCTTATGGAAATTGAAAAGTGCTGCCGCTAATGGTGAAGCTATTCAATGGCAAAAGTTTGGTATTTGGCGTAACAGGCAAGGCTTCTATCAAAGTGCGTTAAATCGCCTTAGCATAGAACAATTGCTGCAAATTCAGGATGCTCTCACCCAAGCGGATTTAGCGTTTAAACAAAACGTTATTTCACGCCCTTTCGTGAAACTTTGCCATTTATGCATGATGTTTATGGCAATGGGTATTTTTCACCTTCCTTTGATGGAAGCCTAACATCTTGGCTATTTGCGCCATTTTAGGGGGTACGTTTAATCCGCCCCATTTAGGTCATGTATCGCCCGCACTCCATTTATTGCGTGCGCTTAATATCGACACCCTAGGTTTAATGCCTTGTAAATTACCGCCGCACAAATCGGTGGCCGTTAGCGAAGAACACCGGGTCAACATGGTGAAACTGTGTTGTGAGCAAGATAAACGCTTGTACCCCGAACTTATCGAACTCTCGCTACCTTCACCTTCTTACACGGTAAAAACCCTTCGGGCATTAAAAGAAAGAGACAATAAGACAATCTGTTTTTTCATTGGGGCCGATTCCCTGTATAATCTTAAGTCTTGGTTTGAGTGGGAGCGTTTGCTTGATTTCTGTCATCTAGTAGTAATGCGTCGCGACAGTGACACATTTACACCACCTGATGACTTGGTTGAGTGGTTAAAAGCCAACAAAACAGAGGACGTTCTGCAACTACATACTCAGCCTAATGGCTTAGTATTTCTTGCAGATACCCCATTACACCCTGTTTCATCAACGCAATTGCGCAGCGCCGTTCAAACGAACGCATCATCGACATTGCAGGAAACATATTTGAACGAAACAGCATTGCATGACGCAAAGTTTCAAGCCACGACATTAATAGCAAAGTGGCTGCCTAAGGCAGTCGAAGACTATATTCATACACATCGGTTATACCAAGAATTATCAAATAAGTGAGGAAACACTTGGAGAGTCAACAACTCAAGCAGTTCGTAAAAGATAAAGTAGACGACATGAAAGGCCGCGATATTATAGAACTGGATGTTCGTGGCAAATCAACCATTACCGACACCATGATTATTTGCTCTGGTAACTCAAAGCGCCATGTTGTTGCTATTGCTGAAAATGTAATAGTGGAAGCTAAAAGCGCTGACGAAGCACCAACAAGCGTTGAAGGTAAAGAAACTGGCGAATGGGTATTAGTAGATTTTGGCGACGTTATTTTGCACGTAATGCAAGATGAAACCCGCGATTTCTATCAGTTAGAGAAGCTGTGGTCATAACAAAGCTAACCGCAGACTTATAGAAAAGGCTGCGGTCAACTTTGTTGGTAGTTTGATGTTCTAAAGGATTTACCCACTGTGCGTATACAAATTGTCGCCGTAGGTACAAAAATGCCCGCCTGGGTCACCGCTGGGGTAGATGAATTCCTTCGCCGTTTCCCCGCCGATTTACCGGTGAGTTTCACCGAAATTCCAGCTGGTAAACGCGGCAAAAATGCTGATATTAAACGCATTTTAGAAAAAGAAGGCGAACAAATGCTCGCTGCTATTCCTAAAGGTAACCGCGTAGTGACATTAGAAGTCACTGGTAAGCCTTGGGACACCCCCACATTAGCCAAACAGTTAGATAATTGGAAAATGGATGGCCGTGATGTCAGCCTTTTGATTGGTGGGCCTGAAGGTTTAGCACCTGAATGTATTGCCGTATCTGAGCAAAAATGGTCACTGTCGGCACTTACCCTACCTCACCCTCTGGTTAGGATTATTCTTTCTGAAAGCTTATACCGCGCTTGGTCTGTTACTCAGAACCACCCGTATCATCGCGAGTGAGAGAATAGCCTTTTATGCATCGTAAGCGCCAAGCAATTCGAGACCACTCAGCTGAAGCAAACTTATTTGCCAGACGTGCGTCTATCGCCTTTATTATTGTTGTAATGATGTTAGGCGTGGTGCTGAATAACCTCTATTCCCTGCAGGTTGAACAACACGACGTTTACCAAACCCGTTCAAACGGAAATCGCATCAAGGTGTTACCTGTTGCGCCAAATCGCGGGTTAATTTACGACAGAAACGGCATTTTGCTTGCGGAAAACCGCCCCGTATTTAGCTTAGAGATCACACCTGAGCAAACCAACGATTTAGACGCCACCTTAGACGGATTAACCCAATTGATGGGCATCACTCCCGAAGAACGTGAAAGTTTTAATAGCAGCTTAAAGGGCCAACGTCGTTTTAAACCTATTGCCCTTCGTACTAAATTATCTGAAGTAGATGTTGCGCTGTTTTCTGCCAGCAAACATTTATACCCTGGGGTACAAATTGAAGCGCGACTAGCGCGTCATTATCCATACAAAGAAGCCCTCACCCATGTATTAGGTTATGTGGCACGCATCAATAAAAAAGATCTTCAAAAGCTGGTAGAAGCGGGGCAAGAAGATAACTATGCTGCCACCCACGATATTGGCAAATTGGGCGTAGAGAAATACCACGAAGAGTTATTGCACGGTTCAGTGGGTTACCAACAAGTGGAAGTGAATAACCAAGGCCGTATAATCCGTGTCTTAAACGTCGACCCACCTGTGCCTGGTAAAGATATTGTATTAAACATCGATCTTTCGCTACAAATTGCTACCCAACAAGCACTGGAAGGTCAACGCGGCGCAGTGATTGTAAGTGATGTAAAAACGGGGGGGATAATGGCGTTGTTTTCAAACCCAAGTTACGACCCGAACTTGTTTGTGCACGGTATTAGCAGAAAGAACTATTCTGCCCTACTAAATTCACCAGACCGCCCACTAATAAACCGCGCCACACAAGGTCAATACCCACCAGCATCCACTATTAAACCGCACCTTGGTCTAGTGGGGCTTGAGGAAGGGATAATCACCGAAGAATATACCATTCAAGATAATGGCCGCTATCAGTTACCCAACGTATCTCACACGTGGCGAGACTGGCGAAAATGGGGCCACGGCGAAGTAGATATTGCAAAAGCAATAGAGGTATCCTGCGATATCTATTACTACGACTTAGCTTATAAGCTGGGTATAGATAAAATCAGTGAAGCTATGTACGAATTCGGATTTGGTGATTTTACTGGTATCGATTTATATGAAGAGTCTGATGCAAATATGCCTAGTAGAGGCTGGAAGCGTGCGAGGTTTAACCAACCTTGGTATATCGGCGACACTATTCCTGTTGGTATTGGACAAGGGTTTTGGTCTACCACCCCTATTCAATTATCGCATTCAGTGAACACCTTGGTTAATCGTGGTGAGCGTATAATTCCGCAAATTATTCGCGGGTTCAGGCATGAAGACAGCTCGGTAGAAATTATTCCACTTAAAACCCTTAGGCCTATTGAGATTAAAAATCAGCATAATGTCGATATTGTTCTTAATGCAATGCACGATGTGGTGCATGGTGAAGAAGGTGGTGCTCGTCATACCTTTGCAGACGCCCCTTATCAATCTGCCGGTAAAACTGGGACTGCACAGTTATTTTCCGTGGGACAAGATGAAAAATACGATGCTGAAAAAATTGATGAGCGTTTGCGCGACAATGCCATGTATGTGGGCTTTGCACCTTTTGAAAACCCTGAAATTTCTGTGACAGTTGTACTTGAGAACGCCGGTGGCGGCAGTAAAAATGCCGCTCCTGTGGCCAAGAAAATCATGGACTTTTATTTTCGCGATCGGGTTTTCGACACCGAGATTAGCAAGGTTGACGAACAATGAAAAAGAACACGCTCAACCCAAATAAAACCAGTTTTTTACAACGTATTCATATTGATGGTTGGCTGTTTTTAAGCCTGTTAGTGCTTATGTCAGTGGGGCTGATAACCCTGTATTCCGCGTCAGGACAAGACAGCGGCCAAGTAGAACGCCAAATTACGCGCTTAGCACTAAGTGTGGCAGTTATGTTTGGCATTGCGCAAATTCCCCCCGGCGCATTTCGCCGCCTGTCGACTTACGCTTATATCGCGGGGCTCTTAATGCTTATCGCGGTGTTATTATTTGGTGACATGGGCAAAGGCGCGCAGCGCTGGCTCGATTTAAAAGTCATACGTTTTCAGCCTTCAGAGTTAATGAAGCTCGCCGTGCCCATGATGGTCGCCTGGTATATTAGCCAGTTCACGCTGCCTCCTCGCACCATGAATATTGTGGTTGGCTTTCTAATGGTAGCTATCCCAACGGTACTCATTGCTAAACAACCTGATTTAGGGACATCGCTGCTTATTGCCAGCTCAGGGATCTTCGCGATATTCCTCGCCGGTATGAGTTGGCGGCTTATCGGTTTTGTTGCGCTGTTGCTCGGTGGTTTCGCGCCCATTATGTGGTTCTTTTTAATGGCTGAATATCAAAAACAACGGGTGTTGACGTTTTTAAACCCAGAGAGCGATCCACTCGGTTCAGGATACCATATTATTCAGTCGAAAATTGCCATAGGCTCAGGTGGCGTAGATGGAAAAGGCTGGTTGCAGGGCACCCAATCACAATTAGAATTTTTACCCGAACGACATACCGACTTTATTTTCTCGGTTTTCAGTGAAGAATTTGGCCTTACAGGGGTTATTGTTCTGCTGATTATTTACCTTTGCGTTATTTTACGTGGGCTTATTATTGCCAGTCGCGCTCAAGACGCCTACTCTAAATTACTGGCAGGCAGCATTACCTTAACCTTCTTTGTTTATGTATTTGTAAACATGGGGATGGTATCTGGATTACTACCTGTTGTGGGAGTGCCACTTCCTTTAGTAAGTTATGGCGGCACTTCTATGGTGACATTAATGGCAGGCTTTGGCATGCTAATGTCTATTGCCACTCAAAAACGACTAATGTCTCGATAACATGCGCACACTACTGTTAATACTGATTGCTTCGTTCATACTCGCCGCGTGTAAGTCAGCGCCGAGTGGCCGCTATACTCAGCAGCAAGACACTGCTCCAAATCATGTGGCGAAAGTGCCCGAAACCTTGGATGCAGTCCCCAAGTATGAAGCATATAGAATGTTTAACAGTCGCCCTTATAAAGTGCTTGGTAAACATTATACCCCGCTTACATCAGGTAAAGGATTTGAAGAAGTGGGATACGCCAGTTGGTATGGCCAGAAGTTTCATGGCCATTTAACCTCAAACGGTGAAACCTACAATATGTTTGCCATGTCGGCTGCCCACAAAACCTTACCGCTCCCCTCTTACGTGCGCGTAACTAACTTAGACAACGACAAACAAGCGATTGTGCGAGTGAATGATCGTGGCCCTTTTCACGATAATCGTATCATCGATTTATCTTATGCTGCAGCGGTAAAACTGGGGTATCACAATAAAGGTACAGCAAAAGTAAAAATTGAAGTCATTCACTTCGACCCCGAAAATAACGTGACAGTTGGTGTAAATCCAACCGTTTCTTACGATGAATACATTGGTATTGCCCCCCTTCCCTCAGCTTCATCATCTGAGGTCGCGGCTAGTGCCTCAGCACAAAGCGATAACCTTCAGCAAACATCAATGTCGTTAGACGGCTACTTTATTCAAGTGGCAGCGCTATCGAATCAGAAGAAAGCAGAGTCTATTTCGAATGTGCTTTCTGCACTTTATCAGGTGCCAACACACATGCCAGTAGTAGGCAACGTGTACAAACTTCAACTTGGCCCTATTGAAGATGAAGCCCTAGCTCATGAATTGTTAGAGCAACTTAAACAAAACGGCTACCCCCAAGCTTATAAGATAAAACAAACCTTATAACCCCCCCGTTTAAAAAACCGCCACAACTATGGCAACAATGTGGCGAAACGCGTTTCAAATCTGTCATTTATGGTGCTTTTTCGTTGTTTCGTAGCCTAATCTCCATTAACAGCTAAACTTTTTGGTTTAACCCTAGTCGAACTATGCGCCTTACGTTAGAATTCTAAATCAAGTAGTAGTATTAACTGTGTAGCATGCCTGCTGTTCAGTTATAAACGGATAATAAACGGTCAAAGAAAATAAAATCATGCTCAGAATAATTCAACGCGCTAAACCGTCTTTTCTCTCCTTCGCTTTTATGCTTTTCAGCGTATTAGCACTGTCAGCGAATGCAGCAGTGGTTACTCCACCTGCTCCATCGGTAGCGGCGGAAGGCTTTCTTTTAACCGACTTTGAAACCGGACACGTTATCGCGTCGAAAAACGCAGACATGCAATTGGCACCCGCCAGCTTGACTAAAATCATGACCATTTATGTGATTGGTAAAGAATTGCAAGCAGGTAACATTAGTCTTTCTGACGAAGTGACCATTTCTGAAAATGCATGGGCTAAGAAATTCCCAGATTCATCAAAGATGTTTATCGAAGTGGGTACGCAAGTATCGGTAAGCGATTTATTACGCGGTATTGTCGTGCAATCAGGTAACGATGCTTGCGTTGCCATGGCAGAGCACGTTGCCGGTTCACAGGCGGCCTTTGCCAGCATGATGAATGCGCATGCACAAGCCATTGGTATGACATCGTCTAACTTTGTTAATGCCCACGGCCTGCACGACCCAGATCACTACACTACCCCTCGTGATATGGCTGTGTTGTCTCGTGCACTTATTGCTGAAACCCCAGCAATGTACAAAATTTACAGCGAAAAAGAGTTCACCTTTAACGGCATTAAACAATATAACCGTAATAGCCTATTATGGGACAAGAGCTTAAACGTTGACGGCATTAAAACCGGTCATACATCAGATGCTGGATACAGCCTTATTACTTCAGCCTCACAAGGCGATATGCGCTTAATCTCTGTGGTCATGGGTACCGACAGTGAAAGAGCCCGTAAGGTTGAAAACAAGAAGCTGCTTAAGTATGGTTTCCGTTTTTACGAAACGCTAACCCCATACCAAGCTGGCGACAGTTTTGTTGCACACCGCATTTATATGGGCGATAGAGAAACCGTAGACCTTGGAATTAACCAATCTACCCCCATTACCATTCCACGCGGCCAAGCGGCTAACTTGGAAGCCAATTTTGAACTAGATAAAAAACTAGAAGCGCCACTGGCTAAAGGCCAAGTTGTAGGCACACTTTTCCTTCAACTTGAAGGCGAAGATGTGGCCAGCTACCCCCTTGTCACTTTGCAAGAAGTAAAAGAAGGCAGCATGTTTAACCGCATTAAAGATTACATTATGCTGCAACTGGGTTTCGACGAAGCGTAACATTACGCATCGCTACACTAGTTCAAGGGCGGCCTGATTGGTATAATCGGGCCGTTTTTGTATTTAATGACTGTATAAAAAGGATATCGCATGGATACCCGTTTCGATGAACTTCTAGATTTTCCAACAAATCAAACATTTAAAGTAATGGGCATTGCCCATGACGATTTACCTAATCACGTAATTGAATGCTTACAGCAGCATGCACCAGGTGATTATTCGCCAGCAGTAAAGCCAAGCAGCAAAGGTAATTACCATTCTGTATCAGTAAGTGTACGAGTGACCAGTAAAGAGCACATGGAAACTATTTACACTGAACTTGCTAAGTTAGAACTTGTAAGAGTCGTGCTATAAGTGAGTACCCTAACCGACTCTGTCATTATTCGGCAACTTGGCAGACAAAGCTACGAGCCAACATGGGCTGCCATGAAAGCATTCACGGATGAACGTAACGATACGACTGAAGATGAAATTTGGCTGGTTGAGCACGATCCTGTATTCACACAGGGCCAAGCAGGCAAAGCAGAACATATCCTGATGCCTGGCGACATTCCCGTGGTGCAAGTCGACAGAGGCGGTCAGGTAACGTACCACGGTCCAGGTCAGCAGGTAATCTACCTTCTTATCAATATTCGAAGACGCAAGTTAGGTGTACGTCACTTGGTGACAGCGATGGAAGATGCTGTGGTAGGCTTAATGGCCAAATACGGTGTTACCGCCTACCCTAAACCCGATGCACCAGGGGTTTACGTAGATGAGAAAAAGATTTGCTCACTGGGGTTAAGAATTCGTCACGGTTGCTCATTTCATGGTTTGGCATTAAATGTTAATATGGACTTGTCACCGTTTCAGCGCATCAACCCATGCGGTTATGCAGGTATGGAAATGATTGATACCGCCAGTCTGAATGGCCCAGATTCGATAAGTGTTGCCGGTGAAGTTCTCACCGACTTACTACTTGAAGCGCTTTCCATTACGGAAAAACGACATAAAGAAGGTTTTGATGAGTAACGCACGACCTGTAGCTGGAGTTAAACTCCGCGACGACGAAAAAGTAAAACACATTCCTGTCACCATTATTCCTACTGAAAAGGAAGAAATGCTGCGCAAGCCTTCGTGGATCAAAATTAAGCTGCCACGTAGCACCGATAAAATTGATCACATCAAGAAGACGTTGAGAAAGAATAAACTGCATTCTGTGTGTGAAGAAGCCAGCTGCCCTAACTTAGCTGAATGCTTCAACCATGGTACGGCAACCTTTATGATTCTGGGTGACATTTGCACCCGTCGTTGTCCGTTCTGTGATGTTGCCCACGGCAAGCCCCTACCGCCAAGTGCGGAAGAGCCAGAAAAACTAGCGAAAACTATTGCTGAAATGAACCTGCGTTACGTGGTAATTACTTCGGTAGACCGCGATGATTTACGTGACGGCGGCGCACAGCACTTTGTCGATTGTATTAACGCTATTCGTGAACACAGCCCCACTACCACTATTGAAGTGCTGGTACCGGATTTCCGTGGCCGCATGGATCGCGCATTAGAAATTTTCAAGAATGGTGTTCCTGATGTGTTTAATCACAACTTGGAAACTATTCCTCGCTTGTATCGCGAGTGTCGCCCTGGTGCAAATTATCAGTGGTCGCTAGACTTGCTCAAAAAATTTAAAGCGCAGCATCCAGATGTTAAAACCAAGTCCGGCTTGATGATGGGCATGGGCGAAGAAAACGTTGAAATTGAAGGCGTACTTCGTGATTTACGTGCTCACGACGTGGATATGTTGACACTAGGCCAATATTTACAGCCAAGTCGCCATCACTTCCCTGTTAAGCGTTATGTTCACCCTGATGAGTTTGATGCGCTAGGCGCTTACGCTAAAGACATTGGCTTCACTCATGCAGCCAGTGGCCCTATGGTTCGCTCTAGTTACCATGCCGACCAACAGGCAGCGGGTAAAGAAGTAAAATAAGTATAAAAAAAGCGGCTCTCACAGCCGCTTTTTTATTTGCCTTTCTTTTTGCTCAGCCAGTTATCAACTTACTCGCCTTGGCTTTTTGATTTTATTTCGTCTATCCACATCGACATCTTGTCACTCAAAATAGGCATTGGCATTGCCCCATCGGTCAGTATATTGCTGTGGAACGCTTTAATATCGAAGTCATCACCTAAGGCTTCAGTGGCTTGATTACGCAAATGTCTGATATGACGTTCACCTACTTTATACGCTAACGCTTGGCCAGGAATAGAAATGTAACGTTCTACTTCTGCAACCGCATCAGACTCAGCCATAGAAGAGTTTTCAAGCATGTATGCAATGGCCTTTTCGCGGCTCCAGCCCTTAGCATGCAGCCCCGTATCAACCACGAGGCGCATCGCACGAAGCTGTTCGTCATTTAATCGTCCGTACCACATGTAAGGGTCGGTAAACATGCCTAACTCTTTTCCTAAGCTTTCCGCATACAAGGCCCAGCCTTCACTGAAAACGGTATAGCCATTGAATTTTCTAAACAGGGGTAAACCTTCTACCTCTTGCTGAATAGCAATTTGGAAATGGTGACCAGGCGCGGCCTCATGAATACTTAAGGTTTCCAAACTGAATTTAGGCTGGGCTTTAAGGTCACGGGTATTGATATAAAAAATGCCAGGTCTGCTGCCATCTGGTGCCGGAGACATGTAGCTAGCTGCTGCCGATGACGCTTCACGGTAAGGTTCTACCGCTTTTACAATATAATCGGCTTTCGGAAATACACTGAAAAGCTTGGGTAAACGGGCGTCTATATCCGTTTTCACATCGGTATACGCTTTAATTAAGGCTTCATCAGACTCAAAGTAAAATTTATCGTCAGTACGAAGATGCTCGAAGAACGCCGCTAGGTTTCCTTCAAAACCCACGGTTTCTTTAACCGATTTCATTTCACCTAATATGCGCGACACTTCAGATAACCCAAACGCATGAACTTCATCGGCACTCAGCGGCAAGGTAGTGTTGTCTTTAATTTTGTATTCGTACCACGCCTTTCCGTTCGGTAAGTCTGAGTACCCTACGGTAGCGCGAGTGTGTGGCAAATATTCTTCTACTACGAAGTCGTGCAGCTTTTGATACGAAGGTACAATCATTTCAGTAATCATTCCCTCATACGCTGCGGCTAAGCGTGCTTTTTCATCGTCGCTAATGTCTTCATTTGTCTCAAGTTGTTTTATTGGTCCGTAGAACACACTCTCAGAGGCTTTTTTAACAACGTGAGCACTTAACTGTGGTACCATTTTTTCGGTGATAGCAGTCGGTAAAACCACCCCTTCCTCAATGCCTTTTTTCATATACAGGATTACGCTATCGATAAACGCTACGTAGCCTTTAGTACGTGAAATAAAGTTTTCGTAGTCTTTCACCGTAGCAAAGGGCTGCGCCGATTGGCCCGAACCCAGCATTGGGAAAAAAGTATGCACGCCATACATTTGATTAATTGGCATGTATTGACTACCAAACTGGTAGCCCGCAATGCCGTGTTCTCTGTCGCTTTTGAAAATATGGTAACTGATCCAGTCTTGTCCAGAAAGTTTAGACGCATCAATAGCATTTATGGCTTCTAAATACGTTTGCTCATGCGCCTTTGATTTAGCGATAAACGCCTCGCTTAAAGGCTCGTTAAACTTATCGTTATAATCGCTCACACCATAAAATGTCGCCATTACAGGGTTTTGTTCCAACGACTCGTTGAAATATTTAAGCGTTAAGGCAGCTAATTTTTCTGCCTCTGTTTTCTTTGCATCCACTTCTATGATGTCTTTAGCTTCACTAACCGTAGACTGTAATTGAGTAGAAATCGCCGTATTGTCTTGCTGATGCCCTAAGGCGGGTGCAGCAATTAAGCCACTCACTATGGCAGCACTAAGTAAACTTATCTTCATTGTTTTCATTATAAAAAATAACCTGTCGTGTATTTATTATTAATTTACCGCCTAATATTGCCTGTTACCGCCTATTGATTACAAGGTTTTTGCGCGAACAGGATGACTTTACGTTATGTGCTGTTAGAATGCCGTCATTCTGCCTAAACCCACAAAAGAAGTGAGGTTACGCAATGCGTAAACATATCTATATTGCCTACACAGGCGGCACCATCGGAATGAAGCCATCAGATCATGGTTATATTCCAGCAGCAGGCTTCCTGGGTGATACATTGAACGACATGCCGGAGTTTCATCGCAGTGAAATGCCATTATTCACTCTGCATGAGTACGATAACCTGATTGATTCATCGGATATGAACCCTTCTGACTGGCAACGCATTGCTGATGACATCGCAGAAAACTACGATAAATACGATGGGTTCATCATCTTGCACGGTACAGATACCATGGCGTATACGGCCTCGGCACTGAGCTTTATGCTGGAAGATTTAACTAAGCCTGTTATTGTCACTGGGTCGCAAATTCCCCTTGCTGAATTGCGTTCCGATGGTCAAGTTAACCTGTTAAACGCGCTTTACGTTGCGGCTAATTTCCCCATTGCAGAAGTCGGTTTGTTTTTTAATAACCGCTTATTACGGGGAAATCGCAGTCGTAAGGTAGATGCTGATGGGTTTAGTGCCTTCGATTCCCCCAACTTCCCACCACTTCTTGAAGCGGGTATTAACATCCGCCTTAAAGCGGGTGAGCTTGCCACTGAGTCGGATAAATCCCTTAAGGTTTCGAGCGTAAAAGCCCAGCCCATTGGTATGGTGAGTTTGTACCCTGGCATTTCCTCAGAAGTGCTTAAAAACACCTTACAACAACCTGTAAATGCACTCATTTTATTAAGCTACGGCGTAGGTAATGCACCGCAAAGCCCAGCCCTAATTGCCCAATTAGAATATGCACGGGACAGACAAATACCGGTGCTTAACTGCACCCAGTGTATGCGCGGTCGCGTCAACATGGGCGGGTATGCCACTGGGCATGGTTTACAGGAAGTGGGCGTGTTATCTGGCAGCGATATGACTCCCGAAGCAGCATTGGCAAAATTGCATTATTTATTAAGTAAGAATCTGCCGTTTGAAACCATTAAAGCTAAGCTTACTCAAAACCTCTGCGGCGAGCTTAGCGAATAGGAATACACCATGACCACATCTTATAGTGGTGCGCTTAGAAAAATGCGTACACTTGCTGACGACAACAACACAGTTAACTACCAGCTCCCTATTGGAGAACATAAGGTAGATATAAACCCCGTTATCGGACAACAGGTTTCCCTCGATTTTACGGGCGACATCAACTGCGTACATTGTAATAGAAAGACCAAGAAAAGTTTTGGCCAAGGCTATTGCTACCCTTGTTTAATTTCGTTAGCCCAGTGCGATAGCTGTATCATTAAACCTGAAAAATGCCACTACCATGAAGGGACATGTCGAGAACCGCAATGGGGCGAAGAACACTGCTTTAGCGAGCACTTTGTGTACTTGGCCAACACTGGCAATGTAAAGGTAGGGATCACTCGTCACGTTACCGATGGAGTATCGTCGCGTTGGATGGATCAAGGCGCTACCCAAGCCACGGTCATGTTACGAGTATCCGACAGGCTCACTAGCGGCCTAGTAGAAATGCTTTGCAAAGAACATATTGGCGATAAAACCAATTGGCGCACTATGCTCAAAAGTGCCCCAGATAAGGTTGATTTACGTGAGGTAAAAGCCACTATATTGTCGAAAATTTCAGATGGCTTAGCACAAATTCAGCAGACAAAAGGGCTACAAGCGGTGTCTGAGGCCGATGGTGAAGTACACGATATTCACTACCCTGTCGATACTTATCCTGAAAAAATTAAATCGATTAACTTAGATAAAACCCCAGAATTTGAAGGCGTACTCACTGGAATTAAAGGGCAATATTGGATGCTTGATGGCGACCGTGTTATCAATATCCGAAAATACGCCGGATACAATGTAAATTTGAATGTGAGATAAAATGTGGCTCAAAATATAATATAGCCCCTTCCCAGTCATTCCCTGCAGATAAAATCTGCTTATATTTTATCTGCAGGATTTGCTTGCTGCTGTAGGTGGCAAAGACAAGCTAAACACCTAAAGCTAAAAGTTAGCGCCAATATTCAAAGTAGTCAGAAGTATCACGTTCTGGTTTCGCCGCAGGTTCAAAAGCGGGCGTACCTAAATATAAAAACCCAACAATCTCGTCATCATCGTTTAAATCTAAACCCCGCTTTACCGTATCGCAATGGGCATAACTTCCTGTTCGCCACATGCCATTGAACCCCTGCGCTACTGCAGCCATTTGCATAGCCATCACCCCACACGATGCAGAAGCAATTTGCTCTACACGGGGGACTTTTTCATGTTCAACATGCTTAGCAATCGCCACCACAATCATAGGTGCTCGATGAGGTAACTGCACTGCCCGCTCAATTTCTTTTTCAGTCTTATCGTTATCGATAGCAGATTGCTCATATAAACTGCCTAGTTTATCTAGCCCTTTACCTTCACAAACGATAAAACGCCACGGCGTTAAACACGCATGATCAGGGGCACGAAGTGCAGCTTGCATAATGTTTTCAAGCGCATCACCTGACGGAGCAGGCGCAGTAAGTCTAGGTTGAGAGCTTCTGTTAAGCAGTAACGTAAGTGCATCCATTTCAGTATCCTATTATCGAACAAAGCGTTATGAAGATCCTACGTTCTATCATGAGAAAAGACCAGCATAGCGGGTCTATTTTAGGGGCAGGCTACCGAAAGTTGTTATCTCGCAACTTAGGGCGAAAGAAGTAATCGATACTTACATAGCGACCACCCCCATAGAAAAATAGCACCAGCAGCATCACAAAATAGGTAGCACCGAATTCAATACCATTATTTAGCACGACTAAACTACCACTGGAAGTAAGCCAATCGTAGTTGCCATACGTTTGCAGTAAAGATTTAGCAGCACTTAATTTCTCAGGAGCCGCCATGACACTGTCGTTCATCAAAATAGTGCCATCGGCTAGCCAAGATGATGCATCGGCAATGGCTAACCAACCATTGTCGATGTGCACGGTGAATATGGCCACTAACATGGTTACCATCAACGGAATAGACACTAACCTAGTAAGTAAACCGAGTAATAAGAATATACCGCCTACTAACTCAGCAGCAGTGGCTAGAAAAGCAAGCACGAGCGGAAATGGCAATCCCAATCCATAGTCTTCATTACCAAACCAGTCAACAATGGACGAAAAGCTGCTCGCCTTATTCCAACCAGCTTGAATCATGACAGGGGCCAAATAAAGCCTTAACAACAGTAATGGTATTCCATCTGCCACACTTAGTTTTTTAAAGAGGTTCGCGTATAATTGCTTTATCATTATCAAGCGCCTTGTTAATGAAGTTTGGTATTTAACGTATTGTTATAGGAACGTGATGAAGTGAATAAACTTTCACTTAACAATAGAAAACAACCACGTGATACGCAAAAAACATCACCGCTTAAGCGGTTGTTTGTGCGTGGCCACAAAAAAGTAGGCTATAAAAAGTCCACTGGTGACTTAATGATGCAACTAAGCGCGAATGATCATAAGCACATCGCTGAAGTGATTGCGCAATGGCTAACAGATGACGAGAATGCCCATAAGTGAGTGACTTTGCGGTACAATCACAAACAATTACAAATAAGTTAGCGATCTAGTTTCGATTCGGTAACATAATAGAGTTAAACAAACAGAAGGTAATGTAATTTATGGCTGCCAAAGGAAACTGGACTAAATCCTTATTTATTGGCCTGTGGACGGTTTTAAACTTCACCCGTAAGCTTTTTTTCAATGTCATTTTTCTGGTGATTTTTGTTGGCATAATCATTGCGATTACCTCTCAAGAAGACGACCAACTTACGGTAAAAACGAATAGTGCGCTTTTACTTACGTTGAACGGACAACTTGTTATTGAAAAAGAGTCTGTCGATCCCTTCGAACAGTTTTTACAAGATGCCATGGGGTCAGAGCCCGATAACCCAGAAGTGCTAGTGCGTGATGTGGTAAAAGTTATCGAAAACGCTAAGCAAGACAGACGGATTAAAGCGTTGGTTTTAGACCTTCAAGGTTTATCTGGCGGCGGTTTAGACAAACTTCGTACGGTAGCGCGCGCCATCAACGATTTCAAATCCTCTGAAAAGCCAGTGTACGCCATTGGTGATTACTACACTAAAGAGCAGTACTATCTTGCAGCGCATGCGAATCACGTTTATCTCAATCCAATGGGTTCATTACTGCTAGATGGCTATGGTCGTTATGGCATGTATTTCAAAGATTTCTTGGAAAAACTCAAGGTTACGACGCACATTTTCCGCGTGGGAACTTATAAGTCAGCTGTAGAACCGCTTATTCGTAACGATATGTCTGAGGCGGCCAAAGAAGCTGAGCGTAAATGGTTAGACGGTTACTGGCAGCAATATAAAGAAGACGTTGCGGTTGCCCGTGGTATCCCTCTTTCAAACTTTGATGAAACCTTGGAAGGCTTACTGGCTAAGTTTGAACAAGCTGGTGGGGATTTTGCAAATTACGCATTACAAAATAATTGGGTAGATGCACTAAAAACCCGTGAAGAGGTTCGCGTAGAACTTACCGGCCTAGTAGGCGAGAACGAAGACAATCACGGTGTTAACGTGACTAACTTTAACACCTACTTAAAAGTGGTTAACCCTCCCCTACCGTCTATCAACAGTGACATCAACAAGGTGGCAATTGTGGTAGCGAAGGGCACTATTTTAAATGGCAATCAAAAAGCGGGCACCATTGGCGGCGATAGTACTGCACGTTTACTACGCAAAGCACGGTTAGATGAAAACGTGAAAGCAGTAGTACTGCAAATAGATTCGCCAGGGGGCAGTACGTTAGGTTCAGAGATTATTCGCCAAGAAGTACTTGAGTTGAAAAACGCAGGTAAACCGGTGGTGGTTTCTATGAGCACATATGCTGCATCAGGCGGTTATTGGATTGCAGCTAACGCCGATCGCATTTTTGCCAGCCCAAGCACTATTACTGGCTCTATCGGCGTATTCGGCATGTTTATGACATACGAAAACTCTCTTGATTATTTAGGTATTCATAGTGACGGCGTTGGCTCGAATGAGCTAGCTGGGTTCTCAGCGGTACGCCCACTTGCGCCAGAATTTGGCCAAATTTTGCAACGCAACGTTGAAACCAGCTACGGTAACTTCTTATCTTTGGTATCGAACGCCCGAGATATGACGGTAGATGAAGTAGATGACGTTGCACAAGGGCGTGTATGGATTGGTACAGATGCCTTAGAACTTGGGCTAGTTGATGAACTGGGCACATTAGAAGACGCGGTTAATGCAGCGGCAGAATTCGCTGCACTAGAAAACTACGATACTTTCTATGTTCAACGTACACTTTCAGCACAAGAGCTGTTTTGGAAAGAGTTCTTCGGTCAAGCCTTTACGTTTGTTGGAAAGTGGCAGTTTGCTAACTCAGACTCTGCGCTGATTAACGAATTTAAACGTGTATTAGGCGAGTTCGATATTTTCAACGAACTGAACGACCCTATGGGTACCTATATTCTTTGCTTGCAGTGCCAAGTAGAGTAATTAATAACCTAGGTAAGGTACTACCATAGCAAGTCGCGATTTAACCTCTCTACAGCGTCAGCATATTGCTGATGCTGTAGAAGGCTGCTATCAATGCGCTGATGAATATTTTAAGCGTACATTCCCCCGCCCTGCGCTTAGCTTTAGACGCTCTGGTAAGAATGCAGGCACTGCGTACCTACAACAAAATCGCATTAACTTACATCCCGAACTATTCAAACAGAATGAACACGCATTCATAGAAGATGTTATTCCCCATGAAGTGAGCCATTTACTGACTTGGCAATTATTCAAAAAGGTAAAGCCCCACGGTGTGGAATGGCAAGCCATTATGATTGATGTGTTTCAGCGCCCGGCTAACGCTACCCACAGTTTTGATGTAAAAGGAGTGATTGGGAAGCAGTTCAACTATGCCTGCCTTTGCAGTACGCACCAACTGACCATAAGACGACACAATAAAATTTTAAAAGGAGCGCAGTATAAGTGCCGAAAATGCAATGGCGAGCTTGTAGAAGAGAAGTTAGCTATCTAGTTGGTTAGTCGGTTAGTTAATTCGCTAGCGAGCATACGTGCCTAGGCACAGCAGCGCCCAATTGGGTTTAGCGGAACCAATGTTTAGTAAATACGTTATCTAAATCATTAAAAGCGGTTTTGAGTAACGCTGCCAATTCTTTATATTTAGGTTTCGATTTAACCGACGATACATTACAACCTTCAGAGCGCATCTTACTGTGGATATCTTGATACCAGCTTTTTAATTGCGGTGGTAAGTATTGGTTTGAACGATGACCCAACCACAATAACCCCTGAAGTGGAATACTGAGAAAGAATGCACCTATGGTGATAGTTTGTGGAATATAGTCTGTGCCCATGTTCTGAAGTAACAATGCGCACGAGAGTATCGCCGCAGGCGGCATGGTCTTTATAGCAAAACGCGTGGCGGCAACCACCCTACATTCGGGGAAGTAAGCATACAGTTCTTTTTTGACGGGCCAGGTTTTCATGTAGTGCTGGCCATCTTTTAGCATTGTTATCACAGACTGTGACATAAACCACCTCATTTCACTTCAGTAAGTAGCGCACTATGGATGCCTGTTCGTTGCATTTCAATAGCCAGTTAGCGCCGCTTTAACGCCAGATTGGCTCGTGATTATCGCAAGTATAAACGCCATAGTTATTTAAACGCTGTTTTTGCAAAAAAGCTCAGTGATAACACAAACACTTAAATATAACCCCAACGCTCAGCGTTAATATGGTGCCTAAACATGATTTCTAAAGCACAATATTAAACTATCGCTACAACATGAATTGTAATATGAATTTCGCCTAATTCAACGTAAGTTCGTCTCAATAACGCCGCTTTTCATTATAAATAATTTAAAAATAGCCTTAATTAGATAATTAATTATAGCCTAGAACATCAGATGGGTGACTTTTCATCATCATGAAGGCATCATAATGCCCTTCTTTCAATGCTATTTTATTAAGGCATCGTGTTTTTCGATGGTATTGAGCAATTAGCAGTTGAAAAAGCAAGGTGCAGGCCTTACCTAGCTACCTAGAGCGGCAGTTGGCTACAGCAACAGACAGTGGACAAGCTTCGTTTCAAAATTATAGCAGAATTCAGCCCGGTAAATGGGCATTAGTTGGAGATACAAATGGCAGATAACAGACATGTTCGCCTACTTATTTTAGGATCGGGCCCAGCAGGCTACTCAGCGGCAGTGTATGCAGCTAGAGCAAACCTAGAACCTGTGCTTTTAACGGGGATCCAGCAAGGCGGACAGCTTACTACGACCACAGAAGTAGAAAACTGGCCAGGCGATCCTGAAGGGCTTACAGGTCCAGACCTTATGGTTCGTATGCAAAAGCATGCAGAGAAGTTCGATACTGAAATTATCTTCGACCATATTAACAAAACAGATTTAACCAAGCGTCCTTTCACCCTTTACGGTGACAGTGGTACGTACACATGTGACGCATTAATTATTGCTACTGGTGCATCTGCCAAATATCTCGGTATGGAATCTGAACAAGCGTTTATGGGTAAAGGGGTTTCTGCCTGTGCTACCTGTGACGGCTTTTTCTATCGTAATCAAAAAGTAGCGGTAATTGGCGGTGGTAATACGGCCGTTGAAGAAGCCTTGTATTTATCTAATATTGCATCTGAAGTTCATGTTGTGCATCGCCGCGATACCTTCCGTAGTGAAAAGATTCTTGAACAGCGCCTTCGTGACAAAGCGGAAAATGGCAATGTGGTATTACACCTAGACCGTACCCTTGATGAAGTTATGGGTGACGAAATGGGTGTGACGAAAATTCGCATTAAAGAGACCGATGGCGAAGCAACCGAAGAACTTGATGTAATGGGTCTTTTCGTAGCTATCGGCCACAAGCCTAACACTGACATTTTTGCTGAACAGCTTGAAATGAAAGACGGCTACATAGTGGTCAACAGCGGCCTGCACGGCAACGCGACTCAAACAAGTGTTGAAGGTGTATTTGCCGCCGGTGATGTGAGCGATCATATTTACCGTCAAGCAATAACGTCCGCAGGAACGGGCTGTATGGCCGCGTTAGATGCAGAAAAATACCTAGATGGCTTTATGCCTGAGCAAGGCTAAGCCTTGTTTGGTTTCAAGCTCTGATATTTTCAGGGCTTGAAGTCTTTCCGTTTATGATAGCGCTGCCCTATTTAGACATTGATACACCCTTTCCCCCTGTATCTGAAGCACTTGATGATCCAAACGGCCTACTAGCCTTTGGCGCAGATCTTAGCGCCCAGCGTCTTTTTTCGGCCTATTCTAGCGGAATATTCCCTTGGTTTAGTGATGACGAACCCTTGTTGTGGTGGTCACCCAATCCACGCTCTATTATCGAATTAGATGATTTCGTGTGTTCGAAAAGTTTACGCAAACTGGTTCGACAAAAGCGCTACAAGGTTACGCTGAATAGCGCATTCGATTCTGTGATTAATGCCTGTGCCAATATTCCTCGTAAAAATCCGAATTCACAGGCGCCCAGTCAAGACACCTGGATAACTGAAGATATGCAAAAAGCTTACAGTTATTTGCATCAGCTTGGTTTAGCTCATTCAGTCGAAGTGTGGGACGGTGATGCACTTGTAGGGGGCTTATACGGGGTTGGTGTAGGGAAAGTGTATTGCGGTGAATCTATGTTTCACAAGCAAAGCAACACCTCCAAATTAGCTATGCTCGCATTAGTTGAGCACATGAAACGTAACAAGATGGCATTCATTGATTGTCAACTGCCAACGGATCATCTTGGCTCATTAGGTGCAAAAACGATTTTCCGTGACGAATTTATTGAAAAACTGCAAAGTAGCAACCACACTCTAACCGATGAAGGCTCTCTAACTACCGACTACATGCATCAGTGGCATCCGCAGGTTATTACACCGTGAGATTTGGAATTACGCAATCTTTTGATTGTAGCTATTTGCCCAATCAACAAGAACAATTACTGGTTTACGCGGAATCAGATAACCAGCTCGCGTGGCGTTATGGTCAACTTATTCAAGTAGGATTTAGGCGCAGTGGCGAGCAAATTTATCGCCCACACTGCCCAGACTGTCATGCCTGTGAATCAGTGAGAATACCGGTTGTCACTTTTCGGCCTTCTAAAAGTCAAAAGCGCATTCTCAATCGCAACCAACATTTTGTGGTAACCCGTGCCCAGAGCGCCAATCATTT
Organism: Alteromonas lipotrueae; assembly: GCF_019249215.1. Classification (GTDB taxonomy): domain Bacteria; phylum Pseudomonadota; class Gammaproteobacteria; order Enterobacterales; family Alteromonadaceae; genus Alteromonas; species Alteromonas lipotrueae. Next base: position 165,177 of record NZ_JAESDI010000009.1, read on the forward strand.
ATATTATCCGTTGTACGAGAAATATATTTGTGCCCGACACACCGATGGCAGCATGTACCCGCCTTCTAGAGAACAGTTTGAAAACTTTATTCTATGCGAATGGAAACGCCCACAATTTATTGAGGCCTATGATGGCGATACGTTAATTGCTGTGGCAGTAACAGACACCATCGATAATGGTGAAGAGCATCAGGCTTTATCGGCACTTTATACTTTTTACGATCCTGATTATCACTCATCGTCTCTCGGGACATGGATGATCATGATGCAAATCGAGCAGGCAAAACGACAAGAACGAGATTTTGTCTACTTGGGATATTACGTAGAAGAATGCCAAAAAATGTCTTATAAGCACAAATTTTTCCCTTATGAGCAATTTTCTGGCAACAAATGGCAGCGTTTTGATAAAAAACCTGCTTAATCGCTTTACACGCAAGGCAAGATTGGTTAATGTCTGCGCGGCAAAAAATTTGAATTACTGAGGTAACTGCTTTACATGGCAAAAGAAGATTGTATTGAAATGGAAGGTACGGTTCAAGACACCCTACCTAATACTATGTTCCGTGTTGAACTAGAAAATGGTCACGTAGTGACAGCACACATTTCTGGTAAGATGCGTAAAAACTATATCCGAATTCTTACTGGCGATAAGGTCACTGTTGAGATGACTCCTTATGACCTAACAAAAGGTCGTATCATTTATCGCGCCAGATAATGAGCCATTAAGCGGTCAACGCATTCCAAAAAAAAGCCCAATGTAGATCATTGGGCTTTTTTGTATGTGGCGGGTTAAGCCCCGCGAAGGCATTTTAGCAATACCCTTACGCTTGGGGATTAGCATTAAAGTGTTTGGGTTTGCATTTGGGGTTAGCGCTTAGAATTTGGTACTTTGCATCAACAGGTAATAAACCTGCCTAGCAGTCTCAAATTTATCGCGTTAAGGGCTCAACGCTTAAATGTTCAAAGCTTCCATTTCACAAAAAACAAAAAAAATGCCACACCCTTTTCAGGCGCAGCATTTTTTATTCGACATTAAACGTCTAGTACAACGAGTTCATTAGGTGTTAGCTAGACTCTGTTTCTTCTTTAACCGCATCAACGCCCGAATATTCAAACTCCAACTTATCGTCGTTCAAATCTACTTTAACGTCGCCGCCTTTCGTTAATTCACCGAACAGCAATTCATTCGCAAGCTCTTTCTTAATCTCTTCTTTAATTAAGCGAGACATAGGACGGGCACCCATGGCCTTGTCATAGCCCTTCTCGGCTAAATAAGCTCTAGCTGCAGGGGTAACCTCTAAAGATACACCTTTAACGTCCAGCTGCGCCTGAAGCTCGATAATAAACTTATCGACAACCTGCAAGATAACCTCAGCATCAAGGTGATTAAACCAGATAATACCGTCTAAGCGGTTTCTGAATTCAGGGCTAAACACCTTATTGATTTCAGATAGCGCATCGTGGCTATGATCTTGCTGTTTAAAGCCAATAGACTTGCGCACGGTTTCCTGTACACCCGCATTGGTAGTCATTACCAATACCACATTTCTGAAGTCTACTTTACGACCATTATTATCGGTAAGCGTACCGTGATCCATGACCTGCAACAAAATGTTGTAGATATCACTGTGCGCTTTCTCGATTTCATCTAGCAGTACCACTGAGTATGGATTTTTAATAACCGCATCGGTTAACAATCCACCTTGCTCAAAACCCACATAACCAGGAGGCGCACCAATCAAACGGCTTACCGCGTGGCGTTCCATGTACTCAGACATATCGAATCGAACCAACTCAACGCCCATTATTTTAGCAAGTTGCTGCGTGACTTCGGTTTTACCCACACCGGTAGGCCCTGCAAACAAGAAACTACCAATTGGCTTTTCTTCTGCACCTAAACCAGAACGCGACAGTAAAATAGCATCGTTAAGCGTCTCTATGGCTTTGTCTTGGCCAAACACCATCATTTTAAGGTTGCGGCCAAGGTTCTTAAGTACTTCTTTGTCAGACGCTGACACAGACTTTTCAGGAATTCGGGCCATTTTCGCAATAATCTGCTCAATATCCCCTACCCCAATCGTTTTCTTACGCTTCGATTGTGGCAACAAGCGCTGGCTTGCACCGGCTTCATCCATTACGTCAATGGCCTTATCAGGCAAGTGGCGTTCGTTAATGTACTTAGCCGATAGCTCGGCGGCAGCCTGAATCGCTTTTTGTGTATAGCGAACGTTGTGATGATCTTCATATCGGCTTTTAAGGCCAAGTAGAATTTTGGTGGTATCACTTACGCTTGGCTCAGTTACATCCACTTTTTGGAAACGACGGGCCAAGGCTCTGTCTTTTTCAAAAATACCTTGGTATTCCTGATAAGTTGTTGAGCCAATACAACGAAGTTCACCGCTTGAAAGCTTAGGCTTTAGCAAGTTCGACGCATCCATAACACCGCCAGATGCTGCACCAGCACCAATGATGGTATGAATTTCATCAATAAACAGAATGGCGTCTTCGTCTTTCGACAATTCTTTCAATATCGCTTTTAAGCGTTTCTCAAAATCACCACGATATTTAGTACCCGCTAGCAAGCCACCTAAATCTAGGGAATAAACGGTACTGTTGCTGATAACTTCAGGCACGTCTTCGTTTACAATTCGATAGGCCAACCCTTCAGCAATAGCGGTTTTACCTACACCAGCTTCACCCACTAGTAGCGGGTTGTTCTTTCTGCGACGACATAAAATCTGAATGGTGCGTTCTACTTCAGTGTCGCGCCCTATTAATGGGTCTACCTTACCTTCTTTGGCATGGCGATTTAAATCGGTAGCGTATTTACTTAATGCCGACCCACTTTCTTCCGCACCATCACCTTCTTCACCAGAATCTGAATTAATCGGTGCGTCATCTTCGGCTTTACTCACACCGTGACTAATGAAATTAACGATATCTAAGCGGGTTACATCAGACTTTTTAAGAATGAATACGGCTTGAGACTCTTGCTCACTGAAAATAGCCACGAGTACATTGGCACCCGTTACTTCTTCTTTGCCAGATGATTGCACATGGAAGACTGCACGTTGGAGCACGCGCTGAAAACCTAAAGTAGGCTGTGTTTCTCGTTCGTTCATTTGCTCGTCAAGAATCAACGGGGTGGTGTCTTTAACGAAAGAGATCAACTCGCTTTTAATTGCTTCAATATCCGCACCGCAGGCATGCAGTGCTTCACGGGCTGCCGAGTTATCAAGTAGCGCCAGCAATAAATGCTCGACCGTCATAAACTCATGGCGGTGTTCTCTGGCAAATACAAACGCATCGTTCAACGTCTGTTCTAATTCTTTATTTAACATATCGCTCGCCCTCTACAAATTGACTTACGCCTGTTCCATAGTACACATAAGCGGATGACTGTGCTTACGCGCATACTGATTCACCTGCATCACCTTGGTTTCTGCTATCTCAGCAGTAAAAATGCCACAAACCGCCTTACCTTGGTAGTGTACTGTTAGCATAATTTGATGAGCTTTCTCAGCATCCATATTGAAAAATTGCATGAGCACTTCAATTACAAAATCCATTGGCGTGTAATCGTCGTTGTTCAACAACACTTTATACATTGGCGGCGGCTGCGGTTTTTGGCGCTGCGCGTCTTTGAGTTTTTCCCTTTCGATGCTAATGGCGTTGTCTCTACTCATAATTAATAATAGTGCTTTGTTGGCAGATGTCTCACTAACTTTAGGATAAAATTAATTCACATTTGCTCTTGACATAATATGGTTAAAAAATCTACATTTTAGGGGTGACGTTGTTGTTTACAAGACACGTCACACTGCCTTCAATTATATTGTGGGGGCATAATCGTGTTAGTTCAAGGATTAAGAGGAAGTCGAAGTATGGCGATTGGCAAAGTTAAATGGTTTAACAACGCGAAAGGATTTGGTTTTATTGTACCTGAAGATGGTGGCGAAGATATTTTTGCACACTACTCAACTATCCAAATGGAAGGATATCGCTCACTTAAAGCTGGTCAAGAAGTCACGTATGACGTGCAACAGGGCCCTAAAGGCCTACACGCCGAAAACATAGGCTTTAAAGAAGAACCAGAGCGTTAAGTAACACCGAACAAATTCTACAGAAACCTGTTGCTGCCTCCTTAGGCGGCAGTGGGTTTTTTCTTAGGGAGTCGACTATCGTTCACTCTCATAGAGATGTCTGGCCTACTCTTTTTATTAAATTTTATTTATTTCCTCGCAACGCTTCTTTTATTTATTACTTATTTTTAAATATTCTGAGCTTACTTCAGATAATTTACCTTTCTGCTTACCCATATTGTTAGATTAAATTGCACTAACCAGTAAAAAACCGAAATCAATTAGCATAAAGCTGAGTAAATGTTTATAAATTTTTACCATTAATTTTTTTATTTTCAATCAATATAAAAAAAGCGCCCCTGACTATTTAACCAGGGGCGCTTTTAAATATAAGTTACTAAAAAATTAGTAACCTAATTAGTTTTATTAAGCGTTAAGAATCGCTTTCAAAGTTTCACTAGGTGACATAGTCGCTTCTAGTTTCTCTGAATCAGGGTAGTAGTATCCGCCGATATCTTGAGGCTTACCTTGAGATTCATCAATCTCAGTAATGATAGTATCGATTTTAGCCGATAGTTCATCATATACCGCTTTAAACTGCGCCGCTAAGTCAGCGTCTTCAGTTTGGTTAGCCACTTCTTCAGCCCAGTACAAACCAAGATAAACGTGGCTACCACGGTTATCTAATTGGCCTGCTTTACGCATTGGAGACTTGCCATTGTTAAGCAAATTTTCAGTTGCTTTGTCTAACGCAGTAGCGATTATTTTCGCTTTCTTGTTGTCGTGCTTAATAGCCACGTCTTCAAGTGAAACCGCTAACGCTAAGAACTCACCCAGTGAATCCCAACGAAGGTGACCTTCTTCAACGAACTGTTGAACATGCTTAGGTGCACTACCACCAGCGCCAGTTTCATACAAACCACCGCCTGCCATTAGCGGCACAATTGAAAGCATTTTAGCACTGGTGCCAAGCTCAAGAATGGGGAACAAGTCAGTGAGGTAGTCACGCAGTACGTTACCGGTTACTGAAATAGTATCTAGGCCGCGAATAGCACGTTCCATACTGAAACGGATAGCGCGAACAGGTGCCATAATTGAAATGTCTAAACCAGACGTATCGTGGTCTTTCAAGTAAGTTTCTACTTTAGTGATTAGCTGTGCATCGTGAGCACGCTCATCATCTAACCAAAATACAGCAGGCATACCAGATTGGCGTGCACGGGTAACCGCTAGCTTAACCCAGTCTTGAATAGGTGCATCTTTCACCTGACACATACGCCAGATATCACCCTCTTCAACAGCATGCTCCATCAATACGTTACCGTCTTGATCGACAACTTGTACTGTACCGTCAGCTTCCATTTCAAACGTTTTATCGTGTGAACCGTATTCTTCAGCCTTCTGCGCCATCAAACCAACGTTTGGTACTGTACCCATTGTAGTTGGATCGAATGCACCGTGAGTTTTACAGAAGTTAATCACTTCCTGGTAAATAGTGGCGTACGTGCTTTCAGGAATAACCGCTTTAGTATCGTGCGACTTCCCATCCGGTCCCCACATTTGACCAGAGTTACGGATCATTGCTGGCATAGAAGCATCTACAATGACGTCACTTGGTACGTGTAGGTTAGAAATACCTTTGTCTGAGTTCACCATTGCGATAGGTGGACGGTCGGCATAACAAGCATTGATGTCTTTTTGAATTTCAGAACGCTGAGATTCAGGAAGGCTAGCAATTTTATCGTAAACGCTACCAAGGCCGTTATTAGCGTTTACGCCTAGCTCTTCAAAAAGGTCGCCCCATTTTTCGAACAAGTCTTTGTAGAAAACTTTAACGCAGTGACCAAACACGATGGGGTGAGACACCTTCATCATCGTAGCTTTAACGTGTAGAGAGAATAAAACGCCTGTATTTTTCGCATCTTCAATCTGTTCTTCGAAGAATTCACACAAGGCTTTTTTGCTCATGTACATTGCATCGATAACTTCACCAGCAAGTAAATTCACCTTAGGCTTAAGGGTTTTCTTGCTACCGTCTTTTCCGGTGAACTCAATGCTAACATAGCCTTCTTTTTCTACGGTTACTGATTTTTCACCTGAGTAGAAGTCGCCGCCACGCATGTGCGCTACGTGAGTGCGAGATGCTTGTGACCACTCACCCATTGAATGCGGATGCTTACGAGCAAAGTTCTTTACTGCAGTAGGTGCACGGCGATCTGAGTTACCTTCACGTAATACAGGGTTTACTGCACTACCTAATACCTTGCCGTAACGCTCACGAATATCTTGCTCTTCGTCAGTTTTAGGCGAATCTGGGAAAGCCGGTACGTTAAAGCCTTTTTCGTTAAGTTCAGCGATAGTGGCGCGTAACTGAGGAATAGACGCACTTACATTTGGTAGCTTAATGATGTTAGCTTCAGGATCTTGCGTCATCGCACCAAGTTCAGATAACGTATCATTCACACGTTGCTCTTCAGAAAGAAACTCGGGGAAAGTAGCCAAAACACGGGCTGCAAGAGAGATATCGCTTAGCTCTACTTCAACATCAGCGGCACTAGCAAACTTCTTAATAATAGGAAGCAACGAGTACGTCGCCAGCATTGGCGCTTCATCTGTTTTAGTATAGATGATCTTAGACTTGGTCATTATGTACCTCAATGTTGTCGGTAGCGTACTACCGTTTTAGTCCATTAGTCGCACTAACACAAAGCATGTGGAAAGCCTTCGGTCACTACGATACGTAATTGATGTTTTATGTTCTGTTGCACTTAACAACAGAACCACTTGTTGTTTTCGTCCTCGTGCTGAGATTAACGCAACCTTCATGCACTCAACACGAATGGGCAGTCTGTTATTTTTATAACTGCGAACATTAGTATAAGGTCGAAACTTTTAGTTACAAGTCATACCATTGTCTTAACCGACGACTTGCCTGAATTTCACCGAATTTCCCACATATTTTTATGCCCTTTTTGGTTTTAGCCGTGTCTTATTTGGGCAGTTTTTCGCGCATTGTGATAGGCTTTTGCAATAGAAAGTATCCCTCGAATAAGAGTAATTATTCACACCATGGCAAACGAAAGCAAAATCGTATTATTCAACAAACCATTTCAAGTACTGTCTCAATTTACCGATGCGGACGGCCGAGAAACCCTCAAAGACTATATTGATATACCTGGGGTATATGCTGCCGGTCGATTAGACAGAGATTCCGAAGGGTTATTGGTGCTGACTAACGACGGAAAACTACAACATAAACTGGCGCACCCCGAAGCCAAGACCAGCAAAACTTATTGGGTACAAGTTGAAGGTATTCCTAACGAGGCCGCGCTAGACGCCTTACGGAACGGCGTTGAGCTTAAAGACGGTATGACCAAACCCGCAAAAGTTGTGGCTATAGACCCACCTGAACTATGGGACAGGATCCCGCCAGTTCGTTTTCGTCAAGCTATTCCTACTAGCTGGTTGTCTATCACAATCAGTGAAGGCAGGAACCGCCAAGTTAGACGCATGACCGCCCACATTGGCTTTCCTACATTACGTTTGGTGCGCTATCGCGTGGGCAACTGGACCATTGATGGCATCGATAATGGCAAATACGTGTGTTTCTAACATCAGCGTTATAGTAATGCCGATTTCTTCAAATACTCAATAGTGTGTTTCTTTTTTTAATACGTCACTGTAATGATGAAACCTAACTGTGATTACGTTCATTATTAGTTATAGCTTTTTGATTTATTGAATATTGAAATTCGGCGCTTGAAATACGCATTTAAACGACCAATTTACGCATCCCGACAATAAAATTTGTCGAGAAAGCAAAACGATTGAACACAATCGCTTTATTATGTGAATTGGTGTGCTTTATCTGGTAAAATCCGCCACCCTGAAATCAACCTAAATGAGTGTTATCTACGTTGTGACTGATATTGAATCAAACGCGAGCAAAAAAGTGATCGTCGGAATGTCCGGCGGCGTCGACTCTTCCGTTTCTGCCTACTTGCTATTACAGCAAGGCTATCAGGTAGAAGGCTTGTTCATGAAGAACTGGGAAGAAGATGATAATGATGAATATTGCTTAGCCGCCGAAGATTTAAAAGATGCACAAGCCGTCGCTGACAAATTAGGCATTGAGCTTCACACCATCAATTTTGCCGCTGAATACTGGGATAACGTATTTGAGTATTTCCTAGAAGAATACAAAGCAGGCAGAACGCCTAACCCCGATATAATGTGCAACAAGGAAATTAAGTTTAAAGCGTTCCTTGAATTTGCCGCCGAAGACTTAGGTGCAGACTATATTGCAACCGGTCATTACGTGCGCCGCCGCCATCAAGATGGCAAGTGGCAGCTATTGCGCGGGTTGGATGAAAATAAAGATCAAAGCTACTTCCTCTATACCTTAGGTGAAGAACACGTAGCGAAAACCTTGTTCCCTGTAGGCGATATTGAAAAGCCTCTGGTACGTAAAATTGCTGAAGAACAAGGGCTAATCACCCACGACAAAAAAGATTCCACCGGCATCTGTTTTATCGGCGAACGTAAATTTAAGGACTTTTTAGGCCGCTATTTACCTGCCCAACCCGGTATTATTGAAACTGCGGAAGGGGAAGAAATTGGTAAACACGAAGGCTTGATGTATCACACCCTCGGTCAACGCAAAGGCCTGCACATTGGTGGCCACGCAAAATACGGTGAAGAACCTTGGTATGTGGTAGATAAAGACGTAGCACGCAATGTATTAATTGTAGGCCAAGGTGCCGACCACCCTCGCCTATACTCTAAAGGCTTGGTGGCAAAACAACTGCATTGGGTAGACCGCACGGCTATTACAGAACCTATGCGAGCTGTGGTAAAAACCCGCTACCGTCAAACTGATATTCCCTGCGCACTCGCGCCAATCAATGATGATATGATTGAAGTCATTTTTGATGAGCCGCAAAAAGCGGTTACACCTGGTCAATCTGCCGTTTTCTACCTAGATGAAGTGTGTTTGGGCGGCGGAATTATTGAGAGCTATATTCGTTAATGTTAGATACAGACATAGAAAATAATTTGGCCTTGGCTGGCGTTTGCCAGTCTGCGGCACTTGTGCAAAGCCTTGCAAGAAAGGGCACGGCAAACGACGAAGCGGTAGAAGCAAGTCTTTCCAGTATTTTGGTTACCGATCCTGAAAATCCACAGCAAGTGTTTGGCAAGTTAAGCAACCTGGAAGTTGGGTATAAAACCTTATTCGCACAGTTATCAGATAAACAAACGAACAAAGACACCGAGTTGACGCGTTATATTGCCAGCATTCTTGGCCTTGAAAGAAAACTTGCACGTAAACCTGCCGCTATGAAAGAGCTAGCAGAGCGTATTTCTCACGTGCAGCGTCAATTGGCACATGTAGATTTTCAAAATCCGCAAATTGTGTCGTCGTTGGCCAGTATATACAGCGATATTATTAGTCCATTAGCACCGCGCATTCAAATAGCGGGCAACCCGGATCATCTTGGCCAACCGGCTACGCAGCACAAAGTTCGAGCTATATTACTTGCAGGCGTGCGCGCCGCGGTAATGTGGCGTCAAATGGGTGGTAAACGTCGGAACATTTTGTTTCGCAGAAAACAAATTTTAAATAGCGCTGTAAAGGCGCTCAGGCTGATAAACTAGTTAAGGAGCTGAAGGTGGAACTGAGTCAGTTAACTGCAATTTCCCCTGTCGATGGTCGATATGCTGGAAAAAGCGTAGAATTACGTAGTATTTTTTCCGAATACGGCTTACTGAAATACCGTGTTGAAGTGGAAGTACGATGGCTGCAAATGCTATCGGCGAACACTAAAATTGAAGAAGTTCCTGCGTTTTCTGATACCTCAAACGCATTATTAGATTCTATTGTGGCTAACTTTAGTGTTGATGATGCTATGCGCATTAAAGATATTGAGCGCACCACCAACCACGATGTTAAAGCGGTTGAATACTTTCTAAAAGAACAAGTGGCTAGCAACAGCGAATTATCTGCTGTAAATGAGTTTATTCACTTTGCTTGTACGTCTGAAGATATTAACAACCTTTCTCACGGCCTTATGCTTACCGAAGCCCGTGATACCGTGTTGCTACCTTACTGCGACAAACTTATCGATGCCCTTATTGCACTTGCCAAGGAATACCAACACATTCCAATGATGGCACGTACACACGGCCAACCCGCCTCTCCTTCTACCATGGGTAAGGAAATGGCTAACGTGGCAATGCGTTTGAAGCGTCAACGTGCGCAAATTGCTAAGGTTGAAATTTTAGGCAAAATTAATGGCGCCGTAGGTAACTACAATGCCCATTTATCTGCTTACGCTGATGTAGACTGGCACAGCGAGTCTGAAAAGTTTGTCACATCACTAGGCTTATCGTGGAACCCATACACCACGCAAATTGAACCGCATGATTATATTGCCGAGTTGTTTGATGCAGTAGCCCGCTTTAATACCATTCTTATCGATTTCGATCGTGATGTGTGGGGTTATATCGCGCTAGGTCACTTTAAGCAAAAAACCATTGCAGGTGAAATTGGCTCTTCAACCATGCCGCATAAAGTTAACCCTATCGATTTTGAAAACTCGGAAGGTAACTTAGGCCTCGCTAACGCTATCTTTAATCACTTGGCTGCGAAGCTTCCTATTTCTCGCTGGCAGCGTGATTTAACCGACTCTACCGTACTTCGTAATTTAGGGGTTGGTGTGGGTTATGCGGTTATCGCTTATCAAGCTACCCTTAAAGGTATTAGCAAGTTAGAAGTTAACGAGCAAAGCTTGTTGAATGAACTTGATAACAACTGGGAATTACTAGCTGAGCCAATTCAAACGGTAATGCGTCGTTACGGTATTGAAAAGCCTTACGAGAAATTGAAAGAGTTGACCCGTGGTAAAAAGGTTAACGCTGAAATCGTGGCTGAGTTTATTGATAACTTAGACATGCCAGAAGCAGCAAAAGCTGACCTTAAAGCATTAACACCTGCAAGCTACATTGGTGATGCAATCAGGCTAGTAGATCAGTTATAAAGGCATCGCCTTTTCCATACACTTAAAAACGCGGCCAGTCCGCGTTTTTTTATAGTTGGGATTTAGGCATGCTTACACACAAAACATTTCATTCAAAAGCGGCAATACTTCACGCAACTGCACGCTTTTTTGCCCTGTGCTTATTGTTACAAACACCGCTATTGATGGCTTATGCTCACTACAGCGCACACCATATCGCACTGTGGTGGAATCTAACCTTTCATATTCTTTGTGCATTTACCACGCTATACCTTTGTAACAAAGGCCTGCCATCGCATGCTCGTACACTACTGTTAACCAGCTATTACAGCTATATCGTGCTAGCGACTTTCCTATGGCGTGGTGACGTGTACATTCAGCACTTTTTATTGATTGGCTGCTTATGCTGTGTGGGAGTGTTTAGCCAGCATGAGCAACGTCCACGACTTTACTGGGGGTTACTGTTCGCCCTAACATTCTGTGTTATCGACGGCCTATTTAGCTACTCGCTTCAAGGTTGGCAGGGCGCTATTCGCCGTAGCAACAGTATTACCTTAACCCTAGCCAGCGTGGGCCTTATACTGACCTTACATGCCCATAGCCGTCGCCACCTTCATCATCTTGCTGTGAACTACCGCCATACGCGGCAATTGTTAATAAAAGCAACTCCTGCAGCCAAGCTTACAAGCGCTTTTACTCGCCCTTTGAACCGCGTTTCAAACACCCCTCACAACGGGCTTTCGCGCCACACTTCAAATAGTTTTTCAACAGGGCTAACGCGTCAAACCTTTACCTCGGCCAGTGTGTTATTTGCAGATATAAAAGGTTATCAAACGTTGGCCCCCTTGTTTGGAGAACAAAACGTAATAGAGGCTTTAGATGCATTTTACAGCCAAATAGATGTGCTCGCCGCTGCGCACAACATGTTCCCAGTAAAAACGAATGGCGATGAATACATGGCGGTTAGCGAACTGTGTATGTTCCCTCCTTCACACCCTGCAATTGGTGCGCAAAAAGGCGACCCAAATACGCAGAATAGTTCACAGGCAAGTGCGCAGAGTCATTCACACAGTAGAATGCAAGAAAATACACATCACATAAACAACTGCGTGCTGTTTGCCCTTGCCGTTACCGCCACCTTTAAAGTTTTTGCATTAAAAGAAGGCTGGCCGTGCCAAATTCGTATTGGTGTGGCAGCAGGCCCTGTTACCGCTGGCATGCCCCAAAGGCAGCACGGCATTTTCGATGTGTGGGGTAATACAGTTAATTTGGCGTCTATGTTAGAACAACATTGCAACGGAAATTCCGTTACCGTTTGCGCTAGCACATTTCCCCATCTACCCGCTGAAACCCAAGCTAAATTCTGCCCCATTTTAATTAATAGCAAAATAGGTCAATTGGACGCCTTCGAGCACCGACTTACTGATACACGCTAGGCTAGTAACCCTTTATAGAATAAACGATAATACCCTCATAGATGCGTGGAGATTAATTAATGAAAGAATTCGATATTGAACATTTTCTATCTCATTATTGGCAACAAAAGCCCGTAGTATTACGTGGCTTTTTTCAAGATTTTGAAGATCCTATCGATGAGCACGATTTGGCAGGCTTGGCCCAAGAAGAAGAAATAGATAGCCGACTACTAAGCTTTGAAAATACCCGTGGCAACGCTACTGATAGCACAGGCGAATGGAAAGTACATCAAGGGCCTATTCATGATTTTGAAGCCGTGTGCGAAGGGGCATGGACCCTACTCGTGCAAAGTGTAGACAGGTATGTGCACGACGTCGCTGATATTCTTGAACCCTTCCGCTTTCTTCCAAACTGGCGCTTAGACGACCTAATGGTAAGTTTTGCCACTAAAAATGCAGGTGTTGGCGCACATATCGACCAATATGATGTGTTTTTAGTACAAGGAAAAGGGCAGCGCCGTTGGCGAGTAGGTAAGCCTGGAGAATACAAAGAAGTATTCCCACACCCTAAACTTCGTCAAATTGAAGGCTTCGAGCCTATTATTGATGAAGTACTGCACCCTGGTGATGTGCTTTATATTCCGCCGGGTTGGCCACACGACGGTAAGGCGCTGGAAGACTGCTTAACCTACTCGGTAGGCTTTCGTGCCCCTGAAACCGCTCAACTCGCCGATAGCCTGTCGTTAATGTTAGAAACCAGCGACATTAACGTGCGATTTACCGATGCAGGTAGAAAGTTGTCAATGCCTTCGGCAGTGGTTGAACCCAGCGATATCGCCGCGTTGAAAAAACAGCTCATCACGGCCATTAATTCAGATGACTTTACCCATGCGTTGCTTGAATCGTTAAGCGAACAAGGGCTTCCTGAATATCCACCCGAGCATTTATATACAGATAGCCAAATAGCCGCAGGTTTTGAAGCGGGTGTAGAGTTTGCGCCTGCACCGGGTGTACGTGCGCTCATTGCAACTGATGCTGAAAATACATCGCTTTCTCGTTCTGGTAGCTACTTTTACGTTAACGGCGAACGGTTTAGTTTTAGCAAGGAAGATGAACAGTGGGTTCAGCTTTTAGTGAACAACGATGTTCTTTTTGCGAATATTCTGCCAGATCCCCCCTCTTTTGCGTTTTTAGCAACATTAACTACACTTATAAACAAAGGTTACTGGGAATGGATAGAAGCATAAAGCACCGATATGGCTTATACGATAGAGAACGTCGATTGGGCAAGGGATAAGCATCGACTTAAAGCAATTAGGGAAGATGTATTCGTTTTGGAATGGCGAGTACCCCAAGACAGTGAATTTGATGAGCGCGATGCCAGCGCTTTTCATGTACTGCTTTTGGAAGAAGGTGAGGAAGCCAGCTTACCCATTGCAACCGGGCGGTTAACTCAGTGTGGGGAAATTGGCAGAATTGCGGTGAAACGCGGCTACCGAAACATGTCTATTTACCGCACGCTGTTTGCGGCGTTAATAGAGGTTGCCAACCACCATCAAGTTACTATCTTAACAGTTAGCTGCAGCCTTGATAGTGTGTCGTACCATCAAGGCTTAGGCTTTAAGCCCGAAGGGCAAGTGTTTATGGACGGTGGCGTAGCACGACAGCGCATGCAATGCCCTGCAGAACGTTTTCCATTCCCCGATGTTTCACAAATGCATTAACTATCACATTAGCCATTGCATCAATAAAGGTTAACTTAAACGCTTGGCCATAGCTCATCTTGGTTTTGTATGGCGTGCAGGCCTTCTGCTCTACTTTCTAATAATTCCGCATACTCCAACGACGATGCATCAGCACTGTCTGACTCGCGTAAATTTGCCGCCTTCAACTGCCACGCCATTGCGAAATGTTTGATTGCATCGCGAGCAGTAGCCGCCGTAGACTCAGCAATGTAGTCAGTGGGTAAATCGCCACTCATCACCCAATACATTGCATTGTTAGTATCTTTTATCTTCCACACTGCCAAGTAAGGCACCAAATAGCGGCTTTCATTTGTTACGACTGATTCAAAAAGCACACCATTTGCGGCGAGGTGTTTGTTTGCTTTTTGAAATTGCTCACGCACCCATTCACTGCGCTGCTGGTCGGTCATTTCATTTTGTGGTGTATTGTCTGTCATATTATTCTCTAATCTATTTTATTTTTAGTTTTTACATAGTCGGTCAATATTAGCCAATAGATATTGGGGTGATGAAACACAAGCCAATAAACCTTGTAAAGGATGCTTCGGCTTGAATTGCTCTATACGGGCTACCTGACTTCGACAAGAGTAGCCACTGGCAAGAATAGCATTTGGTGGGTAGCGTTTAACCGCTTGCTCCCAACTTAACCCATAAATGGCTAACGACTTTTCTTTTTGATCGGCTTCATGGCCATAAGTTCCCGCCATGCCGCAACAGCCTACCGCCACAATATCAACTGGCTGATTAACTTTAGCAAACAAACCTTGCCATTGCTTTTCAGATGCCGGCAACGCCGTTTTTTCTGTGCAGTGGCTTAGCAGAGCAAATGGCTGAGCTGAAGTCTCTGACACACCTGCCTTTTTGCTTGTCGCTTGCCATACATCACTGGGTACCGTTTCAAGCCATTCATGCACTGCCAACACATGAAAATCACCACGGGCTTTACCCAAGGTTTTGGTGTACTCATCACGATAAACCAGTACTAAAGAGGCATCTACACCTGCCATAGGAATGTTTAGCTGCGCCACTTCATTTAAAAAGCCTGCGGTATTTTTTGCAGTTTTCGCAAATTTAGCTAAAAAGCCTTTTACATGTTCTGGTTTGCCATTCGGTTTGAACGGTAACATTACCGGTGTAAAACCAAGGGCATTCACTAAGGCAACAAAATCTTCAACCACACTCGCATCGTAGTAGCTGGTGAAAGGGTCTTGCACTATCAACACCGTCTTTTGTTTTTCTTCAGCACTTAGCTTCGATAGCGCATCATGATTATAAGTAGCTACTTTCCCTTTTACTCTGTTCGCCAACGTAGGCTCAGATAGAATAGGCGTGTCTACATAACCAATGGTTTTCTCGATACCGTTTTGCATCCACTTTCGTTTCAAAAACAAATTAACCACTGGCGAGAACTTAGCCATAATTGGCGCCATGCGTTCAATGTTACCCACAAGGTGGTCTTTCATTGGGCGCATGTAGCGCTGGTAATAAATAGATAAAAACTTCGACCTAAAATCAGGTACATCTACTTTCACCGGGCATTGGCTTGAACACGACTTACAGGCTAAGCAACCATTCATGGCATCTAGCACTTCGTGAGAAAAATCGTCTTGTTTGTTTCGGCTATTACTAAAGCGCTGCCACCACGACGTATCGAATTGGTCGGCACTTAGTGTTTTGGTGTCTACCCCGTCTTTCGCGAGTAAGCGTATCCACTCACGAATAAGGCCGGCACGGCCTTTCGGGCTGTGCCGTCTATCGCGAGTCACTTTACTTGATGGGCACATGGGCGACGTGGTGTCGTAGTTAAAGCACAAGCCATTTCCATTACATTCCATGGCAGGCGCAAAAGCTTCTTTAAACGTAGTAGGAATAGTTCTATCGAATGTCGCGCGTTTCGTATCGCTAACCTTTACCAAGCTTTCAGTACTATCTAAAGGCGTACACACCTTACCTGGGTTCATTTTATTAAGCGGATCGAATGCGCTTTTTATTTTACGCAATTCGGTAAATAACATGTCACCGAAAAAGGCAGGACCATACTCGCTGCGATAACCTTTACCGTGCTCGCCCCACATTAAGCCGCCATATTTAGCCACTAACGCGACTACTTCATCTGATATTTGATGCATCAATTTTTCTTGTTCAACATCGCATAAATCAAGGGCTGGGCGTACGTGCAACACACCTGCATCAACGTGCCCAAACATACCGTATTTTAAACCATGGCTGTCTAGCAGAGCCCTAAATTCCATGATGAAGTCAGCCAAGTTTTCAGGTGGTACTGCGGTATCTTCAGCAAACGCAATAGGCTTTTGCACCCCTTTGGTTTTACCCAACAGGCCAACTGACTTTTTACGCATGGCGTAAATTTTACCAATATCCGCTTTATCAAACGTAACCTGATATCCAATTACCCCACCCTCGCCGGTTTCAGCAGCGGCGGTAAGCCTGGCTTCTAGTTCGGCAATGCGGGTGCGAATTTCTTCTTCATCATTACTGTTGTACTCCACCATATTTAAGCCCAACATTTCCTTATTCGGAACGTCGGTAATTAAATTGGCAATGGAATGCCAGATAATATCGGTTTTAGCTAGGTTCAGTACTTTTGAGTCTACCGTTTCAACAGACGTGGCATTTGCTTTTACCATTTCGGGAGCATGACGAAGCGCCGATTCAAAGGTATCGTATTTAATATTAACTAAGGCTTTATGTTTCGCGATAGGCGTTAGGGAAAGCTTAGCTTCGGCCACCATGGCTAGCGAGCCTTCGGCGCCGGTTATCAGGCGGCTTACATCTATAAGCTGCTCGGTTTCGTTATAGGCGTGCTCTAAATCGTAACCGGTTAAAAAGCGGTTTAAACGCGGGAATTTTTCAATAATGGCATCGCGCTTATCTACGCAAGTAGCAAGTACTTGGCGCAGAATACCCGCATAGGCACTGTTATCTGCGTTTGTGTCGGCTATTTCTTTCGCTTCTTGCACACTAATTGGCGTGGTGTTTAATACATCACCGTTAGCCAGCACCGAAGTTAAGCCCAATACATGATCGCTGGTTTTACCGTAAACTAACGAGCCCTGCCCAGAGGCATCGGTGCTAATCATCCCACCTACCGTAGCGCGGTTACTGGTAGAAAGATCCGGGGAAAAGAAAAATCCATGGGGGCGAAGGGCGTCATTCAGTGCATCCTTTACTACGCCTGACTGTACTTTAACCCATTGCTCTTCAACATTGATTTCCAGAATTTGATTCATGTAACGCGACATATCAACCACAATGCCGTCGGTTAAACTTTGGCCATTAGTGCCTGTGCCGCCGCCACGCGCAGAGAATTTCACTAGCGGGTGGTCGTTAACCAGCTTGCCTAATACTTGCAAATCGGCAACGCTTTTAGGAAATACCACAGCTTGAGGGAGTTTTTGATATACCGAATTATCGGTGGCCACAGCAAGACGGCTGGCATAGCTGTACTCAACATCGCCGGTAAAAGCGGTACTAGCAAGCTGTTCTAGATATGTCTGATAATGTGTTAAAAGACTCTGCTGGGGCACCACACGTGGCAAACTCATTGTGCTCAATTGCTGTAAAACCTCTGGAAATGCGATTGTGAGCTAGTATAACCACAGCGCTTGAGAGTCTCTAGCCAATTACACATATTTCATGTGGTTTTAATGACTAATTTTGCACTTTATATAACTGGATGCCTTTTTAATGCCGGCTTATTTTGCGAATGAGAATACCTTAGAAAATCACAGGTTAGCCATTCAGCTTTAATTATTGCACAATGCTCGCTCTTCTATTTTCAATTAAAGGAAAGCGCATATGTCTTTTACAGTAAACAGTTATTTTGATGACAAGGTTCGTTCAATTGCATTTGAGTCAGCAAATGGCCCCTGTACTTCAGGCGTAATGGCGCCAGGTGAGTACACCTTCAACACCAGTCAGCACGAAGTAATGAAAGTAATGGAAGGTGAAATGACCGTTAAACTTCCAGGTTCAAGCGACTGGCAGTCGTTCAAAACGGGAACAGAGTTTACTATTGATGCAAAGCTTTCTTTCGATGTAAAAATTGAAACACCTACTGCTTATCTTTGTTTTTATAGCTAGCTGAAGTTTATTGCTTAGGCTTACCTAACGCTGCACTTGTTAATAATGCAGGTGACAGCGTTGGGTGAATTTGATGCAGGTAAGTTAATTGTAGCTATATTTTTTGCTGCTTTATTTATTTGCTAATAGCGATTCCCTATCCCTTTTGGAACGCTTCAATCATACGCGAAGAATATATAACCGTTCTAGGCACTCTGCGTTAGACAAATATTTTTTAGCGTACCTTTCGCCATAAATGCCACTTGTCATTTGTTTTACCTAAGCGCTTTGTATTTATAGAGCTTAATTTGTAGTACTTTTATGGTCTTCTAGCTAAATTAAACTTACTACACCATAATACAAAGTAAATGAGTCAAATACTCCTTCAGCCCCGAACATACCGTTTTTGTACCTTTAATTCGTGAGCAAAAAACACCATCCGGCTTTATTGTTTTGAGGGGTTAGCAGGTAATCTGGAAATATAGATAAAATCAAAAAACCCATAATAGTGTGTTTAAACAGACCGATTTGGGGCCTAATAAACTGTTAAATTCAAGGAAGCATCGTGCAAGAATCGCGGAAACTGGCGGACTATTTGATAGAAAGGCCTAAACCGAAAGGTATAGATGTCCTTTGTGGTTTGAAGCATTTCGCAATCATTACTTACGCAGTACCTTCTGATAGATTTCAAGGTATATTTCCCGAGCGCTTTAAATTAGACACAGTTGAAATCAACGGCCAAGAAATGGGGCTTATATCTGTAGTTCCATTCATTGATGTTGACTTTACTTCTGCAGTCTTCCCGTTTCCGAAATTTACAATGGGCCAAACAAACTATCGAATATACATTATCGATACTGAAACTGGGGAGCGTTGTGTGTGGTTCCTTGGTACTACTTTAGATTCTTGGACGCTAGCGGTGCCAAGATACCTTTGGAATCTTCCGTGGCACGCTGGAAAAGTTAGCTTTGACTGCACTCTTAATGAAGTAAATGGCTTGTACAAAAAGTATCACATGGAAACTGAATCCCACTGGGCTGAAGCTTCAGTTGATTTGGTTCAATCTGAATCTGATTTGTTAAATTTCCCGGGTTTTCCCGATGTTGAGTCTGCCTTGGTCTATCTAACTCATCCGCTAGCAGGATTTTATTATCGAAGAGATAAAAAGTTAGGTACATATCGTGTGTGGCACAAAGAGCTTGAGGTTAAGCCCGCCAAGATAAAATCAGCTAATTTCAAACTTTTGTCTGACCTTGATATTGTTAAGGAAGAAGAGCAAAGCAATCCCTATAGTGTGTTAGTCGAGCCAATAAATGAATTTACCATATACTTACCTCCTACTATTATTGGGTAATAATTTATCAAAGCGCTCATGCAAGGACGCAGCAGAGCTGCGCCGCTTAGCTTGGCGTTAGATATAAGAATGAACAAACATATTGATTTATATATCGAAGGTACTGAATGCGATACTCAACCAGTTGAAGTTGAGAGCATTGTTCATAAGCTGCAAAGCCTAGATGAGGCCTTGTCTAAAGTTGGTGCTCGCCTCGATGGTAACCTTGAGCATGTTGCAGTTTGGACAATCCCAGTAAAAAGAGGGTTTCAAAAAAATTGAAGTAGCTATCGCCAAAGCTTGTGAGTTGCTTAAAAGAGCCTACGTGGTGGTATGGCAATGTTTATGATGCTCAAGACAACCCGTTAAACTGGTGGCAAAATTATGAAAACATCTAACAAGCGCATTCTGCCTCGCGTCGCGCGGCTGCAGCTGCAGGCATTATATACCATCGGGAAAACCTAACTTATGGTTTACTTATTAGCTGGAATTATTTGTGTTCATTTGGCTTGGGCATTTTTTAATACTCTAGCTGTCAACAGCACATTGTTCATCAATAATTACTCTCGAGTAATTACATTACTTGTTAATTGGTTTATTCCAGTAGGTGGCCCTGCTATTACTTTGCTTGTCCTTCGCTCAATAAACCCTAAAGTAAATAGCGGTAATCCTGTTGCGGACGGTTCTGGTAGTAGCAACTTATATTCGGGTAATGAGGGTTCAGATTCTGGTGGTGGCTGTAGTGATTAATTTAGCTAAGCTATATCGATGATATCCGCATGGGGTCTATATCTAATATTCGGAGCTGCAATAAGTAGCTGTGTTTATGCATATTTTAGTGAAAATGATATTATTAATTAGATGGTAATCAATAGGTAAGAACTTAACAAAAATTTTTAAGCGGCACCAGCCAAGAGCGGGCAGTGCCGCTTAAAATGGCGTTATAGGTAAATAGTTTTGAGTTTAATGGTATGGAGCATGTTCACATTCACAAATTATACTTTCCAAACTGTGGAATATCGTTATTTGTGGAATAGCTACCAAGACTCATGTAGTCAAATTAAGGAAATATTTAGCACCGTGAATTTAATATTGTTTGATTTTGACAAAACAATAATAAACAAAGATACCGGCGCCGAGTATATGAAGTTCATGGTGCAACGCAATCCTATTCGATTTGTATTATGCTTCTTCGCGCTACCTTTCACCCTGCCCTTTTTGATACTGAATAAAACAAAGTTTATTGGTTTCTCTGTGCTTCTGTGGCTAGTTACGTGTGGCATGTCTCCTAAAAAGGTAGCTAAATTACGCAAGCGCTTTATTAACAGGTATTTGGAAAATAACGCTACCGTCCTATATAAAAACGCGATTGAAAAGTTAATTTCACATACCCAAAATAATGACACAGTAGTAATTGTCAGTGGTGCATCAGAGTGGATGGTTAAGCGTATTATTGCAAAGCTCTGTATTCCAAAGCTGGAGGTCGCTTGCTCTGAAGAAAGTCGGCTCGCTGGAGGTATGGTCAGCAAGTTTCATTGTTATTCAACTAATAAAGTTGAACGCATAAAATGCGCTATAACCTTGAAGAATATGAAACAATTATAGGTTACTCAGACAGTTCAATTGATATCCCCCTTTTACGCCTTTGCAATCAACAAATCATAGTTAATCCAAAGCCGTACTGCAGTACGAAGCTGACTAAATCTTTTGAAAAATCGATGAAAATAGTGAAGTGGGTATAGCGACGCAAACAGCGAAGTAAAGTCCGAAGAAAAGGTTCGTAAAGAGGGTTCGTAGAGAGGGACCGAGTACTTTAAAAACTTATAATGTACTCGGCGCCATTATTTAAGGAACAATATTCTGATTGACCCTAAATAGATTATTGGGGTCGATATGCTGCTTAATTCTCTTTAACCTTTCAAAATTAGCTCCGTAAGCATGTGCAATACTGTCTTCATCACCTTCAGGAATAAAGTTTACGTAAACACTCCCCATAGCGTGTGGCGTTAAATTGCTATGCAGTTGACGAGCCCAATTTCGACATAGTTCGTCATCTGAGGCTTTTTGCCAACGGGTATGAATATTTACAGTAAAGTGGGTTTGTCGATTGATCCAAGGCGTACCTTCTGGCGCAACGTTCGCCATAGCGCCTCCAAGGTGAGCAATAAAGATTTCACATTCATCGCTAGGTAATGTCTCAACAGCCTTTTCTATTTCTGTTACAACATCATTATCAACGTCCTGCAAATCAAGGCTTTTCCAATAGTTTCTCGCGCCTTCGGTAAGCAAGGGGTCGAAGGCGGCTTGCCAAGATGTAAAAGGCATGGGGCCCACCGCTTCTGCAATGGGGTGGCCTATTTTTCTTAAACCTGCAGTGGCGTTCTGCCCATCGTTTATATCCCCTACATAACACATGGCCATTATTAGTATTTTCTTCCCGTGCCATTTTTCTGGAATAAAAGGTAGCGGCGGCGCTTTACGCATTACTATCCAGCAGGTTAATTCTTCTGGCGCTGTATTTATAAAAGTTTGATACTGCGTGAGTACGTTTTTAGCATCAGAGAAAGGATGAATAACCATACCGGCCAATACCTCTGGCCCAGCTTGATGTAGGGTAAACTCGAACTCTGTCACCACACCGAAATTGCCACCTCCGCCGCGGACGGCCCAAAATATATCGACATTTTGTTGCGCATTCGCTTTTATAATTTCGCCCGCTGCTGTCACCATAGAAACACCAATCAGACTATCAATAGTTAAGCCAAATTTACGCGTAGTCCACCCAAATCCTCCACCTAGCGTTAACCCCGCAATTCCAGTTGTTGAGTTTATGCCCGTAGGCACCACCAAACCATGTTGCTGAGTTACATGGTCGATATCTGCCAAGGTAGCGCCAGGGGCGACTTTAACGGTATTTTCACCAAGGTTCATGGTCACTGCTTGCATACTACTAAAATCGATGACTAACCCGTCATCTACTAGGGCTTTACCAGCGATATTATGTCCGCCAGACTTGACTGCCAATAGAATATTATGAGCGCGGGCAAAATTTACTGCGTTAACTACGTCTTTTTGATTGCTAACCCGCACAATTAAACCGGGAAACTTATCAATCATGCCATTCCATATCGTCCGTGCTTCATCAAAGCTCTCTGCATCGGGCATAATAATTTCCCCTGTAAGCGCATCTATCACTTTGCTCTTTTCTACTTCAATAGTGCTGCCGTCCATCTTTTTAAAACTAAGCAAATTCATTGTTTATTCCTATTAGTTGTCGTAATAATTCCTTGAATAATAACTTTGCGGCTTTTGCATCTTACCTATTAGCACCTGTTAACTTTGCGCTGTAAAAGCGCAATGACTTATTTAACTAAACGAAAAACCTGCCTAATCATGTTCTCCTGAACACAAAAGGGTAATAGCCAATTCACCTTAATTTATATCCAATCGTCCAAAAAATAGGCTAATCTATCCCTAGTGTCTTCCCATTCTCGTCAGTAAACCACTATTTTCAGCAGTATGTGCCCACGAAGGAAGCGATAAATGGATGTATTAACTGATGTGCTAAACAGTCTACACATTCAAGGTGCACTTTATTTTGAAGTGGAAGCAGGACAGCCATGGGTATTGGTTAACCCTCCCATGAACTCGATAGGATCGTACATGTTGCCAGATGTTGAACATGTTATACCCTTTCACATAATGCTTAGTGGAGAAGGCTGGGCTAAATCAGTTAGTGATTCTTCTCCACCAGTAAAACTTGAAACTGGTGACGTAGTGATGTTTCCAATGGGCACTAGCCATTCCTTAACCTCAAACATTGATAGTTGGGAAGGCCAGCCAGTTGACACTAGTTTTTATCAACAAACTGCCGCCAAAAAACAGCCATTTACTGCGGTTAAATTAGGTGAGGATGGCACGCGGTCATATTTGGTATGTGGGTATATAGGCTTTAATGCTAAACCATTAAATACAGTATTGAATACTTTGCCGAATATGTTGGTGGTTAAAGATCACATCAACAACGACGGATTAATGAAACAACTGCTACTTTCTACTTTACAAGAGATGCGAAAATCGAATGAACGAGCGAAAAGCATTGTTACAAAGTTAACTGAATTAATATTTACTTTAGCACTAAGGCAACATATGGAGAGTCATTCAGACCTTGATAAACAAAGCTGGTTATCGGCGATACAAGATCCATGTATTGGAAAAGCACTGGTATTAATTCATCAAGCGCCATTTAATAAGTGGACACTCGCCGCACTGGCAAATAAATGCGCTATGTCTCGCTCGTCCCTGGCAAAACGTTTTAATCTTTACGTTGGGCAGCCACCAATGCAATACATCAATAGTTGGAGAATGCATTTAGCTTCACGGCTTCTTACCGATGGAATGAGTATATTACAAGTAACTGAACACGTGGGCTACAGTTCTGAATCTGCCTTTCAAAAATCTTTCAAACGCTACGTTGGCTGCACTGCTGGGGAATGGCGAACTAAATATAACAAAGCAAGTTAAACAACACGACGTTAAATAAGAGTCAAAGTACCTTAATAATGTACCCTGCCCCTGAGGGATCCCCACGAATTTAATTTCATGTACCTCCACCCCAGGCTTTGTCTACTAAGGAGCTGTACCACTTGAGCAAACTCTTAACACAATCAATAACTGCTTTTTGCCGAGTATTGTGTATCTTAAAGCTGACAAGCGATACGACTTTGTTCACAATAGTCAGGGCATTCATGGTTATTAGGTCTCAGTGATGTTTGGCGATTGTTCTGATCACCAAACGAATTGAATGTTCCCTTCTTTTTTATCTCTCTGATTTCGTTATATTATTCGTGGTGATCCCTCCGACTCTGCCCCCATTCACTTGAAAAAAGCACAATCACAGATAACTAATGCTGACATAATGGGATCGATAAACGCCATGAACAAAGCAATGGAATCACCCTAAAGCTGTTTCCCAAATACTTATAAAACTATTCTTTCGCCAGTTTCAGTAAGCCGATAAAAGTTACCCTTTTCAATCAGTAAAGCCTCAGAATGTTTTGTTGGAAAGCTTCCTCGATAATCATTGGGGTGCTTCACGTCTATAGCAAACACGCGGCCATTAAATTGCTTATTTACCTTAAACTGCAAGGTATGGCCCACCGTTATTGAGCGAGCATCAAATTTATCTAATGTTTGCTGTATAGATGTATTGCTGGCGTCACCTTTGAAATACCCTCGATACCACGCCAGTCCAGTCTCGGTTGAAATTAACGATTCAGTTGCCTTGTCAGCCACGCCTGGGAAATACATTTGTCGGTAATAAGCTTTAGACCTGTTGTTTATCTGTTGCAAACTTAAATCAAGGTTCGCGATATCTTCATGAATACCGCCATGTACAAACAAATGGCCATTAATTTTTTCAATGGTATTTTTACTGGCAAGCCAGCGCCCTATGTACGAATTGTGGCTGAATAAATCGGCTTGGCTTTTGCCAATTAAGCCCGCAATGGGGATATACTTATTGGCCGCCGATTTAAAATTGCCTTGAAGGTTTTTAAGCTCGTGATTGCCAATAATATAATGCACCACCCCTCCCGCTTTTTGGGCTTCTTGTTCTAGCTTATAAATGAACCAAAGCAATTGGGTAGTAGAAAATCCTCTGTCTACCATGTCGCCCACTAGCACTAAATGGCCTTCACCAAATTGCCATTCAAGGTTTTCATTTATAACGTTATGGGTAATAAGGAAATCACGAAAGGTTTTATAATTCCCTTCTAAGTCGGACATTGCCAAAATAGGCGCAGTGCTTTCATACACCGACGGCGTTTTGGTATTCAATGTGTTCAATGGCTTTAAATTGAAGGTAAACGTGGCATCTTCTAAAGCAAAATATACCTCAAGGGGCACTGCTGTTTGGTCTGTTAAAGGCACGTAGCGTTTTTCAATGAAGAAGTTTTCTTCTCGGCTTCCGCGGATGTAATTAATTTCAACGCCAATACCTTGAAGATTAGTACCTACAATATCTGCACCTACATTATCAGAGCCTGTATCATCAGTGCTTATCTGTGTTTCATCGTTAAAAAATACAAAGGGCCCTTCCCCGCCTACTTTATAAGCCAATGGAGCGTCGCCGATATCGATAGAGCCATGCTGGCTTATTAAGACACCCACACCAACAATAGCCAACACAAAAGAAACAAGTAGAAAATGCCCGACTGATTTCGCTATACGTTTCGCTGCGCGCTTAAGCATACTGATAGCCAACAGCAAACCGTTTAAGCAAAGCCAGAATGCGATAGGTTAATAGGCTAATCGCGTAGGCACTTACCAAGGCAACCGGCGTTATCCATAAGCCTGTAATAGTAGCGTCGCTATTTGCCAATATAGGGTTACTTAAAAAGCCAACAGCAACTGAATTTCCCTCAGCTTCTACCCAAAAGGCAATGCCGTTGGGCAGCAATAAGTTTGCAAATGCCAATACGATTAGTGCCAAACCCGTACCATAACCAAAAGCCAACATGCCCCAATACAAAGTTTTAGACAGGCCTTTAGTGACCGACGTTAAAGGCCGAAACCCTTTTGGTGGGGGTGTACCTTGTTGAATATGACTCACGTAATTTTCGGCCAGTACTCTTGGCGCACCAAGCCCAGCCAAGATGCTTTCAATATTGGCTTCTTTTCCTGCCATTTCCTGTTGATCGATAACATCATAAATATGAGATTCAATTTCTTGAATGACTTCTGCTGCATCTTCAGAACTTAACGAGGCCAAGTAACGACTAAAGCTTTTCAGGTAGTTGCTAATTTGTTCCCTTCCACTCATTTCATTATCCTTTTCTTTTTCCAGTTTCTGTCACACTGTCTGCACCGTTACCTTCGCCGATAGCTGTATCTGCTAGCAGCGATTCCATATCGACTACCGAACGCTTCCAGCGTGCGCGCAGAATATGTAACCGTTCAAGACCACTTTCGGTAAGCGAGTAATATTTTCGTGGGCGTACTTCACCCTCTTGATGCCATTTTGCATTCAGTACCCCTTCGCGCTTCAACCTATCGAGTAATGGGTAAAGCGTGCCTTCACTAATCACCATGGTTTCAAAACTATGCAGGTAATTAAGTATCGCCAGCCCGTATTTTTCTTCGCTCGCGACCGCGGCAAGTATGGCCAACTCTAAGGTGCCTTTTCGAAGTTGCGCATCCCACTTCGCGCTTTGATTTGAAGCTTCTGTCATGACCTTCCAGCTAGGTTAAGCTTATTACTATGTAATACATAGTATAATTTATAGCATAGTGATTAAGCAAAATACACTTTTCTCTTTTAGCGGAGCGTTTTGGTGGTTTTGATCAATTAGCGAAGTACGCTAATCTACTTTGTTGTTTAGTTTGTATTTAATTTGGGGGAATTAGGGGGTAATCTGGATTTATTCACCAAAGGAAAATGTGCCCACATGGAATATCTCTATTTAGTAGCATTGCTTATATTTCTGTTTACTTTTTTTATGTTCCGCTCACCACGCCTAAATAATCCGGAGCATCTATTGCAAGACGTTGGTGATGAAGTGTTAATTCTTCATACTCCCTTGGCAAGACTGTGGCCGTCTCAGGGTAAGCGAATTAATAAACAAAGCGCAGCGCGTATTCAACATGCCGACAACATTATTACGGTATTTAATCATAGTTCAAATGCCATCGATATCACCCTATCACAAAGACATACTGCTCTTGTGTTTGACCGAGCTTGCCTGTTATTTCCAAATGCTGAGAGAGTCTCTATTTAGTGGTTATCAACTATATTTTGTCGTTCCCAACGTCAGTGACACAAACACTTGTAGAGATATAGAATAAAACTATTATAAAAATTGAAATCTACCCTGCCCCACCCATGCTAAGGAAATTAAGATGCTGTCAAATTTACGTTCTAGATTTGCACCGATCATGTACATGCAAATTTGGGAGCATCGATTAAAAGTCACTGATACCGCAAAGCGCACGTCCTTTGATGATTACCCCGTTGTAGTCATAAAGACGACCGACAAAGGTCAGAAACTAATATCGGGAATTGGTAAAGAAGCGAGTAAAAATCTTCAACAGGATGAAATTGCCGTAAACCCTTTCTCACACCCCAGAGTACTTTTTTCTGATTTCTATGTAGGCGAAAAGCTACTACAACACGCTTTTAAGCACTTAAGTACTAACCAAATATTACGGCCCAGACCTAAGGTCATTATCCATCCTATGGAAAAAACCGAAGGTGGTCTCACTATGATTGAAAAGCGAGCTTTTAAAGAGTTAGCTATTGGTGCAGGCGCAATAGCAGTAAAGATTCATTCTGGCTCCCCGTTAAATTTTGAAACAGTAAATTTTGATGAACTTGAAGATGACGATAAGCTTACAATTCAAAATATTTCACCGGCTTCAACGTCGGCTAGCTATGGTATCTTTGCCATTTATCTTGCAATATTAATCTTAGCTGTTTGGTACTTAGGCAAGTAAAACAGTTTGAAAGGCCTTGAGTATTAAAATGTCTGAATATTTAGATACATCGAAAATTAGAAAGGAACGCTAGCCCATGAATTAGTGCATGTGCGGCAGATAGAAAATGCCAGCTTAGATAAAATAATAACGCAGCATTATTCTGATTTAGCAGCGTACGGTTACGATAATGCGCCGTTAGAAGTAGAAGCTTTTGAAGCGAATAAAAAATATAGCGCCGACTGGTAGTAATAGGGTTAGTGTAAGTTCGGTGTCATCGTCTACGTCATTTTGCTATTTAAAGAGGCATGTTTTCATTATTACCGTTATCAGCAAAACAAATGCAGTTACTACAAGGTGAGTTCGTTATTTACGGCATGCCAAACGGTAGAATTAATATTGCAGGCTTAAGAAGTCGGAAATACCCATTCTAGCCGCTGCCATCATGTCGAAAATTTCGCGAAAATGATAAGCTTTAAAAAAACACCTAATAGGTTTTCAATTTTTAGCTATAGCAGCAAAAAAAAGGCACAACTATTTATACATTATATTGGGATAAAGGCGGCGCGAATATGGCTACCCACGCCATTTTTGAAGAGCTTGGCGTTTCTTATGAGTTAATAGAAATAGACTTAGCTAAAAACATGCAAAAATCGCCTGAATATTTAGCCATTAACCCAAACGGTAAAGTGCCTACGTTGGTGCATGAAGGGCGAGTTATTTATGAATCTGCCGCAATATTACTGTATGTGATAGATCAGTACCCAGAATCTGGACTAGCGCCTGATATACACTCTCCTGCACGCGGCTTGTACTATCAATACTTATTTTGGATGTCTTCTACGCTGCAAGAGGCCGCCAACCGCTGGGCTCACCCTGAACAATACGTTAGCGGCGACAG
Source organism: Alteromonas lipotrueae (assembly GCF_019249215.1). Classification (GTDB taxonomy): domain Bacteria; phylum Pseudomonadota; class Gammaproteobacteria; order Enterobacterales; family Alteromonadaceae; genus Alteromonas; species Alteromonas lipotrueae. The sequence goes on from NZ_JAESDI010000009.1 coordinate 194,224, forward strand.
CAATTTGCAGCAAGTAAAAGATAACGCGAATGATATGCTCACCCATTGCTGGGGCGTACTTGAAAAAGTGCTCACCAATAATGGACCATGGCTAGTAGGTGAGCAACTTACTGCTGCCGACTTCCACTTGTTCATGGTTGCCTACTGGAGCCGTCGGTATGCCAGTAAAGCTCAAGACTGGCCGCATTTAAATGCGCACTATCAAACCATGCTAAGCCGTAACGCGGTGAAAAACATGATGGTACAAGAAGGATTGGATTAGGGCTCTTAATAAAGATATATTCATAGCGCTTAAGGAATAACTGCCCAACCTCAAGTGTTAGAGGTTAGTAGTCTGACGTTAGTACATTCAGTCCTATTGTTTGCTAGAGGAGCTCATCATGAAAGTCTCTGTTGAAATAGTAAATGCATTTATTGACGGTGACTCTGGTGGAAACCCCGCCGGTGTAGTTTTAGATGCGAACCCCTTAACGGCACAGCAGAAGCTTATAGTGGCGCAAAAAGTGGGGCTTTCTGAAACCGCCTTTGTTTCAAACTCAGAAGTTGCCACTATAAAGCTGGAGTTTTTCACCCCCGTACAGCAAATAGCGCATTGCGGTCATGCCACCATAGCGACGTTTAGCAGAATGAGTGAGCTTGGCCTAGTACAAAATGCTCGGATGTCGAAAGAGACGGTAGATGGAACCAGAGAAATAATCATTGATGGTTCAATGGCATTTATGGAGCAATCACGGCCAATCTACACGGATGTGTTAAACACCGAAGAAGTGCGCGCTGCGCTTAATCTTTCAAGCGACGTACCGCTTCATTCAATATCAATTGTGAATACGGGGAATGCCTTTTTACTTGTTCCCCTTCACAATGCAGCTTCGGTAGCTGGAGTACAACCGAATCAAAATCTCATCAAAAAAATGAGCGAACAATATGACCTAATAGGTTTCTATGTTTTTTCAAGTGAAGCCACTGTGCGCGGGCGTCATGCTGGCGCTAGAATGTTTGCCCCACGCTATGGAATTGACGAAGAATCTGCTACTGGTATGGCTGCTGGCCCTTTAGCTTGCTATCTCTATGATCGAGAGGGTATAGACAAAACTACTCTGTTCATTGAACAAGGCCATTTAATGAATCCCCCATCAGGCAGCCTGATAACCGTTGATTTACAGTTGGTTGATGGCTGCATTACTCGTTTAATGGCTGGCGGCGTTGGCCGCTCACTTCAACAGATTGAAATGGAAATTTAGCATGTGCCTGACACTTCTCAAAAGGCGCTGTGCATACATTACGCGAACCAACACTTATGTTGTCAGCTCTTTTCTTTCAATGTGTCTTCCATTAGATTTTTAGCTGCTATACAGCTCGCTAATGTACTTATAACGAAAGTCATCTCCCTCGCATTCTCTATACCTGCAACCAAGTACCAAACACAAAACATAATGGCGCTTAAAACAAAATGCGTTACAACAAATTTTAAATATAGCGTTCTCATAGAAATTCCAAATAAGGGCCAAAGGGCTGGGGACCTAGGGAATTAGTGTCGACATCATTTTGAGCTATTGGATTTGTTGTTTGTACTGAACTGAATGATAGTTATGCAAAGTTACAAGTGCCATTGGAATGTCTAAAACCCGCTATGAAAGTACTGAAATTATATTTTCAAACTAATGCCGCAATCTCGTTTAAGTTTGGTACTGTATTGCCCATCTCCTGAATTTAGTGCTTTCATCGATTAACTCCCATGCTTTCATTTATCACCAGTACCTTAGTGCCCGTTTTAATCCTTCTTTTAATGGGTTGGGTATTTTTTCGCATCCGTTGGTTAAACGAAGCCTTTATCGAGTCGGGTTCAAAACTCGTATTTAATGTTGCCTTACCAGCGCTGCTTTTTTTATCTATTAGTCAGTCGAATTTTTCTAATGCTGCTAATTTTACCCTTATCACTATTGGAATAAGTGGTTCGGTATTAATGTGCGCGGTATTAATGCTATTGGTGCATTGCACCGTGAACCCACAAAATGCACGCGGGGTGGTAGTGCAAGGCGGTTTTAGGGCCAATATGGGCATTATTGGCTTAGCATATTGCGCGAATACTTACGGACAAGAAGGTTTAGCAGCCGCATCCGTTTATATGGGCTGCATTACTATTTTGTACAATGTTATGTCAGTATTTGTACTTAACTTCTATCAGGTGGGTTTTACGGCGCCAATGAATCAAATTAAAGGTATTGCTCGAAATCCGCTTATTATTTCGATTGTTGCAGCTTTACCGTTTTCTTATTTTCAATGGTCGTTGCCCGAGGTTGCCTTAAAAACCGGGGAATACTTTGCCCAGCTTACCCTTCCCTTAGCACTTATTTGTACCGGCGCATCGCTGCAGTTCCGCTCATTTTCTAGCGACTGGTACAACATCGCATTAGCCACAGTTAGTAAGTGCATTGTTTACCCCGCCTTACTGGTAGGTATTGCCTATTTTTTTGGTTTCAGAGGCATGGAGCTAGGCATAGTATTATTGCTGTCTATCGCGCCGACAGCCGCAGCCAGTTATGTGATGGTAAGGAACTTAGGTGGCGATCACCGCTTGGCTGCAAGTATTATTGCCCTAAGCACATTGGTGTCGTTACCTGTTACCGCCATCGGTTTTGGGGCTTTGGCCATGCTAGGCCTCGTTTAAAAACTAACTGAGCTTTAAAAACTCCGCTATACACTTGTTTACACTTTTGTGGTTGGCAACTATTCGATTTTGAACCACAATGAGTTTAGTTTTCTTTCATTACCTGAGTTCGATTGCTTTAATTTGAACGTTAGGGCTAAGCGATTAGATTCGATGGCTTGCCGTTAATAGCTAAAATTCAGTAACTAGCATTTAATTGCGTGGAAAAATTATCATGAAAATTGTTCGGTTAACCCTTGGTGGCATTCTATTTATCGGCGGGATTGTGTTAACCCTTTTGCCAGGGTCGATTCTGTTGGTAATAGGTGGTTTAGTATTACTAAGCTACGATTGGCCTCGTGCACGAGGATGGCTAAAAATAAGCCAGAACATGATGACGTCAAGCGCTAGAAAAATAGACCGCGTATTGTTAATGCGTAAATTTCGCTAACTCATTACTACGTAATTTACACGTTTATCCCCCTGTCATCGCACATCGTAAACCATTAATCTGAAGTTTCAGTATAACCTCCATCGTCATGTTATTTTATACGCTAAATTCGTAACGCGTATAAAAACCAACGACGCGTTATATAACACCTTATAAAATCAAAAAACCTTTCATTTATTCAAACAGGCAACGTGAGATATTCGACTGACCATCGACACTTACGACAATGGAGACAAGACCATGATTACGTTTACCGTTAACGGTGAAACACGTGAATTTGCGGGCGATCCTACCACTCCCGTACTGTGGTACTTACGTGACGAATTACATCTAACTGGCCCTAAATTTGGCTGCGGCATGGCACAATGTGGTGCTTGCACAGTACACATTAATGGCGTAGCACAGCGCTCTTGCGTACTGCCTGTTTCTGCTGTTTCAGGCAGCAAAATAACGACCATTGAAGGGTTAAGTAAAGACGGTGAACATCCCGTTCAACAAGCATGGGTTGAACATAAGGTACCTCAATGCGGTTACTGTCAGTGCGGCCAAATGATGCAAGCGGCCAGTTTATTAGCGAGTAACCCTACCCCAAGCGATGAAGAAATTGTGCAAGGTATGTCTGGCAATATCTGCCGCTGCGGTACTTATCCCCGTATTCACAAAGCCATAAAGTCAGCGGCCAAAACCATGGCCGGTGTGGAGTATTATGTGCCTGAGTCTGCGGGAGAAGAAGCATGAGCAGGTATTTTGATTTAACTCGTCGCAGCTTTTTAAAGTCATCGGCTACCGCTGGCGCACTCGTGTTAGGCACTTACTTCATGGGAGCGGCGCCCCGCGCTATGGCAGGCGTACTAGCAAAACCCTCTGAGTCAGCCAAAATGGCTAACTTGTTTGTAGCACTTCGCCCTGATGGCGTTGTTGAGATTACATGTCACCGCTCTGAAATGGGCCAACAAATTCGTACCGCATTGGCGCAAATTGTGGCCGATGAGATGGAAGCCTCGTGGGACAAAGTCGTGGTTATCCAAGGTAAAGGTGATCCGAAATACGGCGATCAAAATACCGATGGTTCACGCAGTATTCGTTATAACATGCAGCGTCTTCGTGAAATGGGCGCAAGCGTGCGCCACCTTATGCAGCAAGCCGCGGCCACACGTTGGGATGTGCCTTTCGACTCATGCAGTGCAGTGCAACATGTGGTCACCCATACCTCGGGTAAAACTCTTACCTATGCAGAACTGGTAAACGATGCATTAAAAATTACTCCGCCAGAATTAGATCGCATTACATTAAAAGCGCGCAGCGAGTGGCGTTACATTAATACCGCCATGGCGCATATCGACCTAAAAGACATTGTAACTGGCAAAGCGACTTTTGCGGCTGACGTACTTGAGCCAAAAGCCTTAGTTGCCGTGGTAGTTCGCCCACCTGTTGTTGGCGGAAAAGTAAAAAGCTTTGATGCAAAAGCAGTTAAAGCCATTGATGGCGTTGTAGATGTTGTGGAAATTCCGGCGGCGAAAGGCGCACCACAGTTTCAACCTAAAGGCGGCATCGCCATTATTGCTAACAATACCTGGGCTGCCATAAAAGGACGTCGTGCTCTTACAGTAAACTGGAATGACGGTAAAAATGGTGATTATAATTCTGCGGCCTTTAAAGCAAGCTTGCTAGAAACAGTATCGAAACCACAAAAGTCGGTACGCGCAGAAGGTGATGCAGCCAATGTGCTCGCCAGTGCAAGTGACAAACTGGTTGCCGATTATTATGTGCCGCACTTAGCGCAAGCGCCAATGGAGCCACCTTGCGCCACGGCAATGTATTATAAAGACCGCGTTGATGTGTGGGCTGCCACGCAGAACCCTCAAGCCGATATGGAAACCGTGGGTGCCATGATTGGTATGCCAAAAGAGAAAATTAACGTGCACGTCACCATGCTAGGCGGTGGTTTTGGGCGTAAGTCTAAGCCCGACTTTTCTGCTGAAGCGGCCTACCTTTCAATGAAAACAGGTAAGCCTATTCGCGTGCAGTGGACACGTGAAGACGACATTCAGCATGGTTTCTACCATGCAGTGTCAGCTCAGCACATTGAAGCTTCTTTAGATGAAAATGGCGGTATTAATGCTTACTTGCACCGTACGGCTTTTTCACCTATTGCGTCTACCTTCCAACAAGATGCTACCGCGCCGTTTAGCTTTGAACTTGGCCTAGGCTTTACTGATAACCCAATCAATACCCCTAATATTAAACTTGAAAGTGGTGAAGCACCTGCAAAAGCGCGTATAGGGTGGATGCGTTCGGTGTCTAATATCTTTCATGCATTCGCTATTCAGTCCTTCATTGGTGAAGCGGCACACAAAGCGGGTCGCGATCAAAAAGACTACCTACTTGAAACCATTGGCCCCGATCGTATTATCGATGTAACTGAACAAAATGCAGAGTACGGTAACTACGGTGCCGACAAAGATGCCTATCCACTCGATATTGGTCGCCTACGCAAAGCCATCGAGAAAGTGGCAGATATGAGTGGCTGGGGTCGAGCACTACCAAAAGGCCGAGGGCTTGGTATTGCAGCCCATAGAAGCTTCTTAACCTATGTAGCTACTGTGGTGGAAGTAGAAGTGTCAGATGCAGGCGATCTCAAAATTATCAAATCGTGGGCCAGCATTGATGCGGGTACTGTGGTAAACACCGACACCGTGAAAAATCAGGTACAAGGTGGCTCTGTCTTTGGTATTACTGCCGCCATTAGTGAGGGTATTACCTTTGATAAAGGCCGTGCTCAACAAAGTAATTTTCATGACTACCGCGTACCGCGTATGAGTGATGCGCCGTTAGAAATTGACGTTGAGATTATACCCAGTGATGCACCACCAGCAGGCGTGGGTGAACCAGCCACACCGGTTTATGCCCCAGCCTTGTGTAACGCTATTTTTGCGGCGTGTGGCAAGCGCATTAGGCAGTTACCTATTGGAAACCAGTTAAAAGCTTAAGGCTGCGTTACGCTGACAGTGTGATAAAAGTGCTTAGAAAAAGCCGCTTAGATTGAAAAATCTATGCGGCTTTTTAATGTTGAGGCTTTTATAAATAGCGCTTCTGCTAGATTGGCTTATTTGGCAGTTTACCCGGTATGTGTAAACTGCCTGTAAGCTAGTTAACGTCGCTATTTAAAATCTCTAGCTAGCCATGCTTTTCAGCAAGGTATAACCAAGTTTCAACGACGGTATCTGGGTTAAGCGATACTGAATCGATACCTTCTTCTACCAACCAAGCAGCGAAATCTTCGTGATCTGATGGGCCTTGACCACAAATCCCGACGTACTTTCCACGTTTCTTAGCCGCTTGAATAGCCATTGATAGCAAGGCTTTCACGGCGGGATCTCGTTCGTCAAACAAGTGAGCAATAACGCCACTGTCGCGGTCTAGCCCAAGGGTTAACTGAGTTAAATCGTTCGAACCAATCGAGAAGCCATCAAAAATATCTAAAAACTGATCGGCAAGTAATGCATTAGAGGGTAGTTCACACATCATAATAACGCGTAAACCGTCTTCGCCTTTCTTAAGCCCCTGCTCTTCTAGTAGTTCGATAACCTTACGGCCTTCTTCGAGAGTACGTACGAAGGGGATCATGATCTCAACATTGATTAAGCCCATGTTGTTACGAACCCGTTTAATGGCTTCACACTCTAAGGCAAAACAGTCGCGGAAATCTTCCGAGATATAACGACTCGCACCACGGAAACCGAGCATTGGGTTTTCTTCATCTGGCTCGTACTGATAGCCGCCAACTAAGTTGTAGTATTCGTTAGACTTAAAGTCAGACATACGAACAATGACTTTTTCAGGCGAGAACGCAGCACCAATGGTAGAAATACCTTCAACCAATTTTTCAATGTAGAATTCAGTTGGTGAGTCGTAACCGGCAATCATATCGCCAATTTCTTCTTTAAGCTCAGCAGGCTGGCTATCGAAGTTAAGTAACGCTTTAGGATGCACACCAATCATACGGTTAATAATGAATTCTAAGCGAGCAAGGCCAACACCTGCATTAGGCAAACGCGCAAAATCAAAGGCGCGGTCTGGGTTACCCACGTTCATCATTACTTTTAGTGGTAAGTCAGGCATAGAGTCGATACGTGAGGTCACTACGTCAAACTCTAGCTCTGCACCATAGATATAACCTGTATCACCTTCTGCGCAAGATACGGTAATTTTATCGCCGTTCTCGATACTGTCAGTGGCGTTACCACACCCTACTACTGCAGGAATGCCTAGCTCACGAGCAATAATCGCTGCGTGACATGTACGACCGCCTCGGTTAGTGACAATGGCAGACGCCTTTTTCATGATAGGTTCCCAATCTGGGTCTGTCATGTCGGTAACCAGTACATCGCCAGCTTGAATCTTGTCCATCTCTTCAATAGAGCCAAGTACTTTCGCCACGCCTGCACCAATTTTATGCCCAATAGCGCGGCCTTCACACACGATATTACTTTGACCTTTAAGTTGGAAACGCTCAATACTTTGAGAATCTTCACGACTTCGAACCGTTTCAGGGCGCGCTTGAACAATATACAACTTACCATCTACGCCATCTTTGGCCCATTCGATATCCATCGGGCGATCGTAGTGCTTTTCAATAATCTGCGCCTGCTTCGCCAGCTCCATCACTTCTTCGTCGTTCAGTGAGAAAGCTTTACTTTCAGCGCTGTCGATATCAACGATAGACACTTGCTTGCCATGCGCCTCATCGTCTGAGTAAATCATTTTAACTAGCTTGCTGCCTAGGTTACGGCGAACAATGGCTGGAAGCCCTTTATCAAGGGTTGGTTTGTGTACGTAAAATTCATCTGGGTTTACCGCACCCTGCACAACCATTTCACCCAGGCCGTATGAACTCGTAATAAATACTACGTCTTCAAAGCCCGACTCTGTGTCGATAGTGAACATCACGCCCGACGATGAAATATCGCTTCGAACCATGCGCTGAATACCAGCAGACAATGCGACACCTTTATGGTCGTAACCTTGGTGAACACGATACGAAATAGCACGGTCGTTAAATAGCGAGGCGAATACGTGTTTAATGGCTACTAATACAGACTCGTAACCTTTCACGTTAAGGAAGGTTTCTTGCTGACCGGCAAACGACGCATCTGGCATGTCTTCTGCGGTAGCTGATGAACGAACTGCAAATGATGCTTCGTCGCCTGCATCACCCTGCAATTTTACAAACGCTTCTTTAATGGCGTCTTCTAGTGCAGGTTGAAACGGCGTCTCGATGATCCATTGACGAATATCTTTGCCGGCTTCGTTAAGCGCACTAATATCTTCAACATCGAGTGTATCGAGTACGTTATGAATTTTTGCTTCTAGACCACTTTGCTCTAGAAATTCATTAAAAGCCTCTGCAGTTGTGGCGAAACCTCCCGGTACTTGTACACCGGCGTTAGCTAGGTTAGAAATCATCTCGCCTAAAGATGCATTTTTGCCGCCAACGCGACCTACATCATGCATGCCCAGTTCTTGATACCAAAGTACGAATTCTTTCACTGCCGAAGCCTCCAGCTTATTTTTGAGTAGGGTATAAGCAATGGCGGGCCACATGCCCAACATTGGTAAAATACGTGTCGACTGCGTATATCCAAACGCGCTTAATGCTTATTAATATTAACGAGTACCAAGTAAAGCAGACTTGCGTTACATCAAGTCATCATTAATAACCATATAGCTTTTCGACGAAATCATCTTAGAATGGGGGAAATCGGAAAGTAAACTCTTTATTACTTTTGTAATAAAATTACGACAATGTTAAGGATTTGTTGTGCGCACAGCTTTTTATATTTCAGATGGTACCGCCATTACAGCAGAGGTGTTTGGCCACGCCCTGCTGTCTTTGTTCCCTGTTGAATTCAATCACAATACCATCCCTTTTGTTGAAACTGAGGAAGAAGCCAACAAGGTTTTGGATAAAATATCTGAAAGTTTTCAAGACACAGGAGAAAGGCCGCTCGTTTTTTATACAATTGTGAATGTAGATGTTCGCAAGATAATTTCAAAATCTGTGGGTATTAACTACAATTTCCTCGATCAGTTCGTGGCCCCGCTGGAAAAAGTGCTTGGTGTGCCCTCAAAACCCGAAAAACATCGTACTCATAGCATTCATGAAACCACGTATGACATTCGTATTGAGGCGGTTAACTATGCCTTAGCCAACGATGACGGTTCTAACCTGAAAGATTACGACGAAGCCGACATTATTTTAGTGGGTGTCTCGCGCTCGGGTAAAACCCCTACCAGTTTATACTTAGCCCTGCAGTTTGGTATTAAAGCGGCAAACTACCCGTTTACCGAAGATGACATGGGCGACATGCTTAGGTTACCTACAGCCCTTCGCCGCTATAAAAATAAACTTTTTGGCTTAACTATACAGCCAGAACGGTTGCATCAAATTCGTTCTGAGCGTAAAGCGAATAGCCGCTATGCGTCATTACAGCAGTGTAGAATGGAATTACGAGAAGTTGAGAACTTGTATCGAAAAGAAAAAATTCCGTTCTTAAACAGTACCAAATATTCAATAGAAGAGATTTCAGCGAAAATATTGGCGGAAACAGGGTTAAAACGTAGAAAATATTAAGCAACGGCAAAAATGCGTAGAGGCCAGTCAAATCTTTGGCTGGCCTATTTACCGCTAATTTATAAACAGGTTTCTAATCGAGTATCAACTTGTGCATTTAACACAGGTTAATCTAGAGATGTTTAGCGTCCAACAGTGTTTGCAGTGCCATAGGCAAAAGTTTACGTGTTTTCGCGGTAATAGCGGCTTCGTTCTTTTGCCACTTTATACCTAGGTAATTTACAAATAACCGCCAACGGGGTTAGCACAACAACAAAGGTAGCGCATAGGCCCACCGGCACAAACAATCCTTTCACCTTAAAAACGTTAGCTAACTTAATTCCCACAGCTGCATAGAATAAGCTGATGAAAACAATACCGATTCCGCCAAAAGATACCCAGCCTAGGTTCATAAACAGTGTCATTGCGCCAATGGCAATTAAGCCACCAAGGTAATACAACACATGGGTGAAATCGAACTTGGCAGTGGTACTCGTTTGCTGATTCAAAAACGCGATCAACTGTTCAGATGAAAGAATATTGGCGCTTACTGCGTCTTTAAGATGTTGCTTGGTGACGTTCAATCTGCACACCTTGACAGCGAGTTACCGTACAGTCATTTTTCTAAATAACATGACGCCCATAAGCAGTAAGCAAAAAACCTGAAGTGAACCGCCACTATAGCCTTCTCTATGTTCTACTTTCGCAATCTTTTCTTCTTTTACTCTGGTTTTAAATCGAGCAAGTTCAGCATCTAAGTTTGTAGACATATCGTCAACGGCTATACCAAACCCTTCTAAAGATTTTTCGGCCAACGAATCGTCAATACCTACAGCGGTGGTACGCTTCTCAAGCTTACTTACACCTGGCGCTCTGAACAGCATCTTTTTACTTTTGATATCGAAAACTGCAGTATCCACAAAGGTCTGTACCGTGTTTTCATTCCCTGGAATAACGTACATTCCTACAATGGTCCAATACAATAACGCCGCGTTATTTTCGAGTGACTGAGTAACTTGGTCGTAAGACACTAACGCCATTACATCAACATCATATAACCTTCCTACTTGCTCTAACGTTGAAAAACCTTCTCCCCCGCTTAAGTACTCACTAGGAATGATTTCAATGCGATCGATATACTCGTACTGAAGGAAAGACTGCTTAACATTTTCTAGAAGCTCGACTTGGTCTTTACCATGCAGGCCATCTCGGCGCCAATTGCTTGAAGGAACAAACGCAAGTCCCACCTTTACCGGTAATTGTAGCGTGGGAATTTCAGGCTGGTGCTTAACCCGGCTTTCTTCATCGGGGTAAAGGAAATCCATTAAACTGCTAGATTGAGCTTGTTTACCTGTGTTGTTACTAACTATTGCACTGCATGCTGCGAGTGAAAAGAGTGCCGTGAGTAACATTGCCCCAGACATGGTTTTTAGTATTCTTGTTGTCATCGACAATCCTTTTTACTGCTATTGAAAGGTTACGAAATTAAATGGTATTTATCGTTTAAGGCGTTAACCGTAATACTTCAAATTACCCAAAATTTATATTTATTACTATATAAGGCACCAGCTAGCCATAATGTGGCTTTGTGTAGGTATGAGCGCAGGCCTAGTTTACACATCAACGTTGTATTTTAAATCTGACGCCTCATCACCGGTAATACCACGAAAACCCCATTGGTATTTTTCCTGTTCTTTAATCGTTATCTCAATGTCTACCGTGCTAATTCCCAATTGAGACTCGATTGCTTTAAAAAGCCCTTTAATCAGTGCTTTTTGGGTGTCGGGCTTACGCCCTTTCATCACGTTAATTTCAATAACGGTATAGCTATCTGTTCTGCCACCAGGATAGAAAAAGTCTTCTTTGGCAAGCGGAATAAAGCGATGAGCGCGTTTGTCTTCCGGCATACCCAAAACAGATTGCATACAACGGTGGATCACATCAGACAACTGGCTTTTAATTGGGTTTAAGTGCTTATCAATTCCATAGATCACTACCACAACGTTTTCCTTTATAAATTATGTTCAACGCGCGTAAAGAGAAAGTACTAAAGCTTTTTGTCCTGAATTTTTTTGAGTAAATTCGCATGACGGGTTTTATAAGCGCCGTTTTCAACATTTTCAGCCGTACTTTTCTTTATCGCGAGCGCTCTCATTTCTAATGCTTTTTGTAAATCTCCACTAGCTTCAAACCCATCGGCTAAGCTGTCGTAGGCATCCGCTTTATAAGGGTAGCTGTCGACATTGCTTTGAAATATCGTAATAGCCGATGAATAATCTTTTTCAGATAATGCTTTGTATCCCACACTGTTAATGGCGCGATAACTGGGCTTAATTTCATAACCGTACATTTCAGACTGTGCTTTATAAAACTGCTTAATTGCTGGCATCCCGCCACTTAACACTTCTTTTGATGGCTGCAGCGACGTGTAAAGATTTTGGTAAGCCAACGAATGCCCAGCAAGCGCAGTGGTATTGTGGCTTTCTGAGGTATCTAAATCTGTATTGTAGCTAAATCCCTTTCGCTTATGCGTGTTTAGCAATTCGTGGTAGCGCTGGTAAGCGCTCAGCATATCGCCGCCTTCGCTGCCCATATTGATATACAAGTAGTTGTTTAATTCAGAAGTATCGGAAAAGAAGGTTTCGGCATCGTCAAAGATAACCTGTTCTTGCCACCATAAGCTTGGGCTAAAGGCAAAATGGGCTTGGAACAAATGGGGTCTAGACTGCAAGGCATACACCGACAATAGCCCACCTAACGAATGCCCTGATATTATTTTGTAGTTGTTGGCGCGATAGTTTTCGCTAATGTATGGCACGAGCTCTTTCTCGATAAAATCTAGGAAATTGTCGGCACCACCTGATATTCCCCACTCGTTATAATTCTCATCATAAGTTGGGGTAAAGTCTCTTGAGCGATGGGTATTTGCGATACCAACTACTATCATTTCTTGCGCCATATTAGATTGATTGAGCAAGTCTAATGTACCTACTGCATGGCTGAAATTTCGTTGACCATCAAGTAAATAGAGTACAGGATAACGTAACTTAGTCGGCTGGTGATAATTATTGGGTAAGTGTATGAACAACTCATGCTCTTCATCGAGTATTTCAGAATGAATATTTAGGTACGTAGTTTCTCCACGTACTTTTGAGTACGAGTGTAAAGGCACCAAAATAAGTAAAAATACTGCAATCGTAATGACCGGTCTGAACACAACATATTCCTTTATTTTTTTAGTTTTAGTCCGTGGTTAACTTTTAATCTTACCCGCTCAATGCCAACAAGAAAAGGACACGTTATTTACGCCAAAATAGCATTGATGAAATGTTGACCTTGTTCGCTAAAAAGCCAAATAAACGCAAAGTAATTTAGCGTCACCGTAGCCCAATAAACTCGCTTAAATGAAACTTTAGCCGACTTGTGTCTTAATTTTCGTTGGGCAAGATACGCCCCAGGCCAACCACCAAGTAAACTTAAAAGATGAAGACGAGTTTCTGGTACACGCCATTTTCCTTTGCGAGCGGCCGATTTATCAAAAGCATACATGGCAAAAGTTATCGTGCTGATAGTAATGTAAAGGTATACCACTTCTACAGGTAATAAATTCAGAAAAGCCGCTGCTATTAAGGCGGTGCAAAAGGTAAGAGTGATAAGTACGCCGAATTTGCTTACAGCCATCTTCGAACCGTTTTCATATATTCTGTATAGCTGGCGCCAAATTTATCCGTTAGAAATGCCTCTTCGGGTATTATCTGGTACTTATTCATGTACCACACAAAAAGCAGAATAAAGACAACATTAACGGGGTTGGCCGTGTAAAGCCCAATACCCACCAAACACAACAACATACCTACATACATGGGGTTCCTACTGTACTGATACACACCTGAAGTCACTAAACTAACAACACGTTCGGTTTTGATAGGATGTACCGAGGTTTTGTGTTTTTTGAACGAAACGACACCTATAACCGCTATTCCAACACCCAACAATAGAAATAGAATTAGCGTCTCAAACTTGTATTGATATTCAACACTTACACCCCGAGCGACTTTGGTCGTCACCACCATAAAAAAGGCTGACAGTAAAAAGACGGCAACTGGCGGGATTTTTTGCTCAAGCTTCATCGTGCTTCCTTGTGACTAATACGTAATTTGAAAGCTGCCGAGCAAGTAGATAAGCTATACCCATCGACTCGCTCTTACCAATATTCAACGTTACTTTTCATCGAAACTGACCGGTTCAACACCTTTATTTTTAGGTCGAATAACAACAGTTCCAGCCATTTTGTCATGCCATCCTTGTTTTTTGGTATCCCATAACACCCATAAAAAGCCTAAGCCTAGGGGGAATATAGAAACGTAATATCCTATATAGCGAATTATAGACTGGCGTATTGTGGGCGCACTTCCCGTTTTAGCATGAACCACCTTAACGTTAAGCACCATTTTGCCTGGCGTAGCCGATTTATATACCCAAAATAATATTGTGGCAATTAACGGTAGAACATAACTAATTAAGACATCAACTATACCTACAACAGAGTCCTCAGCAGTCCAATATCCATTGCCATAAATTAGATGCAGTAGTGGAAAAGTAATCGCTAATAAAAGTAATGTATCAATAATTGATGCGCCAAATCTAATCCCAAAACCTGCATACACATACGCTTCTTCGTATTCTTTTTTATATTCAGCGCCAGTATCTGAGGAGGTTGTACTATTCATTATATCTCCATTTTTAATCAATCAACCGTGCTTAAGTACGATATTGGATTTAAATAATACGCCTTCTTAGCACCTTGAGTCGATTCATCAGCCAACCAAAAATAGGGAAACAACGAAACAATACTATAATGCAGATGAGGCGCTTTACCTTGGGCATTGCCTGTTGAACCAACCGTACCGATTTTTGAACCATTGGAAACAAGTGTAATGCCGTCAATATCTATTGAATCAAGATGCGCATAATAATGCAGCCGCCACTTAGGCCCTAAGGCAAGTATGATATTGCCGCCTTTTGGCTTCTGACCTTGATAGATAATAAGTTGATGCGTGGATGACAGCACCGACGTGCCCTTTTGAGCAAAGATATCGATACCTTTGTGGACCCCTGAAGTGCCCCAGGGTTCATACCAAAAAGTGTCTTTGTTCCAATCAGCGGCACTGGCGTTATCTACGGGAGTAGTTCGCGGTTCTGGTATAACAAAGCCAAGTAGTACAACGACGCATAGCCCTAACAAAATCCTTCTCATCATTAAACCTTATGAACCCAGTAGTTGGAAGGCGTTGTGGTGCGTTAAGGTCTATACTCGACCTTCCATTTACTCACAGTCGCACACTCGGCTCTATTAACAATCGAAAAACGTAGAGTTAGTTTTTACCGCAGCACTTCTTAAATTTAACTTCACTACCGCAGTGACAAGGACTGTTGCGACCAATCTTTGGTGCCGAACGGGTTATTGGGCTTTTGGGCGGGCAGCAGCTTGTGTTTGTACAACCTTTACTAGATTCTTCAAAGGTACTTGCTGCATGCTTATTTGTATTATCAGTCATCACTACGCTAATTTTAACGCTATAAAACTTAGACTTTATCAAATTTGCTAAAAATACGCATTTAGATATGAGCCTGCACTATCTTAGAATGCTCGACCCATTTTTATCATTCCACATCGTTACTGATTGTAAGCGTATGAAAATACTAGCTTACAGTTTATATGCTTTAACATTTTATTGACCGAGGAAGGAACATCAACAATGTTGTTGTCTTTACTACTAAGCACCGACAAATAAATATCGCAATTGGCAAGTGCGACTTGTTGGCGCTCGAAAAAAATCATCAATGGGTCAAAGATATCTTCGGTAAGTGGAATTATTCCCACATAACAATTTTTATCTTCAACATAGCGAGTAGATGAATTCGCCACTTCTCGTTCTAACGTGTGAGCTTGTAATTTATTGAGCGATAGAAACCTAAAACTAACCTCTACATTCATTTAAATTCCTGAGATTACCGTTGGCTTATAATACTAAGCCAACTAAAAATGGCATTGAGCCTATTAAGGTGAGACTCAAAGCCTACCCTCTGCACGCTTAAAATAAAACAAGATTTCACACAATGTACCCGGGTTATAAGACAGCTTATGAGGCGGCTTATGAGCTAAAATCTAAAAATAGCGATAGCAGACTAAGCCTTTATTTTTCGCTTTACGCTATTCACCTTTACACAAAATCATTTAGCCATCGCTTTTTGTTGCAAATTTGTTTTACAAAGCGTGCTAGTCACTCCAAAATATAACGCTAAAATATATGTACTCCCCAATACATAAAAACAACAACGACAAGAGCAAACTTATGTTTTCAACTAAACGCACTATCGTCGCAGCGCTAGTTAGCATTACGCTAATAGGTTGCGGTGAAGCTACTACTAAAACTGAAACCACACCTGCGGCACCTACCGCGCAAGATGCGCAAGAATTCCTTATTAATGCGCAAAACGACATTAGTAAAATGCAGGTGCCAGCCGCACATGCCGAGTGGAGTTACGCCACTAACATCAATTTTGATACCGCCGCAGTCAGTGCCTATTTTAATGAAGTACTGTCCAGCAAAGTAGCGGTATTAGCCAAAGAAGCGGCTAAATTTAACGATGTTGAAGTAGATGAAAATACCCGTCGTCAACTCAATTTGCTCAAAAACGGGCTTACCATGCCACCTCCGTCAGAACCTGCGAAAGCAGAGCAACTTGCTAAAATTGGTTCTGAGCTTAGTGCAATGTATGGTTCTGGTCAGTACTGCATGGAAGATGGCACCTGTAAAAGCTTGGTAGAAATGAGCAGTGAAATGGCGACTGTTCGCGATGCCGACACCTTACTAGAGTACTGGAAAGGTTGGCGTGAAGTGTCTGTGCCTATGAAGCCGCTTTATGAACAACAGGTCAATTTGGCTAACGAAGGCGCTGCTGAATTAGGCTTTCAAAACGTTAGCGAACTATGGCGCGGTAAATACGATATGCCAGCCGACGACTTCCCGAAAGAACTTGATAGGTTGTGGGGACAAGTTGCGCCTTTCTACGAATCGTTGCACTGTCACGTTCGTGCTAAGTTGGGTGAGCATTATGGTGAAGAATTAGTACCTCAAGACCAACCTATTCCAGCGCACTTGTTAGGCAATATGTGGGCGCAAACGTGGGGCAATGTTTACGATATCGTGAAGCCTGAACAAGAGATGACGGTGCCAGACGTGACATCATCACTTGTTGCGCAGGACTATGATGAAATAAAAATGGTGAAACAGGCTGAGTCTTTCTTTTCTTCACTGGGCTTTGCGCCGCTGCCTGATACGTTTTGGGAGCGTTCTATGTTCCAAAAACCTGAAGGTCGAGACGCACAGTGTCACGCTTCAGCCTGGGACTTAGACGACAAAGACGATTTACGTATAAAAATGTGTATCCAAAAAACGGGGGAAGAGTTTAATGTTATTCACCATGAACTGGGTCACAACTATTATCAGCGTGCCTATAAAGACCAACCTTTATTGTACCGTGGTTCAGCTAACGATGGCTTCCATGAAGCGATTGGCGACACCATTGCCTTGTCGATCACGCCAAAGTACCTCAAAGAAATTGGTTTGATTGACGAAATTCCAGACGCGTCTAACGACATAGGCATGCTAATGCAGGTGGCGCTAGATAAGATTGCCTTTATTCCATTTGGCCTGATGGTCGATCAGTGGCGCTGGAAAGTCATGGCAGGTGAAGTATCACCTGAGCAATACAATACACTTTGGTGGGAATTAAGAGAAAAATACCAAGGCGTAAAAGCACCGGTAGACAGACCTGCTGATGCGTTTGACCCAGGTGCTAAATACCATGTTCCCGCTAATGTGCCCTACACGCGCTATTTCTTAGCACATATTTTGCAATTCCAATTCCACAAAGCGTTATGTGATATTGCGGGTGATGAAGGCCCACTTAATCGCTGTTCTATTTATAACAGTGAAGAAGCAGGTACAGCACTAAACGCCATGCTTGAAATGGGCATGAGCCAGCCATGGCAAAAGGCGTTAGAAACCCTCACTGGCTCGCCTGAAATGGATGCAAGTACCATTGCTGACTACTTTGCACCGTTAAAATCATGGTTAGATGAGCAAAATGCTACGCGTCAGTGTGGCTGGTAATGTTTTAGCCAACTAAATGATTTAATAGTAGAACCTCGTTAATCGGGGTTTTTTTTTATCTGCGCTTGTATCTCGTAAATGCAAAATTAATACTTATGTCCCATTTTTACTAGGTTAACCCTAGTATATCGTAACGCTTGTTCCCAATTCCCGAGCGTATTTATGAAGTTTGTAGTGGTAAGATTTCTGGTTACCGCCACTATGCTATTACCTATTGTTTTTTCTTTAGCTGCCACATCTCGTGCCGCTGACTTCCCCCTGCCCGTGTTTAAAAGCTTTTCAATCGAAGAAGGCTTATCGCAGGTATCGGTTTTAGATATCGCAGAAGATAACAACGGCTATATTTGGCTGGCGACACAGTCGGGGATCGACAGGTTTGATGGGAACGAATTTAAGCATCTCGGTAAATGGCAAGAGACTGAGTCTGACGGGCTTTACGCTGCAACTACCTTTCAAATTGAGGCTTCGTTAGACAAAGAATACTTGTGGGTGGGTACTATTGGTGGGGTAAGCAAGTTTCATATCGAAACGACAACGTTCGAACACTTCCCCATAACTGTATCCAGCAAAATAAAAGCCGGCTCAATCAAACGAATAAAGATTGATAAGAATGGCAACGTTTGGGTTATTAGCGGCCGTGCGCTTTATCGTTTTTCATCACTTTCAAACAAACTGGTTCAAGTTGCTGTTTTAGATAACATAACCAGTACGTTAACCGACATCGTTTTTGATAGAAACAGTCACGTTTGGCTTAGTTCAACATCAGGGCTATACAAGCTTAATACGGCTTTCAATACCTTAGAGCTTCAGCAACTGGCGGACACAAACTTAACATTGATGGCATTAGCTGCTGACGAGAGCTTGTGGATTGGCACAGGCGCTAACGGTCTTTGCCGTTACCCCTTATTTGCGAAAAACGATTTTTCCGAGTCTACTTGTTTTGATGAAAGCAACGGCCTTTCATCTAATGATGTGCTGAATGTTTTATTTCAGCGTAATGGTAATATTTGGGTTGCTACGGGCGGCGGAGTAAATATTATTCCGGCTAAAGACACATCAGAGATTGTGTCGTTATCGGTCTCTCAATCGAAACTCGCCAATAATTACATTACCGCGCTATATCAAACAGAAGCTGGTGCCATTATAGCTGGGTCTCGCGACAATGGGTTTTCTATTCACAACCCTGTGCTGGCCAACTTTTCAACTAGCGCAGCTATTGGCAATAATATCTCTGGTATTGCGGCACATTCAGATACCTCAGTGTGGCTTGCTACTGAAGAAAACCTTTGGCATTACAATTATCAATCTGGCAAGGTTCGCGGCCCCTATACCTCAACACTCGAGTCTGAAGGCAAATCATCTTCAAACAAGCTTTTAACCGTGCATTACGATAAACCGTCAGACTCAGTTTGGCTATCGACTCGCGCGGGGCTAGCAAAACTAAATACCACCACCGAACAAGTAGATTTGGTGGCCTTGGAGGGCAAGGCCGGCTATACCCTTAATGTAGATGCAGACGGTGATGTTTGGTACGGCGGCTATAGCGACGGTGTTTTTGTGTATCGCCCTTCCGAAAATCGAGTTATTCGCCAATGGCCTATTTCGCTAACCACTCGCATTGTATTTGAAGATAACGAGAGCGCATGGCTGGCCAGCATATCGGGTTTATACTTTGCCAATAAATTTACGGGTGAAATCCGTAATATTGGTGAAAGTAGCAGTAATTTTCCTAAAGATGCGGTGGTGACGTGGGTTTCTCGTTCTATTCGTGGCGGCTATTGGATTGGCACACAGTCAAACGGCATCTATTTTATGGTGCTTGGAGATGACGAAGTATCTTCAGTATCATTTAACCAAATAGAAGCAGACAGCTACTTAAGCAACATCTCGATTGGCGCTATTGTTGAAGATCAAGAAAACGCACTCTGGATCTCAACAACCGTCGGCATTGCACATATCGATTCTACCTTATCGTCGGTTTCTTATTTTGGGGCACAAAATGGTGTTAGTGAAGCTGGTTACTACATAGGCGCTGCCGTAAAAACCGTTGACGACACTATTTTCATGGGCAGCCCACAGGGTCTCACTCGCTTCAAGCCAAGTGATATCAAACAACAGCCTTGGTCGCCTAAGGTCAATATCTCGCATATTGAAATTATTAATGAACAAAGCAGTGATTCGAAAGACCTCTTCCCGAATACCAATATCGAAGAATTAATCCTTAGCTCAGACAATGTTTCATTTTCTGTAGAATTCGCGGCGCTCGATTTTACTCGTGCAAATGAAGTAAGTTACGCCTACCTATTATCAGGGTTTGATAATAAATGGCGTTTTACCGACCATCGCCGCCGCGGAGTAACCTACACCAATTTGGCCCCTGGGAATTACACCCTCACTATTCGAGCGATGAATAAAGAAAAAGTATGGAGCCCAAATGAAGCCAAGCTGAAAATCAGTATTGTCCCCCCTTGGTGGGACAAACCCATCTGGCGAAGTGCCATTATCGTTTCGGCTTTTCTACTGTTAACGCTACTTGTGTGGTGGCGTATTCGAACCCTTAAAAACCGTTCGGTTGTGCTTGCAAAAATGGTCGAAGAAAAAACCAAAGATCTTGAAGACGTAGTAGATAAACTAACGTTGCTATCAAGCCAAGACTCGTTAACCGGATTGAAAAATAGGCGCTATTTTACAAGCAGAGCGCTCGAGGCTTGGGACAGTTACGAGCGTTATGCACAGGCATTTTCTTTGCTTATTGTAGATATTGATTGGTTTAAACAAATTAACGACACTTACGGTCACCATGTAGGCGATCTTATATTGGTTAAGGTGGCAGAACTGCTACGCACGAGTTTGAGAAATTCCGACGTTATTTGTCGTTGGGGTGGCGAAGAGTTTCTTATTCTATTGCCTGAGCTTAATGCGCATGAATGCTACTGGGTAGGTGAGAAATTAAGAAAAGCGGTTGAGAAAACCTCATTTCACTGCGAAGGACATGATGTGAAAGTGACTATCACCGCGGGGATAGCTGATATTCGTGAAAGCGATAGCGTAGAGCAATGCATTCACGCAGCTGATAAAAAACTCTACAAAGGTAAAGCCCAGGGGCGCAATGCTGTTGTTAAATAGCCTTATGTTAACCTGCTGATTTAGCCGCTGCTTTACCTATTATGTAAACCACTCTTCTCCCGAGTGTAATTAATTTATGCCTTAACGCCGACCAGCGCAGTATGATGAAACTCATCGTACTGTGTGATCGAAATCCCCTCCCACGCTTATGAATAACCATATTCAATCATGGAGGTAACATTTATGGCTAAGGTTCTTGTCATTGGCGCATCAGGCCAAATTGGTAAGCAGGCTACTGGAAAATTACTTGAAGCAGGTCACCACGTGGTAGCGCCTGTACGAAGCCCCGAAAAGCTAAACGACTTTGAAAACGACAACCTCGTCATTAAAGAACAAGATCTTGAAAAAGACTTTTCTGAACATTTCGAAGGTGTCGATTGCGTTGTATTCGTTGCCGGCAGCGGCGGCAATTCAGGCGATGATAAAACACTCCTTATAGATCTATGGGCAGCGCGAAACGCAGCGAATTATGCCAAGGTAGCGAGTACGCCTAAATTTGTGATGGTAAGTTCAATAGGGGCCGGCGAGCCAGACGCAGTTAGCTCTAGCATTAAGCCTTATTTAGTCGCTAAACACATGGCTGATGAGCACCTGATGAACAGCGGCGTGCCTTATATCATTCTACGCCCCGGTACTCTCTTAAACGAGCCAGGTACACATTTGGTATCTACCGACATGCCTGACAACCAAGACGATGCAGTGATTCCTAGAGAGGACGTGGCTACAGCTATTGTGGAAGCAGTTAATCGCAGCGACACAAGTAATGTCACTACTTACTTGTTTAAAGGTGATACGCCAATTTCGAAAATTTTCGAGTAAAAGAATGTAAGCAAAAGGATAAAATTAAAAACGCCGGACATTGTGCTGGCGTTTTTTCGTATGCGTATAGGCTTGATTGTTAGAATTCAACTTTAGCGCATCAGGGGATAATAGACTGGCTTATCCAGTTCCCCTTATCGTCACGACGATGTAACTCTCGATACTGCGGATTACCGCGCAAATTCAAATAATCCACGTTCACAATATCTAGCAAAATTACGCAAAAATGTTCGGGAGCGACAGAGTAGTCGCCCGCAATCTGAAGCGGTAACCCGTTGTTTCTTGGCGTACCTGGGTCGCCCCATAGAAACTGCTTTTTACCTGCATCAGACAATTTAGCCCAATGAGACTCTATGAGTGACCTATCTTCGTTTTCAGTCATGATAGTCGCAATTACGCTAAATCGATATTGCTCACGAGTTTTCGAAAAATACCAACAGCCTTGCGCTTTCGCTTGCTGTGACAATTGGGTGTATTTTTCGGTACGGGTGTCTGAAATAACAATCAGCTTGTTGTCATCACTTAAGCCTCGGTACACCACGGTTCTGCAGTACGGCACGCCGTCTTTGTCAGCAGTTGCCAACTGAAAATAACGGCTCTCAGGCATACTTCTGCTAGCGTGTAAGCTTTTTGTCAACCCTGTGCGCCACTGCGGCATCGTTAAAACTCTCCGGTCGCTTAAGCGGCTTTGCGTTGGGCAAGTGAAAACAAAGTGTAGAAGTTTTCAGTCGTAATACGTGCTAACTCTTTTACCGAAATACCTTTCAATTCGGCAATGAATTCTGCGACTTCTACCACATAGCCAGGCTGATTTTGTTTACCTCTGTGAGGCACCGGTGCCAGCCAAGGGGAGTCGGTTTCAATTAATAAGCGCTCAAGTGGAATTGCTTTTACAACGTCTCGTAATTCACTGGCGGAATTAAATGTCACTATGCCAGAAATTGAAATATAAAAATCCATTTCAATGGCAGCCTGCGCCATTTCTAGCGATTCGGTAAAACAATGTAGCACGCCCTTTGTGTGGCTGGCTTTATGCTCGCGCAATAAATTAATGGTATCGTCACGGGCATCGCGGGTATGAATAATAAGCGGCTTTTTCGTTTCGTTAGCCACGTTAATATGGTCAACAAACGACGTTAGCTGAACTTCTTTACTTTCAGGGCTATAAAAGTAGTCTAAGCCTGTTTCACCAATGGCCACTACCGCATCGTCTTGCGCTTTTTCAAGTAACTCATCGTAAGTACATGCATCTTCTTGGTGAAGCGGGTGTACGCCGCAAGAAACAGAAACATCATTAAAGCCTTTTACCGTTTCTAACATACTGTCGTAATCGCTCACCGATACGCACACACATAAAAAGTGCTCTACACCGCGGGTGCGGGCAAAGTTAAGGGTTTCTGCCAATTCTTCTGGCGATTGCTTTAATCTGTCTAAATGACAATGTGAATCTACAAACAAAATATACCTATCTTTTTTAAGGCTAACCCACTATAACCGCGGCCTAGCGCTGAAATTGTTTCAAAATACTTACCAACACCATGGATTTATTCACCCCAGGGTGCTGTAAGGTTTTTACTGCCTCTACACAGGCGCGATAACGCGCGTAATCTTGCGCTTGCTGGCGTTCTACATACGATTTATGTGCCATGTGTTGACACCACGTTGCTACCTGAACAGCATCGCTCTGCCATTTATTCGCAAGCGCTAAAAGCTGCTGACTTCCAGTACCAGCAAGTAATGCGCCCATACCATCTGTAAAAGTACGATAATTAAAGTCGCTTTCGCTATTAAGTGCTGCTTCTAAACGAAGTGGCGCATAGCCATAGGCTTCTAATAACGCTTCGCTGGCATCTTGTACGCCCTGTTGCTGTAAATAGGCCAAACTACTTTGTACGTCAGGCAAACCGAGCGAATGTTTTTCACATCGACTCAAAATAGTGGGCATTATTCTGTTCAGGCTGTCAGTGATTAGCAACAAGTACGTATTATTGGTGGGCTCTTCTAACGTTTTCAATAGTGCATTGGCCGCCGCCTCAGTCATGCTATCGGCCACGGGGATCACCAGCACCTTATTGCCCCCCATTTGCGCCGTACCGCTTAACTTGGCAATACCTTCACGAATTTTATCCACGCCCAATTGTTTTTCGCTTTCTAGCACGTAAAAATCGGGGTGATTTCCAGCAAGCCGTAAATGACAGCTTTGGCAATCATTACAGGCCCCTTGCTGGGTTGGCTTTTTGCACAACAGCGCATCCGACAGCCCTGCAACCAATTTTGCTTTACCAATACCTTTAGCGCCAATGAATAACAGCGCATGGTGCAGCTTGTTATTAAAATAGCGTACAAGCAATTCGTTATAGGTATCAGTGAACCAAGGAAGCATTTGCCCAGATTGCATTAAGAAAGGTACTCCTGCACAGCGGTTATCACGTCTTTATGTACATCTTCCATAGCTTGCATGGCATTAATCACCACAATACTGTCGTCTTGTGCTGCTAAGCTTAAGTACCGTTCACGAGTACGCTCAAAAAAGGCCAAGCCTGCTTGTTCAATGCGATCTAGCTCTCCCCTGCCTCTAGCGCGTTCTAGCCCTATGGCTGGCTCAACGTCTAAGTACAAGGTTAAATTTGGCTTAAAACCGTTAAGCGCTATTTTGCTAATGGCAGTCATGGTATTAGCGCTTACGCCGCGACCACCGCCTTGATAGGCTTGTGAAGACAAGTCATGCCTGTCACCTACTACCCACTGCCCTGCATTTAACGCCGGAAGTATACGGTTAGTTAATAACTGTACCCGTGCGGCGTACATCAACAGTAATTCTGTTTCTTCGGCTACGGTTTCGTCCCAGTCGTGTTTAACACACTCGCGTATCGCCTCGGCCATAGGCGTACCGCCAGGCTCGCGCGTTTGCTCAACCGCAATACCTGCGTCTTGCAAATGCTTTACGATAAGCCCAATCACTGAACTTTTTCCGGCCCCTTCAAGGCCCTCTACTACAATAAACTTTCCGTTCATAATTATTCGTTGCTGGACTTATTATTTTCTATTTAACTGATATTTTCGCACAGCTGCATTATGGGCTGCCAGCGAAGATGAAAATTCGTGGCTACCATCACCCCTAGCCACAAAATACAAAGCATCGGTTTCCATTGGGTTTAACGCGGCCCAAATGGCTTCCTTACCGGCCATCGCAATAGGCGTGGGCGGTAAACCTTTAATTGTATACGTGTTGTAAGGTGTGGGCGTACGAAGGTGCTTACGGGTAATATTACCATCATACGCATCGCCAATGCCGTAAATAACGGTGGGATCGGTTTGTAATCTCATATTTTTCCGCAGTCGGTTTACAAATACCCCCGCTATTTTGGTTCGTTCTGCACTCACTGCGGTTTCTTTTTCAATAATACTTGCCAATATTAGGGCGTCGTACGGTGAGTTCAATGGCAAATCTGCTTGCCGTTGCTGCCACTGGGTTTCGACATAATCTAACATGGCCTTGTGGGCGCGTTTTAAAATGCTACTGGCCGCAGTGTTAGCGGTAAAGAAATACGTATCGGCTAAAAATAAGCCTTCGGCGCTGCTAGCTTCACTCAGCCATAGCATTGGCGCTTTTTCCTCATTTACCGAGCTTGAGATATTAATCGTCTCTTCAACCTGATCCAGCGATACATCGTTTATCAGTTCAGTTTGCGCCTTTAACGTAACCAACCACTCTTTTAGTGTCAGTCCTTCTACCAAGCTCACGGCAAAATAGTGCTCGTCACCACGGCTTAATATACCGAATACTTCTCGTAGTGATAACCCAGGTGCTAAACGGTAAGTACCCGATTTCACGTGGGTATTGGCAGCGAAAAATTTGAGCCAAAGTTTTGTCGCTAATTCAGGGCTATCAAGTAACTCACGCGCCCGAAGCTCCCTTACCACTTTATATCCGTTACTGCCCTTTTCTACCGTATAAAGCTGCGGTTGAGAAATCGACAAGGGTGATGAAGCTTGCCCGTTTACATATAAAACACCAAAGGTAATTGCACCTACAACAAGCGCTAGCATTATCCCAATGCTAATAACTATTCGCATGATCGTCCTGAATTTTATCTAATACTAATTTAGCGAGGGTCTTTGCCCCTTGGTGGGACGCGCTGAATTCCAATTCATTGCTAATCTCTTTGTCATTATTATTGTAAATGACTTTATTTACTGGCATCACGCCCATTAAGGCATTGGTGATAACTAATGCTTTTGCGTTAGTTAAATCTGCCAGTGTGTATTCGCCTTCATGAACGCTTGAGGGGTTGCCAATTATGTCCCTGTCTTTTGAAGAGCTTGCTTTTAACATACTTAATAAACACTGGCGCACAACACCATTTACACCACAGTTATTTACCTTTGGTGTGTGCCATCCACTATCGGTTTGAAAAAATACGTTTCCCGCACTGGCTTCAATAAGGTGCCCTTGCGTGTCGAACACCAAGGCATCATCGGCATTGGCCGCGATAACTTCACGCTTAACCAATACCTGCTCTAACCGGTTCATATGTTTAATACCACCAAGCAAAGGCTGAATTGCCAGCGGTGTTTTCGCATTTATAAGGGTTAAACCGCTAGCAGCAAGTTCAGAATAATGTGCCGGATAAGCATGCGTGGAAAACCGAACAATCGCAGGTGCGTGGCTATCTCGCGCGTAACCACGACCGCCTTCTCCTGAAGATACATGAATCTTCATTACTCTTTGAGTCTTCGTGTGTTCAAGCGATGCGTTAAGCGTACTGACATACTCGTCAATAGCAGTTCTCAGTGTAGCCATATTGAGGGGAATGGCTAACGCTTTGGCATCATGATTCAGCCTAGCGAGATGAAAAGACAGCAGCTCTACTTTCCCCTGGCTAACACACATAGTAGTAAACACCCCATCACCATAGTTCAGTGCCCTGTCGTTAAGGGCAATTGCATCGGCGGATGAAGAGGTTAAAGATGCGGTGTCGGTGTTTGCGACTATTTTCACAACTAGCTCTAATTAGTAACGTCTAGGGCGCAGTATACCAAGTTGTTGTGCGCAAACAAGAAAGGCAGCTTGCGCTGCCTTTATTCAATAACTAGGGTATCCAAACGTATGTTCGGGCTTAAATTCTTTTAAAGATAAGCGAACCGTTAGTACCACCAAAGCCAAATGAATTACACAGCGCATAGTCTGAAGTAAACATTTTTGCTTTATTAGCCACGAAGTCTAAGTCACATCCTTCGCTTGGCTCATCCAAGTTAATGGTAGGCGGTGCCATTTTGTCACGTAGTGCTAATATAGTGAAAATAGCTTCTACAGAGCCTGCTGCACCAAGTAAATGACCTGTCATCGACTTAGTAGAGCTTACCAGCATGTTATGCGCATGTTCGTTGAATACACGCTTAACCGCTGCTACTTCTGCAATATCACCCGCTGGTGTAGATGTACCATGCGCGTTAACGTAACCAATTTCACTGCTCTCAATTTTTGCATCGCGAATAGCGTTACTCATTGAAGCCGCTGCACCTTCACCGTCAGCAGGTGGTGATGTCATATGATAGGCATCGCCACTCATACCAAAACCAACAAGTTCAGCATAAATGGTTGCACCACGTGCTTTCGCCGCTTCGTATTCTTCTAGCATCACTACGCCAGCACCTTCGCCCATGACGAAACCATCACGATCTTTATCCCAAGGACGACTGGCGCCTTGAGGATCGTCGTTTCGTGCAGACAATGCACGTGCCGCAGCAAAACCAGCTATACCTAATGGCGTAATAGACGCTTCTGAACCGCCTGCTAGCATGGCATCTGCATCGTCATACGCGATAGTACGCGCAGCAATACCAATGTTATGCACACCAGTGGTACATGCCGTCACTACGTTTAGGTTTGGCCCTTTAAGCCCTTCCATGATAGACAAAAAGCCAGAAATCATGTTGGTAATAGTAGAAGGCACAAAAAATGGCGAAACGCGCTTAGGACCGCTATTCATTAATTTAGTGTGGTTTTGTTCGATTTGTTCTAGCCCACCAATGCCTGAACCAATAGCTACACCTACACGATGTGCATTTTCTTCAGTTATCGTTAAGCCCGAATCAGCCATGGCCTGTTTACCCGCTGCAATACCCAGCTGAATAAACCTGTCCATTTTTTTCGTTTCTTTCTTTTCTATATATTCCTGCGGGTCAAAGTTATCAACTTGACCTGCGAAACGGGTGGAATAGTCACTGCAATCAAAATGGGTGATTTCACCAATACCGCTTTCGCCTGCTAACAGACGACGCCAAGTCTCATCTACAGAAAGACCCAAAGGTGAAAGCATGCCAAGACCAGTAACCACTACGCGACGTTTTGTCACAAAAAGCCCTCGCATTGGAACTAATAAGGTGGGAATACAAAAACGGCTCTAAAGAGAGCCGTTTTTTAATTTACTATAACGAAGACTTAAGCGTCTTTGTTAGCATTGATATAGTCAATAGCTGACTGAACAGTAGTAATTTTTTCTGCTTCTTCGTCAGGAATTTCAGTATCAAATTCTTCTTCTAACGCCATTACTAGCTCAACAGTGTCAAGTGAGTCTGCGCCCAAATCATCAACGAATGAAGCTTCAGCTTTTACTTCTTCTTCTTTTACGCCAAGTTGTTCAATGATAATTTTCTTAACGCGTTCTTCAATGTTACTCATAATTCTAGGTTTCCCTTAAACGTCACTAGATAGTCAAAGTGCCGCTAGTTTATTTTGCAAGGTACTAGCTTGCAAGCACCAGTTTAAACAAATTTTCTGGTCAAACCAGCGACATCCCAAATTCTTAATGTTCTATTTTTACATCCAAGTTCGGGGAAAATCCACCCCAAACATAGTTAAATTCACAATTTTCGTGAATTTAACCCATATACATACCACCATTTACATGGATAGTTTCGCCTGTAATATAGGCTGCACCGCTGCTCACTAAAAAGGCAACAGTGGCTGCTATTTCATCAGGTTCACCTAAACGGTTAGCAGGAATATCTTTAAAAATTGCGCTTTTTTGATCGTCCGTCAATGATTTTGTCATGTCGGTATCGATAAAACCAGGCGCAACAACGTTAATAGTTATACCACGAGAAGCCACTTCACGTGCCATAGATTTCGAAAAACCAATAACACCTGCTTTCGCTGCTGCGTAGTTTGCTTGCCCAGCATTACCCGAACTACCCACCACAGAACCGATATTTACGATACGGCCAAAGCGTTTCTTCATCATACCGCGAAGTACTGCTTTTGACAGCGTAAAAATGGCTGTAAGGTTGGTATTAATAATATCTTGCCATTCGTCATCTTTCATACGCATTAACAAGTTATCACGAGTAATACCTGCATTATTAACCAAAATATCAATGCCACCGAAGGTGTCATTAATTTCCTTGATTATAGCATCTATACTGTCTTTATCGGTAACATTTAGTGCAATGCCTTTGCCACCAAATTCAGATAAATACTCAGTAATTGCACTTGCACCACTGTCGCTTGTAGCCGTGCCCACAACCGTAGCACCTTGCGCTGCAAGCTGGCTGGCAATGGCTTTACCAATGCCTCGGCTTGCGCCGGTTACCAGTGCTACTTTGCCTTCTAACTGACTCATAGCGATTCCTTATTGTTTTAATGCTTCCACACTTTCTGGGGTGTTTACAGCAATGGATTCTAAACTTTTATTAATGCGTTTATTTAATCCAGAAAGTACTTTACCTGGGCCTACTTCAATAATGCGTTCAACACCTGCTGCGGCCAAGTACTCAACGGTACGCGTCCACTGAACGGGGCAATATAATTGACGTACCAACGCACTTTTTATTGATGCTCCATCGGTTTCAATGGTGACATCAACATTATTAATGATATTAATTGCAGGGGTGTGAACATTTAAAGTCGCCAGCGCATCTTCTAGCTTGTCAGCAGCGGGGCGCATAAGTTCGCAATGCGAAGGCACACTAACCGCTAATGGAAGCGCTCGCTTGGCACCGGCTTCTTTACATGCAGCAGCAGCTTGCTCAGCGGCCACCTTTTCACCGGCAATAACCACTTGGCCTGGCGAATTAAAGTTAACCGGAGACACTACATCGCCTGTGGCAATCGCCGTTTGGTGGCACACGTTGGCAATGGTGTTGTCGTCTAAGCCGATGATAGCATACATAGCACCTGCCCCTGCTGGCACCGCCTCTTGCATATATTGCCCACGCGCTTCAACTAGCTTTATCGCATCGGCGAAAGACATGGCACCGCCACACACTAAGGCTGAATATTCACCTAAACTGTGACCCGCTAAATAGCTCACTTCAATGCCTTGTGCTTCTAATATTCGCCAAGTAGCAACACTGGCGGCAAGTAAAGCTGGCTGGGTAATATGGGTTTCGTTCAATTTTCCTTCGGTGTCGTTTTGTACCAGTTCCCAAAGATCGTAACCCAATACGTCTGAAGCGTCTTTGAAGGTATCTAAAACAGAAGGATGGCTGTCTGCCAACTCTTTAAGCATGCCCACAGATTGTGAACCCTGCCCAGGAAAGACGCAGGCTGTTTTTGTCATTGTTGTTCCTTGTTATTTTTTTGAGTACAACGAATCTCTTGAATACTACGAATTCATGAAGACTATTAAAAGAAACTAGTATCGTACCAGCGCAGATGCCCACGCAAAACCGCCGCCGAATGCTTCTAATAATAAATGTTGCCCACGCTGAATACGGCCATCGCGAATAGCGGTGTCTAATGCTGTGGGTACTGTGGCAGCCGAGGTATTACCGTATTTTTCTAACGTAACCACCACTTGGTCTAACGACATATCTAATTTCTTTGCTGTCGCTTTAATAATTCTGAAATTCGCCTGATGAGGCACTAGCCAATCCAGATCAGATTTTTGCATATTGTTGGCCGCAAGGGTTTGTTCGACCACTTCAGACAATTTATTCACGGCAACTTTGAAAACTTCGTTCCCGCGCATAACACCCCAATTTTCGTGAACAGATGCTTCATCACCACGTGTTGGGTTACCAACATAAAGTAAATCGCCGTAAGAGCCATCGGCGTTTATGTGAGTCGATAATATACCCGGCTCATCACTGGCTTCTATAATCGTGGCTCCAGCAGCATCGCCAAATAAAATGACCATAGTGCGATCTTCAGGTGCTATCAAGCGGCTAAGACAATCTGTACCGATAACTAAGATACGCTTAGCCATGCCAGATTTGATGTATTGGTCGGCCACACTTAACGCGTAGCAATAACCTGCACAGGCAGCTGCCACATCAAAAGCAGGAATACCGTTAATGCCTAAAATGCGCTGGATTTCACACGCAGTGCTAGGAAGTGCATAGCGTCCGCTAGTAGTAGCACACACTATCATATCAATTGATTGAGGGTCGATGCCTGCCATCTCTATGGCTTTCTTACTTGCCTCTGCACCCATGGTCGCAGCGGTTTCTTCAGCACCTATAATTCGGCGTTCTTTAATACCGGTTCTATCAGTGATCCATTCATCACTGGTATCAACCATAACTTCCAAATCGGCATTGGTTCGTATATCACTAGGGTAATAACTGCCGGTACCGATAAATCGAGAATATTTGCTCAAAGCTGCTCCAATAAAACCGTTTCTATCTTCGTTTTTATCTTGTCTGGAACTCGCATCTTTGCTTCTTTCATTGCTTGCACAATGGCGTAATAAAAGGCGTCTTTAGATGCATTTCCATGACTCTTGATAACAATGCCGCGCAATCCTATCAGACTCGCACCATTATACTGGTCGGGGTTCACGCTGTTATAGATAGATTTGAGCAATGGAAAAGCAATTTTGGCCATTAGCCGCGTATAAAAGTTCTTTTGTGACTGACGTTTCACTTCGTTGATAACCAACTTGGCCAACCCTTCGCTAGATTTAAGCGCGACATTGCCGGTAAAACCGTCAGTCACCACCACATCGGCTTTATCGGTAAAGATATCATTACCTTCTACATAGCCAATGTAGTTAATGCCTGGGGCATCTTTAAATAGTTGATCGGCTAACTTTACGTACGCATTCCCTTTTATATCTTCTTCGCCCACGTTCAATAACGCAACACGAGGAGAAGGAATACCCGCTGCTTCTTGCGCTAACACCGAACCCATCACACCGTACTGAAATAAAATTTCAGGCGTGCAATTAACATTTGCGCCTAAGTCGAGCAAGAAAACATTATGGTGACTCGCGGTGGGCATCATGCTGATAAGTGCTGGCCTATCAATACCCGATAAGGTTTTTAATAAATAGAACGATAAGGTTAACAGCGCACCAGTATTGCCTGCACTTACACATGCATCGGCTTCGTTGCTTTGAACATATTCAATCACACGGCGCATTGACGAGCGTTTTTTATTGCGTAACGCAGAGGTAGGCGCTTCACCCATTTCAACGACTTGGTCGCAATGAGATACGGTTACCCGACTTCGTTGAGAAGCGGTGAGATTTTCAATTGCTGGAGATATAACGGCTTGGTCGCCGCATAGCAGAAAATGAACGTCAGAATGAAGTTCAATGGCTTTAACAGCCGCAGAGAGGATAACAGGGGGACCATGATCGCCCCCCATGATATCTAACGCGATGGTTAGCTTAGACAAAATGTAGACGCCGTATTACGCGCCGACTACTTTATTGCCTTTGTAGTAACCGTCAGCTGTCACGTGGTGACGACGGTGTGTTTCACCCGACGTTGGGTCGACAGACAAAGTCGACGCAGTCAATGCATCGTGTGAACGACGCATACCACGCTTAGAGCGTGTTTTACGATTTTTTTGTACAGCCATAACTTACTCCTGGTCTCGCTTAAGTTCTTTCAAAACCGCGAAAGGGTTTTCTCGCTCTTGTTCCGGTTCAATCTTTCCGAACGACATATCATCTTTAGACACTGAGCACTCCTCCTCTGCATGAAGGGGTACGATGGGCAAAGATAAAAGCAACTCGTCTTCAAATATCTGAAGCAGATTAACTTCTCCGTGGTCGTTGACCTCTACCGGTTCGTAAGCCTCGGGTATTGGATCTTCTTCATTTCGCTCTTCTCCCTGCACTGGAGTAAAACAAAAATCCACATCAAGTGTGGTATCGAATTCACCATTACACCGCTGACAGAGAAGTGTTACCTGCGTGTCTAAATGACCGTGAAATACAGTAAGACCCTGCTCGTCTTTTTTGAACTGCACATCGACGTTCACAAATTCACTACATCGGACAACAGCCCCACCCAATCGTTCCATATCTTCAGACACAAGAACACCCCGATAATCGGAACGTTTCATAGCGCTGCTGGTCGGTTCGACCGTATGAGGGAGTTTCACTTTCTGCATAGGGCGCGCATTCTATAGATTCCACATCCCACTGTCAAAGATTTAATGGGCATTTTTGTATAATAATTTAGCGGTTTTGTACTTCTTTTCATGATCCGAATTTTAAGGGAATAACCCAAAATAACAAGTAAAAAGAATATGATGTGTATAAAATGGGGTACGGTTCGCAAAACAGCCTATTATCGAAAATGCCCAAGTGGGCAAAGGACATTACGCTCCTTTACTAAAACACGCTATATTTAGGGTAAGTTGTGATTACTATTAATGGGTAATTTGCAAGAAACAACTACATAAAAGGAATTTGGTGTTTAACTATTAACGCACATATAAACACACACTTTCGTAAGAAGGCACGCACGCAAAGCAAAATTCGGTTAATTAACACTTAATGTAAGATTGAGGTTTTGTAGTATGACCACACTCGTTCTAGCTTCATCATCAAAATACCGCCAGCAATTGTTGTCGAATATTGGCATTCAAGCTGAAATAAGCAAACCAGATATAGATGAGACTCCCCTACCTAATGAAACTCCCCTTGCGTTGTGTAAACGTTTAGCATTCGAAAAAGCAAAAAAGATTGCACAACAACAGCCAGGTAGAATTGTGATTGGTAGCGACCAAGTTGCTTCTGTAGAAGGCACTGATGGCAAAATCATATTAGGAAAGCCCGGCACGGTAGAAAATGCGGTAGCGCAATTAAAAATGTGCCAAGGAAAATCTGTGTACTTCTATACCGCGATAAGTTTGTGTAAAACTGAAGACGACGAAGACCTACCCGACATCCTTACCAGCAATTTAGACACTATTACCCGAGCTGAAGAAACCTGTGTGTATTTTCGTAGTCATAAGGAAGCACAATTACGTGCTTATGTTGAAGCCGAAATGCCACTTGATTGCGCAGGAAGTTTCAAATGTGAAGGCATGGGGGCCTTATTGTTTGAACGCATTACCAGTCGTGACCCTAATACTTTAATAGGGCTTCCTGTGATGCTGCTGCATAATATGCTAGACAAACATTTTAATATCGATTTGCTAGACCTTGCTACTGCCAAAGCCTAGCGCTTGAAGATGTGCTTAACGAGAATTAGCTAGTGAAGATAGACAGCGAGAGCAGTATTCCTTCAACAGCTAATTTAAAAGCTAAACTAGCTAATTAAAAACTGTTGAAGCTCGCCTATAGAATGCACTATGGTTTCAGGCGCCAACGCTTCAAGGTGAACTTGTGCGTGCACCCCGTAAGAAACCCCTATTCTGCGCATACCAATAGATTTTGCCATTTGCATGTCGTAGGTAGTATCGCCAATCATAACGGCATCGTGGGCACTAATATTTAGCTCGTCTAAAATTTGCAGTAGCATGTCAGGTGACGGTTTCGACTGGGCGTCATCAGCGCACCGTGACGCACTGAAAAAGTGGCCAGTTCCGGTTTGCAACCAGGCTCTATCAAGACCTCTACGTGCTTTCCCTGTTGCGACAGCAAGAGTAGCCCCTTCAGCCTGTAACGCTGACAACAAATCGTCTACACCATTAAATAAAGGGCAAGGCGTAGCGTCATGGCTTACGAAGGCTTCTTTATAAGCCAGTACTAAACGCTCAGCAAGAGCATCATCATCGATGTTAAATAACTGCTTAATCGCAGGTTTTAAGCTAATTCCAATAATGTGACTTACCGCATCAGCACTAGGAACAGGCACATCACAGTGTTTTGCTGCTATTTGCATACAGTTAATAATTTTATCGGCGGAGTCCATTAAGGTGCCGTCCCAATCAAATATAACCAACTTATAGCGCATAGTTACTGCGATCCTTATTTATAAAAAAGACAAATTCAAATAACGAATAAATTTATTCAAGGGGTTTGCAACCAAGTACTACCTAATCCAGTCGCTTTATTTAACGTTGTACCGAATACCCTAAAAGCCTAATTACAAAGCTTTAAGGGTATTGGTTAAGGTGGCATCTAATGGCGCGGTAAATTTAACCCGCTCTTCTGTACCGGGGTGAATTAGCGAAATACTGTGTGCGTGCAAGAATAGGCGGTTTAACCCTTTTTGGCGCATAGTTTCGTCAAACTCGGTATCACCGTATTTAGGATCACACGCAATTGGATGCTCTGCGTGTAAACAGTGAACTCGGATTTGGTGGGTTCGACCAGTAATAGGTGATGCTTCTACCAATGTGGCGGCCTCGAATTTTTGCAATATCCGATAGCGGGTTTCAGATGGCTTACCATCTTCACTCACATTCACCATGCGTTCACCTGACTGCAATACATTCTTGCGAAGTGGCGCCTTCACTTTAAAGCGATTTTCAGGCCACTGCCCTGCCACTAATGCTTGGTAGCGCTTATCCATTTTACCGGTACGCAACTGCTCATGCATATGACGAAGCGCCGAACGTTTCTTAGCAATTAAAATACAGCCAGAGGTGTCTCTGTCTAAACGGTGCACCAATTCCATAAAATTAGCATCGGGGCGCAGTGCGCGTAAACCTTCAATTAAGCCAAAACTTAAACCACTGCCACCATGAACAGCAATGCCTGAAGGTTTATTAATTACAATAATGCGCTCGTCTTCAAATAATATTTGAGATTCTAGCGCTGCAATTTTATCGAGTTTTGGCGATGGCCCTGGTGTTCCTTCTGAAACACGCACAGGTGGGATACGCACGACATCATCGGCAACGAGTTTATATTCGGGTTTTACTCTACCCTTATTTACGCGCACTTCACCTTTACGCAAGATGCGATAAATCATACTTTTGGGCACGCCTTTTAATTGGGTGCGCAAAAAATTGTCTACACGTTGCCCTGCTAAATCGGGTTCAACGGTAACGAAACGGACTGATTGTTGGGTTTGTTCTTTCATAGACTCCATTATAACGCAATGCAAAAGCAGACCGATACAGAAACTTTGATGTGCCGTAAAAATAAAACCCTTTGACTACTTTTGATACTAAACGGGCATTTAGCACTGAAAAACCGTATTATCTGGGCTTATTTACCCTTGGCACCTTGCTTAAATTGAACCTTTGATGCCATAATGGAAGCTGTATTTTACGCGGCTAAACCATGCCGGTAAAACACTACATTTAACATAGTGAGCATTTAGAGCTAGTTAATTCGTTACTCGCTTATTTCGCCATTATTGTTATCCATTAGAACAGCGTCACGTTCCAATTGCATTATTCAATGAACACGCAATTTTATATCTGGAACGAGAATTATAGAGGCAACGACTACACTGCCGTTAGATAATTCAGATGCTGTTTGCGAACATAAAATAAGTTCGCCGTTTAGCTAACAGAATTGAATTGACAAACAAGCGCCAGCCTAAGAGCGGTGTTTGTAAAAAAGATAGATAGAAATAAGGGTATGTCGCTCCCGACATCCTTAAGAACAATATAAAACGCGGAACGAGTAACGAAAAACGTTACATGCTGCGTAAGTTCAAGGATAATGCGGCGTTACAACAAGGTCCCCGTCCAATCGTGAGATTGCGCGGTGAGGGTTTGTACATGTCACTTTAATTTTGTATCTGGACGGCTGTATTAAAACAGAGTTAGATACAATGAAAAGAATGTTAATTAATGCAACTCAATTAGAAGAGTTGCGTGTTGCCCTTGTTGATGGGCAGCGTTTATACGATTTGGACATCGAAAGTCCTGGGCACGAACAGAAAAAAGCAAACATTTACAAAGGTAAAATAACCCGCGTTGAGCCAAGCCTCGAAGCGGCATTCGTAGACTACGGCGCAGATCGCCACGGTTTCCTACCCCTCAAAGAAATTGCGCGCACTTACTTCCCTAAAGGCTACCGATTCGAAGGCCGCCCAAACATTAAAGATGTGATTAAGGAAGGCCAAGAAGTTATAGTTCAGATTGATAAAGAAGAACGTGGTCAAAAAGGCGCAGCGCTTACCACATTCTTATCACTAGCGGGTAGCTACTTAGTATTAATGCCAAACAACCCTCGTGCTGGTGGTATTTCTCGTCGTATCGAAGGTGATGAACGTACAGAGCTTAAAGAATCTTTGAACAAACTAGACCTGCCTGATGGCATGGGCTTAATCGTTCGTACCGCTGGCGTAGGCAAATCTTACGAAGAGTTAGAGTGGGATTTAAAAGTATTACTTACCCATTGGGAAGCTATTTCTAACGTTGCTGAAGAGCGTGAAGCCCCCTTCCTAATTCACCAAGAAAGTAACGTTATTGTTCGTGCAATTCGTGACTATCTACGTCGTGATATTGGTGAAATATTAATTGATAAAACCAGCATCTATGAACAAGCATTGCAGCACATCCAACTTGTGCGCCCTGACTTTGCCAACCGCGTTAAGCTTTATCGTGGCGAAGTGCCTTTGTTCAGCCATTATCAAATTGAAAGCCAAATTGAGTCAGCCTTCCAACGTGAAGTTCGCTTGCCTTCTGGTGGTTCAATTGTTATCGATCCTACTGAAGCCCTTACCTCTATTGATATCAACTCTGCCCGTGCAACAAAAGGCGGTGATATTGAAGAAACAGCGTTCAATACTAACCTAGAAGCAGCGGACGAAATTGCCCGTCAATTACGTTTACGCGACTTAGGTGGCTTGGTCGTTATCGACTTTATCGATATGACCCCAGTGCGCCACCAACGTGAAGTTGAAAACCGCATGAAAGACGCGGTTCGCAGCGATCGTGCTCGTGTTCAATTAGGCCGTATCTCTCGCTTTGGCTTGCTTGAAATGTCACGTCAGCGTTTACGCCCATCATTGGGTGATTCAGCACATCATGTGTGCCCTCGCTGTTCAGGTCACGGCACCATTCGTGGTACCGAGTCATTAGCACTTTCTATTTTGCGAATTCTTGAAGAAGAAAGCATTAAAGAAAACACAGGCCAAATTGAAGCGCAGCTACCTGTATCGGTAGCAACCTACTTGCTTAACGAAAAGCGCAAAGCGATTCAAAGCTTAGAAAAACGTCATGGTGTTAACTTACTGCTTATCCCTAATGCCAACCTTGAAACACCTCACTATCAAGTCACTCGCCGCCGCCCAGATGATATTCTCGATGACGCAAGCTACGAAGTAGAGTTGATGCCTACGGTTGAAACAGAAACTGAAACTACAGCGTCAGCGCCGGTTAAACGTGAAGAGCCAGCATTAAAAGGGTTAGTTGCTCCTTCAGCTGCGCCAGTTGTTGCGCCTAAAGCAGAAGTACCTGCGGCTAAAGCTGAAAGTTCACCATCACTATTTGCCCGTATTGGTAAATGGTTAGGTGATGTACTTGGCGGTGAAGACGAAAAAGCGAAAGCTGAAGCTGAAGCGAAAGAAAAAGAGAAACAGAAGCAGTCTGAAAGCCGAAACAATCGTGGTGGCAATCAGTCTCGCAACCGCAATGGTGATGATCGTCGTCGTAAACCACGAAAGAATACCCGTCGTAACCAGCCTCAAAACAAAGACGGCGAACAAGAACAGCGTACGCCACGTTCTGAGCAAGACGACAAGCCACGCGCAAGTAACAATAAAGGCCGTAAGCCTCGTAAACCTCGTGACGAAACTCAGAAGTCTAAGCAAGAGCAAAGCAGAAATAACGCGCAAGACGAAGCGCCTAAGACACAAGAAAGCAAGTCTCAAGATGCTAAGCCTCAAGAAGCGCAGAAGAAGCAAGAAGTGGCCGAGCGCCGCAAACGAAGAGACACTCGTCGCAGCGTACGTGTGAAAAAAGATGACAATACACAGTCAAATGAAGCACCGGCTAGCAAACCAGTAAAATCTCTTGCAGTTGATAAGCCTAATCCAGCTAAATCAGCGCCTGCTGAAGTAGAAGAAGTTAAGGCTACGCCAGTTCAGTCAACTGATACAACAGCAGTTTCTGAATCAACAGCGCCAGTAAAAGAAGCTTCTCAACCTGCTGACGTTAACTCGACCACTGAACAAGATGTTCAAACATCTTCTGAACAATCGAGTAACGACACTGATGAAAACGGTCAAAAACGTGAAAGCCGTGGTCGTTCACGCCGCTCTCCTCGTCATGTTCGTGCCGCTGGTCAGCGCCGCAAGAAAGAAGCGCAGCAGTCTAATGATGACAGCAGCGAATCAGTAAGCGAACAGCCAGCAGCAAACGTTGAAACTTCACCATCACAGGAAGCACCAGCGTCAACGACGTCTGCCGCCGACACTAGTGAACCAGCACCTCGTGCAGAAGATACGCAAGCAGCTATGCCTGGTAAACTTGAGGCAGACACTGCGCATACTCAAAATGAGAATGTACAGCCTGCTGCTGTTGATACAAGTGCCGATAAGGCTGAAGCGCCTTCTGGTAGTGATAATGCACCTGCGTCTAAAACAGAAGACACCCAAGCCAGCAAGCCTGGTGTATTGGCCCCGTCGGATGAAAATGCAGTGCCAGCAACAACAGAAACTGCAACAGCCAAGCCGGCGCCTGAAGTAGTTCAAGACGAAATGCAGTTCGAGCTAGCTTCACCTAAAAGTGAAGCGGACACGGCTAAGCCAGCTAAAGCTGAAGTAGCCCCTGCTCCTACCACTGAAGCTGCACCTAAACAGGTTGAAATTAACCTAGGTGAAGCGTCTGATAAAGCAGCAACGGAAACAACTGAAAAGCCTGCGCCAAAAGCTAAGCCTAAGAAAGCGAAAGCTGTGATAACCAAGCCAATTATTACAGGCGCACCTGCAAGTAGCCGAGGCCGCATTAATGCATCTGCGCCAATGGCAGCACCTGCATCAGTTGATGATGCTTTCAATGACGTAGCGCTTACCGCTAAGTCAGACGATAGCCGACCTACCGTGGTAGTATCGGGTAGAAGCGCAACTATTGCGAAAGCAAGCGCAGCGGCATCAGCCCCAACAACATTGCCAGCCAGTGTTGATGAAAACGCCTAGCGTGATTAACACCCCTAGTTACTGATAGCGATAGTTACTGTTGACTATCGTTATTACTAAGGACTAAGGTTGTTTAAACATTACAAGAAGCCGCTTAATTGCGGCTTTTTTATTGGTCATTTGTATTGTTGAACTGTGGGAGTAAAGCGATGGAAAAAGTTAAACCCAGCTTGATTGATTGGTTAGCAAGCACAACCAAAAAAGAAGTGCGCTCCCCAACGCTTATTCAGTCACTGTGGAGTGGTTATGGCGCATGCTTTCGTGCCACCCTGTTTGATAAAGCTGATAACACTTCAATGCCTGTGGTGGCGAAGTGCGTTCAACCTTCTGTTGAAATCAGCCACCCTAAGGGATGGCAAAGCAACACCAGTCACATTAGAAAATGCCGATCATTTGAGGTAGAACACTACTTTTACACTCATTTGCAACCTAACACTAACGCAGACTGCTTAACCCCTATGTGCCTAGTATCAGCTAGCGGAACCAACGTACTTGAGAAGCCAGCTGCGAATCTAGTTGCCAAAGAAACCGTCAGCGCCGCTAACAATGCAGAGCTTAAGAGTGAAAACAATAGCAATGCGCATATCTTAGTGATGAGCGACCTAGATGACGCGGGATATACAAAGCGTGTAACCTCGCTGAGTGCAAAACAAGCGCATTCGGTATTGCGTTGGCTGGCAGCATTTCATGCTCGCTTCATGGGTATTGTTGACACAAATGTCTGGCCCGAAGGCACTTACTGGCATTTGAGTACACGACAAGATGAATGGCAAGCCATGGTAGATGGGCCTTTAAAACGGGAAGCTAGCAGGTTGTCGAGTCAGCTTTCATCGGCACGCTTTCAAACCTTATTACACGGCGACGCCAAGGTTGCGAACTTTTGCTTTACCCCCGACTTTAACCAATGCGGTGGTGTAGATTTTCAATACACTGGATTAGGAGTAGGAATGAAAGACGTTGCTTACTTCATTGGCAGCGCGTTAAGTGAAAGCAGCCAACGAACCCACACTACTCACTGTTTGGATTATTATTTCGATTGCCTTCGCACAAAACTGATAGGCACACAGTATGAATCTCAACATCATGAAATAGAACAGGAATGGCGAGCGCTATATCCTATTGCCTGCGCTGATTTTAATCGTTTTTTAGCGGGTTGGAGTCCTGACCACTGGAAATTAAACGATGAATTAGCTCGGCAAACCAAAATAGCTTTGGCAACATTTATTTAATGATTTTCCCAAGGCAACCAGTGTAAAGACAGCCTGAGGCTTTCAAGCACATCGGCCTCATTTGGCTGCTGATATCCGTAAACCCGAATACCGAAAATAGCCATCATGACCGACGTGGCATACACCTCACTCAGCGCTTCACCGTATTCGCTGGCAATCGCCAGTTTGTACTGCGCTTTAGTACGGCTTAAGTAGTCTCCAGCAAGCTTAGCGAGCTTAGGCTCCGTACTGGTAAGTTCTAATTGGGTTTTAATGATAAAGCAGCTTGCGTAGTCTTTCTTCCCTCTTGCTGCCACCATGTCGGTCAGCAGCATAACAATGCCCTTGCCTGTGCCATGTGACATTACAAGCTTCATTTTGTCAGCGCTTCGCTGTGCGTAACGTTCCAAACTGGCAATAAACAGCTGTTCTTTATTTCCAAAGCTATTGTATAAGCTACCAGGTTTTAACCCTGTGCTAGCAGTGACATCTTGCATCGATGTGCCATGGTAGCCTTGCTGCCAAAACAGCATAATCGTTTTATCCAGAATACTGTCTTTATCAAATTGCGCTCTAGCCATCACAGTCGCCATTTTTTTCTTATGCTTTACTTATTTACATAATAGCAATTTTGAACAAACACTCAAAAAGTTATTGAACCCTACTGCAAACTCCTTTATCGTTTTGAACAATCATTCAAAATATGAAAGTCTATTTTTAGACCATCGGTTAAACCCACTCGTATTATTCGCTCACTTATCTTGCTCATTAGAAGAGGACACCTTATGAAACGATTTATTACTGCAGTACTACTCACACTGCCGTTATTTTCAACCTATGCCCAACAGCAGGCAGACAGCACTATGAAGACGGCTCAACCTTCTGCCCCAAAAGTTATTTTCTTCGATGTGAATGAAACCCTGCTAGACCTGACTGCAATGCGAAGCTCAGTGGGAGAAGCATTAGGCGGGCGTAATGAATTACTCCCTTTGTGGTTTTCAACCATGTTGCATCACTCATTGGTAGACTCTACCACCCAACGTTTTCACACTTTCGGTGAAATTGGTGTGGCGTCATTGCTAATGGTGGCTGAAATAGAAGGCATCTCGCTTACTCAAGAACAAGCGAAAACGGCCATTGTTACCCCACTTCGCAGTTTGCCACCACACCCAGATGTACGCAGTGGTTTACAAGCGTTAAAAGACAAAGGGTATACACTGGTAAGCTTGACCAACTCTTCAAACAAAGGCGTTTATACCCAGTTTAAAAACGCTAACTTACTGGATTTTTTTGAACACCGCTTAAGTGTTGAAGATATCAACCTATACAAACCTGATCTTCGCACTTACGCATGGGCCGCTGAAAAAATGGGGGTTAAACCCGAAGATGCGATGCTAGTTGCTGCACATGGTTGGGATATTGCTGGCGCTAAACAAGCCGGTTGGCAAGCCGCCTTTATTGCCCGCCCTGGAAAGGTATTGTATCCACTGGCTATTGCACCCGATTACAACGTAAATGACCTTAACGAA
Organism: Alteromonas lipotrueae; assembly: GCF_019249215.1. GTDB lineage: Bacteria > Pseudomonadota > Gammaproteobacteria > Enterobacterales > Alteromonadaceae > Alteromonas > Alteromonas lipotrueae. Next base: position 237,028 of record NZ_JAESDI010000009.1, read on the forward strand.
TTGGTAGATATGCTACCTAAGCAACAATAATTACCGGTTATTTTAGGGCGGGTGTTTACCCGCCCTAATTAACTACTCGCCCTAATTACCCAAGCCATACTTGAATCAAACTACTGCGTTACGCTTCATGTCCACATGGGGGATATCATCTTCTAGATACACTTGAGATGTTTGCACAAAACCAAACTTTCGATAAAACGCTAACAGGTATTCTTGTGCACCAATTTCAATATCCTCTTTCGGCCACAGGTTTTCACACTGCTTTATCGCCTCAGTTAACAAGCTTATACCCGCACCATTGCCTCTGAAGTCAGCATGGGTAGCCACTCTGCCAATGCTTACCCCAGGATAACTCACCCCCGCAGGGATCAAACGGGCATAAGCGACTAGTTTGTCGTTAGTAAAGCCCAACAAATGCCGCGTATCGCTATGTCTGTCTTTTTCATCAAGCTCAGGGTATGGGCACGTTTGTTCTACTACAAATACATCAACTCGCAGTTTCATAAGCTCGAACAACTGATGGGTATTGAGCTGACTAAATGTTAATACTTTCCAAGAAATCATAAGGCTGGTTATTTACTCTTTATTTATGGGGCTAGTTTTATCAAACCTGTATGAAGATAGCACTAAAAAATGAACGGTTGAATCAATGAACCAAATGGAATTTGAACCGTCATAACAAATACCTGTTAGCCACGAGTGTGGCACTTCTCTTCGCAAAGGTAATTTATGTTTAATCGCAAACTCGCATCCCTCGCGGTAGTGGCAACGGTATTGCCGTTTTTATTCGCTTGCACGTCGCAAGATTTGTACGAAGCTACGCAAGAGAACCGCCTTCAAGAATGCCGTAAACTTTATGGCGCACAACGAGAAGAGTGCGAAGCTCAGTATCAAAAAAGTTATGACACCTACGAACGAGAAAGAAACGAAGTCATTAATGAGGGTATTAACCAGGGTAAGTAAAAGTAACGTATCAATCGTTATTCAACGTTTAGGTACAACGCTTTTAAAAAGCGTGATTCGGAGCTCGTATTAACAGCTTGCTGAACGGATTGTTGCACAGCTTATTTAATATTAGCGTGAGAATACGAATTCAAGTACACATCTTTTGTTAGTGTATTTTTGACATATTCCACGAATTTCTTCACTTTTTCTAGGTTATGACGCCCTTCAAGACTGACTACTTGTATAGGTAGTTTTTCATCGTTAAATTCATCTAACACACTGACTAATTCGCCCTTTTCTATTGCATCCGCTACTTGATAAGACATCAGGCGCGTGATGCCTAGCCCAGATTTTGCGGCGCTAATTGTCGAACGATTTTGATTACATTCAAATCTAGGCTGTAAACGGATGGCTACCGTTTTACCATTACGTTTGAAATTCCACACCGGCGGCTCCTTGAAGTCACTCGGGTACAGCAAAGTATGATGTTTTAAATCTTCCGGTGTTTTTAGGTTTGGTGCATTAGCTAAATAGTCTGGCGATGCTACCGTTACCTTTCTTACGTACCCCACAGTAGTGGCATATAATCCAGAGTCTTTCGGCTTACTAATTCTTATTGCCACATCAATTTTTGTATCGAGTAGATCAACAATGTTGTCGTACATATAGCCATGCACATTTACTTCAGGAAAGTCTCGTAAAAACTGAGCAATGATAGGTGTAATGTAAAGCTCACCAAATAACACGGGCGCCGTTACACTCAGCGTACCCTTTGGCAATAACTGAACACCCGCAATTGCAGCTTCACTTTGTGCTATGTCTGCCAATATTCTCTGTACGTCATTAAGGTATTGTATGCCCGCTTCGGTTAATCGAATACGACGAGTTGTACGATGGAACAATCGCGTGTTCAACTGTGCTTCTAAAGTAGCGATAGCCCGCGTTACCGCCGGAGCCGACATCGACAATTGCTCGGCAGCGCTTACAAAACTGCCAAGCTTGGCTGCTTCCGCAAACACTGACATTGCTTGTATTCTATCCATACCGAGTCGCTTTACTCATTCCTAATGGGGTTTACCAACTATTCTACACTTTTATTATTTCAAATAATGAAATTATAAATTTCAAAATTGAGTAATTATTTATTTTTAGCAAGCAATCATACTCACTGCAATATAAATAAACAGGATGAGCTTATGAGACCTCCACTTCCCCCTTTTACCAAAGAAACTGCTATTGAAAAAATTCGCCTGGCTGAAGATGCTTGGAATAGTCGTTCTCCTGTGCGAGTAGCTGCAGCGTACACGGCTGATTGTCAGTGGCGAAATCGTGCTGAGTTTATTACCGGAACGGCTCAAATCGAGGCTTTTTTAACACGAAAATGGGCCAGAGAACTTAACTATAAATTGGTAAAAGCGCTGTGGGCGCATACTGAAAATCGTATTGCTGTTCGCTTTGCTTATGAGTTTCAAGATGAAACAGGTCAATGGTTTAGGGCTTATGGCAACGAAAACTGGGAGTTTAATCCGGAAGGCTTAATGCAGCGTCGCATAGCCAGTATTAACGACCACCCTATCAATGCCAATGAACGTAAACTGACTTGGGAAGGCGATAGCCGTCCAGATGACTTTCCAAGCCTTACAGAACTTGATTTATAAGGAGAGTGTTGATGACTTCATTACCGAAAAATGCCCCAAATAGCACAATGAAAGACGCACCTATTATTCACTATCGAAACCCAAAATCTGGGCATTGTCATAAAGTGGAATTGTTTATGTCGCTGCTCGGTATTAGCTACATTAATCACGAACTTGATATGGTTAACGGCGCGCACAAATCGGCCGACTTTATTACCAAGAACCCTTTCGGGCAGGTACCAGTGATTGTTGATGGTGAACACACAGTGTCAGACTCCAACGCTATTATTGTCTATTTAGCAGATACTTACGGCAGTATTTATCCTTGGATGGGGGCGACACCTATTGAAAAGGCCCGTGTACAACGCTGGCTTTCAGTGGCTTCAGGTGAGCTTGCCAAAGGCCCAGCCGCACTTCGTCTTGAGTATGTATTTGGTGCCAATATTGATGTAGCCAGCGCATTAGCAATAACTGAAACCTTGCTAAAAGTGATGGAAGATACTTTATCCGACACCAAATCATACTTGGCTACCGACTCGCTGACGCTTGGGGATATTGCCATGTACAGTTACATAGCCCATGCACCTGAAGGGGGTGTTTCGTTGCAACCCTACCCCGCTATTCGCGCTTGGGTTAACCGCATTGAATCGCTAGCTAATTTCATTCCTATGGCCAGGTCTCCCATAGTGGAATGGAGGCTGTAGGGTTTGTTATGAGCAGCGCTAATACTAGTAATGCGAGTGTCTTTCATACTGAGGAATATCGCATTCAGCAACGCTTAGGCGTTGCTGAGCGTATGAATGAGCAGATGAAAGGCTTCATACGCCCTTTTATGCCAGCGCAGCACCGCGCGTTCTTTTGCAGTAGCCCATTTATGATGGCTGGTCTTGTAGATAGCCAGGGTCATCCTTGGGCTATACCGCTTTGGGGTGACCATACCACTGTTGACGACCACCACTATATTCAGTCGCCATCACCCACTCAGCTTTCACTTGCCTTAAACGATAATGTAACTTGGTTAATTAATGATGTCGCATTGTTAGATGTTAATACTGGCAGTAAAATTGCGCTACTTGGGTTACAGCTCAGCACCCGCCGCCGTAATAGGCTCAACGGACTAATAATGCACAACTGGGGTGGCGTAATACGCGTGCAAGTAGAGCAAAGTTATGGAAACTGCCCTCAGTATATTCACCCTCGAGATACCTTGCACCGTGATGTTGCGCCTACACTGGCTGCCAGCTCAAGCACGAATTCAAACGTTAAGGCTCAGTATGTGCAATCTAATGGGTTAATGAAGAAAGATGTTTTGCTAATCGCTCGGGCGGATACATTTTACATTGCCTCAAGGCACCATGACTTTACCGACGACCCTCGCCACGGACTGGATGTATCACATCGAGGCGGTAAGCCTGGCTTTATTTACGTAGATGACAGTAGCTTGTTGTTTCCTGACTTTAGTGGGAATAAGTTTTTTAATACTCTAGGCAACATCGAATCAGATGGGCGGGTAGGTTTATGCTTTGTTGATGATAGCAATGGAGATATCTTGTTCGTTAATGGCAAAGCATCTATCTTGTGGTCTCACCCAAAACTGGAAGCGTTCGCTGGCGCGGAGCGGTTTGTACAAGTATCCATTCAAGACGTTACCCGGGTTTTTAGTCTTTACCCTTTCGAGCACCCTATCATTGAAAGGTCAATTAACACTGAGCATACCGGCGTGTGGTGAAATACGCATTGTTACTAATCACAACACTGCACTAACTCGATGCATCTGCCACTTATTGTCGCGTCACACCATTAACGCCAAAACGCCTCCCCTGCTTCATGCAGCTTATTTATCTATCATTTTCCATTACACACCTGTACATGAACACAAAGTAAAAACGTAAATTACCCACTACTATTAATAACTTAAGCTATTTAGTTGAATACCATAACTTTAAACTAAGGCGTGTTTTTTGCATTGCTTTGACTTAATGTAGTTTTGACTTATGTAGCTTTGCACATAAGCCCACTCTAGGCAGCGTCATTAATTAGCTGTATTTCAGACTGAATGCGTTTTCCGCGCTTATTCCAAAAAAATAACACCGAGGCCATATGCAAGAATTTATAAAAAAGATGCCAAAAGCCGAACTACATGTTCATATTGAAGGCACATTAGAGCCCGAGCTAAGCTTTGCATTAGCGCAGAAAAATGGCATAAAACTGAGCGCTGAAACCCCAGAGCAAATGATTGCTGCTTATAATTTTCACGACCTTCCCTCTTTTTTAGATATTTACTACGCAGGTATGAGTGTATTAGTTGAAGAAGAAGACTTTTACGCACTTACCATGGCTTACTTTGAAAAAGCAGCGGCGCAGCACATTGTATATGTGGAACTCTTTTTCGACCCACAAGCGCATACTTCCAGAGGTGTAGATTTTGAGACTGTGATTAATGGTATCTATTGCGCACAACAAGACGCAAGCACTAAATTTGGTGTGCAAAGTAATCTTATACTGTGTTTTCTTCGCGATATGTCGGCCGAGTCCGCCATGAAACATTTAACTATGGCTGAACCGCATCTCAGTAAACTCATTGGCGTAGGATTAGATTCAGATGAACACAATAACCCACCCTCTAAGTTTGCCGAGGTGTTTGCCAAAGCCCGTGAGTGGGGACTAAAACTCACTATGCATTGCGATGTGAATCAGCAAAATACCCTAGAACATATTCGCCAAGTACTAGAAGATATAGATGTAGACAGAATAGATCACGGCGTAAATATTTTAGCATCAGACGCGTTATGCAAATTAGTGAAGCAAAAAAATATTGGGTTAACGGTTTGCCCTGTGTCTAACCAATTCGTGGTGCAATCACTAACCTCAACTGAAATAAAAGCCATGCTTGAACGTGGGTTAATGCCAACGATTAACTCAGACGATCCTTCTTATTTCAGAGCGTATTTAAATGACAACCTTATTGCACTTCAGCAAGAAGGGGGATTCAGCGAAGATGAGCTAAGTACGCTAGTGGCAAACAGCTTTAAAGCAAGCTGGCTGAGTACTACTGAGAAAGCCCAATTTTTAGCTGGGCTTGATGATTATATAGATAAATGTGCGTAACGCGTAAGGTTAGGCGTCGCGTAGGTAATTCGCTTTTTGCGTAAGTAAACAGGGCTAACAATGTTTACTTACCTTTAAACCACTTAGCTACGCTTTTGTTTTCACCACGTAAATCGAGCATAGAATTGCAATTGCCCCACACACGGTGAATACGCCACGCTCTGCTACAGGTAAAAACTCAAGCGCCGACGTTAAAAACTGCCCTGAGAATACCGCCATGGCAAACCACGCTAAATTCCGCCCCATATTCGCCTCACAGCTGCGCTCAACGGTGGCATGGTTGAGTAAGGGTATAGAAAACCCAAAGCCTGTACCTGCAAATATAGATGCAACAACGAGTAAACTTGTAGTCTCAGCAATCGCGAAGATTGCGTGTGCTGCCGCAAAGCTTATAAAAGCTAGAAATAAGGTGACTTTCTCAGACTTCAGATTGACTATCTGTGGCATAACCAGCGCAGATAAAACAGCCATTAATGAGATAAAAGACAGCAAATAACCCGTTTCGGCTTCGCGGTAACCTAAATCGCCAAGGAGAACTGGCAGTGTTATAAACATACTAAAGAACAGCGACATGGCTAATACGGTATTGATTAAGACAGACCGTAAGTTTTCATTAATTTGACCACCTTCACCAATGGTAACCGGTTGAGTTTCTGGCTCATTATGCGGAATGCTCATTGCGGTCAGCACCAAACAAATCAATGCCAACCCGTAGAGCAAGAATGGCGCTCTCCAATCAATTTCACTTAGCAGACCACCTAAAAATAGTATTATTACGCCGCCCAGCTCAATGGCCATGCCTTGTTTAGCAATAACAGATAGTCTGGCCTTGCCATTATACCACTGTGAAATAATCGCTGTGCCTGACGCCATTACTCCCGCTGCAAAGCCACCGAGTAAAATTCGGTCGATACTTACCCATAAAGGCCCGTAAACCCAAATGCCACCAATACCTAATAATAAGTATCCCCACAAGGCTATGACTAAGGTTTTGCGAGCCCCAATGCTATCAATGAGCTTTCCGAAAAAGGACGCAAACAAAATGGCGCCCAATGCAGGCAAGGTGATTAACAAAGGCGCAAATTTACTAACCCCTAGGGCAGGCGCAATTGAGTTCAGTCCGGGCGCTAATACCGCCCCTACCATAATGGTTAACATTGAAATCACCAATAACGTGATTTCTCCTAAACGTGATAACTTCATAAAACCCCATTGAAACTAAATTAACGCGGCTTGTATTTTACGCACTGGCACTGCTATCCGTTAAATGATAATTTTATTCACAATTAATGCATATTTTGCATGAATCTTATTTTACTCACCGAGCTATTATGAACCTTAAACACATGCATACTTTTGTCGAAGTGGCTCAATGCAAAAGCTTCTCGTTAGCTGCTACGCGCTTACATACTGTTCAAAGTGCGGTTAGTCGTCATATTAATGCACTTGAAACCTCCCTTAACGTTAAGCTTTTTGAGCGCACCACTCGTTATGTGGAGCTAACCGCACCTGGAAAAGTATTTCTTCGCCATGCTGAAGATATTTTAACCCATTTCCAACAAGCACAATATGAAACTCAAAGCGTTGCTAACGGTAAACAAGGGTTATTGCGTATTGGTTACTTAAGCTCAGCATGTGCGCATGTTATGCCCAAATTACTAAGCCGCTTCTCGCTAAGCGAGCCTCTCATTGATGTACAAATATTTGAAATGACTGCCGCTCAGCAGTTAGAAGCCTTTAGCGAAGGAAGAATAGAAATTGGCTTTTCAAGGCCCATAGATGGCGGCTATCGCGGTCTCATAAATCAACAGCATTTAACTGATGATCCTATTGTTCTCGTGATATCCGAATCGCATCCACTGTCGAAAAATAGCAGCGTAGACTTGGTAGATTTAGCGCGTTACTCGCTCACTTTGTTTGCCCGAGACCAAGCATCTAGCTTATTTGACACCATTATTAGTGCATTCCACCGCGTGAAAGTACAACCTAAAGTAACTAACGAGCCTAGTAGTATGCAAGCCCTGCTTACCCACATAGCCAGTACGCGAAATGTGGCTTTAGTACCCAGCTGCATCAAGAATTTACAGACAGAAGGATGTGTGTTTATTACGTTGAATATTCCCCTATCCGTGCCGCTAGAAATGCATTGGCAAACTAACGGCGTTACCGTTACTGAAACCTGGTTAAGGTGGTGTGCTAATCAAGCGCTAGCATTTTAGAAATGACTAGAAGCGATGAAAGATGAATAGCGAAAACAATGGAATGAAATTCAAAAGAGAACGGGAAAGTAGAGAGGAAGAAAAATGGCGTGAAAAAGACTTTTCACGCCACAGTAGTTCGTTACCACGTAAGATCGTCTGGAATGTCGTAGTCGGCATACCAATCGTCTTGTGCTTCTTCTTTACCATCGCTATCGCTGGTGTCTAAATCTGCACGGTAAATAATGAAGCTATCGTCACGCTGCGCAATTTTATCGGCTACAGGTGTAGGCACTAGCTCGTAGGCGTCACCTAAGATAACCACGGTTAAGCGGCCTTTGGTGACTTGCTTGTGCATTTCAGCGCTCACGTACATACGCTTCACTACATTGTCATGAGTGAAATTCAGTACGGTATCGCCTTTTCGCGGTTGTTTATTCACATCAATGAGTTGCTTCACTTGTGCAATGACAGAGCGCTTTTCACGCTCTTGCTGTTGCAACTGATTCAACTCACGTGAACGGGCTTTCTTTTCTTCAGCGGCTTTCTGAGCAGCAATAGTTGCTTCGTCCACCACACCCTGGTTGTTCTTTGTTTTTTGCTTATTCTTTTTGCGCTTTTCAGCACGCGCCTGCTTAGCAGAACCTTTATCTGCTAAGCCGGCTTTTAATAACTGTTCCTGTAACGAGGCCATATACTAAATCTCTTTATTTCTTTTTGGCTTTCGCTTTGGTTTTAGCAGCAGGTTTACTGGCGGCTTGTGTTTCCCACTTACCGTCGTTATACCATGCAGACCAACCCGTAGCTTTACCCGCTTCATTTTCCGACATCACATATTGTTGCTTGGTCTTACGACTGTAGCGAACAATAGCAAGGTTACCTTCCGGATCTTTTTGCGGTGCATCTGCTAAATAATAGAATTTTTCAGATATTCTATCTCTAAAGCGCGCCAGTTCTTCCACTTTTGGTGCTCGAGTTTCCCGAGATTTAGGGAAGTTATGCGCCGCCATGAAAATACCTGAAGCCCCATCACGTAACACAAAGTGCGCATCCGATTTTTCACAAGGAAGTTCTGGTAAATCTACCGGATCTTCTTTAGGTGGCGCAGCCTCGCCGTTACGTAACAACTTACGCGTGTTCTTACATTCTTCATTGGTACAACCGAAGTATTTACCAAAGCGACCGTTTTTCAGTTCCATGTCACTACCACACTTATCACATTCGATAATGGGGCCGTCGTACCCTTTAATCTTGAACGTACCGGTCTCCACTAAGGTACCTTCGCAGGTCGGTGTATTACCACACACATGCAGCTTACGGGTTTCGTCTACTAAGTAACTGTCCATGGCAGTACTGCATATTGGACAGCGCTTCTTAGCACGTAACGCTTCGGTTTCTAACTCTTCTTCGTCATCTACCTTCACCACTTCATCACCCGGTGTCAGGTTCATGGTGTTGGTGCAGCGCTCTTTTGGCGGTAAGTTATAACCAGAACATCCAAGGAATACGCCAGTAGATGCCGTACGCACGTTCATTTCACGTCCACACTTGTCACACGTAATGCCAGCAGGAATAGCTTGATTAAGGCGCATTCCGCCTTCTTCAGGGGCTTTCTCAGCATTAAGCAACTTGCCATAGAAATCGCTGTAGAAGAGGTTAAGTACGTCTTTCCAATCTTTGTTACCTTCCGCTATATCATCAAGCTGTTGCTCCATGTTGGCGGTAAAGTCGAAACTCATTAGGTCATCAAAGTTTTCCATCAAACGGTCGTTAACGATTTCACCCATTTTTTCAGCATAAAAACGCTTATTTTCAAGGCGAACGTAACCCCGATCTTGAATGGTAGAAATGATACTTGCGTATGTAGAAGGTCGGCCAATGCCGCGCTTTTCTAACTCTTTTACCAAAGACGCTTCGTTAAAACGAGCCACTGGTTTAGTGAAGTGCTGCTTGGGATCAAGCGCGTTTAAGTTTAATACATCACCTTTTTGAACATCAGGCAACATTAACTCTTCTTCACCTTTTTTGCGAAGCTGCGGTTGAACGCGTGTCCAACCGTCAAACTTCAACACACGACCTTTCGCCGTTAACTCGTAATTACCAGCCCCCACTCTAATGGTGGTAGCATCGTATTTAGCCGGTGTCATTTGACACGCAACAAACTGGCGCCAAATAAGCTCGTATAAACGCTGAGCGTCACGCTCCATATCACCTAAATGCGCAGCATTTACCTTAACACTTGAAGGACGAATCGCTTCGTGCGCTTCTTGTGCCCCCTCTTTGCTACCATAACGATTAGGCGACTCTGGTAGGTATTGGCTGCCAAAATTTTCATCGATATACGCACGGCAGTTATCGAGTGCTTCTTGGCTCAAGTTTGTTGAGTCAGTACGCATATAAGTGATGTAACCCGCTTCATACAAGCGCTGCGCCATCATCATGGTTTTCTTAACACCAAAGCCTAAACGGGTACTCGCGGCTTGCTGTAATGTTGAGGTAATAAACGGTGCTGAAGGTCGGCTAGACGTAGGCTTAGATTCACGGCTTTCAACTAAATACTTAGCACCGTTCAAATCTTCTAATGCTTTGTCTGCTTGCGCTTTATTAACCGGTTTGAACGCTTTACCTTCGTGCTTGGCTACCAACATACGCAGCGCTGCTTTTTGCTCACTGGTTAAGTCGGCATGAATATCCCAAAACTCTTCTGGAACAAACGCTTTAATCTCACGTTCACGGTCAACTACTAGACGAACAGCTACCGATTGAACACGGCCAGCAGATAAACCACGTGCTATTTTTTTCCAAAGTAGCGGTGACACCATGAAGCCCACAACGCGGTCGAGGAAACGTCTAGCTTGCTGTGCATTTACACGAGCAACGTTCACTTCACCTGGATCTGAGAAGGCTTCTTGAATGGCGTTTTTAGTAATCTCGTTAAACACCACACGCTGATAGGTTTTGCCTTTACTGCCCAGCAACTCTTGTAAGTGCCACGCAATAGCTTCCCCTTCTCTATCCAAATCCGTTGCGAGATAGATAGTGTCAGCGTCTTTGGCCAAGCGTTTAAGCTCGTTAACCACTTTTTCTTTACCCTGTAAAACCTGATAGTGAGCTTTCCAGTTCTGTTCTGGATCTACACCCATGCGGTCAACAAGTTTTAAATATTCATGTCTGCGAAGATATTCTTGTTTGTCTTCTTCGCTATAAGTTTTGAGTTCTTTCGCTGGCTTTTTGGGCTCAACTTTGCCCAATGCCTTCGTAGGCAGATCGCGAACATGGCCGACAGAACTTTTTACGATAAAATCTTTACCAAGATATTTATTTATCGTTTTCGCTTTGGCTGGCGACTCGACTATGACTAGAGATTTTGCCATATAATTGAATTAAACCTATTGATTCTAAAGGACTATTTTAGTCATTCTCAAAGATAAAGGGCCCGTAGACTGTGCCATTGCGGTGCCCGTGCTTTTTTAACATATATCGACAAAGTGAATGGAAAACAAGATCTTCTTAATAGTTATTCTTCCCATTGCTTCAATCACGTGCAATTCCTGTTCACTTTTCAACCACCTTGATTGGCAAGGCGCATAAAAACCGTATAATGCCAGCCATTATGCCTTTGCGCCTAGTAATTAACAGGCATTTATTATGCTTATTAATTCGCGGCCACCAAAAAATGAGACGTTAGCTTCACTGTAAATACCACCTAAGTCATGGGTTGTGCATTTATAGGGTAGCGGTCAAACGCTCAAACACCAAATAGAGGGAAAGTATGAAGCAATTTGAAGTTAACTTTGATGGGCTTGTTGGCCCAACCCACAACTACGCCGGACTTTCGTTTGGTAATGTTGCTTCTCTGAACAATGCCAATGCCGCTAGCAGCCCCAAACAAGCGGCTAAACAAGGTTTACTGAAAATGAAAGCCTTGTCTGACATGGGCATGATGCAAGGTGTACTTGCCCCTCAAGAACGCCCAGACATAGCTGCATTACGTCGACTCGGCTTCTCTGGTTCAGATGCCAGAGTGCTAGAAAGCGCTGCAAAGCAATCTAGAGAGATTTTCTTAGCATGTTGTTCTGCATCAAGCATGTGGACGGCAAATGCAGCCACAGTCTCTCCAAGCGCAGATACGGCCGATGGTCGCGTGCATTTTACACCTGCAAACTTAACAAACAAGTTTCATCGTTCGTTAGAGCCGCAAGTGACAGGCAATATTTTAAAAGCGACCTTCGCAAATGAAAAACACTTTGCCCACCACTTACATTTGCCAGATAACGAACACTTTGGTGATGAAGGCGCAGCAAACCACACCCGCTTGTGTTCAGATTACAGCCATGCTGGGGTAGAGCTCTTTGTATACGGCCGTCACGCTTTCGACCCAAGTAAACCCGCCCCCACTAAATTCCCTGCACGACAAACGCTTGAAGCATGCCAAGCCGTTGCTCGCTTGCATGGGTTAAGTGAAGAAGGCGTGGTGTACATGCAGCAAAACCCTGATGTTATCGACCAAGGGGTTTTCCATAACGATGTGATTGCCGTGGGCAACCAAAACGTACTTTTTTACCACGACCAAGCCTTTTATAAAAAGGACGCTGGGCTAAAAGAACTACAAACTAAGTTTGGTGATTCCCCCCTTCATCTTATTGAAGTGCCTACTGATGAAGTATCGGTACAAGATGCAATTAAAACGTATCTTTTCAATACCCAAATCATCACGCTGCCAAGCGGTGACATGACGATTATTGCGCCAACGGACTGTGAAGAAAACGATGCGGTTAAGCGTTATTTAGACAAGCTAGTAACCTTGGGCACGCCGATAAAATCGGTGAACTATTTTGATGTAAAGCAAAGTATGCGCAATGGTGGCGGCCCTGCGTGCTTGCGTTTACGTGTAGCCATGAACGACCAAGAACTTGATGCGGTAAACCCAGCAACGTTAATTAACGACATGCAATTTGCGCGTCTGAACAAATGGGTAGATAAACACTACCGCGACGTACTCGCTGAAGACGATTTACGCGACCCACAGTTACTGATTGAATCACGTACTGCCCTAGATGAACTTACTCAGCTATTAAAGCTTGGTTCTGTGTATCCATTCCAACAAGATTAGTTATTGTTTTGCTTATGAAAAGCCGGCTTACGCCGGCTTTTTTGTGTTAGTTGAAAGTACTGCAGTTTGCTTCAGAACCAAATGGGTTTCTGGGTAAAGACGCGGCTTCGTTAGTGATATCATCAGAAGAAACACTTAGTCTGTAATAATGATCTTGGCTAGCTTCACTGCCCGTAGACTGACCGAAAATAGTGATAACGAGGTTATACCAATGTCCGTAATTAGCTGGATAGCGATATTCTAATTCTGCCTGACCATTCTCATCCGTCACATTTGTATCAGCGAAAGATAATGTCCCTACTATACCCGGCGTTAGGAAACCATCGTCGTTAGTATCTTCGCCGCTATCAAGAATACCATTACTGTCTATATCTTCATTAGGGCACACTATCGTGGTGATTGACTCCCAGATAGAAGCCGTATCATTCCACTGCCAATAACCTTTATCGTACGTACCGCCTTCACTAAATTTGACTGGCGTACCCGATGCCGTTAGTTCAACGCCGCTAACTGGCCGTCCCGCGGAGTCTGACACGAATACTGCAAAGCGTTTTAAGTAAGTGGTTGAGTCAGGCTCCTCTAGAGAGTTACCCGTACCAATTGAAATATCAAATGCTCTATCACCCACTGTCATATAAACCAAATCAGAGATAGATTCATCGCTAGCCACTTCAGCGCGAATAATCACAGCATCTTCACTTGAAGGTGCGCCTGAAGTAAATACCGTAGACGCTATACCGCTGCTGTCGGTAGTTGATTGAGAAGGTGAAATAGAGCCTGTAGATACATCATCAACGTTAAAGTTAACCACGGTATTTTTAACTAAATTACCTGACGGATCTCTTACTACCGCAGTAATGGTGCTTGTTTGGCCATCGGGGCCAATAAGATCAGGGGTAGCATCCGCAATCAAGGTAGCAGGCTCAACCGCGATAAATTCTACTTGCGCAACCGCATTCACCGTAGACTCATTACCAGACTCACTTCCTGTGGCAGTAATTGAAGCGAAACCGGCGTTGTCAGACTCTATTGAGATAGAGGCAATACCTTCAGCATCAGTTGTTACAACCGCTGCGTCAATAATCTCTCCACGAGAGGTACTAAATGTCACGTTATTGCCAACAGCCGCAATACCTTCTTGTAGCCATTGAACGCTGATTGTGGCCGCTTCATTTAATGATATTTCTTCATCTGGCAATACCACAAAACTAAATTCATCTTGTTGAACGTCTAAATCAAATTCTACTGAAGCATTAAGCGATGATGCAGTGATCGTATCTGCGCCCGAAGCAGTCGCTGTGTAAGTGATAGTCGCTTGCCCATCAGCCCCCGTATTAACCGAGGCTTCACTTAAAGAGCCATTATCTGCTTCTAATAGGATAGTTTGATTAACAATGGCCACCCCATCAGAATCTTGTACACGTAACGTATATTCGGCAGTATCATTCAATATGACTGAATTTGCACCATTAATAGTAACTTCGGTGCCGGTGATCAAAATATCAACGGTTTCAACTAATGCGCCGGTTTGAGCTGTTAGCGTTACCGTGCGATTCGACGCATCATTCTGAGTAGACACTAACGCTCTGGCTGTACCATCGGCGGTGGTGGTAGATTGGGTTAATTGCAATTCAACGCCCGCTTCATTACTGGCTGAAAAGTTAACTTCAATTCCTTCCATCAACACACTTTGTTCGTTCTTAATCAAAGCGATAAGCTCTATGTCATCTGAACCACTTGAGGCAAGTTGAACCGCACTGGCATATAATTGTAGCGACGCAGGTTCTTCGCTAACAGTAACACTACCCACTGCCGAAAAAGTAGTAGAGCCGCTTTCACCGCTGCTCAAGCTACCTGTAATCTCTCCATCGCCTGAGGCAGTACTGGCACTAATAGTAATTCTTGCAACCCCGCTGTCATCCGTTCGCGCTGTACCGGTGTCGTTCCCGAACACCGCGAGGTCGGTATTACTTAAAGCAAACGTGACAAGTTGGTCGGCTTGGGCAACGCCGTCGGTGTCGGTAACAGTGGCAATAACGGTAAGGGAATTGTCGGCGGTTAGATTGCGGTCGGTTTCGCCGCTGGCGTTTTGAACGGTTAATACGACATTAACAGTAGCGGAGGAACCACCGCCATCATCGGAGCCATCGCTATCATCTCTAGAGACTGAGTCGCCGCCCCCACACGCTGTTAGTATAAAAAGTGCACTAAATAGCCAGAGCGTCTTAGACAAGACTCGCGTAATTTGTCGCATAATTCGTTCCTGAACCTTTATAAATGACAATTGGGTCGTTTTTTATGTTTTAAAATCAATAGAATCTGTCACACTAAATAAAAATATAAAAATGTACAGGGAATTTTAATGTCTCAATCTGCACATAAATTTAGTTTAACCACCAGAATCTTTATCGGCATGATTGCCGGTATCGTGATAGGTGTGCTTCTTCAATTATTATTCGATGATAGCGGAGATTTTACGTTTTCGGTATTTGGTTTCCAGTTCTCTGCGTATAGCATTTTTGTAGATGGTATATTTTCTACCCTTGGGCAGATTTTTATCGCTAGTTTAAAGATGTTGGTGGTGCCATTAGTCTTTGTCTCATTGATTTGCGGTACCAGTACGCTATCCGACCCGAGTAAATTAGGCCGGTTAGGCGCAAAGTCTGTTGGTCTTTATGTTGTCACGACTGCAATAGCAATCACACTGGCAATGAGTATGGCTTTACTTATTTCACCAGGAGAAGGGTTAAATCTAACCACTGAAACATCATTTGAAGCGAAGACCGCACCAAGCTTGGGTGACGTTATCGTCAATATGTTTCCTAGTAACCCTATTAACTCGATGGCGCAAGGCAATATGCTTCAAATCATCGTGTTTGCGGTGTTATTTGGTATTTCTATGGCGATGACTGGCGAAGCGGGCAAACGCGTCAGTGCGTTTTTTGAAGATATCAACACGGTTATCATGCGCCTTGTAACCATCATCATGAACCTAGCGCCATACGGCGTATTCGTATTGATGGCTAAACTGTTTTCTACCATTGGTGGCGACACTATCTTCAGCTTGGCCAAATACTTCTTCTTAGTATTTGGTGTGCTTATCATCCATGGTTTAGTGACTTACTCAATACTGCTTAAATTACTGAGCGGCTTGAGCCCAGTTGTCCTACTGAAAAAAATGCGCGATGCCGCCTTATTTGCATTTAGTACTTCAAGCAGCAGCGCTACACTGCCAGTCACTATGGAAACAGCGCGAAATAAATTGGGTATTAACAATTCAGTAGCGTCTTTCACCCTTCCTTTAGGCGCAACCATCAATATGGATGGCACAGCCATTATGCAGGGTGTAGCTACCGTATTTATCGCACAAGTTTATGGCGTTGATTTGAGTTTGGGCGACTACATGATGGTGGTGTTAACTGCTACCTTAGCTTCTATCGGTACGGCGGGTGTGCCAGGCGTGGGCTTAATCATGCTTGCCATGGTACTACAGCAAGTTAATCTGCCAGTGGAAGGTATAGCGCTGATTATTGGTGTCGACCGCTTACTTGATATGACCCGTACTGCGGTCAATATCACAGGTGACTGTATGGTGTCATGCGTCGTTGCGAAAAGCGAAGGAGGACTGGATGAAGATGTGTACTACGACGAACATGCCGGTGAAAAAGAAGAAGATGTGAATTTTAGCGAATTTGACAAGAACGCTTAACTCCCTCATCGCTTTCGAACATAACAAAAGGGTTAGCATCGCTAACCCTTTTTTGTTGCTTGTTGGTCTTGCCATCACCCAATGCAAATACACTTTTGAATTGCAATATACTGACTACCTCAATACCTATTTGTAAGTGAATAAGCCAAGCATATTGATGCTGCAATACGCTCCATCAAACGCTTTAGTATGCGGCTAGTACAGTTGTCATTTACGATTATGACTAGCTAAGAATATTGCTAGCTAGTCATACTAGCGATGACAATAAAGCCACCCTATCTCTAAACTCCAACACTTTTAGTGAAGGGATTGAGAGGGAGACACTTTTGTCGCTTTATGGGCTGGGTACCAGGTTGCTAATACGGACATGATGATGGCGACCACACAGGTGAGTACCACGTCTTGCCACATGAGCGCGGAAGGTAAAAAGTCGATAAAATAGATATCCCCTGACAACACTTCTACCCCAAAAACACTTTCTAAGAACTTAACAATAGTAGAAAGATTAGGGGCAATAATCATAGCAAGGGTTACCCCTACCACTATGCCAATGAGTCCGTTCAGTAAACCTTGAAACATAAACGTGCGCCGAATTAGTGTATCGGTAGCACCCATGGTTTTTAAGATAGCAATGGCAGGTTGTTTTTCTCGCACTGCCATCACTAATGAAGACACAATATTAAAACAGGCCACGGCAATCACGAGTACCAAAGCAATATACACAACGGTACGAACTAGCTGAATGTCGTTGTACAAATGACCTTGAGTTCGCGTCCAGTCAGACATATAGACCGCTTGAGGGTAGCTATAGCCTATATCTCGCATGGTTATATAGGCCGAAAAGGGGTCGTGTAATGTAAAGCGCATGCCTAATGCTTTGCCCTCTATGCCAGCGGCCGCAGAAGCTTTCGCAAGATGCATCAGCCCCAACTGGTTATCAAGCTCGCCACCAACATGCATAAAGCCTGCAACGGTTAACGTTATTGATGTCGGTGCGCTAAAGCGTAAATCTTTCGTCGTGACGGGAATAAGTGCTTGAACGGTATCGCCTACAACAATATTAAGCTTATTAGCTATACCTTTGCCAATCAGCACACTGTCGGCATTTAATGCAAAGTTTTGCCAATGCTCATCCGATACTTGTCGGCTAAACGTGTTTTGTGTGTCTGCCGCAATGCCCGTCAATGCAATTGCCTTTAACTCACCTTTGAATTGCAACATGCCGGTAAGCGCTGTGTAAGGTTCAACTGTGGAAATTCTGGGGTCTTGCTTCAGGCGGTATAGCTGCGCATCTAAGTTCTCAATACCGGTGTTATCGGTGCTATATAACTCGCCGTGAGGAATAACGGTTAAAATTCGCTGCGTCAGCTCGCGTTCAAAACCATTCATTACACTAAGTAAGATAATTAACACGAAGCAGCCAAGGCCTATGCCTACCGTGGATGACATAGAGATAAAAGAGATGAAACGATTTTGTACTTTGGCTCGACGAAATCGTTTAGCAAGTTGCCATGCCAACGCCACTAGGGTTGTTCCTCAGTTGCTGTGTTAAGCAGTTCACCATCTTTAATGCGAAGTACTCTGTCCATACGATTGGCAAGCGTAATATCGTGCGTTACCACGACAAATGCTGTTTGTTTTTGTTCACTTAGACGCTTCAGCAACTGATATATCTGCTCACCTGTAGTGGCATCTAAGTTTCCTGTTGGCTCATCGGCAAGCACAACGGAAGGGGATGTAACTAATGCACGCGCAATAGCAACACGCTGACGTTCACCGCCTGACAACGCGCTAGGCAAGTGATCCGCGCGATGAGACAACCCAACGTCGTTAAGTAATGCATTAGCTTTCTCGTTAGCCGATGTGGCACTCTCGCCGCCAATTCGAAGGGGCATGGCAACGTTTTCAAGTGCAGTGAATTCACCTAGCAAATGATGGAATTGGTAAATAAAACCCATTTCTTTGTTGCGCAAGGCGGCAAGCTGTTTAGCATTTAAGTGTGTAAGTGACTCGCCTTTAAACCACACCTCACCGCTTGTGGGTGTGTCGAGCCCACCAAGCAAATGCAGTAAGGTGCTTTTTCCTGAACCAGAGCTACCTAAAATGGCAACATGCTCACCCGCATTGATAGAAAGTGAAATGTTGTTTAGGACAGGCGTACTATTCTCGCCTTCTTGATAAGTTTTACAAATTTTGCGGCAATGTAATACGTCCTGCATGCAGCCGTTCTTCGTCTTTTAACAATAAGCGCATGGTATCGCGGAACGACCGGCACGCCAACCGATTAATGGGTTTGAGACGACAGCTCAATGGTATGTGCTAGATTCTCAACGGTTTGCGGTTTACCAAATAACCACCCTTGCCCGTACTCAACATTCATGTTCACAAGTTCCTGACACTGCTCGGTGTTTTCAACACCTTCGGCAATTAATGTCACTCTCAATTCGTCGGCGATACTGACAATATGGGGAATTAGAGAGGAACGAATACTGTGATCTTCCATATCCATCACAAAGCTACGATCTATTTTCAAAAATTCACATTTAAGAGATTTAAGTTGGCTAAGGTTTGAATACCCTACCCCAAAATCATCGATGGCCATCCAGAAACCTCTGCTTTTGAGTGCTTTTATATGCTTAACCGCACTAGCTGTGGCTAGCTGCTCATCTTCGGTTATCTCAAGAACCAACTTAAAGTGCTTGTCGTTCATATCGAGCACCCAATCTAAGTCTAGTAGCTCATCTTGCATAAAGTCTGACGGAAACAGATTAAATGAAACTTTAAAGCCTTCTGGAATGTCCTTGTTCTCGTTGAGGGCAGTCATTGCCGATTCAATCATCACAGTAGTGAATTCCCACGTTTTTCCTAACTCTTTGACTTGAGGTATAAATTCATCGGGGTAAATCGAGCCAAATTCATCTTCAAATCGGCTTAATACTTCACAGCCAACAACTTCGCCAGATTTTAATATTACGAACGGCTGATATAAACAATAGAACTTACCCGATTTAAGCCCACGACTAATCCGCGACTCTAGTGAACGCCTGCGTCTTAAGCAATTGAACATAAGCATATGGGTCAACGCTGCCGTCATTAACATTACACAAACGAACAAAACCAATTTGCCTTTATGAATGTTAAAAATTCGTTCTTTATCCGATACTACGCTCAAACAAGTGGCATAATAATATTTATCGCACTTGATCAAACTTAAAGAGAAGTAGCTAGTAGCAAGGCTGGCAACACCTTTGCTCTGTGGCATTAAATCGGCGTTCCCCGCCATGTGAAATAACGAATCCCCTTTGTAAAATAGCGCCCAATCCTGACTAAAGTTTAGGCCAATAACCGCATCCATATCTAATACAGCATTGTAACGGCCACGCTTTGCGATGGTTCCTTTAGATTGATTGTCAAATAACTCTAACGGGGTATTTATCCAAAATGCATCTCCCAAAGAAGTCTCAAAGTCTGGGGTAGCTTCGTCTATGGGTTGCTCTAAAATCCCCAGATAGGTACTGCACAATAACTTTCCATCACCAAAGAAACCAATTTCTTTCACGAAACGAGAGCGAAACAACGTCCGTCGCATTTCGTTTAAATTTTCTTCGCTGCAAGAGTAGTAAGGTTGAGCGTTCAAATTATCTAATGCGGCCTCGGCGTCTTTAAATACCATGTTCACGTTTAATAAAATATCTTCGGCACGATCATCCTCATGCTCTTTAATGACTGAGAACATCAGCAGGCCAAGCACCGCGCTAACAAGAACGACAGACAAAAAAGATACAGCTATTGCTTTAAGATTGTCAGCGAGTAGAAATTTTTTATGCTGATTATAAGTCATTCGTACCACGTAAAATTTAAACATTTTGTTGTATACACATGAAAGTAGTCGAAAAATTGACTATTCACATGATACTTTAGATGAACTTAAGTATTTCAGGATATTAAGATAAGTTAATGAAGCGAAGAAGAATAAATTTATCTCGTGTCGAAATGAAACCTGGTAACAACATCATCTAAAACGTGTAGTTTACGGATGTAGCTGCTATGGAAGTGACTCACGTGAAAATGCCAACAAAAGGACGTTAAACGCCAATTCAAGCCAAACCGCTATTCAGTGGTTAGCCATACGTACGCTACAGGTAACAGTACTGCAAGACAAATAGGGACAAGCTTGGTAAAGAAAAAATGAAGAAATAAATAACAAGATGAGAATAGACGGCAAGCGAAGGACAGAAAGCCAATCGAAAGATGAGAAGACGTTGCTAATGCGCAGTAGAACCTGCTAGGTAGTAAATGCTTTCCCGAAAATGGCGGAGCGGACGGGACTCGAACCCGCGACCCCCGGCGTGACAGGCCGGTATTCTAACCAACTGAACTACCGCTCC